>JAXMOJ010000001.1:0-442774 GCA_034669935.1 Cephaloticoccus sp.
GCTTACTGGACTGAACATACACCTTATAACACACTTCCAGCTTACAAGGAGCGGCTTTATGCCGCGATTCGGGAAACCATCGCGGCGTAAAGCCGCTCCTACCGTAAGAAATATTATGGTTTAACGCGGAGATCGCGAAGAGCGCGGAGTGGTAACATGACGGGCTCCGCGTCCTTCGCGTCCTTTGCGTTTAGATGCCTTGGGACGAATTCTTGAAGGCTAAGTCGGAATTGCAGCTCACCGGGACGGTTCGCCCTACCCCGGACTAATCGGCGGCGTAACAATTTTTGTTCCGCTGTAGGTCACCCCATTTTTTCACTGACCCCGTGATTGGGCTCGGTAGTTTTGGCCTTCCCCATGCTGACCCCAACCGAAGCTGAAACAGAAATCCTGAATCGCATGCCGCAATGGCCGAGTGAGGCTTGTCCTTTGCTCGAAGCGCATAGGCAGGTTTTGCGGGCCGCGATTCATACCGATCGTGATCTGCCACCCTTCGATCGCGTGACGATGGATGGCTATGCCTTGCGCGCCGCGGATCTGACCAAGGATCAACGCACGTTTAAGATTCAGGGTGTCCAGGCGGCGGGGATGCGCGCTGCCGAATTGAGCAAAGAGCCGAATGTGTGTGTGGAGATCATGACTGGGGCGGTTTTGCCGGTCGGGGCGGATTGCGTGGTGCCCTACGAGGAAACGACTCGCAAAGGAGACAGCATGTGCATTACGGATGAGACGGTTCTCCAAGCGGGAGCTAGTGTGCATTCGCGGGGTTCCGATTATGCAGTGGGCGCTCTGGTCGTGGAAGCGGGCACGAGATTAACCGGCCGGGAAATCGCGGTCGCCGCGAGCTGCGGAAGCGCGACTTTGCAAGTGACCAAGCAGCCGAAAATCGCGGTGGTGAGCACGGGAGACGAGTTGGTCGAGGTGGATGCAATCGTCGCGCCGCATCAGGTGAGGCGGAGTAATGACTATGCGCTTCGAGCGGCTTTGGTTGCGGCGGGTTATCCGGAAGTGAGCCGCTTTCTGTTGCACGATTTGAAGCACGAGATCGAACACCAGCTGTGGCATATTCTCGCAGAGTTTGATGTGGTGCTGCTGACGGGTGGGGTTTCGAAAGGTAAGTTTGATTATCTCCCTGAGGTGCTCGAAAGCTTGGAGGTGAAGAAGGTATTTCACGGGGTGGCGCAACGTCCGGGCAAACCGTTTTGGTTTGGGATCGGGCCGCGACAAGTCGCGGTGTTTGCCCTGCCCGGTAATCCGGTTTCGGCCTACACGTGTTTGCATCGTTACACGCTACCGGCCCTGACGAAAGCATCGGGATTGCCGATTAGCTCGCGTCGCACGATTAGTCTGGAAACGGCGGTTTCATTTAAACCACCGCTCGCGCGACTCATGCCGGTGGAATTGATCGATCAGGGCGATGGCACTCAGGTCGCGCGACCTTTGCCGACGAATACTTCGGGTGATTTTGCCGGACTCGTCGGCACGGATGGTTTCGTCGAACTACCCGCCGATCAAAGCGAGTTTCCCGCCGGAACAGTTGCCAAATATTGGTCGTGGGTTTGAGTGCAGCCTTCACGGATTATGACTAAGCTCTCTCATCTCAATTCCCAAGGACAGCCCGCGATGGTAAACGTGGGCGAGAAGGCCGTGACCAAGCGCACGGCGCATGCGGTGGCGGTCGTGGCGTTGCCGGAAGAATTGGCGGTGCTTTTGCACGAAGGAGATATCGCGACGAAGAAGGGGCCGATCTTTCAGACGGCGATTCTGGCCGGGGTGATGGGGGCGAAACAGACGAGTAGTCTCATCCCGCTGTGTCATCCTCTACCGCTCGATGATTGTCAGATCGAAATCGAAACGACGGCCGATGGACGCGAGGTTACGATTCATTGTCGGGCGCAGACCCATGCAAAGACCGGCGTGGAAATGGAAGCCCTCACCGGCGCGAGCGTGGCGGCCCTGACACTCTACGATATGGGCAAGGCGGTGACAAAAAACATCGTGATCAAGGAAACGCGCTTGGTCGAAAAGACGGGTGGCAAAAGCGATTACCGCGCGACGTCATGAAACTGCAGATTCAATATTTTGCGCTGCTCCGCGAACAACGTGGTCTCAGCGATGAAACGCTCGAAACGACGGCGGCGACACCGACCGAACTTTACGAAGAGCTGGGCGCGCAGTATGCGTTTACGCTACCGGCCGATCGCGTGCGCGCGGCGGTGAATGGCGAATTTGTGGCGGCGGATGCGAAATTGAAAACGGGCGACACCGTGGTGTTTATTCCGCCGGTCGCAGGAGGTTGAACCATGTTTAAAATCGTTTCCGAACCGATCGAGATCGAGTCACTCAAAACGACCTTGGAAGACGCCCAGGCCGGAGCCTGCGTGACTTTTGAGGGTTGGGTGCGCAATCACAACGAGGGCAAACCGGTGCAGGCGCTCGATTACGAAGCCTATCCGGAACTCGCGGAAACCGAGGGAAACCGCATTCTGGCTGAAGCGCGCGAGCGTTTCGCATTGCAGACGATTGTCTGTGTGCATCGCACGGGTGCGTTGCAAATCGGTGATCTCGCGGTGTGGGTGGCTGTGACGGCGGCACATCGTGGTGGAGCCTTCGACGGCTGCCGCTATGTGATCGATGAGGTGAAGGCGCGCGTGCCGATCTGGAAGAAGGAACATTACGCCGATGGCGCCAGTGAATGGATCAATTGTGCGACTCGCGGGGCCGGAGCTGAGATTTCAAAAAAAGTATGAAAATTTTCCGGGACTCTATTCCGCTCGTATTGGGAGCATTTTACGCTATTTTGTGATCATGCTCCTGTTTGCACTCACAACGATGGAGAAATTGGAACGGGTCCCGGTGGAGTTCTGGCTTAAGATGTTCTCCATTGTGGCGATTTTCGCCCTCAGCATCGTCTTGATGCGGAGTATTTCTCAGATGAATAAGGTCGTGCTCACCATCTCGATATTTCTGATCGTGACGGTGTTGGGCTTCAATTGGGTCTACGAGCGCAACGAGCCGAAGGTCCTCACCCCGGCGATCAATTTCATCGCGCCGTTTTTCCCGTCGAAGGGCACGACGACGAATTGGTAAGCGGCGGTTTCGCGCGGTATATTCAGGTTTGGTCGCGTCTTGTTTTTGTCGGCGATTGAAAAAACGGGTGGTTTTTGGCCCCACTTCCGCTACCACTCTTGGTAGCTATGGCTAAAGAACTCTCAGACATCGGACTCATCGGGCTTGCCGTGATGGGCCAAAATCTCGCCCTCAACATCGCCGACCACGGTTTCCAAATCTCGGTTTTTAACCGCACGACCGAAAAGACCGACAAGTTCGTCGCCGAAAACCCGTCCACTCCCGGTGGCTTGGTCGGCACAAAAACGGTAAAGGCCTTCGTCAAATCTTTGGCCAAGCCCCGCAAGATGATCATCCTTGTGCAAGCTGGGCGCGCCACCGACGCCGTGATTGATGGTCTCGTGCCTCTGCTCGATCAGGACGACATCATTATCGATGGTGGCAACGCGCTCTGGACCGATACGATTCGTCGCGAAAAAGACTTAAAGGCGAAGGGGCTTCGTTTCATCGGCTCCGGTGTTTCCGGTGGTGAAGAGGGCGCGCGTTTCGGCCCTTCTCTCATGCCCGGCGGTGACAAAAGCGCTTGGAAAGAACTCAAACCTATTTGGAATGCGATTGCGGCGAAGGTGGATCGCAAGACCGGTCGACCTCTCGAAGGTGCTGCGGCCGGAAAACCGGTTAAGGGCGGCGTGCCTTGCACGACTCATATCGGTGCCAATGGTGCCGGTCACTACGTGAAGATGGTTCACAACGGCATCGAGTATGGCGACATGCAGATGATCTGTGAGGCCTACGCGCTCATGCAGGGTATCCTCGGGATCAAGCCCAAGGAAATGGGTGATATTTTCACCGAATGGAACGCTGGAGCACTCGACAGCTTCCTGATCGAAATCACCGCCGACATTCTCAAGCAGAAGGATCCGACCAACAAGCGGAAGGCTTTCGTCGACGTCGTGCTCGATACCGCCGGCCAAAAAGGCACCGGTAAATGGACTTCGACCAACGCGCTTGATATGGGCGTGCCCGCTCCAACGATTGCCGAATCCGTGTTCGCCCGTTGCATCTCTGCCATCAAGGAAGAGCGTGTCGCTGCTTCGAAGCTCCTCAAGGGCCCGAAGGTGAAGAAGGTTTCTGCGGACAAGAAAAAGGAACTGATCGAAGCGATCCACGATGCGCTCTACTGCTCGAAGATCTGTTCCTACGCTCAAGGCTTCCAGCTCATGCGTGAGGCGCAAAACGAATACGATTGGAAGCTCAACTTCGGTCAAATCGCCCAGATCTGGCGCGGCGGTTGCATCATCCGTGCCGCTTTCTTGCAAAAGATTACTGAAGCCTACGCCCGCAATCCCAAGCTCGCGAATCTCTTGCTCGATCCTTATTTCAACAAGACCGTGCAAAAGGCGCAGGCCAACTGGCGTAAGGTCGTGGCCCTCGCCGCCGAATACGGCGTGCCCGCTCCGACCTTCAGCTCGTCGCTGGCCTACTACGACAGCTACCGCTCAGCTCGCCTGCCCGCTAACCTGCTTCAAGCCCAACGTGACTATTTCGGTGCCCACACTTACGAGCGCGTCGATCAAAAGCGAGGCAAGTTCTACCACATCGACTGGCCCGAGGCGGATCGTCCTCAGCTCGATATGTAAGCGAGCCACAGCTCCAACCCTCTCCAGCGCGGTCATCACGACCGCGCTTTTTTTGGGCCGCGAGTCCTTAACTCTAATTTCATTCTAATTTTCACAAAATTAGAATGATTGCTGATTTCGAGCCTCCCCTCACTCCAACCACACGCGTTCAAACGGTCCGAGGGAGAGGAGGTTGTCGGCCCAGCCTTTCACGCTGGGGTCCATCAGGTATTGGTTGGTGTAATAATAGACGGGGAGAATCGGCATGGCATCGGTGAGGATTTGCTCCATCTGCTGCATGAGCTCCATGCGTTTGGCATCATCGGCGGTGTTCATGACTTCGTCGTAGAGCCGGTCGTATTCGGGGTCGGACCAGCCGGTGCGATTGAAACCGTTGTCGGAGGTAAACACGCGGAGGAATTGGGAGGGATCGTAGGGATCCATGATCAAACCCGCGCGGCAGATTTGGAAAAACCCGTGCTGCATGTTGTCGAGATAGACCTTCCATTCCTGATTTTCCAATTTCATGTCGACGCCGAGCTCGTGCTTCCAGGTTTGCTGGATCGCTTCGGCAATCACGCGGTGGTTTTCCGCGGTGTTGTAGAGTAGCGTGATCGGCGGCAGGCCCTTCCCTTCGGGATAGCCGGCCTCGGCAAGCAGACGTCGCGCTTCGTCGAAATTGAGTTTGGTGCGGGCGCGACTTACGTAGCCGCCGATCCCCTCGGGAGTGAAATGATAGGCGGGGATTTCTCCCGCGAGGGTGACGTTTTTCACGAGGCTTTCACGATCCACCGCCATGGCGAGCGCGCGCCGCACCAACACGTTATCAAATGGAGGTTCGTCGACGTTGAAGTTGTAATAATAGACACCGGAATAGGGATGGATGTGCAGCTTCTCGGGTGCGTCGCGTTGGTAGACGGCGATTTTCGTGAGGGGCACGCGTTCGGTTTTGTGGAGTTGTCCGGAACGAAAGGCCGCTTCTTCGGCGGGTTGGTTTTCCATCGGGATGAAACGGATCCCATTCAGCTTCACGGTTTCGCGATTCCAGTAGCGTGGGTTGCGTTCGACCTCGATGTAGCTGTTGGGCTTCCACTCTTTCAGGATGAAAGGACCGTTGCCCACGATATTGCCGGGCCGGGTCCAGGGCGAACCGGGCACGAGCGGATCACCGTGCTTTTCCAACACATGCAGCGGCACGGGGACCCAGGTGCGCGAAGCCATGGTTTTCAAAAGGTAAGAAGCCGGGTGGTCTAATTTTATTTCCAAGGTCAGATCGTCGATCACGCGAAAACCGACTTTGGAGAAATCGTCGATCTGTCCTTTGTGAAATTCCTCTGCGTTGACGACATCGTAGAGTTGATCGGAATTATCCGAGCCAAGCTGAGGTGCGAGCATCCGACGAAATGAAGCGTAGAAATCATGCGCATCCAGAGGTTCTCCATCCGACCAGGTAACGCCTTTGCGCAGATGAAAGGTATAGGTCAAACCATCCTCGGAAACGTCCCAGCTTTTGGCGACTCCGGGGCGTGCTTCGAGCGTTTCCGGATCACTGCGGGTGAGTCCTTCAAACATCGTTGCGGTGATATTGCGCTCGGGGATACCCGTGATTGTCTGCGGATCGAGATCGGAGGGCTCCGCTCCATTGCCGACAATCATGATGCCCTCGCGATTGGCTTTTTGAATTTGGGTTTCGCGTGGGCCACAACCGGTGAGGAAGCCGAGAGATATGGCTAAAATGGCGGTGAGCCAGAAACGGGCGGATATTTTGAGGGGATTTATCATTAGAATTTGAACGCGATGTTGGGTAACTATTAGAGCGGAGTTAAACCGCGAAGACCGGTTGGGGAAAGCGTGGATTCCGCAGGGTTGTGCAATGGGCCAATGATAGATTATTTATGGAGGATGAAAGCTAAACTGAGTATTTGGTTCTGGGGTATAATGCTGGCGGTATCGCCACTGACAGGAGCCATAGCTGACGAGACGCGCCCTCTGGTAATCGGCACCCGGGAAGCTCCTCCTTTTTCGATGAAGACGGCTGATGGCGAGTGGACCGGCTTGAGCGTGGATTTATGGAAAGACGTCGCGAAGCAGCTGAATCTTGAATTCGAGTGGCGCGAGATGGGCGAGCCGGAAACGCTGATCGATGCCGTCGCCGATGGTTCGATCGATGCTTCAATCGCTGCAATTACGGTTACGGCGGACCGCGCCCGCCTGGTAGATTTTAGCCAGCCTTACTTTACCTCGGGCTTCGGCATCGTGGTGCCGATTAAGGAGAGTGGTAGTTGGTGGGCAATAATCAGCGCGTTTTTTTCCGCGGATTTCCTCAAGGTTGTCGCGGCACTTTCGATGGTTTTGTTGCTGGCAGCATTTGGGGTCTGGTTGTTTGAGCGGAAAGCCAATGCCGGGCAATTTGGCGGCCCACCCGCTCAAGGTCTGGGGGCCGCCTTTTGGTGGTCGGCCGTTACGATGACCACGGTGGGTTATGGTGATAAGGCGCCCCAGACTTTAGGTGGTCGTCTCGTCGCCTTGGTTTGGATGTTCGCGAGTGTGATTATCATTTCCGGATTTACCGCGCAGATCGCCTCGTCATTGACGGTAAGCAGAATGGATTCGGATCTGCGTGGTCCATCGGATCTTCCACGATTCACGGTCGCCACGGTTGCGCATTCGGCGGCTCATAGTTATCTGGAGAAACAGGGAGTGCGCACGGTGTTGGTGTCCGATGTGGACGATGCTTTGAGTGCTGTGGCTGACGGAAAGGCCGCCGCTGCAGTTTACGATGAGCCGATCCTCCAATACAAATTGCGGAGCCAACCAAAGTTGCAATTGCTGCCGGGGGCATTTGAGCGTTGGGACTATGCGATCACGCTTCCCCTCCAGAGCACGTTGCGAAAAGAGATTAACATCGCGATGCTTGAGCAGACCCGAAGCGATGTTTGGAGCCTCCAGGTGGAGCGTTATTTGGGTAAACGCTAATCGACGTTTCGCAAATGGATGACGCAGGCCGCCCTTGCGGTTTGTGGTCTTTGGCATTCGTTGGAGAGATTCGTGAAAACTGTCCGTGATTTCTCAGACGCCAAAACCAGCGGTCGCAAGATTGCAATGGTAACGGCGTATGATGGGCCCTCCGCTCGATCGATCGCGGAAACGGCCATCGATTGTGTGTTGGTCGGCGACAGCGTGATGATGGTCGTGCATGGCAAAGATACCACCCGCGACGCGACTCCCGAACTAATCGCGCAGCACACCCAAGAGGTCGCGGAGGGTCGCCCCGGTAAGTTTATCGTGGCGGATATGCCTTTTCAAACGGCGCAGCAGGGCACCGAGTTTGCGCTGACCTGTGCTCAATCGTTGATCGAGGCCGGAGCCGATGCGGTGAAAATCGAAGGTGTGCGCGGTCACGAAGCAGTGATCCATCATCTCGTGAAATCCGGCATTCCGGTGATGGGGCATCTGGGTTTAATGCCGCAAAGCGTGCAATCGCCGGATGATTACCGCGTGCAGGCGAAAACCCCGGCTGACGCTCAGGCTTTACGCGAAGACGTCGCTACGCTCGAACGCTGTGGGGTGTTTGCCCTTGTGCTGGAATGCATCCCGGCACAACTCGCAACCGAAGTTAGCACCGCCACGAAAGTGCCCACGATTGGGATAGGGGCGGGACCGGGCTGTGACGGACAGGTGCTCGTCTGGCACGATTTACTTGGCCTGAATCCGGATTTCAAAGCGCGTTTCGTGCGCCATTTTTCCCGGGCTGGAGACGATCCGATCAACGGTTTGAATGCATATGCGCAGGCAGTCCATTCAGGTGATTACCCGAACCTCAAGGAGTCTTTCTAACGCGATGAAAACCGTGCACACCGTAGCTGAGTGGCGGCAACTTCACGCCGAATATCGTGCCGCCGGAAAAAGCATTGGCGTGGTGCCCACGATGGGCGCTCTGCACGCGGGGCATGTGTCATTACTCGAGTCGGCGCAACGCAATGGCGATGTAGTCGTGGCGACTTTGTTTGTGAATCCCACGCAGTTTGATGAGTCGGCGGATTTCGCCAACTACCCGCGCACCGACGAAGCGGATCGTCAGAAAATGGAAACGGCGGGTGTGGATGTGTTATTCATGCCTTCCACGTCGGAGATGTATCCGAACGGCACCGGTTACACAGTTCAGGAAGACGGGCTGAGCCGTGAACTCTGCGGAGCGCATCGTCCCGGACATTTTACCGGTGTGCTCACGGTGGTGATGAAGTTGCTGCAAATCATTGGAGCGGATCGGGCCTATTTTGGTGAAAAAGATTATCAACAACTCCAATTGATTCGCGGCATGGTCGCGGCGTTTTTTCTTGAGACGGAAATCGTGCCTTGCCCAACGGTTCGCGAGTCGGACGGCCTTGCGATGAGTTCGCGCAATGTCCGGCTATCGTCCGAGGAACGCGCCCTCGCCCCGCAATTTTATGCGATTATGAAATCCGCTCCCGATGCGGCGATGGCAGAACAGCAGTTGCGTGCGCTCGGTTTCGTGGTTGATTACATCGAAGATAAACCAGAACGCCGCTACGGTGCGGTGCGTCTCGGTCCCACCCGCCTCATCGACAATGTCTCAAGGTAACGTCCTCTTTCTCCTCACCGGTTCCATCGCTTGCTACAAAGCCTGCGCGGTGATTTCGCAGCTCACACAAAAGGGAGTTACGGTGCAAACCGTGGCCACTCCCTCGGCCTTGCGATTCGTCGGCCGGGCCACACTCGAGGGTTTAAGCGGGCGTCCGGTTTTCACCGATTTGTGGGAGGAGGGGCGCGCCTTGGATCACATCGAGCTCGCGCGAGCTGCTGATCTCGCTTTGGTCTGCCCCGCCACCGCCAACACGGTGAATCGATTGGCGTCCGGTTTATCCGATGATCCGGTGGGTGCACTTTTTCTTGCTTGGGAACTCGATCAGAAACCGTGGTGGATTGCCCCGGCAATGAACCACCGTATGTGGGAACATCCTGCAACCACGGCTTCACTCGCGAAGTTACGCGATTGGGGAGTCAACGTTCTCGACCCGGTGGAAGGACCTCACGCCTGTGGTGAAGAGGGAGGTGGTCGTTTACTCGAACCCGATGAAATCACGACGCAGGTTTTCGCGGCGTTGGCGAAGCAATGAAACTGCTCATCACCTCGGGTGGCACGCGCGAGCCCATCGATCCGGTGCGTTACCTTTCCAACGGAAGCACCGGCAAAACTGGGGCGGCCCTGGCATCGGCGCTGGTTGAGCTCGGGCATGAGGTCACTTTGCTCCACGGTATCGGCGCGATCTTGCCGGACGAGAATGTGGAAACAGAAGCGTTCTTTTCGGCCGAGGGCCTGAGTGCCACTCTGCAAAAACGACTGGCGATCGGCGATTATGACGCCGTGATCATGGCCGCGGCAGTGGCCGATTATCGTCCAGCGGCGGTAGCCGCCGGGAAGCTGAGCTCTGATGACGAGACCCTCACTTTGAAACTGGTGCGCAATCCGAAGATTCTCCCGCAATTGAGAGGGTTTTCTCCACGCGCGATCAAGATCATCGGTTTCAAGCTCACGGTCGAGGCCGATGATGAGGTGCGTGATAAAGCGGTGGGTGAACAGTTTGCCCAGGCCGGGGTCGATGCGGTCGTGCACAATGATCTTGCCGAGATGCAGGGTCGTCCGGAGCGCGTGTTTCGTTGGTTTACCACTTCCACCGAGAATCGACTCGTGACCGGAGTTCCCGCCTTGGCGGAGGTGATCGACGATTTAGTCCGGAGGAATGAGTCGTGAAAACCCTCGTGCTCGATCGGGGCAATTCCACTCTCTTTGCCGGTGTCTTTCGCGACACAAAACTCATGCGATCAGCGAGGATCGATGTAGGGCGGGGTCTCCTGATCCCGTCTTCTGACGCCCCGAAAAAGATGGGATCAGGCGATCCCGCCCTACAATTGCAGAAGCTCGCGCGGGGCAAATTGGATTGTATCGCGCTTAGCTCAGTAGTGCCGAAGCAGACACCTCGATTGGTGTCCTTGCTGAAAAAGCACTTCGGTTTAGTTCCAGTGATTCTTACGGCGACGGCTGTTCACGGATTACGCGTGGCCTATGAGCAGCCGGAGCAACTAGGCGTAGATCGATTGGCGAACGTTCTGGGGGCTCAGAAGCTCTATCCGAACAAAAATGTGATTGTGGTGGATTGTGGCACGGCGACCACGCTCACCCTCCTTTCCCGCGAGGGAACCCTGCTTGGTGGCACGATTATGCCCGGGCTGGAGATGAGTGCAGCGGTGTTGAATCAACGCACGGCACGTCTACCGAAGGTCTCATTGATCACACCGGCGAAGGTCGTCGGGCGCGATACGGAGACGGCGATTCGCAGCGGGATCCTGCATGGCCATGCCGGTGCGATCCGTGAATTGATTGCCCGCTCAAAGGCCGAAGCGTTTGGACGAAGCCCTGTCGTGGTGATCGGCACGGGTGGTCAAGTGACACACTTTAAAGCGCAAAGTCTCTTTACCGCAGTCGAGACTGGGCTTATCTTGCACGGTTTGCAGGCTTTTGCCTCTGATTTTTCAGCTCATGCATAGAACATTTCTCCGCACCAAACTCCACCGCGCGACGGTTACGACCGCCGATCTTCACTATGAAGGTTCGGTCTCGATTGATCGTGCCCTCTGCCGGGCGGCCGGATTGTTGGAGTTTGAGCAGGTCGATATTTACGACATCACCAATGGCGCGCGTTTCACGACTTACGTGATTTTTGGCGAGCCCGGTCAGATTCAGATCAACGGCGCGGCGGCCAATCTCGTCGAGGTGGGCGATCGGGTGATTATCGCTTCGTATGTCTCAATGACGCCCGAGGAAATTGCATCGCACCGCGTGACGGTCGTGCAGCTGGACGATCAGAACCAAATCACCACGCAACGCGAAGTCGGCGTCGGCGAACCCTAAGTTTTACTAACATGATTGCCACCGACCCAGCGATTGAAGCCGAGGCCGAACGCCTCCTGAGCGCATTGATGCATGTGGAGTGTGATCCCAAGGGACGCACTTGGAATCTCGACACCTGTCGCGAAATCGCCCCGCTCACGCTCGAGATTAACCGTCTCAAGCAAGAGAAGAACGCCGTGATCCTTACCCACTCTTACGTGGAACCGGAGATCGTTTACGGCGTGGGTGATTACAAGGGGGATTCCTATTACCTGAGCAAGATGGCCAAGGAATCGTCGGCCGATATCATTCTTTTTGCCGGGGTGGTTTTCATGGCGGAAACCGCGAAGATCCTTTCGCCCGAAGCAACGGTGATCGTGCCGGACAACGGTTCCGGTTGCTCACTCGCCGATTCGATTACCGGCGAGGAAGTGCGCAAATTAAAGGCGCTCCACCCCGATGCCGTCGTTGTGTGCTACATCAACAGCACTGCTCAGGTGAAGGCGGAGTGTGATGTGTGTGTGACCTCGGGTAATGTTTACGACATCGTCGCCAATCTGCCCCAGAAGCAGGTGCTGTTTGTGCCGGATCGTTTGATGGCCGATAACGTGCGCACCGAATTGAAGAAGCGAGGGGTGGATAAAGAGATCATTTCTTCGGATGGCACCTGTGTCGTGCATGAAGAATTTGAAGTGAGCCAAATCGATCAGGCCCGCGCGCAATTCCCCGGGTTGAAAGTAGTCTCGCATCCCGAGTGCACCGAAGAGGTGGCCGCTGCTTCCGATTTTGTCGGTAGCACAGGCGAGATGATGAAATACGTGAAGTCCACACAGGCACCGTATTTTTTGATGCTCACCGAATGCGGTTTGGTCGGTCGTCTCGAAGTCGAAGATCCCGAAAAGAACTTCATCGGCGGCTGCCGACTCTGTCCTTACATGAAGCTCAACTCGCTCGAAAAGATTCGCGATGCGCTCAAGGCCCCTCGCCCCGAACAGATCGTGACCCTCGATGAAGATCTGCGCCAACGCGCCGCAGCGTGTATCGACCGGATGTTTGAACTCACCCCACCTTCCTGAATTTCACTCTAATCGAATGTCACTTATTAAGTGACATTCATTTATCCCATGCTCACTCCCCGCACCGAACATTTGATCAAGCTGGCCCTCGATGAGGATGCCGGATTGGGCGACGTCACCAGTCGCGCGATCTTTGCCCCTGATCACACGTCCAAGGCCTACATCCAAGCGAAGGAACCGATCGTGGTCTGCGGTCTTGAGGTTGCCGCCCGGGTCTTTGCTTTGGTCGATCCCTCCCTCAAGGTGAAGCTCAAGGCGAAGGACGGTGATCGTGTGAAGCAGGGCGAAATCGTGTTACGGGTCGAAGGCCCGACGGTCGCGTTGCTCACCGCAGAGCGCACCGCCCTGAATTTTCTGCAACGTCTCTCCGGCGTCGCCACCCAATCACGCAAGTATGCGGCGGCGGTGATGGGCACAGGCACGCGCATCGTCGATACGCGCAAGACAACACCGGGCTGGCGTGCGTTGGAAAAATACGCGGTGCGCTGCGGAGGGTGTTTCAATCATCGCGCTTCTCTCGGTGAACATGTGTTGATCAAAGATAATCACATCGCGGCGGCCGGTTCGCTGACGAAAGCGGTGAAGATGTGCCGCACGGAAGCACCGCATGGTGCGAAGATCGAAGTGGAGGCGAAGACACTACCGGAAGTGAAAGAAGCGGTGCGTGCGGGTGCTGAAGTGATACTGCTCGATAACATGACTCCGGCCAAAGTCGCGAGTGCTGTGGCGACGATTGCGGGTGCGGCGGTGGTCGAAGTATCCGGCGGGGTGCGCTACGAAACGCTGCGTGATTACGCGCTACCGGGAGTCGATGTGATAAGCATCGGTGCCCTCACCCACTCTGCCGTGGCCGCCGATCTGAGTTTAACGCTGCCGCTCAAGGGCGCGCGTCGTAAATCGTGAAAACTATCCACACCGATTGTCTTGTGATTGGAGCCGGGCTCGCCGGTTCCGCTTACGCGATGCATGCGGCCCGCAGTGGATTGCAGGTTGAGTTGCTCTCACTCGAGGGACCGCTGGCCGCGAATAGCAATTGGGCGCAGGGTGGGATTATTTACGAAAATTCGGCAGAGCCGGAGCAGTTGACGAAGGATATCATCGAGGCCAGCGATGGCACTTCGAGTCCGCCCGCGGTTGATCATCTCGTGCGCGAAGGCCCGCTCGCGGTGAAGGAACTATTGCTCGATGAACTGGGCGTGAACTTCGATCGTGACGACAAGGGCGAGCTCGAATTTACGCGTGAGGGCGGACACAGCACGCGGCGGATCATTCATTCAAAAGATACGACGGGCCATGCGATTTTGGAAAACGTGATCAACCGCGTGGATTCGACGGAAGGAATCACGCGGCGTTCCGGATGGGTCGCGGTGGATCTGCTCACGCTTTCACATAACAGCAATGATGCGGCGGATCGATATGCCCCCCTCACCTGTTTTGGCGCTTACGTGCTCGATTCGGCGAGTGGCGAGGTGCATGCGATCATCGCGAAAAAAACGATTCTGGCTTCCGGTGGACTCGGGCAAATTTTTCAACATTCGACGAATCAACCCGGCAGCGTCGGCCACGGGATCGCGATGTGTTATCGCGTGGGTGCGAGGCTGATCGATCTTGAATACGTCCAGTTTCATCCCACGGCGTTTTATAAGAAAAACGCGCCCCGTTTCCTGATCACAGAAGCCCTTCGCGGCGAAGGTGCGGTGCTGGTCAATGCGGCCGGAGAGCGTTTCATGGACAGTCAGCATCCGCGAGGATCACTGGCTCCGCGCGATATTGTGGCGCGGGCGATTCATCAGGAATTGGGGACCAGTGGTGAGCCTTGTGTCTACCTCGATCTCTCCGCGCTCAAGCCGGAGTATATCAAAGAGAGATTTCCATCGATTGCCGCGCGTTGCGCCGAACATGGGGTGGATGTGACGAAGGGCCGGATTCCCGTCGTGCCGGCGGCACATTTTTCCTGTGGAGGCGTGCACACCGATCTCAACGGACGCACCAATGTGCAGCATCTTAACGCGATTGGCGAAACGGCCTGCACCGGTCTGCATGGTGCGAATCGATTGGCAAGCACCTCGCTGCTGGAGTGTTTGACGAGTGCAAAATTCACCGCGTTGGCGGATGTCGCCGATATTGCCGCGCAGCAGTTTCGTCTGCCGGAACCACAGATTTGGCGGAGCGCGACCAACGAAGTCGATCCGACTTTGGTGCGGCAGGATTTGCAGCTCTTGCGCAGCACGATGTGGAACTACGCGGGAATCGTGCGTTCGCCGAAACGTCTGACCCGTGCCCGCCGCATCCTCTTGGAATTGCGCGAAGAAATTCAGAGTTTCTATCGTCATTATCGCGTGACGAAGGATCTGATCGAATTGCGCAATGCCGTGCAAACCGCCCTCCTCGTCGTGCACGCTGCCTCACTCAATCCCGTCAGTAAGGGCTGCCACTACGTCATCGAAGAGGTGTAATCCTCGCTTCTTTTTCGCAATCGCACGGATCCTCGGCACTTTTCACACGTCAACTATTGGTTGACGCATGTTCTTGAGGCGTGTCGTTTTTTGAATATGCGTGAACCTGCGTGCGTCTCATGGGTATGAAAACGACAATTCTCCTCTTCTTGAGTTTGGGCGGCGCGATGTTGTTACCGTTGCGTGCGGATCACTCGGATCGGAATGAACACGAGAACTATCGAGGCCACTCTGATCGAAGAGATCACTTTGATCGTCAGGGACCTCGGGTGATAATTTATGAAGACGCCAATTTTCGGGGCGAATCTATCACGCTCTATCTCGGGGAGCGGATGGATAATCTCAAACGAGTGCGCTTTGATCGCGGGATGATCATCAATGATCAGATTTCCTCGGTGCGGGTGCTCGGGGGAGCGACAGTTTTACTCTACGATCATCCGTATATGAGGGGACAGGTTTTACGGGTGACTGAAGATATTCGAAATCTCGATCATCGCATGATGCCGGACACTCACATTCCATGGAATGATCGAGTCTCATCTTTGAGAGTTGGTGGCAGCGGTTATCATGGTTCGGATCATTCCGATGGTCCTCCGGTGATTAAGAATCCTGACCGCATGATCAAGAAAGCCTATCGGGAGGTGCTGGATCGCCCGGCGGACCCCAAGGGACTGCGCTATTATCGCGGCTTGGTGATCGATCAGGGCTGGTCGGATCGCATGGTGCGAAACCATCTGCGGGACAGTGATGAGTATCGGGGCGAGACGGTGGATCGTATTATCCGCCGCGCTTATCGGGATATCCTGAATCGCGACCCCGATCCTTCCGGGTTGGCCACCTACCGCAGCTTGATGAATCGACGAAATTGGACGGAACGTCAGGTGCGCGATCAGCTGCGCAATAGTGCGGAGTATCGGAACCAATCGCCCCGCGGGCTGTAAGGGGGGTTACTCTGGATCGGCGAGTTTGTTCCGAGCCTGCTCAATGATTTCGAGCAGGGTTTGGTAGTCCTCGTCGCGCGAGCCGCTGTCGATTCGATATTCAAACTTCGCGGCTTCCTTGATCTCGGCCTCGGCTGTTTTCATCCGTCGCGCGATTTCCGCTTCGTCATCCTGACCGCGATCACGAATCCGCACTTTCAATTGATCGTGATCGACCATGATAAACACGGTGGCGAGGCTGCGTTCCAGCAAGGGATAACGCTGCGCTGCTTCCCGCAAGCTGGCGACACCCTGCACGTCGATGTTGACCACCAGGCTTTCGCCCCGACTGAGCGGATCGAGCACCGAGGCGGCGAGAGTGCCATAGCAGCGATCGCCGTGGACTTGCGCCCATTCGAGAAACTCTCCATTCGCGACCTTGGTTTCAAAATCGGGTCGGTTGAGAAAATGATAATGCACGCCGTTGATTTCACCGGGGCGTGGTTGCCGGGTCGTCGTCGTGATGATGCGCGAGAATCCTTTATTCGCGGCGACCAATCGATCGCAAAGCGTGCTTTTTCCAGATCCGGCGGGACCGGCGATAACGAGAAGTAAGGGCGTGGAGTGATCGGACACGATAGTCAGTAAGTGAAAGCAGTGATCGTAAGGAGTGCGCCATAACCGAGCAGGCAGGCTCCGAGAATCTTGGCGCGGCTCGTGGTGCGAAACAGCCATTCAAAAAAGTCGCGCATCCGATACGGCACCGAGCCGAAGTAGATCGCCAGCGCGATCGCGAGATAAACGACACTTACCATCAGCAGGCGTTGCGGCTGGTCGTATTCCATGTAGGCCGCATTGAGCAGAGGTGAAGCTCCCAGCAGCACCAGAATCGCCGCCCCTCTAACCGCGAGAAAGTCGGGCACATATTTGAATGAAAGCACCGCGATGGCTCCAAACGCGATGAAGAGCACCGTGCGATAATTACCAAAATCAGCGGGCGAGAGATGCCAGACACGAAAAAGAAACCACGCCGCTCCACCGCCAAACAGAAACAGCGTTGCCGTGGCGGACCGGGGAAATGCTTTCAGCGTAGCAATCACAGTCTTGCGTCCACTCAGTAATCCTCCGCCAAGGAGAATCAGAAGGATACCGGGAATGAGAGTGGCGAGGAGTAGGCTCATATTTATAACCACGAAACACACGAAACACACTAAAGTGGAATCTCTTTTTCGTGTATTTGGTGTATTTCGTGGTGATCAGTTTTCGACTCCGCTCAGCACGAGCGAGCCATAGAGTGAACTGACGGTGGCGCGATCGACATGCATTGGCACGAACTGACCGACGAGTCGCGGATCGGCATCGAAGATCGCCACGCGATTGCCGCGGGTGCGGCCGGTGAAGTGCTGTCCTTTTTTGTCGGGACCCTCAACCAGCACCTCCTGGACGGTGCCAACGAGCGATTCATTACGGTCTCCGGAGTTTTTACGCAGGATCTCGAGAAGCACTTGATTACGATGCTCCTTCACTTCGTCGGAAATTTGATCACCCAGATCGGCGGCGACGGTGCCACTGCGTATCGAATATTTGAAAATGTAGGCCATGTCGTAATTGCAGGCCTCGAAGAGCTCACGGGTTTGCTCGAAGTCTTCCTCGGTTTCGCCCGGGTAGCCGACGATGATATCGGTTGAGAAATACATGTCGGGTCGCACGGCTCGGAGCTCGTCGACGATCTCGCGGTAGCGTTCACGCGAATAGGGCCGGTTCATCGCTTTGAGCATGCGATTGCTGCCACTTTGCATGGGCAGATGCACGTATTCGCAGAGTTTGGGCAGGCGCCCATATGCCTCGACGAGGTCTTGTTTAAAACCACGCGGATGCGGCGAGGTGAAACGGATCCGCTCGATCCCTTCGATCTCATGCACTTTTTCGATTAACTGCACGAAGGGAGAAACTCCATTTGTGTGCACATAATCACGTCGACCATAGCTCGTGACGATCTGCCCGAGCAGGGTTATCTCGCGCACGCCTTTGGCGGCGAGATTCCGACATTCGGCCACGATGTCTTCCATCGGCCGCGAACGTTCATCGCCCCGGGTCTTGGGCACGATGCAGAAGTGGCAGTCCATATTGCACCCCTGCTGGATCGAAACGAAGGCGCTGATTTGGGGGGCTTCCGTTTCGAGGTGATCACGAATGGTGTTTTGCGAATCGGCCTCTTCGGCGATATCAACAATCGACTCACCGACGGGTAAACCGGCCTCGCGCGCGGCGCGGATGTTGTCCAAGTAATCGGGCACTTGGTGAAACTTCTGGGTGCCCACGATCAAATCCACATCGGGGAGTGAATCGAGCAAATCGGCCCCGCGGTTCTGCGCCATGCAGCCGAGAATCCCGATCACGAAGTCGGGATTCTTCCGTTTCCGTTTACCCACATGGCCGGCCTTGCCGATGGCCTTTTGTTCAGCTGCATCGCGCACACTGCAGGTATTGAGCAGCAGGATATCGCACTCGGCCTCATCATTGACGATCCGGTAGCCGCGGGTGCGCAACATGGCCGCAACAGCATCGCTGTCGCGCTCATTCATCTGGCAGCCGTAAGTCTTGATGTATACTCGGTTCATTGTTTGTCCCGCGAAGCTGATTAGAGCGAAGAAGGATGGGAGGGTTCTAAGTAGAGAGGGACAGCGACGGGTCAACGAGGTTTCCCCTGATCTGGGCTCGCGCTTCGGTGGAACCTGCCAAAACTTTGCAGGTATTCCCATGGTGATGAAGATTCTGCGAAGAGGCGTCGTGTGTTCGGTCCTGTTGTTTTCGGTGGCCGGGGCGAACGAACCGGAGCCCGCAACCGAGGAACCCACGCTCGACGATTACTATCAGGTGGGCCGCGCGCTGTTTGATGCGTTTGCTCCGCCGGAAATCAAAGAGCAGTTTGAGTTTCCCACGCCGCAGCAGTGGATGGAATTTGCCTCGCGTTTACAAAACACCCTGCAGGGCGATTCGCTTGCGGATCTGATTGTTTACGAACCCGAGGCGCGAGCTGCGCTGATCGCGTTGCGCGCGATGCCGGGCTATGAAGATTACGCGGAGTGGCTGGAAGAACGCCTCGACTACATCGATGCGGCCAAACAAGTCGCGCCGGCACCCCCTCGCCCGCCGTCGGTTCAACCGAAGAAACGATTGGCCGCAGAGATTCCGCACCTGCAGCTGTGGCGTGAGCGGATGCAGACCCGGGCCGTCCCGTCGCGGGCGGCCAAACTCGTTCCAAAGCTGCGCGCCATCTTTGCCGACGAGGGTATGCCGCCCGATCTCGTGTGGCTTGCGGAAGCGGAATCGTCGTTCAACCCCAAGGCGCGCAGTCCGGTCGGCGCGCGCGGGCTGTTTCAATTTATGCCCGCGACGGCGAAGGAAATGGGATTGCGCACGTTTTTGCCGGATGAGCGCAATCATCCCGAGAAATCCGCACGGGCGGCCGCGCGCTATTTGCGGCAACTCTATCATCGATTCGAAAGCTGGCCGTTGGCGTTGGCGGCTTACAACGCGGGTGGGGGCCGGGTGAATCGCACGTTGAATACCAATCGCGCGACGACTTTCGCGGAAATCTCCGAGGCGCTGCCGGCGGAAACGCGCATGTATGTGCCCAAAGTTTTGGCTACGATGGAAGCGAGAGCGGGAATTAATTGGTTAAAGCTTCCCGCGCCGCGCCAGTAAGTGGTGTGATTGGAGTGTCGTTTCGATTCGCCAGCGGATGCGCGGCGCGTTTTCGTGGGTGCTATGGGATTATTTGATCGTCTATTGGGTAAGAACGACCCCGCGCCTGAACCATCGGCTCCGAGTGCGGACGGAGATGCTTCCTTGTCCGCAGATAAGAACGCGATGCCCGCAGGTAAGGTCATGCCCCGATTGGTCGAAGCGCGTGAGAAGCTCGAAGCGAAGGATTTGGACGGTGCCAAAGAAATCTACGAAGATGTGCTCAAGGCTTCAGGGGAACGTCCTGATGTGCTCGTGACGATTTCAGGCGATCTCGGGGTGAATGGGTTTTTACGTGAGATCGCAGAATTGATCGGACCGCGCTATGATGCGGATAAACACGGACCGGCTACCGGCATCAATTTACTGCAGGCTTACCTCGCGTTGCGTCACGTCGATGCCGCGCAACACATCCTCGATATTCTCTATGCACTGAAACGTCCCGAATTGGAGGATCGGTTATATGGGTTTTCGAATGCGTTGGGTGATCTGATGCACAGCGACCTTGGTCCGCTGGATGAAAACCCGAAGACAGGAGATTCGGATTCAGACAATGAAGATCCATCACAGATCAACATGGTGAATCTCACCAAACCGATTTGGTTTTACGGACTGGAAGAGGTGGAGGGGATTTTACCCGAAAAGGGAGCCAAACTGCGCCGCGTTTCATTTGCGCAATTGGCGCTGCCGGGAATTGAAGACCTCATTAATTTATCCGGACAACCCGAGGAGGAAATGGGTCGGCTCTGTCGGGCGATTCCGTTGTGGCTGGCGGAGACCTTCTATTTCTCACCGCACTATGAATCGAATGCCGCCGTGGGTGTGTCTACAACCCAGCCCGGGCAGCCGGGACACTATGGTCTGTTTCCGTCGGAATGGACCACCGATAATCTTCAACAATTGGTCAACACAACCGAGGGCGGATTGGACTACATCTTCACCGGTGCGATTCGTCAGAAGGATGGCGATTACGAAATGATTCTACGCGTGTGGGAGGTGCGGAAATTTCGTGAGCGCAAGCAATTCACCGCACGTTGGACTCCTGCGACGGCAGATGAAGAACTGGGTAAACTCCATGAACAGATCAGCCTGTTTATGGAATGGCAGGCGGATGAAACCGCTCTCACTTATCGCAAACCTGCATCGCCCCGTGCTTGGTTGGAAACGCTCGGTGCTTCGGTAACTCTCTTCCTGGCAGAGAAACAATTACTCCCCGCGGATCAAATGCCCAATTTTACTGAGGTCGCGGCTTCGACCGCAAAGCACGCGATCGATACGGAAGCTGCTTCGCTCGCCTGCCTCACGACGCAGGCACGATTGAAACAGCTCGGAATCGAAACAGAGGTGCCGACAACCGAACTGATCGACACGCCGCTGGTCTCATCGGCCCGCGCGGCAATCGGGTAACGCCATCTGTCATGGCGAAGCTTGCCCGCCTCTGGAGGGGAAAGCCCCGCGATGCGGAACGACTGCGGCAATTTACGATTACCTGTTGTTTACGCCCGCCGGTGTCCGCGGATTACCGCGTCGCGCTGCGACTCGCAATGACCGATTAGGTTATCGCTATCACGTAGGTGAGGCGTGCCTCTCTGATTCGCTGAAATGTAAAAATGGACACAGGGACGTGCCCATCCACCTTACTACATGGGATGGACGCGCAGGTCCCGCTGCGCGTTGTCAGATCTTGCCCGTCGCCCGCATTTCTCGGGTGAGTTTTTCACGGTAGGCGTTGGCGGCTTCCTCGTCTTCACGGGCGCGGGCGGAGTAGTAAATGAAACCAAGCGCCTTGCGTGTGCGATCGGTGGATTGATTCCCATCAGCGCGGTGGATCGTGAGCGCGTTGTGCACCATGAGATCACCGGGTTTCGCAATCATGCAAACCTCGGCCGCGCGATCTTCATCGGAGTAATCGGTGATGCCCTGAGAAAATCCGAGTGTGCCGGTCGCGCCATGATCTCGCAGGCCCGCTTTATGTGAACCGTTGATGTAGCGCACACAGCCGTTTTCTTCATCCACATCTTCCAAGGCCAGCCACATGGTCATGCCTTCGAGTGGAGACATCTTCGAATAAAATCCATCCTGATGTGGCGGCGTAGGTTTACCGATACCGGGGGGTTTGTTGAAATACTGCATATTGCGGCCGCTCACGAGTCGGCCGAGGAGAAATTCAGCGAGATTGAAAAAGCGGCTGCGCAGGTAGAGCTGCCCAAAGAAATCATCGTGCTGATAAAGTCCGATGATCTGTTTGATCGAATCTTTCAGTTCCTTGTTTTCGTAAAAGACCGCCGTGTCGGGCAAGGTGGGGACGATGTCCTTGATCACACGTTCCAAATTTTCGTGAATCAGTGCGACCTCTTCGGCATTGATAAAACCGGGGATGCGCACGTAGCCGAGCTCTTCATATTGTTCGCGAAACTCGGAGGGAAAAGCGTTGGGATCGAGGGGTTTGAAATCGAATACCATAGGGTGAGTGTAAGTTATGGGGTTGTTTGAAAGAAACTAAACGTCCGGACAATATACGCTTTCGGGCGTTTCCTGGCAATTGATAGAATTGGGTATCTCTTGATAGTTTAGAGTGTGGAAACGGGGTCATGCGGTGGCTACGGAGCGTAAACGAATAGCGAGGCAACGCGGTTTTTAATGTGGAAATCAGGAAAGCTGGAATCAGAAACAAAGCACAGGGTGAGCTATAATCCTGCACAGGGTTTTTCTGGTCTGTTCCTGATTTCCAGCTTTCCACATTTCATGCTCTGGGTTGATGCGCAGGTCCCTCTGCGCGTCGAGCCGGGACAGGGACGTGCCCAGCCACCTTGGCTTCTCACGCTCACCACGCGAGCTGCTCATCCAACTGTTCGCGCAATCGTGCACGTTGTTCCGTGTGTAATTCGTCGCCGGCCAGATTGGTCAACTCATGCGGATCGGCGGCGATGTCGTAGAGTTCTTCGCTGTCGTCGGCATAGCGGGTGTAGCGCCACTTTTTGGTGCGCAGACTGTGATTACCGGGTGACACTGAATTGATGACGCCATCCGGCCACACGGTTTCGTCAGCAGTCTTTTCCAAGAGGGGCTTGAGCGAATGTCCGGCGAGTGACGCGCGGCCGTCGTTCGTTTGCCCCGCGAGATCGATCAGCGTGGGGAACAGATCAAGTAGGTTCACCACTTCATCGCGTTGGGTTGCGCTGGTTTGCCCGGGCAATCGCACCAACATCGGCACGCGCGTGGCGTTGTCCCAGAGGGTGAGTTTATGGAGGTGTTGTTTCTGCCCGAGGTGGAAACCGTGATCGCTCGTCACGACCACAATCGTGTTATCGGCGTGGGGACTCGCCTCGAGCGCATCAATCAGGCGACCGAATTCCTCATCAGCAAACATGACCGAGGCGCGGTAGGACTGCACCCAACGTTTCTCATCACCATGGGCGACCACTTCGGAGAAGCGCGTGAAGGAGGAGCCTCCGCGCTCTTCGACGAGTTTACGCCCTGCGGCAGGCACATCATCGAGATCGTCGGTTGGGGCGAAAGGTATCTCGATTTCATCCAACGGAAACGCATCGAAATACTTCTGCGGCAGATACCAGGGCAGATGCGGTTTGTGCAGCCCTACTCCGAGAAAGAAAGGTTGTCCGGATCGCTCCTGCAAGAATTCACCAGCGAGCGAGACCACCTTGTGATCGGGCATCGATTCGGCGTCTGCATCGACGGGACCGAAGTCGATGTTCTGGCCGTATTTTTCGGCGTAAATCGTGGCGGGTCGCTTTGCGGGTAAGGGCGCGGGTGCGTCGTAGTAGCGTTCTACTCCGGCGTGCTGTTCTGCCTCCGAATCCCAAAACAAATAACGATCCCACGATTGCGGATCGGGCTTGGCGGAATCGAATACTTTTCCCGCTCCCACGGAAAGATAACCCGCCTCTTTAAAAAACTCCGGGATCGTCATCGCTTCCGGGCAGCACTCGCGCAACCGGTCCTGTTGTTGCCGCCAGACGCCAGTCACCCACGGCGGTTGTCCAGTGAGCAATGCCGCGCGTGAAGGGTTGCAGACGGCGATGGCGCAATGCGCGTTGGTAAACGAAGTGGCGCGTTCAGCGAAACGATCAAGGTGCGGTGTTTTGGCTGCGCGATCTCCCAAGAATCCGGTGTTCGTGTTGAGATCGTCGAAGATGACGAACAGCACATTGGGCGGTGAATCAGGAGAGGGTTTCACAGCCATGTGGTTTAGAAGAGGTGACGTTTATCATTGCGAAGGAATTCCGTGTAACGGGATGACTGCGGCAATCTACGAATGCAGGTGGATTGGGCTTGAGGTGTGGCGTGCCTGACGGGCACAGGGTCGTGCCCATCCACCTTTTGTGACAATACGAAAGAGAAAGCGTTCATTGCTCAGTGGTTCGGGTGACGCGGATCGACCAGACATCGGTGACGGCTTGGCCCGGCATCGAAAGCGCACGCAGAACCATGCGCGTTTCGCCGGCGTGAAGCGACAAGGAGCCGAGGTCGAGCTTGCCCCAGGTTTGCTCGGGCGGGCCGGCACGCGGTTTCACGCGGTCGGGTAGATCGGTAACCTCAGGGGTAAATGATTCGGTCAACTCAACCGTGAGGTGTAGATCGCCGATTTCGAGTTGCAGCGTCGATCCTTCGTCGCCTTTAGCGCAGGTATAGATGAGTTCGAAGGCGTAGGTGCCCGCCGATGCGACATCGAGACGCCAGTTCAGGGTCGATTCAGGATCGGTCCAATTGGTCAGCCAATTCTGCGAACCCCAGCCGCGCATGCCGTGGAGACTTCCGGTTGAGTGATCCACATCGAGCGAACGCACATTAATGACAGGGGCTTCGTCGTGACCGATTGGGATGGCGGGTCGATCGGTTTTTCCTGCTCCGACATCTTGCCCCCATGTTTCGTAGGCTGCGCGCCATTCTTTCGCGAGGGCAAGGTCAGCCGGATCCTGACCTTGTCCCGCGAGGAGATTCATCGTTTCGCCGGGATCGCGGTTGAGGTTGTAAAGCTCGGCGCGACCTTCGGCGGGGATCAGCATGCGATGAGTCGCCGAACGCACGGTTCCGGTGTTTTCAAAGAAGCCAAACAGCAATCGATCCGGCACGGCGGTGGTGCCGCCACTCAGAAATGATTCGGCGAGATCGAGTCCGTCGAGCGCGACGTCGTCGGGCGATTCCAATCCCGCCAATCCGAGGAGCGTGGGCACGAGATCGATGTGCGCGGCGGGTTGGGTAAGATGCGATCCGGCGGGAATGCGATTAGGCCAGCGCATGAGAAACGGCACGCGCACGCCTCCTTCGTGGAGGCACCCTTTGATCCCGCGCAACCCCGCGTTGTAGCGCGGCGTGTTGGGGCCGTGATCGCTCATGAAGATCACGATCGTGTCGTCCGCGAGTTTGAGTTCATCCAGATGTGCGAGCACGCGACCGATCGCCTGATCCGCCGATTCGTTCATCGCGTAAACCGCAGCGAGGGCCTCATGGCAGCCGCGCGCTCGATACTTTTCGTAGAGATTATCCGGCGCCTGAAACGGCAGATGCGGCACGTTAAACGGCAACATACAGAACCACGATTCGTCACGATGGCACGAGATGAAGTCCTGCGTCTTTTCCGCCAGCACATCGACGAGGAAGCCCTTCGTTGGCAGCGGTCCGGCGGTCGAATCGAGCGTCACGTCGAAGTAGTGGTTGATATAGCCCGAGCTGAATCCAGCGAATTCCTGAAAGCCGCGACCCGGTGGCGTATAGGGATAGTAGGAACCGTTGTGCCATTTGCCGAAACAGCCGGTGACATAACCGTGAGACGCGAGCATATCCGCGAGGGTGACTTCATCGGCGCGAATCGTTTCGTAACCACGACCCGTTAGGCTTACGCCGGTGCGCGGATAATAGCGTCCCGTGAGCACACTCGCACGTGTCGGCGAACAAACCGGACTCACGCAGAATTGTTCTGCTTCCAAACCCGCTTGAGCCAACGCATCGAGATTCGGAGTATCCGCGATTTCATTGCCATGACTCTGCAGATCGCCCCATCCCATATCATCCATCATGATGAGCAGAATGTTGGGCTGGCGTTTGGTTTGGCTTACCTGGGGCATGGTTTGATCCATCAACGATGGTTAGTAGATGGGCAGGGTAATTTATCTTCGCGTCCTGATGGCGGAATTCCAATCCTAACCTGTGCTTCGGCGCCTACCCCATCTCCTAAGTTCTATCTCTTTACTCTAAAACCCCATGTCTTCTTCTCATTTTGATCTCGTCGTTGTCGGTGCCGGTTCCGGTGGATTCGGTGCGGCTCTCGCGGCGGCCCGGCTCGGTGCCGAAGTGTTGCTGGTGGAAAAGAGCAATTGGCTCGGCGGCAACGCCGCACGATGCGGCGTAAACACTTGGGAAATGGGCGTGGGCGGCACGGGTATCCCTTTTGATTTCTACAAGCGTTTGAAGAAGATCCCCCAAGCCATCGGCATCTATTCCATTAATCGGCATATCTGCTGGGCCGATCCGGCTGATGGACCGGCCTTTCCCGGAGCCGAGATCCTGATCGATCCGACGAAGCACTACCTCGACACGCTACGTGAATTCGGAGCACCGCCCGATTACAGTGAGCGGATCTTCCGCCAAACCCACTGGCATGGTGCACCTTTCGAGCCGGCGATTTACGCTGACGAGATGCAGGCCGTGCTGGAAGAGACGGGCCATTGCACGGTGTTGAAAAATACCGCTTTTACCGCCGTTGAGGTCGAAGGCTCACGCTTGCGATCGCTGACGTTGAGTAATGGCCAAACCGTGATCGCGGATTTCTTTGTCGATGCCACTGCCGATATCTTGGTCGCTCAGCAAGCGGGATGCGCGACGTCGCTGGGACGGGAACCACGTTCGCTCTACGATGAACCGAGTGCGCCGCGCGAGCCGACTGATCAGCTTAACGGAGCGTCGTTGATTTATCGGGTGAGCCCCACCGATCAGCCGGGAATCGAACCGCTGCCGGACGATATTCCGGCCAAGTGTTGGTGGGCGCCGAAATTCCCCGGAGCCTCGTGCAATCAATATCCGAATGGTGATTTCAATATCAACTCGCTGCCCACGATGGCAGGTCGCGATGTGGTCGATCTCGGCTATCAAGCGGCCTATGCCGAATGCGAACGCCGTATCCGTGCTCATTGGCATCATTTCCAGACCATCTTTGCCGATTTTCAAAACTACCGCATGACCTGGGTCGCGCCCGGATTGGGCGTGCGCGAAGGGCCACGTCTTCTTTCGCGCTATGTGCTCACCGAACACGATCTCGATGCCGGCATCACCGGACAAAAACACGACGACCTCATCACCATCGCCGATCACATGAAGGATGTTCATGGGGCAGATTCCGAGGCGCGTGATCCTAATCTGAAACAACCTTACGGCGTGCCCTATCGCTGTCTGTTACCGCGCGAGATAGACAACCTCGCGATTGCCTGTCGTGGAGCAGGATTCTCCTCCATCGCCGCCTCCAGTTGCCGTCTCTCCCGCACAATGATGCAGCTCGGCCAAGCTGCTGGCACTGCCGCCGCCCTCGCCAAACAGAAGCAACTCACCTCCTTCGCCGATCTCCCCGCGAGCGATCTCCAAGCCAGCCTCACCGAGCAACACGTCGAACTCAACTGGCCGCGATCGGCAGAGTTGGTTACGTATTTGAGCAGTGAGTAGGTTAGTTCTCCCATGCCAAGGTAAACTTGGGAGTGACGTGGGATTTAATATCCCGGAGAGAACTACTCATGGATTGTGAGAGCGCCCCATTTTGAACTTTCATGAGTATCTTCGTCTCGTAGGCGTGGTCTCGCGGTCTGGCCATGGCGACGTAGTATTCTCCATTCGTGTAATCGACGCAGCCGCAATCAAACATTTTGGCATCGGAGTCTGCCGGGATCAGATTGAGTGAGATAACTTTATCGGCCACCCGCCGAAGTTGAACCTGATATCGCTCGTCTGGTAAACCTAACGCCTTCGCGTCATTCGGCTGCAATTCCAGATAGTAATTATGTTTATAAATGATGGCACTTTCACCGTTCGCATCAGCGGGCAGTCGCTTTGATGGCAGGTAGCGGCTGATTTCCCGGTTGCCCCGCTGGGCAATCGCGCAACTGGCTTGGGCCCAGTAGTCTGAGCTGGAAATTTTTGACCGATGAACCTCGTATGCTAACTTCATGGGGCTACTCACCCTACTCGTAAAATACGGCTTCCTCAGTTTTTTATCTGACTTCTTTTTATCACCTGAAAATATGTTTCTCCCCACATATGTCACGTTGTAGAGATCTTTGTAGTGCGCATTTGCTTTCAGCCGGGCCAAATTCTGGTCGCGTCTCTTGACGAGAGTTTTTTTCCGCTCGGATTGTTTTTTGTATCCGTTTCGATCTTCAAGGGTCCATTGAGTGCGGTATGAATGATTGTTCCCAATTCTGAGACCGGTGAGCGTCCGACTACCGCGAGGAGACAGGGAGACAGGATAGGTTCTGCGGTAGGAACTCTTTGGGTCTGATACCGTGAGTTGCACGTCCAATTGGAGGGGGGTCAGATTGCGAATGGTCATGCTTCTCCGAGATCGGTTCTCGCTCGCTCTGACCATATCAGCGAATTTTGTGTATTTATTGATGAGCTTTACATTCTTACGTATCTGCTGATCGAGGGCCGATAATTGAGCGGCGTAATCTCTTTTCTTTTTGTTGAGCTGATTATACTCGAGCTCTGCTTTCGCCGCCGCGGGTAGCATGCGACGATATTGGGAAGAAAGCTTCTTGCGCAGCGCTGGAAGATAATTGTCAACATACCTCGGTGCGTTGCGCGTAAACCGCTCCAAGGTTTTTATATCAGGGCTGAGCCAAACAGCCGGTGCACTCAACAAATGAGCCAACTCTGTAAAGTAAACCTTGGCTTCAATATCCGTTTTGAAGCCCTTGGCCTTTTTGATCTCATCCTGGCTTTTCTCATATGGCGACTGCTTCACGCCCAGTAAGGAATAGGGTTTGTAGGGATCGCCCGGTAGCCATATCGCTTTCGTGGAATTGCCGTCATCAGTTTCCAGCAGTCCTCTCAGCTGGCTCTTGGAATAACTCACCGTCACCCTGTTTTTTTGTTCAGCAAGAAGTCGAGCTGCGGATTTAGCGGAATAACTCACCACCCCCCCTTTGTTAGAAAGCTGAGCCGCGGCTTCAGTGGAATACCACATCGCGAGCAGCTTATTTTTCTGCACATGTTCATCAGTGAAATAGAGCGCTCCCAGATCCTTCATGGCAGGGGCATATCCTTTATCGGCACTCTTGATCAGCAATGCCTCACCGCGTTTTGAATCCTTAGACCAGTTTTTGCCTGCAATTAACTCGCTGCCCAGCGTGGCCAGAGCACTCGGGTTTTCCTTATCCACGCCCATTTGCAGGTATTTTTTCGCCAGAGTTGAATTGGGTTTGATGTTCTGGGCCGACCATCCTTCGCGGTAGAGTTTATAGAGGGTGCCGATCGCTTGTGGCTCTCCGTTCTTCGCGGCCTGTTTCCACAGGCTCAAGGCCTTCTTGATATCACGTGGAACATATCGTCCTTGTGAATAAGCGTTGCCCAGAGCCAGTTGGGCCGGAGCGTATCCTTCTTCCGCTGCACGTTTGATATAGGCTACGCCCAAGGCTTCATCCTTTTTAACTCCAGCTCCGGAAATGTTGACCTGCCCAAGCGTGAAGCGCGCCTGTGCGGAACCTTTCTTCATTAATTCGCGCAACTGACGCAGCCCCTCCTGCGGATCCATTGGAAGTCCCAGATTGTTATTAATCAGCAAATTGGCCCGAATATGTCGGGCCTTCTGATCTCCCGCGTTGGCGGCCAGAGTGATCAAACCAACACCATGCAGTCGTTCATTCAGGTCGTTTTTATTTTCCAGTTTAGAGATACCCAGAGCGGTTTGCGCCGGGGCATAACTTGCGTCCACGGCTCTCTCCAGATAACTACGAGCCTTGGTGTAATCACCCGACTTATTAAATTGCTGGGCGAGTTCGTAAAACTCTTTGCCCATGGAAGCATCCTGACTCCAAGCACTTCCTGTGAAAACACATGTGCTGGTGACCAGGAGTAAACGCATCATCAGTTGGCGAATGCTCATGGAAAATTTATTATGTCGCCACAGGCGTGCCGCACAAGCTTGCAGGTCGCAGAATATAAGAGTGCCAGTATTCTGCATTTAGCTTGGCGCGACCAGGGGGTTCTTTATGCACTCCTTTTATGAACCCCACCTCGGCCAAGGAAGAGCGTGATTTGAATTTTGCTCCGACGGTGAATGCGTCGCCAGCCAGGCTGACCCAGGAGCAGATCTCATTTTACAATGAGCAAGGTTATGTGGCGCCGTTTCGCGCTTACGACGTGGCGGAGGCCGATCAGAATCGTGCCTACTTCGATGACTTGCTGCACAAGGTGCAGACGACGCGACCCGATCTCGACGCCTATTCGGTCAACGGCTTTCAATCCTGCTGTGCAGGGCTTTACGACATGGTGGTGAATCCGGTGATCCTTGATCATGTGCAGGACGTCATTGGCCCGGATATCATTTGCTGGGGCACCCATTTTTTCTGCAAGCAACCGCACGATCCGCGCAAGGTAGCTTGGCATCAGGACGCTTCCTATTGGCCACTGACTCCTGCACGCACGGTGACGGTGTGGCTGGCGATCGATGATGCCGATCAGGAAAACGCGGCGATGAAATTTCTCCCCGGCACGCATAACCGCGGTCACCTAAAATGGCGTGATGTGACCGGCAAGGCAGTGCTCGCTCAGGAAATCGAAAACGCGGATCAGATGGGCGATCCGGTTTACGATGAACTCAAGGCCGGTGAATTTTCTCTTCATGCTGATATGCTCGCGCATGGCTCTGATCCCAATAGTTCCGATCGTCGTCGATGTGGTCTGACGCTGCGCTATTGCCCGCCGACTGTCCGCGCGTTGAACCCGCGTTGGAATAAGGGTTCGGTGCTGTGCCGTGGTTCCGACCCGGAAAATAACTGGACTCACAATCCACGCCCAGTTGGCGAAGACGTCACTGCGATGGTGAACAAAATAGGCGCGAACTGATCACGGTGATGAGTGGAGAGGTGATTGGTATTATCAGTGGGGGCGTGATCGCCTGCCTGTTGTGTCTCTGGGGTAATTTGCGCGGGTTGCGTCGGCGCCGATTGCTGGCTGATACGCCGACTTCGAAAGTGCTCGGTGTCTTCATTGGTATGACGGAGCTTAAGGGCACGGCCGAGGCTACTGATCCGTTGACCAGCTTTCTCGCGCAGCAATCGAATGTGCACTATGCGTGGAGGGTTGAAGAATCATGGTCACGCACCGTCACGGAGACTTACACCGACAAAGACGGAAATACAAAGACGCGCACTCGGAGAGAAAGCGGTTGGACATCGGTCGCGAACGGCGGGGAGTCGATTCCGTTTTATTTGCAGGATGATACCGGTGCGATTCTGGTTCGTCCCGAGGGCGCACAATTAGACACCTCTGCATTTTTCAGTGAAACGGTGGGGCGGAGCAATCCGCTCTACTACGGCAAAGGCCCGGCGCACGCTGTCGCCCACTCGGATGGGCTGCGGCGATTTGTGGAAGAAGGCATCCCTCTGCATGCGCCGCTTTATCTGATGGGTCGGGCGCAGGAACGCACCGATGTCGTGGCTCCGGAAATCGCGGCCAGCCCGGAGGCGGATATTTTTCTGATCTCTACCCGTTCCGAAGAAAAGGTGCAGGCATCGATGGGCCGATGGGCGTGGTTGTGGGGCGTATTGGGTCTGCTGATTGCTTGTCTCCCTCTGTTCATGGTCGTAGCAGAAAAAGCGCAGAAATTTCCGGAAGCACTGCTGCCGTGGGTCGGCTTGCCACCGGCAGTCTTCGCACTGGCCTGGATCGTGGGTTGGGTGTGGATGGTCTTCAACAGTGTTGTCGGCTTGCGGCAACGCGTGCGTCAAGGTTGGTCGCTGATCGATGTGCAGCTGAAGCGTCGGCACGATCTGATTCCGCGTCTGACTGCCGTGCTCAATGGACTCAGCTCGCACGAGCAAGAGGTGCAAACCGCTGTCGCCGAATTGCGCACCCAATCGACCGCGACCGCACCCGGAGCCAAGGGAGCAGACCCGGTCGGCCTCGCGGGTAGCCTGCGCGCCGTGGTCGAAAAATATCCGGAGCTCACCGCGCAAGAGGGGTTCAGCGATTTGCACACCGAGTTGGTCGAAACCGAACAGCGGGTCGCCCTCGCGCGAGCCTACTATAACGACATCGCGACGGAGTTTGCGACGCGACTGGAAGTGATTCCGGATCGCTGGGTGGCGGGTCTGGTGGGGATGAAGCCCGAGCCGCTATTTCGTGCTGAAAATTTCGAACGCGCCTCGGTCACGGTTGATTTTTCGGCCTGATTTTTGCCACTAAGCGCACCAAGAACACTAAGTTTTCGATCTCAATCCTTTGAACCGCGAAGAGCGCGAAGCTCGCTAAGGTTTCAGTAGGGCGGAATTGATTGGTAGCACCGAACATCGCAACGTTTTGAATCAAAATAGGTTTGGTCTCTTCGCGATCTTAGCGTCCTTTGCGGTTAATGATGTTTCATCTCCATCTCAGTTCTCTCGGTAGAATCTTCGTGCCCTTAGTGTGCTTTGTGGTGAAGTAATTTTATGGCCGACTCCTCCAACGCTCTAACTGCGGAAACACTCTGGGATCTCGAAGCACTTTTCGGTGCGCCGAAGTTCCGTTGGTTGGAAACGAAGAAGCCGATTTGTTCGTTGATTTACGAAGGACTTCCTTATCAGGGGTGTGTGGCCGAGGTCTTTGCGTGGTATGCGAACCCGGTGACGATTGGGGCGGTGAACGAAATTCCGGCCAACGGATTTCCGGCGGTAGTGTTGATTCACGGGGGTGGCGGGACGGCCTTTGCCGAGTGGGTGGAACTTTGGGCGAAACGTGGCTATGCGGCGATTGCGATGGATTTGGCCGGTCATCAACCGGCTGATCTGAAATACGATTCGGCGACGGGTGAATTGAATTACGAGGGGGCCCATGATGCCGAAAACCGCACCCCTCTCAAAAACGGCGGTCCTACTCAAACTGCCGAAGATAAATTTGATAGCGTGGATCTCGATCCGGAGAACCACTGGCCGCGTCATGCGGTGGGGAACGCGATCCTCGCACATTCGTTGATCCGTAGTTTTCCCGAAGTGGATGCGGAACGCACGGCAGTGACTGGAATCAGTTGGGGTGGCTACACGACCTGTATCACGGCTTCGGTCGATCCGCGTTTTAAAGCGGCGGTGCCGGTTTACGGCTGCGGATTTCTCCACGAAGGGGAATCGGTGCAGAAACCGTCGATCGACAATCTGGCTCCGGCGTCGCGCGAGAAGTGGATCGCGCTCTACGATCCGTCCAGTCACCTACCGCGCTGTCGCGTGCCGCTCTTTTTCGTCAATGGCACGCACGACATCCACTACCCGCTCGATAGTTACGCGCGCACGATTGCGCTACCTGCAGGGCCGATCAACCTGCGGATCGAACCCGAGATGCCGCACAGCAGCGAGCATGGTTGGGCCCCGGAAGAAATTGGGCGATTCATCGATTCGTATTGTCTGCGAGATGCCGACCCGCTTCCGAAACTGGCAACGCCAGTGATTAAACCCGAGTCAATCACGGTGTCTTATCAATCGGTCGCTCCATTGCAGAGCGCGACCTTGCACTACACGACGGAGGTTGGCCCGCGTGATCAGCGCGCGTGGCAAATATTAGATGCGACGATCTCGAATGGATCCATCGTGGCCCCGCCTCTCCCGTCCGATGCGAACACCTGGTTCATCACCGCGACTGACGATCGCGGCGCGATGGTCAGCACGGCGCCGGTGTTGGTGCATTCCCCATGAACGAGCGGAGTTAAGAATTTATCACGAAGGACACGAAGAGCACAAAGATGGGATAGCTTCGCGGTGAAGCTCAGACGGCCATACTTACAGGAGAGAACCGAGTAAACTGAGAGGGAGATGAAATACAATTAACCGCAAAGGACGCTAAGATCGCGAAGAGACCAAACCTATTTTGATTCAAAACGTTGCGATGTTCGGTGCTACCAATCAATTCCGCCCTACTGAAACCTTAGCGAGCTTCGCGCTCTTCGCGGTTAAAAGTTCAGAGATCGGAACTTCGTGCTCTTGGTGCGCTTCGTGGTGAAAACTCAGACGGCGATACTTACAGGAGATATCCGAGTAAACTGAGATGATTGGTGCTGCCCCTCGATCCCGCTTTCTGAAACCTTCGCGTGCTTCGCGCTCTTCGCAGTTCAAAGGATTGAGATCGAATCTTCGTGTTCTTCGTGAGCTTTGTGGTGAAACTACAATCATGACGATGACCTTGAGCAGTATTGCTGCGCTGTGCGCGACGATGTTCGTGATCTCGGCAGTGCCGGGGCCCAGCGATGTTGCGGTGGTGGCGCGGTCGCTCGCGTCGGGGTTTCGACATGGGGTGATTTTTACACTCGGAGTCGTGATCGCGGATGCGGTGTTTATTCTATTGGCGGCATTAGGGCTGACCGCTTTGGCCGACAATGCGGCAGAGTGGTTTGAATTCGTGAAATATGGCGGTGCGGGTTTCCTGATTTACATGGGAGTTGGTGGCCTGCGAGCCAAGGTGGTTCCGTCTGATATCGCTGCGAAACCGACTTCATCGCACTCCAGTTTTGTAAGTGGTTTTCTCATCACGTTCGGAGACCCCAAAGCGATTCTCTTCTACTTCGGTTTGTTGCCCGCCTTCATCGATCTGACGAAAGCGACCGTGATCGATTACGCCGTAGTCTTAGTCGCGGGGACCTTGGTGATCGGGATCGTTAAACTCGGCTATGCGTGGCTGGGCAGTCGTGCCACGGTGTTTTTAAACAATGCTATCGCGCGACGTCGGTTGAATATCTTTGCGGGTATTCTGCTCATCACGACGGGAATGTTTATTGTGGTGAAGGGATAGACTCTATCTTCTAGGCCTGCTGATACGGAATCAGAAATTAACCACAGATTACTCAGAGTTCACAGATTGGGATTCTGTGTTTTCTGTGCATTCTGTGGTCACTCCGTTCTGTGTGATTAAACGGCCTGCCCGGAGGTCAGGCCCTACCAATTTCTGAGTCTATGGATTAAGTAGGCGGGTATGTTTTAGCTTTCCTGATTTCCACATTAAACCACCTCATTTCATATTCCTATGTGCCGCAGAAGGTTTCAGTCACGCGCTCTTGGGGAGTTGGGGCTTGTTCGAGATCGGTGTATGCGGAGTTATCCGCATAAGGATTTTGCAGTGCTTCGATCAAGCGATGGAACGTCGCGAAGTCGCCTTGGTAGCCGTGTTGAATCGCGGCTTCGACGCGGTGGTTGCGAGGGATGAGGATCGGATTAGCCGCGAGCATGGCGTCGAGTTGTGACTCTGGTTCGGCGATGGCCTGCCAATCGGTGAGCCAGTCATACGCGCGTTCCGGCTTTTTGAAGAGTTCGATTAACTCGGTGGGGCTCTCACCGGCAGCAACGCGCGTGAGGTGACGGAAGAAGAGCGTGAAATCGACTTCCTCCTCCGCGAGGGTGTGGAGGGTCTTTTTGAGAAACTCGGCTCCGCCATCCTCGGCGCTATCATTGTCCAAACCGAGCTTGGCCCGGAATCCGGCGAGGTAGCGCGATTCGAATTGTTCGGGAAATTCTGCGAGGGCGGTTTCGGCTAACTTAATCGCGTTCTCCCTATTTGCCGCGATCAACGGCAAGAGCGTTTCAGCCAGGCGGGTGAGATTCCATTGGCAGATGGAGGGTTGATTGCCCCACGCGTAGCGCGCCTTCCGGTCAATCGAGCTGAAGACGCATTGCGGATGAAAGTTATCCATGAAGGCGCACGGCCCGTAGTCGATGGTCTCACCGGAGATCGAGACGTTGTCGGTATTCATCACGCCATGGATGAAACCGAGCTGCAGCCAACGTGGAATCAATTCCGCCTGTGCGGTGATCACGGATCGCAAGAATTCGAGATAGGGGTTCTTCGCTTTCCCGGCGATGGGGTAATGGCGATCGATCGCATAGTCCGCGAGGGTGCGCAGTCCGTCGAGATCGTCACGGGCTGCAAAGTATTGAAACGTGCCCACACGCAGATGGCTCGATGCCACGCGAGTGAAGATACCACCGGCGAGTGGCGTTTCTCGTTGCACGGTTTCGCCGGTGCTCATCGCTGCGAGGGCTCTCGTGGTGGGGACGCCAAGTGCCGCCATCGCTTCGCTGACGATGTATTCGCGCAAGACCGGGCCGAGGGCGGCCTTACCATCGCCACCTCGCGAAAAGGCGGTGCGGCCGGAGCCTTTTAATTGGATGTCACGGCGCACGCCATTGTGGTCGATCACCTCACCGAGCAGGATCGCGCGTCCGTCGCCGAGCTGCGGCACGAAGTTAGCAAACTGGTGTCCGGCGTAAGCTTGCGCGATGGGTTCGGCTCCTGTGGGAAGTTCGTTACCCGACAACATCGCCACGCCTTCGGGAGACGCGAGCCATGCTGGATCGATGGAAAGTTGTTTCGCTAATCCTTCGTTGAGTCTAATGAGTTGCGGATTCGGAACGCTCGCGGGGTGTTGCTGGGAGAAAAAGCGTTCGGGTAATCGGGAGTAGGTATTATCGAAAGGGATCGGCATGCGCCTAAATAAGTAGCACGTTCACGCAAATTTGCGAATGACCGATCACGCTATTCGAATCCTTCAATCCGATTGGCCGCAAAGAACGCAAAGTGATCGTCCAGCGAATTTAGCTCCCCATCGCGCTTATAAGCGCGCGGGTGAGTTGTCCTGATTGAGAATCATTCTTTGCGCTTTCTGTGGATAAATAATCCTTAGGAGGGGCCAAACGTCCACCTGCTTTGCGGCATCAAGATTCAGCTACGTGGTTTTAAGCTCCCGAGAACGGCACGAAGGTGCGCGTGATTTCGCCCTCGGGTGAACCATCCACGACGTAATACCCCTTCCCTTCAGTGCCGTCGTGATTGGCGCGCACGCATCCCAGTCCGGCACAGGTTACGATGTCGTAGTCGCCGTGATGCGTGACAGTGTTCGCGTGATAGTGACCGCAGAACACACCGCGCAAATTGAGCGGCTCGAATCGCGCGAGCACTTCATCGGCGTTGAGCGGCGCGAAGGTGACTTCCGCCGCTAACGGGAAATGGGTGGCGAGAATCGTGGGTGCGAGCGGATCGAGAGTCGGCAAGGTGGCGTCGAGCCACGCGAGGGTCTGATTTGAGATGACCGAGTTTTCCCAGATCACTCCGTCGGTCGTATCGATCACCACGATCTGCCAGCCGTTCTGCTCAAAGGTGTAGTTGAATCGATCCGGAAAGACCGCCGCATAGTTTCCGGCATCGCCTTCATCGTCGAGATCGTGATTTCCGGGGGTTGGGTAAAACGGCATGCCCGCCAGCTGCGAAAGACGCGACATGGTGGTGAGGCTCTCGCGGTTCCCGCTGTTGGCGAGATCGCCCAGGCCCAGACAGAAATCGGCATCGTCGGTCGTCGCGATCTGCCGAAACACCTTCTTCATCCATGCATCGTTATCCGGTCCTTCGTGATGGAAATCGTTGGTGACGACGAAACGAATTGAACCCGCAGTAGACATAACATCAGGGCATCGCTCTCGTGCTGAACGATCAAGCTTCAACGATTCGGCGGCTGTGGTCAGGGCACAAAAAAGGGCCGCTATTGGCCCGAAAAACTACCTGACTTTTTATACCTGAACCATGGTCCCAAAGCCCCTGATTGCACGCTCTTTTTTGACCAATTATCGCCTTGCTTTTACCTCCGAAAAAGCGGCTTTCGCCGACAGGAAAGACTCGGATTTCCCTCCCCATATCCACGCATCCATCCGTCTCATCTCATGACTAATCTCCTATCCAAAAACAACGAAAGCATCTCTCTCATTCGGCAGGTTATGGATCGGCTTGAAAAGGACGGTTCAGCGGTATCCCGATCCGACGGTAAGGAACATTCCGTCTTTCCGGTTGCGGTGAGCCCGAAAGAAGCGGCTTGGCTGCGTGAATGGATCGGTCGTGAGCAACCGACCAAAACGATTGAAATCGGTTTGGGTTATGGAATCTCAACGCTCCACATTTGCGAAGGCCTGTTGCTGAATGGAAACCCCGCAGACAAACACATCGTGATCGATCCTCATCAGGATTGGCGATTCTCCCAACTCGGCTTACAGCACCTTGAAGACGCGGGAGTCAGAGAGAGGGTTGAGTATTTTGATGAGGAATCCCAAACGGCCCTACCGCGTTTCATGCAGGAGAAGCGTTACTTCGATTTCGCCTTCGTGGATGGAAACCACCACTTCGATTATGTCTTTCTCGATCTGTTCTATCTGGGACGGTTGCTCAACAAGGGGAGCCTCATTGTGCTTGATGATTACAGCTGGGCAGGGATCAACAAAGCGGTCTCATTCTGTGTTACCAATCTCAACTGGAAGATTGAGGATACCTTTGGTGATTTCGTCGCCTTGCGAACATCGACTGAAGCCGACGATCGCCCCGGGCGATATCTGGCAGAGTTTTAAGGGAGTTATTGCCGAATTGTGTCGTGAAGATCGTGGGAAAACCGCCTTTGCGTAGAATCGTGGGACTGTTAGTTCTGGGCAGATGAAGCCGCTTTCTTTTTCCCCTCTTGAACTTCGTGCGCTGGCCGCGCTGGCGATCTTCGGGTTGCTCGTGCCGAATGGCATTTTTATTTATTACTTTTTCAATGACCCGGAAGTGTCGCGGATCGCGATGAGTAATCCAATCTCGCTCGTCTTCATGACAGAGGCGTTTTTCCTGATGTTTCTTTTCGCGTGGCTGTTGCGCAAGGCGGGGAGCACCAAACCCAATGGGCTGGTGTTTATCATCATGTCTTTGGTGGGCAGCATGGTTTTCAGTGTGCCGGCCGCGCTGTGGCTCACGTTTCGCCATCGCGATGTAAAGTAGCAGACCATGCGCTTCCTTTCTCACGGCTTTGGGCAGTTTCATGCTACCCACCAGATTGGGCCAAATACTTGGCCACATTTAGACCTACTCTGGATCTATTCGGGGCGAGTAACGATTCAAATCGGGCGCGACAAACCCGTCGAATTGCATGGTGGCGACGGGGCTCTAATTTTTCCGCTGACCCCATTTGAGGGCAAAGCGACCACGCGCACGGCTTATGCTTCGGCCCAACATTTTGATCTGGGAACGACCAAGGATTTGCCTCCCGCGCTGCGCCGGCTGCGTAACAAGAAACATGGCTGCCGAATCTATCGCGGCTTTTCGCACAGTCCGGTCACGCAGGATATCGAACGGGCAATCCATCTTGCCACGGAACCCAAAAACGCCGCCACGCGAGAACTGCGCCTGCTCAATCTCGCCATGATTCTCAATCAGTTGGAAGCAACCCCACCATCGAGGCCCGTTGCGCAACAAGGCAGAGAAATACTGATGAGCTGGCGGCAAGAGTTTCGAAAAGAGCCCTTGATAAAAGCGACCGTTGCCGAACTCGCATTGCGAGTGAGGATGCCCTCACCGAAACTCCGCACGCTTCTCGCCCAGCACAACACGACTCCCCGACGCTTTCTCCTCGAACTACGCATGGAGCACGCCCGAACTCTGCTCACTGGCAGTCGGCTACCGATCAAGGTAATCGCGGCGGAAACCGGCTATGCTGATGTCGTCGCTTTTCACCGCGCATTTGCCAGTTACTTTTCTGAAACCCCTGCCCACTATCGTGAGCGGCACACCAAACTATTCACCGGTTAACCCTCTCAACCCCACCTCCCCATGTCTTCCATTCTCGATCAGTTCAGCCTTGCCGGAAAAACCGCACTCGTGACAGGCGCCGCCCGTGGTATTGGTCAGATCTGCGCCGGAGCGTTGGCCGAAGCGGGAGCGGATGTGGCGATAGCCGATTTACCCGGTTCCGATCTCGAAACCACCGCCGCCAAGATTCGCGACTGTGGACGGCGAGTGATGATTCATGAAGCCGATGTCACGCAAAGCAGCGAAGTCGATGCGATGATCAAACAGGTGGAAGCCGAGTTGGGTGGAATCGACATTTTGTTTAACAACGCCGGTATCTGCATCAACGAGCCGGCCGAAACGATGAGCGACGAGCAGTGGTTGCAGGTCGTGAATGTTGATCTCAATGCGGTGTTCTATGTGGCTCGCGCCGTCGGTCGGGCGATGATCGCGCGGGGTCAAGGCGGCCGCATCATCAATACCGCTTCGATGTCGGCGCAGATTGTGAACCACCCACAGAACCAATGTGCCTACAACGCGGCCAAGGCGGGTGTGGTGCAGCTCACGCGATCGCTCGCCTGTGAATGGGCACCTCATCGCATCAACGTGAACTCGATCAGCCCGGGCTACACATCAACCGCCATGACGATGAAGGTCGCGCACATGCATGAAGAGTGGATCGGCGATACGCCGACCAAGCGGATGGCGGCTCCCGAAGAGCTCGCGCCTGCTGTGGTTTTCCTCGCGTCGCCCGGAGCGAGTTTTGTGACCGGTCACGATCTGGTGATCGATGGCGGGTTCACATGTTGGTGAGAAGCGGGCGTGGTCGAGCCACTCCCCTACGGATCTACCTTGTAGGGGCGCGCTTTGAGCGCGCCCTAACCGACATCCAGTCATTGCGAGGAGGCCCCGCTAGCGGGGGCGACGTGGTAATCCACGCATTTTTTGGTTGGCCGTATATAGTTGTCGTGGATTGCCGTGTCGCGTTGTGACTCGCAATGACAGCAAAAAAGGTAGGGTCAGACCAGCGGTCCGACCGCGAATACTCAACGGCGCGCCCAGCGGTCACGCCCTACCTATTGATCTTCTGATTTGCTGGCACGAGGGGTGGATCGACGAGGTGGGCGGAGGCCGAGTCGCGCCAATCCATCGCGTCGGCGGCATCCTGCAGGCGCTTCACTTCTTCGGGATAGTTTGCGCTCACATCGTGCTGTTCGGCGGGATCGTTTTGCAGATCGAAGAGGAGGCCCGCTCGCTTTTCGGCCCCGGTTTCGAGGCCGGGGTATTCGCTTGGATGCGGTTGTTTTCCCGGCGCGATGATGGTCGTGCCATCGTGGGGTTTGCGATCGGTGTAAGGGGCGCCGACGGGAAGTGAGGCAAAGGCCCAAGGTTGTTGGAGGTGCAGTTTCCAACGCGCGTCGCGGATGGTCATCGGGCCACGATCAGTTTGTGAGAATAGGTAGGGGTAGTCTCGATGGGTCGCCCGACCACTGATCAGAGGCATGAGATCATAGCCGTCGATCACGCGATCTGAAGGCGGTTCGATACCGGCAGATTGGAGCGCCGTGCTAAACAGATCCATCGTGATAGAGGGCTCTGCGATCTCCTGATCGGCCGGGATATGATCAGGCCACCACGCAATCATGGGAATGCGAACCCCGCCCTCAAAGGTGCTTGCTTTCATGCCGCGCAGTCCGCCAGTGCTGCCGCCATACCAGGGACCGTGATCACTGGTGAAGAGCACGAGCGTATTTTCCGCGAGTCCGGTGGTGCGCAGTTGGTCGAGCAGGATGCCCACGCTCGCGTCGAGCTCGGCGACGGTATCGGCGTAAAGCCCGGCTCCGGTTTTACCGTCGAAGGCGGGAGAGACCGACAGGGGCTTGTGTGGCGCGGTGGGGGCGTAGTGCAGAAAGAAGGGCTGTTCCCGATGGCGGGTTATGAAATCCAGACACCATTCAGTGTAGCTATTGGTGAGGGTGGTTTGATCGACGGGATAAGTTTCACGCTCCGTGCCGTTAAGCAGTTGGACCGGGCGCATGTCATTACTGTAAGGAATTCCTCGATATTCATCAAAACCACGGTTGGTGGGGAGATATTCCGGTTGGCGGTGACCCAGGTGCCATTTGCCAACCATGCCGGTGGCGTAGTCGGCGGATTTAAAGAGGTCGGCCAGTGTGATCTCGGTTTCGGGCAAGGCCATGCGATCACAGCGTTCCTTACCGTCGGGGGTGGGGTTTTCCACCAGCGCGCAGCGCACCGGATAACGACCGGTGAGCAGGCCGGCGCGACTGGGAGCACAGACCGGACACGGTGAATTGAACTGGGTGAAGCGCGTGCCTTCTTTCGCCATGCGATCAAGATGCGGCGTCGCATAGCGGGTTTGGCCGTAGCAGGACAGATCACCATAACCGAGATCGTCGGCCATGATTACGATGACGTTGGGGCGGGGATTATTGTTCATAGGGTTGAGGTAGGACGGGCCGCTCCGGCCTTCGCCAAGGCTATGGCGGACACAGTCGGAGATCGGCCCCTGCCCGATTAATCGTTTAGGGGAAAAAGTTGGGCACGCGTAGCAGCAAGCGACCGCGACCCTTAAGGGCAAATTCGCCCTCGGTGTTTTTGGGGAGCGTTGCGCCAGTTTCGGTGTTGATGACTTCGCTGACTCTGCGATCAAACGTGAGGACTTCATCGGCGAAGCTCATGCGCTCGGCGATCACATCGATGTTGAGCGCTTTGCGGACAGGCACGTAATGCAGCAGCGTGAGGATGAGATCCTGGTCTTGCCGGCGCGGGACACTGAGGACGGTTGACGGGAGACGCGCTCCGGCGTGGGGCGGACCGATCAGGGAATGGATGAGTTGCTTCCAAACCGCGCCGATAATGAGGCCGCCGGATTCGCGGTAATCGCGAAACACAGGATCGGCGATGCAGGCCCAACGATCCGCGAGGACGACCGCCGAATCGTGGGATTCGCCGGGCTTGGGTGGTGATTGGAAATGCGAACAGAAGCGCTCGTTGGTGCGCTCGAAATATTGTTCGTGTCGCCAAACGACGGTGTGCGCGTCGCCTTGCGCGGTGATGGCGGGACCTTGTCGATAGACCACGCGATCCACGTGGGCCCAATCGTGAGCGAAGCTATCTTCGACGCGCCAATAGATGGGTTGCTCGCTCCCCTCTCCGCTGCGTTTCAGCGGGAGAAAATCGAGGGCCCAATTTCCGGCTTCATCGTAACCGGCAGTGCCGGAGAGCAAGAGTTTGCCGCCGTTGGCGTAATAGGCGCGGAGCTTGGCTCCGAGCGCGGTGGTGATTGGTGTTGTGTCGGGCAGGATGACGAGAGCAAAAGGCGAAAGGTCGGAGGCATCATCGATGACGGCGCAGTCGTAGTGGGTTTCTTCGCAGAGCATGACGGCGCCCGATTCGGAACGCGCAGTCATCTTTTCATCGGAGCCGGGCACGCCCGCGAGTAGCACACCGATTTGCGGGCAGGCGGTGGTGTTTTGGTATAACGATTCGGCGGCTGCGACTTTCGTGTAAACCTCTTTGATGAGCGCATAGGCACCGCGATCGAGTTGGCCGGTGGGGTGCATCTGATCGCCGACTTCGACCATGCCGCCCATCGCCTGGGCGCGGAAACATTCGAACTCGAGGGCGGGCACGGGTTTGATGCCGCCGAAGTCGCCCCATGATTTTTGGAAGCGTCCGGTCTGGCCGAGCCACGGTTTGCCGAGATGGGAAATCTGCCGCGCGAGTTTCGGAAAGTGATGGTAGCCCCAGTGTCCGGTGGGGAGCGATTCGACTTCGTAGTGGGTTTGCTGCGACGCACGACCTCGAATCGAATAGCGGCTGTCCACGTAGCAAAAGCTACCGGTGTTGTAGAAGATGGAAGCCTGCGGTGATTTCGCTTGGGCGAAGGCGGTGAGTCGCGCGGAGATCTTGTTTTGCGCGAGCACGCGAAATTTTACCCAGCTCGCGTGGCTTTGATCCATGAGGTTGTGCTCGGCGCGGAAGCGTTGGCTGACATCGCTCCAGCAGCAGCCGGGTGCATAGGAGAGGATGTCGTAAAACATTCCGTCCACGTCGTAGGTTGAAAACAGTTCGGTGACATGGGATTCGATGTATTCGAGATAGTCCGGCTCCAGCCAATTCACGTAACGCCAGCCACCGGGGTCGATCTCGCCATCTTCGCGCACGTTTTTCACCTGCGCGATTTGACCATCGGCATAGCGTTGCAACCACTCGGGGTGGCGATCGGCAGTCCATTCGTCCCACGCCATCGTCGTGTAGATGGGGCAGCGGATGTTGCGTCGGTGGAGCGCTTCGATTTGTTCACCGAGCAGGTCGCGTCCGTGGAGGCCGGGGTGCATTTCGCCGACCTTGGTGGGATAGTAACAGAGCCCGTGGTGGCAGCGGGCGAAGAGCGTGATCGAATTGATTCCCGCGTCGGCAATCGTCTCGGCAAATGTTTCCGGATCGAAGTCCGAACCCACGCCGTCAATCGCGGCGGAGGTATGAAAATCGAGATGCACCTGACGAGTGCGGGCGAGATCGTGAATGGCGGGCATGGGAAATCAGCTGACGACGTGACGCACTTCACGGCGTTCGTTCTTTTCGGTGTAATTGAGCAGGCGGGCGAGGAGCTGCGCTTTGATCGTGGCGCATTCGGGATCGTCCCAACGATTCGCGAACTCCGAGGGATCGTTGGCCAGATCGTAGAGTTCCCCGAAGGTTTCGCCCGCATACCAGGTGAGTTTCCAATCGCGCGTGACGACGGTGCGCAGGCGTAGACGTTTCGGATCATCCACGAATTCCACATAGGCTTCGGCGCGACATTCGCCGGTGCCGTTGGCGATGGGCAGGAGCGATTCACCGTCGAGCGAATCGTCGGCCGCGACCTGAGCCGCGGCCAGAACCGAGGGGACGATATCGATGAGACCAACCGGAGAATCGACGGCGCGACCCGCCGGCAGGCCGGCGGGCCAACGCATGATTAACGGCACGTTGAGAATGGCCTCGTAATGAAAGGGGCCCTTAAACCAGAGGCCGTGATCGCCGAGCAGTTCGCCGTGATCGCTGGTGAAAATGACGAGCGTGTTTTCCGCGAGGCCGCGACGTTCGAGGGTGGCCATCACGGTGGCAAGACTGCGATCAATCAGCTGCACCATGCCGTAGTAGGCCGCGCGAGCTCGGCGATTTTCCTCATCGGTGAGTTGGTCGAGGTTTGTGTCGCCGGTCTGCGCGGTAAACGAATACGTGCCGCGCTGCACCCACTTCTCGATTTCGCCGTGATAGGTATCGCCGAAGTGCTCGGGTTTATCGTCGAGCTCGCCTTCGCGTTTGAGCGGCGAAGGGACCGAGGCCGGATCGACCTTGCACGGACAATCATTCGGCAGCGCGTGCGGATGATGAGGATCCTGAAAACTGACGGTGAGGAAAAACGGTTCGTCGGGTTTCGCGTCTTCGAGAAACGCCGTGGCGCGCTCCCCGGCCCACGTGCTGTTGTGCATCGCGGTGGGCATATCCCAATCGATTGCTTCGCCGCCGAACCGGGGTTCGTCATGACGCGTGGCGTAGTCCGGGGTCGTGCCGCCGTTTTTGCGTTTTACCCACTCGCCGTAATGACCGTGGTGGTGACCATAGGCGGCGTGACCGGTGCAGAGTTCGACGTTGGAAAAACCGTAGTAGGGTCCCGTCCAATCCGTATAGCGTGAGCTAGGCTGGTTCGATTCCATCGAGACTTCAGGTGTCGCGGTATACGCCTGAAAGTGCGCCTTGCCGATGTAGTGCGTGCGGTAGCCTTCTGCTCCGAGACGATGAGAAAGCATCGGGATATCTTCCGGCACATTCGTGCCGACATGCCATGCTCCGTGACGCGAGGGATAGACGCCGGTGAACAAACTTGCGCGTGACGGCGTGCATACTGAGCTGCTGCAATACGAGCGATCGAATCGCACGCCGTCGGCCGCGAGCTGATCGATGACCGGTGTTTTCATGTGCGAAGCACCATAACAGCCGAGAGTGTCGGTGCGTTGCTGATCGGTCATGATCAACAGGATGTTGGGGCGCTTCGGTTGCTCAGGCATTGATGGCGTTCTCCAAGAGTTGGTAGGTTTGCGGACCGAGGCCGTCGTTTACTTCGCGGAGTCGTGCGAGCAAGCGGCGGCGCATGGCGTTGGCGACATCGCGCGCGCTCGGATCGTCGATGAGGTTGTTCATCTCGGCGGGATCGGCCTCAAGGTCGTAGAGCTCGTCTCGGTCGGAGGGGTTGAAAACGTATTTCCAGTTTTCGTGCCAGAGGATGCGTTCAACAAACATCACGCGGTGGCCGTGATCTTCGGCGAGCATGTCCTCACGCCAGTCGTCGGGCGTCTCACCGCGTAGGAGCGGACTGAGGTCGCGTCCGTGAATGTCGCCGCCCATGACGGTGTCGGCAGTGGCGCAGAAAGTCGGCGCGAGGTCGATCAGGCTGACCCATTCCGAGCAGACGCGACCGCGTTGTTCGGCGGTCGCGTGGGGCGGTTTTACGATCAGGGGGATGCGGTAGAGTTCTTCGTGCGAGAGGCCGCCTTTGTCGAAGAAGCCGCCGTGGATGCCAATCGATTCGCCGTGGTCGGAAGCGAAGACGATCAGGGTGTTGTCGTAGAGTCCGCGTGATTTCAGGCCTTCGATCAGGCGACCGACTTCGTGATCCACCATCGCGACCTGCGCGTAGTAGCGCGCGATGACTTGCGCCCAATCGTTCCATGAAGTCTGCGCGGCGGCGGGGAAAATGCTTTCACGGAAACGGCGATGCCATTGCGGTCGGCCTTCGAGATCGTCACGGAGGCTGGGCCACTCGGGAATGTCGTTGGGATCGTAGAGATCTTTGTAATCCTCGGTCGGCAGATAGGGCGCGTGCGGTTCCCAGTAGTGGCAGCCGAGGAAGAATGGCGTGTCGCCCGATCCGTAATCGTTGAGCTGGGCGAGCACCTGTTCGGTGACGAAGTGGCAGGGCGATGAGCGGATATCGCCTTCGGCCCAACCGCTGGTGTTGCCGCCACTTTGCTTCGGATCGCCACCTTCGGCCGCGAATTCGAAATGTGGTTTCGGCTCGGGCAGGCCTTGCTCGCGGAGGTGATTGAGAAACGTTTTATTGCTGCGGATGCCTCCGTAATCGCGCAGGCTGAATCCGGTAAATCCAGCTTCGGTGGCGGTGGGAGTGAGACCGGCGTGCCACTTGCCCTGGTGTCCCAATTGATAACCGGCGGCGGCGAGTTTTTCCGGATAGAGGGTGAGGCCTTCGCCGCAGGCGGTTTCATCGAATCGCGAATAGACGCCGGTGTTGAAGAGCACGCCATGTGCGTGCGGATAGAGTCCGGTGAGCAAGCTCGCGCGGGCCGGAGTGCAGAGTGCGCTCGGTGTGCAGGCGTGATCGAAGCGGGTGCCATCGGCAGCGAGAGCATCGATCTGTGGAGTGCGGGAAATCGGTGCGCCGTAGCAGGAAAGGGTGTGCAAGGCTTGCTGATCCGTCATGATCAGCATGATGTTGGGGCGCTTTGCAGGGGTTGAGCACATACCTGAAGCTGACCTTTGTGAGCCTCCAATGCACGCGCAAGATAATAAGAAACACGGACATATCCATTCCGGAATATAAAAAAACTTGTTTCATATAATTCATCACTTCACCCTCTGAGTTACTCTGACCATGTCTGATAAACGCACGCTTCATCTTGTGGGCCAAGCCCACCTCGATCCGGTCTGGCTCTGGCCGTGGCGCGATGGCGTTTCCGAAGCGATGACGACGTTGCAATCGGCGGTGAACTTTCTCGACGCGGAGCCTGACTTTAAGTTCACGCGTGCCTCGTCGGAGATCTATCGTTGGGTGCAGCAGGCTGACCCGCGGCTGTTTGAGCGCATCAAATATTACGTGGCCGAGGGGCGTTGGGAAATCGTGGGCGGTTGGGTCGAACAACCGGATTGCAACCTGCCTTCAACCGAAAGTTTCGTGCGCCAGAGTCTCTACGGAAAAAGCTATTTTCAGCAGGAGTTTGGGGTGGAGGTGAAGATCGGCTACAACGTCGATTCGTTCGGGCATTCCGTGGGTCTGCCGCAGTTACTCAACCGCGCTGGGTTCTCGCACTACATCTTCATGCGACCGATGGCTTGGGAGAGCGATTTGCCCACGCTGTTTTGGTGGGAATCTCCGGATGGCTCGCGTGTGCTGACTTGGAGGCTGCCGCAAAACTACGGTCAGGAGCCTCATGCCGATGCGGATCGATTCGAGGAAGATATTCGCCAAGCCGTCGAAGTGGGCTTCGCGCCGGAGATGCAGCACGGCATGTTTTTCTATGGCGTGGGCAACCACGGCGGCGGACCCACGCGACGTCAGCTCGATCGCATTCGCCAACTGCAAAACGATCCCGAGATGCCGGAGATTCGTTTGAGCACGGTGGCAGAATACTTCGCCGCGATCGAAGCCGATCCGGCGATGGCGCAGGTGCCGGTGATCAAGAGCGAGCTGAACAAGCACGCGCCCGGTTGCTACTCGGCGCATGCCGGCATCAAGCGCGACGCGCGTCGCGCCGAACGCCAGCTCGTGCTCGCCGAGACCGCTGCGACGGCCTCGCGTCTCGCGACGCCCCACCCTCCCCTCGTGGCCAACCTGCAACGCCCGTGGGAGCACCTGCTCTTCAATCAGTTTCACGATATTCTCGGCGGCACCTGCACGCCGACGAATGATTCCTCGATTAGGGATCGATTCGGCGCGGCGATTCATCCGGCCGATGAGGTGGCCACGCTCGCGTTGCACCGCGTGTCGCGCGAAGTCGATTTGAGCGACGTGCCGGAAGGCGCGCTGTTTTTGTGGAATCCCCTCCCCTGGCCGCGATTAGTCGAGGTGGGTTTCGATACCTTTCAAGCGCCGACTGGCGGTGCACCGCTCAAGCGACTGGTCGCTCCGGATGGGAAAAAAGATTATCCAATCCAGTGGACGAATGCGGAACCGTGTTTCGGCCCCATGGGGATGGAGTGGAAACGGCTCAATGCGGTCGTGCCGCTACCCGCCTGCGGCTACCGTGTGTTCAGGATCGATGCCGAGGAACCTTCGCGGCCCACCGCACCGCTCAAACCGTGTTTCGTGCCCGACGAAGAGAATCCAGGTATTTACGAATGGGATACGCCTTGCGGCGACAAGTTGCTCGCGGCTCCGATTTCGTTAAGCGTGTGGCAGGATCCCGGCGACACCTGGGGGCATAAGCTCGATAGTTACGACGAATGCATCGGCACACCTGCCCTCAAGGAATCGACGGTCCTCGTGGAGGGACCTCTAACGCGTTGTGTGCGACAACGGGCGACGTGGAAAAATTCGGAAATCATTATTCATTTCCGCCAATGGATTCACCAACCGGGCATCGAAATCTCGTTACGGGTGAATTGGCAGGAACATCGTGAAATTCTGCGTCTCGAAATTCCCACGGCGCTGACCAATGCCATTACGACCGCTGCTTCGCCCGGTGCGAATGTGCAACGGCCGACGAATAGCGGCGAGCAACCCGCCAGCGAATGGGTGGTGCTCACGGGTCTGCTCTACGAAGTGCAAACAGAGTCGGTGCAACTCGTGACCGATGGTGGTTTGAGCTACAGCTCGGTCGAAGGCTGTTTGCGCGCGATTGTCACGCGGTCGGCCTACTACGCGCATCATCAACCCAAGTCGCCGCAGGATCCGCTCGAGAATCCGCTGCTCGATCAAGGTTGGCAGGAAAGCCACTTCTGGATCAATGCGGGCACGGGAAATTTCAACGCGATCAACGCGCACCGTTATGCCGCGGAAGTGCTGCACACAGCGGAGCGTGTTTATGATAGTGCGCATCCCGGTAGCCTTCCGCCTGAAGGCTCACTGATCTCAGTCGAGCCGGCCAACGTCAGCATGACGGCCTGCAAGCTGGCCGAAGATGGCGAAGGCTGGATCGTGCGCCTGATCGAAACGTCCGGCGGAGCCACGACCGCGACCTTGCGCTCCACGCTTGGCGAAGCCCGCGAATGGCAGGTCGAAGTCGCCGCTTCTTCGCTGGCAACCGTGCGCTTACCCCTGAATGGAAACGCGGCGGCCGCCATCACTGATTTACTCGAAAACCCCATCGCAAACGAAACCTGATTCATGTCCACACGACCGAACATTCTCCTCATCACGACCGATCAACACCGCTGGGATCATCTCAGCCATCAAGGCACACCCGGCATCAAGACGCCGCATCTTGATCGACTCGCGCGTGAAGGCGTGCACTTCAATCGCGCCTATACGCCCTCGCCCCTTTGCGTGCCCTGTCGCAATTCGCTGCTCACCGGCAAGTATCCTTCATCACACCACGCCTATTCGATCGGGATGACCGTGGATCCGTTTCATTCCTGCACGCTGCCTGGCGTGTTGAGCGAATCCGGTTACCACACCAAGATCATTGGCAAGACCCACTTTGTGAGTCGCGTGCACGAAGCGCAGCACATGGCGGGTGATCAGGAACCGACGACTGAGTTTTTCCGCAACTGGCACGGCCCCTACGTGGGCTTCGACGAGGTTTCCGCGTCCACCGGACACAACATCCACGCCGATCCGGATATGCACTATAAAGTGTGGCTCGAAGATTCGGGGCAGGATTACGCCAAGTGGTTCTATGCCGGCAAACCCGACTACGATCATCACTGGGCGGGCGTTTGGGATATCCCCGAAGAGTATCACGACACGCATTGGGTGGGGATGGAAACGGAGAACTACATTGAGAAGAAATCCGGTGGCGATGAACCGTGGTTTTGCTGGGCGAGTTTTCAGGATCCGCACGAACCCTTCGTCTGTCCTGAACCGTGGTTTTCCATGGTCGATGCCGATGCGTTGCTCACTTACGAGGGACACCGTGAGGGCGAGTTTGATGATCGTCCGGACATCTACAAGCGGATGCTCACGCGCGACTTCAAACCCTACAACGAAGGCAACGGCGTGCCGTGTTCGTTTGGCGTGCCGAATGTTACCAAGCGCGGTAAAGCAGCACTGCAAGCGACGGCGGGTATGCTCGCCTTTGTCGATGATCGGATCGGCCGGATGCTCAAGAAACTCGAAGACACCGGTCAGCTCGAAAATACTATTATCATCTACACTTCCGATCACGGTGAACTCCACGGCCATCACGGCTTGTGGGGCAAAGGACTCGCGGCTTACGAAGATTGCCAACGCGTGCCGCTGATCATTTCCGCGCCGAAACATTTCCCCGCCAAGGGCACGACTCAAGCGCTCGCGAGTCTGGTCGATCTGCCACGCACTTTCCTCGGTCTCGCCGAAACGAAAGTGCCGCAAGGCGTGCAAGGCACCGATCTCGCACCTCTCCTACGCGGCGAGACGGAAACGGTGCAGGACGCCGTCATGGTCGAAAGCCGCCCCACCCAACACACCCTTTATCAGCACAGCCTGATCACCGCAGATCACAAACTCGTCGTCTACCGGGATTGGGACGAAGGCGAACTCTACGATCTCAAAAACGATCCCGATCAATACACCAATCTCTGGTCCGACCCCGCTTCACGCGATCTGCGTGAAAAACTCCTCCTCCGCCTCGCCCGCCAACACATGCAACGCGAAGGCGAAGTCCACCCACGGATCAATTTCGGGTAAGGCGGCTACTGCAATCCAACGACACGAATTTCGCGGACTATCACGAGATAGGCTGAGCCAGGCAGGGGCGGTTGTCCCCAACCGCTCTGAGTCTCAGGCACTGCAATCGTCGCATTATTTTCTCAGCGGGTCTAAAAGTTTCTTAGACAGGGTATGCGTTAGATAGGCCCTTTCGAACAACCGCCAGAAGGCGATGATGGTCTGGCTAATAGCGAAGATCCACAGCGCGACCTCGAAGGCATTCAGGAGAGCCGCGACGCTGGTGAAGATCACGAACTCAGCTTCATCCACCCAGAAAATACTTCGGTGTTTCAACCAGAATAGCTTCACCCGTCCCGTGAATGAGGTGGCCAGCCGTTTATAGGTTCCGTCTTTTTCGCGATACAGTTCCTGTTTTCGGGCCCGGCAGGCATCGAGATAGCCCGGATCTTCGCTGCTCTGACTGAACACGGTTTCCAATTTGATGTAATAGCGAAAGTTGAAAAAGAAACAGGCGGAGAACCCGAGGAACACATAGAGGACATTCTGCGTGTTGAGATACACTCCATAGGCCAGGCTCATCGTGAGCACATAGATCTTCAGCACATCCACGACCTTATCGAAATAGTTTCCGACCGGTGAGGACAGACTTCGAGCCCTCGCGACCTGCCCATCAAGGCAGTCCCCGACATACGCCAGCGGCAGCAAAATCGCCGTGTAGTAAGCGTGACCCGGAACATCGATGAAGATCATCACACATCCGAGAACATACAGACTGAAAGAAAACAGGGTGATGAAGTTCGGGGTCAGCCAACTCACCTTCAAGGCGAGCGGCAGAATCGCGTTGGCTATTTTCGGCAGGAATAGATCCGCCCAATTACTGAAATAGGGCGGTTCGATTATATTCGGCTGCGCTTTATCCGTGGTGCTCATAACGCTGCAGCCGAGGTGGTTCTACCATTGGATGACAGGTTGCTGCCGTCGTTCATCATGAGCACTGATCCCAACTCAGCTGCTGAGCTTGATCTGGCGCCGGATATCCAGTTTGAGAGTCGGTTGTAATCACCCAGATGATCGACTTCGCTCCAAAAGGCGCCGTCTACATCCTTGTGGGTAATCGCAGTCCCATCATCGATGAAGGCGTAGAGAACACCTTCCCACCAATTTTTGAAATCGCCGGATTTGATCATCTGTTCCAAGCGCTTTCTGAAGGTGTGAATGAAGTTCTTATCGATCCTGACAATCCCCACATACTCGCAATCGGTCTCCGAATTAGAGAGTTGATTCCCCGTCTTTAGAATCCGATCTCCGACCACGCCAAAACGAAAGTCCGCATTATCGATTCTCGTGGAATCCGAGAGCATGACGGCATTGCCTCTTTGAGCGAGGGCGATATTGAGCACCGAATCCTCATAGTAGAGATCGGCGTTCATGAGGATCACGTCGTCGCGCAACAAATCCTTGGCGAGCCATAAAGAGGCGATGCTGTTGGTGACCTCGAAGTAGGGGTTATGCAGATAACTCACCCGGCCCTGAAGCTCCTGCTGAACCAGTTCACTCTTGTAACCAGTGATCACGCTGATGTCGGTAATTCCCCGGGAAGCGAGCAGATCGACCGATCGGCTGATCAAGCTGATGCCTTCCATTTCGATCAAGCACTTGGGCCGGTTTCCGCTGATGTGTCCTAGCCGCGAGCCAATTCCGGCCGCCATAATAATTGCTTTCATAGTTACGTTTTCCTTTGGTTGGATTTGGCGTCGATTTCGCCTAGAGCTGAGACCAGACGCCGGACATCGGCGTGGTCCTGTTCTCCCATGTGGGAGACTCGAATCACTTTGGATTTCAGCTCGCCGCCACTGGTGGCGACGATCAAATGGTAGCGGTCCCGCAACTCAGCAGCGACCTCGCCCGCATCCAGATCTCTGCAGGAGAGAGCCGTCAAAGCGTTTGAAGATCGAGCGGGCAGGATGTCGAACGCCATGTCCTGAACGGCATTCCTAAAATATTCGGCACGGTGCTGGTGCTGCAAGATGAGTGCTGGCAGGGTCTGATCGCGGATATCCTTCAGCCGCGCCTGCAACTGGAGCATCAGGCCAATCGCCGGGGTATAAGGGAGCTGCCCTCGCCGTTGATTATTGAGATAGTTTTTGAGATCGAAGTAGAGGCTCTTCGGTCGGACCTGATCACTCTCCACTCGCGCAAGCGCCCGCACCCCCATGGCGACAAATGACAGGCCTGGTGGTAGCGCGAGGGCTTTCTGTGAACTCAGGATCGCGACATCGACTCCCCAGATATCCATCTCAAAAACATCCGCACAGACGCTACTGATCGCATCGACGATAAAAAATACATCATGCCGACGAGCGAGGGCACCGATCGTCTCTATGTCGTAGAGATGCCCGGTCGACGTCTCATGGGCGTTAATCAGTAGCACGGAATATTGGCCGCCAGCCAAAGCCGTTTCCAAGCGCGCGAGATCGAGCTCACCCCCCACCTCAACGGACAGTTCGTCGTGAGGGAGCGCCATAGTGCGGCAAAGATCTGCCCAACGCTGCCCAAACGTTCCGCCATTGATAACCAACGCGCGATCACCAGCGCCGATAAAATTGAGCACTGCCGCCTCCATGGCCGCCGTTCCGGAACCAGTCAGCACCGCAACTTGCCCTTCTGTGCCAAAGAGTTCTTTCAACTCTCCCAGAATTTCATACGTGGTCGTGGAGAATGTCTCGGTCCGGTTGTAGGGCAGCTGCTGCGCACCGATACCAAACAGATGAGGCGCTATCGGAACGGGGCCCGGGACGAACTGTCGAGGATCCTCTCTATCCGCTTTTGCCGAAGGGAGGGAAACGATGGAGTGATCCATCGAATGGGAAGTGAAGTGGGGGGATGTAGGCATGTTCTCCTCGAGTCAGACTCAGAGGAGAGGGACGTGATCATTTCGTTATCGGCATACGAAGGCGCGACTAGGAAAAGGCATGTCTCTACTAAGGATGGCTTTTGCCTGATGATTGTCACAAACGCGTGACAAGTATAGAACTTTCTTTGGCACCTCAAAGAATAGCTCTTTTGGCATCGGGCAGAAAAATTAAACAAATGGGAAACGACGAACTCTACGATCTCAAAAACGATCCCGACCAATACACCAACCTCTGGACCGATCCCGCCTCACGCGACCTCCGCGAAAAACTCCTCCTCCGCCTCGCCCGTCAACACATGCAACGCGAAGGCGAAGTGCATCCACGGATTAATTTCGGGTAGTATTTTCGGAAGACACGAATTTCACGGATTCACACGAATGGTGTTTGCTGGAGGTAGGGGCAGTTATCCTTAACTGCCCTTGATAATGATCTACGCCTTCGAAGGACGGTTAGGGATAACCGTCCTTACCCTTAGCTTGCGTTGTGAAGGTTTAAGCCAGACTGGAACCATATGGAATTACTGTTCGTGCCGATGTCTCGTGACTATGCCGCTGAAATAGTCGGTTGGCGGTATGAGGTGCCATACGATGTTTATGGATTTGAGCCGGGTGAGCAGTCGGAGGTTGTCGATTACATGGTCGATTCTGAGAACCCATTCTTTGCGTTGTTGCTCGACAGAGAGTTGATTGGTTTTCGATCTTTTGGGACAGACGGACGAGTGGCTGGTGGCGATTATGACGATGAGTATTTGGACACGGGAGGTGGCTTGCGGCCAGACCTGACCGGCAAAGGTATGGGTGCGGAAGTCGTTCAAAAAGGATTGGAGTTTGGACGCCACACGTTTGGAACCCTACGCTTCAGAACGACAGTGGCCGACTTCAATCAGCGGGCGAAGAAAGTCTGCACGAAGATTGGTTTCGAGCGCATCGCAGGTTTTAGCCGAACCAGTGATGGCGAACCGTTTTCGATCTTTGTAATCGAAATAACGAAGGCTGTGTGAGCTCTCAGGTAGTCTCGCCTTGGGAGAGGTGCACGTCGACGCGTTCAGCGCGGGGTTCGCTGGCCTGCAGGCAATCGACGGCGAGTTCGCCCATCATTTCAAAGTCGACGTTTAATGTGCTGAGCGGGTGTTCGCCTTTCACGGTGGGGGTGCCGATGCCGGAGAGCAGGCCGATCTGTTGCGGACACTTCACGCCTTCGGCGAGGAGATCCTGATGAAAGCGGTAGGACCAGTTGTCGTCGGGACAGTAGATGCCGATGCGACGGTTTTCTTTTTTGAGTTCGCGCACAAAGGCGAGGCGTTGCTCGGGCGTGCGTGGTTTACGAATATCTTTTGCGGTGAAGGGCACGCCAATCATCTCGGCGGTTTCGACGCCGCGCTCCATCGCTTGGTGGATGTAGTGATCGTCGTGGGGGGAAACGAAATAGATTTTCTCAAAGCCGCGTCCGTAAAGATGGGCAAAGGCGAGGAGCGCGCTGCGGTGAAAATTGGGGAAAACGGCGGAGACGAAATCGAGCGAGGTCTTGCGATTGATCACGACCATGCGTTTGAGGCGGTCGCGGAACTTGGCGAGCACTTCATCTTTCCAGACGTTGTCGAAGATGATGCCTTCGCAATTGTTGGCATGAGTGGCGAAAAATTCCGAGAGGATGTGTTCCTGCGTGGCGGCCGAAGCGTAGCTAGCGACGCTGTTGATATCTTTCTGCACGACGAGCGCGGGATTGTGAATCAGGAGGATGCCGCGCTTGTATTGGGCGGAGCGTTGAGTGACGCCGTGCATGATTTCCTGCAGCACGACATTCCAGAGTTGGAGGCGCGGCAGCATACAGGCGAAGGGTTGCACGGTATCGACGAGGTGGCGCGCTGCGGCAGCGTAGAATCGGCCGTTACTGTGTTGCCAGAGCACACCCTCATCGGCGAGGCGCACGAGAATGCGGTAGGCTGTGGAGCTGGAAACGTCGTAAGTCTGCGCCAATTCGCGGGCCGGTGGCAGAGGGGCTCCGGTGGCCCATTCGCCGCGCTTAAGCTTCTGGCGAATCTGCTCCTGGATCTTGATGTTTTTGGGTGACTGCTGACGCACGGCGGTTGGATGGTTTTGCGCACAGAGCGCACGCTCAAAGATGGGAGGAGTATCTCAGATGTGACACATCACACTGTCCATACTGAAACGAAGAGCCGAATTATTTGGAAATAAAGCTCCAATTCACCGTCGCACACCCGCCTTTCTCGTCAGGAGAGTGATCGTGTGTGCGCCGTGAATTGAAAGCGTTGGCTCGCGCCCTTAGAATCGCAGGCGCGCGCTGAACTGGACGTTGCGGCCGTTCGCAAAGGCGCGATTACGTGCCATGTAGAGTTCGTCGGTTACGTTGTCCACGCGCAGAGTGAGCTCTAACGGGTAGTTCTCATTCTTGGTTTTGTAGCCAAATACGAGGTCGATCGCGGTGTAGGCGGGATAGGAAACCATAAGATCATTGGCATTGGCGTTGAGTTTGGCTTCGCCGCGCTTGTTGAGACCGGCACCGACGAAGAAACCGCTAATCGGACCATCGGTGAAGGTGTATTTGTTCCACATCGCAAAATTCTGTTTCGGTGCCTCACCGACCGCGTTGCCTTCCTGTGATGGCGTGTCGGCGTTTGAGACGACCTTCGCGTCGATATAGGCGTAACTCAAGGTGACCTGCCAGTTTTCGACCGGGGTCATGATGATATCGGCTTCATAACCTTTGCTGCGTTCTTCACCAGAACCGATGAACCAGAGACCGCCGGCCGGATCGTTGTTACGACGGTCCACATCCTGACGGACGATGCCGACTTTGCTGATATCGAAGAAACTCACGGTGGCATTGAAGCGACCGTTGGCGGCATTGTATTTCAGGCCGATGTCTTTGCCCTCCCCGGTCGCGGGGTCGAATTGCGAGCCATCGGGATTGACGGAGGTGTTGGGCGTGAAGGATTCACTGTAGGAGGCATAGATACCAAGCTCTGCCGTGATGTCGAACAGCGCGCCGTATTGAGGGGTCCAGCTTTTGCTGGTTGGCACGGTGCCGAGAGAGGCGGGAGTCGTGCGGCGATTCAGGGTGGAGGAATTCACCACATCGTAGCGCAGGCCGAGAAGGGTATGGAGCCGGGAGGAAAAGAGCTCGGCCTGATGCACGGCGTAGAAGGACCAGGTGTCCTGTTCGGTGAAGAAATCAGCGGGAGTGAGCGCGCGATTGGCGGCGGCTACGGGAATCGTGAAATCCCAGACGGAAGGATCTTTCAGATTCATGCGGGGCACGACGTTGTTTTGCCGACGCGCGACCTGATCCTGTTCAAAGGTGGTTTTCTCATATCCGACCAAGATGCGATGCACGGTCTCGCCGATGTCGATGCGGCCGGTGAGTTCGCCCTGGAAGGCGAGTTCATCGCGCAAGACCTGACGATCGAGGGCATGGACGTTGACCCAACCGAGCAAGCCATCGGATCCCGAGCGTTCCGCGCCGGCACCGACGCGGGTGTCTTGATCCAAGTCGGTTTTCACCTTGTTGACCACAGCGCGAATCGCGAAACGGTCATCGGCAAAGCTGTGTTGGAAATCAGCACTGGCAAATGAGGTCTTGGTATTTTTGTGGGCCTCGGGGCCTTGGTGATTGAAGGAAATCGGGAGGCCGTAGTGATCGGGTTGCACGAAACCAATGCGTTGATTCGAGCTGTTGAGCTTGAGGATCGCGCCGCTGGCGGGAGTGGATTTCAGATCCTGATACTCGTAGGCGAGATTCAGGGTGGTCTTCGGTGTGAAGCGGAAAGTCAGAGAAGGCGCGATGGTGACAGTGTCATCCTTGGCGTAGTCTGAGCGGTAGCCGATATTGCTGACGCCGGCGACCAAGCGGTAAGCCACCTTGGCATCTTCGCCTCCGAGGGGTCCGGTTAAATCAACCGAGCTTTGGAAGGTGGAGTAATCGCCAACTTGCAGGTTGAGCTCTCCGGCTTGTTCAAACTTAGGCTTCTTGGTGATCATGTTGATCAGACCACCGGGTTCGGTAATACCGTAGAGAATCGCGGCGGGGCCTTTTACCACTTCGATGCGATCGAGAGTGATGGTGGAGACGAAGTTGGTTTCGGAGAGCGTATCGATACCGTTACGCATCGGGTTGGGGTTTACGAAACCGCGAAGGGCGAAACGACCGGGTTCGTTGGTCGCGGGATTGGCCGAAGCAGCATACTCCATCACGCTTTCGATGTCGGAGGCGTTGATATCATCGAGGAAGGTGCGGGTCATCACCTGCACGTTCATCGGAAGATCCTGCAAAGGCACATTGGTCTTGGTGGCACTGATGGAATTGCCGGCATAGTAACCGGCATCCTTATCCGTGTTTACTTCGAAGGGGGAAAGCTCCACGACTTCAGAGTCCTGAGCGATGAGTTGGGCTGGGGTGAGGGCGGCGGCAAGCGCGAGCAAGCTCAAAGCCCCGAGTTTTCGGGTATGAATTGGCGTCATAGTCTTTTAGGGGTGGGGTTAAAGCGATCCGACAAGCGGCAATCGTGATAATGTTTCGTAACAGAATAACGTTTGTGTCAAATATAATTCATTTTGAAGAATGGATGTGTCGTTTCGTTTCAAATGCACAAATTACACACTACCGTAACAGGTTTATCTCCTAGAATAAGCTACAACGACAGGCAAGCGACACAGTCGGGCCAGGTATGGGATTTGAGATAGGCTTGATGTTTCATTTATATTAACCCTCTGTTTCACATAGAACGTCTTTTAAGTGACTCCTTCTTTACCCCTTCATTCACTTCGCCCAAGTCCACTCGCCAGTCTGCTCGCAGCGGGCACGATGTTGAGTAGCGTTCTGGCAGCGACTCCTCCGCCCAACGTGATTGTGATTCTGGCCGACGATTTGGGCGCCCCTGAATTAGGTATTTACGGGCATCCCACGCATCAGACTCCGCATCTCGACCGGCTCGCACAAGAAGGGATCTACTTCGATACGGCGTATGCCCTCCCCGTTTGCCATCCCTCGCGTCACGCCCTGATGACCGGGCAATACCCTCACAATAATGGGGTTTTCCATTTTGCAAATCGTGGCGGAGGTCCGCCTCTCGAATACCGCGGCGATGATAATATCGCGGCCCAGTTCACTTTCGGGCAACATTTCCAAGACTCTGGTTACGCGACCGCGATGGCGGGTAAGTGGCAGCTTTCGGGTGAGCTCCCCACTCTGATTAAGGAAACGGGCTTTGATGAGTATTCGATGTGGGCCTACCGGAAGAATCTGCCTCCCGGTGCCGAGAAATTGGTGGGTTATGAAAGAGGGCCCGGTTCGCGGACTTCGCGCTATTGGCATCCGAGTATCATTCAGAACGGGAAGCATCGGCTCACCACGATTAATGATTACGGACCGGACATTTTTACAAACTTCCTCATCGATTTTGCGCGCCGTCATGGGGAGCAACCCGAGAAGCCTTTTTTCCTCTACTACTCGATGGCGCTCCCCCACGAGCCCTACTATCCCACACCGGACGATCATCCGGGGCCGCGACAGAAATTTAAAAAGGATCCAGCCAACTGGCGCTCCAATGTTGAATACGTCGATAAACTTGTGGGCCGACTTGTGGCTGCGCTTGAGGTCAGCGGCCAGCGCGACAACACGCTCATCGTGTTCATGGGCGACAACGGCACGAGTAAGTTTGGCAAAGGGGAGACGACAGAAAGGGGCGCACGCGTGCCGTTGATTTTTAATGGTCCCGGGATCGTGAAGCCGCAGGGACTCTCGCGGGAACTCGCGGACATCACGGACATCTTTCCGACGATCTGTGAGGTCGCCGGGATACGCGGGCCGCCGGGTAATGCTTTTGATGGGGTATCTCTCGTGCCTTATTTGCGGGGCGAATCCACTCCCCTGCGTGAATGGGTTTATGCGCCACTAGGGGGGCGCCGAACCTTGCGCACCAAACGCTGGCTGCTCGAAAACAACACGCCATGGAGTTTAGGCCAACTCTACGATTGTGGTGATTCACGTGATGGCACCGGATATCGCAATGTCACCGACGATGATTCGCCGGTGGTTCTTGCCGCGAAAAAACACTTACTCACTATTCTCCGGGAACTCCCTGTGCCGGAGGTTTCCCGAGATCATCCGCAGCTGCGTGGCCGCGAACGCCCACACTATCTTATGCCCGACGAACGCCAACAATTGAACTCTCCTGCGATTATTGATCTCTGGCCGGAAGGCGTGCCCGATCAGCTCGAAAATCCTCCGGCGGAGGAACACGACGAGAACCGCAAGTGGTCGATTTCCCATCCGACGTTGACGGTTTATCCCGCCTCCAATCCGGTGAAAGGTGCACCCCTCGTGGTCGTTTGTCCGGGCGGTGGCTATCATAAGCTCTCGTGGCAACACGGGGGAATCGAAGTGGCTCAGTGGCTCAATAGTCTAGGCATCACCGCCTTCGTGCTTAAATACCGCCTGCTCGAATATGGCCATCCCGCGCCTTTGCAGGATGTGCAACGCGCGATGCGGATTGTCCGATCTCGCGCCGAGCAGTTTGGTGGCGATCCGAATAATGTAGGTGTTTCGGGTGCTTCGGCTGGCGGACACCTCGCCGCGAGCCTCGGCACGCTTTACGATCAGAAGGTCGCGCCGCCCCACGATACGCTGGGCGACATCAGCGCGCGGCCCGATTTCATGATGCTACTGTATCCTGTGATCACGATGGATGAACCTCATGTTCACGCCGGATCACGTTTTGCATTGTTGGGTGAAGATTTTACTCAAGCGCAGAGCGATCTGTTGTCTTTGGAAAAGCAGGTCAGCGCAGATTCGCCACCCGCCTTTATCATTTGTTCGAATCAGGATTCGATTGTGAACGTCGAAAACAGCGTGCTCTTTCAGCAGGCGCTGAAAGAGGCCGGAGTGCCGAACGAGCTCCACGTGTTTGAAGAAGGCATTCATGGTTTCGCATTGAACGATCTCGATGGCCCCAAGGGAGTTTGGCCCACCCTCGCCGAAGCGTGGTTAAAGCATCACGGTTTCCTCCCGAAATAGAACGCAGACGGTTGGCTGTGGATTGACCATCTGACGCAGAAACCTCAGCGTTACCTCTTCTGAACATGACGAAAATATTCTGTCCCACCGACTTCACTGTCGCCAGTCATGCGGCTTTTCAGCACGCGCTTAGTCTGACCCTCGCCCATCGAGGCGAACTGATCATCATGCATGTGCCGAGTGATGCTGATGATAAACACGGGTTTCCCGGGGTGCGGGATCAACTCGCCAAGTGGTGTTTATTAGGCGAGGGAAGTTCGAGGGAAACGCTGAACCACCTTGGCATAGATGTCGAAAAGGTCATGGGTCGCACCGGTGATCCGGTCGATATTGTTTTACATTATCTGGATCATAAACCGGTGGATTTGGTGGTGCTCAGCACGCACCAACGCGAGGGCCGCTCCCGCTGGTTGGGTCGTGCTATCGCTGAACCGCTCGCGCGAGGGTCTCATGCGATGACGATGTTTTTGCCGCAGGGATTGGGCGGATTCGTCTCGCCCGAAGACGGATCACTCACTCTTAAACGTATTCTGATTCCAGTCTGTCGCCACCCCGCACCTCAACCGGCGGTCACGGCGGTGATCCAATTATTAACCACGTGTGGTATTTCCCGCGCCACGATCACTCTGCTCTATGTGGGCGAGGCTGCTGATATGCCTGCCGTCGATATGACCTCGCATTACACGGTTCTCGGGATGACCCAAGAAATCCGTAGCGGTGAACCGGTTGAGAAGATTCTCGAAGTAGCCGAGGAGATCGATGCCGATCTCGTAGTGATGAACACGGCGGGACATCACGGTTTTCTTGATGCACTGCGCGGCAGCACGACAGAACGTGTTTTACGTAAACTCTCCTGCCCTTTGCTCGCGGTGCCAGTCAACAAGAAGGAAGATGGTTAACGTATCGCGGATTATGATTCTCGATTCATCTTATGAGTAAAACCCGCTTTGCATTTGTCGGCACTGGTGGACGTGCCGTGTGTTTTATCGAGCCACTGGTCACCACATATCGTGACCATAACGAACTCGTCGGGATCTGCGATATCAGTCGGACACGGATGGAATATTACCAGTCGATGCTGACGGATCAATGGGGCACTCCCGATGTCCCTTCCTATCATTCAGATCGTTTCGACGACATGCTGCGTGAGACGCGGCCCGATATCGTTTTCGTCTGTTCGAAGGACAGCACTCACCACGATTACATCATCCGTTCGATGCGGGCGGGATGCGATGTGATCACAGAAAAGCCAATGACGATCGATGCGGAGAAGTGCCGCGCGATTCTGGAAACTCAGCACGCCACCGGTCGGCGGTTACGGGTGTCATTCAATTATCGTTGGGGCCCTTATCGCACCAAACTTCGTGAACTGCTTTCATCCGGAACGATTGGTCAAGTGCGCTCGGTTAATCTGGAATACCTGCTCGATACCAGTCACGGCGCAGACTACTTCCGACGCTGGCACGCTCACATGGGTGAGTCGGGATCGCTTCTCGTGCATAAAAGCACCCACCACTTTGATCTCGTGAATTGGTGGCTCGATGCGATTCCCGAACAAGTTTTCGCTTACGGAAATCTCGCATTCTATGGAAAGGAAAACGCGATCGCGCGAGGTGATGAAAAATACACGACCTATCCCCGCTACACCGGAGAACCCGCCGCGAAGGACGATCCTTTCCGGCTCGATCTCGAATCGAGTGAACCCTACCGCAAACTCTACCTCGCGGCCGAAGACGATTCCGGCTACGTGCGCGATACGAATGTGTTTCGTGAGGATATCGACATTTACGATCAAATGTCTCTCAACGTGCGCTACCGCACCGGTGAATTGCTGACGTATTCACTCAATTGTTTTTCGCCGCGAGAGGGATTGCGCGTAGCCTTTAATGGAGATCGCGGGCGCATCGAGTATCATGAGTTTCTCGGTTCGCAGATGAATCGCGCGGTGAATTCGGATAGCGAGCAATCCGATCAGCCACCGGCCAGCAGTGAGCCAAACGAATTGATCCGGGTCTATCCGCATTTCCAAGACGGCTACGATGTGACCATGCCCCCTTCGTCCGGATCGCATGGCGGAGCTGACAAGGTATTAAGCCACTCGTTCTATTCGCCTGATGCACCGAAGACTGATCCCGCGGATCGATTTGCCGGCCACGAGCAGGGCGCCGCTTCTATTTTGATCGGTGTCGCGGGAGTCGAATCGATCCGCCACAACAAACCGATCAATATCAACGATCTCGTATCACTGAAGCCGGACGCGATCCGCCTCAGCGAACTCGTTTAGGATTTAACTCAGCGCGACGTTTTCCAATGCTGATAGATCGAGGTCTCCCGCGTAACCGAACGGCGCGGCCAATACGGTCTCCAGCGCGAGATGCCCCTTGCGAACATTGATCCGCGGCCAACCGGTGATTTCGTTTGTGAAGAGATCGGCGTGCTGGGTGAGCATCGCGTTTTGCAACGTTTCGGAAAATTGCGTGAGTCCGGCGAAGTAGTGGTGCCCGTTGCGCTCGATGCTGGTGATGCCGAGGCAGGCTTGCGCAGCAAGATCCTGCAACACCGCTACCGGCGCGACGTTGGATAAATCCTCTCCACTCATCATGGCAGGTAAACCGTCCGCGCGGCGTTGCGCGAGCAGGCAAGCATTGGCCACGCCCTTAAACACCCCCTTGCAATTTTTATGGCTGGTGCCGGCATACCCCAGTTTTAGCGCGGTGGGTAGGCTGGTGAGTTCCGCATCCGATTCATCAATAATGATCGGGGGGCGATCCGGCCACGCCGCTGCGAGCTCGCCGATCTCGGGTGAGAGTGCGACATCGCGATGCCACGGCTGCTCGATGAAGAGAAGCTTCGACCAGAAATCCGCATCGCCGACTTTCGCCTGCAATTCGCCAACATAGTTTTTAAACGTGGCGACCTCTTGGAAGCACTCGTTGCCGTCGAGAGAGAACGCGTAATCACTACCGCATTCGGTCGCGAAAATTTGCGCCATCCGCGCAAGGCGTTCCTGATCGCGGGCGGTCTCGCCGTTGATCTTCAGTTTGAAATGGCACAGTCCGTAGAAACGAATGCAGGCCGTGAGCGATTGCGGAAGCAGATCAGCTACGCGATCTGCGTCGGGGATTTCTTCATCCGTCAGAGGATCGCTCAAGCCAACGGTATGCCGTGCGAACACTTCGCGTGGTGCTTCCGCGGGAAGCCAATCACTGGGTTGTGACCCGGTAAGGGAGTCGTGGATGGCACCAAGTTCGATGCCGAAGCGATTCTTGTGCAAAGCGGTTTCGAGGGTGGTGTCGTGGGCGTGGCAATACGCATCGATCATCGCGCGTTCGACGAGGGTCACTCCGAATTGTGCGAGCAGTGGCGGAATTTGGTTGGCCTCCCCCCACTTGGCCTGCGCGGCGTAAAGTTCGCGCCAGAATGCGAATGGTGTGGCGGCGGAAATATTGCGGGCGTGGCTGATGGCGGTGCGCAACACCAGGAGCATTTCCTCAATCTCCTCATCGAGATCACGATCAGGATCTTTGGTAAACCACTTCGGCGGCAGATGATCCGCAGAGACGCCGCTTCCGGTCTTGCCGTCGAAATCAAAGGTAAGCTGCACGAAGACATGCGGCACTTCTGTCATCGTCGCGATGCCGTAGCGAAACGGCATGCGGGCCTTGAGTTGCTGACGAGAAAGAGCGGCGTCGAGAAGTGTGATCATGTTCGGAACTAAAGATGCAAAGTTAGCCGCAGAATACCAGCCGCAGTGTGCGAGAAGAGCATCTCTTCGGATATGCGAGTTGGGGCCAAGTCGTTTCACCTGCCAGAGCAAAACCCTCCTGATCGAAAGTAACCCAATAGGTTACTTTCGATGGAGAGATGACTCAGTGAGTGAGGTGGTCTTTAGCGACGACTGCGGCTGCGGTTGCCGTAGGGGGTGTTCTTTTTTGCGCCTTTGCGGAAACCGCCTGTCTTTCTGGCTCCATCACCGTGCGAAGTTGCGCGGCGTCGGCTTTCGCGTTGCTCGGGCGGACGTTCGGGACGGGCCTCATAGGGACCGTAGGAAAATCCATCGAGTTTCAAAGTGGGAATCTTGGCGCCGATGAAGCGTTGGATATCGCGAATATTTTTCTCGGTCTCCGGCGTGACGAGCGTGAAGGCGTCACCCACGGCTTGGGCGCGACCGGTGCGGCCAATCCGGTGCACGTAGTCTTCAGGTTTCTCGGGCACATCGTAATTGATGACGTGGGAAACTCCGGCGACATCGATTCCGCGGGCGGCAATATCGGTCGCGACCATGACTTCGTATTTACCCGACTTGAAACCCTCGAGCGCTTCGATGCGTTGATTTTGGGAGCGATTGGAGTGCAGCACGGCCACCGCGTGATTAGCCTTTTTAAGACGCCGGGCGATTTTGTCGGCCCCGTGTTTGGTGCGGGAGAAGACAAGAATGCTATCGAAGTTGGTGCGCTGCATGAGTGCGACGAGCAGATCGAATTTCTGCGCAAAACTAACCTGATAGATCGCATGATTGACCGATTCGTTGACCGTGCGCTGAACGCCAACTTCGATCTTCGTCGGGTTGCGCAGAGCGAACGATGCGATGGCCTGAATTTCCGGAGGCACGGTCGCCGAAAAGAGCAGCGTCTGACGCTCACGAGGACAGCGGCTGATAATATCTTTCACCACGGGCAGAAATCCCATGTCGAGCATGTGATCTACTTCATCGAGGACGAGGGTATCGATATCACGCAGGTTGATCGTGCCGGTTTTAAGGTAGTCCATCAAGCGACCGGGGGTCGCCGCGATAATATCCACTCCGCGACTGAGTTCCTTACGTTGGTTGCCGTAGCCGACTCCACCAAAGACCGCGACGGTGCGCAAATCGGTGAATCGGGCGAAATCTCGAAATGCGGTTTCGACTTGAGCGGCAAGTTCACGCGTGGGTTCAAGAATGAGCACGCGGGTTTTCCCGTGGGAGCCGAGCCGATCAATGATCGGCAAGGCGAAGGCGGCGGTCTTGCCGGTGCCGGTTTGCGCGGAGCCGATGACATCACCACCCGCCAACACGAGCGGAATGGCCCGCAGTTGAATGGGCGTAGGATCGGCGTAGCCGGCGGCTTGAACGCCGCGGAGCACGTCGGCAGATAAATTGAGAGCTTTAAAAGACATGATTTTGAAAATGCTGTCGTTCTGATTGCAGCGAAGAATCCATGATGGATGTTCGTTGCGGAGAGCGGTCTTTAAGATGCCGCACTATGATTCTTCGATACGTCCGGAACGACAGTTCTTCAAACGCTGGAGAGACAAAAAAGGACGGAACCCGAGATGGGCTCCGTCCCTTGAAAATCGGTTAATAAGACCGGAGTCGTATTAGTAACGACGATCACCGCCGCGGTCACGATCGCGACCACCGCCGCCACCGCCATAACCACCACGGTCACGTCCACCGCCGCCGCCGCCGAAGCCGCCGCGACCACCACCACCGCCACCACCGAAGCCGCCACCGGGACGTTCTTCCTTGGGACGTGCTTCGTTAACCGTCAACTGACGGCCATCGAACTCGGTGCCATTGATCTTTTCTGCGGCCTCTTGGGCCTCTTCTGCAGTGCCCATGGTCACGAATGCGAAACCACGAGGGCGACCGGTCATCCGGTCCATAGCGACATAGATGTCGGTCACGCTGCCATACTGGCCGAAGTGTGAACGGAGTTCGTCTTCAGTCGTTTTGAAGGACAGGTTGCCAACATATAGTTTTGAATTACTCATCTGATGATATCGAAGATACACCGTCCGCTGCCAGTTCCGTTCCCACCGTGGGTTTCGAAATCATCACTAAGCCTATGCTCTGCTAACGACTCACCAGATCCTGTCATCTAACGCTTTCTCTATCGAGGGTGGCCAGCAATGCAGAGGGTCGATGATGACACAAGCCTATTCCGGATGCTACTCGCGGTGAGAAACTAGATCGAATACTTCGCTTTGATATCTTCGGGCAGTGGCGTCGCGCGACCACTGGCGAGACTGACCAAGCTGTAATCGCAGTAACCATCGCAGACGCGTTTACCAGTCGGGATCTTCTCGATTTCAAATGCCACGCGACAACCGGAGTCGGTGAAGCTCTCAATCCAGGTGCGCACCGTCATGCGATCACCCCACCCCAGCGGCCGTTTGTATTGGATGCGAGCACTGGTCATAAACCAACCCAGTCCCAAATCGGCGAAGGCCTGCATCGACATCCCGTAGCACGTATCCATCTGCTCGAAACGTGCGGCGAGCATGTAGTCGAGATAGCGCGTGCTGTGCACGTGTTGGTAGAGATCGATATCGTCAGGGCGGACGGAGAGCTCGGATTCGAATTTGGAATAAACGTTCATGAAAGGGATGTGATTGTGAAATCAGATTCGGAAGGTAGAGGCGGTTATCCCTAACCGCCTTCAAGTGGTAATCAAGGTCGGTTAAGGATAACCGACCCTACCCACTTTACCAGTGCCCTTCGCCTTTGTCACCCGACCGCATTGTGGCCAGAAGATGCATCAACAGATGATCGTGGATTGTCGCGTCGGTCTCCGACCTACTCGCAATGACAGAGAGATTATGCATCACCTTCCAGCAATTGATCGAGCAGGCGGCGTTCACGTTTGGTGGGACGACCGGTGCCGGGCTCGCGTCGGGCGACCTGCTCCATCTTCGGGACTTTTAATTTTTCATATTCTGCGGGTGGCGTGAGATCTTCGTAATACTCAGGCACGAACTTGGCGCCGATTCGCGACTTGGGTGCATCGATAAATCGCACGCGACGTGTGATGATGCCTTGGCGCACGCTGATGATTTCATCGGCATGCAATTCACGAGCGGGTTTGATGGGCTGCTCATTGACCAACACGGATTCGCCGCGACAGGCCGCCACAGCCAGGGCGCGGGTTTTAAACAGCCGCACACTCCACAACCATTTATCGATCCGGTTTGATCCCAAAGACACGGCCGCGAGTGTAAAACACTCGCGGCCGTGGGCAAATCGGTTTTCTGAAAAAGGATCAGCTCTTGGTCGGACGCACATCCTGGCGCATCCAATCATCAATCAGGGTTTTCTCGTAACGCAGCGGGTCGTTGTTGTTCAAGTTCAGGTTCATCATGAAGGAGAGATCGCGCAGCTTGCGTTCCCCTTCCCTGATCACGTGGCCGGAGGCATCGATGACACGGAAATTCAGATCGATGCGGGGCGGATAGATATCCTTCACGATTCGAATATCATCCATGGTCGCGCCCCACGGTTCAAATTCACCAGCCAGATCGATGTTGGTAAAGGTGATTTCCAACTTCTGATCAGTAGGCAGATATTTTTTCGCCTGTTTCTGCACGAATTGTTCAATCCCCTCAAGATTGGCGGCAGCACCCTTTTCCGTGGAAGGAAAGCCGTCACCAATATCACTGTAGTTTTCAGGCTGATCGAATGAAACGCTGACATGGGTCGCCGCGTCGTCTGAGGCGTGAAGCACAGCCGAAGCACCGAGCCCCACCAAGGCTGCGAGTAAGTAGGTTTTGGTTTTCATAACGGAAGGTCTGACTGCGAAAGTATCCGTTTGGTTCCGATTTTCGATCAATCCTCCAAGTCCGCACGGCGTTTCGCGAGGGCGGCGGCGGGATCGGCAGTCGGGGATAAGGTAACCACAACATACTTCGAAGTCGGGGTATTGCTCTTGGCGGCGACGCTACCGATTGGCACCAGCACATTGGCTTCGGGGAAATAAGTGGCGAGACAGCCGCGAGGGATGCGATAGGGTGCGATCATGAACGCTTCGGCAACGCGTTCGACCCCTCCGTGATTGTTGGCCAGATCGACGAGTTGACCCTGCTGCCAACCGGCGGCGTGCATATCTTCTTCGTTCATGAAGACGACCCGACGACCACCAAACACACCGCGGTAGCGATCATCGAGACCGTAAACCACGGTGTTGAATTGATCGTGTGTGCGAATGGTCATCATCACGTATTCGCCCGGCGCGAGCTGATTGCGTGGAATGGGGGCGACGCTGAAGTTTGCCTTCTTGGTGACCGTGCGCCATTCGCGGTGATCACGTGGTCCGTTGGGTAAGTAGAAAATGCCTTCGCTGATCCGCTGGTTGAAATTCTCAAAACCCGGCACGACCCGTGCAATGCGATCACGGATTCGATTATAATTTCCGGCGAAGTCCTCCCAGGGCACGGTATTCTCGGTGCCCAGCACGGCTCGCGCGAGTCCGCAGACGATAGCGGGTTCACTGCGCAAGGAAGGTGAGGCAGGCGCGGCGTGTCCGCGCGAAGGATTGATCACGCCCATGGAATCTTCAACGGTGACGAACTGCTCTCCGGAGAGCTGTGGATCGCGTTCGCTGCGACCCAGACAGGGCAGAATCAACGCCGTGCGCCCGGTGATAAGATGCGCCCGATTAAGTTTGGTGGATACCTGCACCGTGAGCGAACAGCGACGCAGGGCCTCGGCGGTGTATTCGGTGTCGGGAGTGGCGGAGATGAAATTACCACCCATCGCGACAAACACGCTGACGTCGCCCGCATGCATCGCTTTGATCGCATCGACGACATCGTGGCCGTGGGCGCGCGGTGATTTGAATCCGAATTCCGCATCGAGCCCATCCAGCCACGTATCGGCCATTTTTTCGAAAATCCCCATCGTGCGATCACCTTGGACATTGGAGTGGCCGCGCACGGGACAGGCCCCAGCTCCAGGTTTTCCGATATCCCCGCGCAAAAGGAGGAAGTTCACAATCGATTGGATGGTTTCGACAGCGTTGGGTTGTTGGGTGAGGCCCATGGCCCAGCAGCAGATGGTGGCCTTTGAGCGCATCGCCTGTTGGGCGATGGTCTTGATCTCCTCGCGACTCACCCCGCTTGATTCGACGATCTGCATCCAATCGGCTTCGCGTAAATCGGCGATGAGTGCGTCGAAGCCATGGGTGTGTTCCCGGATGAAAGCGTGATCAAATACCGTGCCGGGGGCGGCGTCCTCGGCCGCGAGCATTTCTTTCATGATGCCAATAAACAGCGCGAGATCTCCGTTGATGCGGGGCTGCACCCAAATATCCGAGAGGCGGGCACCTTCACCCAGCAGGGTGGGCAGTGCCTTCAATGGATTCATGAAGTGTTGGGGGTTTTTGAATTTTTCCGTGCCGACTTCCGGTAGCGGATTCACGGAAATGATCGTCGCGCCTCTTTTTTTGGCGTCTTCAAGCGAAGATAACATGCGCGGGTGGTTGGTGCCCGGATTTTGACCGACGATGATAATCAGATCAGCTTTTTCAAAGTCGTCCAACGTCACGGTGCCTTTACCGATGCCGATGGTTTCGTTCAGCGCGGAACCGCTGGATTCGTGGCACATGTTGGAGCAATCGGGGAGATTGTTGGTGCCGAACTGTCTGACGAAAAGTTGGTAGAGAAACGCGGCCTCGTTACTGGTGCGGCCGGAGGTATAGAACGCCGCTTCATCGGGAGAACCCAGCGCATTGAGATCGGTGGCGATGAGTTGAAACGCCTCGTCCCATGAGATCGGTTGGTAGTGGGTGGCATCGGGCCGCAATACCATCGGATCGGTAAGCCGTCCCTGACGATTGATCCAGTAATCGCCTTGTTTTGCGAGGTCGGCGACCGAGTGTTGGGCGAAGAACTCGGGATCGCAGCGTTCGGGCGTGGCTTCATCGGCGATGGCCTTCGCCCCGTTTTCACAAAACTCGAAGGTATGGCGGTCTCCGTCTGGACTGGGCCAGGCGCAGGATTGGCAATCGAAGCCGTTCTTTTGGTTTACGTTGAGAAGCAGCTTCGCGCCTTTCACGGGTCCGACTCCACCCACGGCAAATTTGGTGGTCTTTGCCACGGCGGTTAAACCGGCGGCGGCGGGACTGGATTTACCCAAGGTGGTGCCCTGAAGTTCAATCGGGGGTTGGGCGGAGGTGGGAGTTTGTTTCGACACGATGGCTTTTATTTCGGCAACTTTACGCTATCTTACAAGCATCGCTGTGTTTACCAACCTACTCCATCTCATTTCCGGTCGTCCGAGAACCGAGCCTGATCCCAACTTTGTGTTGGAGGTGAAGGTGCGCTCCAAGCCAGAACGCGACCCGAAACTGGAGCAGTTTATCCTCGTTTGCTGGGTGCTGATCGCGATCAAACATGGGTTTATTATTTACGCGTGTGCGCACTGGCCGGTGCCGTTTCACCAGCTCTGGATCAATGCGCCAACCTTCGCTCTCGGGTTACTCGCGACTATCGTCTATGGCGTGCGTCGCTAGCGGAGGTGTTTTTCGTCTCGCGCGCATCAGCGAAAATCGCGGAGATAGGTTTCTATGCCAAACGTTCCCGGACTCCGTAGTATCTATCTTAAAACTGAGCGTCTTGTTTATTTTGGGCGGATGCTCGATAAGATTCACCTTCACGCGGCCGGAAATCTGCCGGAAGACTATCACCAGGGGATCGGTAAGGGCTTCGACGAACGTTGCTGCGATTTTCTCAAGGTCGATTACGACGCGCTCAAGGAACGCACGCTCTCCGGTGGCACCGAAGAGGATATTCTCGCTTGGTGTTTTGAGCAGGGCGGTAGTCGCACGGATGATGAGTGCGAAATTTGGAATGGTTTTATGATGAAGCGTGGCTGGCGCGATGTGCTTTCACCCAGAATTGCGCAACTCATCAAAGAGTATGGTTTTGAGAGCAAAGGAATCGAAACGATGTTTGATTTTATCGAATTCGATGAAGGTCGCGATCCACTGGCGAATCAGGCTTGGAAAGCGTAATGCCTCCCTGCGTGATTATTGTCATGGGCGTGGCCGGTTGTGGGAAAACCACGATTGGAGAATTGCTCGCGGAGAAACTGGATTGGAAATTCAGCGATGCGGATGAGTTTCATCCAGCGGCCAACGTGGCGAAGATGAGCGCGGGCCAACCTCTCAACGATGAAGATCGGGCACCGTGGCTGCAGGCGATTCGCGACCATATCTCGGACTGCCTCGCTCGGGAGGTGGGAGCGGTGGTCACGTGTTCCGCCCTGAAGAAAGCTTACCGTGAGGTGATCGTAGTTGATCCGGTGCGAGTCAAAATCGTGCACCTGAGTGGCTCGCGCGAGCTGCTGTGGGAGCGTATCAGTGGACGGGAGGGACATTTTATGAAGCCCGCAATGCTCGATAGTCAGTTGGCGACATTGGAATTTCCGGAGGATGCTCTGACGGTTGATATCACGCCGACACCCGAAGCGATCGTAGCCTCAATTCGCGACTCTCTATTTCTATGAAAACTTTCCGCCGTCTCGTTCTTGTTCTCTGTGGCTTACTCTTCCTCGCCCTCGTGGCGGTGGGTTGGGTATATCTCCAGCTGCGTGGTAGTCTGGCGCAGCTCGATGGGCAGGCGACCGTGTCTGGCCTCGGTGCTTCTGTGGAGGTGGAACGCGATGCTTTGGGCGTGGTGACGATTAAGGGGGGCAACCGAATTGATGTCGCGCGGGCGCTTGGATGGATGCACGGGCAGGAAAGGTTTTTCCAAATGGATCTGTTACGCCGTCGCGCAGCTGGAGAGTTGTCCGAGCTGTTTGGGCCGAAGGCAGTGGACGCCGATCAGCGCGCACGTTTGCATGGATTTCGTCGCAACGCGCAGGAAAATATCGCGCAACTTACTTCGGACGAACGCGAGCTAATCGAAGCTTATACGGCAGGCGTCAATTCAGGGCACGAAGCACTGAGCAAAGTGCCTTTTGAGTATGCGTTGCTGCGCACCAAACCCCGACCCTGGTTGGCGGAGGATTCCATTCTCGTCGTTTTTGCGATGGCGATGGAGCTGCATGAGGTGGGCACCTATGAGCGTTCACTGAGCGTGTTGCGTTTGATGTATGGCCCGGCGACCGCTGATTTCTTTGCGCCGCTTTATACGGAGGCGGATGCGGCCCTAGATGACAGTCGTGCGGATGAGATACCCGCCGTTCCATCAGCAGAGGTTATCGATTTGCGTCAAGCGGAAGCGGTGGCAGAGACGGAAAGTGCGGCGCGACCAGATCCGGTGCGCAGCGGTAGTAATAGTTTTGCTCTCTCCGGCGAACACACGGCGAGCGGAGTGCCGATGCTGGCGAATGATATGCATTTATTTTTGCGCGCACCAAATACGTGGTATCGCGCGTCGCTGGAGTGGACCGACGAATCCGACGTAGCGCATAAGGTGACGGGTGTGACGTTGCCCGGGATACCATTAATGGTGGCGGGGAGTAATGGAAAGATCGCGTGGGGATTTACCAATGCATATGCGGATATCGGCGATGTGGTCGTGATCGATCCGAATGTGATCAGCCGCTCTTTCTATAAATACGGGAAAGAGTTGCTGCGTTTTGAACCACGAGAGGAGCTGATCAAGGTGCGGGGCGAGGATCCGGTTGTGTTTGTCGCGAATTGGACTCGTTGGGGTCCTGTGATTGGGGAAGGAGATAAGACACGCCCCCTCGCCTATCGCTGGACTGCGCATCTGCCAGATGCGGTGAATCTTTCCTTAATAGGACTCGAAACCGCGATGAGCGTGGCCGAGGCCTTGCCGATTGCGCAGGACGCAGGGATGCCGGCTCAAAACATTATCCTCGTCGATCAGCAGGGCGACATGGCGTGGAGTATCGCGGGGCAGCTCCCGCGTCGCGTGGGCTACGATGGGCGTTTCCCGACGTCGCGCACTTACGGAGACCGCTACTGGGATGGCATGCTTCCCGCTGAAGAAAAACCGGTGCTGATCAATCCAGCAACCGGCCGATTGTGGACGGCGAATAATCGCATCCTTGGCGGGGCTGAACTGAAGTTACTTGGTGATGGCGGTTACGAGAAACCCGCGCGGGCAGCTCGGATTCGCGATGAACTTTTCGCCATGGAAAACGCGACTCCGGCCGACTTGCTGGTATTGCAACTCGATGATCATGCGCCTTCGCTTGATCGGTGGCACGAGCTGCTCCTCGCCACTCTCACGCCCGAGGTGGTGGATGCAGATCGTTCACTCGCCAAGCTGCGCAAGAGATTGGCTGATTGGGATAGTCGCGCGCGGATTGATTCGGCGAGTTATGCGTTGGTGAAATATTTTCGGATGCAGGTCGCGCAGCGGGTTTTCGATCCTCTCTTTGTTTACAGCGTGCTGAAGTTTTCGGGATTTAACTGGCAGCACTTTCAATACGAGCAGCCGTTGTGGACGCTTTTGGAACAAAAGCCACTACACTTGCTGAGCCCGGAATATGATTCGTGGGAAGCGCTGCTGGTCGCTTCCGCTCAAGGGGTCGTTGAGCAATTGGACGAGGAAGGCACGAGCGTTTCTCGGGTGACTTGGGGAAAACTTAATCGCGCGAAGATTCGTCATCCGATGGCACGGATTTTTCCCGACTGGCTCGCGGGTTGGTTATCGATGGCAAACGATCCTTTGCCGGGTGATGCCCACACTCCGCGCGTGCAGACCCCGAGGTTCGGGGCCAGTGAGCGCATGGTGGTTTCTCCCGGGCGTGAGGAAGAAGGGCTTTTTCACATGCCGACCGGACAGAGCGGCAATCCGCTTTCGCCCTACTTTTGGGCTGGCCACGAAGCGTGGGTGCGGGGCGATCCCACTCCGTTTTTGCCCGGAACGACTGAGCACACTTTGATTCTCCAGCCGGAATAGCTTTTTCGCCGGGACGAATTCCGGGCTTTCGCCTCCGAGTAATCCGCGCACACTGCAGTCATGCCCCTACACGTTCTCAAACACCCCCTCGCCTCTCATGTGATGACGCATCTACGTGATGAGAGCACGAAGCCCGCGACATTTCGCACGCTTTCGTATCAGCTCGGTTTGCTCCTCGCAATCGAATCGACCCAGGACCTCACGACGACCGACAAGACAGTGCAAACTCCCCTGGAAGAGCACACCGGCCAAGTGCTCGCGCGACCTCTGATCATCGTGCCTATCTTGCGGGCGGGATTGGGTATGACGCAGCCGTTTCTGGATTTGTTTCCCGATGTGAGTGTCGGGTATGTCGGTCTGGAGCGCGATCACGAGACCGCCGTGGCGCGAAGCTATTATTGTAAGTTGCCACCTTTGAGTGGAGCTCGGGTTATCGTGGTGGATCCGATGCTGGCGACCGGTGGTTCTGCCGCGCAGGCCCTCACCGTTGTGAAAGAGAACGGCGCGAACGATGTTTCGTTTGCCTGTATTGTCTCTTCACCTGAAGGCGTCGAAACGGTGCAGAAAGAACATCCTGAGGTGCCGATTTACACGGCGGCGTTTGATCGCGAACTCAATGATGCGAAATATATTATGCCGGGTCTGGGGGATTTTGGTGACCGACTCTACGGCACTTGAACGGTTTCGTAGTGTTCGAGTAATTCCAGTAGAGGTGGCGATAATTCCTCTGCGGTTACCAGCTTGCGAAAACGATCAATCTTCGGAGCGAGGATCACGCGTTGTTCTGGCCAGCGAACCACTGCGTTGAGCAAGGCACTCAAGCCCAGTATATATGAACTCCGAGCGAGGGGTTCCTTGCCGACATGATCATAGATCAACGCTGCTTGTTCGAGGATTTCGGCGTAATCGCCTACCCGCTGCGCGGCTCCGAACGGAGTCTCACCTTGAGCGAGATGGTCGATCTGCTCATCAAGCGATTTAGCGAGCGCTATTTCGGGTGTTTCCTGAAACAGCTGACGCTGGGCATGAAGGACGGCCTGGAGGGCTTCGGCCTCTTTGCCCGGCTCCCCACTGGCCACCGCGGCGCGGACGAACTGTCCGAGCTCAGAGATCATTCGCATGATGTAGTCTTGTCGCAGCATGGTTGAGGAAGCACCAAGCATGCGGCACGAATCCTAAAAAGCAAATCGGCCCGCAGACGAATCCGAGGGCCGATGAAAGATTGAATGATCGAAGATCGCTTAGTCCCAGTTTAAGACCAAGCGAGTGAAGTAAGAGGTATCGAGTTCTTCCACGCCGACACCTGGCTTGCTGTTGTAATCGTTGCTCAGGCCGATGCGCAGTTTCCACTTCGGATTGGACAGTGGCAGTTCGTAGTAGGACTCATGGGTGACGGTGTAGTCGCTAAAGTCTTCGAAGGCAGGAACGAAGGCGAAGCGGTTAACCAATTTCGCATTCTCCAGTGCCCATTCGTGATTGAGGCCGAAGTCGAGACCGGCGCTCTTAGTGTCTTGTCTCGCGGGATTCTTGTAGCCTTCGTAGCGGAACGAAATACCCGCACGACCCGTGAGAGTGCGCTTTTCTGCCTTGATGAAGTCGTAGCCCATACCCGCGGCGGCTACGTTGTAGAGATCGATGTCTTTCACCCGATCGAAGCCGCTTTCATTGCGAACATACCAAGATTTCTTCCCGGAAAAATTGTTGGAGTAATCGATGCCGGCCTTGAATTGGTCGGCCGAGGTCACACCATCAGATTTCTGGCGATTGTAGTTGGTATAAAACTGGAGCTTATCTTTCGCGGTTTGGAGCGTGGCGCGTGCACTGAGGGCCGTGCCGAGTTGGCTACTGTTGCCGGACTTACCGTTGATATCGATGGCGGCTTCGTAGGCCCACTTGCGTTCCTTTGAGGCAAGTTCTTTTTGCATGGCGATGACTTGGGGGTCTTCTTCGCCCTCTGCCCACGAAGCGGCAACCTTATCCATGCTTGTGCTGAGCTGGCCATCAGCGCCGTTGATATTCAGCGTGTCGCCCGTGCTGCTCACGGTGCCGGCCAGAGTAGTGCCACTCGCCAAACGCACCACGACGGGTGCCTCGGTTTGCATGCCGCTGACTGCGCTTTGGTCGATTACGAGATCGCCCGCATAATCCGTCGTTACGTAAATTTTTCCTCCGTCGATCTTGGTGACTTGCCCCACGATGCGGGCGCCGCTCTTCGTTTCGACGACGTCGGCTACCGCCGTCCCCCCGCCGATAATGAGGGCGAGCGAGAGTCCTAAGACCTGTGTGATTCGTTTAATTATACTCATGGTTATTATGATTAGCTAAAAAAAGTAGCAGGCGGTCGTCGCGTTGCCTAGGGTTTTTAGGGCCGTATTATTACTTACGGCCCGTTTCACCAAAAATTACGTTTCGGGTTTATCCTCCACCCCTTTATCGCATCCTCCATTTCATGACACCAAAGCGCCCCTCCATTCTCCTTGCCGATCAATGGCAGGACTATCAGTTGCTCGAGAGCGGCGATGGTATGAAACATGAGAAGTGGGGGGACTATACGCTCGTGCGCCCCGATCCGCAGATTATCTGGCCACGTCACGGCGAAAAGCCCGGAGCACCGTGGAAGAACTGGGCGGGACTCTATCACCGCAGTGAAAGCGGTGGGGGCAAATGGGAGTTTCGCCAAAAGATGCCGGATCACTGGACGGTCGATTATGCGCGGCTGAATCTAAAATTCAAAATCCGCCCCACCAGTTTTAAGCACACCGGGCTTTTCCCCGAGCAGGCGGTCAATTGGGAATGGTTTAGTGCGAAAATTAAAAATGCCGTGGCATCGGGTCGCGAAGTCAATGTGCTCAATCTTTTCGGCTACACCGGTGCCGCGACCTGTGCCGCCGCCGCCTCTGGAGCTCGCGTCTGCCATGTGGATGCCGCCGATGGTATGGTGAAATGGTGCAAAGAAAATGCGGCGCTTTCCGGTCTCAAAGAAGCGCCGATCCGCTTCATCGTGGATGACTGTCTCAAATTTGTGCGACGGGAGATCCGCCGCGATCGCCATTACGACGCTATCATCATGGACCCTCCGACTTTCGGTCGAGGCAGCACGGGCGAAATGTGGAAACTCGAAGATCACTTGTGGACACTCCTCACGGAATGTCGCGCGTTGCTGAGTGACGATCCGCTGTTCTTTCTGATCAACGCCTACACCGCACGGCTTTCACCAACAGTTGTGGCCAATTTATTAGGGGAGCTCCTTCCCTCTAAGAAGGGACAAGTCACAGCGGGTGAAATTGGCCTGCCGGGCCAGCGTGATGGGAAGATCCTCCCCTGCGGTATTTACGGCCGCTGGGAGCGGTAAATGGAAGAGTGAGGGGTGAAGTTTGGAAGCGGAACCTGGAATCGTGGTTACTTGCACTAGATGTCATGGCGAGGAGCGTAGCGACGTGGCCATCCACAATTACCCACTCGGCTCATTTGCCTATTCGTGGATTGCCACGACCGCCAAGAGAGGTCTCGCAATGACCAACTAGTAGGGTTTGGAGCGAGAAACGTTTCACCGGCAATGCCCCGCTAGCCTAACACTCATCAAGTCCTTAACCCGATTTCCGAACTCCTATCTCCGAATTACCGGTATTCCGCTAATTCCAACACCACGCCGTCTGGATCGCGGAAATAGACAAGGGTCTTTTCTCCCTGATCGTGTTCAACGACCCCGTGTGGCACCTTGACCGGATCGCTGACCACATCGACTCCCGCTGTGCGCAGCTTGGCGGTCATCGCAGTGATATCATCTACCCGCATGGCGAAATGCCGTAGTCCGATCGTGTTTGCTTGGTTATTCGCGGCAGGGTTTTCACCAGAAGGAGTTTCGTAATGAAGCAGTTCGATCCGTGGCTCACCGGCCGGAGCGACCACATAGGCAACCTGCCCTTTGACGCCTTTCAGGCCGACGATGCGATCAATCCATTCCCCTTCGAGCTGGGCTTCCTTGATTAAGCGAAAGCCCAGCAGTTCGGTGTAAAAACGCACCGACCGATCCAGATCGGCGACGACGATGTTGAGATGGTCAATGGCGGTAATCATTCCAGCTCACCGACTCTCCGGCATATGCTTGGACATAAAAGCTACGGAATCTTCCAGCCACTTCCCATAGTTCTCGTAACCCTGCTTTGATTTATACTCGGTTTCTAATTCTACTTCAGAGCCGGATGTTTCGAGTGCCTTCACAAATTTTTTCATAAAGGTATAATGACTGGGTTTCCGATGAGCCGTCTCGGTTACGAGCACAGGTGCCGTGATTTGGTCGACCATTTGAATTGGCGAAATTCGACTGATAGTCGTGCTCGGATCGGTAGGATCACCCAATCGTTCGCGTTGTATTTTTAGGGCATCGCCGACGTATCGATCCCGGTGAATGACTTCTTTCCAATCGGTGTAGGGAGAATTAACAATGGCGCAGGCGTAGACATCCGGATTAAGGGCAATTGCTGACAATGTGCGAATACCGGACAGCGTTCCTTCTCCCATGATGGCTACACGTTTAGGGTCCACGAGTTTCTTGCTGACAGCCCATTTCACTGCGTCAGCCAGATCGGCAACCGCTTCCTCGCTTTTCTTGTAGCTCAGTCGCTTAAAGTCATCGCCGTAACCGGAAGTCCCACGAGTATTTACTCGAAGAACAGCATATCCTCGGTTGGCGAGAAATTGCACCGTGCGATCAAAATACCAGGTGTTTCGTGTCCAATAGCCACCATTATTCAGCACGACCAAAGGCAGATTCTTTGGCTTTTTTCCTACGGGTAAACTCATGTAGCCATGGATGGTCACGCCGTCGCGGGCTTCGAATTTCAAAGGCCTCATTTTGGCCATTTGCTTTTCTTTGATCCAAGGGGTGCTTTGCATCAACACGGAGAGAGCCTGTTTCTCGCGGTCAAAAAAGTAATAGGTTCCCGGATCGCGATCAGACCAAGAAAGGATGATAAGCTTCTGCAGATCGTCACTCATGCTGACGATGCTGTTGACCTTGCCCTTGAGGGCTTGATCTAGCCCCATCTGAAGTTCCCCCATCCCCTTATCCAGCCAATACACGCGGGGATATGCCGTCATGTGGCGGATGCCGAGTAGGCGTTTTCCATCGGGAGAATAGATCAATCCCGAATGACCAGGCACATCGTCTTGCGGGATGATGTCGTAGTTTTTGTTCTCTAAAATGACATCCCCAAATTTGTATGTCTCCAAATTATAAGGGTAGATCGCCCAGCGACCATTATCATTCAGCCGTGTCACATACAGTATGGTATTGTTTTCACCATAACCCAGTGGTCGAACCTGTGGGTCGTCCCAATCCATTCCGGGAAGAGGCTTCCATCCTGATTTTTTTGTCTCACGGTGAACGACTCGGTAGGTGGTATCCTTCATTTCCTGGGCCACTTTTACCTCTCCTTCTGAGGTAATCATCCATCTCCTGATTTGCCCGGGATTTCTTTCCACTAATGAAACACTTCCTGTCTTGGTATCCATTCTGGCTAACCCGGGCCTTGTTGTATTAAAGGTCGAGTGACCACTCGACATGCCCTCATCTACGAAAATGTCGTAGGTCCATGTTAGCACGACCTCTTCTTCGACTTGGCGAAGATTCCGCGCGATCCCACCTATTCTGAAGCCATATTCCCCGCCGATAGGTCTACCTTTGGAGCCATCCTTGTTAATGGCTTCATATCCTCCATTAGCCGAATAGAGTAAACGTTCGTCGCCGATCCATTGAAACGACGAACCTTGGTTCCATGACCGTCGGTTGCTCAATAAGTTGATACCAATTTTCTCTCCGGTTTCTAGATTGAGAATTCGGAGGATATTAATACCATTAATCGTCTCTGAGTAAGCCACGGCCTTCCCGTCGGGAGATAACTTGAAGTTTTTGAAAGGAACTTGGTGGCTAAGCTCCTTGACCGGTATTAGTTCGGCATAACCAAGGGAGGCAAAGAAGAGACATAACAAGGCAATCAGTGAAATGCGCATATATTAATAGGGGTTCAGGATTGAACCCAACTGCACTTCGTTAATGATGAAAAGACTATTCCATGACCACCCTATCCGATTCATATTATAGTCAATCCACGGCGCTGCTTGCGAAGGCGCGTGAGCAGAATCAGGCGGTCATCTCGCAATGCGCGGGCTTGATCGGTGAGTCGGTGGCCAAGGATGGCGTGCTGCATGTTTTTGGGAGCGGACACAGTGAAGTGATTGGCCGTGAAATCATTGGTCGCGCGGGTGGGCTGGCCTGTGTGAGTGGAATTATCGATCCCACGGCGGGATTTATCGAAAATCAAGTGGGCTACGGGACGACGCTGGCGGAGCGTTATGATCGGCAGTATCAAATGCTACCCGGTGAGAGCATAATCGTGATCTCCAACTCGGGTAAAAACAGCGCGCCAATCGAAGTCGCGCTCTACGCGAAGAAGAAGGGGCTCACTGTCATCGGTCTTACTTCCGCCGCGATGTCGGCTACGGCAAAAACGGTTCATCCCGGTGGGCAGAAACTTCATGAGATAGCCGATCACGTGTTGGATAATCTGGGGGTGCCGGGTGATACGTTGATCGATGTGGGCGAAGGTGCGATGTCAGGTCCGACATCGACGCTGATTGGTGGCATGCTGCTGAATCTGCTCATGCTTGAAGTGATCGAATTGCTGAAGACCAATGGTCATCCCCTTCCCTTGCTTCGGAGCCAGAATTTGCCGGGAGCGATTGAGCACAATCGGGCGATTGGGGAAAAATATCGGTATCGTCTGAGCCGCCAGTTGGCTTAACGCGATCCTGCGCAATAAAAGTAACCGGGGCGGATACTATTGCGTGTCATCGACGGGTTTAGTGGTTTCACTACGACCATGGATTTTCGAATCGGCGTTGATGGTGGCGGCACCAAGACAGATTTTATTCTCATCGATGAACGTGGAGATACGGTTGCGCGGTGTCATACGGAGGGTTGTAATCCCAGTCTGATTGGCAGTGAGGCGGCTCAAGCCTTGATCAATGATCAACTGAACTCGCTAGTCGCCGTAGCCAGATCGCGCGATGCCGCAGCACGGCTAACGCATACCTTGTTTTGTATGGCGGGAAGCCGCCCGTTTTGGCGCGAGTTTGGTGCGACCCTCATCGATTGCGGAGAGGTGCTGACGGTTGATGATTCCGTGCCCGTGCTTGAGCTCGCGACTAACGGTAAACCTGGGTTAGTCTTGCACGCGGGCACCGGATCTTTTGTGGCGGCGCGCGATGCGAGTGGCGCCACTCATTATGCGGGAGGGCTGGGTTGGCGATTTGGTGATCCGGCCAGTGCTTATGATCTCGGTCGCCACGCCATCGGTCGCGCGATCCTTGAACTGCAAGGATGGGCCGAACCTTCCAAAGTGAGTGTCATGATTTGCGAAGCGACTGGCCTTAAGGATTCAGATTCGGTTACCCGACATTACTACAACGATGATTTGGCGCATACTACGATCGCGGCGGTGGCTCCTCGCGTCACGAAAATTGCGGCCAACGGGGATCCGGTTGCACGGGAGATTGTGGCTAACTCGGTGCGGAAACTCGCCGAGTTGGCCCGCGATGTTGTTGCTCGTGTGATGCCGGAAACCGTGAACGAATCGCTCATTGTCGGTTTGAGTGGGGCGATCCCCCAAACGCCCATCGCGCGCGAAGCGATTGCCTCGGTCTTAGGATCGAACTGTGACTGGGTATCGGTGAATGATGCGCCGATCGAAGGGGTCCGTCGTTTGCTCGCTCGTCTCTAATTTCTCTCTTTTATGCCAGTTCTCCCTCTTGCTTCTTCTTCGTGGAAATTTCGCGATTTCACCGAAAACTCGCCCTGGCGTGATGCGATCGTGCCCGGCTGTGTGCACCGCGATTTACTGCGGCATGAACTGATCCCGGATCCGTTTTACGGATCCAACGAGCTCGATCTGCAGTGGATCGAACAGCACGTCTGGGAATACCGCACCCTGCTTCAGATTTCAAAAGAACTCCTGGCAGAAGACGCCGTTGAGTTGGTCTGCGAGGGTCTCGATACGCTCGCCACGGTCATGGTCAATGGCCGGAAAGTGGCTACGACCGACAATATGTTTATTACGCACCGCTTTAATGTGCGTCGCTACCTCAAACCGGGTCGCAATGAACTCCTGATCAAGTTTGCGAGCACCGGAAAAGCACTGGCGAGAACGCGACCTGAACATAAGCCGAAAGAGTATAATGATTCCGTCGGGCGTTGTTCTGTTTTCCGTAAAGAACAGTGTCAGTTTGGTTGGGATTGGGGCCCGCGTTTAGTGACCTCGGGTATTTGGCGGGATATCCGTCTCGAGGCGTGGTCGGCGAACCGATTGGAGTCGGTGCGGGTCACGCAAATGCATCACTGTGAGGGCAAATCGAAGACCGCAACGAGCGTGAGTCTTAAGCTCATACCCGAACTCACTCGCGCCCGAAAAAGTGTAACCTATTGGGTTACACTTTCACTTGATGGTGAGGTAATCGCGGGAAAAGAAGGTCGCGCCGATGATTTGAGTATCACGGTGATTGATCCTGAGTTGTGGTGGCCGAATGGTCACGGAAAGCAACCGCTCTACACGCTGACCGTGCTCGCGCGCGATGCCAAGGGACGCGAGCTGGGCACGTGGTCACAGCGGATCGGTTTGCGCACGATCGAGCTGGATCGTTCGGCGGACAAGTGGGGTGAATCGTTTCAATTTGTGGTGAATGGCCGTCCAATTTTCGCGAAGGGGGCGAACTGGATTCCGGCGCACAGTTTTGTGGCCGGATTGACGCGGGCTGATTACGAACGCGATCTCGTTTCGGCGGTGCGTGCGAATATGAATATGATGCGCGTTTGGGGCGGTGGCATTTACGAGAGCGAAGACTTTTACGATCTGTGCGATGAACTCGGTCTGCTTGTTTGGCAGGACTTCATGTTTGCCTGCACGCTCTACCCCGGTGATCGCGGATTTCTCACTAGCGTGCGGCGCGAAGCCGAAGACAACATCAAGCGACTGAGGCATCGAGCGTCACTCGCTCTCTGGTGCGGCAACAATGAGATTGAGACCCTTAATTGGGACGATCTTGAAGCCAGCCCAAAGCTGCATCGGCACTACGAGACACTGTTTCACCGCCTGCTCCCAGAAGTCGTCGCGGCCTTTGATGGCGTGACTGATTATTGGCCGAGCTCACCAAGTCGCGGACCTAATCGGAGCAACGATTATTCAGATAAAGCATTGGGTGAGAAAACCGGCGACACGCATTTCTGGGATGTCTGGCACTCGCGTCAGCCGGTGAAGGATTACGAGAAATGGAAGTTCCGATTCGTATCTGAATTCGGCATGCAGAGCTACAGTTCGCCGGAAACGCAACGGACGTTTTGTCCGGAAGATGACGCCAATGTTTTTGGGCCAGTGATGGAGAATCATCAGAAGAATATCGGCGGTAATCAGGTGGTGCTTGATTACGTTTCACGCCGCTACCGTTTCCCCAAAGATCAGGATTCACTCATCTATCTGTCCCAGCTCAATCAGGCGTATTGCATGCAGACGGGAGTCGAACACTACCGGCGTCTGATGCCGCGTTGTATGGGCGCGCTTTACTGGCAGCTCAACGATTGCTGGCCGGTCGCTTCCTGGAGCTCAATTGAGCACACGGGCCGCTGGAAAGCTCTGCACCATCTCGCGCGACGTTTTCTCTCGCCTGCTCTGGTCAGTGCCCATGTGCCCGGGGATGAAACGACTGTGATTGGTAACTATCGCCGGAGCGATGTGCGCAGAGTTTATTTGCATACGGTCTATGATACACCGCACTCCGCTGAAGGGGTGTTGCTCTGGGATCTCTTTCATGTGGATGGACGTGCGTTGGTGAGCGGACGGAAGAAAGTCGCGCTCAAATACGGTAAAAGTGTGCGCCAGAAAACGCTCGATCTGGCGGAGCCGCTCGCGGAGCACGGGCGTGATAATCTTTACGTGCGCATCGCGCTCGAAATCGATGGGCTGCGTGTCAGCGAAGAGTCTGCGCTGCTCACCCCGCCGCGTTTCATGGCGCTGCCGCGCGGCAAAACTCAAGTGGCGGTGCGCCGACTTACCCCCACGCAAGCATTGCTCACTTTTCAATCGGATGTCTGGCAGCATCGCGTCGCGTTTGATCTTGCTGGCATCGCGCATGAATCAAGCGACAACTACTTCGAGCTCTACCCCCATGAGCAGAAAGACATCTACGTGGAATTCGCCGAACCGATTACGATCGCCGAAGTGAAGAAAGCCCTTACGCATCATTCACTCGTCGATACTTACTGATAATGCCGACGATCGATCGCGCTCCCACGATTCTCGCCGAAGCCGATTGGCTAGAGCGGCGGCGGATGCATGAAGAGCGGGTGCGTGGTTGGACGGATCCGCATCAGGCACGCGCGATGCGCGGAGAGAAACATCCGGTCTACGATTTTTTGTTTAACTACTACGCATTTCGGGCCGCGTGGCTGCGACGCTGGCATCCGGGACCTGATGTCACGCTAGCCGGAGACGCGGCGCGCGAGTATCTACGTTGGTCCGAATATCATGAGACCGCGGAGGGAGTGACGCTGAATGTGAACGCGTTGAAACCTCACCGGCGTGATTTCGTGACCTGGTTGCGCGATCTGATTAAGGTCATGGATGAACGCCCGGCATTTTTCGGCTGCTTCGGCATGCACGAATGGGCGATGGTTTATCGGCAGACGGCTGATGAAGTGCGGCACAACGATTGGCCGTTGCGTTTCCCTCCGGAGGAACTCGCGCAGATCGTCGAGGCGACTCCGTTGCGTTGCACGCATTACGATGCGTTTCGCTTTTTCACTCAACCGGCGCGACCACTGAACAAAAGCCAACCGACGCGCGATGGGTTGCATAAGAATGAGCAGCGTGGATGTCTGCACGCCAACATGGATCTCTACAAGTGGGCGACGAAGCTCGCGCCGTTTGGCCCCGCTGAATTGACGGCGGATTGTTTCGAGCTCGCGCGAGATATTCGCGAGGTAGATATGCGCGCGAGCCCCTATGATTTACGAGCGTTAGGTTTCGAGCCGATCATGGTCGAAAACGAATCTGGTCGCGCCGAATACGAACAGTATCAGCGTGACTTTGCCGCGCGCGGGCAGCCTCTTAGATCACGCCTGCTCTCACTTTGTGAACGTTTGCTGCTCAGTTAAGATCATGTGGGGAATATTTATCCAACGGCACGATGACGGCATCGGAGGGCAGCGGTAACGGTCCATTCAGCAAAGGGTCGCCTGTCTCGATCTGCCATTGATGAAGCTTCTCGGATAATTCGGCTCTGATGGTCGCGTGATCAGGTGAGGCCGCGAGATTCTCGCGCTCCATCGGATCAAGAATGAGGTCATATAACTGCTCGTTATCTATCGTGCGATGCTGCCAACCCGCTTCGTGCCAGAGCGTTTTCGAAGGTGAGCCATCACAGTTCGTCAATATCACCTGCGGGTGCTCGGTGTAACTTCGGATATACTTCCATCGTCGCGTTCGCACGGCACGTCGCGGTTCAACAGATGCATGCACGTTGATCTCGGCGAAGACTTCTTCGCACGGTGATTTCTGCCCGAGAAAACTCCGTCCTTGCACATGATCAGGAACGGGTAATCCCACCAACTCGAGCAGCGTGGGCACGATGTCTACATGTGAAACGAGATCTTCGACTACTTTGCCTCCCGTAAAACCACCCGGCCCTCGCATCATCAGCATCACACCGATGCCATGGTCGGTAAGTGAGCACTTCATCCCGGGGAAAGCGATGCCGTGATCCGTTGTCACAATCACCAAGGTATCATCCGCCAATCCGGCGTCTTCGAGTGCGGCGAGCACCCGACCTATGCTGTCATCCACACTCGTGATGCTCGCGCTATAGTCGGCGAAGTCGGCCCGCGTTTCCGGTGTGTCCGGCAAAATTGCCGGAGGTTGCACGTAGTTGGGATTGGGGCGCTCCCTATTTGTGGGGAAGCTATCATTGCCGTCTCGATGAGGGGCAAAGAATCCGACCGATAGGAAAAAGGGCTTTTGGCGCGGTTTTTCGAAGTATGATTTCGCGGCTTCAACCGGAGGCTCGAATCCGCTTTTTTCGGTGAGGACTGCATCGTATCCGATCTCGTCCACTGATGCGTAGTGAGCTCCTGCGAGGTGCTGCACTCCGGCCAAGGCGGTGGTGTAGCCACCCGCGCGCAGCAGGTGGCACAGATGGTGTTGGTAGTTGTTTAATCGAAAACCACGATGCGCGAGTCCGAGCATGCCATTGGAGTGCGCGTAGCACCCGGTCAATAAACACGCGCGACTGGGGGAACAGGTGGGATTGCCGCAAAACGCCTGTCGGTAAAGCACGCCCCCTTCAGCGAATTTCTGCAGATGCGGAGTCGAGACCGGATAGCCATACGGCTGGACGTAACGGCCGGCGTCGTGAACGTGGAGATAGAGAATATTCGGCGTGGCTGCAGAGCTTGAGCCCATGTAGTTTACCTTTTCTCGATCAGAATCATCCGTAAAGCGTCTGCGTTACCAGCGCGCCTCGGTTTCCGGTGGGCGTGTGTATTCCTGCGGATGAATGAGACCGCGCGCTAAGGGGTTGGCGCGCTCGATCAATTCCGGAGAAGCGTGATAGCCCCACCGGGTGCGGTTCCAGGATGAGCCGTAGCGATAGACGGCGATCTTGCGTTCGCCGGGATTTACGCGCTTGGCCGAGCCGTGGCAGGTCGCATCGACAAAGATAATCGCATCCCCGGCCTTCATGTGCACTTCCATCGCGCCGGCGATGCCGTCGACGGATCCGCCGCCACCATCTTGCCACTCATCAACGCGCATTGGTTTGGAGAATTCGGGATGCGCGATATTCGATTTGTGCGAACCGGGAATCACCATCGTGGCACCATCGCCCGGGCCGATATCGGTAAACGCCATCAGCACGTTGATTTGGTTACATTGAAAGCGTCCGTTGTGGTAGCCGAAGGACATGCGCTTGGCGCGATCGTGTCCGCCCGCGTGCAGCGGGATCGCTTCACCGGGGCCGCGGATCGTGTAGAAATTCTCATCAATAAAGGCGGGACCGTGATGATAATCGAAGGTGTCGTGACCACCGATAAATCGGAGGACGTAGTTGATGTAGTTGGGGTGATCGATCATTCGCTCAAATGCGCCGCCCAATTCGTAAACCTGTTGGTAGCTGATGCCGCGGTGTTCGGGATGGTCTTCGCGTTGCACCCAGCCGTGCCAACCGGAGCGCGGCAGCTCGCGCGGGATGCCATCGATCCGGGCATTGGCATCGGCGACCTCTTCGGGCGAGAGCACGCCGCGCAGAATCACAAAGCCATCCAGATCAAAAAGGTATTCCTCGAGATCAGTCGGCACGCGCCCGTTTGGCACGTTGATCACCGGGGGTTGGGGTAAGTGGTTATGAAAGCGTTTTTCCATGAACCGAAGCATAGCAGAACTATTCAGAAATATCTTTCCAATTATTCCACATTATATCTCAGATAGTAACCATGTCGCGTTCCTCTATGCCGATCGAAACCCACCATGAGGACGAACTAGGGTTCCGAATTTGGCGGCAACGAAACTCAGGCATGATGGTGCGACCGCACACGCATCCGGATATCGAGGTGAACTATCTCTTCGATGGAGGATTCTCTTATCTGCACGGCGGACGGATTACGCCGATTGAGGCGGGACATTTTACCGTATTATGGGGAGGTGTTCCGCATCAAACGATTGAGCCAGGTATCGTCGGCGAAGGTATTTGGATCACGCTGCCGCTGGCGTGGTTTTTGCAATGGTCACTGCCCCACGCGATGGCCGATCGTTTACTAGAAGGTGAGATCATAGCCGCGGCACCCGATGCGGCGGATTTTCCGCAACTTACTCGGTGGCTAGATGACGATGCGAGTGGTCAAGCAGAACGCCAACGGCCACTCATTTTAGAATTGGAAGCGCGCTTTCACCGTCTCGCGCTTGGGATGAATCGGAAACCTGCTACACCGCGTATCAATCGTGCAAGCGATGGTGCCGGGCAGATAGCTCGCGCGACCCGATTTATTGCGCGGCACTATCGTGAAGTGATTTCGGTGCAGGACGTGGCGAATGAAATGGAAATGCATCCGAAATACTTGATGCGGATTTTTAAGAAACAGATTGGTGCTAGCGTTTGGGAGTATCTCACTCGGCTCCGCGTTTCCCATGCGCAACGTTTATTGATCACGACTGACATGAAGGTGATCGATGTGGCGATGGAGAGTGGTTTCTCGTCAGCGGCACCCTTCTACGCCGCCTTTTCAACCCATAGTCGCGGATTGCGTCCGCTGGATTACCGGCGTCAGCACCAACACTCTCCAGTTTCCTAATAATCAATCTCCGGAGTGCCATTTACGTTCCGGTTGTTTCGGGCATTGAAAACAAAACGACGGAGCGCGCGCGGAGGATTGCCACACTCGTTTCACCACTTAGTTTTTTCGCATGGAATCCGATGACACGACATTACCCGCGACTCCGCGCAAACCGAGTGTCCCGATTCACGACGGGTTACGAGATTATCTGCTCCACTATCATCGTGAGCGTGATTTGCCGGTGAGTTATGAGCGGTTGCGGAATTTTCAGGAAGCGATTCCGCTCAATGATTCCCAAGGAGAACCGACTTTGTGGGATACGGTGATCTATCGCGCGGAAGAGATGGAAGAGCTCTATGCGCATCTTAAACGGATCTATGCACTCCTCAAAGTGGATGGCGACTCGCGGATCGTGGAGCATGTTTATGTCGATCGCGTGGATTTTTGCAGCTTCGGAAACTCCATGCCGTTTCGAATTCGGGTGGTTAATGCCTATAACGACAATCAGGATTACTTTTACGTGAAGCGAGCGGACGCATCGCGCGTTTATGGACTGGAGTTAGAGCATCTGCTCTCCCCCAATCGCCTGAACTACCTCACGCGAGGCGATACTCTGATCGAAGAGCATATCGCGGGTATTCCCGGCGACATATTTATCGAGCGACACCTGCGCGGTTATCCGGAATTGAACCCAGTGCGGGTGGCGAAGGAGCTCGTGAAGTTTAATGAACGTTGTTTCGTGCGTTTGCTCGGTGATATGCGCGCCTACAATTTTGTTTTTGTGATCACGCCAGATTTTGAAACAGCGCAGGTGAGATTACGCGCAATGGATTTTGATCAACAGTCCTACAATGGGCGGAAAAAATTCTACCTCCCACAATTCTTCAAAGAAAACCTCCCTTTGGTGAATTATTGCAACGAACACCTGCATGAGCAGACCGCACTGCAATACCAACGGGAGGAACAAACCATGATGACGCATCGGGCGGATCTTGCGAAAGTGCGACTTGGCATGCTGCTCGATGAAATGAAATCAGATCGACTTGCGCCGGATGAAAAAGTGCACGCTTTGCGCGAAGAACTCAGCGCGCATTTTCAAAATGACCGCTATTTGAAGTGTGAATCAATGGGTGCGCTGGTCCGCGAAAATCTGTCGACGATTCGCGACATGATTTCACGATAATCGCACGTATCGAAATATCGGATTCAAGCATCGCGATGCATTGCAAGGTGTGATCGTAAAAAAATCTGCGTGAAAACAAAAGTTGGGTGATGAACTTCAAAAAAATTTGTCGCGCATTTGTATTGCGCGTCACGCATAGATTGTTGAGTTACTAACAAGTTACTTACGCATGACGCCCCTTGTTTTGTGGTAAGTCAAAATCAACTATAGCCCTAAACCGGAGCAACCGCATGGCAAAAAAAGCAGTCAAAAAAAAGACGGCTACGAAGAAACCTGCTGCTAAGAAAAAAGCAGTAGCTAAGAAACCCGCCGCTAAAAAGAAAGTAGCAGCTAAGAAGCCCGCCGCCAAAAAGAAGGCAGCAGCTAAAAAGCCCGCCGCTAAGAAGAAGGTAGTAGCTAAGAAAAAAGCTGCTCCTAAAAAGAAAGCAGCAGCTAAGAAGCCCGCCGCCAAAAAGAAGGTAGCAGCTAAAAAGCCCGCCGCGAAGAAAAAGGTAGCAGCCAAGAAGAAGGCCGCGCCTAAGAAAAAAGCCGCAGCTAAAAAGCCTGCCGCTAAGAAAAAAGTAGCAGCGAAGAAAAAAGCCGCTCCCAAGAAGAAGGCAGCAGCTAAGAAGAAGAAGTAAGTTTCTTACGTCGTCTTAAAAATACTGGGCCGCTCCTTTTTCGGAGCGGCTCTTTTTTTATCTGCATCCGAACGATTGCTGTTTTGTATCGTCCCAGGAAACGACGATTCGCTTATCTCCTCGACCGACAGGTAGTGCTAGTCAATGCGACCTTCATCAAAGTCGATCAGATCCGGCACACTGATGATTTGATCAGCACGATCAGCACAGCCCATGGCGGTCAGCGCTTCCAACAGGAACTCCCGACCAGCGGGAGTCATCCCTTTTTGGATCAAATTGCGATTCCATTTAGTCGCCCGCAGATCATCGGGAAAAAGTTCGAGCAACCGGCGATCCATTTCGATGTCATCGGCTGATTCGTGGACGATGGTTTCAACCTGATCAGGGTCCACGCCAAGATGGATCGAAATAAATCGATCCAATCCGCGTTTGTAATTCTTCGCGTAACTGGCGGGTAAGCTGCCGTGCTTTTTCACGTAGCGGCACTTTGCAATGAAGCGGGGCAGATAAAGCAGTCCCGTCGCCGCGTGCGGAATATAGGGTGAAGGCAGACAGGTGAGGACTTCGCCGGTGGAACCGGGAATTGGTTTCGAGAGCATGGGCAAAAGAGTGGTGGCCTGAGGAGAAATCCAGTCAGCTAAACCAAGTTACGTTAACGGGCCGAGAAGAGCGACCCGTTAACGCCCCTTGGTTTGCGGTGTCACGGAGCTAAACGTCCACCGGCACCTTCGTTTTATCGAAGGTAAAGATTCCTTTCGGTGTTTCCGGAGTGGGCGGATGCGGCACTACTTTCCAGAACTTACCAATTGCGGTATCCCAATCGGACAACAGTTGCTGACCGTGTGGGCTTTCGGTTTGCGCGACGTGAGCGGCGATGAGCTGACGCAGGCTTGTGATTTCTTCCTCATTATTGAGACGTTCGAGGGTGGTCATTTCCGCATTATGACGATCCGGCAGGGTCTCACGTTCGTCATAAACAAACGCGAGTCCGCCGCTCATGCCCGCCCCGAAGTTTTTTCCGGTGAGACCAAGCACGACGACCACGCCGCCGGTCATGTATTCGCAGCCATGATCACCGAGTCCTTCGACTACGGCGATTGCTCCTGAATTGCGCACGCCGAATCGTTCACCAGCTCGTCCGGCGGCAAAAAGCACCCCGTCGATGGCACCGTAGAGGCAGGTGTTTCCGAGGATACAATTTTTCTGCCACGCAAAGGTTTCGGTTGGGCGAGGCCGCACGATGATTTCGCCACCAGCCATACCCTTGCCCACGTAGTCATTCGCTTCGCCTTTGAGCGTGAGCTTGATGCCGTTGACGAGGAATGCGCCGAGACTTTGTCCGGCACTACCGGTAAACGTAAGATCGATTGTGCCGGAAGGGAGCCCCTTGTTGCCGAGCTGATAGGCGATCTGACCGGAGAGATGGGTGCCGATGTCGCGATTGATATTGGTGACCTTGTAACGTGCGACCAAACGAGCGCTCTTGCCCAGAATCACATCGCGTGCTTCCTGCAGAATCGCTTCGTCGAGAGAACCTTCGTTGCCGAAACGTTCGTTGCGCTCACGTGTATGGAAGCGATCGAGTTCGTCGGTGGGATCCGGGTTGTGGAGCAAGGGACCGAGATCGATTAACTGGGTCTTCGGATTTTCAGGATCTTCGATTTGCTTGAGCAGTTCAGTGCGACCAACGATTTCGTTGAGCGATTTCACGCCGAGCTTGGCGAGATAGTGACGCACATCGTCGGCCACACCGTTGAAGTAGTTGATCACGTTGTCCGCTTTGCCGCGGAACTTGGCGCGCAGATCGTCGCGTTGCGTGGCGACACCAACCGGACAGGTATTGAGGTGGCAGACACGGAACATCGCACAACCGGCTGCGATGAGTGCCGCGGTGCCAAAGTTGAATTCTTCTGCGCCGAGGATCGCGGCGATGATGATATCGCGTCCGGTCTTCATCCCACCATCGGTGCGGAGCACGATACGATTGCGAAGGCCATTCATCATCAGCACCTGATGAGCTTCGGCGACGCCAATTTCCCAGGCCGAACCGGCATTTTTGATCGATGCAATCGGGGAAGCCCCCGTGCCGCCATCGTGACCGGAAACGAGCACCACATCAGCGTAAGCTTTGGCCACCCCGGCGGCGATCGTGCCGACGCCTGACGACGAAACGAGTTTCACGCAGACTTTGGCGCGTGGGTTTACTTCCTTCAGATCGAAGATGAGCTGTGCGAGATCCTCGATGGAGTAAATATCGTGATGCGGAGGCGGAGAAATGAGCGTCACTCCCGGCACACTGAAACGTAGACGCGCGATCAACGGGGAAACCTTGTGACCGGGGAGTTGACCGCCCTCACCCGGCTTCGCGCCTTGGGCCATTTTGATTTCGATTTCCTTCGCGTTGGCGAGGTATTCGGCGGTGACGCCAAAACGACCCGACGCGACCTGCTTGATTGCGGAATTGGCGGAATCGCCATTTTCACGGATGGAGAATCGTTCGGGATCTTCACCACCTTCACCGGAGTTGGACTTCCCGCCGATCCGGTTCATGGCGATGGCGAGTGTTTCATGAGCTTCCGGCGAAAGCGCGCCCATCGACATGCCTGCGGTAGTGAAACGGCGACGGATGTCTTCGATTGGCTCCACTTCGTCGACGTCGATTGGCGTGCGTTTGTCGAAACGGATTTTCAGGAGATCCTTCAACGCGAGCGGTTGATGTTCATCGGTCACGGCTTTCCAACCTTGGAAATTCTCATCAGTCCCTTTACGCGTGAAACGATTCATCGCGGCGACGACCTTTGGATTCCAACCGTGATATTCGCCTTCACCCCGCTTGTTTACGCGATAGTATCCTTCGTTGTGTAGCGAGAGTTCGGTTTCTTCCGAGGCTTCGTCGGCCTGCGGAAACGCGAGCTGATGACGGAGCAGTGATTCGATGGCGATCTCGCAATAGCCGATGCCGCTGATGGGCGACATGGTGCGGGGGAAACACTCGTCGATCACCTTGGTGCCGATACCAAGCGCTTCGAATAGTTGGGCGCCTCGATAGCTCAGCAAAGTGCTGATACCCATCTTCGCCATGATCTTACGTAAACCAGCGCCGATGGCGGTCTGGTAGTTCACACAGGCCTGTTCCGGCGTGATGGCTTCAGAAGTTTTTCCTTCGCGGGTGAGTTCGCTAATAAGGTCAAACGCGAGCCATGGATTCACGGCATTAACGCCGAAGCCAAGCAAGGTGGCGATGTGGTGGACGTCGCGCGCTTCGCCGGTTTCGGCGATGAGATCGCACCGCAAACGGAGTCCAGCGCGGGAGAGGCGGGTGTTGACCGCGCCTACCGCAAGCAACATTGGGATGGCTGCCTTTTCGGCACAGACTTCACGGTCGGAAATGATGATGATCTTCGCGTTGTCGTCTTCCACTGCGGCGAGGGCTCGCACGGCGAGTTCCTGCACGGCGGTTTCCAACGCGTTGGGGCCACTCTCGGCATCGAAGGTCGCGCTGAGGCGCACGACACGATTTTTCATCGATGGCACATCGAAGAGCGCCGTGAGTTCGTGGTTCAGTAGAATCGGCGAAGCGATTTCCACAAAGCCACTTGTGCGGGGCAGTTCTTCAAAGAGACCGAGTCGGCCGCCGAGATACATCGTGAGAGACATCACCGACTTTTCGCGGATCGAATCGATCGGCGGGTTGGTGACTTGGGCGAAGAGTTGTTTGAAGTAGGTGTAGAGTAAACGCGGGCGACGCGAGAGCACGGCCAGTGGAGTATCGTCACCCATCGAACCGGTGGGCTCCTTCCCTTCAGCCAATGGCGTGAGAATCAGGTCGCGCTCATCGAGGTCGTAACCAAAAGCGATCTGGGCGGGAAGCGTGGCCGGAGTGGATTCGCATTGCGGAGCCTTCGGCGCAAACTCGTGTAGTTTGACCAGATGCTCGTCGCACCACGTGCGGAAATGCGGTTGTTGGGTGAGCGCTTCCTTAATCTCGTCGTCTTCGACAAACGTTCCTGCTTCCAGGTCAATCGCGAGCATGCGACCGGGGCCCAGCCGACCATTGGTGACGATTTTACCCGGCCAGTCGTGGATGAGGCCCGCTTCACTCGCGAGGAGGATATAGCCGTCATCGAAGACCTTGAAACGTGCCGGCCGCAGACCGTTGCGATCGAGCGCGGCACCGACCATCTTACCATTGGTAAAGACCACGGCGGCGGGACCATCCCATGGCTCCAACATGCAGGAGTGATAACGGTAGAATGACTGCTGTTCGGGAGTGAGCTTTGAATTCTGCTCCCAGGCAGGCGGCATCATGATATTGCAGGCTTGGCTGGGATCGCGCCCCCCGAGCGTGAGCAATTGCAGAGCGTTATCAAACGATGCGGAGTCACTCATCTTGGGTTGAACGAGGGGACGCAAATCGGAGAAACGATCACCCCAGACACCGTGAGCAGCACTGCGTTCACGGGCGCGCATCAGGTTGCGATTGCCACGGATGGTATTGATCTCACCATTATGCGCCATCATCCGGAAGGGATGCGCGAGGTGCCATGTCGGGAAGGTGTTCGTCGAATAACGTTGATGGAAAATCGCAAGGGCCGAGGTAAACTTCGGTGACTTCAGATCGAGGAAATATTTCCGGACCTGGGGCGCATTGAAGAGACCCTTGTAAACGATCGTGCGCGATGAAAACGAGCAGACATAAAAGCCTTCGAGGTCCATCTCTTCGGCGCGACGCTCCGCCACTTTATGCGCGAGAAAAATTTGCCGTTCAAACTCATCGTCCGAGGTCTCATCATCTCGACGAGCGACCAATGCTTGCACGATTAGAGGTTGAGTTTCGAGAGCCTTGCGTCCGAGGCAGGATGCATCGACCGGCACGTCGCGCCAGCCGAGAAATACGAGACCTTCCGCCTTGGCGGCTTGTTCGATGATCTTTTTGCCGGCGACTTGGGCTGATTCGTCATCGCGCGGTAGAAAAATCATGCCCACACCTAAATCAGAATCCTTCAGCAGATGCTTCTTTTCTTTATCGAGATGTTCACGAAAGAGATCAATGGGAAGCTGGGTGAGTAGACCCGCGCCGTCGCCGGTGACCGCATCTGCGTCAATCGCTCCGCGGTGAGCCAGTGAACGCAATGCGGTGAGGGCGCGCTCCACCAAATCGTGGCTACGTTCGCCAGAGATCTTGGCGATAAAGCCAACTCCACAGGCATCGTGTTCCTGATCGTGATGGTGAAGTGGTGATGGGATGGGCTTGGTCATTCGCGGAAGTGGAATCTGTGGTGAAAAGTGGGCTGAAGTGAGGGGATCCGGTCTGGGGCCAAAAAAGGCCGGTCTCGGTGGAGAGCCGGCCTGAGAGTGGTGTCAGTGACTCGTGCTTAGAAGAATCGAACCGTCTTGGTTGCCATCTTAGCGTGTTCCTCGTCCGAGCATCCGGCGTTAGTCGGGGCTTCGTCGTTGGAATTGCTGGGTTTAACCAGATCGTTGCTGAGGAGGTAGTTTTCAACTTCCTCTCCAGAGACATCAGCTAGCATCACCCCGTCGATCTCGACGCAGGGAGAAAGAGGCTGTCCGGATTTCTGGACCATCTCTGCGTAGTTTTCAGGGTTGTTGATGATATCGATATCATCGAAAGGTAGAGCGTGTTTGCTCATGATGGCGCGGACGCCGTTGGACCAACCGCATTGCGGTTTGAGATATGCTTTGATCTTCATGATTCTATGCTTCCGAGTTGGAGAGCTAGCAGAGTAAACGACGGCTTTTTACACCGGCAAGTGCAAGTTTGTTAAATCTGTGTCGTAAAGCATACCTTATGCCGACCTGAGCGCTTTGCGATATTGGGACGGGCTTTGTCCTACTTTTTGCTTAAATTGCCGCGAAAAGTAGAAAATATCCTGAAATCCAACGACTTCTGAGATGGCGCTTATCGTGAGATTGGATTCGAGCAGGAGCTGACACGCACGCTCGATCTTGGCTTGGATAATGTAGTGTTGAGGTCTTAAGCCGGTAACTTTTAGGAAGATACGAGAGAAATGATCCACGCTATAGCCCGCTGCGTGTGCTAATTCGACGATTGAAGGTGTTTCGGCCGGGCTTTCCCTAATCTTAGCCGCAGTGGCCAAAACGATTTCACGGTGATGCTGTTCGGTGGCGAGTGGCTCGTGGTCAGGTGTATTTCGGTGTTCTCGATCGAGCTCGATGATGAGAGCTTTCAAAAGTTGCTCCGCGGAGACCTCTGCTTCGGGCTCGGACTCTAGTTCCACTATGCGGCGCATCAGAGTGTCGATAAATCCGATCTGACGCGTCCGAACCGCCTCAAATGGCGGCTGAAAATCGGATAAAGGCAAAATATTGCCATTTTTGGATACGACTGAAAAATGGATAAAAGTGACACTGAGACGCGCGAAAATGTCCTGCGTAGCTTCATATCGACGTCCGGGTTGCATCCAAAGGCATACTCCCGGATTAAGCTCGATTTGATTAGAATCGATCTGAATTAGGCCTTTCCCTTCCCATATATACCATAAATCGTAGTCTTTTAGCGATTTCGACCAATCTGAACCGAGATGCCATCCGGGTTCACAACGCACTCGGCCGCGCAGGCCCAGTTGTAGGTTTAGACGATCGAGGTTGAGTGTCATAAAGCGGATAAGTATAAATAAATAGCGGCGTAGTGCATTGAACTGCAATCTATTTTTCTGCTACGATGGCCCTTTACTGTCCGGATATCTGAATCTTAGTTTTTCCCACCCTATGGAAGCATCCACTACTCCCAATATTGATCATGGCGCTGAAATGCATGATCCCGACCTCTACCAACCTACCGGAGAGGGATTCGGGGTTGATCATTTTGAAGACATTGGCCCGGCCGAAATTGAGCATTTCAATGAACAAGGCTATCTGATCATCAGAAAGGCATTTGATACGCAGGAAATTTCGGACGCCCTCCAGGGCATGCAGGATCTCATCATGGGTAAGAACCCCGACTTCAAGGGCGTGGTATTTGAAGCGGCGGCTCAGGAAAAACTACCTACCCTCAGCTTGGAGGAACGTCAGGATGCCGTGCGCAAGCTGATGTGTTTTGTTGACTACGATAAACGCCTCAAAGCGATTTCCCATCATCCGAAACTCTTGAATGCGGTGAGCCAATTGAATGGCGGTCAACCGCCTTCCCTCTTTCAGGATATGGCCCTCATGAAGCCACCACGCCTCGGTCGTGAAAAACCCTGGCACCAGGACAACGCTTACTTCAATTATCCTCAGGGCACTCCAGTTATCGGAGTGTGGATCGCGTTGGATGAAGCGACGGTTGAGAACGGCTGCATGCAGTTTATGCCCGGCCAGCATAAAGATGGTCCACGAATTCATTTCCAGCGCCGCGATTGGCAGATCTGTGATACCGAAATGCTCGGACAACGCTCAGTGTCCGCACCGCTCCAGCCCGGTGGCTTACTTTTATTCAGTGGCCTGCTCCCTCACGGCACACCGCACAACTCATCCGGTAAACGCCGTCGGGCGCTCCAATACCATTACGCTCCGAGTGATGCCAAGCCCTTGGAGGATCTGGAAGAACGGCTCCTCCACTTCGGCAGCGAAGGCAAAGACGTTAGCTGTTAATCGCTTCGCGCAAATTTTCGCCTAGCCGCGATCCTTGCGATCACGTATCACGCTGGGAATGAAAGTGCTCGTGACCGGTGCGGCCGGCTTTATCGGCTACCATGTTAGCCAACGTCTTGCGGACACGCAAAGCTGCGAAGTGCTGGGTGTGGACAACCTTAACGACTACTACTCGGTTGATCTGAAGCGTGCGAGGCTCGCGCAGTTGGAGGGGCACGATAAGTTTCGTTTTGTGCAGGCGGATTTCGCCGATGCGGACGCGTTCAGCGGGATCTACAACCAGTTTAAGCCGGATTACGTCGTGCATCTCGGTGCGCAGGCCAATGTGCGCTATAGCGTGGATAACCCCGGTGATTATGTGCAGAGCAATTTGATTGGCTTCTTTAATGTGCTCGAAGCAGCACGCGCCAATCCGCCCAAGCATCTGGTTTTCGCTTCATCCAGCAGCGTTTACGGCGCGACGGCGAAGACGCCTTTTGATGAGGACGACGATACGAGCCACCCGCTTTCGTTTTACGGCGCGACGAAGAAAGCCGGTGAAGTCATGGCGCACAGTTATGCTCATTTGCACGGGATCAATCTCACCGGACTGCGCTTTTTCAACGTTTACGGGCCGTGGGGCCGACCCGATACCGCGCCGACGATTTTCGCGCAGGCAATCAGCGAAGGGCGGGCCCTCGATCTTTTTGCGGAAGGGAAGCAACTGCGCGATTTCACCTACATTGATGACATCGTGGATGGCGTGTTGAAAACTTTGCTTTACCCGCCGGTAGAACCGCCGGTGCCGCCCTTCCGTATTCTGAATATCGGCCATCACCGTCCCGTGGAGTTGATTCTCTTTGTGCGGATGCTGGAGCAATTGATTGGCAAGGAGGCGCAGCTCAATCTCTTGCCAGCCAAGCCCGCCGATGTGCCGGAAACATGCGCTTCACTCGAAAAGGTCAACGCCGCGATTGGTTACACCCCGAAGACCTCACTCGAAGCCGGGCTCAAGGAGTTTGTCGATTGGTTTAAGAGCTACTACGACGGGACGGGGAGCTAGGGGACTGATCCTTCTAAGGCATTGCCGGTAAGCCGCGAGCTTGCTCGCACTCTAAGTAGCTCAGCGCCCCGCCTACCCGTTCATGGATTAGCGCTGAATAAGACGGGCCAATTAGCGTGGGTTTGTCTATTCAGGCCTTGCGCGTTTCGTGTGCTGACGAAAGGCTCCTGACATAACCCTGTCAGTGTCCTCCTGTAGGATAATACGTTCTTAATCACGACAACCCTTCTATTTATATGGCCAAAGCTTCTTCCAAAAACGCTCCTGCGAAAACTTCCGGTGCTCTCTCCGCCACGGGACGCGAGAAAAACATCGATTTCACCGTTTCCGCGATCACCAAGCAATTCGGTGAAGGCTCGATCATGCGGTTGGGTTCCAACCAAAAGATGGCCGTTGAGACGATTTCAACCGGTTCACTCGCGGTGGATCTCGCCCTTGGCGTTGGTGGATTGCCTCTGGGGCGCATTGTCGAGGTTTATGGGCCGGAATCATCGGGTAAAACGACCTTCTGTTTGAGCGTGATTGCCGAGGCTCAAAAAAAGGGCGGACTCGCTGCTTTTATCGATGTTGAGCATGCGCTCGATCCGAAATACGCACGTGTCGTTGGGGTGCAACTCGATGATCTTCTCGTGGCACAGCCCGACTCTGGCGAAGATGCGCTTAACATCATGGAGACGCTCATTCGCTCCAACAGCATCGATGTGATCGTGCTCGATTCGGTGGCCGCCTTGACCACCCGCGCTGAACTCGACGGACAGATGGGTGACGCGACCGTGGGCGCGCAGGCTCGTTTGATGAGCCAGGCGATGCGTCGACTGACCGCAGTCGTGAGCAAGACGAAATGCGTTTGTATTTTCACCAATCAGATCCGCGAAAAAATCGGTGTGATGTTCGGTAGCCCGGAAACGACCTCTGGTGGTCGCGCGTTGAAATTTTTCTCCTCGGTGCGCATCGACATTCGTCGTCGCGAACAAATCAAACAGCCTGATGGCAAGGTGATCGGTAACCGCACGAAGATCAAAATCGTGAAGAACAAGATCGCGCCTCCGTTTACCGAATGCGAATTCGACATCATGTATAACGAGGGTATCTCGCGCACCGGTTCGATGCTCGATCTCGGAATCGAACACAAGATTCTCGAAAAGCGTGGCGCGTGGATTTCGTTTGAAGGCGAACTCATTGGCCAGGGCCGCGATGCGGCGAAACAAGCGTTGCGTGATGATCCGGCGTTGGCCGAAAAAGTCACCAATGCCGTGCTCGCCAAGGTCAACGTCAAGGGTGGCGAAAGCGTCACCGGCGATGGTGATGCCAAAGATAAAGAGTAAGCCTAGTTAACGCCCTCGATCTGATGCGATTTATCCTCGGCTTTCTCGTGGCGATTTTTTCGTGGAGCATGCTCTCCGCGAAAAGCACGGAGGCAGTTCGTGTGGTGATAAAGACCGAACTCGGTGCGATTGAACTGGTGCTCGCGGCGGAAAAAGCCCCTGCGACCGTGGCCAATTTTTTGAGCTACGTAGACCGCGGGTTTTACAACGGAGGCGTGTTTCATCGCGCGGTCACGCTGGATAACCAATCGCACAACCAAATCAAAATAGAAGTCATTCAAGGCGGGATCAATCCCGCGCGACGGGCTGAAGATGGACCGACGATCGCCTTGGAGCGCACTCGTGATACGGGGCTGCTCCACCTTAATGGCACGATTTCAATGGCCCGGCTTGAGCCCGATACGGCCACTTCGGATTTCTTTATCTGTGTGCATGATCAGCCCGAGCTGGACTTTGATGGGAAACGCAATCCAGACGGACAGGGCTTTGCTGCATTTGGGCAAGTGGTGCGTGGAATGGAGATTGTGCGCGCGATCCAAAACTCCCCGGTCGAAAGGCAGGCGCTGACGCCATCTGTAAAGATTTTGTCAATAAGCCGGGTGCTTAACTAGCAATTGCATTCGGCCTGCGTTTGGCGCATTTATTTTCCATGTGCACGCCCGTGAAATTCACTTGGCTCGCTCGAATTGGAGCGTTGTTTGCGCTGATGGCCTCAATGCTATCGGCGCAGACGGCGGTAATTTTTGTAGCTGATGACGATGGCAATGTGGGTCGTATTGTCGCCGGACAAACGACTGGTATTGTGGTGGGCAGCCTTTCCTCATCCGGCTTTACAGCTAATCAGGTCATCGGGTTGGCCTATGATTCGGATACCAATGGCATCCTTCTTTTTGATCGCGGTGCCAATACCGTTTACACGATGAATGCCAGCACAGGTGTCACCAGTGTGCTGTTCACGACATCGACGGTAGAATTTCAAGGGGGGGCGGTTTACGGTGGTTTGGTCTACGGGATCAATGAGAGCACACAGGCATTGGCCGCGTATACTTTTTCGGGTATACCGCAGAGCCTGAGCAACGATTCGCTTACGGGACACGTTCACAGCCTCGCCACCAATCCTGTGACGAAGACGTTGTTTTATCTCAACAATTCAGGTGAATTACGTGGCGTTGGTTCCGACGGCAATGACGGGACGCTATTATTATCGGAATCCGGTCGAGGTGCTGAAGATGTCGCTTACTTCGCGGGAAACTACCTCGTGGCAACTTATGATCGAAATCTCTATTTGTTGGATGGTAGCGAGGGCACCAGAACAACATATCTGACCGCGACGGAACTTGCCGCACTGGGCGTGACGGGCAGTGTCTCGGGCGTGGTATTGGAGTATATTGCGGTTCCCGAACCGAGCACCTGGGCCATGATGTTGATAGGGTTGGCCGTGATTGCCTGGATTGGTATCAATCGACGCAGGTCGTAATTCACGATTCGTCGATCCTATCAGCAATTCCACTGTAAGGTTTAGGTATCCTAACAATTGACGGTGTTCTGGTCTGCACGATTTACCGATTGGGAAAACTATAACCTGTTGTTCATTTGATCTGATGAACAACCCTTCGTCGCACCGGCCGATTCATGATTGGCTGCATTTAGTCTTGGTCTGATCATCGTCTCTGCATGTCGCTTCTTAACCGCAAACTCCGGCGCGATCTTTACAAGCTGAAGTCCCAAGCGCTGGCGGTGGCCTTGGTAATGGCGTGCGGATTGGCCATGATGATCATGACGCGGAGTCTGATCCTCTCGCTGGAATCGACCCGTGATGACTACTATCGCGATTACCGGTTTGCGGATGTATTTGCGAATTTAAAACGCGCCCCCGATTCGGTGGCGGAGGACCTCAGGGCGATTTCCGGGGTGGCGGCGGTGCAAACGAGTATCGCACGGCAAGGGCGATTGGAACTGCCGGCCATGATTGAGCCCGCGACGGGGTTGTTTATTTCCCTGCCGGAATATGGGCGTCCGAAACTGAATCGTTTGTATCTGCGACGTGGTCAAATCCCCGAAGGACCGACAGCTCCGGGCCGGATTTTGGTGGGCGAGGCGTTTGCCGAGGCGCATGGACTGCAGCCGGGCGACGATTTTTCCGCCGTGCTCTATGGGCGACAGCAATCGCTGCGCATCGCCGGGATCGTGCTATCGCCGGAATTTGTTTTTGAAGCCCCTCCGGGTTCTGCGCTCCCGGATAATCGGAGCTACGGTGTGTTTTGGATGCCCTACAAAGAGCTCGCGCGGGCAACGCAGATGGACGGGGCGTTTAATCGCGTGGCGTTGACGTTGAGGCCCGGGGTGCGCGAACAAACCGTGATCGCGGCGGTGGATCGCATCCTGCGGCCCTATGGTGGTCGCGGGGCTTATGGGCGAGAATCGCACACGTCGCATACGCGGCTACGGGATGAGATCGGCGTGCTTCAGGGCCTGTCGATTGGGTTTCCACTGGTGTTTCTCGGTGTGGCGGCATTCATGACCAATGCGGTGATGAGTCGGCAGATCACTTTGCAGCGGGAGCAGATCGCCATCCTCAAATCCTTTGGGTTTTCCAATCGGGCGATTGGAGGGCATTTCTTAAAATTTGCGCTGGTGATCGTGGTGGTTGGCACCGGATTGGGCATCCTTGGAGGGATCTTTCTCGGCCGCAATTTGGTGGAGATGTATCATTTGTTTTTTCGATTCCCCCTGCTCGAATTTCAACTCGCGCGCACGGTTTTAGTCGCGGCGGTTGTGGTGAGCACGCTGGCGGCGGTGATCGGAGTCTGGGGCGCGGTGCGTGCGGCGATCAGGCTGTCACCAGCCGAAGCGATGCGTCCGGAACCGCCGGCGGATTTTCGACCGGCATTTTTCGAACGCACGCGGCTGGGACGTTCGTTTACCCCTTCCCTGCGGATGGCCTTGCGCAATATTGAGCGGCGACCGATCCGCTCCTTTATCACTTGTATCGCGCTGGCGATGGCGACGGGGATTCTCGTGGTGCCGAGTGCCTTCCGTGACGGGATTAATCACGTGCTCGATTATCAATGGGATATTGTGCAGCGCCAGACGGCTTACACGACGTTGATTGAACCGCAGGCATCTCTGGCGCTCGCGGCACTGAGAAATCTGCCCGGAGTCACTTTGGCTGAACCGGTGCGCGCGGCTCCGGCGGAACTGCGTTTTGGAAACCGCACCCGAAGACTTGCGGTGATCGGGCTGTCGCCTCAGGCGAAGCTCAACCGGGTGATTGATCGCCAAAATCGCCAGATTCTCCTGCCCGATCATGGCCTGGTGCTCTCATCCAAGCTGGCGGATGTCTTGCAGGTTAAACCCGGGGATAGCTTGCGAGTCACCATGCTCGAGGGGAAACGCCCGGAATATGCGGTGCCGGTGGTGGCACTCGCCGAGGATTTTGCGGGCACCGCGGCTTACATGGATATTGATGCGCTTAATCGATTGATGGGTGAAGGAGACCGGATTTCCGGCGCTTATCTCAGTGTGGTCTCCGGTCAATGGCTGGATTTTTTAGCGGCGGTTAAAGCGACGCCGGGGATCAGCGGACTCGTGATCAAAGAAGCGATCCGGGAAGGCTTCCGGAAGACGACGGCCGAGAGTATCGGATTGATCCAGAAAATCTATCTGACGTTCGCCACCGTGGTCGCATTTGGCATTATCTACAACAGCGTGCGTATTTCGCTTTCCGAGCGACAACGAGAGCTCGCAACGCTGCGCGTGGTGGGATTTACGCGTGGCGAAGTGGGCGGCGTGCTCATCGGCGAACTGGTCATCCTCACGCTGGTGGCCTTGCCGCTTGGATTGTTCATCGGCTCCGGTCTGGCCAGTGCGATCATGCAAGCGGTGAACACTGAATTTGTGCGATTACCTTTGATTCTAACTCCCGCGAATTATGCCTTCGCGGTTTTGGTGGTGACGATCGCCTCCATTATTTCGGCGACGCTGGCCTGTCGTTATCTCAACCGACTAGATCTGGTCAGCGTGCTCAAAGCTCGCGATTAATTGACGGGCTCGATTCAATGAGTTCCCCCTCCCCTTTATTGTTATGAGTAAATCTCCTTCGAATTCTCACCCCCAAGAATCAGACACGAGTGAGGACCCCGTCTTTCGAGTTAAAGATCTCAAAAAAATCTATGGCGAAGGTGAAGCCGAAGTGCGTGCGTTGGGTGGTGTGAATTTGGAATGCCGGGAAGGCGAATTCCTTGTCGTGCTCGGTGCTTCGGGCAGCGGTAAATCCACCTTGCTGAATTTGCTCGGGGGCTTGGATACACCGACGAGTGGAGAACTGCACTACCGCGATTGGAATCTGGGTGCGGCGGATGATGATGGTCTCACGCAGTATCGTCGCGAAGCAGTGGGGTTTGTTTTTCAGTTTTATAATCTGATTCCGAGTCTTACCGCGCGTGAGAACGTCGCGTTGATCACCGAGATCGCGCCCGACCCGATGACACCGGAGAAAGCGCTTGAGATGGTGGGGCTGGGTGAGCGCATGGATCATTTCCCATCTGAATTATCCGGTGGCGAGCAGCAACGCGTGGCGATTGCCCGGGCGATAGCGAAACGACCAGCGGTGTTGATGTGCGATGAGCCGACGGGTGCGCTCGATGTGCATACGGGGATCGCCGTGCTTGAAGCGATTGATCGGATCAACCGTGAGCTCGGCACGCTTACGCTGGTGATTACTCACAATTCCGCGATGTCGGCGATTGCTGATCGCGTGCTCACATTATCCGGTGGCCTCATCACCGGCGAGCAGCGCAACGAGGAACGTGCCGCAGTGAAGAGTATGTCTTGGTAGATGGTATCGCGACGATGACGCATCTTGATCGCAAACATCTGCGTGATCTCACTTACCTGAAATCTCAGGCGATTGCGGTCGCGTTAGTGATCGCCTGCGGACTTTCGATGATGATCATGGCGCAGAGTCTGGTGCTCTCGCTCGAAACGACGCGCGATAATTATTATCAGGATCATCGGTTTGCGCAGGTCTTTGCCGGTCTGAAACGTGCGCCGCAATCGGTGGCCGCCGAGCTCGCAGCGATTCCCGGGGTAACCCTCGTGCAAACGGGGATCACGCTTGGTGCGCAACTCGACATCTCGGGTTATAAAGAACCGGCGAGTGGGCTTTTCCTTTCGTTGCCGGAGCACGGTCAGCCCGTGCTCAATCAACTCTATTTGCGACGCGGGCGGATGATCGAGGGGAGCGATCTGCCCGGCCAGATTCTCGCGGGCGAAGCGTTTGTCGAAGCGAACAAACTGTCGCCGGGGGATGAGGTGTCCGTCGTGCTCTACGGTCGCAAACAAACGCTGCGAATCGCGGGGGTGGTGCTTTCGCCGGAATATATTTTTGAAACGCCACCCGGCGGAGTGATGCCGGACAATCGCGGCTTCGGAGTTTTTTGGATGCCGTATAAAGAACTCGCCACGGCGTTGAACATGGACGGTGCGTTTAATCAGGTGGCCTTGGCGCTCTCACCCGATGCAAGCGAGCAGATGGTGATCGCGGCAATTGACCGCGTGCTGGAGCCCTATGGCGGACTTGGCGCTTATGGACGAGAACACCACGCGTCGCATTTTCAACTGCGCGAAGAAATCCGTGGGCTCAAATCGATGGCGATCGCGTTTCCCCTGATCTTCCTCGCGGTGGCCGCATTCATGACCAACGCGGTGATGTCGCGGCAGATCGCCTTGCAACGCGAGCAGATCGCGATTCTGAAAGCCTTTGGTTTTTCCAACTGGGAAGTCGGGCTGCATTACCTGAAATTTGCGATTGTGATTGTGCTCGGCGGCACGGTGATAGGCGCGAGTGTGGGCTGGCTGTTGGGCACACAGGTGGTCGAGATGTATCGACCGTTTTTTAAGTTTCCGTATTTGGAATTCAACTTCGCATACGGTTCCTTGTTTATTGCGGTGTTCGTGAGTTCATTCGCGGCGATTATCGGCGTGTGGGGCGCGATGCGCACGGCGATGAGTTTGCCTCCGGCTGAAGCGATGCGGCCGGAACCGCCGAGTAATTTTCGAAAGTCGGTGATCGAACGCAGCGGATTTGGCCGCGCGCTCACGCCTTCGCTGCGCATGGCGTTTCGCAACATCGAGCGCCGTCCCGTGCGGGCATTGCTCACCAGTTTAGCACTGGCTCTCGCCACGGGTCTGATCATCGTGCCGACCGCGATGCGCGACGGGATTAACTATCTCGCGAATTTTCAGTGGGACTACGCGCAACGTCATACGGTGTCGATTATGCTGATTGAAGCGGGGCCACCGGAAGCTTTGGCGAATCTGCGCAACATGCCGGGAGTGACGTGGGCCGAGCCGATGCGAAACACGCCGGTTGAGATCCAAGCGCGCAATCACACGCGGCGACTTTCGATCACCGGGTTGCCGCGCAAGACGGTGCTTAAGCGTGTGATCGATTCTGGTGCAAAACAAATTGAGATGCCCGAGAATGGTGTGGTGCTGTCGGCCAAATTGGCCGAGGTGCTCGACGTGCGTTTGGGTGACACGGTGAATTTGCATGTGCTCGAAGGTAAGCGACCGGTTTTACCCGTGCCTGTTTCGGGATTGGCGGAGGATTACACTGGCACGGCGGCCTACATGGAAATGGGCACGTTGAATCGATTGCTCGGCGAAGGGGATCGATTGTCCGGGGCCTATCTGACGGTCGACTCAGATTATTGGGATGACTTTTTGGTCGCGGTTAAAGAGACGCCGCGGATCGCGGGGATTTCGATTTCGGAAACCGCGCGTAAGAGTTTTCAGGATACCACCGCATCAAGTATGGGCGCGATGCAGGGCGCCTTCATGTTATTCTCCACCATCGTCGCGTTTGGTATTGTGTATAATAATGCGCGGATATCCTTGTCGGAACGGCAACGCGAGTTGGCGACCTTGCGCGTGATCGGTTTCACGCGCGGCGAAGTCGGCACGGTGCTCGTCGGCGAGTTGGTGCTCCTTACTTTGATCTCCCTCCCCATCGGTTTGTTGATCGGTCGCTTTTTCACGCAGGGAATTATCAAAGGTTTCGAATCGGAATTTATCCGTCTCCCTTTGTTGCTCACGCCCTCGAACTACGCATTTGCCGTGCTCACGGTAGCTGTGGCATCTATTCTCTCGGCGATCTTCGCTTGTCGTCGCCTCCATCAACTCGATCTCGTCGGTGCCCTCAAGGCCCACGACTAATTTGTCATGAAGACTGCATCAAAATTCGCACCGTCAAAAAAGAACCCCCAAAAAAAACAACGCGTGCAACGCCTCGTGGTTTGGGGGGGCGCCGCTTTGTTTGTGGCGTTGATCATCACGGGGTTTTGGCCGAAACCGCAGCCTGCGGAAATCGCGGTGATCGCACGCGGCCCTTTGGTCGTCACGGTTGAAGAGGAAGGCATGACGCGAGTGAAAAATCGTTACACGATTTCGAGTCCTGTCGGCGGATTGTTGCAACGGATCGATTGGAAACCGGGTGCGGTCGTCGAAGCGGGTAAGACCGTTCTCGCGGTGCTCAATACACAGGGGGCTGATCTGCTTGATGCGCGCAGTCTTGCTCAAGCCGAAGCACGCGTGAAGGGAGCGATGGCGGCCCGTGCGCGTGCCGCGGCGCAACATGAGAGCGCCCTTGCGGCGGCTCGATTGGCGGATGATGACTTTGCTCGCGCGAATAAACTCTTTGCCTCCGGTTCCGTCTCCATACGCGAACGTGATGCGGCGAAGTTACAGCAAACCAGTGCGGCGCAAGCAAGTCGCGCCGCCGGATTCGCCATGGATGTAGCGGAATTTGAACTACAACAGGCACAGGCCGTGTTGTTGCGCGGACGGGATGAAGATGCCCATGGCAAACCGCTCGTGATCACCTCGCCCGTTAGCGGACGCGTGCTGCGCGTGATGCAAGAAAGTGAACGCGTGGTCCCGGCGGGCTTTGCGTTATTGGAAGTCGGTGATCCCACTGATCTCGAAGCACGCATTGAAGTGCTGTCGCGCGATGCGGTGGCGATTCAAGCAGGTGCGCGCACAGAGCTGGTGAAATGGGGCGGTGATAAAGCCCTGCGTGGTCGCGTGCGCGTGGTCGAGCCTTCGGCCTTTACTAAGATTTCCGCGCTTGGCGTGGAAGAGCAACGCGTGAATGTGATTGTCGATTTTATCGACCCACTCGCAGAGCGCCCCACCCTCGGCGATGCTTATCGCGTCGAAGCGCGGATCGTTACGTGGGAATCGGATGATGTTTTGAAAGCCCCCGCCGGGGCGCTCTTTCAGCAGGGCGATCATTGGGAAAGTTATCAGGTTTCCGGAGACGCGTCTCAACTCATCACGGTTGAAACCGGTTATACTAATGGGCTGGAAACCGAGGTTCGTGGTGGGTTGAAGGAAGGCGACGAAGTGATCGTTTATCCCGGCGATCAGATCACCGATGGCGTGAGGGTGACTCCTCTCTCGATCGACTAAGGCTGATTTTCTTTTGCGTTTGTCGGCGCGCAGGCTTGCCTGCGTGCCATGGCATCGACGCAAGACACTATCGCCGCATTGGCGACTCCCACCGGGACTTCCGCAATCGCGGTCCTGCGTATCAGCGGCCCAGATACGAAAGAGCTTGGCGAAAAGATCGCGGGCACCCTCCCCTCGCCCCGTATTTCCACGCGCGCCGATTACCACGATGCCGCCGGTAATCTCGTCGATGATGTTCTGATCACTTACTATCAGGGGCCCGCGTCTTACACGGCGGAGGATACGCTGGAAATTTCCTGCCACGGTAATCCCTTTATCGCGCAACGTATCCTCGAGGACCTGTTCGCGCGGGGCTGTCGTTCCGCCGAAGCCGGTGAATTCACGCAACGCGCCTTTTTGAATGGTCAGATGGATTTGAGCCAAGCTGAGGCCGTGATGGATCTTATTCACGCGCGGAGCTCTCGTGCCCTCGCCGCGGCCAATCAGCAGCTTCGCGGGTCTCTGGGGCGTAAAATGGATGCGTTGATCGAAGGTTTACTCGCTGTGTTGGCCAAAATTGAGGCGTATATTGATTTTCCGGACGAAGATCTGCCTCCAGAGGACCAGAAATCTGTCATCCTCGCTCTGGATGAATTAGCTAAGAACACTGGCAACCTATTGGCTACCAATCATTACGGGGATATATTGCGCGATGGACTAAAAACCGTGATCCTCGGTGAACCCAATGCGGGTAAAAGCTCCCTACTCAATCGCCTGGTCGGCCGTGAGCGCGCTTTGGTGAGCGATCAGCCCGGCACGACGCGTGACTACTTGGAGGAGCGAATCATTCTGGGGGATCATTGCCTGCGTCTAATCGATACGGCAGGTCTCAACACGACTCCGGCTGAACTGGAAAAGCTGGGGATGGAGAAATCGCTCGAGCGGATGGCCGAGGCGGATCTGATCCTGTTAGTGCTCGATGCCTCTAAACCAGCGCCGCAATTGCCCGACGCTGTTCGCGAGCATCTCACGAAAGGCAATACCCTGTTGATCGCGAACAAGAGCGATTTGGCGGCCGAGACAATTTCAGCTTCTGATTTCGCGGAATTTGAAACCGTCGCGACCTCGGCTTTAACCGGCGCCGGTTTCGAAGCATTGCAAACCGCACTGCATAAGCGCGCCGAAGCGTTCCACGTGGAACTGGGCGATGATCTGATCGCAATCAATGCTCGTCATGCCGACGCCCTCGCCCGTGCCGATGCTTGCTTGGCTCAGGCTTCGGCACAATTAAAGGCTAACGAGCCGATCGAATTGATCGCCAGTGAGCTTCGCGGGTCACTCGCTGCTTACGGTGAAATCTCCGGTAAAATCGATAATGAACGCATGCTCGATCATCTTTTCGCTTCGTTCTGTATCGGTAAATAGTTTTTTATAAACAAATGATATACAACAAGATACAATATGATGTTATCGTTTGCGGGGCTGGACATGCCGGTGCAGAGGCTGCGCTCGCGTCGGCTCGGATGGGAGCCTCTACCCTACTCCTCACCGGCAATATCGACACGGTTGCTCAGATGAGCTGCAACCCGGCGATTGGCGGTCAGGCCAAGGGGCAGATCGTTCGGGAGATCGATGCACTCGGCGGTGAGATGGCAATCAATACGGATGTCACCGGGATTCAATTCCGTCTGCTCAATGAGTCGAAAGGTCCGGCGGTTCGCTCCCCTCGCGCGCAGTCGGACAAGAAGGCTTATCAGTATCGACTCAAGCACACCCTGGAATTACAGGAAAATCTTTCGCTGTTCCAAGCGACTGTTACCGGCCTGGTATTTGAGAAAGGTCGTGTCGTTGGCGTGCGGACGAATCTGGATCTTGAATTCATGGCGAAGACCGTCGTCGTGACAACGGGGACATTTTTGCGTGCGCTGATGCATATCGGCCAAAACAAGAATGAAGGTGGTCGCATGGGCGATTTCACGGCTAAAACACTTTCAGCGAGTTTTCAGGAGGCCGGAATCGAATTGCAGCGCTTGAAAACTGGCACGCCGCCCAGGTTGCTGGGTCGCAGCTTGGATTTCTCCAAAATGGAAGAACAGCGTGGTGATGCGAATCCGACGCTGTTTGCTTTCCATGATACGCGTGATTCCGACGATATGTTCCACGTGGAACAAACAGGCGAACAACGGCTCGGTTGGAAGCCCGGAACGGATCAGATTTCGTGCTGGATGACCTATACCACGGAAAAGACCGCTCAACTGGTTACAGATAACCTCAAGCGATCCGCGCTTTACGGCGGAGAGATTGAAGGAGTCGGTCCGCGGTATTGTCCCAGTATCGAAGATAAATTCGTGCGATTTGCCGATAAGCCGCGTCACTTGCTATTTCTCGAACCCGAGGGCCGATCCACCAATGAATTCTATGTCAACGGGCTCTCGACGAGTTTGCCATTTGATGTGCAGGTGGCGATGGTGCAGAGCGTTCCCGGGTTGGAGAATGCCGAGCTGCTCAGACCGGCTTATGCGGTCGAATACGATTTTGCCCAGCCAACGCAGCTTTTCCCAACGCTCGAATCCAAGAAGGTCGAGAACCTGTTTTTCGCGGGTCAGATCAATGGCACTTCCGGATACGAGGAAGCGGCCTGTCAGGGTTTGATTGCCGGGGTGAATGCGGTGCACAAGGCGAGGGGAGAGAAGCCGCTGATTATCAAGCGTCACGAGGGCTACATTGGCGTTCTGATTGACGACTTGGTGACCAAGGGGACCAATGAGCCGTATCGTATGTTTACGAGTCGCGCGGAGCATCGTTTGCTTTTCAATCACGGCAGTGCTGAGCTGCGAATGATTGAACATTCACGAAATCATAAGCTGTTGTCCAATATACGGATAGATCGTATTAATGAAAAAATCGTCGCGATCAATCACTGGCGCGACAAGCTCGAAACCCAACGCCATGGGGGGAAGACTTGGGGTGATCATATCCGCCGCGATATGACCATGGAAAGCTTACCGGAGGACTTCCAAAAACTCACGCCGGAGATCCGCGATGAGGTGCATTACCGCGTGCGTTATCAGGGCTATTTAGAGCGTGAACAGCGGCAGATTGAAAAACTCGATAATGTGGAGAAAATCAACATCCCTGCGGGACTCGACTTCATGGCTATCAAGGGGTTACGCAAAGAAAGCGCACTGAAGCTCTCTGAGTTCAAGCCTTACACGCTAGGGCAGGCCAGTCGCATCAGTGGAGTTAACCCCGCGGATATCAGCGTGTTAATGGTGCATATCGCCGCTCGGAAATAGGTCACGCGGCGGACGCGACGAGTGCGCTGGCGGGCGGGTAGGGCGCGACCGCTGGGCGCGCTGTGTAGATTTTCGCGGACGGCCCGGCGGTCCGTCCCTACCGGCGCTTCCGCACCACTATTGTGAGTAGGGCGCTGAGAGCGCCTTTTACCGTTGTAACATTTGTGAAACGGCGTCCAATTTCACTCGTCCGTCACTGATTTTGTGACATATGTGAACACCTATGTCGGATACCGCACCTAAGAAAATTCTCGTCGTCGATGATGAACCGGATGTCACGGATCTGCTTGTGTATACGCTGAAATCAAAGGGGTTTGTCGTCGAAGCAGTTAACAATCCGAATGCCAGTATCGGGCTCGCGCGCACGTTTTTACCCGATCTGGTGATTCTCGATGTGATGATGCCCGAGCTCAACGGCATCCAGATTTGTCGCATGCTGCGGGCTGATCCTCAGCTCAAGAATGTGCCGGTTTTCTTCCTGACGGCGAAGGCGGAGGAGAATGATCGCATCCAGGGATTAGAGAGTGGGGCGGACGATTATATTTGCAAACCATTCAGTCCCAAAGAGTTAATATTGCGTGTGCAATCCACGCTCCGTCGCACGAGCGAGCCGGCACCCGCGGTGCAGAAGAAACTGCAAGCCGGTGAAATCGTGCTCGATATCGAGCGTCACGAGGTGCTGCTCCATGGTTCGGCCATCGATTTGACGGCCACGGAGTTTAAGCTGCTGCGTTTAATGATGGAGCGTCGCGGTCGGGTGCAGACGCGTGAGCACCTCTTGATCAATGTTTGGAATTACGAGACCGAGATCGAAACCCGCACGGTTGATACGCATGTGCGCCGTCTCCGCGAAAAACTCGGTGATCAGGCGGAGTGGATCGAAACGATCCGTGGAGTCGGCTACCGGATCGCTGAACAAAAAGCGGTGCACGCTTAATTCCTGATGCTGGCTCTGACACTGATTCTGACCTTCGCGCTCGGTGTCTCCCTCTATCGTTTACGACAGCATCGGCTCAATCTGATTGCCCTTGAGCAAGCGGTGACTGAGCGCCGTCGTTTCCTCCTAGAGGAGGTGCAGGGGCATTCTGGCGGGGAATGGGCGAATCTTTGTAATGCAATAAATATCAACTCGGAGGAGCTTGAGCGCTTGCAGCAATACCGAACTAGCCAGCTTGCCCAGCTGGAAGCGACTCTGGGTAGCCTGCAGGAAGCGGTGCTCATCGTCGATGGGGGGAATCGCATCATCCTCGCGAATCAGGCGCTCCAAGGCATTTTTCCAGAGGCGCAAAATATCTTCAATCAACGTGTCGAACTTGTGCTGCAGAGCCGTGAATTTCTCGATTATGTCGAAACGGTGCGGGAATCCCGGGCGGTGGCCCAGTATCCCATCGCGTTCGGGCAAGGCAACGATCTCGTATGGGCTGAAGTCACCGGCACTTTGATTCCCGCGCTTGAGGGGCAAAAAGATATCTGGGCGCTCTTTGTGCTCCACGATATTACGCGACAGAGAAAACTCGAAGCATTACGTAAAGACTTTGTAGCCAACGTTTCCCATGAACTGCGCACGCCTCTGAGCGTGATCAAGGGTTACGTTGAAACCTTGGTGGATGATCACCAGACGATGGCGATCGAAGACCGCGAGCGTTTCCTTAAAACGATTGAGAGGCACACCGAGCGTCTCAATTCGCTGCTGGAAGATCTGCTCGCGCTTTCACGCCTAGAATCGATCAATCCGGGACTCTCCCGTGAGTCGGTTAGCTTGTCGGACTTTATTGCTGAGGTGGTGGAGGACTATCGTGGCCGCCCCTTATCGCAACAGCATCGATTAAATGTTTCGGTTGATGATGGCTTGGGCCTGGTCCTCTTCGATCCGCTCAAGATCACTCAGGTCATCGAGAACCTCCTCGATAATGCGCTCAAATATACACCGGAGGGTTCGCACATCTCTATTTTCGCAAAGCTGCGGGATGGGGTGGTCGAAATCAGCGTGCGCGATAGTGGTCCGGGAATTCCGAAGGAGGATTTGCCTCATATTTTTGAGCGATTCTATCGAGTGGATAAGGGCCGCTCACGAGAGAAGGGCGGCACAGGGTTGGGTCTCAGCATCGTGAAACACATTATCCAACTGCATGGAGGTCGGGTTTGGGCGGAGAGTGAACCGGGGGAGGGGACAACGGTCTTTTTCACTTTGCCTGCCTCGATAAAAAATACCGGGCTTGCTCCGATGAAGTGAGATCGGTAGCGGCTTAACCGTCATGCCGAGAGAAGAGGCCCGCATTATCGATTCAAACCGTCGCCAAGAGCTGAAAACTCAGCTCGATGAGTGTCTGCGCGAGGCTCCCAAGAGCATCACGCTCGAAATTGGCTGCGGTCACGGCCATTTCCTGACGGCCTATGCGGCAGCTCATCCGCAGGAATATTGTCTGGGTGTGGATATTATTGAAGATCGCCTTGTTCGTGCTGACCGAAAACGACGTCGCGCCGAGCTCACCCATGTTAGCTTCTTGCGTGCCGACGCGATGATGTTGCTCGAAACCTTACCCGAAGCACACCACTTGAACCACATTTTCGTGTTGTTTCCCGATCCATGGCCAAAGCGGAAACACCACAAAAATCGGCTTATTTGCCCTGATTTCCTCAATATTTTGGCAAAAAAGGCCGATTTTGGGGCGAAACTCCACTTTCGCACGGATCATGATCCGTATTTTGAGAAGGCCCGCGAGGTCGTCGCGGAGCATCCCCAATGGGATTTGGTCGACGCGACCTGGCCGTTTGAATGTGAAACGGTGTTTCAAGAACGAGCGGAAAGTTACCAAAGCTGGATCGCACAAAATGTGGTTAAGCCATAAGATAAAGCGAGTAGGGGGCTGTCCTGTCTCTTATTAGTGCACTTGAAGCGTTTCGGGAGTTGACGGACAGAGGGGGGATTCCCTAGCTATTTCCTTTCCAACTCACTTTTCTGTCACCACGCACCATGTCTCGGGTCACCAAGCTCGCCTCCATCATTCTCCCATTCTTCGCTACAGGCCTCACCGCCTTTGCCAGCGATGCCGGTGTGGACCCGAAAGCCGCCCGTCTGTTCGATTTCGGACATGGTTGGCACATCACTAACAGTATGTTCACCGGTTGGATTATTTCGGCCGTCCTCGTATTTTTGGTGCTGAAATTAGTGGGCAAGCCGCAGCTGCTCCCGTCCAGAGGACAGGCCGTGGTCGAATCATTGATCGAAGGTCTGCGGGATCTGTTTGAGCCCATTGTGGGCAAAAAGGCATTTCCTTTAGCTTTCCCGCTTCTCGTCACCTTCTTTCTCTTCATCCTGTTCCACAATTGGATGGGATTGATTCCGGGAGTCGGAACCGTCGGGTGGGGGCATTATGATGCGGAGGGGCACTTCGCCATTACGCATCCCTTTATTCGCCCGCATAACTCGGACTTCAACGGCACGATTGCCTTGGCCCTGATCTCATTTGGCGCTTGGGCTATCATCGTCTTCAAGATCGCTGGCCCGAAAATGATTCTGTGGGATCTCTTCGGAAACAAGGCAGAGAAAAGCGAAACTCCCGGCTGGCTCTATCCCATCTTGGCGCTCGTTTTCATCATCGTCGGATTCATCGAAGTCTTCTCGATCGCCATCCGCCCGTTTACCCTTTCTGTTCGTCTTTTCGGTAACGTTTTCGGCGGTGAAAATCTCCTTCATGGCACCGGTTTCTTTTTCGTATTTTATTTCATGGAACTGCTGGTCGGCCTCATCCAAGCCCTTGTTTTTACCCTGCTGACTTCCGTTTACATTGGTCTACTCTGTAACCATGGTGACGATCACGATGAAGCCCACGAACCCGGAGCAGCTCACTAACACTTTCCCGTCGGGAGCGTGCCCATGAGTGCGCACGGCGGAAATCCAACCAAATAACACATATAAAATATCATGATTAACATCATCGCTGAACTATCAGGTAACATCGCCAGCGCATTCGGTCTCCTCGGAGCCGCTCTCGGCGTAGGACTCATCGGTCAAAAAGCCGTTGAAGCCGTTGGTCGTAATCCCGGCGCGTCCGGTAAGATCCTCGTGCAAGCCATTATCGGTATGGCTCTCGCCGAAGGTCTTGGTATCCTCGCGCTGTTCCTCGCAAAGTAAGTAGCCGTTAGATTTCAAAACCCGGTGACGCAGCGAGCCTGCGTCACCATTCCCTTTTTCCCATGTCTCCTCTCCTGATCGCCACCGTCGAAGCTACCACTCACGCCGCACAACCTGGACTCGTGGAAGGCCTGCAGAGCCAATTTGGTCTCCAGGTTAACTACATCGTTATCCAAGCGGTCAGCTTTCTCATCGTCATGGGTGTGCTCTATCGCTTCGCGATCAAGCCCACCATCGCTACGATGGATGAACGCGCGACCAAGATAGATTCCGGTCTCAAATACGCTGAAGAGATGAAGGCCAAGCTCGACGCCTCACAGGCGGAAAGCGCTGAGATTGTCAAAGACGCTCAAAGCAAAGCCGGCGTGATCATCAACGAAGCACGCGACAACGCTAAGGACTTTCTCGAAAAGCAGACTCAGGAAGCGACCGCGAAGGCCAACGACATCGTCACCAAGGCCCAGCAGGCGATCGAGCTCGAACGTCGCAAAACGATCGCCGAAGCCCGCGAAGAAATCGCCCGCCTCGTTGTTACGACCACTGAGCGTGTTCTCGCGAAGAAACTCTCCGACGAAGATCGCGCTTCCTATAACGAAACCGCCGCCAAGGAACTCAACGTCGTTTAAGACGCACTACTTTTTACGATGGCCGCCCAAAACAAATCCGCGCAACTCCTCGCTCGCCAGCTCTTCAATATGAGTGTGGTGGACGAAGTGGTTTCCGCTGAACACGTCGAAGGAGTGCTCGCTTACCTCGAGAAGCACACACCGGCCAATCCACTGCAAGTGTTGCAGGCCTATCAGATCTTGATCGCCCGCGAGCTCGCCAAGAGTCACGCCGTGATTGAGCACGCGGGTCCGGTTGCCGATGGGGTTCTTCGCAGCATTGAAGGTGCGCTCACGCAAAAATACAAACGTCAGGTTACCGCCACAGCTAGGCACAACGCCGAATTGATTGCCGGCTTGCGGATGCGCATCGGCGACGATGTTTACGAATCTTCTATCGCTGGTCAGCTTGAACAGCTCTCCTCTCTTTAATTTTTACTTTCAGAATAACTAACCCTGCCATCACGCCATGAGCACCGTCCTCGAACAAATCGAAAAACAGATCGCCACTCTTTCCAATAAAGCGGTCAAGAAGAACACCGGAACCATCCGCTCCGTCGCCGACGGCGTCGCTAAAATCGATGGCCTCTCCGAGGTGATGTATAACGAAATGGTGCAGTTCCCGGGTGGAGCCACCGGTATCGCCCTGAATCTTGAACAAGATGAAGTCGGTTGTGTGGTTCTCGGTGATGTTTCGCTCCTGAAAGAAGGCGACGAGGTTTTCACCACCGGTAAACTTCTCTCCGTGCCTGTGGGCAAGGCCCTACTCGGACGCGCTGTTGATGCCATTGGTAATCCCGTCGACGCCAAAGGACCAATCGAAGCCAAGGAATCATATCCGGTTGAGAAAATCGCACCCGGCATCATTGCCCGTAAGTCGGTCGACCAACCCCTTTTCACCGGCATCATGGCCGTTGATTCCATGATCCCAATCGGCCGTGGCCAACGTGAGCTCATCATTGGTGACCGCGGAACGGGTAAGACCACCATCGCGATTGATACGATCATCAATCAGGCCAAGATGAACAAGGTGGGCATCGCCAGCGGCGACGCCGACTTCCGTCCCGTTTACTCGATCTACGTCGCCGTGGGTCAGAAGAATTCCAATATTGTTCGCACGATGGCTGCCCTCGAAGCTGCCGGGGCGCTTGAATATACGATCATCGTGGCGGCTCCTGCTGCTGATAATCCTGCCAATCAATTCCTCGCGCCATTCGCTGGGGCGGCCATGGGTGAGTGGTTTATGGAAAACGGCATGGATGCGCTCATCGTTTATGATGATCTCTCCAAGCACGCGGTCGCTTATCGCCAGATCTCCCTCATCCTGAAACGTCCTTCCGGTCGTGAAGCTTATCCTGGTGATGTGTTCTATCTCCACTCACGCCTTCTCGAGCGTTCGGCTCGTCTTGATGGCAAGGGCTCGCTCACTGCGTTGCCTATCATCGAAACTCAGGCGGGCGATGTGTCGGCCTACATTCCGACCAATGTGATTTCGATCACCGACGGTCAGATCTTCCTCGAAACTGATTTGTTCAATCAAGGCATCCGCCCGGCGGTATCCGTGGGTCTCTCGGTTTCCCGGGTGGGTTCGGCTGCGCAGATTAAGGCGACCAAGCAAGTCGGTGGTAAACTCAAAGGTGAGCTCGCTCAGTTCCGTGAGCTCGCTGCGTTCGCGCAATTCGGTTCCGACCTCGATGCCAAGACCAAGGCTCAGCTCGACCGTGGTGCCCGCATCGTGGAGCTCTTCAAACAACCTGCTTTCAACCCGCTTCCAATCGAACTTCAAATCGCGGTGCTCTTCGGCATGCAGCAGGGTCTCTTCGAGGATATTGACTCCACGAAGGTCGTGGAGGCTTCCGCTTCCCTCAAAGAATTTTTCACCACACGTAAGGACGAGCTTCTCACGGAGGTTCGTAACAAGGCCAAGCTCGACGACGATCTTGAAGCCAAGTTGAAGGCGGCCTGTGACGAGTGGAAATCCACTTACTCCGCATAAGTAATCATCCTTCCGCGTCCAAGATAACTCATGGCCTCAACTCGCGACATTCGCCGCCGAATCAAATCGGTTAAAAACACCCGCCAGATCACCAAGGCGATGGAGCTGGTGGCTGCTTCGAAGATGAAGCGCGCGCAAGCAGCGACCCTTGCCGGTCGACCTTACGCTCAGCTTATGGCTGACATGTTGGCGACCCTCGCCTCTCGCGTGGATGAAACTCAGCATCCGTTTCTTACCGAGCGTGAAGTGAAGACCCGCGGTATTCTGCTCGTGACGACCAATATTGGTCTTTGCGGAGCCTTGAATGCCAATCTCTTCAAGCACGTCCTCGATATAAAGACTCCAGCTAAGTTCGTGGCCATTGGTCGCAAAGGCGCCCAGTTCCTTGCTCGGAGCAAACGCGACCTCAACACGGAATTCACCGTGGGTGATCGCGCGAGCTTTAAAGAGGTCAAGGTGGCGATCGAGCATATGACCAAGCTCTATCTCGATGGTGAGGTCGATACGATCGAAGTGATCTACCCACGCTTCAAAAACACTCTCATCCAGGAAGCCACCGTGCGACCTGTTCTGCCTCTGGCCAATCTCAAGGACTTCATCACTCATCTGCAAGCGGAGTCCGGCACGGAGAATAATCCGCAGAACGATACGCGCGAAATCATCTTTGAGCCTAATGCTCACGATGTGCTGGAAGCCCTGCTTCCTTATTACGTCAATCGTCACATTCACCAATTGGTTCTCTCGGCCAAGGCCTCGGAATTCAGCGCTCGTATGGTCGCGATGAAGACCGCCAACGACAACGCCTCCAACCTCATCGACGATCTGACACTCGAATACAACAAGGCACGTCAGGCCGCCATCACGCAGGAAATTCTCGAAATCGCTGCCGGCCAATCCGCCGCTTGATCCCCTTTTAAACTAACCTATCGCACTACTCTTAAGTCATGAGCAACACAGGCAAAATCGTCCAAGTCATCGGTCCAGTCGTTGACGTCCAGTTCACGGATAATTCCATTCCGCCTATTTATCAGGCATTAACCGTTGAGTTTGATGTCTCCGGCAAAACGGAAAACCTCACCCTCGAAGTGCAACAGCATCTCGGTGGCGGCGTCGCTCGTGCGATTGCCATGTCTTCCTCTGAAGGCCTCGTTCGCGGCATGGAAGTAGCAGACTCCGGCGCTCCAATCTCGGTTCCAGTGGGCGAAGGTGTGCTCGGTCGTATCTTTAATGTCACTGGTGATCCAGTGGATGAGCGCGGTCCCGTCGCGCACGATAAAAAATATCCGATTCACCGCGCGGCTCCAGCTCTCGCTGATCAGGACACCAGTGCGGAAATTCTTGAAACCGGCATTAAGGTTATCGATCTGATCGCTCCGTTTACCAAGGGTGGTAAGGTGGGTGCGTTCGGTGGTGCGGGTGTGGGTAAAACCGTGATCATCATGGAGCTCATCAATAACATCGCCAAAGGCCACGGTGGTTACTCCGTGTTTGCCGGGGTGGGTGAGCGTTCACGTGAAGGTAATGACCTTTACCACGAAATGTCGGAAGCCGGCGTGATCGACCAAAAGGATCTGAGCAAGTCCAAGGTGGCCCTGGTTTACGGACAGATGAATGAGCCTCCAGGTGCTCGTATGCGCGTCGCTCTATCGGCTCTCGCGATGACGGAATACTTCCGCGACGAAAAGAATCAAGACGTGCTTCTCTTCGTGGATAACGTTTTCCGTTTCTCGCAAGCTGGTTCCGAAGTATCCGCTTTGCTGGGCCGCTCTCCTTCTGCGGTGGGTTACCAACCAACCCTCGCCAATGAGATGGGGCAGCTCCAAGAGCGCATTACTTCAACGAAGAAGGGGTCCATCACTTCCTTCCAGGCGGTTTACGTTCCTGCGGATGATTTAACTGACCCTGCACCGGCTAACACTTTTGCTCACTTGGATTCTACGATCGTGCTCGAACGTGCGATTGCGGAAAAGGGTATTTACCCTGCCGTGGATCCTCTCGCTTCCGTTTCCAATGCACTCGAGCCGACTGTTGTTGGCCAAGAGCATTACGAAGTCGCCCGTGAGTGCCAACGCGTGCTCCAGCGTTACAAGGATCTCCAGGACATCATCGCGATCCTCGGTCTCGACGAACTCTCCCCTGAGGATAAGCAAACCGTTTACCGCGCTCGTAAGATCGAACGTTTCTTCTCTCAACCCTTCGCCGTTGCCGAAGTGTTCACCGGTTCTCCCGGTAAATACGTTTCCGTTAAGGACACCGTGCGAGGCTTTAAGATGATCCTCGATGGTGAACTCGATGAAGTGGCTGAAGGTGACTTCTACATGAAGGGCGGCATCGACGAAGTCCTCGCTTCCTCGGACAAGAAATAATCCATCCCATGGCCCTCACTCTCGAAATCGTCACTCCTGACTCTCAGGTTTACTCCGACACGGTCGACACCGTCGTCATTCCGACGGTGGAAGGCGAAATCGGCGTGCTTCCCGGCCATCTCCCGTTACTCACGCAAGTGGATGATGGTGAGTTGCTGGTTACCAAGGACGGCTCGACTGAATATCTCGCCGTAAGTGGTGGCTTTGCCCAGATTTCTGGCGACAAAGTTTCTGTTCTCGCTGAACACGCGTGTTCGGAAGAGTCCATCGATGAGAACGCAGTTGAAGAAGCGCTGAAGCGCGCTGAAAAGAATCTCAAAGAGGCGAAGGATGTGGATCCACGTCAGTTTGAGCATCTGCAAAGCTTGGTTCGCTTCTCTGGCATCCAACTTGCTTTAAAGCGACGACGGCGCTAACCGCAGGCCTATTCTCTTTGTCACAATAGCGTAGGCCTTGGTCTGCGCTTTTTTTATTTCTCCGTGACGGTAATACAGTTTTCGAAAGACACACACTTATGACAGGCAGCAGAATCAACATCACAGGGCGCATCATCGCGGCACCGCTTGGGATCATCACGATGATCGCGGTTTTCAAGATGACCGACTGGCCACGTGAACAGGGGATCATGGCGGGAATTATGGTTTTAGCAGCTCTGCTTTGGGTCACCGAAGCCCTCCCATTGTTTGTGACCTCGTTAGTTGTGATCGCGGCGGAAGTAATTCTTTTGGCGAATCCCGGAGGGTGGGCGGGTCTAGGATTTGAAGTCGAGGCCGGACCGAGTTTTAAGACGATTCTCAATGCCAGCGTTAGTCCTATTCTGGTTTTGTTCTTTGCTGGTCTGGTCATGTCACGGGCGGCCGTGAATGAGAAGGTGGATCAAAATATGGCGTCGTGGTTGCTGCGCCCCTATGTCGGCAGTCGGAAGATGCTGCTTTTTGGAGTGATTGGGGTCACGGCTTTATTCTCCATGTGGATGAGCAACACTGCGACGACGGCATTCATGCTCACTCTCACCATGCCTTTGCTGGCACAGATCGATCCCTCGGATCCTTATCGCAAAGGCCTGCTGCTCGCGGTGCCGTTTGCTGCGAATATCGGAGGATTGGGAACTCCGATCGCGTCACCACCCAATGCGATTGCGCTGGGCTATCTGCGAAGTGCGGATGTGAATGTTACGTTTGCGAGTTGGATGATGGTGGCGGTGCCCCTGATGATTGTGCTGCTGGGCACGCTGGGTTGGTTCTTGCTCAAGCTCTATGGACGCTCCGGTCGCGAGGGCACGGGTTTTACCCTGCCCATATCCAGTCTCGGAAGACGTGCGAAATGGGTGGTCGGCGTCTTTGTCTTCACTGCCACACTTTGGTTGACCGAAGGGGTGCATGGTCTACCCGCATCGGTGGTTTCACTTGTCCCGGTGGTAGCGTTACTGGTGGGAGGCTTTGTTTCACAGAAGGATATTAACCGGCTTGAGTGGGATGTGTTAATCCTGATCGCGGGCGGTTTGGCCCTCGGTTACGGTTTGAGCGTCACAGGGCTGGACTCAAGAATCGTGGCGATCTTACCTAGTGGCGCCGTGGGGATGGGACTCATCGCCACGCTGGTGGTCTCCACGTTCGTCCTCAGCACACTCATTTCGAATAGTGCGGTGGCCAATTTGTTACTGCCGATCGGTTTGGCCGCCGCCTACGGGCAACCAGGTGTGCTTGCAGTCATGATCCCAATCGCACTGGCGGCTTCTCTCTCCATGGGACTTCCCGTCAGCACCCCTCCCAATGCGATGGCCTACGCGCGTGGTGAGCTTCATGTCAGTGATATGGCCAAGGCCGGAATCCCCATCGGCCTGTTTGGCATCAGTATCATCCTGCTGGGAGCGATGGTATATCTCTGGATCTTATAGACAAATAACGAGGCTATACCTCATTGACTTTGAAACTGAGTCTCATTCAACTACGCCTCAACTGACCCCATGTCTGAGCAAAATTCCAATTTCACCACCGACCATTTACCGCTTTGCCAGCTCCCAGCCGGAGCGTTGGGTCGCGTGCAGCGTTTGAGTGGCGATGTCCGTTTTTGCCAACGAGTTCGTGAGATGGGTTTTGGGGAAGACTCCCTCATAACCAAAGTTTCCGGCACGCAAACGATTCTCTGCCAAGTCAACGGCACGCGCATCGCTCTCAACCACGACGCGGCCCGCAAAATACTCGTCGAGCAAGTCGACGACGCGAGCTAGTCACTCTCATGGCGGATCTGGTGAGACTTTCCGAACTGGCGGTAGGCAGCCAAGCGGCCATCCGTGAATTTGTGGGCGCCAATTCCGCTCCTCTGCGTCTTCGCGAAATGGGAATGCTGGTGGGCACGAAGTTGACCTTTGTGCGCAAAGCCCCTCTTGGAGATCCGCTCGAAATTAAAGTGCGTGGTTATCGCCTGACACTTCGTAAAACCGAAGCCGATCAGATCATGGTCGAACCCGCCGAGTAATTGCCCATGGCCCTGCCTTCGCATATCGGCTCTGAGCCCTCCGCCCATTCGCGACAACCGGTCTATGCGTTGGTCGGCAATCCCAACTGCGGCAAAAGCACCCTATTTAACGCACTCACCGGCCTGAAACAAAAGGTCGGTAATTACCCCGGAGTCACGGTTGAGAAGAAGATCGGCACGAGCTATTCGCAGCACGGTCAGCCGATGACGATCATCGATTTGCCCGGTGCTTATTCGCTGGCGGCTCGTTCTCCGGACGAAGCCGTCACGCGCGATGTGCTTCTCGGTCGCCGCACTGATACTCCGCAACCTGATCGGATTCTCTGCGTGGTCGATGCCAATAATCTCGAGCGAAACCTTTATCTGGTTCACCAGATCTTGGACTTGGGTCGTCCGGTAATTCTCATCCTCAATATGATGGATGTCGCTCGAAAGGCGGGACTCGATATCCGTTCGGCACGACTTGAACGCGAACTCGGAATTCCGGTGATTCCCTGCGAAGCGATCAATGGCAAGGGACTCGTTCCGCTTCGGCTCGCGATGAGCCGCCCTGATTTACCTCTCTCGAAGCATGCTTGGGATGTGCCGTCTGCGATCGCACCGGCGGTGTCCGAACTGCAGGCCTCACTGACAGATAATGATGAGAAACCTCCCTTTATTGCTCGAGCAGAGGCGTTACTCCTGTTGACCGATCAGGATGCCGTTCATGTTGCAGGCTCCGTTGCACTCAATCCCCGCACGGTGGAAATCCTCAAACACTGGCAAACACGTTGGCAAACCGAGGGAACCGATTGGGCCGAAACTCTGGTCAGCTCGCGCTATGATGCGATCGGTAAGCTTTGTGAGAATACGGTTATCGAAAGCCCGGTGCAAAACGGGCCGAGTGCCAGTGATAAGATCGACACGGTCGTCACTCATCCGGTTTGGGGTTGGTTAGTGCTGGGTAGCATCATGACGTTAATTTTCCTCAGCATCTTTACTTTCGCGGAATACCCCATGAATTGGATCGACGACCATACGGCCTCGTTCGCCGATTGGGTCAAGAGCTCGATGTCGCCGGGCGACTTGCGCGATTTGATCACAGATGGAGCGATCGCGGGAGTGGGGGGAGTGGTTATCTTTCTCCCGCAGATTCTGATTTTGTTTTTCTTTATCGGTCTCTTGGAAGGGACCGGCTACATGGCGCGAGCGGCTTTTATTATGGATCGTTTGATGAGTCGCGTGGGCCTCAATGGGAAATCTTTCATCCCCATGCTCAGCTCTTACGCCTGTGCGATTCCCGGTATCATGGCCACGCGCACGATCGAAGATCACAAAGATCGGCTCGTTACGATTCTCGTCGCGCCGCTCATGAGTTGCTCCGCCCGTCTGCCTGTTTACCTGTTGATGATTGCGGCTCTGATCCCGGGTGAAACGGTGCCCGTGCTGACGAAGGTCGGCATCATGATGATGATGTATTTTTTCGGCACCGTCGGTGCCTTTGGTTTCGCCTGGTTGTTCAAACGCACGCTGCTTAAGGGGGAGCCCCCGCTTATGATCATGGAACTGCCGCCGTATCGCATGCCGGCCATCCTTGATGTCGCGCGACACATGGTCGAACGCGCCTGGCTCTTCCTAAAGCGAGCTGGCACCATCATTCTTGGTATCTCGATCATTCTCTGGTTTCTCGCGGCTTATCCGAAGGCTCCGGAAGGAGCTCTGCCAAAGGACCAACTCGCTCAGAGTTACGCCGGCCAAGCCGGTCACTTCATTGAGCCGGCGATCGAACCTCTTGGCTTCGATTGGCAGATTGGGATTGGTCTCATCACCTCTTTCGCCGCACGTGAAGTATTCGTTTCGACCATGAGTGTGGTCTTCAATGCGGAGGATGATGGTGAAGATACCACGCCACTGCGTTATGCGCTGACCAGCGCGAAGTGGCCGGATGGTCGCCCGCTCTTCACTCCACTCGTGTGTTTCACACTGATGATCTTCTATGTTTTCGCCATGCAATGCGTGGCGACGGTTGCGGTGGTGCGTCGTGAAACCAATTCGTGGAAATGGCCGTTCTTCCAAATCGGCTACATGACTGGCACTGCGTGGATTTTGTCGTTCATTGTCTATCAGGCCGGCACCGCGCTCGGCTTCTGATCAATGACACCTGAAGTCCAAACCATTCTTTCACTCGTCGCCGTCGGCATCGCGGCCGTCTGGCTCGTGCGCCGCGCCTTCCGCAAAAAGAGCAGCGGTTGCGGTGGAGGAGAATGCGGCGCGATCAGCCCCGAGGTAAAAAAACTTCAAGCGAAGCTGAAACACTGAGCGATTGACTAGCGTTTGAAAACCACCGGCACGCGTGCTTTTACCGCAACTGGTTTACCGTTTTTAAGCGGTGGTCTGAATCGCCAAGTAGACACTGCCTGGCAAGCCGAGAAACCAAACGCAGGTTCGGTAGCCGAAACGAATCGAGGTATTTGCGCCAATCCGTTGCGGTCCACGTAAAATTCGATAATAGCTTTTCCGTCCGTAATCTCGCTATTGAGATTCTTTGGGAAAATGGGTGGTTTTTGAGAAACTGGGATTAATCGATGATCAAGCTCTTTGGCGCTGACGATGTTACTATCCTTTTTATTGCTTCTAATTTTCTTTATTATCGATGAGGCGGATTTAGATACGCTGATATCACCAGTTGGCCCTCCAAACCTTAGCTTCATCGCCAGTAGTGCGTTGGTGGGTCGTCCCTTTTTGAGGGCAGGCTCGAATACAAGGGTGTCGACCATAGCAGTGACCGCGTCAGAAAACTGCTTATCCGGACTTTTAAATATTTTTACGATTCGAGCTCGTCCGAAGGTATTAACATGAAACATGAATTCCACATTTCCTTTCTTCTTAGCCAAGAGTGCCTCGTAAGGGTAAATAGCTGGAGATATATTTTGAAGTCTCGGAGCGACATCGAACCTGAACTCTGGAGGAAGTCTCTTTTGATGTTTCTTTCGGGTCTGAACTTCAAAAGCTGAAGTTCCTCTTTCATTCAGCCTAAAGACAATGGGCACCTGCATTCTTGAGATGACTGGATGACCCTTTACTTCTGCTGGTTTGAAGACCCATTGTAGCACCGCCTCGATTGCAGGTTCATCAAATGCAGGATTATTTGATTTGATAACAAAGGCCCTTTTTACTCGGCCTTCAATATCAACCAAGAAATCAACTATTACCGTGCCCTCAAAGCCTGCAATTCTCTGACTGAGGGGATATTCAGGAGCTACTCGTTTAAGTGGTATAGGGGGAGATTTAGTGTCAAAATCAGTCTCAAGATAGAAGTCTGGACGAAGCATTACGGGAACCTCGACCGTAGTTTCCACAGGAATACCGTTGCTTCGAGCCGGTTCAAATTGCCATTTCCTGAATGCTAGCCCCGCAGCCCTTTTTGTCTGCTTATCCCATTCAGGTGGGGTCTCCCAATGGACTATCCTACCTTTTTTGTCCACGGTTACCTTTGTCCTGACAAGCTTACGTCGCGATTCCTTGCCTTCGTTGGGCAATACAACCGGAGCCACATGCACCAAGCGTGGAGTAGAGTTATTTAACCCCTGGGCTGCCGATATAGGGTTGTAGATTAGGGCCCTCCATATGCCACTGTTTACCTTTTTCCGGTTTCTTAAGGCTGGTTTGGTGGGGACGATTGGCCGTTCGAATAGCTTTAGATCTAATTTCGGATGCGTTTTGATGAACTGTAGCCGCCACCACTTTCCTGATTTTAGGACACCACCCTCAATCAAGGCATAGGCGTAGCTATCATAATTCTCGAGTCCTTCAGGAACCTCAGGAGTGTTAACCTCTTTAAACTTTGGAAGTGTGTCGGGAGGGTCGTCCTCATCTATCCATGCCCATGATGTTAAAAAAAGATCCTGTGCATAGAGATTGATGCAACAAATGGACCAAAGTATAACGATAAGACCGATCCGTTTCAGCACGAATGTCATGATGGTAGGATTACAAATCTCAATCGCTAGGGCAACCCTATATGTTTAGGTGGGCTTGATATAGCCCTGTATATCATTGCTCACTCGCCCTTAAAAACCACCGGCACACGCACTTTCACGACAACGGGCTGACCATCTTTGAGCGGAGGTTCAAATTTCCACTGGGCAATCGCTTGCACGGCAGCGTAACCGAAGCCCGGGTGGTCGGTTTTGTAGACTCTTGGCAGAGCGGTGTTCCCTTGCTCATCGATATAGAATTCGATGAGCGCTGTTCCCTCGGTCTCTTCGGGGGTTCCGAGGCGAGGTGGCATTGGGGATTTTCGAGTGACTATCGTTAACTTCTGATCAAGTGCTTTGGTGCTGGTGAATTTGGCTTTGGATCCTTCCAGTCGAAGTTTCTTTAAGATGGAGGCAGCAGAGTTCGTGATACGCACATCGCCTGAATAAGGATCAAAATTGATTTTAAAATTCATCTTCGTAGCTACGGGCTTCTTTTTACGGGTGGCCGGTTGAAACCTTGCCGATTCAAGAATCGCAGTCGTTGCCCCTTTGAGGGCGGAATTAGCATTCTCTGAAGCCCACTCGATTTTGATAGCCTCGCCTTTTGCAGAGATGGTGACTTGCCCGGTGATGACTTCGCGATGATTGGCTAACAGTTCGGCGAAAGGATATATTCCGGAGACTCCGTAATTGTAGACTGGAGGTGTGCTATACCTCATTTTTCGAGGTAACGCTTTCTGCTGATTCTTGGATAAATTGGAGAATGGAGACCAATATCTTCCACCTACCTTGGTGAGAAGCTCATGGATCCGTTCGGTCTGTCTAATGAATCCAGCGAAGTGGCTTGGGTCCGTAGTCTTTGCCACGCTCATGACGATCTGACCGGGGTCTTCTTCGAATGAAACCGTTTCCTCGATGACGCCTTTCACTCGTTTGCCGTTTTTTATCGCCGGCCAGTAATTCCATATTTTCGCCACACTTACGGCTTGTCGGTTGAATCCTTTGTGATCGGATTCCACGATTTTGGCAGAGGATACTTCGCCGGAACGACTGATCTTGAGTCGCATCCTTACTTTCCCTTTTTCTCCTGAGCCTTTCATTTTTTCAGGGTAGGCGGGTGGTGCCCAATATCGATTCCGACGCGGCGGCGAGTCTCTAGGAGGAAGTGCGTTTTCGATCTTAAATCTCACCGTGGATTGGATGGATGCAATGACGGGCACTCCATCTTCTGTCCCCGGCTTGAATTGCCATTTTCTAATGGCTTCAAATGCAGGTCTGATGAACTTCTTATTCGATGCGTGGATGACTTTCGGGTGCTCGACGCTCCCATTTGTGGTGACAATATGCTCGATGACTACCTCCCCCGAGACCTTTTTCTTCCAGAGGTGGTAGGGATATTCAGGGAGGGCTTGGTCTGTTCGTTTTGGTTCAACAACCTGCCCGTGCACCGCAATGGCTCCTAGAGCGGTAACGATCAAGACGAGCGCGAGAGTGCGAAAGGGGATGGGGCTCATGCGCTGACACCATTGAAAAGAGCAGGGGCGCACAAACTGTTTTTGATCCGTGGAGTTTCACGGGGTTGTCACTTTACTCAGCGTTTAAAGATTTCCCATTCGTAGCAGTCGCGCCTAGTTTGCGGTTACCCATGGAAGTTCTGATTCGTGAAAACCCCGAGAATGGTTGCCTGCTTGGCGCCAAGATAATTGCTAAAATCGTGCGCGAGAAACCCGACGCGGTGCTCGGCCTTGCGACTGGGCGCACACCGCTCCGACTCTATCAGGAGTTGATTCGCTTACACCGCGAAGAGGAACTTGATTTCAGTCGGGTCACCACGTTCAACCTCGATGAATACGTTGGCCTGCCTTCGACTCACGATCAGTCGTATCGTTACTTCATGCAGGAAAATCTTTTTCAGCATATCAATATCGACGTGAAGAATACCCATGTGCCCGATGGCACCGCTGACAATTTGCACGAGGAATGCCGTGGTTATGAGCAGAAGATTCTCGATGCCGGGGGGATCGATGTGCAGCTTCTCGGTCTGGGTCGGAATGGGCACATCGGTTTTAACGAGCCGACCGGTTCCCTCCGCTCGCGCACGTGGATCAAGATTCTTTCCGAACAAACCCTCACCGATAACAGCGAGGTATTTGGTTCGCTCGATGCGATGCCCAAACATGCGCTGACCATGGGGGTAGGCACGATTCTTGAGGCGCGACGTTGCCTGTTGCTCGCCTTCGGGCCGGCTAAGGTGCGCGCAGTCGAAGATATGATCGAAGGGCCTCTGGCTGCGGTTTGTCCCGGCTCGGCTCTGCAACAGCACCCTAGGGCGACCGTAATCCTCGATGAGAATTCAGCAGCTGGGCTTCGTTATGCTGATCACTACCGCTGGATCGATCAGAACAAGTTTGATTGGCAGCGTCACAAGTGAGCGTTCTGCGCTTCTCTTTGTTATTCAGTTCGCAGAATCAAGACCACCGTCTCAGGGGCGCTGAAATGTGATCGTCATGCGTGTGCGCATCGTGACGGGCACCCCGTCCTTGAGCGGTGATGCGAATCGCCAGTTCGAGATCGCCTGGCACGCCGCGTAGCCAAAAGCGGAATCCGTGGCCGAGGAGGTCCGGGGTAATTGGGCACGCCCGGTTTCGTCGACGAAGAACTCCACCACGGCCTCTCCCAACTTGATATTGTCGGGTAGCCAAGTGGGAAAAAGCGCTTCGATCCGACGCAACGAAACCAAAGGCTGATCCAGGTCATGTTCATCCGGGAACTTCGCATTGAGACCCTCAAGGCGTAATCGTTTCAAGATCGCGGCAGCGGAATTCGAGATCAGGGCATCGCCATTGGTTGTGTCGAAGACGAGAGTGATCTGGAGCTGAGTCGGTGGCGGGTTATCCTTCGTTCGGGTGAAGGTAAACAGCACGGTGTCCGTCATGGCGAGAGCGGCACCCTTAAATTCCTGTTTGGTTTCGCTCTTCCATTCGACCTTGCTGATCCGGCCATTGGGAGCGATCTCGCATACTCCGGTGACCGTGCCCTTTTCATTTTCCAGCAGAGGTCCGAAAGGATACACCACGCGACTTCCCGTTGAGACTCTGATTTCAGCTCGGGGTTCGCCTTTCATCGGCGTGAAAATGGGTCGGCGATTATCTTTTAATTTGAAGATGATCGGCACCTGCATCCGGGTGTTGACGGTTTGGCCGTTTTTGGTGCCCGGTTTGAATTTCCATTTCATCACGGCGTCCATTGCGGGGATATTAAATCCTTCGTGAGTAGTTCGCACGACGGTCGCTTTTCTCGTATTGCCCTGCTTATCCACGATGAATTCTACGATCACAGTTCCTTCGGTATTGGTCTTTCGCAGTTCGTGCGGATAGGCGGGTTGGGCCCGGAACTTGGGAATCGGACTAGTCGATTTGGTCTCGGCGTAAGATGACTGGGGTAGCAGGCCGCAGAGTAACCCCAAGGCTAGCGACAGGTATCGAAAATGTGAGGCTTTCACTTTAGGCGTATTCAGCGCTTCTCACACATCAACCCAAGCAAGCTTCCATCGGGATCGCGAAAAAACGCCATCCAGAGTTCATGGTCGGGCATCTTCGCCACCAGATGCGGTTCATCATCAAAGACCACACCACGTGCCGTGAGCTCGGCGACGCTGGCGTCGATGTCGGCCACTTTCAGGTAGAGTGTGGAATTGGCTCCCGGGGCCGCTTTGCCTTCGGGTTTGGTCACCATCAGACGCACCGAACCGAGCATGAAAAACGCGAGACCACCCGGACCGACTTGAAAGAGAAAAGACAGGCCTACCTTGTCGCGCAGGAAAACCACGGCACGGTCGATATCGGTGACGGCAAAGGAGACTTGACCAAGCTCGCCAAATTTTGGGGTGGGGGTGTCGCTCATCTCGACAAAGTGTCGGTCTTCCTAATATTTGTCCAGTGAGACGAGTCGTCGGTTTGACTGCGGCGTTTTGTCTTCTTTTACCCCGATTCAATTATGACCTCTAAAAACTTTGGAACGCTTCCCACGGGTGAATCCGTGGAGCAGCACACGCTCTCTAATTCCTCCGGGGCATCCCTTGATGTGATTACCTACGGCGGCATCATCACGGCGCTACGGGTGCCTGATGCGAAAGGTGAGTTGGCCGACGTGGTGCTCGGATACGACAATCTCGATGCCTATGTCGCACGGCATCCCTATTTCGGGGCGATTATCGGGCGAATTGCCGGTCGGGTGAGCAAGGGACTCCTCTCGCTTGAGGGCCAAGACCATCAGTTGGTCTGCAATGATGAACCCAACCATCTTCATGGTGGTCTCACCGGATTTGATAAACGCATCTGGAGCGCCGCTCCCGTGACGCGATCCGATGGAGCTGAATCGCTTCGTCTCACTTACCACAGTCCGGATGGAGAAGAAGGTTATCCCGGCAATGTTGATATCGCGATTACCTATACCCTGACGGCACAAAACGAACTCATCATCGAAAGCGAAGCGACCGCCGATCGGGAGACTCCGTTGAGTCTGGCCAACCATTCCTATTTCAATCTGTCCGGAGAAGGCTCGGGCAGTGTGGCGGATCATGAGATTCAAATCCTGGCGGACAATTTTGTGCCTTCTGCCGATGAATACATGACCCTGAGTAGTCGTCTCGAATCTGTCACCGATACCTCCAGCGATTTCCGCACGGCGCATAAAATGAGCGATGTGATCGCGAAGGTGTATCGAGGTCATGGCGATAATTACCAATTGCGTCCACAGGCGATCGTCGAGCCGGAGTTAACGGCACGCGTGGTTGATCCGGCTTCCGGTCGCGTGATGCAAGTGCTCACTAATGAAACGAACCTGCAGTTTTATACGGGCCTCTCCCTCGATAGCACCGACATCGGAAAATCAGGTCGCGCCTACGATGCACACGGCGGACTCTGTCTCGAATGTCAGGGCTACCCCGATGGCGTGAGTCATCCGGAATTGGGTGATATCCTCGTGCGCCCCGGCACACCGCAACGCCGCACCACGATCTACGCGTTTTCGACCAGCTGATCCCGATGCAACGTCTCGGCTCGGTCATCAGGGTTCGTCCCGAAAAATTCGAAGAATACCAACGCTATCATCAGGCGGTCTGGCCCGAAGTGCTCGCCACCCTCGCGGCCTGCCATATTCGCAATTACACCATTTTCCATCGGGAAGGGTGGCTCTTCAGTTATTTCGAATATCACGGTCAAGATTACGAAGCCGATTGCGCTCGGATCGCCGCCGACCCTGCGACACAGCGTTGGTGGGCCCTGAATAAACCCTGCCAGGAGCCGCTTCCCACCCGGGGCGAAGGCGAGTGGTGGGCCGAGATGGAAGAGTTGTTTCATCAGGATTGAGGCACCTTCATCGACGAAAACAAAAGAGCATCGCAACCGTTTACCCCATTACACCGACCTACCATGATTGATGATCATTCCACTGCGACGTTACCGCGACCTACCGCCATCACCGACTACAGTCTCGTTGGGGTCAACGCCGCCAAGGCGATTGAGAAAGGTCTGGCCGAAGCCGATTGGTATCAAACCCCGGTGCCGCGGGCTGAAATGCGTAAACTGCTGGAGCGTCGCAATGGCCCCGCGATTCGCGATACTATCCTCTGGTTTGCGCTGATCTTTGGGAGCGCCTATGCGACCTACACCCTGTGGGGCACTTGGTGGGCGATCATTCCTTATCTGATCTATGCCGTGCTCTACGCCTCCACTTCGGATTCACGCTGGCATGAATCCGAACACGGCACGGCGTTTAAAACCGATTGGATGAACAGCGCCCTCTACGAGATCGCCTCGTTCATGGTCATGCGTGAATCGGTGCTCTGGCGCTGGAGTCATACCCGCCATCACAGCGATACGATCATTGTGGGACGCGACCCCGAGATCGCCGTGCCGCGACCACCCAATCTCCGAAAGATGTTTCTCGGGGTATTTAGTATTCCGAGCTACCAGAAATACTTCACTCAAATCCTCACTCATGCGACGGGTCGAATGTTGCCCGAGGAGAAAACCTATATTCCCGAGAGCGAGTTTCCGAAAATCTATTTTCGCGCCCGCATCGCGGTTCTGATCTACGTCACGGTGATCGGGTTGGCGATCTATCACCAAAGCATCCTACCGCTGATGTTCATCGGCCTGCCCGGATTGTTCGGCACTTGGCTGTCGAATATCTACGGCTACACGCAGCATGCCGGGCTCGCCGAAAACGTGCTCGATCACCGGCTCAACTGCCGGACGGTCTACATGAATCCGATTCATCGTTATCTCTACTGGAACATGAATTACCATGTGGAGCATCACATGTTCCCGCTCGTGCCGTATCATAACTTGCCGCGCCTGCACGCCCTGGTGAAAGACGATATGCCCACGCCCTACGGCAGCATTATCGAAACGTATCGGGAAATCGTGCCGACGATTCTGCGCCAAGTAAAAGACCCAGCCTATCATGTAAAACGCCAACTGCCGATCCCCACAGAGCGAACCGTTGAATCGGATATCCATACAGCCGAGCTGCAACCCGATGTTGAGGGTTGGCTCGAGATCTGTGCGGCGGCTGATCTTGGTCCGGCCGATGTGATTCGTTTCGATCACGGCAATAAAACCTTCGCGCTCTATCGCGATGCCGACGGCATTCTTTACGCGACCGATGGCGTTTGCACCCACGGCAATACCCACCTCTCGAACGGACTCGTGAAAGGCAAGATCATCGAATGCCCGAAACATAACGGCCGCTTCAACCTCGCCGACGGTTCGCCCGCCCGTTCACCGATCTGTCGCGGCCTCGCAACCTATCCGCTGGAGGAGCGCAACGGTCGTCTCTGGCTCAATCTGCTTCGGGCCGGTGGAGTCGGCGCTCGCGAGCCCAAGACCTATCAACTGCGCGTCGTTTCCAATCGCAGTGTCGCCACCTTCATCAAAGAGCTTGTGCTCGAACCGATAGATTCTACCGAGTCCATCACCTTCACGCCCGGTGATTACCTGCAGCTCAACATCCCCGCTTACGACGAAATCAAATTCCGTGATTTCGATATTCCCGAGCCCTACGCGAAAGTCTGGGAAGCCCAACACGTCTTTGATCTCGTTGCGACCAACCCGAAAACAGGCCGTCGCAACAATTACTCCCTCGCGAGCAATGTCGCGACCGAGCAGACCCTTCGCTTCAACGTGCGCATTGCCACGCCGCCTCCCGGGCAGGATTGCCCTCCGGGAATCGGGTCGGCTTACGTCTTCAATCTGAAAGCCGGAGATACGGTCAGCGCGATTGGTCCCTTTGGTGACTTTCATCTCAAGCCCACCCAAAAAGAAGCCGTCTATATCGGCGGTGGCGCCGGGATGGCTCCGCTTCGGGCGCACCTCGCGCATCTCCTCGAAACGGAAAATTCGCACCGTAAAATCAGCTACTGGTATGGCGCGCGTTCGAAGCAGGAGATCTTCTACGACGATTACTTCACGACGCTTGATCAGGAGCATCCCAACTTTTCCTTCCACCTCGCGCTCTCCGATCCGCAACCGGAAGACGCCTGGGCCGGCCACACCGGATTCATCCACGAAGTCGTCTTGGAAAACCACCTGCGCGATCATCCGAATCCGACGGCCGTCGAATACTACCTCTGCGGCCCGCCCTTGATGATCAAAGCCTGCACGACGATGCTCACTAAGCTAGGCGTCGCGCCCACGCAGATCGCCTACGACGAATTTTAGAGCAGAGATTTAAATGGTATTTGTTACTGGGTTAGTAGCTATCAGGCAGTTTTGTTATATGCGACAGTGGATTCTGTTTATGTAGTCGATTTGCATATAATTGCCGGAGTGGTGCATGTGATTAGTATACATGAACAAGCAACAGATGTAAAAAATGCCAATCTATTGCTTTAAATAGATAGCCCTTAGTTAAACACTATCTCGTTATAATCGTGTCATAAGGTATAATTATAACGATTCAATAAAGCTACCACTGAGACCTAAGGGATGGACACTAGCCGACCCCAGTTGTCTTGTTTAATCATCATTAATACTTCTTTGGTGGTGTCATAAAATGATTTATTGATGAACTCTTCGTGTATATAGACGAAGTTGCGATGAGAATTGAATCTCAGTATTTTCCGATCACAGCTGCCAGTGATTCTGTGGAGGGACTGCTCAGAATGCATCGTAGTAGATGTCCTTGGATCTACTGGCTCATACTGATTGGTATAGTCACTGCCTTTGTTAGTCTTCCTTTGGTGCAATTAGATGTGACAATTAGCGCTCAAGGTATGGTTCGTCCCATCCATGAAAAAGTTGATCTGCGGTCTGCGATTTCCGGTCACATTACTAGAGTGTTGGTGGAGGATAACGAAGTAGTTCAAGCGGGACAGGTGTTGATGCAATTCGACAGCAAGGAAATTGATGAACGAATGGCTTATCTCGAGAATCAGATTCGCCGGCATGGCATCTTGCATGAAGATTTGGTCTTACTCATTCGCATGTTTTCTCCAATCTCATCTGAACTTGGTAGGGATTTCGCGGAGGGCTCAAGTGATACATGGGATGAGTCACTTTTTCTAAACGCTATTACGGTTCAGGCAGTGCAAACACCGCACCTTCATGCTGAAATAGAACAGCTTCGTGCAAAGCTATCGGCGAATGGAATTGCGCGAAGCAGAGCCCGGAAACAGCAAGCGAGATATGAAACTCTCGCCATCAGGGGACTGGTAACCAGGCAGGAACTTGAGGATGCTCGTTCGGAAACAGCCAAATGTATCGCAGAGGACACTCTCCTTGTAGAGCTGTCTATTTCCAATTGGCAGGTCCAGCTCCGTAAAGAGGAGGATTCATTAGCTCAATTGCGCTCAGACTACAAAAGGATACAAGAGGAGAAACAGCATTTCGTCCTAAAGTCTCCTTTGAACGGTGTGGTCATTGGGCTCACCGGCTGGAGTCCTGGTGCTTATGCACAATTGGGACAAGTCTTTGGGTCAATTTCACCCTCTACAAACCTCGTGGTGGAATCATTTGTTTCCCCACGCGATATTGGCCTGATCAAAATTGGTCAGAAGGTGCGCCTTCAGGTTGACTCCTTTCCATACACACAATGGGGAATGCTTAATGGTAGTGTGATCGATGTTGGCAAGGATCTGTCCACTGAGAGTGGGTCGACTTTTCCATCATATAAAGTGACCATTCGGCCTGAGACCACCCTCTTAAAGCTATCAAAGGGAGTGACGGGAGCTCTGCGGAAGGGGATGACACTAGTGGCGCGTTACCGGGTGAGCCGTCGGAGTTTGCTTCAAATCATTTATGAGGACTCGAGCGTTTGGATAAACCCCTATCAAGGTGTGACACCCAGTCCGCCATAAACCCTTTCCACGCAATTCCGCTGTGGAATCAAAAAATAAAATACAATGACTAATATGATATCAGAAAATTCAAATCTTGAAGGACTTACAGATGCTGAACTCTTTGAAATAGACGGAGGTATTTGGACCTTTTCGGGATTCATGGGAGCATTTGCCGAAGGTGGTTTAATGGGTATGGTAGGTGGCTCACTCACTGGAGCCACAATCGGAGCATTCGGAGGAACTATGCTAGGAGGGCCTCCCGGAACTGCTGTTGGTGCGGGTGGCGGTTTTCTTCTTGGAGGCATCCAGGGAGGGTTGTTTGGGGGTCTAATTGGAGCGGGAACATACACCGTGAGCGAATTCAGGGGGAATTAATTATGAATATGAAAACTGATTGCATAAAAAGCCTTGTGACCGTGAATGCTGTCTATGCTGGCACTGCTTCCGGGGTTATGGCAGGTGGCCTCATAGGAGACTATGGCATAGGGATATCTATGATCGGTATCCTGCTATTTGTTCTCCCCGGTTTAATTGTTACATTGTTGTGTATAAATAAGATGCGTAATTCGAATACCGCGTGATTGGAATATTGGGTTATGGGGTGTATTGCATGAATGCACCCCATAACCTATCGCGCATTCATGATATGACTAAAAGTTTTCATCGAATCTCGATTCTTGTTTTATATACATGGTCGATATCATGCGCCTTGTCGTTTTACTTTGTAGAACATACTGAAAAGGCTAGGGCCGTAGCCATAGTTACATTGCCACTTGTTTTGGTATTTTACTATTTTGTGGGAAAAGCAAAGCCACGCTGAATGTGAGAATTTTCTCAGGTCTGTGAGTGAAATAGATAATGATCTATCGGCAGCAGGATATTTCTGATTGCGCCGTGGCCTGTATGGCTTGGGTGTTGGATTACTATGGCATTGGTCGTTCTCGGTCATTGATTCGCAGTCATTTGGGAACGACGAAAGCCGGAACAACGGCAAGTGGTTTTGTTGATTGTGGACGTAGTGTTGGTTTGAGTGTCAAAGGGGTGAAGGGGCCTCCCGACGCATTGAGCACGGTTCCCCTACCAGCAATTGCTCATTGTTTGTTAGAAAAGGGATTACTCCATTATGTTGTCTTAGTCGGTTGGACACCCAGGCACGCCAAGGTTATGGATCCCGCCGTAGGGAAAGTAGAAAGATGGTCGCATGAGAGGTTCAAAAAAATTTGGACAGGAGTGCTGATCTTACTCGCACCCGGAGAGGGTTTCGTTCCGGGAAACCAAACCATCTCCGCGGGGAGGAGATTGGTGGGTCTGATGAAACCGCATCGGGCTGTTTTGGCTCAGGCATTCATTGGAGCGATTGCCACGACAATTCTCGGGTTGGGGATGTCGATTTATGTGCAAAAGATCGTGGATAATGTGATTCCGGATGGCAATCGACAGCTGCTCAACCTCCTGGGCGTGGCCATGCTGGGTATTGTGGTGGTGAAGCGGATACTAGGGTGGTTTCAAAGTATCATTTCGATTCGCACGGCTCAGAAAATCGATGTGGCTTTAATACCGGCTTATTATCGCCACCTCTTGCAATTACCTCAGTCGTTTTTTGACACGATGCGAGTGGGAGAAATTGTTTCACGAGTGGGTGATGCTGTGAAGATCCGCAACTTTATCAACGGGTCTCTGTTAAACCTCACGATCAATCCGTTGATCCTACTGTTTTCTCTGGCTGCCATGTTTGTCTATTCGCCCCAACTGGCGGCGATCTCGTTAGTGCTACTGCCGATCAATGTGATTATCTATTGGGCGGTCAACAGACTGAACCGCACTTATCAGCGCCAGATGATGGAGCGCGGCGCTGACTTTGATGCCCAATTGGTGGAATCGCTCAAAGCTCAGCCTGTGATACGAGGCTTCCAACTCGAAGCTGATGCGGCCTTCAGAACCGAAACCCGACTCGTTCGGGTTCTCAAGACGGCGTGGGCTGCGTCTCTCGGTGGCTTGGGCTGTAACACCGCAGCAACCTTGGTGACATCAGTTTATATGATCGGCTTACTTTGGTTTGGCAGCGGACTTGTGCTCACGGCTGATCTTACTCCCGGTCAGTTGATGTCGTGCTACACCCTGGCGGGGTATCTCACGGGGCCAATCGCTTCGCTGATCGGGCTGAATGCGTCGATACAAGATACTCTCATCGCGACAGACCGACTTTTCGATTTGGTCGATATGGAAATAGAGAAGGATCAAGGCACGATAAACTTTGAATCACGACATTCGGGAGACATCCGATTTGAAGAAGTTACTTTTCGGCACCCCAGTAGACCTGCCATTTTTGATTCTCTCTCCTTCACTATTCCAAAAGGAAAGATCACCGCGTTGATTGGTGAATCTGGTGGAGGTAAAAGCTCGATCCTCGCCTTGATTCAGCGCTTGTATCTACCCGTCGCGGGTAGGGTATTTATCGGTGACCATGACGTGCAATATTTCGCCCTTGCTAGCTTGCGAAAAGGAATGGCGGTCGTGCACCAACAAACTCGCCTGCTGTCGGGCACTGTTTTGGAAAATCTTGTGCCGGGTGATTATGAGCCGGATTTGGAGAGAGTCCTGAATCTTTGTCGTGAACTCGGTGCGTTGTCATTTATTGAAAAATTACCCCAAGGATTCATGACGCATCTCAACGAAAACGGGACCAATCTCTCAGGTGGACAACGTCAGCGATTGTCGCTGGTGCGCGCCTTGTATCATGATGCCCCCATCCTTTTGCTGGATGAGCCGACTTCGGCTCTCGATGAAAAGTCAGCTCAGACTTTCATGTCGCTGCTGAGAAAACTACGGAATCAAGGACGAACCATAATCTTGGCGGCTCATTCGTCCGAGGTTGTTGAAATTGCGGATCGTATTGTGACGATTCCGGACGGGCAAGTGAGCGAAAAATCACAACAACAACCTGTATCTGCAGCGATTGGCGTATGCTGACATACTTGCGATGATGCTTCACTCAAAACACATCAATGGTCTGATCGCCATTAATGCAGTCTATACGGGAACAGCGGCCGGGGTGCTTGCGAGTGGTGTTTTAGGGCTGCATGACTTTTATCACTCCATTATAGGAATCTTCCTTTTTTCAATTCCGGGCCTTCTCGCGACCTTGATTTATCTGAAACATTTTTCGAATACAGATAAAGATGATGGCTAGATAAGATCACGACCCTGCACCACCATGCTCACCAAGCTAGGTGTCGCCCCCATTCAAAACGCCTTCAACGAGTTTTAACTCAGACGTATCTCGCCCACCATTCTTCCAACGCCGCGTTCAATTGAGCACGGTGTTTTTGGGCATGGGGATCGTCGATCAGATCGGTCAGTTCATAGGGATCGGTTTCGAGATCGAATAACTGCTCACGAGCCTGTTCACCGATGTCGTAGCGGATCAGTTTCCAGCGCCCATTTTTCACCATCCGTTGTTGGTCGTAGTAGTGGGCGAAGTGGTATTCGGAATCGTCCCCGGACCAAAGCGATGGCTCATCGACGGTTGCGGGAAGAGGCACGCTGGCCAGCCCGCAAAGGGTGGCCAGCAGGCGATGCGAATAGACGTCATGCGAAACGACGTCTCCGGTGGGAATGCCCGGGCCGCTCATGATCAAAGGCACGCGCACACTGTGCTCGTAGAGGTTTTGTTTTCCCATCAGACCGTGCGAACCCAGCGCGAGGCCGTGATCGGACACGTAGACGATGATCGTATTGTCACGTTGTCCGTTGCGTTCCAGAGCGTCGATCATTCGACCGATGTGGTGATCGTGGTGCTCAATCATGCCGTAGTAATCGCCGCGATGACGTCGCACGGCGGCGGGATCGCGTGGGGTGGATTCGAGCAACTCATCGCGCACGCTGAGCTCGCCGTTGTCGAAAGGGTGTTGGGGCAGAAAATTAGCGGGTAGCGCGAGTTGCTCGTCATTGTAGCGCTCGCGAAAGTCAGCCGGTGGCGTGCGTGGGTCGTGGGGTGAGGTGAAGGCGCAGTAGAGAAAGAACGGAGCGTCGCCGGCCTTGGTTGTTTCGACGAAATCAATCGCGGCATTGGCGAACAGTTCGGTGGAAAAGCCATCCCCTGGTTTTGCGTTGGCGGTATCGTATTGGCCGCTCGGATCGTAGGTGTGGAGCGGTGGATTTTCGTGATCACTCATGCCTCCCATCAGGAGCGCGTCACCGGAGGCGAAACTGCGATTCAGCGAGGCCGGATCGTTATGCCATTTGCCGACGGCATGGGTGCGGTAACCGGCTTGGCCTAATACTTCGCCGAGTAATGTGCGGTCCTTGGTGATGCATTGTCGCTCAAGGAAATTTTCGGAATGCGGCGTCGCCAAGGCGCGCCTCGAACCACAACCGGTGTGGAGCGCGGCGCGACTGGGCACACAGACGGCTTGCGTGTCACCGCCCATAATGCGTGCGCCGGTAAACTCCGTGCCGCGTGCCGCCAGCTGATCAAGCACCGGTGTGGCCGGACCGTTGATGCGATCACCATGCAGACAATCGTGTCGGTGATCGTCGGCGACGATCATCAGGATATTGAGCCGTGTTTCTTGTGGGTGGTTTTTCATCGGTTCGCTGCAATGATCAACTGAATGTAAATCGATCTAAGTCGATGATCACGACCACAAAACAGAATTGCCGCGTTTACTGACAGTCGTTTACATTTTTATCAGATGAAAAAGTTACTCCCTCTTTTCCTGTTCGTAGTGGCATCTGCGCAGGCGCAATTCACCATCACGTTCGATTACAGTTACGACACGAATAATTTTTTCACTGAAAGCCGTAAGACCAACTTGGAAGCGGCCGGAACCTACATCAGCAACATTTTCAGCTCAACCAGTCTCAATGCTATCACTCCCACGCCCGGTGATGCCCAGCCAAATACATGGGATGCTACATTCACCAATCCCGGTGATGGTTCTTCTGGCTCGATTACCAACCCAACCTATGCGGCCAATGTTTATACTATCTATGCGGGTGGTAGAGTGCTGGGAGGCTCCACCCTTGGAATAGGAGGAGCCGGCGGATTTAGTGCAAGCGGATATGGGGATTGGTTTAGTGATATCAGTTATCGCGGTAATGGCACTTATAACACGGGTTGGGGCGGTTCGTTGTCATTCGATACCGACACTAATTGGTATTTTGATTCGGATATCAATACGGTGGAAGACATGGGCTCCGCGTTTGATTTCTTCTCTGTCGCTATCCACGAGATCATTCACGTGCTTGGATTTGGCACGACTGATTCATGGACTAATCTCGTGGATAACGGTGATCCCGGTGAATTCAATGGCACCTATGCGACCGCACTGGTCGGCAGTAATCCTACTCTCTCCAGTGGTAATGGGCACTGGGCTGAAAATACCCAGAGCACTGTTTATGGATAAGAGACGACTCAGGAGGCTGCCATGGATCCGAATATCGCATCCAATGAGCGGAAATACATCACCGCCCTGGATGTCGCGGGACTCAGGGATATCGGTTATTCAGCAGTGCCTGAGCCCTCGACGGTCGCGCTGATATTTGGCATCAGTGCTCTCGGCTTGGCGGTGATTCGCCGTCGCTTTCTGCTCAGCCGTTGATCCAAAGCATCAGCGCGTTGATCCCCTGCTGGGTGGCTTCTCCCAGCAGGACGAAATAGAGGGTCCCCAAAGCAAAGGTCAGGTAGCCGAGGAGGATAAACAGACCGTCGCGCTCGAGCATACCCGCCGCGAGGAGCAGAATCGTCCAGCCGGGAAACGTATTGCTGAAGGGAATGGGGAGCGGGAGCAGCAGCACCAGGGCGGCGATCAGCATGAAGAGCGCGTGAACTTGCAACGCGCTCCGGTTGGCACAGATCAACGGCCAGCGGGGCCGCAAGAACGATTCGAGGAGGCGCAGCACCCAGGCGGCGACGGCGAAAACTTTGGCGAAAAAACCTGCAGGCAGCACTTTGCGTTGCAGCTTTTTCGGCAACCATGGTCGTTGGCCCAAGGCGAGTCGCATCGCGATAAACGCAATCGCTAAACCGATTGGAGTGGACAGGCCGGGCAGGGGAATCGGTTGGGTAAAAGGGAGGCAGAGCAGAATCAGCAGCACCGAATACGCGCGACCGCGCAATCGGTAGATCACTTCGCGTAAAGTGACCGCGCGGGAGCCGACGTGTTCACGCAATTCCGCTAATTCCTCGGAGAGTTTACGGGGAATCGGGATCGAATGGTGCTTAGCGCGCTGACTCATGTGCCACGGGTGTCACCATACAATTCGATCTGCAGCCGATGCGCATAACGGTAACCTCGCGCCTTGCACAACTCGGCCAACCAGCCGGCCCGCTCGCGAAGCGCCTCCATCGTTATGCCCTCCGGCATGAGCATGATTTTATGTGGAGGAATCTCCGGCTTGAGATCTGCCAGCATCGTTTCCATTTCCGCGACATCCGATTCCGCCGCGATCACAAACTTAAGCTGATAATTGTAGTGCGCGATCCAGGCCGCGACCACTTCCGGTTGCCAACGCAGTGAGTTGTGCTTCTCCCTCCATGAATCGGTCAATCGCTCATCGGGTGCCGAATTGCTGAGCTTGGGAGAGAGGGATGCGAGATCGCAGGCGATGTTACCCGGCGCAATCGTCGCCGCCGTTTCGATCGTGATGTGATAGCCCAATTGTTTCAGCTCCCCCGCGAGGTGAGGCATCTCCCTCGCGACCATCGGCTCGCCTCCGGTCAGCACGACGTGTTTCGCAGCCGGATACGACTGCACCTTCGCGACGATCTCCGTGACATCCATGGTCACGCCTTCCGGCTTCCACGAGGCGTAGGGCGTATCGCACCAATTGCAGCGTAGATTGCAGCCACTCGCGCGAACGAAGACCGACGGCACACCCGTCAGTTCGCCTTCGCCTTGCACCGAATAGAATATTTCCGAAATCAGCATACTAGATTGTGAACCTAGATTGTAGGACGGGGTCTCCAAACCCCGCCATCGAATCACTAAAGACGGCTAAGGCGGGGTTCGGAGACCCCGCCCTACAGTAGAGCAAATCCGTATTGATACGTGCCATCCTTGAATAGGTGAATTATGAACGTGGGAGAGGTTCCTCTGTCTCGTAAATCGTCGGATCGGTGATTCCGGCCAGGGTAAACGCTTCGCGACGTTCCACGCAGGTGCCGCACTTTCCGCAGTGTTTATCACCACCCTGATAGCATGACCAGGTCTGCGCGAAATCGATCCCGAGTCGGGACCCTTCGGTGGCGATCTCCGCTTTGGACATTTCGATGAAGGGGCGCAGGAGTTTGATTTTCGCGTAGGTGCCGAGGAGCATGGCATTGCTCATCGCCTGCATAAATGGTTCGCGGCAATCCGGATAGATCGCGTGGTCACCATCATGGGCGGCGATCACCAGACCTTTGGCCTCGACGCTTTCGGCGAAACCGCACGCGATCGAGAGCATGATTGCATTTCGAAACGGCACGACGGTCTTCTTCATGCTTTCCGCTTCGTAATGTCCTTCCGGAATCTCGCCGCCACTCTTCAGTAAATCGGAATCGAAGAGTCGGTTCACAAAATTCAATGGGATCTTCTCATATCGCACCCCAAGCTGCTGGGCATGCAATTCGGCGAAGGGCAGCTCGCGGTGATTATGCTTCGAACCGTAGTCGAAACCGATCACGGCAGCCACCTCGTGTTCTTCCTGAGCGCGATGAAGCGCGGTCACTGAATCCATCCCCCCGGAACATAGCACGACAACTTTCATTGGATCAGAGTGCCGCAAAAAGCCGCCAAAAGCGCAAAAACTAAAAACATTCATTTCGCGGCTTCTCCGATTCACCTCTTGCGACTTCTACGCCTTTTTGCGGCCATTTTAACCATGCAGATTTTCCACGATCCCCAGTGTGCTGAATACGGTTCGTCCGCGCGCCCGGATCAACCCGCGCGCACGCTCCGCACCTCGGCTCATTTGCGTGAAGTGCATCCGGAGTGGATTTGGGAAATGGCGGCACCCGCATCCGAGGAAGTCCTGCGACTGGCTCATCGTGAAGCGCATTTGGAGCGGTTTCAGGTCCCCCAAGACTTCGATCCGGATACGCCGTATTTTGACGACATCTATGATCATGCCCGACGCGCCGTGGGCTCCGCGATCGCGGCGGCTGAGCTCGCGCGCAGTGGCAAAAAGGCATTTTCGCTAATGCGACCTCCCGGGCATCACGCGACATCCGGGCAAGCGATGGGCTTTTGTTATCTCAATCACATCGCGATCACCGCGCTTCATACCCGGTCTCAAGGTGTCGGGCGCATCGCGATCTGGGATTTCGATGCACATCACGGCAATGGCACCGAAGCTATTCTGCACGGGCGTGATGACCTGTTGTTTTCTTCGGTTCACCAATATCCCGGTTATCCCGGCACGGGCACGGAGAGTTTTGATAATTGCCGCAACTGGCCGGTCGCCCCGCAAAGCCCGCGCAGCCATCATCTGGAGGCTCTGCGTGAATCTTGGGAAGCGGTGCTCGCTTTTCACCCTGAACTTGTGCTCGTATCTGCAGGGTTCGATGCCTTCGTGCACGACCCCATTACTGATATGACCTTGGAAATAGAAGACTTTGCCACCCTTGGCTCCTGGCTGAAAGAAGCCGGGCTGCCGACTGCCGCTGTGCTCGAAGGTGGCTACAGCAACCAACTCCCGCAATTGACGGATGCCTTTTTAAGCGCCTGGGCCTAATATGATTTCGCGTTATCTTCCCGTGCCCGTGCGGCGCCTTCTTAATATCAAAGTGAGCCCGATTCCTCCTGAATATCTGCTGATTGATCAACAAAACCAGCTTGAGCCCTTGCTCAACGCCCTCGATACGGTGGACGAAGTGTCCCTCGATACCGAGGCGGACAATATGTTTCACTACAAGACCCGCGTGTGCTTGCTCCAATTTCTCGTGGGCAAAGAGGTCTTCATGGTCGATGTGCTCGCTGGGTTGAAACTTGAAGGCCTTTGGTCACGTTTGAAAATGAAGCATCTGCTCATGCACGGCAGTGATTTCGATATTCGCCTCCTGCACGATTTCTGCGAATTCCGCCCCAAGAGCATGTTCGATACGATGTTGGCTGCGCAGTTGGTCAACCGTCCGCGGGTGGGTCTGGCGTCGCTGCTTGAGGATCACTTTGCGGTGAAGCTTTCGAAGGAATCGCAAAAGGCCAATTGGTCAAAGCGTCCCCTCACGAAAAAGATGCTCGATTACGCTGCGCTCGATGTGTGGCACCTGCCGGCCTTACGCGATATTCTGATGCGCGATCTCAAGAAGCTGAAACGCACTGATTGGCTCCGGCAGCAATGCGAAGCTCAGATCGAATCGGGCCTCACCGGATTTGCCCCGCGCGATGAAAACGCCTGGCGCCTCGGCAAAAGCGATCGCCTACGCGGAGCTGGGCTCAGCGTGATGTATGAGATTTGGCACTGGCGTGAAAAGACCGCCGAGCGGCTCGACGTGCCTCCCTTTAAGACGTGTAACAACGAGCGTATGCTCAAAATCTGCCAAGCCGCCGAAGAGGGCGAATCCTTGGAAACGATTTTGGCGACGGTTCATTTGGGACGTCGCCATGACCGCCTGTTGCCTTCTCTCCGCAAGGCTGTGGCGGCCGGATTAGCTCGCGATCCTGCTTCATTGCCCCGTCGCAAGCGTAAGCGCGATCCGAACAACGCTCCGCTGACGGAACGTGAGGTGAAACTGCAGGATCGAATCAAAGAAGACCGTGACCGTGTGGCGAAGAAGTTAAATTTGGAGCCGACCTTGATCGCGAATCGCAACCAGCTCGCGCGCATTGCTCGCAATCCAGATCAAATCGACGAAGTGTTGATGGCCTGGCAGGCTGATTTGATCCGCGATGAACCGGCCTTAAAACAGGCCTGACCGAGTTTTCTCCATGACCGCTTCTGCCAACATCGCGCGCCACCTTCCGCTGATGGCGGCACGTCAGCAGGATCATCCCGCCCTAAAAGTGGCGCGAGGTCGCACGGCGGATGGTGCGATTGATTATCTTACGTTAAATTTTGCCGAACTCGATGCGGAGGTAAACGCATGGTGCGACCGACTGAGTAAAGCCGGGGTGGGGCGGGGGGATCGCACATTGATCATGGTCAAGCAGGGGCTCCCGCTCATCGCGGCGGTCTTCGCGCTCTTCAAACTAGGCGCGGTGCCCATTGTGATCGATCCGGGCATGGGCCTGAAAAGTTTTCTCGCCTGCGTGAAGCGTTCCCGCCCACGAGCACTCGTCGGTATCCCGCTCGCTCAAATTCTTAGCCGTGTGTTTATCCGCACATTCTGGTCCGTCAAAGTGCGGGTCTCGGCGCAGAGTTCTGAAACCGCTCGCCTGCCCGTGCCAAAGAGTAACCCAATAGGTTACTCTTCGGTGGCGGAAGTGGCGCCGGATGAGCTCGCGGCGATTCTTTTTACCAGTGGATCGACCGGTGCGCCGAAAGGCGTCTGCTATGAGCATGGGATGTTCGAAGCGCAGGTGCGGTTGATTCGTGAGCATTACAAGATAGAGCCCGGTGAGATCGATCTGCCGATGCTGCCGATCTTTGCGCTCTTCAATCCCGCGCTCGGTATGACCACGATTGTCCCCGAGATCGATCCGCGGCGACCGGCCGACGTTGATCCCGCCAAGATCGTGCAGGCCATCCAACAGGAAGGAGTGACCAATTCATTCGGGTCGCCCACACTGTGGAGTAAAATTCAGCAACACTGCCTCGCGAATAGGATTACGTTGCCGAGCCTTAAGCGCGTGCTCTGTGCGGGAGCTCCGGTGCCGGCTTCGTTGTGGGACAGTCCATCACAATGGATGCCCAATGGCACTCTTCAGAGTCCCTACGGAGCCACCGAATCGCTTCCCGTGAGTTCGGTTTCCGCGATTGAAATCAATCCCGAGACGGTTGATGGGGCTTGCGTGGGGCGCCCTTTGCCCGAGATCGAAGTGAAGATCATCAACATCGTCGATGGCCCAATTGAAACATTCAACGATGTCGAAGAACTGATCGCCGGAGAGATCGGTGAAATCATCGTGCGCGGCCCGGTCGTGACCAAATCTTACGACGCCCGTCCGCGCGCGACTCGCGACGCTAAGATCAACGAGCTCCCAACTCCGAACTCCGACTTGTCCGCCGAAGCCTCGGCGAAGGCGGAACCCCGAATCTGGCATCGCATGGGTGACTGCGGGTTTCTTGATACGGAAGGCCGCCTCTGGTTTTGCGGGCGTAAAGTGGAGCGCGTTCAGCAGTCCACCGGTTCCATGTTTACCGAACCCTGTGAACAGGTTTTTCGGGCTCATCCTGAAGTATCGCGTTGCGCCCTGATTGGCGTGGGATCGTCCGGGCATCATACTCCCGCGCTGGTGGTCGAGAAGGCGAATATCGATCCTCTCGACGCCAAGAGGTTGACCAAGGCTTTACGTCACCTCGCGCGAGCTGAAGTGCACACGGCGAGCATCACGCACTACTATTTCTGCGAAAAATTTCCGGTGGATGTGCGGCACAATGCCAAGATTCATCGCCTCAAACTTGCTGAATGGGCGGCGACCGCGAAGTGCTATCGGAGCGATTCAAAGTCATGAGCACACTGGTCACAGGCGGCACCGGATTTCTCGGCCGCAAACTCGTTGAACGTCTGCTGGGAGAAGGGCGCGAGGTTACCGTCCTGAGTCGTTCGACTGCATCTGATCTCAAGGCGCGTGGAGTAAAGTTTATCAACACCTCGCTCGACGATGCTGCAGCCGTCGAATCGGCCTGCACGGGAATGGAAACGATCTTTCATGTCGCTGCACGCGTGGGCGTTTGGGGGCCTTACGATGAGTTTTACCGCACCAATGTTCTCGGCACGCGTGCACTTCTGGTGGGTGCGAAAAAGCATGGCGTGAAACGTTTCATTCACACGAGCACGCCGAGTGTGGTTTACAACGGTCTTGATCATCGGGGAAGCGATGAGGGTCTGCCGCTGACAACTGATTGTCCGAGCCCGTATCCGCTCACCAAGGCTATCGCGGAGCGCGAGGTTCTCGCAGCGAATAACGATGAACTGCAAACCATCGCGCTGCGTCCGCATCTGATTTGGGGTGTGGGGGATCCGCATCTCGTGCCCCGTGTGCTCGCGCGTGCTCGCGCGGGTAATTTACGGATCATCGGCACTGGTCAGAATCACGTCGATATGGTTCACGTGAGCAATGCCGTCGATGCGCATCTACTCGCTGAACAGGCCCTCAAGCGAGCCGATGGTCGCGCGGCAGGTCGCGCCTATTTCATCACCAACGACGAGCCAGTCGCGCTGTGGGATTGGATTAATGAATTACTCGTAGCTCTCGGGGAACCGCCGGTAACGAAAAATATTTCTCTCGGTTCCGCTTCGGCGATTGGATTGGTTTGCGAAACACTCTGGCGCGTGTTGCGCAAATCAGGCGAACCACCGATGACTCGATTTGTTGCGAAGGAGCTCGCCACCGAGCACTGGTTCAATCTCGATGCCGCCAAGCGCGATTTGAACTACGTGCCACGCGTCAGCATGGCCGAAGGCACGGCCGAATTCATCGCCTCCTATCAAAACTCATCCCGCAATTCTTCCTGATGTCACGCCAACTCATTTCTCCTGCTCTTGCGATGGCGGGCATCGTTCTGATCTCCAATGTATTGGTGCAATACCCAATCAACGATTGGCTCACTTGGGGCGCGTTTTCCTATCCCGTCGCCTACTTCATCACCGATGTGTGTAATCGAATTTTCGGTGCATCTCAGGCGCGAAAGATCGCACTGATTGGCTTCGCGATTGGGCTGGTTTGTTCGGGCATGATGGCACCGTTGCGCATCGCACTCGCTTCGGGCACGGCGTTTCTCGTCTCACAGCTTCTCGACGTGGCCGTGTTTAACAAACTACGACAAGCCTCCTGGTGGAAGGCCCCTTTTCTCGGATCATGCGTCGCCTCGATCGTGGATACGGCGATTTTTTTCAGTCTCGCGTTCGCGGGCACTGCGATGAGTTGGCTGCACCTCGCGACAGGCGATCTTGGGGTTAAACTTCTCATGGCCGTCGCGTTGCTGCCCGCTTACCGGATTCTGATCGTGCAGTTGCTTACAGCTCCCGTTGACGCACCGCCTCGAAAAGGGTGATGATTGTGGCCATCGCGACGTTGAGTGAATCGGCCTGACCGGCCATGGGGATGCGCACGGGCGCATCGGCATTCTCCAACCAGAAATCACTCAGGCCGTATTGTTCGCTGCCCATGATGACGGCCATTGGTCCACGTAGATTGGTGTCGGTGTAGAGCTTTTCCGCCGAGGGGGTGGTCGCCACGGTGCTAATGGCTCTCGCTTTAAGCCACGCATGCACTTGCTCGCTGTCGGCAACGACCAGAGGGACGGAAAACAACACGCCGGTCGAGGCGCGCACGACATTGGGATTAAAGATGTCGGTCACCGGATCGCAGACGATCACGGCATCGCAGCCCGCCGCATCGGCACTGCGCAGGATCGTGCCCAGGTTGCCCGGTTTCTCAATCGCTTCGACGACCAGCATAAATGGTTCATTGGGTAACTTAAGATCATCCAGTGATCGCTTCCATTGCGGTGCGAGTGCAAGGAGGCCATCGGGGCGTTCGCGGTAGGCGACTTTGGCGAAGGCGTCTTTTGACAGTTCGATTAACAACGCGCCGGATTCCTGGGCCTGCTTGATCAGCGCGTTTTCGTTTTCACCCAAGAACCAGTCAGGGCAGAAGTAGAGCTCGCGCAGGGTGATATTTTTCTCGAGCGCGCGTCGAATCTGCCGATACCCCTCGACCATGAAAACGCCCGCGGCATCACGGGGACGACGATCGCGCAATTTCACGAGTTGCTTCACGCGAGGGTTTTGGAGACTGGTGATTTTTTCCGGAGGAGAGCCCACGGAACTCACGGAATACACTGAAACATGGTGCCGCAATTTCCTTTTATCCGGAACGTCCGTGTGTTCTGTGTATGCTGTGGCCCAACCAAGAAAATTTCGAGACCATCCCTTTCCCTATCATCACGAGTTGGAACTCGAGATTCACACTCTGACGAATCGTGGGATCGGCCTGGGTCGGGTGACGCTACCGGATTCCGAAGAATCCGACGATGAAGGTTCCGACAATCCAAAATCCGAAGATGGGCGTGCCCTCCGAAGCTCGGGCAACCCGAGCGAAGGATGGGTCGTCATGGTGCCATCAACTCTTCCCGGGGAAAAAGTGAGGGCGCGAATTTTCCGCAATCAGAAGAACTATTCCGAGGCTGATCTCGTTGAGGTGATCACGCCTTCGTCGCATCGGGTGAAACCACGCTGTTCCCTGTTCGGGCTCTGCGGTGGTTGCCAATATCAGCATCTGGCCTACCCGGAACAATTGGTCTGGAAGCGGCAGCAAGTCGAAGAGCTGCTTCAACACATGGCGGACATCACTTTTCCGGTGGCGCCGGTTATTGGTTCGCCGGAAGAGTTTAACTACCGCTCAAAAATCACGCCTCATTTCAACCCGCCCCGTCAGGATGGCACGATGCCGATTGGGTTTCTCCAATTGGGCACGCGATCCAATATCGTCGATGTGCCTCGCTGCGAAATCGCGACTGAGGCGATCAATGAACAACTCCCGCAAACCCGTGATGAGGTGATTGCGAAGAAGGATACCTATAAACGCGGCTCGACTCTACTGCTTCGTGATGCTGGTGGCGAAGTCGCGACGACCTTTGAGCAAGTCATCACGGAAACCGTGGGGGACTTGAAACTGCGTTTTCTGGCCCGCGACTTCTTTCAGAATAACCCTTACATCCTGCTGGCGTTTACCAGTTATGTGCGTGAGCAGGCCTCGGCGCATGGCGCGACCCATCTCGTTGATGCCTATTGTGGCAGTGGATTGTTTGCGCTCAGCTCGGCCTCTGCGTTCAAGCAGGTCGCGGGAGTGGAGATCAGTGAATCGTCAATTGTCTGGGCGAAGGAAAACGCCACGGCCAATGGGATTGAAAACGTAGATTTCACCGCCAGCGATGCTTCGGCGATTTTTGCCGGATTGGACTTTGTCGCCGCGGATACGGCTGTGATCATCGATCCACCTCGCAAGGGATGCGATGAGGCGTTTCTCAATCAACTCGTGGCTTTTGGTCCACGCACGATTGTTTACGTGTCCTGCGATCCGGCTACCCAGATGCGCGATCTTCGTCATTTGCTCGGCACCCGCGAAGAAGATGAGCAAGCCACCGGCTACGAACTCACCGCGGTGCAGCCTTTCGATCTTTTTCCGCAAACACGTCATCTGGAGTGTGTTATCACGCTTAACCGGACAACCTGTTGAACAGTCCGCGCACATCAGAGCAAAATATACGCATGAATGCGTATTGTGGTGTTTGGTGAGAGGTTCATAATCCCTGTCTTATGAACCCCAAATATTTGGTCGCGGCTCTTGTGCTTAGTCTGCCCAGTGTCTTGCAATCACAGACCATCGCCCTCGATGTTGCCAACTCAAGTTGGGGTGCATCGGGCACCTTCACCGCCGGATCTGGCGATACCGGTGCAACCACGAGTGCTAACCAAGCCTTCTACCGGGGCAACAATTCTTCCGGACTATACACTTTTGGATTTGCGAATAACGCATCTCCATCAAGCACGAGTGACTACAATCTCTCCAGCACGGTTCTCCCTGCCACTACGGCGTTATCACTCACTTTTTCCAACGTCACTTCCGCGCCTAACTACATTGCGATCACGGGTGGAGACATCACGGCCTATAACTACAACGCAACGACGGATAAGCTTACCCTGACCACTTCCACGGTAAATCCGGTCGCGTCTGCTTCTGACTCCGATGGAAGTGCTCTCGGTAGTGCATTTGGCCTGATTCTAGATTACGGTGGCTCAAGCGATTTATCCGGCACAGTTTTCCAGACCAATATGTATTGGGGAGATATGGCAGCCTCGGCATCGGGTTACTCCGGGGCTTCACCGATAGCCGGAATCAATGCCGATGGCCAAGACGGGACTTCCGCGACCTTTATCGCCCATCTTTCAGTCGCGTTTCTCCAAGCTAACGGAATTAATTCTCCCAGTGACTGTGTTGCGCTCGTGCAGAAATCGGGCGGTAGCTACAGTATCACGATCGTGCGTGAATTGCATGCCGCCTCTGACACATTTGGATTGGACGGTTATACTTACGAAGGAGCTTCCACGTTTGATTTAGATGGCAGCGGAAATGACGACTACGTCAAAGCCACCTATTCCAATTCATCCTGGTCGGACGGCAATATCGGTATCACGGCCGTGCCGGAACCTTCGACTTATGCCTTGATTTTAGGAGCGCTGACTTTTGTCGGGATGGTGATCAACCGCCGCCGTCGGGGTTGAGAAAGTAGTCTTTTTTTCCCAGCATCGGTCAGAAATGGCCGGTGTTTTATTGTGCCTGCGAGCTGGAGGTCAGGTTTGCTTTGAGGAATATATCTGCCAGTTTCGCGAACAACTCCCCATGTCTTCACCTCACGTTTGGAAATTTTTTCGCACTGGTGGTCTCGATCAAGTGGCCCTGGAAACAGGTGCCGACTTGCTCGCGCTTAATCAGCTCAATCAAAAATTATGGGTCGCGCTGAGCTGTCCGGTTAAACGATTAAGTCTCGATGAGAAGACCCTCGCGCTGATCGATGCGGATGGTGACGGGCAGATCCGCGCTCCCGAGTTGTTGGCCGCCGTGAAGTGGGGCACGGATCGCGTGAAGGATGCCGGTATCTTTCTGCAAGGGAATGACCCCCTGCCGCTCGATGCGATCAACGAGGCCACACCCGAAGGGAAGATCCTCGTTTCTTCGGCGCGCCAAATTCTGACCAATTTAGGTAAACCCGATGCGACAGCCATCACCGTGGCCGAAGCGGCGGATACGGCCCGTATCTTTTCGGCCGGTGCGTTAAATGGGGATGGGGTGATCCCACCCGAAGCGACCGACGACGGGGATGCGCAGGCGCTCATTAAGGATATTATCCTATGTCTGGGTGGAAATGTGGATCGCACGGGATCGACCGGGGTTACTGCCGAACAGGTGGATAAATTTTTCACCGAACTTTCCGCCTACGTGGATTGGGTGGGGCAGAGTGGTGCCAAGGATATTGCTATTCTCGGCGATGCGACCGATGCGGCCTGCAGTGCGATCAAGGCCGTGCGTGACAAGGTGGAAGATTTTTTCGCGCGTTGTCGTCTCGCTGCTTTTGATGGTCGGGCCATCGAAGCTCTCGATCAAAGTGAATCTGAATTTTTGAAACTAGCTGCCAAGGATCTTCGAATCGTGGCCGAAGAAGTCGCCGAGTTTCCGCTCGCGCGGATTGAGGCCGACCACACGTTACCCTTGATCGAAGGGGTGAATCCAGCGTGGGCAGCGGCTCTGGCTACGTTGCATCGCTCGGCAGTGGCTCCTATTTTCGGAGCGGAAAAAGTTTCTCTGACGTCAACGGAGTGGAAAGAGCTCAACGCGAAGTTTGCCGCTTATGAAACTTGGTTGGGCGGGAAGGCGGGTTCGACCGTTGAGAAGCTTGGGCTCGCGCGAGCTAAGGAAATCTTGTCAGGAAAAGGTCGAGAAGAACTCACCGCCTTGCTGGCGAAGGACAAAGCTCTCGAACCGGAATTTAAGGCCATCTCGGCGGTCGATCGTTTGGTGCGCTACCATCGTGATCTGCGTGCGTTGTTACACAATTTCGTGAACTTCGCGGATTTTTATTCAATTGATACCAAGGCGGTCTTTCAGGCGGGCACATTGTATTTGGATAGTCGCTCCTGCGATCTTTGTGTGCGCGTGGATAACCCTGCGACTCACGCCACCCTCGCCGCGATGAGTAAGGCCTACATCGCTTACGTGGAATGCACGCGACCCAACGGGGAAAAGATGAATGTCGCCGCGTGTTTTACGCAGGGTGATAGCGATTACATTTTCCTTGGCCGTCACGGTATTTTCTATGACCGCAAAGGAGTCGATTGGGATGCGACGATTATCAAGTTAATCGAGAGCCCGATCAGTATTCGGCAGGCCTTCTGGTCGCCTTACAAAAAGTTTGTTCGCTTCATCGAAGAGCAAGTAGCCAAGCGTGCGGCGGCGGCCGATAGCGCATCAACAAGCAAATTGGAAACCGCCGCTGTCACCACGGTGGACTCTGCCGCCACGGGTAAAACCACGACCGGAAAACAGCCGAACAAGCCTACCTTTGAAGTCGGCACAGTGGCCGCGCTCGGTGTGGGTCTGGGTGCCATCGGCACCTTGCTGGGTGGGTTCGTCGCCGGATTTCTTGGGCTCGGTTTATTTATGCCCCTCGGGGTTCTCGGGGTGATACTTGCGATTTCTGGACCCTCGATGCTAATCGCTTGGATTAAACTGCGCCAACGCAACCTGGGCCCGATCCTCGATGCGAATGGATGGGCGATCAATGGTCGCGTGAAAATCACCGTGCCCTTTGGCACCGCGTTGACCGATAAAGCTGTGCTACCGAAAAACTCTACGCGCACCCTCGGCGATCCTTACGCGGAGAAGCGCAGCTCGCTGCGATTCTGGGTTTTGTTTATCGTGGTGGTTGGCCTCGCCGCGACGGCAATTCGCCGCGATCACAACAGTCGTGGTCGTTACTTCTGGCAATCGGCCCCCGTGGCTCCGATTGAGCAAGTCGTTGTCCCCGCTGAACCGGCGGCAAAATAGATCACCGATATTCGAGCCACTCCGTCGAGGAGTATTGTTCGATCAATCCGTCGGTTTCTCCTTCAGCAAAATCCGGCCATGGAGTGTAGACTGTTTCGGATTGGAGTAACTTCGTGAGTCCTTGGATGAAATCTTCTTCCAGCGCCGCCCAATCGATCTCCGCTTGTAGGGCAGGTTTCCACAGGGAGCCCTGAAAAAGTAGTCCGTTCTTGTTTCTTTTCTGAGCAGCACCGGCGATTTTCTCACCACTTCCGCTTTGCACGACATCGAAGCGTTCGGCGCGTTGAAAACACACACCGCTAAGCCCGCATGATTTACCCTCTTCGGGAGGTTCGCATTCGGTCTGCACCTCAGCCGTGACACTTTGCTTTTGCAGAGCGGATGCCAGCGTGGCGTGAATATCTCGGTAGCTGTCCGCGGCGCGCGCTTCTTCGAGCGGATGGCCACGGGGAATGATGAGCGAGTAGGTCCAATCGTCGCGATGATCGACGATACCTCCTCCGGTCGGGCGCCGACACAGATCAAGCGATTCATCAACTTCTGAGGCCAGCTGCTCACGCACGAAGGCAATCTTTTGACTGTAGCCAAAGGTGAATGCTGGCCGATGCCATTCGTAGTGACGAAAGCGTGCGTGAGGTTGCGGGTAACGTCGCAATAGCAGGAAATCCATCGCCATGTTTTCCGCAGCGGAGGCGGTTCGAAACGGCAGAATATCCAATTGCATACGACGATTCAGAGACAGTGGTAGGACTCGTTACGCATCCAGCAAGCCACGGCTTGCCTTTAAGAGTTCACTCAGCGCAAAGGGCTTGGTCATGGTCGCCAGATATTTGGTATCAATCCACTTGGGCGAATGCTTTGCTCCCTGATTGCAGGCATTCAGGATACGCAGATCGGGGTGCTTCTGGTGTAACTTCTTCGCTATCTTTTCGCCGTCGCCGGCCAGATTGATGATCAGAAGTTGGATCGGTCGCGTCGCTGCTTTAGCGAGATTGAGCCCTTCACTCGACGTGCGTGCATCCATCGCGCGGTAGCCATCGGCCGTAAGCATCCCGGCGACCATTTTACGCAAGACATCATCTTCTTCGACCACCAGCACGCTTTCGTTGCCCTTGGTTGAGGGGAGGGAGGAAAGCGGCGCTTGAGTTTGGACTGGTGAAGGCGCGATCTCCTCGTCCACGGCGGGGAGAATGATCTCGAATGTGGAGCCCACTAAAATCTCACTGTGCACGCGAATCGTGCCGGCACTTTGTTGCACGACGCCATAGATCATCGCGAGACCCAACCCGGAACCTTTGCCCTCGGACTTGGTGGTAAAGAACGGTTCGAAGAGATGCTTCTGCGTGTTTTCATCCATCCCCGTGCCATTGTCTTTGACGGAAATCACCACGTAATTTCCCGGAGTCAGGTCATTAACCCGGCGGTTTTGATTCGCTTTGATTTGGCGATTTTCCGTCGTGATGGTTACGCGACCCTTGTCGCGCAAGGCATCGCGGGCATTGAGCGTGAGGTTGAGTAATACTTGCTGAAATTGGGCGGAGTCTGTTCGCACGTTGCTGAGTTTCGGATCGAGATCCAATTCGAGAACCCCGGTTGAATGGAGTAGGCGGGTGAGAATCCCGGCGTTTTCATTCACCATCTGATTCAGGTTGAGCACCTGAGTGTTGAGGGGTTGGCGGCGACCAAATGCGAGCAACTGGCGCGTGAGTTTCGCCGCCTTGAGTCCGGCGTTGTGAATCTCGGTCACCTCACGCAGAGCTTGAGGTTGACTGGAAAGATCCGATACGAGCATCTCGCAGTAACCGTTGATCACGGAAATTAGATTGTTGAAATCGTGCGCGACTCCACCGGCCAAACGTCCGACGGCCTCCAGCCGTTGCGTGTGGTTGAGCATTTCCTGTAAATTACGTTTCTCGGTGGTGTCCCGATAGGCCGCCACGATATGGGTAACCTTGCCTTCACGGTCCTTTACCGGACTAAAGACCCACGCGGCATAGAGGGTGGAATCATCCTGTCTTCTCAAGAACCCTTCACCCAACAAAGGCCTGCTTGGATTGGGAGTACGCAGCCAGCGAGCGAGGCGTTGCCGGTCGGCTTTTTCCACATGGATTAAACCGTGTCCGTGACCGACCAAATCGTTTGTTTGGTAGCCGGTCATCTCCAATAGCATGTCGTTCACATAGCTGATCCGCAGACCATCTTTTTTCAGTTTTCGCTCTGCGACGAAGACCCCTTCGCCCAATGCGCAGAGCGACGATGCCAGAAGGGCAGCAGTGGGGGCTTTTGTCTTGGACGCGGTTTTACTCATGAGGCTGGAAGGGATGCTGGTCTGAGATTGCGAGAGCCATGAGAGGGTGGAGATTGTTCGGGCGAAGTTGGCCTGTCAAAAAATCATCGCGTTAATCCGTGAATCTCAGGCGCGGCCTGGGGAAACCTTTCGAGCAACGATTCGCGATTGCCCAACGTAAACTCTCGCTCATTCCAACCGGGAGCCATGGTGCAACCCAAGAGTGCCCATCCCTTGTGATCTGCGGCCAATCGTGCTCCCTGCCAGATGCCAGCTGGCACGACGATTTGAGGAATCTGTCCGGCGGTGAGTCCAGAGCCCAACACATCTTTTCTCACGGTTTGGTCTGAGGCATCCAACTGCACGAGCTCGACCGAATCGCCTGCATAGAAATGCCACACTTCATCCGTCTCCAAACGATGCAGGGCAGAAAACTCGCCGGGAGTGATCAGAAACGTGATTGCCGTGCCAATGGCACGAGGATCGTCCTTTGAAGTAGCGGGCCCCGTCCACGTTCGCCGATAAAAGCCGCCTTCGTTCGGCAGTGGTTCGAGCCCAAGTGTGGTGATGATCTGCTGTGCTTCGTTATTCACGGGTGTTGCTTTAACCGGCCCAGCCGCGACGGATCATGTTGATCGCAATGGCAGCGAGGAGCATCGAAATAATTTTGGAGATCGCCCGCAACCCGGTGGGGCCGATCTTCCGGCCGAGCCAATCGCTGTAGGCGAAAGCGAGCGCGAGCAGAGCCAGATTCGCGATGAGGGCCGCGAGGGTGGGCCAGACTCCTTGGGTCTGGGCGAGCAACAATAGCGTGGTGATGGTGGCGGGGCCTGCGATCAGAGGCATGCCCAAAGGCACCACGCCAAAGCCTTCACCGAGAGGTGCGGTTTCCTCTGTGGCTGAATGGGTTAAATCTTTGGAGGCGAGGATAAACAGAATTAGCCCGCCCGCGATTTGGAAATCGCTCACCGTGATGCCCAGCGCTGCAAAAATGCTTTGTCCCAAAAATAAGAATAACAGAGCAACGCCTCCACCCGTAAGCGTGGCCTGATGTGCTATCTTCCGCCGGATCTGTGGGCCTTCCCCTCGGCTCAACGCCAAAAATATGGCCGCCAATCCGATGGGATCGATTGCCACAAACAGCGGAATAAAAGCCTGGATGAAATGCTCAAGCATCCCCGACTATCCGCCGCCCCTATCGCACCCGCAAGTCCAGTGGCTTCACCCAAATCGCCTAATACATCTTCTTTTCGACCTTGTTTCACGAGGGGAAATCCCGCTACGGTGCGCGTTCTATTTTATGAAAATCAACGCCAAGCTCACTCCGCAGAAGCTTCAAAAGAAGGTTAATCGAGTCTTTGAACTCGCCGGCCAGAAGATTCATGCAGTTAACAAATCGTGGAAGTCCTCCAACGGCACGCCCGTCTTCACCGAAAAGGGTAAATACACCTCGCGCGGCTGGACGGAGTGGACGCAAGGCTTCCAATTCGGCATGTCGTTTCTCCAATACGATGCGACCGGCCAAGATGAGTTTCTCGCGCTCGGTCGCGAAAAGACGCTCAAGCACATGGCGTCGCACGTGTCGCACATCGGGGTGCACGATCACGGTTTCAACAACGTGTCGACCTACGGCAACCTCCGCCGTTTGATGCTGGAAGGAGCGATTCCCTACAACCAGCACGAGATCGATTACACTGAGATGGCGTTGAAGGTCTCCGGTGCAGTGCAGGCCTCACGTTATGCTCCCACCAACGACACCAAGCCATGGTCGCCCGTCAAAGGCTCACCCGGCGTCGTCCCCGGCGGTTATATCTATTCCTTCAATGGTCCCCAATCGCTGTTCTCCGATACTATCCGTTCGATGCGCGCACTCTCGGTGGGCCACCAACTCGGTCACGTGCTGATGGGCGAGGGCGACAAGCCGATCAATCTCCTCCACCGCTCCATCGAGCACGCCGCGACCACCTCGCGCTACAACGTGTTCTTCGGTCAAGGCCGCGACATCTACGACCTCCGTGGTCGCGTGGCCCATGAATCGATCTTCAATCGCAACGATGGCCAGTTTCGTTGCTCCAGCACGCAACAAGGCTACTCCGCCTTTACTACCTGGACGCGCGGTGCGGCTTGGATCATCTGCGGTTACCCCGAGCAACTCGAGTTCCTCGATACGATCAAGGATTCCGAACTCAAGGCAGTCGGTGGTCGACGTGCCGTGACAAACCTCTTTCTCGAAACCGCGAAGGCCGCCAGTGATTTCTATATCGATGGCTACTCTTCGAAGGACGGCGTCCCTTACTGGGACAGCTGCGCGCTCAACACGCACAAGCAGGGTGACTTCACCAAGCAGAACGCCGATCCGTTTAACGATCACGAGCCGGTCGATAGCTCGGCGGCGGCGATCGCCGCGCAAGGTTTTCTCCGACTCGGAAAATTCCTCACCGAGAGAGGCGACAAGAAGGGCGGCAAGAAATACACTCAGGCCGGTCTCACGATTGCCAACACGATCTTCGACGATCCTTACCTCTCTGCTGATCCAAAACATCAAGGTCTCCTCCTGCACAGCGTTTACCATCGCCCTAACGGTTGGGACCACATTCCCAAGGGTCAGAAGGTTCCCTGTGGTGAGTCCTCCATGTGGGGTGACTACCATACGATGGAACTCGCGCTATTGATCCAACGTCTCGGTCGCGGCGAATACCACACGTTCTTCTAAAGAGAATCGTTCTTTTTCTTCTTCATCGTTATCTTTCTCTGTTTTGCCACGGAGTCGCGGAGACACGGAGAAGATCAGAATAATTGTAGGGCGGGATCGCTGATCCCGCCTTTATTGTGTCGGTATGGGCGGGCCGCTCGGAGATCGGCCCCTACCTTTGCCCCTATTAATCAGGCTGCCGCGCGGGTCTTGTTACCTTGATTTGACCGCCTCGTCACACACACGGGTTGCGTCTTCGGGCGTCTTTTGCTGTAGTGGCGGGATGTCTGCTCCTTTGCTCTACGAATCGCACTCCCACACACCGCTTTGCAAACACGCGATCGGTGAGCCCTCCGATTACGCGGCAGTGGCTGAGGCGCGCGGGCTGCGCGGCACCATTTTTACCTGTCATTGTCCTTTGCCTGACGGCTTTTCGGCCAATGTGCGGATGACCCCCGAGCAATACGAAGAATATGTGGCGATGGTGGCGGAAGCTCGCGACGAATACGAAGGTCGCGTCGATGTGCGGCTCGGTTTGGAAAGTGATTTCTATCCCGGCGTCGAGTCATGGCTCGAAGAACTTCACGCCAAACATCCACTCAATCACATTCTTGGTTCCGTGCATCCCCAAGTGCAGGACTACAAGGCGATCTATTTCAACGGCGACTACTTCGACTACCAGCAGATCTACTTCGATCACCTCGCGAAGGCCGCAGAGTCGGGCCTATTCGATACGCTTGCGCACCCTGACCTGATCAAAAACGAATCGCCCGAAGACTGGGAACTCGACCGCATCCTTCCGTATATCGAGAAGTCACTTGATCGTATTGCCGCGACTGGAGTGGCGATGGAGTTCAACACGAGTGGTCGTTATAAACGTATCCCAGAGTTTAACCCCAATCCGACCATGCTTGGTATGATGCACGAACGCGGCATCCCCGTCGTGCTCGGTGCCGATGCCCATCAACCGGAGCGCGTGGCCGAAGGTTATGAGGATGCGATGCAGGTCCTTAAAACGGCAGGCTACTCCGAGATTAATTTCTTCCTCGACCGCCAACGCCAAACCGTCGCCATCAGCGACGCACTCGCATCGCTCAAGCCACTCGAAGAGAGCGTGATTCCTAGTCGCGGTCGGTGACGGTTGGCACGGTATTTTCATAGTGCGAGATGGTGTTGAGTCAGATTGAAACGCATTAACGTCGAACACGTCTGCCATGATTAACCTCTACGATCTCACTCGTGCGGAAGTCTCAGCCCTCATCACGGGTTGGGGGTTCAGCCCGGTGCACGCGGCGCGGTTGTGGCGGTATCTCTACTGGGAATGCGAATCGTCATTTGATGCGATGCCTGAGCTACCGACCAAGGTGCGCACGCGGTTGGTTGCGGAAACGACCATCGACGTTTTGCCCATCTCGCTGGAAACGGATTCTAGCGATGGGTTTACGCGCAAATATTTACTGAGCCTATCCGATGCCAACCGCATCGAAACCGTGCTCATGCGATTCACCGGTCGCGTCACCGCTTGCATCAGCTCGCAGGTCGGTTGTGCGATGGGCTGCGTGTTTTGCGCCACGGGCCAAATGGGTTTCACGCGTCATTTAACCACTGGCGAGATCGTGGCTCAGGCCGTGCACGTGCAGCGCGTGTTGAATACTGTAGCCGGTCTCGCTGAGGCCGGTCCGAGGTCACCGACCTCGGCTACAACTCCCCCAAAGAGTAACCCAATAGGTTACTCTTCGTCTGATACTTATAGTAAATCGGCTCCGCATGCTCATCGGCTCCGCAATATCGTGCTGATGGGCATGGGCGAGCCGCTGCACAACTACGATGCGGTGCTCAAAGCCGTGGACATTCTCACCGACGGAAACGGTCTCTCGCTGGGGGCTGAACACGTCACCTTGAGCACCGTAGGTGTGGTGCCCGGGATTTTGCGTTTAGCAAAAGAGCAGAAAGCGATCCGCCTTGCGGTTTCGCTTCACGCCGCCACGCAGGCAGGTCGCGCCTCTCTGGTGCCCGCCGCGCGCAAATGGCAACTCGATGAGCTCATGGCCGCGTGTCGCACTTACAGCGAAACGACGGGTCGCCGGATCTTTTACGAATGGACGCTGATCGAAGGGGAGAACGATACCGAGCAACACGCGCGTGATGTCGGAAATCTGCTTCGTGGCCTGCCGTCGCAGGTGAACCTCATCCCGCTCAATCCGACCACCGGCTTCGATGGCGCCCCGACTCGCAGCGACGCAGCGAAACGTTTTCAACAAATACTCTCCGAAGAGTTTAAGATACCGAGCACCGTCCGCCAACGACGTGGCATCGACATCGCTGCCGGCTGCGGCCAACTCGCGATCGCGGAGAAGTGATAATACTACGGGAATCTTGGTCGGGGCGGCTATCCTTAACCGCCCGTATAGTTTCCGACGCCCTCAAGGTTCGTTAAGGATAACGGACCCTACCTTTTAGCTATACTTCGGCGCGATTGCACGGCTTTGGAGAGCGTCTCGAAGAGTGGGAGCGTCTTTTCCCACGACAGACATCCGTCGGTGATGCTGCGTCCGTAAACGAGGGGATCGTCCTGATAGCCTTGCGCGCCGCCGAGTAGATTGCTTTCGAGCATCACGGCGGTAATCGCGCGTTCTCCGGCGGAGATTTGTCCGGCCACTTCGGCGATCACCATCGGTTGGCGTTCGGGATCTTTGCCGCTGTTGGCGTGGCTGCAATCGACCATCAGCCCCGGTGTGAGATCATTCTTCCGCAGCAGGGCAACCGCTTCGCCGACATCAGCCGAAGCGTAATTCGGACCATGCGTGCCACCGCGCAACACGAGATGTCCGTGCGGATTGCCCGACGTGCCCATGACGGCAGCAGCGCCGTCGCGCGTGAGTGTGGGGAACCAGTGAGGGTGACTCGCGGAGCGAATCGCATCCACCGCGACCTGGAGGTTTCCATCAGTGCGATTTTTGAAACCGACCGGCATTGATAAGCCCGAAGCGAGTTCGCGGTGCACCTGACTTTCGACGGTGCGGGCACCGATCGCACCCCACGAAACCAGATCGGCGTAGTATTGGCCGAGGGTTGTATCGAGAAATTCGGTGGCAATAGGCAGGCCGAGATCGGTGACATCGCTCATCAACTTGCGCGCGAGGCGCAGACCTTGGTTAATCTCATAGCTACCGTCCAAATTGGGATCGTTAATCAACCCCTTCCAACCCACCACGGTGCGCGGTTTTTCGAAATACACGCGCATCACGATTACCAAATTGTCATGATACATCGGCGCTACCTTTTGCAAACGCACCGCATAATCGAGGGCCGCTTCCGGATCGTGAATCGAGCAGGGCCCCAGCACGACAAGCAAGCGATCATCCGCTCCCGTGATAATTGATTCCACTGCGCGGCGGGATTTTTCGACGACGATCGCGCGCTCATCGGTCAGGGGGATATCCGCTTCGAGCACAGCGGGCGCAAGCAACGGCTTCGTCGCGAGGATACGGAGATCAGAGGTGGAATGCGTCATGAGGAAGGAGTGACGCTTACGAAACGCCTGTCTTTTGGCAAGAGAGTCACGGGTGATTGCATTCTTGTCATTGCGAGGAGTGGAGCGACGCGGCAATCCATGTATTACTTGTCGGCCACACTTGCCTGTTTGTGGATTGCCCCGCCCGGTCCGCTTGGCGGGCCGGACTCGCAATGACAGCCTTGTTTAAGCAAGTTGCCGATCAGATGAGATCGTTCTGGATCAGCTCGATGCTCTCGCCGTTCGGACCTTCGAAAAATGCGATGCGCACGGGAATATTGCCGCGACCATTCGTCGATTTGATCGTAAGATCTTTGGGCTCGTAAGTGATTTTTACCCCCAGCCCGCGCAAATGTTCGATCGCTGCATCGAGACGCGTGGTGCGTAATGCGATATGAAAAACCGGACCGAGCGGAGCGGGATTCCAAGCAAGGTCTTCGAAGACTTCGATGTAATTGCCATCACCCACGTCGAGCATCGCGGCTCGTTTCGGCGCGACATCCCACGAGACCTTTTCCGTGCAGCCGAGACCTTCGATGAAAAATTTCAGCGTGCCATCCCAATTGCGGGTCTTGACGGCAGCGTGATGAAACCCGGATTCACCGAGCACTGGATTCGTGGACATGATTAGTGGGTCAGTTGGCCAGTTGGCGCATGTAGCCTCGCAGAGGCCGAACTTCCGCTGCTTCTTCCACCCAGTCGCTGTAAAGAATTTCAGGAAGAGTGTAGTCGGTGAAATAGAGGGACCGATTGGCTTCGTCGTTTCGAGTTAGCCAGCCCGCTTTGAGGTTGGCACCGAGATAAGCTCCACGATCCTTGCGATAAACGAGGATCGGGGTGTTGAGAATCTCTTCGTTGATATGCTCCGAGGTCGCGCCCCGGGGGCCGGCGACGGCCTTGGCATCTACGCCGACATGGAAGCGTTGATTGAACAGCATGCGGGGAGTGGCGTCGTCCATCAGAACGTAGATGGTTTCGTTCGCGCTCGCGCCGATCTGAAATCCGAGGCTACCCCCACCGGCGGCGAGGAGAGCCGGAAGGCTCCAAGTGTTGTCGGGGCGACGCACCATCACAACGGCATAGCCATCGTTGACGCCAAGCACCAGACCCGCCCGAAACTGATTCACGATGATGATGCCGCGTGCACGCTGCAAAATATCTGTTGGAATCGACATTTCCGGATCGGCCATGAACTCCTGCAGGATTGCCTCACAGGACTCGACGCGTTCGACATAGTCAGCGCGGGTAGCCCTCTGCCCGAAGAGCGGAGCGGTGAGAAGGGCGGTCAAAAGGGTGAAAGTGAAAAACTTTTTCATGTGCATGCGACTGGGTTGATTTACCCTTAACTAAGCAGGGCCGTGGGGTCTTGGAAAGCGTGTATTCACATCGGTTCCCGTTCAATCCAGCCCGCGCGCGGTCAGATCGTCCTCATCCCAGCCGAAATAGTGTCCGAGCTCATGCAGATATGTGAGGTGAACCTCTTCCTGAAACGCAGTGATCTCACGTCCCGTCCACGCCCAGATATTGTCCAAATAGAGAAGGATCTGCGGTGGAGCTGGGTGATTCGATTGAAACTCTGTGCCGTAAGGTTGCCCAGTGAAGAGCCCGAGAATATCCGAATCGAATCCCTCGGCTTGCACTGTTTCGTCGGGTTGCGACTGGTAATGCACGGGCACCTTTTCCGCGAGTTCGCGAATCTCATCCGGCAGGCCCGCGATCGTCGAGTCGACGACTTCGGCGGCGATGACGGTAAGCTCGGGAAGATTCATGAGGTGCATATAATGTGCCTTTACCGCTGCGTCTAGCGACAGGTGAAGATTCCACTTTCCTTTCGACGCCACGCAATCACCCGCCACGCTGCACGGAATGAATGGAACACGTGTGATTGTGGTTGGTGGCGGGGCGGCGGGCTTTTTCGCGGCGATTACTTGCGCCGAGGCCAATCCCGAGGCTCAAGTCACGCTCTACGAGACGACCGCGCATCCATTGGCGAAGGTGCGCATCTCCGGCGGTGGTCGCTGTAATGTCACGCATGCATGTTTCGATCCGCGCGAGCTTGTTAAACGCTATCCGCGTGGCGGACGCGAGCTGCGCGGTGCGTTTACCCGCTGGTCGCCCACCGAAACGATTGCGTGGTTTGCGGAGCGTGGTGTGGAGCTAAAGACCGAAGGCGACGGGCGAATGTTTCCGATCACCGATGATTCCGAGACCATCGTCGATTGCCTGCAGAAAGCCGCCGAAGATGCCGGCGTGGAAATCGTGCTGCAATGCGGGGTGCGCAAAGCCGAGCCGATGGCCGGCGCGAGCACGGAGGGTTCGTCGTTTTGGGTCACGCTCAGTGACGACACGGAATTTCGGTGCGAAAAAATACTCATTGCTACGGGCGGTAATCGTTCGTCGGCGGGGCTCACGATCGCGCAACAGCTTGGCCACGAAATCGAGCCGCCCGTGCCCTCGCTCTTCACGTTTCACATCGACGATTCGCGCCTGATCGGGCTTTCGGGCATATCGGTGAGCGATGTCGCCGTCACTGTGCCGGGCACGAAACTCAAGGAGGGTGGTCCGCTTCTCATCACGCACTGGGGATTGAGCGGCCCGGCGATTCTGAAACTCTCCGCCTGGGGGGCGCGCGAGCTAGCGGCTCACAACTACGAATTTACTCTGCGCATCAATTTCGTGCCCGAGCACAACGCGGAGAGTTTGCTCGCGATCCTTAATCGTCAGCGCACAGAGCGACCCAAGAAACAATTGGGCAACTGGAATCCCTTCGGTTTGCCGGCGCGTTTTTGGGAGCGCCAGTTAACGACTTACAAGATCGAACTCTCCACGCAATGGGCGGGTGTTGCGGGCGCGTCGCTGAAGGCCTTGGCGAACGGACTCTGCGCGGCGGAATTTCGCGTAGTGGGGAAGAGCATGAATAAAGAAGAGTTCGTGACCTGCGGTGGAGTGCGTCTGCGCGAGATCGATTTCAAGAGGATGGAAAGCAAGGTGTGTCCGGGGCTGTTCTTTGCGGGTGAAGTCCTCGATATCGATGGCGTGACCGGTGGGTTTAATTTCCAGGCCGCTTGGACGACAGGTTATTTGGCGGGTCAGGCGATGGCGACTTCATGACCTCTTACTTCCAACTTTTCCTGCTGATTTTGCCCGTCTTTGGGGTGATGGCGATTGGCGTGTTGATGCGCCGGATCAATGCGCTCAATCCGGTCGCGGATGAGAGCCTGCTCAAGCTCGTCGTGAATGTGCTCTACCCGTGCATCATTTTCGAAAATGTTTATGCGAATCCCGCCTTGCGCGAACCGTCCAATCTGGGGTGGGCTCCCATCGTCGGATTCGGCACGATGGCAGCCGGGATGGGGATTTGTTACACGGTGGGGAAACTAATTGGTTTCAACCTGGGCTCGGGGCTGCGCACTTTCGCGTTTACGGTGGGAATTTATAATTACTCCTACATCACCGTGCCGGTGGTCGAAGAGCTGTTTGGGAGCGAGACACTCGGCGTGTTGTTCGTGCACAACGTCGGCTGCGAAATCGCGATCTGGGTGGTGGGCATTCTCGTGTTATCCGGCGAATCGCTGAAGACGGGGTGGCGGAAGATTTTGAGCACCCCGGTCTTTGCGCTGATCATTTCTATTTCGGTTAATCTATTCGGTTGGTCCGATTTGGTGCCGCATGCACTGGTGGCGATCGTGCACGCGCTCGCAGCCTGTGCGATACCGATGGGGCTGATCCTGAGCGGCGCGACGCTGGCGGAGCAGTTGTTTCGCAAACCTTCCGAACTGTTTGATTTGCGAACCACGCTCGGGGCGATCGGCCTGCGGTTGGGCGGGCTCACCTTCTTGATGCTCTTGCTTGCACGCTATGGTCCGTTCACGGAAGACCTGCGTCACGTGATCATGGTGCAAGCGGTCATGCCCGCAGCCTTCCTGCCAATTGTGCTCGTGAAGCACTACGGTGGACACCCGATGGTCGCGGCCCGCGTGGTGATTGCCACGGTGGTGGTGGGGATATTTGCAATCCCGCTTTGGCTGCGCTTCGCCCTCGCGTGGGTGGGGTAAAGGGCTGTCATCATTTGCCACGGAGACGCAGAGACACGGAGGGAATATCATGCGTCTAGACCGGATGTTATGGATTAGCTTTTCTCATTCTTTGGGTCTTCCTTCGTGAAACTTATTGGGGTTACTAGTCATTCATCTGATTCGCTGTCTGCACAGCGGGAATGTCCGTCTCAGTGTCTATGCGTCTCCGTGGCTATAACGTTTGAAATGTGAGGCCGCGTGTTGATTGACCGGTGCACGGAAACGCGTCTGCATCGGCCCCATGGATTGGATCATGGAACCACAGGCTTGGATTAGTCTGCTTACGCTCACGGGGCTCGAGATCGTGCTCGGGATTGATAACATTATCTTCATCTCGATTCTGGCGGGGAAACTTCCCGTGTCGCAGCAATCCAAGGCACGCAAGCTTGGCTTGATGCTCGCGCTGGTCACGCGTCTCCTCCTCCTCGCGAGTATAGCTTGGATGGCGAAACTCACCACGCCTCTGTTTAGCCTCCTTGATCACGGCGTCTCGGGTCGCGACCTCATCCTGGTCATCGGGGGTCTCTTTCTGCTCGTGAAAAGCACGATGGAGATTCATGAGAAATTAGAAGGGCATGATGGCAGTGATAACCCCACCAAAGCGGCTGCAAAATTCGGGCATGTGCTCGTGCAGATCATGCTGCTTGATGTGGTCTTCTCACTCGATTCGGTGATCACGGCGGTGGGGATGGCGCAGCACTTGGCCATCATGGTGATTGCGGTGATCCTGGCGATGGGGGTGATGTTACTTTCGGCGGATGCGATCAGTGATTTCGTGAACAAGCATCCTACGCTCAAGATTCTGGCGCTGTCGTTTCTGCTTCTGATCGGTGTGACCCTCGTCGCCGAAGGCACCGGTCTGCATATCCCGAAAGGCTATATTTACTTCGCCATGGCATTCTCCTTTGGGGTTGAGATGCTCAACATGAAGTTGCGGGGCAGAAAGACCAAACCGGTCGAGCTGCATCAACCGTATCGGTGAGTGCTGCCCTGTTCTTTAGGGCGGGGCGCGGCCCCCGCCTTAATCGTCTTGGACTATTCGCAAGGCGGGATCGGCGATCCCGCCCTACAATTGAGGTTGGAGAGTCTTAGGCTTCCGGTTCGATATCCCGAATGTCTTCGCTATGCCGACCACCGACACGCTTGCGATGGCGACGACGGACGAGGCGACCGAGCTTATCTGCGAGTAAATCGATCGATTTGTAGGCATCTTCACTCGTAGCACTGGCGATGAGATCGGGGCCACTGATTTCAATCAGTCCCTTGGCGACGTATTCATCTCCGCTGCCTTTGGTCTTGTCGTGCTCGATATCAATTCGGATTCGGACGATATGCTCATTATGCCGGAGGAGTTTGCTCGCCTGAGTAAGGGCGGCATTCTTGAGCGCCTCGGTCAGTTCAACATGGATCCCGCTAACGATTACTTTTTCAGCGAGAATTTCAGGGGTGATGTCGTTATTCATACAGTAAGTTTGATGCGCAAAGATACAAAATGTTGCTTACAAAGAGCAAGCGGGATTCCAGTTCGGTCAGGGTTGCATTTACCGCTTTTTGTTCATCGCGGCGCTGAACCAATCGTCATTGACCGACTTACTTGGCTTAGCCGTCGGGGCGGAGCCTCCAGAGCGGTTGTGATTGCGCTGGGCATTACCACGGGGGCCGGACGATTGACGTGAATTATTTGAACCTCCACCAGATCGCGCACCCATTTCCGGTTTGCTACGCATGCTCAACGCGATGCGGTTACGGGCGAGATCGACTTCGGTGACGGTCACGCTGACTTTCTGCCCGGGCTTCACGATCTCGGAGGGATCTTTCACGAAGCTGTCCGCGAGCTGGCTCACGTGCACAAGGCCGTCCTGATGCACCCCGACATCCACAAACGCGCCAAAAGCCGTCACGTTGGTCACGATACCGGGGAGGCGCATGCCATTCTTGAGATCCTCGGGTTTATTGACGCCTTCTTGAAAACTAAACGCTTCAAACTGTTCGCGCGGATCGCGTCCGGGCTTGGCGAGTTCGTCGATGATGTCGTTGAGCGTGGGGAGACCGACTTCATCGGTCACGTAGCTTTCGAGATCGATTTTGGCGCGGAGCGTAGCGCTACCAATCAATTCTTCCACGGTGGCTCCAAGATCGGCGGCCATCTTTTCGACAAGCGCATAGCGTTCGGGGTGCACCGCGCTTGCGTCGAGCGGATGAGCGCCTCCCCGGATCCGGAGAAAACCGGCAGCCTGTTCGAACGCCTTGGGGCCGAGTCGTGCGACTTCGAGGAGTTCGCTGCGCGACTTGAAAGGGCCTTCCTCGTTGCGTTGCGCCACGATCGCGGCAGCGGTCGTGCTACTGAGACCGGAAACATAGCTGAGTAATTGCTTCGAGGCGGTATTGAGCTCCACTCCCACACCATTAACCGAGCTTACCACCGTATCATCGAGCGATCGTTTGAGTGCGTATTGATCGACGTCGTGCTGATATTGACCCACGCCGATGCTTTTGGGATCGAGCTTCACGAGTTCGGCCAGTGGGTCCATCAACCGGCGGCCAATCGAGACCGCCCCACGCACGGTGAGATCTTGATCGGGAAACTCTTCCCGCGCGACTTCACTGGCGGAGTAGATTGAGGCACCCGATTCGTTGACCATCACGACTTGAATCGTCGGGGGTAGCTTGAGCCCGCGGATAAATGTTTCGGTTTCGCGTCCGGCGGTGCCATTGCCGATGGCGATCGCCTCGACGTTGAAGTGTTGAATGAAGCCACGGATCTTGTCGGCCGAATCGACCTCCATGCGATCGGGATAGATCACATCATTGTGGAGGAGTTTCCCTTGGCGATCGAGGAGGACGACTTTGCAACCCGTGCGAAATCCGGGATCGATTGCCATCACAGCTTTTTGTCCAAGGGGGGCGGCAAGGAGGAGTTCGCGAAGGTTGTCGGTGAAGACCTTGATGCCATCGGCATCAGCGCGCTTTTTCGAATCGAGACGCATCTCCGTTTCGAGGGCGGGGAAAAGCAGGCGCTTGCACGATTCTTGCACCGCGAGTCGCACTTGTTCAGCTGCGGGCGAGGTGTTGTTCACAAAAAGCGGTTCTACTTCGGCAAGTCCGGAGGTCTCGTCGGGGAGGGTGATCCGCATGATGATGCAGAGTTCTTTTTCACCGCGTCGCATCGCCAGAATCCGGTGCGAGGGTGCCGTGGCGAGTGACTCATTCCAATCGAAGTAATCTTTGAATTTCGCGCCCTCCGTTTCTTTGCCCATCATGACCTTCGAAGAAACGACCGCCTGCGAACGATAGAGTTTACGCAGTTTATCCCGAGCTTGAGCGTCGTCACTGATTCGTTCGGCGAGGATATCGCGGGCACCGGCCAGCGCTTCGTCGGCTGTCTCGATTTTGCCGATCGTTTCCTTACCGTCATCAAGAGTGTATTCGTGATCGATCAAGGCGGCGGCAGCGGCGGCAACATCGGTGGACTCTTCCTGCGCCCAAAGCAGTTCGGAGAGTGGTTCGAGGCCCTTTTCTTTGGCGATGGTCGCGCGGGTGCGTTTCTTCGGGCGAAACGGCAGATAGATGTCCTCGAGCTTGGTGAGGGTTTCGGCGGCGTTGATTGCTTTTTCGAGATCGTCGGTCAGCAGATTTCGTTCTTTCAATGAAGAGAGGATCGCGGCACGACGATCGTCGATCTGTTTCATCTGTTCCAAGCGATCGCGAATCGCCATCACCTGAACTTCATCGAGCTCGCCGGTGGCTTCTTTACGGTATCGGGCGATAAACGGCACGGTGGCTCCTTCGGCGAAGAGCTGCGCGGTGGCCGCGATCTGGTGGACATTGAGGGAGAGTTCCTCGGCAATGCGTAGCACGTGCTCGGGGTTGGGAGAGGTGGTATCGGCCATGAAAAAGAGAGCCGAGTGCAACGCTCTCTACTCATCCTGCAAGCGTGAATCGTGACTGCGCTCCAGAAATATTTCCGCGGCTCTGGTTAGGCCGTTTCGTCTGTGCCGGATTCCCATTTAAGCCCGAGTGTTTCGGCGAGGATGGTGTGCAATTCGGCTTCGTGAAATGGCTTGGGCAGAAACGCATCGCAACCGCTCTGCGCGAGGCTATCGCGGGTAGCTGTATCGATGCTGGCGGAATGGGCGATAATCTTAAGTGCGTCTGAAGTGTAGTCTTGGCGCAATCTGGCCATGGCTTCGATTCCATTTATTCCCGGCATGCGCAGATCGAGAATTATGGCATCAGGCACCCCCAGGGTGAGTCGCGCAAAGAGTTCGGCGGCTGACGAGGCGAGGTCGATTTCAAAACCAAGTGGTGCGAGTAGGTCGCGCAGTAACTGGCGATTGAATTCCTCGTCATCAACGATCAGTAAACGACGACGTGCGCCCTGATAGCCACTGGGGCGTTCGAATGGTTTTGATGATGGTGTTAAGTCGGCTGAACCTTGAGCGAGCGCGAGTGAAAACGAGAAGGTCGTGCCCTTGCCCAGTTCGCTTTGCACGCTGAGTTGACCGCCCATGAGTTCGACCATGCGTTGAGCCAGGGCCAAACCAAGCCCCGTGCCGTGACCTTCCGTTTCGCCCGTGGCGGTTTGTTTGAACGGTTCAAAAATTTTCTCGAGATCACTTTCACCGATGCCCGGACCGGTATCTTGCACTTGAAAATTGAGACGATGATAACGGCTTTTCGAGTGAGCATCGGCAGAGTCTGTTCTTACCGAAACCTGGATGCGGCCCGTGGTGGTAAACTTCACGGCATTGCCAATCAGATTATCGAGCACTTGACGCAGTCGAAGTGAATCCACGATCACTTGATTCGGACTCGCGGCATCAATCTCGACCTTGAGTGTGAGTCCTTTTTTCCCCGCGGTGATTTGGTGGGCAACGGCGATGTCTTCGACAAATGGGCGCAGGGTGATCGTCTCCGGATTTCCTGTGCTCACGCCTGATTCGAACTTCGCGAGATCGAGCACGTGATTGATGAGCCGAAGCAAATGCTGACCGCTTTGACGGATCGTTGTAACGGGTTTCTTCGCAGTATCGGGGAGTTTAGTATTTCCTTCGAGCAGTTGGGCGTATCCCAGGATCGCGTTGAGCGGGGTGCGCAGTTCGTGGCTGGCGTTGGCGAGAAATACGGTCTTGGCCTGACTGGCGGTTTCGGCGCGCGCCGCGGCTTGTTGCCAAGCGACGGTGCGTTCCGTCACGAGCCCTTTGAGACGGAGTTGCTCGCGTCGACTTCCGGCGAGTCGCCACTTCACGAAGAGCATCACGGCGGTGCCTGCCAGAATCAGATACAGTGCGTAGGCCTCCCAGGTGCGATGCCATGGATCGCGCAGCACGAATGCAATTTCCCGCGCAGGACCGGGCAGTCCCAGTTCGTTCACGGCGCGCACCGACCACACATATGAACCGCTGGGTAGATCCTGAAGTAATGTGTTGGCGCGACTGGAGGGGATCGACCAGGCCGCATCGTCGTTCAGCTTGGTTTGATAAGTCCAACGTGCTCCCGTGCGGTAATCGGGCACCGAGTAGCTGAAATGCATTGAACCGCGGTAAACGGTGAATTTGAGATGCTCGGCATCAGGGTCCGTTGCCGCCGGTGCGTCGATGAGTCGCACCAAGGGTCTAGCCGGAGGAATAAATGGGCGGTTTACTTCGCTCAAATCGTAGCGGAGCAGTCCTGAATAGCCCGCCACCCACAGGTAGCTATTTTCGTTGATGGCATCGTAATAGAGATGGCCATCTCCATCGAAATCGATGGCGCGAAGTGCATTGCCGGGCAGCGAAGCATCAAGCTCACCATCTGCCGCCAGCAGCACTAATTGACTGCGTTCGGGGCTTTGTGGTGAGTGCAACCTCACCCAGAGGCGCCCGTCGGGTTGCACTAGTCCGGTCATCGGCATTTGAGAATTTGAGGACCACGGCTTGCTTCTTAGATCCGCTTCGAAGTCTTCCTCTGCCGATCGATAGTGATAGAGACCGTTTTCGGTTAAGAACAACGGTGCGTCTCCGTTTTGCACCAACCGGTTGAGTGCTACTTTGGGGTTGGGTCGCTCAATCGGAATTTCCTGCAAGGTATGTTGAGGCCAACCCGTTTGCGCAGGAGTCAGTCGCGCAAATCCTTTTTCGTCATCCCCGAACCAGAGAGATTTCGAATTTTCCCACGCGGTTGTCAGATTGTTATTGGCCCATTCGCAATCAGTGATTTCGACCTGCCATCCCTGATCGGTGGGCTGCAATCGAGCTATGACTCCCTGTCCCAAGGCGAGCACCTCATCACTGTCGGGCACCGCGATCAGACTATGGAAGGGTTGCTTACTCAATGTCTCCAACATCGTGGGATCGTTACTCAGGATATGTAGCCCGATGTTTTCACCCGCTTGGCTCGCGATGAGTAATTCGCCATCCATCGTGGTGAGCAGATCTGCCGGTTGCATCCAGACCGATGGGAGCGGCTCGAACTTAGCGACGGGTTGGTCTAGGGTGTTGGCGGGAATCATGCGGTAAACTCCACGGTTTTGCGCGACGATTAATTGCCCGTTCGTTCGCGTGTAGGCGCGGATGGGGCTGCGTTCCAGTCCGTCTCGACGCAAGTAGAGTGTAACCGGAGAACTCAAATCCGCTCGCGAGATTCCATAGTCGGTGCCAATCCACAGCCCCCCTTCACGATCTTCAAGTAAGCACGTGACTTCACGCCCGGTCAGGCCTCGCAATGAATCGATCTTCCACCTAAGCCCATTCGGCAAGGGCACGCTGACGCCATTTAACGAAGTTGCCTTGACCGTCAGTCCGGATTTGAGGGGATAGGTTAAAGTGCCCGTGGGATCAGGATAGACTGCTTGAGGAAGGGGCGATTCGAGGGAGGGCTCATGATTCTCTAGCGGGGTGATCTCGACTCCCCTTTTCAGACTAAAGCGAAGCGAGGCGTGAGCTTCGGGACTGCTGATCAGAATCGTGTTGTCCGGCATCGCCGTCAGCCCGATGACCGGAACGACCGGTGAAGGAGAGAATTCCCAATTGCGCCCATTGTAGCGTGATACGCCCTCCGCAGTTGCCACGTAGATCGCGCCATCCTTGCTTTGCGCCACAGACGTCACCGTCACGCTGCTGTCGTAGTCATCGGGAGAAAAGATTCGCAGTAAAATTCGTCCCGCCTCGGCATCCTGATTCGGAACGGTGATCGTGCTCGCTTCGGGTGTCGCCCAAGCATTCGCCACGAAGAGGGCGAGAAACATGAGGCTGCGGCGAATCATGAACGTAGAAAATGAAACGCGATTCAAAAAACACGAGTGTTTCGTGTGTGATGTTTACGCCTGTTCTTTGTTCGGCCTACCCCAACGCACAAAACCGCGGAGGTTCATCAGAAGAAAGACCACATTGGCGAGAATCATCCCAAGACTCTGAAACTTGATCCCCAGTGCGATCCAACACGCGTTGCCTACGATCATCACACAGAAACCATAACGCTTTTTATTACCGAGCGCATAGATCGCAAAAACGTGAGCCCCATCGCAATCCAATCGAGGCCGTAGTGCTGGAAGGGACTGTTAAACATAGAATTTGGTTTTAACCGCTAATGAACGCTAATTGCCGCTAAAGAAAACCTGACAAAAACCACGGAGTGCACGGAATACCCAGAGATCGTGGAGTATGGGTTTGATTAGTCGCGTCCGTCGCGAGAGAGGAAATGCGAATTTGTTTCAATCTGTATGAGCCAGAAAAGCGTTCGAGATTTGGATCAGGTTTTGGGCGGGATCGCGGACGTTGGAGAATTGGTAGTTGGGACCGCGATGGATGACGCCGAATTTTAGGCCGAGCTTGGCCTGGGCGGCCTTATATTTCGGGACATCGGCGACATCGAAGATGATCTTCACGCATGATTGGCCCACGCGATGCCCCTTGCTGGCTTGGAGAAGCACGAGTGAGCACCCGCCATTAGCGGGAGTGAGGGTGGCTTTGTCGCGCGCATCTGACCACTTTGTGGTGAATCCGAAGTGCTTCGCATAGAACTCAGCGATCTTCGGCATATTCTTCACGTAAAGCGCGAGCTGAGTAATGGGTGGGTGAGACATTTATATTTTCTACCACGGATTGCACGGATGGACACAGATTAGTTACTCATCCTCTAACGATTGTTATTAATCTGTATTGATTTCGATATGTTCCTCGTCGGCGCGCAATGGCTCGTAACGGGTTCGAAACAGATCGAGCGCGGCTTGATCGATTTGTAGGGCTTCCTGAGTTTGGCTGCGTTTCAAGACGCGATCATCAGCGATCACGGAAGGACAGGTCGTCGCGTAGAGTTTGAAGTTCGCTCCTATTTCTTGAGCTTTCGAGCGAGCTTGATCGCGGGACGCTCGCGACCAGAAACCGTGATCGAGGATTACGTCGATATTTCGATTCGAAAACTCGGCTGTCGTTTTCCAAATCAAACTCAGAACTCGTTCGTGGTAGTCAGCAAAATGCTTTGCAGGTGGATTAGAGCCATAGAGCGTGGTCATCCATTCATCGTGATTTAGGACTACTCCATTCGTTTGGGTGTGGAGTATTCGGGCATAAGTGCTTTTGCCGGTCCCGGGCAGACCGTGGATAAGATGAACCGTGCTCACGATGGTTCTTTTTTATTCTGCCACTCTGTCCAAGTGCCGAAGAACTCGGGGTCGGGCTTGTCGTCGAGGATCGCGATATATTCACCGGTGTGGCCGTCTGGATCTTTGATGTAGACTTGGGCGGAGGGCATCCAGCCGATCACGGATGGTTCGCTGGTGACGTGCCCGTGAAAACCGATGGTTTCAATTCCAAGGGCATTGAGTCGCGGGATGTGCGCGAGGAGTTCATCGATGGAAGCCGATAACGCGTAGTGGCAGCGATGAGATTCACCCTCTTTCCAGCCCCACGTCGAACCCGGAGCCCACAGACCGATCATGCCGGTTTGTGCGTCGTCGATATAGAGAAACTCCACCCCACGTTCAGGCTGACTGAATGCAGGAATCAACCCAAGCACGTCGCGATAAAACGTGAGACTGACATCGAGATTACTGACGGGGAGGTGGGTTTCGTAGAGCGGCATATTATTTTTTACCACAGATGGACACAGATAAACACGGATGCTGATTAGCGGCCATGAGCATGAATTAGTGGTTAATCTTCTTCGAGGTATTTTAGTAACGCCTTCACTTCTGGATTCTCTAAATGATCGGCGACGGGCATCCATGCGAAGGCAGTGAGCTTCTTGTGATCGTCGCCCGCTTCCTCAGGATCCACGCCGAGAATGGGTTCTGCGTTGGCATCGACCTCGACGAGGAAAGTGGTGGAGATGCCTTTGGAATAAGGGAGCTCGAATAGCTTGCGAGGATTGGAGCCATCTAATCCGGTTTCTTCTCTGAGTTCGCGAAGGACAGTTTCCTCCAGGGTTTCAACTGCGGACTTTCCACCTCCGGGGAATTGCCAATAGGTGCGACCGTTGGGCCAGACGTGTTTCACCATGAGCACTTCCGTTATATTATTCCGAAGAACAGCTGCGGAGGCTCTTGGGCGGAGATTATTGACTGGAAGACTCATCGGGGTGTGCGACGAAACCGGTTTTAATGCCGCGTTTGAAACCGGAGTTTTCGTAGAAGCGTAACGTCGATTCCCGTTTGCTACCAGTTGAGAGCATCACTTTGTAGCAGCCTTCCGACCACGCGTCATTCAAAGCGTGACGGAGCACTCCGGTAGCGAATCCCTGTTTTCTAAACTCTGGATCGGTGACGACGTTTTCGATCACGCCATAGGGTTTCATATTTCGTGTGAAGTTGGGGATCAGAGTGAGCGCACATGTGGCGATAACTCTACCTGAGTTTTCTGCTAGAAAGTAACGAAGTTTATCGTCATTCAGGATCATCTTCCAGTGCTGTTGCACGGCCTCGCTCAGTGGATCAAGCACGGGATCGTTTGGATTGAGAAACCCGTAGAGTCGAAGGAGGGCTGGAAGATCTTCGGTAGTCGCCCGACGGATATTCATAGTGCCGGTAAAAGCTAGATTTACGGATTTCAGAGTTTTGTCTTGCCGGAGCGGATATGGTCCGGCTCTGGGTCATTGACGAATTGCACAGCGGATACGGTTAGATCGCCTGCAGTCCAAGCCTTCGCGATGCGATGGCCCCCATCCATGAGGAAACCGTCGCGCGAAAGGATGACAGGAAATGAGAGATCGGCCTCCATGATTTTCTTGGCGTGTCGGGCCACTTCGCGGCAGGTGGGTGAATCGTCGCCGAACCAGCAGTCTTTATCGAATTCTTTTATAGCACTAATCGGGATCTGTTTTACAGGAAGCCCATTCGATAACTCCCACAGTCTTTCGGTATACCAAACTTCCCGGCCCTGTTCAGTTTGTCGTGAATGAGTTTGCTCCTTCATTTGGGTCTTAGACGGAATAGGGTGATAAGTTCTTTATGGCTATTGAGAAAGTGCCCACTGCAAGGCGTTAGGGAGGGTTGCGCGCCATTTGGCGGTGTCGTGGTGGCCGTCGAATTCAACGTAGTTGACCGTGTGGTCCAATTTGAGGAGCACGTCGCGGAGTCGGGTCACCCCATCGATTTGTGAGATGGATTGCCGGGCGTGGCCGTGATCGACATCGGTTTGGGTTTCTTGGTTTCCGACATCGAGATAGAACTCGATGGGCAGACGGGTATTGAGTTTGGCGTATTGATCCACGAGCCAGCAGTTGTTCCACCAGTAGGAACCGGATTGGGAAATGACTTTGGTAAAGCTTTCCGGTGATTGCAGCGCGATGTAGGAGGCCGCCAGTCCGGTGTAGCTTAGCCCGACGAGGGTGCGTTGATCGCAGTCTTTGATCGCGGGATATTCGCTGACGAGCCAGGGCATCAACTCATCGATGATGAATCTTGCGAATGGGGGATGGCAGGGGCATTCGATGGCTCGCGTTTCCATATCTAAAGCTGAAACGAAAACGAAGATCGTAGACGGGATTTCTTTCGCTTGGATGAGCTGGTCCATGACTTCGACTGCTCCTACTTTTTCTCGATAGAGTTCCGCATCCAAGAAGACCACCAGATTGCGTGGAGGCTCGTTGGTCAAAGGTGTCCGGACCCAGATGCAGCGCTGGTTGTTCAGATGAACGCTTTTGAACGAGTGGTGCTGTTCGGATGGTGCGAGCATAAGGTAGCTTCAGGGGATGCTATTTCTAACTATGTGATTCGCGCAATCCGTGGTTTCACTTGTTTGTCTGTGGTTTGAAAACGTCGCGATCGTCGCGAGACATCGATTGCGGATGGGGGCTGTGGGGCATCGTGGTAGGTCTCGCAACGGCCGCGACGCTATGAGGCAGAATTTTAAACACGGATAGACGCGGACAAACACGGATTCGGATTAGTGATCATTAGCGTGGATTAGCGGTTAGTCTCTTTCGGTGATTGAGAAATCTCTCTTACCCTCGGGTTTTTATTCGAGTGAATCCGTGGTTTCATTGGTTTGGGTTTTAGCTAAAGTCGCGGGATGAAACGCCTGCTTACTTTGTTTGTGCTCTTGGCTTCCTCGCTCTTTGCGCAGCAGCCGGGGTGGTTGTTGATCGAGGAAGAGGTTGCGGCGGAAGTAGCCAAACCGCAGATCACGGTGGTGCGGTTGTGGGCCCCATGGTGTCCGAATAGCCGGGCGGAAGATCAGGATGGTGGTTGGGCGAAATTCATCGCGGCGAATCCGCATGTGCAGTTTGTGTTTGTGACGGTGCGCAGTAGTGACGATGGCGTGGCTTATCTTGCCGAACAGGGCTTAGGCGAGCAGCCGAATCTGAAACTCCTGCATCATCCCAATTTCGTGCGGAAGGGAGAGGGGAGCATTCAGTATTTTATGGATCTACCCATTTCGTGGGTGCCGACGACGTGGGTGTTCCGCGAGGGCAAGCTGCGCTACGCGATCAACTACGGCGAGGTGAGGTTTCCGATGTTGCAGCAGATGATCACCGATACGGCGGCGGCGTGGAATCATTGAATGGTGAAGGGTGAAAATTGAATATGGAAAGCCTTCCTTCGCGTGAAGCTACGAAGGGCAGGCTAAGAAATCAGGAATCACCTGATCAGACAAAAGGCGGCTCACCGGGGACGGTTCGCCCTACCTGTGTGATGCGATGTTTTGCCACTTGCTTACGCTCGTGGCTACATGATCCATTATTGATCCCCCATGAATAATCTCATTCGTAATATTCTTTCAATCATGGCCGGCACGTTTGTGGCAGTGGTCTTGATCGTAATTGTGCAGGCTATCTCGCATCAGATGTATCCAGCTCCGCCGGGGACTGATTTTAACGACCCCGAGGTGCTGGCTGAGTTGATGATGAACGCTCCTGTTGGAGCATTGCTCATGGTGTTGCTCTCGTATGCGGTGGGCACGATGGGGGGCGCTTTTGTGGGGGCAAAAATTGCGATTTCCGAAGGGCCAGCTCGTCAGGGTCTGTTTGTTACCGTCTTGATGTTGATTGCGGGGCTCATGAATCTGAATGCTTTTCCGCATCCCGCTTGGTTTTGGGTCGGGAGTATTCTCGCCATCGTCGGTTCGGGTTACTATGGCGCACAGTTGGGTGGGCGGCGTGAGGTGAAGTGAGGGTGTCGGAAAAGGCGTGGTGCGCTATGACAGGAGCAGCCCGCTCAGTGAACAAGTAGCTCACGGCCGCCGTAGAGATTAAATGGAGCCCAGTATTGGGGATGGGTGAAGCCAGGGAGTTTGTTGGCCTCCATGTCGCGTTTCACTTGGGCGATGGCCAGATCGCTGGGCACGCCTTCGAGCAGGTGGAGTTCGTAATAGCGACGCATGAAATAAACGGTGCTGTAGTCACTCACGGGCCAGAGTGAGGCGAGCACGTTGTCGGCCCCGGCTTTGAGTAATGATCCGGTGAGACCGATGACACCTTCGCCGGCGATGATAGCACCGAGTCCGGTTTCACAGGCGCTGAAGGTGACGAGTTCGGCGCGCAGATCGAGCTCCTCGAATTCACCGATTTGCAGCCGACCATCACGTGAGGCCGGCATTTCGGGGGTGATTTCTCCTTCCCAGGAAAGAAGGATACAGGAGAGCTCAGGCATGATGGGAACGGCGGAACCATGAACAGCAAAGTGGAGGACACGGTTTTGCTTTAACGCACCGGTGGCGGCCATTTTTCGGATGTGCGGTTCGCTGACGTCTTGGCCGATAACGGCTTGCGAGCCGGGTAACAAATCGCTGAGTAACTGCACTTCGGCTTTAGTGCCGGCGAGGTTGCTGGCGGGGCCGCGCGACCATCCGGCGAACGGGCTACGACTACCGGATACTTGAGCGGAGCGCACCGCGGTGACGGCTTCCATCTGGGCTTTGATATTCGAGGCTCCGGCGATGTCTTCAGAATAGCTACGTGGATCGTAGACGGCGCCTCCAAACCCGAGGAAGGGGCTTTGGTAAACTGCTTCCGGACGTTTCGCGAGGTCGAGGCTGGTTAAGAGAGATGGTGTGAGTGAAATCGCGTGACGATTAAGGAGCGTGGTGCCGTCAGTTTCGCGCAGGGTATCAAAGGGCACGTAGGCGAGGAGTCCGCTGGGGGAGAGGAGGAGTCTTTTGTAGGGAGCGATTTGCTCTGCCATGGGTCGCACGAGAAGGTAGTGCAGGATCTTCGCGGTGGCCAAGAGGGCGGGCACGCGCGCATTCATCTGATCGTGATCGCAGTAGATCTGTTCGCGGTAGTAGGCGACGAGTCCGGCCAAGGTGATTTCATCGCCGAGATTGTAGCGAGTGGCATCGACGTCCTTGGTCTGCGCGGCGAGGACGTCTTCGGTGGGCAGAAGCGCAAGGAGTTGGGGTAAGATATCAAAGGGTATGCGCGCGAACCGGAGGCTATCGGCGGTCATGATGAAGGCCACGGGATCGCTTCGGTTCCAATCGGCATTCGCGTAGGAAACGACGGCTAGATCGGAGGGCAGACGGCGTTGGAGATCCTTGAGTTGAGCAATGCGCGAATCGAGTGATTCGGCGTCATCGTTGGTGTTGAGCGAATCACGCAGCGTGCGGGCTTTGAGTGCTTCGCTAGTGGCTAGTGCTTCCCAAATCTGATTTGTGCGCAGATAGGCTTCGAGGAGCCAACGATAATGATCGGACTGCAAGCTGAGTAGGCGGCGACGGTCCTCGGGCCGGGCGGTGAGGCGCATTTTCTCCACTTGCGCGATACCGAGGGAGAGTGGTCCGATCGCTCCGGCGGGATCATCTTCACGCAGTGAGGTTTCGCCGACGAGGGCGATAGTTTCGATATGGAGATCGGGGATTTGACCTTCCTGCGTAAGGAGCATCGCACCGACAATGAGGAGTCGGGCGCTGAGAATGTCGTTTTGGGCCAGAGCGATGCGCACGAGACCGAAGTAAGCCTGCACGGTTTCGCGCTTAGCCCCGACTTTCTTCGCGAGATCAAGGGCGAGCCGAAAGGTTTGATCGGACTGTTCGAGCTTACCGGATTGGCGTTCGATTTCGGCGGTCACAATGAGGCTCTGAGCCACGTTGATATCACCCAGCCGCACCCAGTCCTTTTCGGGCCGACGTCGACTGGTGCCGACTTTGCGCAGTTCGATGGAGAGGGCATTGCGGGCCAGTTTTTTGGCGGTCCGGTAATCGTGCAAACCGAGTCTGGCTCTGGCTCGCTCGCGATCAAACTTCGAGATCGCGGAGAGCTGCTTCGCTTCTTTCAACAGGACTTCGACTTGATCCAACAGGCTGATGGTGCCGGAGAGATCGCCCCAAGCTCGTTTGAGGTAGGCTTCAGCAAAGAGTAGCGCGATTTTGCGATCCCTGCTGCCGTCATCCATTTTCTTCAAATCCTGATAGGCAGCGGAAGCCGCCACGAGATCGCCGGCATTGCGGGTGATGTGCACACGATCAAGGGTGAATGACCAACCGTGTTTTTTTGATTCCCGGGTAGCAGCGGCAGCGGTGAGATCGACGAGCGCGTCCGCGTGACGTCCGAGCGCAGACCTTGCCCGGGCGCGCCCGGAGAGGGAGTAATAGCGGTCGTGATCCGTTCGGGCTTGGGGCACGGCTTGATCGTAGGCCGCTTCGGCTTTGACGTAGTCTTCAACCTGCTCGGCGAGCACTCCCTGGCTGAAGGGAGTGGTGAAAGCCATTTTGATCTCCCCGCTCGATTGAGCCACCGGCAGGAGAATCGCGAGGAGCGCGAGGAAAACGTAACGGCAGCGCATCATTTCTGGGCCTGGGAATATGCGTAACGCGCCCATTGCATGAACTGTTGATCGTTCTTTTTATTCGGATCGATGTTCATCCACATGTTGGCGATATTGACGGTGAGATTCCAATTTTTCAGTCCGTAGGCCAATCCAAAGAGAGTGGGCATGAGTTTAAGTTGCTCTTCTTTGGTGCGGCAGTGATCCAGGGCCTTGATGTAGTGATCCAGCGCTACGGCGTCGTTGCCTTTTTTCTGGGCGGTCGAGGCGATCCCGAGAAAAACGTTCTTCCGTAGTTTACTGTTAGGCCGGTCATTGGGATAGATGTTTCCAATCTCATCGATTTCCTTCATCGCCGCATCAACCTGTTTGGCGGCGATAAAATTTTCCATGCGTTGGAGGTGGTAGAGGTAGCGCATGTCGCGACTAGTCGGGAACAGATTTAGGCCTGTCTCTGTCAACTTAGTGGCTTCCCGCATTTGAGAGGTAGCACGAAGGCAATAGATCAATTCGTAATAAACGCTGCGGGTAGCGAATCCATCGGCAATGGCCTGGCGCCCGATCTTGACGCCTTCAGCGCCTTTTTTGGCTTTGTAGAGAGCATTGATTTGATCGGCGATCCCATTTCCCACGACAACTTGCACGGTCCGGGTCCGATCCAGTAGCTCAAGTTCTTTGGCGTTATTTTTGAGCAGTTCGCGCCCGATTCGATCGTCCTCTGCTCCATCCGCGGCGATAAAGGCAGCGAGTTTTTCCTGAGTGGGTCTCAGTGCGCGTTCAGTCTCGATAGCCGCAGCGATTGCGGCGTTATCTATTTTCGGGGCGGATCCGGCGACAACGACGGGTTGAGCTATGTTGTTGAGATCCCAGCTCACGATGGATTCGGAGCCGAGCGCGACGCTGATGAGTTTATCACCCACTAATCCAATAGCCACACCTTGAGGGCCCGTGGGCACCGGGAAGCGTTGGAGGAGTTCTTTGGTGGCAAAGTCCCACACACGGACGAGACCATTTTTCGAAGCGGCGATGACCTGTGGAGTTTCACCTGCGATAAAGTCGATGTAGTGGTAGGGTTGATTATCCAGGGCGAAGAGTCGCCGCGACTTGTGACCTTCGGCGACATTGAATACGGCGATCGTGCCGCGACCATCATCGGCTGTGGCCATGGCCATATTTGTGGCATCGGCATCAAAGGCGATACTGGTGACTGTCTCAATGTAAGGCGGGTTAAATTTCGTCGAGGAGATCTTCCCGTCGCCCATATCCTCTGGTAGCGCGAGAACATTGACGCCTGTGCTTACCTTATCGCCGTTGGCGAGATTATCCTGCCCCGTGTAACCGATTGCCACGTGTTTGCCGCTGTTGTCCATCGCGAGCGATGAGATACTGCTGGATCCTGATACACGAAGCGTCGACGTCCTCCCGTTGTCGGATAGCTCGGGGAGATTGGCCCAAACGTAGAAGGCACGGTTGGTTTCGGTGGCCGTGACAACGCGTCCGGAAATATTGGGGCTAACGGTCTCATTGCGCATCTGCGGGGCGCGGTTTTCCTGGTCGGCCCATTCGAACAAACCGCGTGTAGTGAAAACCAACAGTTGATTATTGGCCCCATAGGCGAGGCCTCGCACATCACCCTCAAACGTGGTTTTGGCGGTGATTCCGTTTTGATCAACGGAGCGCACGACAACAGTCTTGCCGTCGGAGCAGTAAGCGTAGCGGGAACCATCGGCGGTAGCGGCGACATCGCGGCAGGCTTCCCAAATCGACGTGTCATCCGTGGCTTTACCCAGCCAGCGCGCAAACGCGGTTTTCCAATCGAGAAAGATCAGAGCGGCGGCAGATTGCTTCTTACGATGTAGAAGCTCGATCCGGATCGCGGCCCCGACAACGGCACGCACGGTGACATCGTCTTGGGGCAAGTTGGAGAGTTCTTTTTCAAGGGCCGCGTTCGACATATTCGCGGTATTTTTTCGCACACCCGCGATCTCATCTAGGATTTGATCACGCTTGGCTTCGAGTTCCTGATCGATCCTGCCATCGCGTCTCCAAGAGAGAAATTTTTCTTCAACCAACGCGCCGAAACCGGGATCAATCGCGGTGGATTCTTCGACGAATTGTTTGTCGCGTTCGAGTGGTGATTGCTTGGTAGATTTAAGGACCGCTTCGTCGCCGATGTTGATGTTTTGGAAGAAGAAGATGCGCGGTCCCCCGGCGGCCACGATGCGCGCGTTGATCCTCTCATGGAGGCTGGCGAGGTCATATTTAAACTCATCGACCAGCCGCATGTTTGCCAGATAGCGGGTTGTTTGCACCATGCGTTCCTGGACGTTGACGGAGCCTTGGGCCTCCTTGAGCTTGGCTGCCGCCCGGATGGGGTTGAGCGCGGAATCAAGCATCGCGTTGAGCTGTTCGCGGTATTCGATCAGGTCGGGACCGAGATCATCGATTTCATCTTCATCGCGTAGATCGAGAAAATCCTCTACACGTGCCATTGTGGCGTTGATCTCAGGCAGAGGCTGCTGGAAGAGCATTTTCGTGCCGGTATTCCCATTACCCGCCCGCAGCTCTGCGATCTCGGCCTGTAAGGTGCGCCAGTATTCTACCTCGGCGGTGGTAGCCGGAGTGACATCCGCAGCAAAAAGTTGGGTGGCTAGTCCAATACATAGGGTGAATGTGCCCAACAGGCCGGTAAGAAGACGATTCATAGGTGGTTTATCTTATGCTATCTGGTGAGTTTATGGAATACGCTTACTTACGTAGAGAGTGCGCGATCAAGGCGCGGCGGAGCCGATTTCTGGAGAAAAGGCGCTGCTTCCGGGAAGAAAAAATGAACCCGTCTAGGTGATCTCGGCTTGGTCAAAGCGCGCGAGGGAAATTGATTCGTGGGGGGTCTTTTCTCCTCCTTCGTAAAAACAAAGAATCGTGCCATCAGGTAGCGCTACGAGATCCGAGTAAGCGGCGTGACCCGGCGTGATAACAAGGGATTGCCGCCAGGTCGCGCATTCGTCGTCACTGACGTAGAGGTTGAGCTTTTTGCGCTGCTTCCCGGGCGGCGGAGAAATGGTGTGAGCAAACTCTATCGAGGAAATCAGATACCGTGGGTTGGATTGAGAATCGTTGAGCAAGCGGAGGATGCTGGCTTGGCAACTGACTCCTGGAATCTGGGTGGTGAGCTCTACGGGGCTCCATGTTTCGCCCCCATCGCTGCTCCATGAGTAGGCTTTGGATTTTCGATAATTGGGGTAGTTGCGATTAGTCAGATAGAGCCGCCCGTCGGTGGTCTCCACGGCCATACATTCACAGCCATGCCAGATGATAGGTTGAGGCCACCAGCCTGGAGGAGAGGTGACTTCTGCGAGATCGATTTGGTCGCCATGCTCGATGGGTTTTCCGGTAACCCAGGTTTGCCCGTGATCATCGCTGTAGATCATGTGGGCCCGCATCGCGCCCGATTGTGCGATGTGATAGGAAGGGAAGATCAATCTTCCTTGATTGGGGCCTTGAGTAAGCTGAATGCCATGCCCCGGCCCAATCCAATAGCGTGGCCAATTTTCGGGATTTGCCTCGGCTGAGATTTCCTGCGGGGTGGCCCATGTATGAGCTTCATCGTCACTGGAGGTGACGAAGGCGCGTTCATTGTTTCGGGTGAACGCCAGCCAGATACGATGGGTGGTTGTATCCTCAACAATCGTAGGATTGCCGATGGACACGTTGCCTTCCGGTGAGTGCTCTTCCCAGACGACTTGAGGAGTAGTCCACGTCCTGCCTCCATCTTCACTGCGCATGCAAAGCAAGGAGATCTCACCGAAATCAGAGATGTTATTGCGGCGTCCCTCGACCACAAGGATGACGGTTCCTCGCGAGGTTCGGGTAGCAGCAGGAATCCGGTAGCTATGAAAACCTCCCGATCCGCTGAGGAGTAGTTGACTGGTTTCGATCATGACAGGTTGTGGAATGATATTCCACGGCACGGAGAATTAAGCTGGTGGGGCCACGAGACGTTCTGCGTTTTGCCAGTAGATCTTTTCGATGACTTCCTGCGATAGCGGGAGGGTTTGCAGGAAGTTGTGGAGGTCCTGCTCGTAGTAGTCTCGACCGAAGAGGAGGCGATCCGCATAGCGGGTGACGAACGAGACGGCATGTTCTGGATCTCGCTTAAGCGCGGTGAGTCCTGAACCGGCGGACATATCGGCGTAGAGATTGGGGTGGGTGTCGAAGACTTCGAAGAGGCGACCACCGGGAGTGATCGGACCGTTGGGATAGTTGCTTGTATCTGCGTCGGCATCACCGCTGATTTCGCGCCAGAAGCCGGGAGCGTGACCGATGAAGTTGGTGTTGGGGCAGGCTTTGAGTGCGTTTTCGAGTGACGCGATGCGCCCACCATACCAAAGCGGTTGAAAGACAGGTTCGCCGGTTTCGGGGTCGGGCAATGTGGGCACGTCGAGATGGAGCACGACGGGCATTTTGAGCTCACCGGCCTTTTGGAAGATCGCGAGGCAGCGCGGATCATCGAAGGGCACGCGGAATTTCCATTCACCACAGACGCGCACGCCGTGCATGTTGTAGGCTGCTTCGAGAATACCGGGGGCTTGGTCCCAATTGGGGTGAGGGCAGAAACCGACTACGAAGCGCGAAGGGTATTGCCGTTTGGTGTCGAGGAGTTCGGAAAGTGGGATTCCCGGATGGGAACCATCGGGAAGGAAGAGCTCGGGATTGAGCGCGTAGTTGTATTCCGGGGCTTGATCGGTGGAGCTGAGCTGCCAAGTGAGCAGCCATGCGTAGGAAATGTCGTGTGCATTCATATCGGCAATGAGGCCGTGCTCATCACGCTGATGCCAGCGGACGTGTTGGTGTGAATCGACGAGTTTAGTAGGAGTAGGCATGGGAGGAAGGAAGGGAGAAGGGTGAAATTCGGAATCGGAAACCGGGTGACGAGCGGAAAGCTATTATTCAACTAATAGATGACTAACATAGTTTTGGCGCAGGGCTTGAAAAAGGAGATGATGAGGAACGAGAAAGAGGGAGCTGACGCAGGATCAGGTTACAGACAAATGGTGATCAGTCGTGAACCCAGCCGCGGTCGACAGTGAGGCTTTGCCCTGTGATGTCGCGGCTATCGTCGGAGGCGAAGTAGGCGAAGTTGGGTTCAACGGTCTCCGGGGTGAGACGGCCGGGGAGGCATTGTTTCTCTTCCAGTCTGATACGTTGTTCTTCGGGATCGATTCCCAGTCGACCTTCGCCCTCGGTCAGCACGGCGCCGAGGTGGAGGCAGTTCACACGAATATTGTATTTACCGAGGTCGCGCGCGAGCCCACGCGTCATCCCAAGAATGCCTCCTTTGGTGGATTCGTAGTGGGCGAGGTTGGCCATGCCCATGCGTAGAGTGATGCTGCCGGTGTTAATGATCACTCCGCTGCCCTGTTTTTTCATGTGTGGTATTACGGCCAGACAACTGCGCCAAGAGCCATCGAGGTTAATTTCGCGCAGCGTTTTGTAATCGTCAAAAGTCATTTTATCGGCCGCGAGGCGCGGGTAGATCCCGGCATTATTGATCAGCACATCAATGCGTCCGTAGTGATCTACGACCTGCGCGACGGCAGCTTCGACCTCCTCGGGTTTGGTCACATCCATCTTCATTGTGAAGGCTGGGGCGAGACGGCTGGCGAATTTATCAGGATTGAGTAAACCGGCGGCCACTCTGGCCCCTCGTTTCAGAAAGCCAGTTGCAGTGCCAAAGCCGAGGCCTTCATCGGCGCCGGTGATGAGACATACTTTATCAGTTAGATCGATTGCCATAGAGTAACAGGGGTTGAAGGTGAATCGTTGAAAAGGAAAAGTTCACGACGCGCCTCGGTGTATGGCAATCGCACAAAGTCTAAAGTCGGGCCGAAGGAGGTAAATCGGCGACTGGTGGGTGATATTTCTGCAGCTGATTTTCTACCCATTCTGGGAGTGCTATGGATTTGTCCAGTTGTGGCTCCCATCGTTGCCAGAACTTGGCGCGTTCTTCCGGAGTGTAGAAGTGCTGCATAAAGGAGGACCGATAGATCGCTTCGGCGTATCGGTAGGGAATGCGCACGCGGCGTTTAAATTCTTCATAGATGTGAGCGTAACCTGCATCATTTGCGGTATTCTTTCGGGTAATCTCAACGGGTCGATTTATCCAGTCGCTGAGAGCGGTCGCTTTTTGAACGTCGGGGGTCTCAAGTCTCATTAAGAGTAGAGAAAATCTGTCCTGATCGATGGTAACCGATCCTTTATCTTGAGGGGAGGGATTTTGATAGGCGTCGATGCCAAGGTGTTGTTTGATCTCACACTCAAAAAAATACCCCGGAACCAAAGGATGGGCAAAGTCTTGCTCGAAGAGCCGTGGGAAATAATCGAGCAAGGTTTGAAGGCGAGCTTCTTTAATCCTGAGATTGAATCGCCAATCCGCGGTAAAAAGGTAGATGGATATGAGCCGTCCGATAGGCTCTCTCACCATCGTGACGACGCGAACCTTCGGGCGGCGGAATAGCCATGGGTAGAAAAGTTTTCTTTCGATTATCCCACCTCGATAAATCCGTTTCTGTTTCGGGGATGCGTAGGGATAATTTACGTTATGAGGCAGAAACTTGTGGGTTTCCCTCACGAAAAACACCTCGGCATTTAACAGCGATTTCTGAATCGTGATCGTGCCCACCTTTCCCATGGTGTAGATGATGACCGGGGCATCCTGATGACGAGGGATAGATTGATAATAGTGCCACGGCGTAGACAGGGCTCGGAGCATGGGGGAGGCCCGATGTCCTAGGTAATGAGGCAATTTACGATAAAAGTAAAAAAGGCGATTCAACATGGATTCCGTATCGGTTTATTGAGCTTAAGATGGGGAATATGCCGTTTGACTCGAATTGAGTCAGGGTGGATTAACTCAATAAGACTGGAGTTGGAGGGTTGTCGTTGAAGGGGAAAAGTGCTCGGCGCTGGCCGGTGTAGGGAAGTCGCGCAAAGTTCAACGAGGTGCAGCCGGGGCCATCGAAACGCAACCCGCGCTCCGGCCCGACTTCGTAGCCCGCTTGCCAACCCATGTGGCTCTTTACCTGCACGGCGAGCGCGGTGTCGGGTGCGAGTCCAAGGCATTCGTAGAATGCGGGATCGGCGCAGAGGCAGCCTTGTTCGGTGACGACGATGCGCAATCGGCCTGTTTCGATCACCATAGTGCGACCACAGGAAAACTCCTGACCGGTGTAGGCGCGACCACGTGGACGAAATCGGCACTCGCCATGGAATGTGATTTCGCCGTCCACGGTGAATCGTGATGCGCCGAGCTGTAATCGTGACGGGCCTGCGTTTTCATTGGTCACGGCTTCAGGATCGACCACCCAAAGCAGGACTTCGCCGGGTAGGGTTTCGCGATGAGGCCAGAGCCTCTCAATCGCTTCGGCGCTGGTGCCGTCGCTGCCGCCGGTGGTCGCGTCGGCCGTATCGACGAGGAGCCATGGCTTGGCAGGTGCACCTGAAAGTGTGGCGATGATCGTATCCCATTCGAGGAGCCCGGTGGCCCAAGTATCGCGTTGCGCATACCATTCGTCGGCGAGTTGACGTGCCACGCGCGCTCCCGATTCGGAATTTTTCGCGGTGACCACCACGCTGGTGCCCAAGCCTTCAATATCGAGCCAAGGCTGCACGGGGAATAGGCTGATCTCGAGAATCTCGGGCGCGGATTCGAGCTCACGTGCACGTTGTAAGATTGTGGCGAAATTGCCGTGGCGATGATCGGTTGCGGTCGGCGGGATCAACGTCGCGAGCTTCGCGATCGTGCGGGTAGTAGCACCGGAAATTCTCAGAAGGAGCTGTGCCGCTCGCGTGCCGGTTTCGCGAAAATCCATGTGTGGAAACGTGCGGTAGGCCGTCATCACATCTGAGTGTTCAAGCATGCGCTCCGTGACATTCGCATGGAGATCGAGTGAAACGATCACGCGTCCCGTGAAGCCGAGTTCCTCGCGCACCATGGCGAGCAGGTCACCTTCGACATCATCCTCACCCGTCGCGCAAACCGCGCCGTGCAAATGGAGAACCATCGCGTCCACCGGCAGCGTGCGACTTATGCTCTCTCGAAACGTCTCGCGCACGCGTTGATAACATTCGCGGGTCAAGCGACCTCCGGGGGTGCCGCACATCGCGACGAAGGCGGGTGCAGTTTCGCAACCCGCTTCAGCGAACACTTCGAGGCTGCCTTGCAATTGTGAATCACTGTTCTGCGCCCATTCCCTTATCGCTTCGGGATCGGTTAACCAGGTGCCCTGCTCGGTGAAAAATTCGAGTCCGGCCTCCACCGGATTGAAGGTGTTGCTCTCGTAGATAAACTGCGTGAGCGCGACTTTCACGAGTTGGGTTGGCGTCCGGTTTTACCGAAGATGGGCTCCATTAAACCTTTGAGATAGCCGATGGCGAAGATGTGGCCGGGGAGCCCGTAACCTTCGCCGGACGAGGCTTCGATCGCGAGCTGGGGCACGTGGTCGACGCGGATGAACCCTTCGTAACCGATGTCTTTGTAGGTTTGAAACATCTGCACCATGTCGGTCGGCCCGTTGTCGGGAAAGGTTTCGTGGAAATCGTTTATCGTGCCCGCGACATCGCGGAAATGCACGAAGTGGATGCGCTGATCGAAGTGCCGAATCGTGCTATTTATCTCGGCCCCCATTTCGAGGAAACAGCCTTGGCAAAACGTCAGCCCGTTAACCGGACTGGGATGCATCGCGAACATGCGATCGTAGTTTTCCACGCTACGCATGATGCGGGAGAGATTCCACATGGGCGACATCGGCGGATCGTCGGGATGCATCGCGAGGTTTACCTCGGCGGCTTCGGCGGCGGGGATGATTTCCTTCAAGAAATAATCGAGATGGTCCCACATCTGTTCGTCGGTGGTGATGCCGTCTTCGGTCATTCGATCGTTGTCGAACTTGGTGAGTTCGAAACTGCTCGTGTGGGCACCCGCGCGTTCTTCCGTTGCAAAGGAGGTGCGCATCACCATCGCATCATCCGTGATTTGCGGCATGAAATTATAGCAGAGGGTGCCGATACCCAGTTTACCCATGTGGCCGATGAGGCGCTTGTATTCTTCGATCTGCGCGTCGCGACCTTCCTTGCCCATAACAATGAGATCCATGTCCGGGCCGTGTTCGACGACCGAGAGACGGAGACCGTTGCGTTCGGCCTTGGCCTTGGCCGCGGTGTATTCGGCCGGATCGCTGGATAAGCCGTAAAAGCACTGATGCTCGACGCCGATTTGGGCGAGGGTGCGGAGATTGGGATCGGAGTCAGGTTTGGCGACGGCGGCTATTTTCATGAGAGAGTGATAGGAGCAAAAGAAATGAGTGCTCCCCTTGAGGTATGAGAGGAGGGCTTGTCTGCCAATCCCAGATTAGTGAGACTTCACTAATGAATGTCTTTCTCCTTGCCGGACAGTCCAACTTGGCGGGCCGGCCTCCCGGCTCAGAAGTCGGTAGACCTGAAGGAGAGTCGGCGATTCAGATGGATTACGTGTGTAGTTTTGCACGTGATGTGATGTCTCCCCATCGCTCACGGGGTTGGGTGCCGCTTGGGGTATCGCCTGAACATGAAGGTATCGTGTGTCCGCACTTTGGACCGGAGATTGGTTTCGGCCGCGGTTTGATCTCGGCGGGACATCGCGAACCGATGGCGTTGATCAAACACGGTCGCGGCGCGACGAACTTGGCCGAAGACTGGCATCCTTTCGCGGCCACAGGAAAGCTGCTCTATCGTGATTTTATCGAGCAAGTGCGTGCGGCTCAGGCACGATTGGAAGCGACCGGAGAGTCCTGCGAGATCCAAGCGTTGATCTGGTGTCAGGGAGAAAGCGATTCGACACGACGCGAGTGGGCGGAAGCTTACGAAGAGAATTTGCAGCGTCTGTTTACGTGGATGCGAGCTGATCTTGGTTGTGAGAACCTACCCGTTCTGCTCGTGCTCACGGGTGAAGGGAAAGCTAATCCTGCGATGGCAGATACCGAACTTGTGAGGCAGGCCCAGCGAAACGTCGCGGCCGGCGATTCACGAGTGATGTTGGTCGAGGCTGATGATCTCACCTTACTCGATCACGTGCATTACGATGCGCCGTCGCAATTGAAGTTGGGCCGACGTCTGGCTGATCACTATCTCAGGATTGCCGGAGGGGAATCATAGGGTCGATGGAGTTTTCCATTGTCACGGGGCGAGTTTCGCGGAGGAATCAGGGCACACTTATATTATGAGCAACTCTTCCGAAAATTCTTATCAAGTGGATGAACTAAAAGTGCGTCGTTTCGATGCACTGGCCGAGATGGCAGCGGCGGCGGCCGATGATGCGGCCAATGTCTTGCGCGAGGCGATTGCGCAACGTGGATCGGCTCGCGCGATTATCGCCACGGGTAATTCGCAGGATCAATTTCTCGAAAACCTCACGCAGAAGACCGACATCGATTGGAGCAAGGTCGCGCTGTTTCACATGGACGAATATCTCGGCATGCCAATGACGCATACCGCTTCGTTCCGAAAATACCTGAAGGAGCGCGTCTTCGATGTCGTGAATCCGGCTGAGGCGCATTTTCTCGAAGGCGATGCGATGGAGCCGCTCAAGGCGATCCGCGCTTACACGGATGCCCTGCAATCGGCCCCGATCGATCTGTGCTGTCTCGGTATCGGGGAAAACGGTCATATCGCTTTCAACGATCCGGCCGTGGCTGAATTTGAAGACCCCGAGGCGATCAAGATCGTGAAGCTCGATGAAAAGTGTCGCAGCCAGCAAGTAGGTGAGGGCCATTTTCCGAATCTCGATGCCGTGCCGATGTATGCGATCACCCTCACGATTCCCACCCTCTGCCAAGTAGGGCGGATGGTCGCGGTGGTGCCTGAAACGCGTAAAGCGCAGGCCGTGAAGGATTCGCTTGAAGGTCCGATCTCGCCAGCTTGCCCCGGCAGTTTCCTCCGCAAGCAAGCTCACGCCGCGCTTTATCTCGACGGCGATTCGGCATCGCTTCTCGCGTAACTTCGAAGCGAATTTCTTACGCTGATCACGAACTTTTCTCGATGAAAAACATGATCGGCGCTTACGGGTCTTGGGCCGCTTCCATGCTGCCGACAGAGCCGAGTGCGTTGTCATTGCAGACTTGCCCGGCGGATGAATTCGAGTCGCGCCGGGCGGTGGCTCGGTCGCGCGTGCTTGAGCTGATGGCACCTCCGCCGCGAGAGACACCTCAGCCGACGGTGCGGCGATGTTTCGAATACGACGGGTTGCAGATTGAAGAACTCTCGTGGCCGCAACCGGCGGGTGAACCGACGCAGGCTTGGGTTTTCAAACCGCTAGGCGCGACCGGATCTTTGCCGGGAGTATTGGCGTTGCACGATCACGGTGGCTTTAAGTTTTACGGTAAGGAGAAGATCGCGCAGGTTGGCCCGGATGTTCACCCGCGGGTGAGGCAACACTACGATGACTACTACGGAGGTTTGGCGTGGGTGAACGAGCTCGCGCGACGTGGTCATGTTGTGCTCGTGCACGATACGTTTACGTTTGGGAGTCGGCGGGTGCGATTGGCGGATGTGCCGGAGGCGATTCATTGGGGGCTGGAGAACGATGCCGATGAATCAACCGAGGGAACCGCGGCTTACGATTTATGGGCACGCGAGCATGAGCATGTGATGGCGAAGTCGTTGTTTTGTGCGGGCACGACCTGGCCGGGTGTTTTCTACAACGAAGATAAGATGGCGCTCGATGTGCTTTGTGATCGACCGGACGTGGATGCCGAAAACGTGGGCGTATGTGGTCTCTCCGGTGGCGGTATTCGCACGGTCTATTTGGCGGGGCTGGACGAGCGGGTGAAATGTGCGGTGTGTATTGGCATGATGACGACTTGGCGCGATTTCATGCTCAATAAAAGCTACACGCATACATGGATGTGTTATGTGCCGCACTTGTCGCGTGAGTTGGATTTCTCGGAGATATTTAGCCTGCGGGCACCTCGGGCTGCGATGGTGATGAATACCCACGAGGATGGGCTCTTCACGCATGAAGGGATGGAGGACGCGGAGAAAATTCTGCAGAATGTCTACCACTCCGCCGGTAGGCCGGAGCGATTCAAATGCTCGTGGTATGACGGTCCTCATCAATTCAACCGGGAGATGCAGGCTGAAGCGTTTGCGTGGCTCGAACGCTGGTTGGTCTAGCCCTGATAACCCCTTTTCCTATGTCCCAAACTACTCCATCAAACCCACCCGAAAATCGAACTATTTTGCGCGAGGTTCTCTTTAGTTCCGGCAATATTGCTGGCCGAGAGAACTGCTACGATCGATTCGAACCGATGCGTAAGTCCGAGCTCAATCCGATCATGACGGCGCAGCAGCCGTGGGAGGAATCGGGGATCAATTGGGGGAGTGTGATTCGATCCGAAGTGGATGGAAAATTTAAGTTTTTCTATGGCGCGCATTTTCCCGGGGCGCAGGAGGGCGCGATTGAAATTGATAACTCAGAACAGGGGAAGAATCACTGTGTGGTGTGTTATGCGGAGTCCGAAGATGGTCTCAGCTGGACGCGACCGGCTTTGAATCTGAATTTCCAAGATCGGTTTCCCGGCAACAACATCGTGTTTGAATGGGCCTCCTACTATAACGATTCCAACTCGGTGATCGAAGATATGGTGGAGAGCGATCCGCAGCGTCGTTACAAGATGATGATCTTTCACATCGATACGGAGAACGCCGATCTCAACGGAAATTGTCTCTTCGTTTCGCCCGACGGTCTGCAATGGACCTTCACGGGCACGGTCTTGCCTTCGCAGGATGCCTCGACCCTTTGGCAGGACAAACGCACGGGACACTACTATGCGTTCTTGAAAGACCGGATTGGAAAAAACCGGAGCCGGATGTTGATGCACAGCTCGGATTTTCAAAATTGGAGTGAACCGGAGTGGATGTTCATTCCCGATCACGGCGACCACGCGGGCACGAATTTTTACAGCCAGTCCGCCTTTTCGATGGCTGGCCGCACCTTGGGTTTTCTGAATCTATATGATCTGACGACCCAGACCACGTGGGTGGAACTGATCGAGAGCGGAGATAATCTGAGATGGACCCGCATGCCCTCCCGCGCGCACCTGCTCGGACCGGGCGTGCCGGGCACTTATGATGCGGGTGGCGCTTACGTGGGTTTGTCCGAGCCTGTGTTGATCGGCGATGACTATCGCTTTTATTATTACTCCACGCCGATTCGGCATGATCGATCCGATGCGGAGGATGCCGCAGAACTGCGACCCTCGTTGGCATTTGCGACTTTCAAAAAGAATCGACTGGTGGGACAGCAAACCGAGCGTGATGGCTTTTTCTCGACCCTGCCATTCGTTTGTCCGGGAGGGCGCCTATGGCTGAATTTTCACAGCAAGGGCGAAGTGAAGGTTTCGATTCAACGCCCCGGCTACAGTCAGGATTTCGAAGATTACGCGTTGGACGATTGCACCACAGTTACCGGTGACGATCCGCATCAGGAGATTGTCTGGAAAAACCAGAGCGACCTCGAGTCGCTCAAAGGAAAATATATCCGCATCAAAGTCGCCGGTTCCAATCTGGTGGCTTATCACGCTTCGTTTGAAACCTGAGAATCACTGAACCGGCGTGATCGATTGCGCTGAATTTGTGCGGGGTTGCCAACCGGTAATCAATCCTGCCTGATCGTCGCCTGCTTTACCCTCGCCGTTTTCTGGTGCCCGCATTTCCCATGTCTATTCGTTTTCGCTCTGTCCTGTTTTGGCTGTCGGCCATCCTACTGGCAGTCGTGGGCTTTTGGTGGGCGGGCCATAGTCGCAAACCGCCTCCGGTGGAGGGTCAGACCGAGATTTCGTGGTATCTCATTATCACTCCTTTGCGTGATCTCTACGAAGAGCAGGCCGCCGCATTTGAGAAACTGCATCCCGAGATCAAAGTGAATATCTATTGGGTGCCGAACAGTGATTATAACGTGAAGCTCAAAACTTTGGCCGCGGCGGGTCAGCTTCCGGATCTGTTTTTATGCGGAGATGTTTGGATCAGCTACTTGTTGCCGTTTACGCGTGATATCACGGATCTGGTGTTGAGAGATGCGGAGGAAATTGGGTTGGACGATTATTTTCCCGAGATTCGTCGCGCGATGCAACTCGATGGGAAATACTACATCGTGACAGAGTATATGAATCTCTCGTTGCTCTACTATAATCGGCGATTGTTCCGGGAAGCAGGAGTGCCGGAACCGACTGCGGAGTGGACCTGGGATGATTTGATCACCGCTGGCCAGGCGCTCACTCGACCCGCCACGGATGATGACCCCGGGGTGTGGGGCAGCTCGCGCGTCGAGGGTTGGTGGGGCGAATGGTTAATCTATGTGCGACAGGCTGGCGGTCGGGCCTTTACGCCGGATGGGCGGCGCTGTCTGCTCGATTCAGAGGAAGCGATTACGGGCCTACGTTTCTATTTGGAGAAATCCAGTAAACACGGGTTTAGCGCTCCGGCGGGCTTCGAACCTTTGAATGGTTTTGTGAATGAACGGGTGGCGATGATCGTGGGCGGTCATGTCAATTTCTGGCTGAACTACAACGAGATGCCGGGCTTGGATTGGGATGTGCAATTACTTCCCAAAGGGCCGGTCAAGCGCGCTGGGGGCGAGATCGCCATGGCCGGTTACAGTATCAGTAGCACGAGTGAGCATCCGGAAGAGGCGTGGAAATTGGCGAAATTCCTCACCCGGCCGGAAGCGGTGGCGGCGATCGTGGAGCGCGGGAGTCTTTCGGTGCGGCGTTCGGTTGCTGAGGCGGTGATGAAGAAAGAGGGACCTCGGGCCAACCCGCACAATTTGGAAGCCGCTTACCGGCAATTCAAATATGGCGAACCGATTCCACATCATGAAAACTTCATCGAGATCATGTTGCAGATTGTTCAACCGGAAGTGGATTTGATGTTGCTGGGCGAACTCACCCCGGAGGAGACGGGGCGAATTGCGGCCAAGAAAGTGAATGAATTTATCGCCACCTTTTCTCCCGACGGTCCCCAATGAATGCACGACGATCACAGTTACTTTGGTTTTGGCTCTTCACGGGTCCGGCGCTGCTGGGGTTTATCTGTTTCAGTCTTTGGCCGATGCTCTATTCGTTGTGGCTGAGTCTTTGTCAGGACGATGTGGTGACGCCTTCGCGATTCATCGGATTACGCAATTATATCTACCTCTTTTTCTACGATCCGGCGTTTTGGCAGTCGGTGAAAGTCACCTTGATCTTCACCGTAGTGCAGGTGCCCTTGGCGGTCGGTGGCGCTCTGGCGATGGCGTTGATGTTGAATGAAAAAGTGCGCGGTCTCGGTTTTTGGCGTTCGGTCTATTTTCTGCCTTCCATTCTGCCGCAGGCGGCGTTTGCGGTTGTGTTCGGTTTTATCTTTCAGGCGGACGGCGGTTTGTTGAACGAATTGCTCTCGTTGGGCGGGATCAAAGGGTTGGCGTGGACGACGTCGCCGGAATGGGCCCTGCCCGTTTTGATCGCGATGAGCCTGTGGGCCTTTGGTTATCCCATGGTGATTTTTCTCGGTGGACTGCAAAGTGTGCCCCGCGAACTTTACGAAGCGTCGCGAATGGACGGGGCCGGGGCTTGGGCGCGATTGCGCCACATCACGCTGCCCCTGATTTCCCCGGTGATTTTCTTCAACCTCGTGATGGGAGTGATTGGTTCGCTCAAAGTGTTTGATCTCGCTTACGCCTTTAGCGTGGCGCAGGGCCCGAACATCCAGCCCGGTGGTCCCGCCCGATCCACGCTTTTCTACGGGCTCAATCTCTATCAGCAGGCGTTTGGCTATTTTCATATGGGGCTGGCCAGTGCGATGGCGTGGTTGCTCTTCGCGTTTATCGTGCTGATTACGGTCTTCAATTTCCGCTTTAGTCGGCGGTGGGTGCACTACGAAAACTAAGATGTATCGCCGTCATCCCATCGCTACTTTCTGCCTCTACACCGCCTTGGCGCTGGGTTCATTGATTATGCTTGTGCCGCTTGTTTGGATGGTGCTGACGAGCCTCAAGACCTATCCGGAGATTTTACAAAACCCACCGGCGTGGCTCCCGGCAGATCCGCAATGGGGAAACTATCAAAAGGTGTGGGAGGGGTTTGCCTACTACCGGTATTTTTTCAATTCGTGCTTTGTTTCCGGGATGGTGATTGCGGGGACGATCCTCACCTGTTGTCCGGCGGCTTACGCGTTTGCGTTCTATGAGGTGAAGCGGAAGGAAGTGATTTTTGCGCTCTTACTTTCCACGCTCATGCTGCCCGCGCAGGTGACGGTGATTCCCCTGTTCAAAGTCTTTGCGACTATCGGTTGGGTGGATACTTATCTGCCGCTGATTGTGCCATCGTGGTTGGGGGGCAACGTCTTTGGAATATTCCTGCTGCGACAATTTTTCCGCACGATTCCCAAAAGCTTTATCGAAGCAGCGCGAATGGATGGCGCTTCGGAGTGGACGATTTTGTGGCGATTGATTGTTCCGATGAGTGTTCCGGCCGTGCTAACCGTGGGCGTGTTTACATTCCTGTGGAGCTGGAACGATTTGTTCAATCCGCTGGTGTATTTGCAAAGCGAGGAACTCGCCACCTTGCCCGTGGGATTGCTCTACTTTATCGCCCGGGCGGAACAGTTGACGGGAGGCAGCATCGGACAATCTCCGTGGCATCTGGTGATGACATTAGCGACGGTGATGGTTCTGCCTGTTATCGTATTATTCGCAATCGTGCAGCGTCGTTTTGTTGAAGGCGTGGCGGCATCGGGCGTAAAAGGATAATTCTGCAATGAAAGCCAAGATGAGGAACTCTGCTGGTCTGCTGACGATTGTATTGCCCTATGCCGGGGCGGAGCGACAAACGCCGTATTGGGCACGCGGTGAAGATCAGATCGATTGGAATAAGGGTGGGGTTGCGGCGGCGCGTTGCACCGTGGCCTTTGCGGCGGTCGAGTTGAGGGATCGCTTGCTGCGCATGTGGCCTCGGAGGGAAATTGTTTTCAGCTCACAGCTAACGGATGAGGGACGGACGATTGTGCTCGGACCGTCGGTCACGATTAAGAAAAGATTGGGGCTGGCGTTGGAGAAGGTGCCGACCGATCCGCAGGGTTACGTGATCCGTTCCGTCAAGGTGGCGAAGCAGACCTGTCTGGTGTTGGCCGGCCGTGGTCGCGAGGGCGCACTCTACTCGGTTTACGCGTGGTTGGAAGAGTTGGGGTGGCGGTGGCACAATCCCGGAACAGGCGGAGAGATCGCACCAGCGAAGCCACCCGCGTTGCGGCTGACGAATTGGGATGTGTCGACGAAACCCGACTTTCCTCTATTTCGTGGATTTCATGCGGCCTTTAAAGGTAAGGAGTCGCCGGATCTTTTTTTATGGATGGCACGTAATCGTCTCAACACGTGGTGCTATCATCCGGTCTCGGCTGCGTTGATGCGCAAGCTGGGGTTTTGCTTTATCTCCGGTGGACATGTGTTGGAGCGTATTCTCGATCCCGATTTGCCGCAGACGAATGGTCGCACGCTATTCGAAACGCATCCGGACTGGTTTGCGGAAGTGAGGGGTAAGCGGGAGCGTAAGCAGGCGCATCGTTATCAATTTTGTGTGACGAATCAGAAGGCTGTCGCGCACGTGAACCGGCACATCGTGGAACATTTCCGCACGGATTGGAAAGAGACGGATTATCAGAACATCTGGATGTTCGATACCTGGGCAGGATGGTGTCAGTGCGAAAACTGTCGGGCGGTGGGCAATGACACTGATCTTTATCTGCATTTTTTGAGCAACGTGCGTTCGGCTGTGACCAAGGCTGTTGAGGCCGGGAAATTGGATCGCGATCCTAAGCTTGTCCTCGTGGCCTACGAAGGCACGCCGTCATTGGGTGGTCCGGCCAAAGGGATTCCCGACAATCTCGCGACGGGTCGAGATATGGTGCTCTATGCTCCGATCAATCGCTGCTATGCGCACACGATGGAGGATAGCGAGTGCGACGAGTTGAATGCGCATTACGCGACGGCGTTGGAAGAATGGGGGGCTGAGTCGCATCGGATGCCGGTTGCGATGTTGGAGTATTACAACGTTTCAAAGTTTGAAGATTTGCCGCTCTTGTTTACGCGAACCATCGGGAAGGATATCGCCTACTATCATCGAGTCGGTGTGCGCGGGATGAGTTACATGCATGTGCCGGTGACCTTGTGGGGACCGCGTGCGCTCACGCAGGTGCTCTATGCGAGACTGTCCTGGGATGCGAACGCTTCGGTCGATGAGATCGTGACGGATTATCTTGAGCATCGTTACGGTGAGGTCGCGCCAGTGATGAAACAGTTTTACGACGAGCTGGAGACGGCTTACGCGAATGTCACCGCGTGGAGAAACTGGTTGGAGGAATATACGATCAATCGCCGGCTCTTGGATTGGGATGGAGTGACGCGCCCACAGGAATCAATTTTTGCGCTCAAGCATTTGCAGCCAGCTGGGGGTGAAGCGATTGGGCCGAAGGAATCTCTCCGGCATTTGCGACGAGCCGCTCTAGCTTTGAAACGGGCGCGAGCGGTGAAAACTTCGGTTCCGATTCGACGACGTCTGGAAGAGGATGCCCGCGCCTTTCGCTATGGCGATGAATCATTCCGATTCTACTGGGCCGTAGCGCGCCTGCATGATGCGGAATGGCAGGGAGACGATCAGGAAGCTCGAAAAGTTTGGATCGAAATCAGCAAGTTGGCCGATTCCTTGGACTCCTATTACGTGCCATTTGATTACGAGCATCCGGGGCCGGGAGTGCGCGTAAAGACGGGATTGGCGCGATCGCAACTTCAACCGCTGGTCGATACGTTGCGGGATCGTTACGCTTGATCGTCGTCCTGCTGGCGCGCTTTTTTCGCGGTGCGATCGAAAAACCAATAGAGCATCGGCGCGAGTAAACTGTGACCCCACGCGAGCAAGGTGAGTGGCACTCCGGGGGTGATGGAGAAGCGCCCTCGCTTGAGTCCCTTGAGCGTGAGTTTTGCGACATTTTCGGCCGTCCAGATTCCCCCCTGCGCGGTGAGGGCTTTGGTCTCGGGTGGTTTGGTGCGCGTCTCTTCGGTGAGTTGGGGGGTGTCGGTATCCGGTGGATACACGATACTGATCTGCACACCCGTGTCTTTCATTTCGGCGCGTAAAGACTCGGCGAGACCGCGCAGGGCGAATTTGGTGGGACCGTAGGGCGTGTAACCAAAAAACCCATGAAGCCCGACGCCCGAGGAAACTATGAGGATCGCACCGGCCCCGCGTTTTCGCATCGCGGGAAGCACGGCTTTGATCGGATAGAGCGTGCCGAAATAATTCACGGCCATCAATCGCTCGAAGACCTCTGTCGGTATTTCCTCGAAGTAGCCCGCCTGCGCCACACCGGCGGAGGTGATTAACACATCGATGGGGCCGTGAGCGGCTTCGATGGTCTGAAGCGCAGCTTGCACTTCAGCCTCGACGGAAACATCCACCGAGGAGGTCACGACTTCCAAACAGGCCGGGGCAACTTTGACGATTTCAGCTCGCGCCTGTTCCAGTTTCGTTTGGTCGCGCGCGATCAGGCTGACTTTGGCGCCTTCGGCCGCAGCTTGTTGGGCGATGGCCAGTCCGATTCCACTGGAACCGCCAGTGATGAGCACATGTTGATCGCGTAGGTTCATTTTGGGGAGAGGGCTGCTGAGTTAAATACGGCTGCGTTTCTCTTTTCAATGCTACACATCGGTTCGACCCGTGAACAGATTGATGGCCAGATGTTGCCTTAGCATAAAGTCACGAAAGAATAGGCGTTTAAAAGAAACGCGTTGTCAGGTCGTGCTGATCTCGTTCCAGATCGGACAACCCCACCCATCCCATGCTTTTATCCGAACAACAACGCCTCGAAAAACTCACCCCTCCAGCCTCCGGCAAATTGCGGATGGTGTTGGACACCGACACCTACAACGAGATCGATGATCAATTCGCGGTGGTGCACGCGCTGCTTTCGCCGGAGCGTCTCAATGTCGAAGCCGTTTATGCTGCACCGTTTTTTAACGAACGTTCCGAAGGTCCGGAAAATGGCATGGAGCGCAGTTACGAAGAGATTCTGAGGTTGCTTGAGCTCTTAAAAGTTTCGCCCGAGGGATATGCGTTTAAAGGCTCACGCACTTATATGCCAGCGGCTGATCAGCCGGTGGATAGTCCCGCCGCCCGTGATCTCATTGCCAAGGCGATGAGCTCCGACGAGACCCTCTATGTCGCCACGATTGGAGCGCCCACGAATGTGTCTTCTGCGATTCTCATGGAGCCGAAGATCATGGAGAAGATCGTGGTGGTCTGGTTGGGTGGTGGTGCTCCGTATTGGCCTACGGCCAGTGAGTTTAACTTGCGGCAGGATCTGCATGCCTCGCGCGTGCTCTTCGATTCGGGGGTTCCCTTGGTGCAGATACCCTGTCAGCCCGTTGCGTCTCGCTTGATCACATGTCTGCCTGAAATCGAGCGCTACGTGGAGGGACAGGGGATGCTCGGCGACTACTTGGCTAAGATTTATCGCGAATGCATGGAGGATCATTTTGGGAAAAGCCGAGTGATCTGGGATATTTCCACTATCGCTTGGCTTTTGAATCCGGCTTGGGTTCCCACCAACCTCACGCACAGCCCGGTGCTGACGGACCAAGTCACCTACAGTGTGAATGCGTCGCGTCACTTTGTGCGCATCGCTACGACGCTGAATCGTGATGAGATATTTAGTGACCTATTCCGGAAAGTCGCCCGCTACGCCGAGAACTGAGCTCAGGGCACTTGATTAGTCCGCGGGTTGCTTCAACCTCCGGTATTGTGAGCAAAACATTTGAAAGTGGTCGCGAGGATGGTCGATTCATGGAAACGGCGGGATTTTATCACGCCTATTTGAAGAACCTGAAACCGCGTTTGAAGTTTGATCCGACGATGTCGGCTGAAGAGATGGAGGGCTGGCGCGAGAAAGTGCGGGAGAAGCTTCAGGACCTGCTCGACTTTCCCGAGGTCGATTCGACTCCGGAACCGAAACGGCTTTGGGAGAAACCCCGAGAGGGTTATCGATTGGAGAAATGGGAAGCGTATCCGGAGCCGTATTGCGTGGTGCCGTTTTATATTCTGGTGCCCGATGGGGTGAACGCCGATTCGCCGGGTCCCACGGTGATGTGTTTTTCAGGATACAGTGCCAGTAAGGAAAACCTGGCGGGTGAGCCGGAGGAGGGGGCGTCCGAAATTGGAACGACGCGAAAGTGGTTGGATAATAGGATGGGCTATCACTACGCGCGAGCTGGCTTGGTGGCCGTGGTCTTTGACAGTCCGGGAACTCACGAAACGGAGAGTGCGCTTTGCACCAGAAATAACTTTGCGCTGCACGGGCTCTGGATGGGCCGCTCGTATGAATCGGTCTCGACCTTTCAAAAGGCTCATGTCCTGCATTGGCTCGCAGAGCAAGCATGGGTGGATACCGATCGGATCGCAGTGAGCGGGCATTCCCTCGGTGCGAAACCGGCGGATATCTTGGGCGTGCTTTATCCGGACTTGGTCAAGGCGGTGGTGCACAACGATTTTGTGCTTAATTGGCAGGAGCGCATCGTGGCCATGAATCTCTATGAACCGCCGGGCCATCAAATGATCCCCGGTATTTTTCAGTGGTTTGATTACCCTGATCTGGAGTCGGCGTTGGCTCCGACCCCGCTGCTCTTCACGGAGGGTGGTCGGCCCAACCAGTATGCGAAGATTCAACGAGCTTACGAACTCGAGAAAGCACCCCATCAGGTGGAGTTGCACCACTGTGATCAATATAAGGACCCAGCCTCCCGCAAGTTGGATGAGGCGCCTCTGCCGGAAGGCTTAGACTACGATGAGTATTTTAAATACGCCTACGTCAACGTCTCCGAACATCGTTTCCGGCATTGGCACGCAGTGCCGTGGCTGCGGAAGGTGTTTGGGCTGGAGGGGTAGAAGTTGACCAATCGGGTGGTGGTTTCCAAGTTGGCAGCCACCCCTCTTTTTTCTGTCCGGTTTATTACCCCTTCGTCGGATCATGAATGCATGCTTACCCCTTGATATAATCTTGGCTCAAACCACTCCGGTGGTCGGCCCAATGTTCGCCTTGGCCATAGGCGTAGTGATTGTCGTTTTAGCCATTGCCAAGTGGCAGGTGCATCCGTTTTTCGCATTGATTGGAGCGGCCATTGCGGTGGGCATGGTGGTGGCGATTGGAGGTTGGGGAGAAATCTCGCTGATCGATTCGGTGCAGCGACCCATGGAAGCTCTGGGGCGTTCGACTGGAAGTATCGCCGTAATCATTGCGATGGCGGCAGTGATTGGGGAATGCCTGACGGTAAGCGGCGGGGCGGAGAAAGTGGTGAACGCACTCTTGCGATTGTGGGGTGAGAAACGGGCGGGAATCGCCCTGCTGATCGCCGGTCTAGTGCTCGCGATTCCAGTGTTTTTTGACACGGTATTTTTGCTGCTCCTGCCGTTGGCTCGTGTGATGGCGAGACGCACAGGTAAGGATTATCTCTTCTACGTGATGGTGCTGTGCGCGGGTGGGGTGATTGCACATTCGACCGTGCCGCCGACTCCCGGACCCCTGTTGGTCGCCGAAGAGTTGGGCATCACTATGGCTGTCGCTATTGGGGGCGGCCTGGCGTGTGCGATTATTCCCGCTGCCGGGGCTCTTATCGTGTCTCGCTGGGTGGGGAACCGCGTATTGGTGCCGATGCCCGATGGCGGAACTACGGCAGCGAGAAATGAGGCGCAGTTGCCGAGATTAGGGTGGTCGATTTTACCCGTGATACTCCCACTGCTCCTGATTGGAGCTGCTTCTATTTACGGTCTCCTTGCGGAGAGTTCGCCGGTCTGGCTGACGTTCCTGGGCAATAAATTTGTGGCCTTGTTTGCCGGTATGCTCGCGGCGATTGCCCTCGCTTTGACCAGCCAAGGAGGCGCGGAGGATTCGTTGCAGTCAATCCTGAGCCGCTCATTGGAGCTGTCAGGACCGATCATTCTCATAACAGCGGCGGGTGGAGCTTTTGGTGCAATGTTGCGTGAGGCCGGAATTGGTGAAGCGGTCACTACTTTGGCGGAAGGTCGTCAACTGAACTACGTGCTGTTAGGTTGGCTCCTCGCCGCCGTCGTCCGGGTCGCGCAAGGTTCGGCTACCGTGGCGATGATTACGGCCACGGGTATGCTCACCGCTGCGGCGGGTGAAACCGGTTGGGGCGTGAATCCGTTGTGGGTGTTTTTGGCGATTGGCTATGGCAGCATCGTCTTGTCCTGGGCTAATGATTCTGGTTTTTGGCTCGTGAGCCGTATGTGTGGATGGGATGCCCGCACGACCTTTAAGAGTTGGACGGTGGTGCTCTCCACGATCTCGATTCTCGGTCTCATAGAAGTGCTATTGCTTTCGGCAATTTTCTGACCGCCGTGAAAATTAGTGATGATAGCGGGACTTCGTTCGTGTTTAGATTCGGCCGTCGTGGATTCCGTGGATATATTATGCTTTGGGCTTTGCTGGATCTTCTTAACACTAACTACCCATGGCAATTAAAGCGAAATTACCGACTTACCTGATGTCATCTTGGACGGTGATGATTATCTCGGTGTGTTTGTCGCTAGGGCTCTATTTGATCGTATTTGGTCTGGTGATGGGACAGGGCGTTGAGCGTTCGGGGATCCTGCTCTCGATCATCATACCTGCGGTGATCTCGTTTCCCTTTTCCGGAATCCTGATGCGAAATCATCAACGTATCGCGAAACAAAAGGTGGAATTGGAGCGAATGAACGCTCTCAATAAGCGACTGTTTTCGACGATCGCGCACGATATTAGAGGACCAATCAGCAGTGGCTACTCCGTGATGCAGTTACTTGATTCCGAAGATACGCCGCCAGCCGAACGGAGAGATATGATCCAGAAACTCTCTGCTTCATTTGAAAACCTATCGGAGTTTTTAGATGAGTTACTCGGGTGGTCGCGCTTGCAATTAGAAGACGGCGAGGCCACATCAAGCGTGATCGATATCGATCAAGTGTTGGACCGAATTATTAGTTTATATGAGCCGATGATTTCTTCGAAGAGCTTGAAAATGATTCGCACGATAAAGGTTCACCGACTCAAGACTGATCAGGGTGGGTATTCTTTAATCCTCAGAAACATCATCCACAACGCGATTAAGTTTACTCCCAATGATGGGGTGATTACGATCCAAGTTGAAGAGCGAGATAATCAGGTGACCACGAAGATATCCGATACTGGTGTAGGCATCGATCAGGAGTATCTGGATAAGATCGTGGCTGGTTCTGAAAGCATGTCCTCGCGCGGGACCAACAACGAAACCGGATCTGGATTTGGACTGCAGGCCTGTATCCAGTATGTCCGGTATTCCGGTGGTCGGGTTGAGATCAAAAGTGAAAAGGGAACCGGCACCGAATTCAGTGTCGTGCTTCCTCGCGGGTAGCCACGCAGGTTGTCTAAGAAGCAGGGCCAGCTCCGCCAAAGGTTTCTAGATCAGAGTGCGTGATCGGCAGAGTCATCCTGTCCGCCCCAGAGTTTCACGCTGGTCCAGAGTTCATCCGGGGCCGCCCAGAATGGTGCGGCGCAGGGTAGTCCAAGCGGCAGAAACAACGTGCTGCAGAGATAGAGACTGCCGGTGTTGATGTAGCGTTCGCCGAGTCCGGGCTGATGACCCGCGAGACCGATCTGCAGCCAACCGTTCGCGTCGAAGGTATCAGGTGCACTCAGTGTGCGACGCATCACAGCGGTAAGGGCACCGCGCACTTGAGCAGGGGCGATGTTGCCGGAGAGTTCTTCCCGTAACGCCATCTGAGCGAGCAGTTGGAAGGCACCGCCCCGATATGTGATGGAACGTCCGAGAGGAGGATAAGAGCCATCGGCCGCGATCATGCGTTCTTGCACGGCGGCATAGCGTTGAGCTCGCGCTCTCACTTGGGGGAGCAGTTGCGCCCATTTGGATTTACGCGGGGCGACGGTCTCGAGGATATCGAGCAGCATGGGCTGGATTACGTAGCTATTGTAGTAGTCGTGATGCAGGTCCGGGCCGTCGCCGTAAGTGCCGTCGCCGAGATACCAGGCCTCATGCCGTGTGATGCCTTGCTCAATCGGTTCGTCTTCCGCGGCACCTGAAAAGCGCAAAAGAGCGGCTTCGATCATCGCAGAGAAAAGCAGCCAGTTATGTTGCCCAGGGATGAATTTTCGAGTCACTCGCAGTGCGTCGGTTAGTCGTGCCTGGGTCGTCTCATCCAGCTTGTGGAAGAGTTCGTCCGGACACCGGAGAAGTGCGTGGGCGAGAAAGGCGGCATCCACGAGAGTTTGCTTCTCTTGATCGAAGCAAAGTGCGTCGGGTGAATTCGGATCGAGCGCTGAAGTGATCGCATCGACGGAGTATTGCCGGAGGCGGATTTGAGCGGGTTTCTCATTGTCGGGCACATCCTCCAACGCGAGCCAAGGTGCGATCCCTGCGAGGGTGCGACCCAGCACTTCGAGGTGGCAGACCTTCGCGCAGTAGCCGGTTCGTATATCAGTAGATTCCTGCGGCATCTTGGCGCGCAATTGCCGGTTGGCGGCAGCCTCAAGCGGTGGTGTCGCCAGCGCTACCATGCGACGACACCACTCGTCTCGAATTGCGTTTTGGGGAACGGGATCGCTCTGCATGTTCACCTACAATACGGGCATTGGAAAACGAAGCACGTTCAAAGATGGCCGCCCCTTCGATAGAAATAGCCTTGTGACGGGTTGCCCTGATTCCCATTTATGATCACCTATGAATTCCCCGCATGCTTTTTCCGGTATCCCGGTCTCTTCGCGTCCTGAAAAACCGCGCGAGTCGGGACTGACGATGTTGATCGATTGGGGAATCGGGCCTGCGGCAGAAGAAGATCTTTTAAAGACTTCGAGTGAGTATATCGACTTGGCGAAGATCGCCGTGGGGATTGCGGGTCTTTTGGATCGTGATGTGCTAACAACCAAACTCGACACGTATCGAAAATACGGAGTGAAACCGTTTCCCGGTGGTCAATATCTTGAGTATGCGGTGGGGAAGGGTCTTGAAGATGTATTCCTGAAAGAGGCGGGTGAAGCCGGATTCCAGATGATTGAAGTGTCGGATAATACCGTGCCTTTTGAACCTGCTTTTAAGACGGCCCTGATTCGCAAAGCGCGTGAGGAATACGGTTTCGTGGTGTTGGGCGAAGTGGGCTCTAAAATCTCGGCCACTGAGATCGAACCCTTTGTCGCTGATGTGCGGCAATGTTTGGATGCGGGTGCTTGGAAGGTGTTTGTGGAGGCGGCCGATTTACTCGACGGGCAAGATCTTCGGGTGGATCTAGTGGAAGCTCTGAATAACGAGTTCAAACTCGAGCAACTCATCTTTGAATTACCGGGATGGTGGCTTGGTTCTGAAGGTATGCTAAAGATCGAAGTTCTTACCCGTTTGTTCAAAGAGCTAGGTTCCGACGTCAATCTAGCGAATGTCGATCAGGGGGATGTCCTGTATCTCGAAACGCAGCGGAGGAAAACGGGCGTATCGGGATTCTAGCGTGTGCACGTGATCACCATAGCATCAGTTCTGGTCTATTCCCAGACGTTGCCATGATGACATTTATCTTTGGCCAGGCTGCGTTTAGACGTAAACCCCAGTTTTATGATCAGCTTTTAAGACTGCACTTTTCTTCGCCAGAAAGCCAACCCAAGCACAGCCAGTCCGAACACCAAGGCGTAGGTGGAGGGTTCCGGGACAGCGGTCAACCCGGTGGAAGTAAACGAGTCCGCATAGGCTGATCCCGCGGGTAAGGTGAATCCTGCTCCCGAGCTGTTTGTGCTCGCCTGAGCATAGAGTCCGACAACGAACTCGTCATCACCGCTCATTCCCCAGTTTTGAAAGCTGTCACCACCGGAGCCCGCTATGCCGAAAGTGCGGAGCAGCGTCGCTCCGTTGTAAGCAGCCAGAGTATGGGTAGCAGAGGCATAGGTGAGTTTTAGCGTGGCGGATGAACCTGCCGAAGGCGTTGTGCTATAGGGGTCTGCGTTTGTGTCAGAGTGGCTCCCATAGTGGATCACATTGTCTTGAGCTAACCCACCGTAGGATGCATCTGCTTGCACGAGGACGAGTTTGAGGTAGTCGGCGGTCAGATTGCTGGTATTCCCCGTGGCGTTAAATGCCATCAGACCAATTTGAACCGATTGGCCCGTGCCAGCGGAAAACCCATTCACGATATCAAACGAGATGCTCCAATCCGTATTATAGGTGCCTTCATAGGACTGTAGGGGCATAAAGAGATTACTTGAATTCGAGGCACCTGCTAAGGTCACTGCCCAATCGATCCGACTATTACCATTGTCCTGAGTAAGGGATGCTCCACTTGAACCATTGGCGGGTGGCCCGACTGCAGTCACAGTAGGAGTGCCCCAATTTGATGTAGTGGCGCTAAATGTATCGGTCAGCTGACCAAGGGATGAGGACAGAAAGCTGATTAGAAATAAACCGGCGAGAACGATTTTAGATTTCATTGGGGCAAGAGGAGTTTAGAAAGGGATAGATTTTAGGAACCCAATTCAGGATAAAAAATAATACAAAACACGGTTGCCAGAGTCTACGCATGCCTTGCCCTTAATAGCGCAGGAATTGCGTCTGGAATTGGACCAAACTTATCCGTGATCCATCGCCAGTAGAGCTGACACGCGGCAAAGTCTGGCGGCTAAATGCAAAAGCCCCGTGCGAGTTTATGAAACACACGGGGCTTGGCGCTAGAATGGTGGAGGTGGCGGGAATTGAACCCGCGTGTGACTGATCTTCACGCACCGCATCTACCGTTATAGGATGACTTTAATCTCGCCGGAGTTACGCGATCATCCGCGCTTAAGCTCAAGCTTACTCCCGGATGAAGATACGGTGTGTAGTCCGCGAGCCGCTCTACACACTATGCCTGCTGTCGTCGTCAGTATCCACTAGCAGGTGTCGTGGGACCAACGTGGAGCCTAATTAGGCTGCCAAGGGCATTTCTTCGTAATTGCCATTTATGTTTTTTGAAAAGGGGATTTACGAGAGGCCTTTCACTCTCGAACGGCAGCAGCGCACTCCAACCAGAAATCGAATCCAGAACACCCCCAAAAGTGGGTAGCTCGGATGATCGGGTGCAAACCAATCAAAGAACAGATTGGTTAACTTGCCGAGGGATTTATTAAAGTGCAAGTGGGATGTTTATTTGCATATTAAGGTAGCGGCTTTTCTGTGGAAGTTTGTCATTCTAAGGACGTCTTTTGTATATGCTTTCCAGTTTCAAATTATTAAGTCGTGCGATAGTTGGATTCTTCCTCCTGCTGGGCTTTGCCCAACCGATGCATGCTCAGTGGTCATTGACGGTTTTGCATCCGGCGGGTATTGCCAATTCGGGTCTGTATGGCGCAGCGCCTGCTCAACAGGTTGGCTATATTACAACTTCGAGTGGGCCCACGCATGCAGGGTATTGGTCTGGCACGACTGGGAGCTTTGTGGATCTCGACCCGTCTGGCACCTGGTTGTCTTATGCCAATGCAACCAATGGCACGCAACAGGGTGGTAGTCTCAATGCGACGCCTGGTTCTTTCGAAAGGCATGCCTACCTGTGGTCTGGAACATCTGCTAGTGGTATTGATCTCCACCCGGCCGGATTTGCGCGATCAAATGTCACGAGTATGGCAGGCTCGTTTCAAGGTGGAACGGCGGATGTTTCACTAGGCACCCCTCATGCCGCTCTTTGGTCGGGAACCGCTGCCAGTTTCGTGGATCTTCATCCCATTGATCCTGAGGTTAATTATATATCTTCAGAAATCACGGCGATGGTGGGCTCGCAGCAGGCTGGGTTTGCTCGGGTGAATGGAGGATCCCTCCGCGCTATCCTCTGGAATAGCTCGTCTACTGATTTTGTTTACCTCCATGCCGGTGCGACCGCATCAATAGCCTCGTCTGCCATATATGCGATGACGATGACTCAGCAGGGAGGGGTGGCTGACGGACGTGCAGCCCTATGGTCGGGTAGCCATTCGAGTAGGGTGGGTCTGCATCCTAGCGGAGCCTCGACTTCAAAAATTCTGGCGATGGTGGATGGCTTTCAGGCGGGTGAAGTGGATAGTCAGGCTGCCGTATGGCAAGGGACTGCTGAGAGCTATGAAAAATTGCATTCTCTGGTGGTCTCAAATTTGGGAAGTAACTACACTCAATCCACGATACGAGGCGCTTATATTGATGGTGATGATGTGTTTCTGGTAGGATATGCCACTGATACGGTAAATTTCATTTCGGTGGCGGTTATATGGAGTCTGCCTCTACCAGCGGCACCGCTGGCAATTGTTTCACAACCGGAATCCCAGAGTGTTGTCAGCGGAGGAAGTATGGCGTTTTCCGTGTCTGCTACGGGGAATGGAGTGCTAACCTATCATTGGGAAGTCAGTGAGGATGGTGGGTCGACTTGGAGTGCGGTTGGGAATGATGCGATTTACAGTGGCGCGATCTCATCAGAGTTGTCCCTCGTTGCGATTCCTCTAGCGTTTCACGATAATCGGTATCGGGTTCGGATCACGGATGTGGATGGAACCACGACCTCAAACGAGACAGCCTTGACCGTGGAATACACGGAGCTTTGGGGGATGGGTTCTACCTTTTATGGTCAATTAGGCGCAGGGGAATTGGGTTATCATCCCATGCCGGAGCAAATCGGCCATGGCTATCAATCGTTCATTGCTCAAAATTCCAGCAGTTTCTTCCTTAAGTCGGATGGCACACTGTGGGCTTCCGGACTCAATCGGGATGGAGAATTACATGATGGCACCACGACTAACCGGTCCACTCCCGTGCTGATTGCCACTGGAGTGACGGAAATTTCCTCAAACAATGGACACACGCTGTTTGTAAAAGCTGATCATACTCTTTGGGGGATGGGTAGAAATAGCGAAGGTCAATTGGGCATGGGACATTTGAACGAAGTGAAATCTCCATCCCTGATCGCGTCCGATGTGGCTCATTTTTCGGCAGGAGGAGATCATAGTCTTTACGTAAAAACTGACGGCACCTTGTGGGGAATGGGAAATAGATCCGATGGGAAACTCGGTGCGTCTTTTACATCTGGCTACCAATCCACTCCTTTTCAAATCGACAGTGAGGTATCCAAAGTATTCGCGGGTTTCTACTACAGTCTTTTCATTAAAACAGACGGCACGCTTTGGGGAATGGGACGCAATCGGGATGGTTCGTTGGGCGAACTATACGGCTATCAGATTTCTTCTCCTGCGCTGATTGTCTCGGATGTCAAGTTGGCGGCCATCGGTCGTTATCACACACTGTTTTTGAAAACCAACGGCACACTTTGGTCGATGGGTCAAAATACCTTTGGACAGCTTGGCGATGGCACCACGGTGAATCGAAGCACTCCCAGCCAAGTGGCGAGTGGAGTCGAATTTGTGACAGCTAGTTTATATGGGAGTTTTTTTATTAAGACGGACCAAACTCTCTGGGGAATGGGTGAGAATGATTCAGGACAGCTCGGTGACGGCACTTTGACTGATCGATCCACACCGGTGCAGATTTCTGATAATATTATCCATGTTTCCGCTGGACGCTCGCACTTGATATATCAGAAGCTCGATGGTAGTATCTGGGCGGCTGGGGCAGATGAATTCGGGGAATTCGGTATCGGGCGGACGGGTAACGCCCGCAAGCCCATCTTGATAGCTGACGGAGTAACTGCTTTCGGCGCAGGTGATCACCATAGTTTGTTTGTAAAAAGCGATGGTTCGCTCTGGGCGATGGGTGAAAACAAGCATGGGGAGTTGGGTGATGGCACGATGGAAGATCGCGCTAGTCCGGTCCATATCATGGACGATGTGGCCCACGTTGGAGCTGGATACGATTATAGCCTTGTTCTTAAGGCCGACGGCACGCTGTGGGGCATGGGAACCAATGATCGGGGGCAGCTTGGGCTCGGTGAAGGCGTGACTGTAACCTCCACTCCGATGAAAATCGCCACCGGTGTGTCGGAGGTGCTGGGTGGCTATTATCACAGCCTATTTATCAAAGAAAATAGCACGCTGTGGGGAATGGGTCAGAATACTTCGGGGCAGCTTGGCGATGGCACGACTGAGAATCGTTTCACACCAATGCAGATGGCGAGCGATGTAGCCACCGCTACCTCAGGAAGCTCTTACACTCTTTTTGCCCATACCAATGACACGCTGATGGCGGCGGGCCGAAACTCTAACGGCGTATTTGGAAATAGCAGTTCGGACAGTTCCGTGAGTGCGAGTTTCACGGAAGTGTCCAGCAGCCCGGCGATGTTGGCGTTAGCTGCTGGGTCGGGGCACAGTTTATTTTTGCATTCCGACAACACGTTGTGGACATCCGGCTCTAATGGTTATGGGCAACTGGGCCGTGGGTTTATTGGCGGGGGAGAGTCTGTTCCTGCCCAAGTGGCAACAGGCGTGGCGTCGATTGATGCTGGCAGCAGTAGTTCACTGTTTTTAAAAACCGATGGATCGTTATGGGGGATGGGTTTCGATCTTTTCGCTCCGTTCTCGGCTGAATCGGTTTTATACACGGAGACACCCACTCAATTTGCGACCGGCGTTGATGCGATTTCGGCCAATACCAACCATGTTCTCTTCCTGAAACGCGGTGCGCCCGTTGCTCCTCAAGTTCTCACTCAACCAGATGATTTGAATCGTGCGTATGGTGAACCCGTTGCGATGGAAGTATCTTTTTCGGGATTTCCTACGCCGACTTTTCAATGGAAAAAGAACGGAGCCGATCTTCCGGATAAAACCTCAGCTCGTCTGAAAATCAGCTACCCAACACTCGACGATGCCGGCTCCTATGTGTTGGTGGCTTCCAATTATTTAGGGACGATTCAAACCGATCCAATCGTCTTGTCGGTCGATGCGGCTATCGCGCCGTCTATTTCGACGGAGCCGATTGCCATTTCCAAATTCGTCGGGGAGGAGCACACGTTTGTCGTGGAAGCAAGTGGCACCGCTCCTCTCACCTATCAATGGCGGAAAGATGGAGAGAGCTTGATCAATAATAACCATGTTAGTGGGGCGACGACAGCCGAATTATTGCTCCAAAACCTTTCGAGTTCTGACAGCGGTAGCTTTGATGTCATCGTTTCCAACCATATTGACAGTGTCGTATCGGCGACTGCGGATTTGTCGGTCACTCTGCCCCTGCCAGTGATCACAACTCAACCGCTGGATTCCACGATTGAGGAGGGAGCCACGGCGGTCGTTTTCGTTCTCGCGGAAAGCGAGAGCCCGATGACTTACCAATGGCAGATCAAACTCCGAGGTGAATCGAATTGGACAGATTTGATGGACGACGCCAGTAGCTCCTACCCGACAACCCTGCAGGTTACCGTCCTGGGGACAATGGCTCGGCATGGCGCGCAATTGCGGTGTGTCATTTCAAATAGTGGCGGTTCGTTGATCACTGATCCGATTAAACTTTGGATCAACCAGGCGATCACTCTCACGCTCAGCGGGGAGAAGCGAAGGGTGGAAGAGTTTGGTGAGACGATTACATTTACGGCTACAGCAAGTTCAGCTGTCGGATTGGCTTTGTCCTATCAATGGAAACAGGGTAATCGACCCATTGAGGGAGCCACGATGGCGACCTTTGATCTGACTAATTTTTCCGCAGAAGATGCCGGGGCCTATGTGGTGGAAGTGTCGGATACATTTGGTGGAATTATCAGGCAGTCGAGGTTTGTGTTGCCGGATTACGGGCCCACCCAAGTGCGTGGTTGGGGACAAAATGCTGATTCGCAATTGGAGTCTCCCCTTGAGTTGACCACCGCCATAGCCATGGCGGCCGGTTCAGCGCATAGTGTCGCGTTGAAAGGGGATGGCACGATTCAGGTTTGGGGCGACACGAGCCGAGGGCAGACTACCTTTTCAGGAGACGTGAGCCAAGGCGTGGCATTGTCGGCTTATGGGGTAAATACCGCGGCCTTAGAAAGTGATGGGACGGTGAGGACGTGGGGTTCTTATAATTCATCATCCGCTCCGTCTGATCTGATCGAGGTTTCCATTGGCGGGGCTCAGTTCCTGGGATTGAGGAATGATGGCACCGTGTTATCGGGTAATTTGAATTACAATGTCCTGCCCAAACCTCCGGAAGATTTACGTGATGTCGCGGGGATTGCGGCAGGTGGCCATCACGTGTTAGTATGCAAACTGGATGGCACCGTGCTCGCTTGGGGGGATAACGATTCTGGGCAGACGACGATTCCATCAGAGCTTTCGAATGTTACGGCAGTCGCTGGGGGGGAGAGGCATTCACTCGCGTTGAATGAGGACGGCACCGTAGTTGCTTGGGGCGACAATAGCTACGGGCAATCGAGCGTGCCGGGAGGTTTGTCAGGTGTCGTGTCAATCGCGGCCAATGAATACACTTCTATTGCCCGAAAGTCAGACGGCAGTGTGGTGGTGTGGGGTCGTGCCGCTAATGGCGAAACTTCGCCGCCTAGTAATCTTGGCCCCATTATTGCCATCGCTGGTGGGGGGCAACATTCTCTGGCCTTGCGTCAGACGACAGGGGACGTCGCACCGGAGATTACCGTTCAACCCGTCAGCATCCAACGTAACGTTGGCGAAACGGCCGTGCTGTCCGCAGTCGCGACCGGTTCAAATCCACTGTATTATCAATGGCGTCGTAATGGGGTGGCGATCAGTGGAGCCAACTCGCCAACCCTGAATTTTCCATCTGTCACAGGTGGAGATAGCGGGCGTTATGATTTGATTGTGAGTAACCACATGGGTAGCGCCGAGAGCGAAGTGGTCCTGTTGTCGGTGTTGGGCACGGGAGTGCCGCCGTATGTTACGGCAGCGCCCGTGGCGCGTCAGATTGGCGTGCCGGAACAATCGCTCGAACTGGACGTCTCCGCGACTTCCGCTAACCTCCCTCTCACTTACCAATGGAAAAAGGATAATCGGCTGATTGTTGGGGCCACGAACTCAACCTTTACCCTCCCATCTTTTACCAATGATGACAGTGGTGCCTATACGGTTGAGATCACGGATAGTGTCGGGCTACAAACTTACGCCACCGGCTTTGTGTTACCCTTTTATTCACTCACCCAATTGAAGGCGTGGGGAGGGGGATTATCCGACACGGATCACAATATGCTCGCGGATTTGGATCATGCGATCGCCATCGCAGCAGGAGGGGGCTTTGATTTCGTGATTCTCAATGCCGACGGCACATTGGCTCGTTTAGGGGCTAGTGAAGAGGCCTATCCTTCTACCGCGACAGATGTCGTGGCGATTGCGGGAAGTGGCACTAATGGACTCGCTCTAAAATCTGATGGCACAGTAGATACTTGGAAAGGGAGTGCTGCTGGTGATCTGTCCCCTCCGGAGGGGCTTTCAGGAGTTATTTCCGCATCTATGGGGGGGGATTTCGCATTCGCTTTAAAATCTGACGGCACGGTGGTGGGTTGGGGAATAAACCATCAGGGACAGCTCGATATTCCGGCTGGTTTATTTGATGTTACCCAAGTCTCGGCTGGTGGAGGCCATGTCCTTGCATTGAAGACAGATGGCACGGTGGTAGCTTGGGGTGGAAATCTTTACGGACAGGCCAATGTTCCAGATGGATTGACCGATGTGGTGGCTGTTTCGGCGGGTGGTTCTACTTCATTCGCCTTAAAGTCCGATGGCTCGATTGTTGCGTGGGGGCTGGACGATTGGTCCAAACAAACCACCGTGCCACCAGAGGCGATTCCTGCGTCCTCAATCTCTGCAGGGAGTTATCACGTTGTCGCTATTAAGCCAGATGGCACCATAGCCAGCTGGGGTGCAGATACCTATGCTCAACAATCCGTCCCTGCTGATATTTCGCATGTGGTGGCGTCGGCAGTGACTCAGCAATCGACTTTGGTGCTCCGTGATGCGTCAGCAGATGCACCACCAGTTATTATCGCCCAACCGGCGAGTGTTTTGGCTGGGGCAGGCGAGACTATCACATTGTCTGTAAGTGCGGTTGGGATTGGCCCGTTTACTTATCAATGGCGTCGTAACGGGGTTCCGCTGGTGGACCAGACAGACGCGGAGATCAGTTTGGTCGACCTCCAGTTTAGCGATGCCGGCAACTACGATGTCGTCGTCACTAATCAGGTAGATAGTGTCTTTTCCGATATCGCGGTCGTAACGATCCAGGCTCCGCCCGAGATCACTTCGGCTCCGTCGCATCGTTTGATCGGGACTCCGGGGGAACCCCTCACGTTGGCCGTGGCCGCGACGTCAGCCAACGCTCCGCTGAGCTATCAATGGAGAAAGAATAACCGACTGATCGCGGGAGCAACCACCGCGAGCCACGGCTTAGCGGATTTTAAAAATTCTGATGCCGGAACCTACACGCTTGAGATCACGGATAACCTGGGCCTGAAGACTTGGTTTATTTGTTTTGTCCATCCGTATTACCAAAGCACTCAGCTTTTAGCATGGGGGCAGAATTATAGTGAGGACACCCCGGTCTTATCAGAACTTCCGATTGTCTCTGTAAGCGCATATGAGCGCGGTAGCTATGCCGTCACCCGCGATGGCGAGGTCGTTGGTTTCTTGGGCAGCGATAGATTTTCTCCGGTCGGTATGACCGACGTGGTGGCGGTTGCAGAAAAGTTGGTTCTGAAGAGCGATGGGACTATCGAGTCTTGGCTTGGGGATCCTTTATCTCTGGTTCCTTTGCCGCCAAGCGGTCTTCGCGATGTCGTGGACCTTCAATCAGGGCGCGATTACATGCTGGCACTCAAGGCCGATGGAACGGTGGTGACATGGGGGGACAATGGATATGGACAGACGAACATGCCCTCAGGATTGAGTAATGTGGTTCAAATCGCTGCGGGTGATATTCACGCGATGGCTTTGATGGAAGATGGGTCCGTGGAGATTTGGGGACATCCCACTGCTGGTGCTGGAGCAAAACCTGCTTGGGACGACTTGAGTGGTTCGGTTTCCATTGCGGCTGGGTATAATCATTCCACAGTGCTTAAAGCAGATGGGCAGATTATCTCCTGGGGCTTCCTCGGTGGAGAAAATGAGACTCCACCCGGGGGTATTGATGGAGTGGCAATCACGGCAGGCCAAGATCATGTTTTAGCCTTAAATTCTGTTGGAGGGGTGGAGGCTTGGGGAGGTGGTTCCTATGACCAGACGGTGGTGCCTGATCTGGCTGTAACCGGAGTGGTCGCGGTTTTTTCCGGAGATGAACAAGCATTCGCTTTACGTGATCTAGCCGGTGATCCGGTGCCTCCTGTGATCACGACCCAACCCGGCAATCAAAGTGCTCTGAGCGGTTCCTCAATCACTTTCAGCGTAATTGTAAATAGTCTAGTTCCTGTCACATACCAGTGGAAGAAGAACGGTGTAGACATCCCCGATGCAACCTCGGCGACCTACGAGATCCCCTCGGTGCAATTAAGCGACGAAAGCGGCTACACCGTAGTCATCACCAATAGCGCGGGTTCGGTCACTTCCGATGTCGCTACCGCCGCCATCGCGCTACCCCCAACTATCACCACTGATCCTGTTTCGCGGGCCGTTTTTGTCGGCAGGGATACGTCCTTTTCCGTCAGCGTCACGAGTAACGCCCCGTTAACCTACCAATGGAGCAAGGACGGCGAAGATATCACCGGAGCGACCTCGGCGACTTATAGCATACCGTTCATGCAACTTAGACACGCGGGCAGCTACACCGTGACTGTGACCAACATCGCAGGATCGGTCACTTCCGGCGTCGCCACCCTCACCGTGAATACGTTGAGCCTGCCGGTAATCACCGAACAACCCGTCGACGAGGCACTCTTCCTCGGTCAATCGATCCAGTTCACCGTTACCGCGACCGGTATACCCTCGCCGACCTACCAATGGCAGATCAAGGCATCCGGCTCGGCTACATGGAGCAACGTTATCGACGGAGTCAGTTATACCGGTTCTCAAACGACCTCCCTTTCCTTGTCCAATGCACAAGCTACTCAAAACGGCGACCAATACCGGGTGGTGGTGACCAACGTCGTTGGCCAGGTGATCTCGGCAGCCGCCACTCTCGAAGTTCGTTCAGACGCCGCGACGATCACTTCAGCAGCCGGTTACGCCTACTCCCTGTTCCAACGCGCGGACGGCTCGTTATGGGCGTCAGGGGACAATGCCTCCGGACAGTTTGCCGACAGCACAACTAACAGCTCTAGCTCTCCCATCTCTGCAACCACCGACGTGTTCAGTGTTACCGCCGGAGCCTTCCACACTCTGGTGCTTAAAACCGATCTCACGCTCTGGAGCGTGGGAGCCAATAGCTTCGGGCAGCTCGGCCTCGGCGACCAAACCGTTCGCTCCCAACCTCAACAAGTCACCACCGGTGTAGTCGCCCTTGATGCCGGTGTTTACCACTCCCTGTTTATCAAAGACGATGGCTCCCTCTGGGGCATGGGCTACAACCCCAATGGCCAACTCGGTAACGCCACCACCACCGACCAATCCACACCCGTGCAGATCGATACCCACGTGATGGCGATGTCCGCCGGCCTCGTGCACAGCGTCTACGTCAAGACCGACGGCACGGCTTGGGCCACCGGAGATAATGCCAACGGCCAGTTTGGCAACGGCACAACCACCGGATCCACCTCTCCTACCCAAGTGGCCACCAACATTTCTGCCGTCTCTACTGGTTACTATCACACCCTCTTCCTTCAAAAGGGCGGCTCCCTCTGGGCCAGCGGTAGCAACGCCCAAGGCCAGCTCGGCGACGGCACCAATACCGATCGCACCTCTCCAGTCCAAGTCGCGACCAACGTCACCCGCATCGCCGCAGTGAATAATTACAGCCTCTTCCTCAAGGCAGACGGCACGCTCTGGGGCATGGGCGACAATAGCGCGGGACAACTCGGCACCGGTGCGACCACCAACGTAAGCACCCCCACCCAAATCGCCTCCGACGTCACCTCTATGTCGGCCGGGTTCTTCCACGTAATCTTCAGTAAAAACGATGGCACCACCTGGGCCGTCGGCACCAACACTTCAGGACAACTCGGCGACGGCACCACCAACAACCGACTCACCCCTGTGCTCATCTCCACCGGTGCCTACCTGCCCATCCAAGCACCAGCGGGTCTAGCTGCCACCACCGCTGATCCCTACGACCGAGTGCTTCTCACCTGGACCCCATCTCCCCAAGACGACCACTACGAAATCTGGCGCAGCGCAAGTAGTGACGGCTCCTTCCCTCTCCTCTTCGCCTCAGGTCAACGCTGGCCGTATTATGAAGATCTCACGACCTCGCTGAACCATTCTTATTATTATGTAATCAAGGCCGTAAACGCCACAGGAACCAGCGACTTTGGGCCACCCAGCATCGTCTACACCGGCGCGGCCCTCCCACTGGCGATCACCAGCCAACCACAAGGTGACTCGATTACCACGGGGCAGCATCACACCTTCACCGTCGTAGCTTCTGGCACCGGCACCCTCTCTTATCAATGGCGCAAAGACGGTAACCCGATCTCTGGCGCGACCTCCGCAAGCTACACCGTTTCCAACGCCTCCCTTAGCGATGCCGGCTCCTACAAAGTCGTCGTCACCGACGACGCCAGCACGCTCACCTCTGATGAGGTCACCCTTTCGGTGACTCAAGCCACGGCCACCGTCACCCTCGGCGATCTCAGCGCGACCTACGACGGCAACCCTCATCCCGCCACCGCCACCACCGATCCCTCCGGACTCACGGTGAATCTCACTTACGACGGCAGTGCGACCGCTCCGACTGAGGCCGGTGATTACACCGTGGTCGGCACTATCGACGACGCGAGCTACGAAGGAACCGCCACCGATACCCTCACCATCGCCAAAGCCGCCCAAACCATCACCTTCGCCGCTTTGGCTGATCGTGGATTTACCAACGATCCGATTACTCTATCGGCGACGGCATCCTCCGGACTCCCGGTCAGCTTCGCTGTGCAATCCGGCCCGGCTACTCTCAGTAGTAATCAACTCACCCTGACGGGCATCGGCACCGTCAGCGTGCGTGCCTCGCAATCGGGTAATACGAACTACTTCGCGGCAGTGAGCATCGATCGCTCGTTCGTAATCACTGCCAGCGCTGAGTCCTGGCTCAGCACCCACTTCACTGAAAGCGAACTCACCAATGAAGCCATCAGCGGAGCACTGGCCGATCCCGATGGCGATGGCCTGACCAACCTCCTCGAATACGCCCTTGGCCTCGATCCGCGCAGCACCGACACCACTGGTCTCCCTGAAATGAGCACCACCGCGACCGATTGGGTTTACACCTATACGCGACCTACGGACCGCGAGGATATTACCTACGAAGTCGTCATCAGCACCGATCTATCCGGCTGGTCCAGCACAGGCGTCACCCACGAACTCGTCTCCACTTCCGGCTCCACCCAAACATGGCAGGCTACCGTGCCATCTACCACCGGAGCTAACCTTTACTTCCGTCTCAAAATCTCTCAAGACTAAGCCTAATGTTACGTATTTCTTTACTAACACTAACTCTGACACTGGCGATGACCGCTTACGGAGCCACTGTGTCCTATTCCCCGCCCGTCGGGGGCGCTCAGATTACGTTTGAGCAGGGTAAAAGATTCAGTGGGATGCCGTTTATCAATCCCAACGTCTATCGCGGGGTTATCGCCGAAAATACGACTCAAGTTATCACTCTAAGCAATAGCACGACAGATATGTCCACGGCACTGGCCAGTGGCACGGCCTATTACGCAGAAATCACCGCTGGCCCAGATGTCACTTACGTAGGTGACCGTTTTGAGGTAGATGTCGACAGCACCATAGCCTCCGCTAACCACACTTTTACGATCACCCTCGGTTCAACAACCAACACGATGGCATCATTACCAGCATCGCTTGATGGATATGCTGTCGCGATCCGGCCTCACGTGACCATTGGACAACTTTTTGGCACAAAAGCGAACGAGCTAATGCAAGGTTCGGCAAATTTAACCACCGCCGATCAAGTCGTCTTTTTCAATCCGCATACTCAATCCTACCAGACGTATTATTACCTGCGAAATCCGAGCGGCACATTCGCACAGTGGACACTCGTCGGAGGAGGATCGACGAATCAGGACAATACCCCCATACCTCCGGGGGTCGGGTTCATCGTTCACCGTAACAACTCTTCACCAGTCACGCTTACTTGGGCTGGAGCTATTCGCAGAAACTCTTTCGCTCAGCCCTTGGTCGCCGGGCTCAATCTGATTGCCGAACCAGTTCCCGTGTCCAGCTCCCCACAAGACAGAGCTCTAACCCACGCAAATGGCATCACAGGTTCTGCCAATTTATCTACAGCCGATCAAGTGTCGGTATTTAATGGCGTCGGCTACAGCACATACTACCTCTTGCGCAACCCTTCGGGAACATTTGAGCAGTGGACGCTCGTTGGCGCAGGTTCAACCAATCAAAATACCACCAAATTATTTTCACCATCTGGAGCTGTATTTATCCGTAAAATACTTGCAGACCCTCACTATCTCGCCCCTTATACGCTCAGCTTATGAAACCCCTCCTTAAACGTTTATTGCTCGCCGTATTCTTCATCACGGGCTCTGCAGCCAGTGCACAGACTACAATCAATTTCACTTCTCCAGCATTTGAGATTGGCAAGGATAGCTCGGGGACCGCTCTGGATACTTCTTTCATATTTGCTTTAGGTTCATTCGGTTCATTCACGCCCTCGGCTTCAAATGTAGCCGATTGGGACACGAACTTCACCATGCTGGGTTCAGCCACCACATGGACTGGTGGCGCGACGACACAATATTCAGGGTCTTCAACGGTGGTAAATAACAGTGCCCCATTCTCTACCAGCAACCAAGGCGTCATCTGGGGCTATAATACCAAGTCCATAGGAGCCTCCACCGAATGGATATTAATAACCAACGCAGCTTGGACATTCCCAAGTATAACGCCATCTACAACTGTAGCTTGGACTTCGACTGATACTGGCACGTATGCAGCGATAGGAACTTTGAATTCTACCGGAACAGACCCCTATATACAGTCCGCGAGCCTTTCTGCTGTCCCCGAGCCTTCCACCTACGCCCTCTTCGCAGGTATCGCTTGCCTCGGGTTTATGGTCGTCCGCCGACGTATTGCAAAAGCCTGATTGGATCTCTTTCCCAGATTCAATCAAAAGCCCGCTTCCGTGGCGGGCTTTTTGCTGTCTGAATATCAGGTTTGGAGTCGTTCTACCATGGCTTCTCGCTGAGAATAGAGCCAGAGCATAGCCCAACCCAATCAGGAAGTCGGTGTTGATTCGAGTGGAGCAGTTCTCAATTCGTCCAACCATTGCTGACGTAGATCACTCGCCCATCTTGCTTCGGGGTATTTGCGCAACAGCTCCCTCAGCAATGTCAGCCCGCTATCGGTGCGCCCGGAGCCATGCAAAGTGTTGGCCAAAGCGCGAAGTCGCGATGGATCAAACCCCTTGCGGTCCATCAACCCGCGCATCGTCCAACTGAGGTCTGTTTGGCGGGACAATTGTCCGTAAACCAAAAGACCAGAATAGAGGAGGTCATCTCCAAACTCCTTCGCCAAATGCGATTGCTCAAGCTGCTCTAAACGCTCGGCTGCCTCACCCCACCGCGCGGCCTGTATATCTTCTATTAACGACGCCCAGGCAAGTCGCGCTTCCGGGTTTGTGACACGTTTCTCGGCCTTCTCTTCTCGCTTAGAGGCAAGCATCTCCTCTGCGCCTATCGCAGCCTCTTCTAATTCAATATCGGGAATACCACGGATCGAAGGATATCGATTTTGAGCCATCATCGCCATTTCCCCAGCTTGTTGCCGCAAGTCATTCTTCAGCAACCCCGTCACCATCATACGGTAGGCTGCGGGATTAAGAGGATTATCCATGCAGAAAGTCTGCAACAGTGAGAAACTCGAATCCGCACCCGTGCGTAATACATCCAAGAGTAAACGCGTGCCTTTCACCCAGTTCGCCGACTCTCTCTCTGATTGATTCAGTTCCTTCTTCGCCAATTCAAACTCACGCTCCGCCCTCGCCACTTCACCAGAAATAATTAAATCCTGCACGTAAGCCATGCGAGCCTTGCTGCTGATTTGCCCCAAGACCTCCATGTGGGTCCACACAGCAGTCACCAGTCCAATATTCGCCACCGGTTCGATTTTCTTCAGCAATGCCACCCGGGCGGTCTCATCCAAACCAAAACGAAGAAAAAAGCGGTCCACGGCGGATTCCCATTCGTCTGGTGAATCTATTTTCGCCAGATAAAGGATTTGCGAGATCGCCGCCTCAAAGTCGGTCGGATTCTGCATGAGCAAAGACTGCACCGCTGCCCGTCCCACATCCGGTCGATCATTAGCCAAGGCCAACTCAATCAACAAATTATTCGGTTCACCAAAAACTCCGAAACGAGTCGGATCTGCTTCAATAGCCGCGATCGCTTCATCGCCTTTCCCCAAACCTGACATGGCTCGAGCCCACGATGCACTCAGCCCCAGACTGGGCTCGTTCTTTGCAGATTCCCACAACGCGATAACATCTTGGTAGCGTGCTTGCCGGACCAACGCAGCCGCCTCTTGGTCTCGTAACCAACGTCGCTGACCGGAATCTGCCGAAGCCAAACTTGCCCTGACCATTTCCACCATCTTCAAGATCCTCGAATCATCTTCTAAATAATTGGCCAAGCCAAAGGTCGCTTCGAGGTAACGCTTCTGACCGTTCGCCCACGGGATCCCATCCTCCAAAAGTTGCATCCCACGGTGAACATACCCTGATTGCACTTGCACCTGCGTTAAGACCAATCGGGCTGGGATATTCTTCGGCTCCAATCTCAAACCATGCGCCAGCATCATTATTCCCGCGCCATACCGCTGCGCCTTCATCTCCTGCAATCCTTGGTCAATCAGCGTTTGCCCACGTTTCTCACGCAGTTCGCTCCAGCGGGTCGGCAAAACGAGATCGGCATAGCTGATCCGATTATACGGATTCTTGTTTAGCACATAGGCCCCCACTGCCGTCGCCACAATAAAGCAGACCAGAGCCAGACTACCCGACCAAAGCAGCATCCCCTTAAACGCGACATGCAGCACGAACCCACGGTCTTTGCCCCCTCGCGTCTGCAAGCCGACCAAACCTCGCCACCAGTTGACCTTTGGCGCGTTACGGGCACTCCACACGAATACCATTCGTGGCCGGGATCGAGATTTTCGGGAATGCTCAGGCATAGGTGCCTGCCAAGTTACGATCCCTCCACACATCCTCCAAGGCACAATTACCTGTAAACCTAAGTTTTCAAAAACGCGCACAAATATTGACGCCACCTGTCTAGCCCTAGACATTTTCTCCCTCACCCGCCCGGGTGGTGGAATTGGTAGACACTGGGGACTTAAAATCCCTTGCCAGTAATGGCGTGCGGGTTCGAGTCCCGCCCCGGGCACCATGCTTCGCTCGAAGAGCTTCGCATGGCACGGCCATGCCAGACATCGCGATTTAGACTCGGAAATTTCCGGCTACTTGGTCATATCTCGCACCACTATGAGTGAACCCGAAATCGTCTACGACGCCCGCGATATTGAATCAAACAAGGTCATGGCGATCCTCGCCTACATCTGGATCCTGTTTCTCGTGCCCCTCCTTGCCGCCAAGGATTCGAAGTTCGCGCAATTCCACGCGTATCAAGGCATCTCCCTGTTCATCACTTGGGTGATTATCAACGTGATTGGAATGATCCTCCCTTACTCGCTAAGCGGACTCGTGACGATCGCCGGAATCGGAGTGCTCGTGCTAGCCATCATGGGCATCATGAACGCCTATCAAGGCAAAGCGAAACACTTGCCGCTCATCGGCAAGTTTCTCACACCAAAAAACTGAACGGAATTCACTCTGGTTCACGTTGTTTGCGGCGTTACGCCCCCCTTCGGGTGATCACGACCACATTGTCGCGCGCTGCTGTGTCACCAGATAACCACTCTACCTTCCAAAGGTATACTCATGCTCTCCACCGGAAAAAATCTAAAATCCCGACTCGAAACCAATGAACCTGTCGTGGGACTCATGGCGACCGATCATGCGTGGCCACATTTGGTGGAGATCTGCCAAAAAGCCGGATTGGATTATCTCGTCATTGATCGTGAACACGGGAGTTTTTCCGATGAGCTCGTCGCGCATATCTGCCAAATCGGTCGACTCAGTAATTTCCCGGTTTTAGTCCGTTCGGTATCTTCCGAGACTTCGATGATCCGGCGGCTCCTCGATTTGGGTCCCTGCGGAATCCTTCTGCCCAATGTCGAATCTGCAGCAGAGTTGGATCAGGTGCAGCAAACTATCCAGATGCCACCTCGCGGTAAACGCCGTCCCGGTGGGATGGGCAATTACTGGATAAACGACCACAACTACGAGACATGGAAGAACGAGGTTGAAGACCACTTCATCGTCATCCCTCAAATTGAATCACTGGCCGGTGTCGATGCGATCGAATCAATCGCGACCCACCCATGCGTCACTGCCGTCGGGCTCGGCCCCTACGATTTGTCCGCTGACATGGGCTGCTGCTGGGATCCCAACAATGAGAGATTCCAAGCCACTTTGAAAACCGTCAAAGCCGCCGCCGATGCCGCCGGTAAAAAAGTCTGGGCCGGCACCAATGCGGCGGAACTCCAATCCAAAGGCTACACCTTTCTCTGGGTCGGCACGGTGACTAGTATGCTCGGGCAAGCCCTCACCCAAATTGTGGGTCATTTAAAAACGGGCACCCAAAATACAGCCGACGAAAACGCGCCACCGCCAGCGTGAGTTAGCCTAACATCGCGGCGTATTTTTCCGCGTCTTTCGGCGTGTCGATTCCGATGGTCGGATCTTCGGTCACGGCACAGCTGATATCGTAGCCGTTTTCCAGCACGCGGAGCTGCTCAAGTTTCTCGCTCTGTTCGTAACGCCCCGGCGGGAGCTGCCCGATTTTTTCGAGCATGTCGGCCTGATAGGCGTAGAGACCGAGGTGACGGTAGCAGGCGTTTTCCTTGAGCCAGTCGTCGTCAATAGTGAGTCCGAGGTCGCGTGAAGCAGGCAAACGCGACCTGGAAAAATAAAGCGCGCGACCATCCGTTCGCATGACGGCTTTCACCTGGTTGGCATCATAAAAATCCACGATGCGTTTGAATCGGGTGACAAGCGTCGCCATCTCTGCACCCGCCGCCAACATGCCCGCGAGTGAGTTGATCTGGGCTGCACTCACCAGAGGTTCGTCCGCCTGGACGTTGATCACGTGATCGGCCTTGATCCTGCGATTAGCCTCCGCGATTCGGTCCGTGCCACTTTGATGGGCAGGATCTGTCATAACCGCTTGAAATCCAGCTTTTTCAACACAATCGCGAAGCAAGACATCATCCACGGCAAACCAAAGCGGGATCTCCGGAGTCTCGCTTCGAATTCGCTCAGCCACCCAGAGTAGGAGCGGTCGCCCTTTGATCTCGTGCAGGAGTTTGCGCGGAAAACGGGTGGATTCGAGTCGGCAGGGAACAATGATCGCGACGGCGGACATGGCAGCCCAGAGTGGCGACGGGTTTTTAAGTTGCAAGCCGCGCCCGCATGCCGGAATTTTCGCGGTTTACCGAATGAGTGACGCAGAAAACAACGACGCACCTGCTGCCGATCAGCCTCTTACCAAGGAGCTGAAAGTGCAGAACAAGATGGGCATCCACGCCCGTCCTGCCGCGATGATTGTGCGCGTAACGAATAAATTTAAGGCCGATGTCTTCGTGGAAAAAGACGATGAACAGGTGAACGGAAAAAGCATCATGGGCCTGATGATGCTCGCCGCGAGTAAGGACTCGGACGTGAAATTTATCGCGACCGGTGAAGATGCCGCTGCGATGCTCGACGAGCTCGAACAACTCTTCGCCCGCAAGTTTGACGAAGCTTAGCCGTAACCACGCCAAGTAATCACTCGTAACCAGGCCGGATCCACGTCCGGTCTTTTTTGTGCCCTCATTTACGAGACAACTCAGACTTTATCGAGTCCATAGAACTCACATGCATTCTTGGTCGTGATCGCAGCAAGCTCTTCATAGCCCACTCCGAACAGTTCCGCGCAAAACTCGGCGGTGTGGCGGACATAAGCCGGTTCGTTGGGTTTTCCACGAAGCGGCACCGGCGTGAGATAGGGCGCATCGGTTTCGACCATCAAGTGATCCAGTCCCTGCAACTTGGCCGCATCGCGAACATTGCCCGCGCTCTTATAAGTCACGATACCGGTAAACGAGCCCCGACCTTCCCGTCGTCTTAATTCAGCCATCTCCTGAGCGCCTTCCGCAAAACAGTGAAACACAACGTGCGACCAATCTACCCCACTCTCATCGATCATTTGCACTGTTTCGGTAAAAGCACCCCGTGAATGCACCACCACGGGACAGCTCAGCTGCCGCGCGAGCACCAATTGCGAAGCGAAGGCCGCTCGTTGCTGGGTGAACTCCTTCTCTGCTTCGACCGCATCCTTGGGCAGATGAAAGCGATCCAAACCACATTCGCCTAACGCGACCGGTTTAACTCCCGCTTCCTCCCAAAAACCAGGTAGCTTCGCCAGCTCTTCCTCCCAATTCGCTTCCACCGAACAGGGATGCAGCCCCGCCGTGAAATGCACAAAATTGCGATGAGTCTGAGCGATCTCCCGATAAAGAGACCAGTCATCCGAAGCGGTGCCGATCGTGATCATCGCCTCGACATCAGCCTCGCGCGCGCGTTGCAGCGTGGCGGCTAATTCATCGCGTCGCTCGAAAGATGCGAGGTGAGTATGCGTATCAATGAGTCCCATGATTTCAGGAGCAGTAGAGCGGAACATAGCGTTCGCGCAAATATCGCATCAACGCCGCAGGTGATAATTTTTCACCAGTCACCTTCTCGGTTAGCGCGAGGGCATCGTAACGCTTGCCTTCGGCATGCACATTCTTCTGCAACCAACCCAGCAACCAACTGAAGTCACCAACCGCAAATTCGTCGGATAATTCGGGATGTTGTTCCAAGGCCGAATACCAGAGCTGCGCCGCCATCATGTTTCCGAGACAGTAGCTGGGGAAATAACCGAAAGCACCATCACTCCAGTGCACATCCTGCAGCACGCCTTCGCTGTCATTACTTGGCGTAAGCCCTAGTAATTCTCCCGCGAGGGAGTTCCAAGCCTCCGGCAAATCTTTCACCGCGAGCGTGCCAGCAAAGAGACGTTGTTCGATTTCAAACCGCAGAATGATGTGAAGGTTGTAAGTCACTTCGTCGGCATCCACCCGAATCAAAGTCGGCGCCACCGTATTGATCGCGAGATAGAGTTCATCAGACGACACCCTCTCGGTCTGTTCGGGAAATGCTTCCCTAAAACGCGGTTCAAAATAGCGCCAAAACTCACGACTACGCGCGACCTGATTTTCCCACAACCGGCTCTGCGATTCGTGCACGCCCATTCCTGCCGCCCGACCCAGCGCATTCGCATGATGCGCTGCCGGCAACCCCTGTTCATAGAGACCATGCCCCGTTTCGTGAATAGAGCTGAAGAGCGAATCCAACGGCTCGTCCTCGTGGAAACGCGTGGTCATCCGGATATCCGATCCGGTGCCGGAGCAGAATGGATGCAGCGATACATCGATACGACCGCGCTGATAGTTGAATCCCAGCTTCTCGGTGACTTCGTGGAGAAATGATCTCTGCGCATCGCAGGGAAATCCCCGTAAAATATCCGTGCGTGGCTTGACCAGTGATTCCGTGATTTGCTTCACCAAGGGAACGAGTTCTTTTTTTAACGCCCCAAACAAATCTGAGATCACCGCCGCCGACATGCCGGGATCGTGTAGATCGATCAAGTAATCATAGGCGCGATCACCCCAGCCGAGGTAGGCCGCTTCGCGCTGCGCGAGCTCGAGGTTTTTCTCGAGCACCGGCACATAACTGGCGAAATCCGAATTGGCCCGCGCCTTGGCCCACGCATGATAGCCCACGCTCGATTGCGTTGCCTTTTCGCGCACAAACTCAGCGGGGAGTTTCGTCGCAATATCGTAGTCGTGACGCGCTTCCTTAATGACCACCTGTTGATCGTCGGTGAGCTTCGCCCAGTTCGTCTCCAGCGCAGTGAGGAGTTCACCTAATCGCGGATTCATCTCGGCTGTGTGGGTCGTTTCCGCGAGCACTGAATGCTGGGCGGCGCGTTGATCCGCACTATCCTCCGGTAAGTTGACTTGCTCATCCCAGCTGAGCAGTTGCCCTATCGTGCCCAATTGATGGATACGATTGAGGTGTTCGTTCAATTCGGAGTAAGCAGCATCGATTGTCATGCTGCCAACTTGAAACCGCGCGACGGTGAAAAGCCAGCGCGCAGTCGATCAATCATCCGTCAATGTAAGGATCTGAATTGATGCGCACGGAACCACCACTCGCCTTCAATTCAATCAGAGGCCCACCACCGTTGTAGTCACCTTGCAGATATCTGCGCCCACTGCCACCTTTACTGGTCTGAATGGCAAGCTGGTTGCGAACCTTACCCCAGCGAGCTTTCGCCTCGATCGAGAAAGATTCCTTTGGGTTCATCGTGGCCGTGATATTGCCCACCTTCGTCATGATCTTGGACTTTCCGGTGATGGTGGCAAAACCCGCATCGATATCACCTTCGGTCGCGAAAGCCTCAACCTCACCTCGAGCCGTTTGCAGCTCAATGTTTCCATTGACCGTTTCTAATCGGGCGTGATCACCGACCATGCCGATGCGCACATTTCCAATTACAGTTCTTAAATTCACTGATCCGGTGCAGCGTGAAACCACCACATCCCCGGACTCTGCTTGAGCGTCGACGTTGCCATCGATGCGCCGGAAAAATATTGTTCCCGTTTCTGTCCGCGCCTTCATGTCTCCCCGGAGATTGCCAACCTTGATCCCACCATCGTGGGTCACCAGATCCAAATTACATTCCTGAGGCACCGTCACTTTGATGTGAATCGCGAGGTTGCTTTGATCTTCCCAAACAAACTTCACCCCAGTCTCACGGGGGTTACGCGCTTTAAAGACAACATTCCCCTCTACCTGCTGGATGCTCAGTTGTAGCGCATCCAGTGCCAGACGCGCCTCTTCCGAATCATCATTCGAGCTGAGCATATCCACAGAAATCTGCACCTCGCGTCCCGCACCAGGCACCACTTCAATCGCCCCCCGATAGGTATCGACCGCGACCGTCCCGCCAAGAGGCAGAATAAATCTCTGACTCTCGACGCGATGCACCGCCCATCCCGTGGAAACCAAAGACCACAGGACCAACAAAACGAGCAAAAGACGACGCGGGACCATCAACATGCCACCAGCATCGACCCACCCCGCAGACTCACAACGAGACAATGCTAGGTAGGATTACGCCCCGTCTACGTAGTTCTACTCCCCTACGTATTAACGTGTTACAATAGCGATATCACCACCGCTGGTCCGCAATTTGAGAATAGGGCCACCACCATTCACTTCACCCGCCAAGCGGTGCTTTCGCGAACCTCCGCTTTTGATTTTAATGGTTACATCCGAAGCATTGATCCGGCCACCGGTCGTGGAAGCATCGAGAGAAAATTTGATTCCTTCATCAACCGTTACCGCTACATCTCCGCCGCTGGTGCTTAGTTTACTATCTTCGGTCAATGCTCCCTTGATCCGCGCCGAGACATCGCCTCCGCTGGTCCTTGCCCGGATCGCCCCGGACACCTCGCCGATATCGATGTCACCGCCCGAGGTCGAAAGGACCGCAGTCCCACTCACTTTGTATACGAGGATATCGCCACCAGAAGTTCTCAAATGCACATCGCCGCCGGCTCCCTTGATCACAATGTCCCCTCCACTCGTGTGGGCGTTTACCTTGCCTCCAATCGCCTCCATAGAAATATCTCCGCCGCTCGTGTGAGCGTCGACCGCGCCGCTCAGATTTCCCACCCTGATATCACCGCCACTCGTTCGTAATTCAGCCTGGAAGCTCGCCGGCACAATCACATCGAAACTCACTTGAACGGAGGATGAACCGCGACCGAACCAACGTTTGGGCGCATTGTATTTCGCTGCGAGCTCCACGCCTTCACTCGTGCTTTGCATCGTGAGGTCGAGATTTTCGAGCATCGTATCCGCCTTCTCTTCGTCATTCGTTTTGAATTTCTGACGGGCCACGACGTGGACATCATTCGAGTCACCGATTTTTACCCGAACATCACCTCCACTTGTTTTTACGGTGAGGGTGCCGCCTGATTCGACGGCGAAAGATTTTTCAACCACTCGCACAATCTTCGCGTGCGATAAGGTTGCCGGCACAGCCAATAGAGCGACCACGAGGAAACGAGAGATAATTTTCTTCATAATAATACCTCTTCAAAACCCGGCAAGATGCGAAAAGTTACAGGTATTTACCTGCTCTTGGTCCGATTCGATACCTACCCCATCAAGCTTTCCTGCCAGAGTGGTTCGGAAAAACCGACCAAGGAGACTCCCTCGCCCAAGACAAACGGGCGTTTCACCAAATTTCCATTTTCAGCGAGCAAGGCAATCGCTTCCCGGTCCGACATCGTGGGCAGTTTCGGACCGAGTTTCTGTTCGCGGTAATCGCCACCGGATGTGTTGAAGAGTTTCTTCAGTTCACCATTGTAGGCTTTAAGCATCCTCTTGAGTTCACCGGTCCGGGGAGGAGTCTCCCGAATCGGATGCTCCTCATAAGCCAACCCTTGCGCCTCCAACCATTTGATGGCCTTCCGGCAAGTGCTGCATTTCGAGTAGGTATAAAGTTTGATCGGTTTCACTTCACCCAACTTGCATCTCTCACGATAAATTGCCAGCGCCCCTTGTAGAGACCTAGTTCGCCATAGAATCGCATCGTGTCTCCCTTCTCATAATCAAGACGCATTTTTTTTCGCAGCTTCGAATCGAAGCTCCAGATATCGTAAACGTCATTGCGGATGACCACCTTCAGACGCGAACCCGCCGCGACCTTCCCTTCCACCCTCACAATCTTCCCCACCAGTGACTCCTGCCGCAGACTGGATCCCTCGGGTATGCGATCCAAGGTCAAGGCGATCTTCTCCAAATCCAATTTGCCGTAATCAATTTTATTCACGCTGGCCAAGCCCGTGTCTTCCGATGGATTTCTCAACGAGATGTAGCGATTCGGACGATCATCATTGACCGTGATAAACTTGGCATAAATCGGTAAGTGATCCGAGTATCCCCTGCCTCCGGGACCAGCGAAAGACCAGCGGATCGGCAGCCCGGTGTCATCGATATTGAGTCCGGGAATCTTCGCCACTCCGAAGGAATTATCCACGTATTGGACCCCATTTTGATCGTAGAGGCCACGTGAGATCATCATCTGCATCAAGGTGCCCCATTCTCCCTTGTAAGTGTCGCTTCCGCGTTCCTCCGCGGGCAACTCAAACCATAGATTATAGAGGTCGCGATTCTTGCCCCGAATCACCAGTTCGTTCCCTTGCGATCCGAGGATATCGTTAAGCCCAGTCGGCTTCATTTTTGGGTAACGCACCTTCTGGTTATACTGCGAATTGAAGTCGCCTCCAATGATCACATCGGCATGCGGATCGTCCTCAAAAATCTCATCGAGCCGATCACGTAACGTTTGCGCATTTTTCACGCGCGTGGGTTCGGTCTGCAGGCTGCTCGCGCCGGATTTCCAGTGATTGTTAAACAAATACAGCAGATCCCCATCCACCATCACCTGCACCTCTTGAATGGCCCGCGCATTAAAGGTCGGGTGCGAAATGGCTTTCCGCACGGGAAACCGGGTAAAGACCACGCACTTCTGCGCCATCCCCCGTTTTGTTTCCTCACTTCTCACATCCTCACCGCGCACCACGTTGTAGCCCGTCAACCCACGATCAGCCATCGCCTTCAAAAGCAATGCCTCCGAGGGCAGATCCGCGACCGCCTCGTCGAACTTACCGCCGAGCATCTCATCAATCGTCACACGTGAGTAGCGACTCAGAATCGCATCGTAGTTCGGCACTTCCTCGCTGTTGGAAATATCCATTTCCAATTCCTGAAAGAGAATAACATCTGGACCGCGCCCATTTTCAAACCGACTCACAATCTCCGCCGTATTCTTCACTTTGGTCAGCACGTGCTGCCGACTGTAGCGAGCAGGTTGATAGTCCTCAAACTTCGCCTGGGAATCCGCATCGAACAAATTCTCCACGTTATAAACCAATACGATAAAAGGTCGCGCGGATGCCACTAGCGGCAAAAGCAGACCGATCAAAAGTATCCCTAAAAAACGACGCATCCCCATCAGTGTGCGTTTTCCCCGAGCAGGTAAAAGAAAATCCATCCCCGTGCCTCTCGCCGCCATACTGTGATGCGATTTGCGCCATGCTTGACCGCCCCAAGCCATCGCGACCAACATCAAAGCCATGCCCGCCGCCACTCCTCCGATCCTCAAGGTCAAAGATCTCTATATCCGACGCGACGAGACTGTGATTCTCGACCGGGTCAACTGGGCCGTGCAACCCCGGGAAAATTGGGTCATTCTCGGGGCCAACGGTTCTGGCAAGACCTCCCTGCTCCGCGCCATCACCGGCTATCTCGCCGCGACCGATGGTGGCATCGAACTCCTCGGGGAGAAATTCGGCGAAAGCGACTGGCGGGAGTTGCGATTACGAATCGGCGTTGTAACCAATTCGTTCGGTTCGATGGTTCCCGTCTGCGAAAAGGCTTTGGATACCGTTGTCAGTGGGAAGTTCGCCCAACTCGATCTATGGCAACGTGGGGACGAAGCCGATCAGCGCAAAGCGCGCCGCCTGCTCAAGCAAGTCGATGCGACCTACCTCGCCAATCGCGAATGGCAGCATCTCTCTCAAGGAGAACGTCAGCGCGTGCTCATCGCTCGCTCTCTGATGACGCGACCCAAGCTTCTCATCATCGATGAACCCTGCGCGGGACTCGATCCGGTCGCGCGACGCGATTTCCTCGCGCTCGTCGATCGACTGGCAATCTCACGATCCGCACCAGCCATCGTGCTGGTGACTCATCATGTCGAGGAAATCACTCCCGCCTTTACTCACGCCCTCCTGCTGCGCGATGGCCGCGTGCTCGATTCCGGACCGCGTAAATCGATCCTCACCTCGAAGAACCTCAGCGCCTTATTCGGCACATCCATGAAACTCACAGGCAGCGCCAGTGGACTACGTCTCGGGTTCACCGACGGAAACCCCCGTCATTAATTCGAGGCCAATTGCACGACGTCGCCGGATAATAATCTCAAGGTGCCGCGCGCCCTACGGGATTCCGAGTAGGCCAATCGACCTCCACGCACCAAGGTGACTCCACGTCGAGCTACTTGAAGCTTCGCCAAGTCACCAGCCTGCCAAAGAGTCATCCCCTCGCGCCAGGGCACCCGCACCAAAGCGCCCGTCGTCCCATCGACAAACGTCACCATGCCGGCGCGAGCCAATGCCGCGAGACCCTCGATTCCGGCCACCGTTACCGAACCACTCGCCCCAATCGCCGCCGAGGCTACCCGACCTGAGGTCTTCACTGCAGTCGTCGCTGTTTTACCTGCTACGATCACCGAAGCAGCCGCGAGCTTCCCCGTCGTGCCCACCGCTTTGAAAGCGAGGCACCCGGCACAGAATCCTATTCCCCAAACGAGTAATCCTGATCCCAGTAAAGCGCGCCAAATAGTCATACCATCAGGATCGGCGGAACAACTTATCCAATGCGTTGAGATTTTTCAGTGGAGCTTTCTGTGGAGTCGCTACCGGTGTCGCCTTGATCGGCATCGCCTTCGCTGCTGGATCATGATCGCTCCCATCCGCACCATCGCGCACTTCCTGCCAAACGCGATCCAGCTTCTTGGCCGATACCGGTTCAGCCGTGCCCAATTCCTGCGCAAACAAACTCACGCGAAACTCCTCCACCAACCAACGAAGCCTCGATCCACCGGGTAAATCGCGACATTGCTCAACTGCCCGAAGATACGGCTCGAGCTGTCGCGCCCGCTCCTGATCCTTAGCCACATTCTGACGACTGCGACCCGCGCGTTGCTTCATCGCTCTCAGGTAGCGCGGTAAATGGGCCAGTCGCTGATACGGCACCTGTCGGAGAAAATCCGCGGGCAACAGCTTCTCCAAATCTTTCGCCATCTTTTCGTAGGGAGTCGCGTGAACCAGCAATTCCTGACGCAAAACCAGAATCTCTTTTAACGTATCACCCAACCGCGGGACGATCCCACGGAGATCAGACTTAGCCTTTTCCAATCCAGTTTCAAAATCTTGGGCTCGCAGGTAGGGGCGGCATTCACCAGCCGCCCGCGAGCTAGCGGATGCCGTTTTATTCTGCGCCAACACCCGATCCGGGTCACAAATCCAACACCGCAGCATCTCATTCGCCTGGCTTTGCAATTCCGGCAGCGGAACCAACGTCGCTGTCAACGTGCCCACTGAGCGCAGCGATTTCAAATCGCGTTGTAACCACCCCAGATCGTGACGCAGTTGCAACTCCAACAAAGCTGACAATCCCAACCGCGTGGCCTGCTGCGCTTCCGCTTCTGTTTTGAACAAACGTAAAGCCACGCCCGCGACTCCGGCCTTGATTCCGGGATACGCCAGCAACGGCACCCCAGCCTTTTCTGCCACCACTACTTGCGTCGGAATATCGCCGAAACTCCAGGCAGTCTGATCCTGCTTTTCCCAACGCTCCCGCGCTTTCTTCCATGCGCGCGGTGCTTCGTTGTCGATTCGTGCGCTCTCCTTTTGACGTCGCTCGTCAAGCAGCGCCTGGACTTCCTCAAGTTCGCGACTCGCCACAAGCTCTTTGCCCCGATCATCGCACACCCGCACGCGCACGCGCAGATGATCCGACAAAGGTTTCGCCTCCCACATGGCCGTTGTGACCCGAATGCCAAATTTCGTGTTGAGATGATTAGCCAACGCTTCAGGGAGTGACTGATTGTAGGGCGGGGTCTCTGAACCCCGCCTTGCTTCGCGGTCCACTTCTGAGGCGGGGTTCGGAGACCCCGCCCGACAATTCAATTCCTCCGCCGCTTGCTTCGCCGTTTCCGCCAAGGGCACAAACGCACGTCTCCATTCTTTCGGCAGCGCGCGCAAATAGTGCTCAATCTTCGCGACCAAATGTCCCGGAACCGCCCAATCGAGTGACGCCTGCGTCAATTCCGCGGCTTCTTTGAGCGTCACTTCGAGCGTCACCCCATCGTCATCTTGCCCCGGACGATAAGCATAGTTGAGCGGCAATGCCCGATTCTCCAGATCAACCGCTTCGGGATAAGCTGTGGTGTCCTGTTCAAGCGTTTCCGGATCACGTAAATCCTCCAGTTTCATTTCGAGAAATTCCGGTTCAGCACCCTTTCGGTCGCGCACGAGATCCACGAGCTCGGCGACGGCACTCACGTTTTCCAATCGCGCCGCATAGAATCGATAAACGGCCTCATCCAGATTCAAATAGCCACTGTCACGCGTGCGAGTGAGCACACTCTCCACCTTTTGCTTCACCCCTCGATTATGCGCGGTGAAATCAAACGGCCACGTGATCGTATCGTTCACTAATCCTTCCCGAATAAAAATCTCCGTCGCGTCTCGCGGATCCACTTTCCCATATCCCACTGACCGACGCTCCAATTCCAATCCGTAGAGCCGCGCACGACGCTTAACCATCACCCGTCCCTTCTCCGCATCCCAAAATGGCTCACTATGCGCGACCTTTAGAATATGCGTGCCGAGGGAAACCGCCCACGATGGATCGAGCTTCGCGCAAGTGCGCGCATACAACCGCGACGTCTCCATGATCTCCGCCACCATGAGCCAACGGGGGGAGTTCGTCCCTTTCTTCTGTGAGGGTCGTTGCCCAGCGTCGGCCCCTTTTCGTTTCTTCTCTTCCTTGCGAAACAAAACCGATCCGGGAAACAACGCGACCTTGCGATCATGGGTGGCTTTGTAGAGACCGCTCTCTTCATCCAGTTGCGCGATGTTGCCAAGCAACCCGGACAGGATCGAACGATGGATCGCGCGAAACGACGGTGTGCCGAAGCCCGTCTTCTTCGCCTCGATCTCTTTCATCCCGTGATAAGCCGAAGTGACTTTCGCTTTACCACCTGCCTTCACCACCTCGAGCAATTGCAGATGAATATCCCGCCACTCTCGCATCCGGGTGTAGCTCAAGAAGTGATCCCGGCAGAATCGCCGAAGCTTCGATTGAGTCATCTGCTCGAACTCATCGTGATAGGCATCCCAGATATTGAGGATCGTAAGAAAATCCGAATCAGGATGCAGAAACCGACGATGGGCCGCATCTGCCCTATCCTGCTTATCCATCGGCCGCTCGCGCGGGTCTTGAATACTCAACGCCGATGCGATGACCAACACCTCGCGCAGGGCTTTCTCGGTGCGCGCCTGTATAATCATCCGCCCCACCGCCGGATCAACCGGCAGCCGAGCAAGCTCGCGACCGATGTCTGTGAGCTGACGTGAATCAATACTACCGTTTTCCAACGCTCCCAACTCTTCCAACAGCGCATAGCCGGAGCGTATCGCCTTTGCCGCGGGCATGTTGATAAACGGAAAGCGTTCGATATCGCCGAGACCGAAGGCCTTCATCCGCAGGATCACATCGGCGAGATTGGAGCGTTGAATCTCCGGCTGGGTGAAACGCGGCCGTTCATCAAAATCCTTCTCCGAATAGAGCCGCACGCAGACCCCGGCCGATACGCGCCCCGCGCGACCCTTGCGTTGATCCGCACTCGATTGCGAAACCCCTTCGATCGGCAGACGTCGCGTCCGCGTCTGCGGCGAATAACGGCTCACGCGAGCCAACCCCGTATCGACCACAAACCGCACGCCGGGAATAGTCAGCGAAGTCTCCGCGATGTTGGTCGCCACCACGATCTTGCGACGCTGCGTGCTCGCAAAGACACGTTGCTGCTCGGCATTGCTCAATCGGCCGAAGAGCGGCACGAGTTCACAGTTGGACAACTTGCCCCCATCGAGTAAATCACAGGCTTCGCGGATATCGCGCTCGCCAGGCATAAAAACGAGCACATCGCCCGTCGTGCTTTCCTTCACCAATCGTTGCACCGCTTCCACTGCGCCATCGATGTAGTGCAACGCTTCTGACTTCGACGCGCGTTCGTCACCCTCAGCCGCATCACTGCCCAATTCGTCGAGCGGCGAGTAAATCAACTCGACCGGATAGGTGCGGCCGGAAACCTCGATGATCGGCGCATCATCAAACGCCTTGCTAAAGGCTGCCGTATCAATCGTCGCGGATGTGATGATGATTTTTAGTTCCGGTCGACGAAACCGGAGCTGCCGCAAATGCCCCAACAAAAAATCAATATTCAGCGAACGCTCATGCGCCTCATCGATAATGATCGTATCGTATTCACGCATCAGCGGATCGCCGTGCATTTCCGCGAGGAGCATGCCATCGGTCAGAAACTTGATCGCGGTGTTGCGCGAGGTCTGGTCGTTGAAGCGAATCTTACAGCCCACCTCGCGTCCCCACGAAACGCCCAGTTCCTCCGCCACGCGTTTGGATACGGACAGCGCCGCCACGCGACGTGGTTGCGTGCAGGCGATCCGACCTTCGGAGCCGCGACCTGCCGCTAGGCACATCTTCGGGATCTGGGTGGTTTTACCCGAGCCTGTTTCTCCCGCCAGAATCACTACCTGATGCTGCTGAATCGTCTCCACAATCTCTTGGGTGCGATCACAGATCGGCAGCTCGGGAGGAAACTCGAGACGGAAGTTAAATGGCTTGGCGGAAGACTTAGACACGAAAGAGGTTGAGATTCTTCCTCCCTGCGGGAATGACAACCCTGCGATGCAACCACCTCTCCTCCCAGATGAAGTCCTGATGCGTATTTACCGGCTCGCCCGGCGCGACGGGATGAGCGTGCTGATCATCGCCAGCATCTTTGCGCTATTTGCCGCGATGATGGGAGACATGGCCGGCGCGATGATCGGACTCACCGTCGCCGGGGCCGGGGCGTTGGAATTGCAAGGATGCCATCTGCTGCGCGAAGGCGAGCCGCGTGGGGTGCGTTGGTTGATCACGAGTCAACTCGCACTCATGACAATTATTCTGATCTATTGCATCCTCCGCTTGCTCAACTTCCAGCCGGAACTCGTTGAGCAGGCGATCACCCCGCAGATGCGCGAAATTTTCACGGAAGCCGGTTACACGACTGAAATGGTCAAGAAGCTGATCGAGAAAATCTACTATCTCACCTACAGCCTGGTCGGGATAATCACGATCATTTACCAAGGCATGATGGCCCGCCACTACTACCTGCGGCGCGAAGCCATCACTCAAGCCTGCACAGAAGAATAGGAATCATCTGACCCAAGTAGGCCGCGAGCTCGCTCGCGCTTAGACCCGCTTCTGCGCACGCAAGCGTGCGGCCTACCTTTCCACTTGTTTGCAACGAATGACCGAAGCCCTACACTCGACTTGCGCACGGGTCCCATTCCCTGCACCCTCGTAGCCATGTCCAAAGAGCGCTACATCCAAGCCAAAGAAAAGTGGGCCGCTAAACAAAAAGCCCGCGGCGTCACCGCCCGTGCAGTCGCTTCCGAAAACCGCCTGCCCCCCGGACAGAAACTCACCGAGAAATTCCCCGTGCTCGATCTTGGCGTGCAACCGGAAATCTCCCACACTGATTGGACGCTTACGCTCGACGGACTCGTCGCGAACAACACCGCCCTTACTTGGGAAAAGTTCAACGAGCTCCCACAGGTTGAAGACATCAGCGACTTCCACTGCGTCACTACTTGGAGCAAGTATGACTGCCGTTGGGGCGGCGTCGCTTTCACCACCCTATACGAACTCACGCAACCGGCCCCCGAAGCCAAATACGTTTATTTCACCAGCTATGACGGTTACTCAACCAACATCCCGCTTGAACAGTGTCTCGATGACGACGTGCTCGTCGCGACCTCTTTCGATGGCAAACCCGTCACCCGCGAACACGGCGGCCCCGCTCGCGTAATCGTCCCTAAACTCTATGCATGGAAAGGAGCGAAGTTTGTGAAAAACATTACCTTCCTTGCTGAGGACAAACTCGGTTTCTGGGAAATCCGCGGCTACTCCAACACCGCCGATCCCTTCACCGAGGATCGCTACGCTTAAGCCACCCCGCGCCAGATGAAGCACGTCCAGATCGATAACGTCCCATGGTTCGAATGGACATCGCCCACCAGCAAATTTGCCGGTGCCGGTCGCCAGGTTTCCGAAGCACTCGGCGGTGTCGCCAACGCAACGCTCGAAAACGGCGGACACCCATTCGATTTGGAATTGGGCAAGCTCGCACCGGGTAAATCCTGCTGCCCGTTCCACCGCCATTCCGCTCAATGGGAATGCTACACCATTCTCAGCGGAACCGGCACAATGCGCCACGGCGGCCAACACCGCGAACTTAAGCCCGGCGATATCGCCCTGCATCCTCCCGGCAGTTCTCACCAAATCATCAACAGCGGCGAGACCGACCTGATCTACTACCTCGTCGCCGACAATCCACTCACCGAATATTGCTACTATCCTGATTCCAATAAATGGGGACTCATGCCAGCCGGGATCATCCTTCACGGAGAAGAGGTTGACTACAATCTGGGTGAAGACGAGTCGTCCGAAACACCTCCATTGTCTTCCAAACTCCCCCTACCGGAAACCGCTGCTCAATTCCTCAACATCGCGGATCTCGAATGGGAACATCGCCGTTCACCTCAAGGAAAATTCGAAAGTCAGCGTGCGGACATCTCTCTGGCCCTCGGCGGTAAAGCCAACGCCGGCGTGCAAGCCGGTGGTCACCCCTTCGATCTCCAATTACGGAAAGTCGCCGCCGGTGCAGCGATCTGCCCCTACCATAGCCACAGCGCGCAATGCGAGCTCTTCGTCTTTACGGCCGGCCACGGATTCGTCCGCACCACGGAAGGTAAACAAACAGTCGGACCGGGTGATGTCGTGCTCCACCCTCCAGGTTCTCCGCACCAAACGCAGGCCGCCACCGACAGCGATCTCGAATGCCTGATCATCGCCGACAATCCGGTCGAAGATTTCTGGCACTACCCCGACGCAGATAAGTGGGGTGTGCGTTCAGAGTTCAAATTCTTCCGTCGCACCGATGCCGACTATCTGGACGGCGAAGAGTGAAATCACAAGGCATCGTCGAGACACCACTGCCCGCATGCAAATAGCTCAGGGCAAGCACCCTGCTCTATCCGATCATAGAGAGATCAGACCCGACGTCGCCGAATCAATAATACTCCACCCAGCGCCACTAGGCCAACAATGGCCGCATAGGTTGAGGGCTCTGGCACGGCTTGAACCGTGAATCCAACGATGGTGCCATAAAACGCGACCCCGGAGGCACCGCTGATCGTGCTGTTGTCGGTATCCACTGCTTGGCTGAAAAGAATCTCCGCATAACTCGTAGCCCCGGTGACCAAGTCGACACTATTTGCCGGAATCAATAAAGAGGTCACAGCGGAAGTCGATGTATCCGCATAGTCGCCGTCTTCAATCTCCAGCTTAATGCGGGAGTTACTGTCAAACCCACTAAACGCATCAAAATTCAAGGTGAGATCCTGCGTAGGATCAAACAACAGTTTGCCACCAGACCAAGTCCCGTTGACCATACTGGTAATACTGAAGGTATTGGGAAACGCGTCACCAGTCAGATCCAAAGTGGGAGAGAGCAGCCCCCCACTGGTATTGATGTTCAGGGTGTAAGTGCCGGCATTGTATGCCGCATTCAAAGCGGAGATGTCCCCATAGGCAAAGCCATCATCGTATTCAGCCAGATCACCATCGATACCGAGGGTTTGAGGATTGGACACACTCCCTCCCGGTGATGACACGGTATATGTCCCAGACAAACCAGTGCCATAAACCTCAGCCACAAAACCGTAAGGTGGGCTGCCCGCAGTGGAACCCGCGGCAGAGGTCTGTTCGTAATCATAGATCTTGGCGACAAAGTATTCAGTAATCGTCTGACTGCAGACCGAACTGGTTAACCCGAGCGCTAGGATGAAAAACAGCGGTAGACGTAGGGTTTTCATAACTGGGACCTCTAGTCCCATCTGAACGAAATTCAGAGGTAAACCAACGCTATCATTAAAATAAGTTAACAATATCTTACGTCCAATAAGCTACATTTATCCCCGATTAGTCCCTCACTTCGTGTTTTTTACGCGGTTTCTCCACCGACTATCTCGACGGCGAAAAGAAATCGTCCAATATACCCTCATGTCTGCGATCACCCCGACCAGCTCCCAATTCAAGCTCAGCCCCGATCAAGTGGCGTCCTACCATCACGATGGCTTTCTCTTGGTTGAAAACGTTTTTCCACAGGCCGAACTCGATACAATCAATCGCGAGATTGAACGCCTCCGCACCGAAAAATCTGACGACGGCACCAATCAAAACGACGTGGTCCTACGCCTTGGCTTGAAGTCTGAACTCACCCGCAGCGTATGCCGGGATGAGCGGATCCTGAGTCTGATCGAAGACATCGTTAAACCCGGCATCGCGATCTACTCCGCGAAGCTTTTCGAGAAAAATCCGCATGATACCCAAATCTGTCACTGGCATCAGGACGACGCCTACTACACGCAGAATTCGGAATGCGAGTGTCGGATGTCAGCTTGGATTCCATTGCAGGATTGCGACGAGAACAACGGCTGCGTGTGGGTCGTGCCCGGCAGTCACCAGCATGGCCTAAAACCAGCCAACATGATCGGCGACGATACCGGCCATTGCGAACTTGCCTTCGCCCACGGCACCGCCGATCTCGAAGGCGCGGTGCCCGTGCCCATGAAAGCCGGGACCATTCTCCTCTTTCACGCCTTACTCGCACACCGTTCGCTCGGAAACCACTCGGCCCGACCACGGCGCTCCTTTATCATCAGCTATCAGGATGCCCTCACCAAACGCGGCAACAAAGACCAGCATACGATTCTGAAAGCGGCGAAATAGAGTCGGCTTTCAATGGCGCAGCTACCCGCTGGCTTGACCCTCGGGTGGGTGCGTTTACGAATTTTCATTCGCATGAAGCATTCCACGCACGTTGAAAACCCGGACGTTATCCTAATCGGCAGTGGCATTATGTCCGCCAATCTCGGCGCGATGCTCAAGCGTCTGGATCCGAAGATTCGTATTCAGGTTTACGAAGTCACCGATGAGCTCGCGCAGGAAGCCTCGCATGGCTGGAATAACGCCGGCACGGGTCACGCAGGAATCTGCGAAATCAGCTACACACCGAATCGAGGTTCCGATGGTGAAGTCGATGTGTCTCACGCCATCGAAATTTTCGAGCAGTTTGAGCAGTCCTTCCAATTTTGGAGTTACGCGGTCGCCGAGGGGATGATCGATAATCCCCGCGACTTCATCAACCCCGTGCCACACATCAGCTTCGTGCACGGGCAGGAGCAGGTTGATTTCCTGAAGTCGCGTCACGCCGGGATGTCCGCTCACCATTTCTTCAACGAAATGGAATACTCCACCGATCGCGACACCATCGCGAGCTGGGCCCCTCTCCTCCTTGATCAACGCGCACAGATTCCCATCGCCGCGACCAAAATGGACGGTGGCACGGATGTGACTTTTGGGACCATTGCGAGAAAACTCCTCGGTTGGCTCGAACAGCAGGAAGGCTGCGGTATCGCCAGTGGACATCGTGTGATCGATATCGAAAAAGAAAACGGACGATGGAACGTCAGCGCCAAAGATCTCGCGACAGGCGAAGTGCGTCGCAACACCGCGAAGTTTGTCTTTATCGGTGCAGGCGGCGGTAGCCTGCGACTGCTCCAGAAATCAGGTATCGAAGCAAGCAAGGGTATCGGCGGATTCCCCATCGGCGGACAATGGCTCGTCTGCGAGAATCCTCAGATCGTGGAGCAACATCGCGCCAAGGTTTACGGTCAGGCCCTCGAAGCCGCGCCCACCATGGCCGTGCCGCATCTCGATACGCGCGTGCTGGACGGCAAACGATCGCTACTCTTTGGCCCCTTCGCTTCGTGGACCACCAAGTTTCTTCATAAAAAAGGAAGTTGGACGGATCTCCCCGGCACAATTCGACCTCACAATCTCCTCACCCTGCTTAAGATCGGCGCGACCAATATTCCGCTCGTGCGCTACCTCATGCAGCAAGGCACCCAAAGCATGCAAGACCGCATGGATGTGCTGCATGTGTTTCACCCCGGAGCCAAAGTGGAGGATTGGAAACTCATCGATGGCGGCATTCGCGTGCAGGCGATTAAGAAGACCGACGGGGAAGCCGGTATCGTGCATTACGGCACCGAGGTTATCACCGATCCCGAGAAATCAATCTCCGCGCTTCTTGGGGCCTCTCCCGGAGCCTCGGTCTCCGTCAACATCGTGCTCGAAGTCGTGCGCAACTGTTTCTCGCATATTCTCGATACCGATGAAGGACGCGCCAAAATGAAAGCGATGATCCCCACCTACGATCTCGATTTGAAAGACGCGCAACACGCCGATTTCTTTAATCAAGTTCACGCTCAAGCCCGCCAAACTCTGCAGCTCGATTCCTAATGGTAGGGCCCGATCTCCGGCCTGCCAGCTATAGTCTGGGCGAAGGTTGGGCGGGCCGAAACCTACCCACTACCCGCTACTAGCTACTCACTACTTTTTCCTCATGCCCAAAACCATCTACACCGCCGCCGTCGATCTCGGCGCTACCAGTGGCCGCGTCATTCTCGGCGCTTGGTCGAACAACAAACTCCAGCTCACCGAAGCTCATCGTTTCCCCAACGATTATCGCGAGTTGGGCAAAAACGCCTATTGGGAAATCGGCACCTTCTGGGCCGAAGTGTCGACCGGTCTAAAGAAGGCCGTCGAGCTACTCCCTCGCGGCGCGAAACTCTCATCCGTCGGGGTCGATACCTGGGGCTGCGATCACGTGCTGCTCAACGATCAAGGCCGTCTCGTTTTCCCGCCTCACGCGTATCGCGATGATCGCACCCAAGCGGGAATCAAGGCCCTCAAGAAAAGCGGCGCGAGCACGATCTACGCCGCCACCGGTATCCCCAATGTGTTTTACAATACGAGCCTCCAACTCGGCGAAACCATCGCCAGCTGCCCGCCGATCACCGATCTCGCGACACACTGTCTCTTCCTTTCCGATTATCTCAATTACTTGCTGAGCGGAAAGATGGCCAACGAACTCACCGTCGCCAGCACCTCGCAACTCCTCGACGTGAAAGCCAACGATTGGTCGCGCACTGCCCTCAATCATTTCAACATCCCTCCGGAATGGTTTTCCCAGCCCAAGCTCGCAGGGACCAAGCTCGGCAAAGTTAAAAACTTCCCGGAACTCAAGGGAGTCGAAGTGATCGCCTGTCCCGGACACGACACCGCATGTGCTTACGACGCGATGCCCGCGGCTGAAGATGGCAACGACATCTTCCTCAGTTCCGGCACCTGGTCGCTCGTCGGTTTCGAAAGCGACAAGCCCGTCCTCGGTGCCGCCGCCGAAAAAGCCAATGTCGCCAACGAACGCACCGGCAACGGTGGCTACCGTCCTCTCACGAATGTCGTTGGTCTCTTCCTCCTCGAACAGATCATGGATGATTTCAAACAGCATCCTCGAAATGATCGCGAGTGGAGCACGCTCATCAAAGCCGCTCACAAACTACCCGCCAGCAAGGATCTGCTCAATCTCACCGACCGCGCCTTCACCAGCCCCGATTCGATGAAGGCCGCGATCGACGCGCAATTGAAGAAGCGGAAGCTCAAAGCCCCGAAGAATCTCGCCGCTTACACCCGTTTGATCTGCGACTCAATCGGCGAAGGCCATGCGAAGTGCATTCGCGCGTTCGAAGGCATGACCGACAAGACCTTCAAACGCATTCTGATCGTCGGCGGAGGTTCGAAGAATCAACTTCTCTGTCAGGCGACTGCCGATGCCTCTGGTCTGCCCGTGGTTTCATTCAGCCTCGAAGGCACCGCCGTCGGTAATATTGCTCGACAGTTGATCGCCCTCAAAGCCGTCAAGGATCTGAAAACTTTCCGCCGGCTACTCAGCGCCGATCTGAAACAAAAGACCTATCAGCCTCGCTGATTCCGATTGCAGGGCGGGGTCTCCGAACCCCGCCTTATAAGTCTGGAGTATCCCAAAGGCGGGGTTTGGAAATCCCGCCCTACAGTTAAACCGTCAATCGAGCGGCTGAACGAAATCCAACGCCTAGCGCACGAACTCATCGCGCTTACTCCGCGATCACCTGCTGCTGCCCCGATCTCAGGCTAAATTCTTTTCCGCGCCAGACGAACATTCCCGTCGTCTCCGACGGTAACTCAACCGTGGCTTCGACGTGCCTCCCCCGGAATTTAGCTTCCAACCGGATCGCTCCTCGCGGATGTGGAATCTCAGTTTCGATCTGTTTTAATTTCCCCGGTTGAGGCGCGATGCGCACCTGTTTGAACCCCGGCGAAATCGGACGCACTCCCGCCACCGTCGCACGAAGATGATACAACGGATGCGATCCCCAAGCGTGACAATCGGATCGGCCGATTGCCGGATTTTCCAACGGCGTTTTCAAATCCAATTTCACCAAGTCGCGCCACGTATCGAGCGCCGGTAAAATCTGATCACCTCTCCCCATCAGACCGACAGCTTCGAAAACATAGTGCTGAAAATAGATCGTCGCGCGGTGTAAATCTGGAGGCGCCATTTCGCCAAACCATTTTCCCAAGGCCGGTGCCCGCAGCCGGGCACAGATCGCCAACGCCTGCGCATGTTGGCTGAAACCCTCCATCGATTCGTCGTCCGCCCATAGCCCGCGCGACTTCGACCAAAAGGTGCCCCTGATCGCGCGCGCAAGATCCTCCGTTTTTGCACGCCAGCGTTCCGCCAACTCTGCATTGCCGATCCACTGCTCCACATCTGCCGCACATTGCAAGGTGCGCAGATAGTGTAGATTCACCAGCGACGACCGTTTCCCATCTCGCACCCCGGGCGCCCATCCGGAAGGCCAGGCCGATACCCAATCGACAAACAACCAGCCCGGCGGACACGACAGCAATCCCTCCTCATCCGTTTGCGCGACCAGCGCTTCCAATAAAGCGCGCATCCCCGGCAAGCGTTGCTGCAACCACGCCGGATCATCCCGCCAAAGCGTATAATCGTGTAGCATCCACGGCCAAATCATCGCAAAGGTCGCGCTCTCCTGCCGGTCGCTGGCCGGAAAATGCATGCGCGGAAATCCGTTTTCGCCTCGCGACCAATCAAACAATTCCATCCCACGACGCGCCAACCGATCATCCTCTGAAACAACGTGATTGATCAACATCTGCACCCGCGAGTCAGCCCCATACATCAACTGCTCGTAATAGGGGCAATCCACATACACGTCGTGCATACACGCAGCGAGTCCCTGCTCCGCCATGCGTTGGATGGGTGCCAGTGACGCATCGTCGGCCGTAAACTCCGTCTGCCAATTTAGCGGATAGCCGGTGCGCTCCACGGCCAGCGTTCGCAATACGAGTGGCTCATCTCCAACCTTCACATCGATCCGCCAAAACCGACCCGACCGCCACCACGGTGCGCCCAACCAACGCCGTTTTCCATCGAGTAGCCATTCATCGCCAAACCCGTTAAACCACTTCCCCACGGTTTCGTTTCGGTTCCCTTTCCCGCCCGTCGTCTCCTCAGTTTCATAGAGGGACTCCGCCCATTGCCAGTGCACCTGCGCCTCCTTCCCTCCGGACACCTCCAACTGCGGATAACCACACAAATAGTCATTCGCATCGATCAACAGCGTCGCCTCATAACCCGGCTTTAATCGCAGCGCCTCACGCTCACCCAGCAGAGCATTCCAACCCGCCACTTCATTTGGTTCCGGTTCGTCGCCAAATTGAACCTTCTGCTCTGTCGTAATTTTCGACTGCAGCGCACGCACACGTCCGCCCTGCCACAGATCGTGACGCTGTTCGGGCAGTGCAGCCGGTTGCAACGCCCACCCCGGAGCGATCCCTCCGCACTCCTGGGTTTGTATCGGATCACGCGCCACGACCGGTTTCGCCCACTGCTTCGCCGACACCGACAACTTAGACCAATCGATCTGCGCTCCCGCACCGATCACATGATAAAACCCTTCCAGTGGAGCTCCCCATGTCACGCCATCCAATCGTGCGGCCCGCCAACGAGCCTTGCCGGTTGTGAAACGGTCTCCGTTTCGCCCCACACCCGCACAAGCAAACCCAGCCCGCCAAGTCGCCCGTGCCGTCGGCGCCACCGGCGGACGCGCCCACCACACCAGTGCTTCGAGCCGATGAGCACCCGGTTTGAGTTTAATCTCGTAGGCACTGAACGACCAGCAATGCACATCGCCCGTATCGGGTCCGCGCGCGATCAACGCACCGTCCAAGGCCAGGGCAAAACAAAGATCCGCGCTCACCTGCAGCGTGACCTTCTCCGCTCGAGCCACTTTGAAATTCAACCGAAACAACACCAACCCTTCATCGTCGGATCCAAGCTCCGGATGCCACAACCACGCCGCCTCATCGAGCGGATAACGCGGCTCCATATTCGGCGTCTGCTGCTGAGCCGACACCGAATCAACCGTCACACGACGACAAACCGACTCACCTAAATATGGGGCAAAAAGCATCCGCCCACATTCTCAACAATTTCCTCACGAGCGAGCGCATTTACGATTACAATGGGAGCAATCCGCCCTGAACAAAATGGATATCCCGATCGGCCGCCGTCTCAACTCCGCCGATCTCAAAGACAAAACCGACCGACCACAGAAGGAACACTTAAGCGCGAAGAAACAAAGACTCAAAGAAAAGCCTGCTTACATCGCGGCTTCGCCACTTTGCGCTTCCTCTCAACCTCACACCAGCGGTCGCACAAAGTCCAATGCCTCGCGCACGAATCCATCGCCGTCGGGGCATTGGTTTTGGAACATGCCACGCTCCCAGCCGAAATCACCGAGCGAGGTATTGTAACTTTCGAACTCCACAAATTGCGCGGGTGTTTCCCGCACTGCGTCAAAGATTTCTTTCCACGGAATCATCCCCACTCCGGGCACACCGCGATCATTCTCACAAGCGTGGAGCGCCATCAACCGTGAGCCTACGGTGCGCACTTCGGCCGGGATATCGCGCACTTCTGTCGCGAGGTGATAAGTATCGATCGCGATTTTGAGATGCTCGTGATCCGCCATCTCGACTAGCTTCAAGGCCTGGGTGGGCGTGTTGACCATGTGGGTGCGAAAGCGACTCATCGGCTCGATGCCTAATTGCACCCCTGCTTGCTGGGCGTATTCCGCCAAGCCGTGTAGACCTTCCGCCGTGCGAGAATATTCATCTACTGGTGGACGGCGACGTAGCGAAACCCCGGGGCGACCATAGATCGCTCCCGAGTAAGTGCTCGCGCCTATCGCAACTGCCAGATCGATCTGCTGTTTATGCCAATCGTAAGCACGCTGACGGTGTGAGGCTTCATCACCCGATAAATCTGCATCGTCCGGCCACTGTCCGCCCGGTCCAATCACAATCCCCATGCCTGCATCTTCGGCGGCTTGTTTGGTGATCGCCGCATCGAACTTCACATCATCACCAATCGAAATCTCAAGCAGATCGATGCCCAATTTCTTCGCGCGAGCAAAGAGTCCGACTTCTGAATCTGCCCAACAATCCGTCCAAAGGTAAATGTGTGCCGCGTATTTCATCTTAAGCGATTACGCGGATGAATCTCGGATAAGAAAACCCCAATTTTGTATTTCCTTTGTAGGCTGCGAGCTTGCTCGCGCTAAGAGCACTGCAGCGCTCGCAAGCGAGCGGCCTATCCTACCAACGAATACTCAGGATGACACGACGACTGACCTCACGCATCGTGCCAGATCACGCGTTTGGATAAATCACCCCGCGTCGATTGCGGCACAGGTTGCCCTTCTTGCGGCCAACCCAAGTAAATAAGCCCCATCATCCGATGGGTCTCATCAAGCCCCAACCAGCATGCAAACTCAGGACTGGCGGCCACCGGAGGCGAACTCCAATAACTCCCCAACCCACGTTCATGAGCCGACAGCGTCAGGTTTTGAACGGCGCAGGATACTGCTGCGATTTCCTCCCATTCCGGCACCTTACCACCCGGAATCACTTTCGCTCCCACCGCGATGACCACCGGCGCGTGCAGTGGATTCACCGCTAGCTTGGCTCGCTTCTCCTCGATCCGCTTTTCCGTCGGCGTGGTCGCATCATAAACTGATTGCAGTCCCTCGCCCAGCCGCGTGCGCGCGACTAACGACGCAAAGACCTGAAACCTCCACGGCTGGGTCAGTCCATGCGTGGGTGCCCAGTGAGCGTCTTCCAACAAAGACACAACCAGTTCGCGCGAGACTTCGCGCTGCGAATCCATGGCCATCGGTTTGAGTGAACGACGTGTGCGGTAAATCGACATGTAGGCTTACTTCTCAAGCAACTCACTCGCCGCCTCAATCGCAGCAGAAAAATGCGGTAATTGATGACGACGGGCGTAAGCTTCCAAACGGTTCACAGTAGCAGGAGACAGTTTCACCGTCTTGCGAGTTTTCCCCAACGCACGACGCCCTGCACCGGGACGTTTTCCACCGCGCCCCACTACTTTCACCCGACCAGCAGCAATCTCTTCATCGGTGATGTCCGGTTGATCAGAGAAATCAATCTGGGCATCGGACTTGGCTGAGAGTTTAGCCAAACGAGCCTTTGCAGCGGCTGAAAGTGGCCGGGCTTTAGCATCGGCAAGAGTCATTTTAATTCTGGGCATGGTAGTGGTTCCTTTCCTGTCGGCTAGCGGGGCGAGCAGAAATAATACGAATGACACCGGAACGGTCCGTGTGCGTAACGGTAGCAACTAATAGTCCGGCAATCATTCCTGTCGTGTTTTCTCGATGTTCAGTTTGGTGACGAGTGTCAGTCACCGTCAGCCGTCTTGGATCTGCAAACACGAGAGCCGCCTCTGAAAAGCTGATTCCATGTTTAACAAGATTCCTTGCAGCCTTGGTGGCATCCCACTCAAAGTTCATATTTGATAACGTGCACCCGTTTTCATTAGAAGCAAGCTCCAATCGATCCCGCCTCACTTCCATACATTCTCATTTATCCATATATACGCTGGGCGAATCAACGCACCCAATTCTTCTACAATGGACTAAAAAACCTAGAGAAACGCATTTTGATTTTCAAAAAGGATTCCCTCTATTGATCCTATGAACTTCACGTGGGATCCGGCCAAAGAAGCGACTAATCGAGTCGCCCACGGCGTGGATCTCACGACCACACAACTCGCCTTCAATGATCCTCACGCTCTGGTCGCCTTTGATCAGGCGCACAGCGACAAACGTGAATTGCGTTGGTGGCTGCTCGGGAAATTGATGCGCGCGTGTTACTCGTGCGTTACACGCATCGTCCCACCGGAATCGTGAGAATCATCGGTGCCAGTTACTGGCGCCAAGGAAAGAAACTTTATGAAAACTACTGGAAAGAAAATCTCTAAGCCCCGTCTAGATCAGGACGGCTATCAAACCAATCTAGATTCCCTAAACGGTGAATCACTCCCTGAGATTGATCCGCGAGAGTTGCGACCCTTGCATGGCGGTGCGCGCCCCGGCGCCGGTCGTAAAGCTTCGGGCAAGGTGCCCGTGCTTCTGCGGCTCACACCCGCCACGGCCAAACACCTGCGTGCCGTCGCCAAGAAATCGCAACGCACCCTCTCCGAAGTCGCCGAACAACAGCTGGCTGCGCTGCGGTGAGCCAAAAAAAATGCCGGGGCGATCGAAGGATCGCACCCGGCATCTGAAAAGGTCTGACCCAGCTCGCTTACAACTTAGAGAAAGTCGCCTGGAGGGCTCGTGCAGAACTTTGCAGCGCTTGTTTCTCCTTGGGCCAGAGTTCTACTTCCAAATGGCTCAGTGCACCGGCACGACCGACAACCGTCGGCACGCTGATGGAGACGTTCCGCAGGCCGTAGGCACCTTGCTGCATCGTCGAGACAGGCAGGACCACCTTGCTATCCAGCGCAATCGCGTGAACGACCTCGCCAATGGTTGCGCCTACCGCCCAACCGGCTCCGCCCTTGCGGCGAATGACTTCTGCTCCGCTACCTTTGGTGCGTTCAAAAATCTGCGATTGGAATGAGGGCGTGCAGCCCGGAACTTTGGTCAGCAACAATCCGGCGTAGGTCGCGGATGACCAGACGGGGAACATCGAGTCACCATGCTCGCCGAGGATGAGCGCCTTCACTTGCGTCGGGGCCAGTTGTAAGTCCTGCGCTATGAGTGAACGGAAACGCGCGGTGTCCAGCATTGTGCCGAGACCGATGACTTGCTGCCAGGGGAGCCCGAGATGGATCGCCGCAAGTTGAGTGAGAATATCCACGGGATTGGATACGACAAACACGAGCGCGTCTTGGCGAAAACCAGCCGTTTTGATGCTCTCGAGGATGCCGGTAAACAGCGCGACATTCCGATTGATCAGGTCGAGGCGTGACTCATCAGGTTTACGACGTAGACCGGCTGTGATAACAAATATATCGCTGTCCTTCGCGCGGTCATAATCACCGGCGTAGATCCGTTGATCGGCCAAAGAGGGAGACCCGTGCAAGAGATCGAGGGCCTCGCCTTCAGCCATGTCGACGTTGGCATCAACGATCTGAATTTCTGAAACGATGCCGGCACATTGCAGAGCAAACGCCGCATTTGAACCGACTCGACCGCCGCCGCCTATGATGGAAACTTTCATGGAAAATAATGTTTGGTTGTGAATAGATGCGGAAGAAATCGACCGGCCCGAAGGCCGGGACCTATCCCTTCATCTGCTGAATGATCTGTTCCGTAATTCTGGAAACGATTTCTTCGATCTGTGGGTCTTTGGCTTCGGGTGAAGCCTCCTCTTTCGTCGGGGCGGCACAGACCACTCCGGGACGGAAGTCGGCACTGTCGCAAAGTTCGCACTCCTTCAATCCGGAACGAGGATCCGGCATGCCCAGTTTCTGGCGCAGATCGATCAGCTCCTTGGCTTGGCCACCGGTGAAGCGATGAAGACCACCACCCAGACCGGCCGCGATCCAAACCGTGCGGCAATAGGAGTCGATGTTCTCCATCTTCCAATAGGCATCCTCGACATCCTTACCCCAGCAAATCACCCCGTGGTTTTGCATGAGCACGGCTTGATGCACCTTGCCGACTTCACCGACCTCATCCGCATTGGCGGGGGTGCCGGGAGTCTGGTATTGGGCGACGCCAATTTTGCCCAGAAACACCTCCGCTTCGGGAATCAGACATGAAGGGATATCGACATTGGCAATGGCAAACGCGGTCGCGTGGGGAGGATGAGCGTGCACACACGACTTGGCCGCGGGTTGCCGCTTCATGATGCCAAAGTGAGTCTTCGCCTCACTTGTGCGCAGACGGGCGCCCGCGAGTTGATTGGCATCAAGATCAACGAGACACATATCCTCGGGTTTCATGTAGCCCTTGCAGATGAGAGTCGGCGTGCAGAGCGCAAGATTGTCTCCGACGCGAATCGTGATGTTGCCACCGTTGCCATCGGTGTAGTCGCGCTGCCAAAGCCGACGTCCCATGCAGCACATCCGCTCCTTGAGCACTTGAATTTCAGGCGAGTTAAAGAATCGTTCGATCTCGGCGGGAGTCTTCGGATCGGAACCGGGAACCCACTTGAACTCGTAATCGGGCACGCTGGGTTCAACTGGTTTGGAGGCGGCCCGGGATGAACCGTAATTTGAGGATCCCGATCCTGAGATAATCGAAGCGCTGCCGCGGAGCACGTCTTGGGCGGAAGGAGTGATGATGGCACCAGCGGGTGGTTGCTCCCCTTTGCGAAGAAGCTCCTGGGCATCGTGAGCGGTGATGACAATGGACATGTGGTGAAAGCTTGAGTGTTAACGTTGAGAATTTAGGTCCTGATCAGGCGGACGGTGTGTAGAAAATTTTGTCGATAAGAGCCGCGTTGAAGGCATCCACCGGGGTTGGTTCTGAAAATGGTGCCGTGGCTTCAGCGCCTTCGATATACCCGATAACATGCCCCGGACCCGCCCCGAGATTATCGTAAACCACCAAGGAAGAACCCGGAGCCAGCGGTTCCATCGGAGCGCCACCGAATTTTTCCCGGTCAAAAGGCTGCACCATCAAAAAGCGTCCCCCCTTGTAGGCAGGATCTTGCTTCGAGAGAGTCACTCGTCCGATCACATGGCCCAAGCGCATCTTAGCTGCCCTCCTTTGCGTCCACGATGGCCAACACGATGTTGCGCAACGGCGAATGGGGGTCTTTCACGTGAGCACGGGTATAGGAACCGTCGGTTGAGATGAGCACGCGTTCGTGTTGTCCAGCGCCCTGAGGATCAATCGCCAGAATCGGGGCCCCCTCTTCTATCCCGTCATCGTCGATGGGCTGACAGATGATCGAACGATGTCCGGCCATACTGGGATGACATACCGTCGTAACGACCACTCCATCTACGCGTGCGAGAATCATGCGTCAGTAGATACGGAGGTTGTCGACCATCACGCAGCGACGTGTGCGGGTGAACGTTTCAGGTGTGGTGATGCCCTCACCCGTGGTGGTTGCAATCGAGTAGCTGAGGTAACCTTCGCCCCCCAGACCAAGCCCAGCTGTGCTCGGACCGTTTTTAACAAATAAGGTGGTATCAAGCGCGCGAGCCATCTGGGTCATCCGCTCGACGTTGAGCGAATGAATGACACAGGAGTGCTTGTAACCGTGTTCACTCTTGGCCGCCGCTTCGACCGCGGCATCAAAATTTTTCACCCGGATAACCGGCAGCATGGGCATCATCTGCTCTTCCATCACAAAAACGTGATCAGCATCCGTCTCGGCAAAGAGCAACGGCGTGTCAGCCGCGACCTGCGCGCCAGCATGTTGGGCGAGCACGGCGGCGTCGGCTCCGACCAGCTTGCGATTGAGCACGGCGTGGGAACAGCCCCCGGCATCCTTCGAATCGGTAAACGCGGCGGAGGAAAGTTTCGCCAGTTGCGCTGAGGTAAGCTTGGCCGCTCCGGCCGAGGCGAGCTCATTCATGAAACGCTCTGCCACATGCTCGAGCACGAAGACCTGCTTTTCACCGATGCAGAGAAGATTATTATCAAAGGAGCCACCGGAAATCACGTCGGCCGCCGCTTTCGCGATATTACCCGTGCCATCAACAATGACCGGCGGGTTGCCCGGCCCCGCACAGATCGCGCGCTTACCGGACGCCATTGCCGCCTTCACCACCATGGGGCCACCCGTCACGCAAAGCAGGCCGATATGCTCGTCCTGCGTAAGCGCGTTAAAGCTATCAAAGGTCGGCTGCTCGACGGTGCAGATCAGGTTTTCAATCTGCAGCATGGAGTAAATCGCTTCATTGAATGCGCGCACGGCCAAAGCCGCGGATCGTGCGCCACCCGGATGAGGATTAAAGACAACCGAATTACCGGCCGCTACGATATTGATTACATTCCCGCTCAAGGTCGGGATCGAATGCGTCACCGGCAGCACGGCACCGACGACGCCGAAAGGCGTGTGTTCTTCCATCGTGATCCCGTGATCACCGCTCATCCCGCGCGGTTGGAGCCATTCCACACCGGGCACCAACTTTACGATTTCGAGCTTCCCTATCTTGTGCTCCAAACGGCCGATCTTGGTTTCTTCGAATTCAAATTTACCCCACGCCGCGGCATTCTTCGTGCACAACTCTTTGATGATATCGATGACCTGCACACGTCCCGCGACTCCTTTGTTGCGCAGTTGCTCAAACGCACCATGCGCAGCCGCGCAGGCTTGTTTCACATCATCGAATACGCCGAAGCGACGCCCTGAATAACGGGGTGAAGTCGCCGAGGCTGGTGCCGCGGTCGGGGCCGGAGTCGAAGCAGAGGTCGAGGGTCGGCCGAGACCACGCATGACGTCTTCGACTATCGTGCGAATGGCTTGCTCATCAATTTGGAGATTAGCGCTCATCGTTGGGGACAGGGATTACTGGCTGGCAGGATAGATTTTATGGTTCAGAACATCGACGGTATCGACGATACCGACCACGACGGCATCGACCGGTAGCGTTTTCATACCACTGGACTGGCGGGCGGAACTGCCCTGACAAAACAGGACAACCTCATCCACTCCGGCACCCAGGGCATCGACCGCCACGATGGTATTCGATCCGGGGCGAAACTGCGCGGGATTTGACTCGTCCACGAGCAGTGGTCGCACCAGGACGAGTTTACGTCCTTTCATCGCCTCATCTTTTTTCGTCGAGACGACAGAGCCAATCACACGCGCGAGGAACATGGCTTATTTCTTGGCGGGCTTCGACGCGACGGTTTTGGGCAAGATCAGATCAACATCATCGTGCGCACGGGGCAGCACATGGACGCTGACGACTTCGCCTACCGCGCCGGCCGCTTGGGCACCGGAATCGGTGGCCGCTTTTACGGCGGCCACGTCGCCAGTGACGACGGCAGTGACCAGGGCGTTACCGACCTGTTTAACAGGACCGACGAGCGTGACGTTAGCAGACTTGAGCATGGCGTCGACGCCAGTGACGAGCGCGGTGAGACCGCGAGTTTCGAGGAGACCGATGGCTTTTGACATAATAGTTTTGGTTAGGAGTTGTGGATTAAAAAAATTAGTTTTGCGGTGAAATACAGCGGGCGGTTTCACGGGCGACCACGAGTTCTTCATTGGCCGGAATGACAAAAATTTTAGTGCGTGAATTCGCGGCCGAAATTTCGCCTTCGGCGCCGAGGAGGGCCGCATTTTTTTCGGGATCGATCACGATACCGAGTCCTTCCAGCTGCGCGCAGATCGCGGCTCGAAGCTTGGGATTATTTTCGCCGATCCCGGCGGTGAACACGAGGGCATCAACGCCATTGAGCTCGAGCAAAAATGCTCCGATCCAGTGTCGCGCAGAGTGCACAAATACATCGAGGGCGAGCTGGGCACGTTCATCACCCCCCGCCGCTGCCTCGCGGATATCACGTAGATCATTGCCTACTCCGGACAGACCGAGAAGTCCCGATTCCTTGGTCATCTGATTTTCGACTTCATCAAGAGAGAGCCCCAGCGTCTTCATCACGTAAGGCACCGCGGCCGAGTCGAGGTCACCCACCCGATTATTGTGCGGCAATCCGGACTGCGGGCTGAAACCGAGGCTGCACCCAATGGCGATCCCATTGCGAATACCTGTGATCGAACTGCTGCCACCGAGGTGACACGAGATCACTCTGACCGGCGCACCATCGGCAGATTCCGAGGTCGCACCATCGCGATAGAGGTCGCGGATTTGAGCCGCGAGAGAATCACGCCCCAGTAGCTCAGCACTACGTTCGGCGACAAATTTGTGGCTCGCGCCATGATAGCCGTATCGTCGCACCCCCGCATCATGCCAAGCCTGAGGCACCGCATAACGGCTGGCCGACTCCGGCACCCATTGGAAAAATGCGGTTTCGAAGAGCGCCACAAGCGGGACGCCGGGTAGTTTCTCCCGGAATCGCGTAATTCCGAGTGCGTAAGGTGGATTGTGGGCGGGAGCGATTTCTTTGAATCCCTCGAGTGCCTCGATGACCCGATCGTCGGTGTCGGCGCGCACACAACCGGTGAGGTTCTTGCCCAAGACGGTTTTGAAACCTACGCCATGCAAATCGGCACTGGTTTTCACGTGGCCGCTATCCTGTAATTCCTTGAGACAATCATCGATTACCTGGCCGTAATCAGACACCCGTTCGTAACCTCCCTTGGCCAACACCGAGGCCGCGCCGGTGCCGTCGAAGGAAATCAGACGGAACTTAAACGAGGTCGAACCGAGGTTGGCGACGAGGATGTTCACGGGTTGAGTAGAGGCGGTGGGAACGTGGGCGGGCGAGTTTCGGCCAAGGCCGATCAAGCCTGCTCAAGCCATTTGCCGAGCTGGGATAGTTCGTCGTGGGGACGAGGGATAATTTGGACGGAGACGACTTCGCCGACTTTGCTCGCGCCTTCCGCACCGGCATCGACCGCTGCTTTGACTGCCGCAACATCGCCGCGGAAAAACGCGCAGACGTAGCCGCTGCCAACTGCTTCGTAGCCCGTCATTGTGACGTTGGCGGCTTTAAGAGCGGAATCAGCGGCTTCGAGTAGCGCGCAGAGACCCTTTGTTTCAATGAGACCAATTGCTTCCTGTGCCATGGTATGAGTATTTTAAATATTAGAGGTTGGGAGTGAGTGCAGTTCAGAGACCGAGCGTGCGAACGAGTTCGGCGTGAGGACGTGCCATAATGTGCGAGCAGATCAGTTCGCCGACTCGCTTGGCGGCTTCCGCGCCGGCGTCGACGGCGGCGCGAACGCTGCCTACATCGCCCTTAACGATGACGGTGACCATGCCCCCGCCGATTTGAATTTGGCGAACAAGAGAGACGTTCGCGGCTTTGACCATGGCGTCGCTGGCTTCGACGCTGCCTACATAGCCTTTAGTTTCTACCATGCCGATGGATTCATTCATGATGTTTTGATACTGAGGATTGAGTGTGAGTTAGTGTTTATTTGAGAAGCTGAACAGGGGTGTCGGGGCCGAGGGCACAGGCATTGCCTTCATCGGTATCGATGTGGACCTCGAGTTTGAAATCTTCATGCACGCGGACCAACAGGCGCTCAAAGGTCGTGGAGCAAGGGCCACCGACGCGGAGGCGCATAAAATCGCCCTGCTTCACACCATAGAAATCTGCATCCTCGGGATGCATGTGGGCGTGCGGGGCGGCGCGGATCGCGCCATCCTTCATTTCGAAATAGCCGGCGGGGCCCATCAACATGCAGCCCGGCGTTTCCTTAATCTGGCCGGATTGGCGGATGGGAACATCAAAACCCAACGCGATCGAATCAGTGGAAGCCAATTCGACTTGGTTGAAATCACGACAAGGGCCGAGAATGCGAAGATTGGAGATCACCCGACTGCGTGGCCCGATGAGCGTGACCGTCTCCTCCGCGGCAAATTGATCCTTCTGATACAACCACTTCATCGGTGTAAGGGTGGCTCCCTGACCGAAAAGCACTTCCACCGCCTCTTGAGTCAGATGACAGTGTCGAGCACTGACGTTGACCAATAATGGATTGGGCGCCTGCACCGTAGGAGGCGGGCTCTTGTCGAGTCGCTGATAAATCGCCCGTCGAACGAGATGTTCAATCTCAACGCGATGTGGGGATGGGGGCGGTAACGACATGGCAAAAAGTGGGAAAGCTTTGCGTAATTCCGCCTAATTTCTTCCAAATAGTCAAGAGATGCGTTGCATTATCTTCCAAAAGATTTCACTAACTTCCACCGTTATGCAACCTGAAGCGCGCCGAGAGAAGATCGAATCCTACCTCCAAACGGCGGAATTCGCTTCACTGGAAGAACTTGCGCAACATGTAGGGGTTTCGGTTTCCACCGTGCGACGCGATGTCGCAGAATTGGAAGCAGGGAAAATAATCCGTCGCACGCATGGAGGAGCCCGCACCATGCAACCCAAGACCGATGAGTTCGTCTTTAACGTCCGCGATACCCATCAAGTCGGTGAAAAGGAGTCCATCGGTGCGGCCTGCGCCGCCCTCATCCGCCCCGATCAGAATGTGATCATCGACAGTGGCACCACGTGCTTTCACGTCGCGAAGCATCTCGGAGACAAAGTTGCCCAAGTGATCACCAATTCGCTCCCCGTGGCTCACCATTTCTCTGGGTCCAATCGCCACGAAGTGCACGTTTCCGGCGGGGTGATCTATCCCCGACTCGGCACTCTGGTGGGCCCGGATGCGGTCAACACGTTTCAACGGATGCATGCCGATGTCGCGATTATGAGTAGCAGCGGAATCGCCGAGGACGGCATCTATAATTCGCACGCTCTCATCGGCGATATTCAACACGCCATGATGGCCGGCGCCGCCAAGATCATCTTCTGCATCGACAGCACCAAGTTTGCCCGGCGCTCCACCTTCTTTCTCTGCGATTTCTCAAAAATTGATATCGTGGTGACCGATCAAGGGGCCCCCGCTGAACTGGTCGCCTCTCTGCGATCACGTGGCGTCGAAGTCGTGATCGCGCCCTCCTCCCTCTAGGCGACCTCTCATGGCACAGCATTGAGCAAAACAGACGCGCACTTAACCCCGCTCAGCCTGGCAGACACAAAAAACCGCCGGGCGCGAAAACGCATCCGGCGGTTTTGAATAGAGTTAAGCTAGATACGAACTTCGATCTCCAGCGCAGCTCGCAGCGCTTAACGCAGAAATCCTTCGTGCAGACCGCCGTCGACGGGAACGATCTGACCGGTGGTCTTGCTCAGGCGTTGCGAAATCAGCAGGAAATACGCCTCGGCCTGATCAGCTGGTGTGATCGGAGCCTTCGTGAGCGTGCGGTCGGCATAGAACTGCGCCAACTTCGCCACGAGTGAATCCGTATCTTCGTCCTCCGTGAAATCGACATGATGCTTCGTCAGTGAACCCACCACGCGCTCGCGCGGGAACATCGAAGAACCATAGACGACCGTCGCCGGAGAGACACCATTCACGCGAACCGTCGGCGCGAGTTCCATGGCGAGTTCACGCACGAGATGATTCGCCGCCGCCTTCGAAGTATCGTAAGCAAGGGAGCCTTTTTTCGCGACGACGCCATTGGCCGAAGTGGTGAGGACGAGTTGCCCCGGGAGCCCCTGCTCTTTCCAGGTCTTCGCTGCTTCATCGCCCACGATGTAGCTACCGGTAACATTCACATTAAAGGTGAACGCCCACTTTTCGTCCGGAATGTGACCCGTCTTATCAATCGGCCAGAACACCCCAGCCGTCACGATGATCGAATCAAAGCCACCGTATGCGAGGGCCACTTGATCGAGCATCGCCCGGACGCTCGCGCGATCCGTGATGTTGCACTCCAGACCAATCGCGACTCCGCAGCCCGAAATGCCGCTGCCGGCCACGCCAATGCCTTGGCCGAGCACATCGGTGATTTCCTTCGCGGTCGCCTCGGCCGTCTCTGCTTTCATATCAACACAAACGACGTTCGCACCTTCTTTCGAAATACGGTGAGCCGTCGCCTTGCCGATACCGGATCCGGCCCCAATGACGATGACGGTTTGGCGCGCGAGCTCGTCTTCTGCGGGCATGCGCTTGAGTTTGGCTTCCTCGAGCAACCAGTATTCGATGTCGAATGCTTCCTGCTGGGGCAGTGAAATGTAGGTGTCGATCGCTTCGGCACCACGCATGACCTCGATCGCGCAGTTGTAGAATTCAGCCGTCACACGCGACTCAGACTTGCTCTTGCCCCAGGCGATCATACCCAGACCCGGAATCAACACGACGGTTGGATTCGGGTCGCGCATCGCCGGAGAAGTGTCGCGCTTACACTTGTTGTAATAGACTTCGTAGTCCTTGCGGTATTGCTCGATGCCCGCAGCGATCTTCGTCTTGAGCGCCGCGAGGTCTTCGGTCTGCGGATTCCAATCGACCAAGAGCGGCTTGATTTTCGTGCGGAGGAAATGATCGGGGCAACTCGTGCCGAGTTCGGCGAGACGCGAGGCGTCGTTCGAATTCACGAAGCGCAGGATCTTTTCGTCGTCCTGCACGGTGCCGACGAAGAGCTTCTGTTGCGAAACTTGACCCCGTAACCAAGGCAGAATCGCGGCGAAGTTCGCCTTCCGTGTGGCTTCGTCGAGGGATTGGTATTTCGCACCGCCGAAGGCCGCAGCGTCGCCACCCTTGGCTTCGTATTTGGCCTCGATAAACTCGCTGGCCTTCTCGATGCAATCGAGGGTGTAGATATAGCAGTTTTTTTCGTTTTCGTCCCACGAGATAAAGCCGTGCTGGCCCATCATGATGGACTTCACGCTGGCGTCCTTCTGGCAGATATCTTGCATGGCGAGGCCGAGTTCGAAACCGGGACGCATCCATGGCACGTAACCCATTTCGCCACCGAAGATTTCTTGCGTGAGCTTTTCGCAATTCTGCGAAGCGGCGATCGCGATGATCGCGTTCGGATGCATGTGATCGACATACTTCGTCGGGATGAAGCTGTGCAACGGCGTGTCGATCGAGGAAGGTCGCGGATTCAGGTTGAACGTCGCGTGGCTGGCCATCGCCACCATGGAGTCTTCCGCGGCTGTCTTGAGCCCCTTGTCTTCTCGAGCCAGATAGAGCTTCTGCATGTCGAGCAGCTTGCTCTGGTAGAGCGACGAGAAGTTCGCGCGTTTACTGGTGCGCAGATCGCCGCCCGAACCCTTTACCCACAATACTTCGACTTCTTCGCCGGTGAGAGGATCCGTTTCCATCAACTTGTTGGAAGTATTTCCACCGCCGGTATTCGTGATGCGCTGGTCTTGGCCCAACAGATTGGAGCGATAAACGAGCTTCTCAACTTGGTCGAGCGAGTCGGCTTTGGCGTCATCCCAAAGGTAGTTTACGTATTTGTAGTCTTTCATAATTATAAGATGTCTGAAAATTAATCGTTTCTGCCCGACGTCAGGTTACACATTGGGATCAGTTGCGCGCGGTGCTCACACGGATGAATCCGACATAGCGCTAGCCTGCCTCGTTCAGGGAACGAGACGCTCTCCTTCCCGACTATCGGCCACCATCAGCCCACACACCCGAATGGATATGTAAGGCTGAAGCGCTGTCTGAGAGTCGATAATACGATGCATGAACCGACTATAATTGATAGATTCTGATAGATTTCGATCAAAATCTATCAGTTTTTACTAACTCCTCTACAACAGTATGTTATCAACCATTCTCACCTCGTTTATCCACACAGAGATCGCCAAAAGGCACTTGCCGGGCTCCACCTCACGCACGGGCTCCATCGTATCGCGATTGACGAGCGATACATAAATCACGCGCACCTGCCGGTATTCACCCAGGATATGCGTGACCTCGGCCACCAAGCGATCGGGGCTGCGCACTCCACTCTCCACCATCTCGGAAGCCTTGGTCAGAGAGCGACTGATCGAAAGCGCTTCCTGACGCTGAGTAGGCGTGAATCGGTGTGCATTAGTATCATAAGCCATACCATCGGGATCGCGCACAGTCGGCACCACGACGATCTCGGCGTCAAAATCCAGATCCGTGATCATCTTGCGCACCACCGCGATGCGTTGCGAAGTCTTCTGGCCAAAATATACCGAATGCGGTCGCACGATATTCAGCAACTTCGCGATCAACGTCACCACCCCGCGAAAATGCGTGGGCCGGGAAACACCACAGAGCGCTTTACTCATTCTCTCCTCATCAACGTAGGTCGAAAAGCCACTGGGGAAAAACGCTTCGGCCTTAGGCGCCAATACCGCGGTCGCGCCAGCTTTTTCGCACAACTCACGGTCGGTTTCCGGCGATTCCGGATAATCGCTGACGATCTCATTGGGTGCGAATTGGAGTGGATTCACCATCAGCACCACGACGACGATATCGGCCTGCTCTTTCGCGGCCTTGATCAACGCCTCTTGTCCCGCGTGAAGGGCTCCCATCGTGGGCACCAACGCCACTCTTTTCTTGTCCGCATACCACTCCGCGGCCTGCTGTTTCATTTCCGGGATCGATTCGATAATTTGCATAGGAGAAGCGTTTTGAGATGACGTCGGGCTTGAACTAAGTTCACCTCGACGGTTTGTTCAAGAATTACACTTCGCCACCATCGGATCGAAGACGAACTCACTACCCTTTTTCTCCATGACCAAGATCAACGAAAATTACACCAAGCTCAAAGCCTCCTATCTCTTCAGCGATATCGCCAAGCGCGTTAACGCTTTTATCGAGGCCAATCCCGATAAGCCTGTTATCAAGCTCGGCATCGGTGATGTCACCGAGCCCCTCCCTCCCGTTTGTGTCCAAGCTCTCCATGCCGCGACCGACGAGATGGCAGATCGCGCGACCTTCAAAGGCTATGGCCCCGAACAAGGTTACGACTTCCTCCGCGAAGCTATTGCCAAAAACGATTACGCTGATCGCGGTTGCCAAATCGCCGCCGATGAAATCTTCGTGTCCGACGGCTCCAAATGCGACAGTGGCAATATTCAGGAAATCTTTTCCGCCGATTCCACCCTCGCGATCCCCGATCCCGTCTATCCTGTTTACACCGATACCAACGTCATGGCTGGACGCACCGGCGGCGACGTCGATGGACGCTACCAAGGCATCACCTATCTCGAAAGCACCCCCGAAAACGGTTACATCCCGTCGATCCCCGATAACGCGACCGACCTGATCTACCTCTGCTTCCCGAACAACCCGACCGGGGCCGTCGCCACCAAGGCGCAGCTCGCCGAATGGGTCGCCTACGCGAAGAAAAACAAAGCTATCATCCTCTTCGATGCCGCCTACGAAGCCTTCATCCGCGATCCGGACACCCCGCGTTCGATCTATGAAATCGAAGGCGCGCGCGAAGTGGCCATTGAGTTTCGCAGTTTCTCCAAGGTTGCCGGATTCACCGGCACCCGCTGCGCCTTCGCCGTCGTGCCCAAGGATCTCAAGGCCTTCGATTCCACCGGCAACGAACATTCCGTGCACGCGCTCTGGAATCGCCGCCACACCACCAAGTTCAACGGTGTTTCCTATCCGATTCAAAAAGCCGCCGCCGCCATCTACACCGATGAAGGCAAAGCGCAGACCAAGGGTCTCACCGATTTCTATCTGGAAAATGCCAAGCTCATCCGCGAAGCGATGACCGGTCTCGGTTATAGCTGCATCGGTGGCGACAACGCGCCCTACATCTGGATCAACACCGGCACCGATTCATGGGCCTTCTTCGACAAGCTGCTCAACGAAGCTCAAGTCGTCTGCACGCCCGGAGCCGGATTCGGCACCTGCGGCGAAGGCCACGTGCGCATCAGCGCATTCAACTCTCGTGAAAACGTCGAGGCCGCCCTCCAGCGCATCGCCGTCGCGATGAAGAAGTAAACTGGCCTGTCAGCTCAGACCTTACGCTGATCGTTTTTTAACTGAACCTTCGCACGCAATCGGTTTTCGTGCGCTTTCTCCCTCGGTGCATCTGAAAGAAAACCTCCGCCTGCTCCTCGCCCTACTGTTTTATACCATAAAACACGGGCCAGGCTCAGCGATCAGCAAAATGCGCTACCGGAAGTGGAGGTTTCGGGAGATCCGACGTCGCTTCCACGCGAGAACCAAAGACGAGTCTCATTCTATTATTCACTACATCCCAGTTGAGGATGAATACGGCATCAGCCATCTCCATCTCCGCCCTTCGGATGTCGTGCTCGATATCGGATCGCACATCGGCGTGGTCAGCTTCATGACTCATATTATGGGGAGTCGCCAGATTCACGCTTTCGAAGCCGATCCCACAAACTACAATCTGTCGAAGAAGTATCTGTCGGGACTATCTGGGATCGAGATCACTCACGGGGCCGTCGGCCGTAGCGATCTTGCCGCCTCTACGCCCGTCCGGCACTCCGGTTATATCGGTGATAATACGGGCGGAGGCAATGTGATCATGAACGGTCAACCTTTTGAGTTCTACCGTCAGGAGATCACGCCGCATTTATCTTCCTCGACCGATGAAGCGATTCCGATGATTTCGCTTGATGCGATTCTAAAGCCATTTCCGACCGTTAAATTAATGAAGATCGACTGTGAAGGCAGCGAGTTTCCCATTCTATTGACGAGCAAGCTCATCGGCCGTGTGCAAACTATCGTCGGCGAATACCACGAAGTAGAGCCGGAAATGATGCCCCGTCTTCACCCCAATGCAGTCGTGGGCAATCATATGAGCTACCACAAGGAGCTTCTGGCCGACGCACTGCGAAAACACGGTTTCAGCATTACCTTTAAGGAATCTGCCCGCTGCCTCGGACTCTTTACCGCTACTCGCAGCGCTGGGACCAGAGATATTTAATACCGGATTCAGAGAAAGAGACTGCTCTCAAAGCTCTGGCGATGAATAGAGCACTTCGCCGCGGACAGAGATTTCGACGGGGACGAGGTATTTTTTCATCGCAGCGAGATCGGGCTCGATTCCTAAGCCGGGGGCATTCGGGGCGCAGACCTGACCATTCGCATCGCGCTCCAGGTGGTTGCCCGTCATCTCGACAGCCAGTGCTTTTGGCTCAGCGGGGTATTCGCAGATCACATCCTGTTCGAGTCCGGCAAAGGGTTGGAGCGACGCACTCAAAGCGAGATGCGAGGTGAAGGTGTGATTCACAAACGTGATCCCACTCTCAACCGCATAATCCGCCGCTTCTTTCGCCACGCTGATTCCGCCGATCCGACCGCAATCGATTTGGATATAACCCACGCCTCCGTGCTGCATCATTTGCCGGGCCATCCAGATATTGTGGCTCCCCTCGCCACCAGCGAGTTTCACCGCACCCGATTGCTCCGCCAGCTCGCGATAGGCATCGAGTGCGCCGGAAACAAACGGCTCTTCCAACCAGAGCGCGCGCACGTCCTCCAGGGCCGGCAGCGTTTGCAAAGCGCGAGCGACATCCGCGACCCAGACCGTGCCTGCATCCACCAGCAGATGGCCATCTTCACCCAACCCTTCGCGGGCGGCGATCAGGTGATCGCGATCCATTTCCGGAGTGCCGCGACCGAATGGGCCCCAGCCAAATTTCGCTGCTTGATAATTCGCGGCGCGAGCCGTGCGCGCTTTCTCCAAGGTTTCCGCCGGCGTATCGCCAAAGAGCACCGAGGAGTAAGGGGTCTTCGCATACGAGCGCGAATAGCCGAGTAATTCGTAAACAGGTTGTTCGAATCGCTTTCCCAGCAAATCCCACAACGCGATATCCACGCCTGATAACGTGTGCTCGGCCTGCAGGAGATCGATACTGTTCTCACGAACGAGATCACCGATTCGTGTGATGTCCTCCACCGTGTCGAGGCGTTGTCCCAACACGGAATCACGCACCGGCTTACAGGCCGAATGCGAACGCGGACACATCCAAGCCGCGATCGAAGGCAACGGCGCGGCTTCGCATTCGCCCCATCCTTCGAATCCACCGGCGCGCACGCGCACCAATAGCGCATCCTGACTGCCGTCGCCCACATCGAGCACTTCCGGCATCGACAGATAAAAGAAATCTACAGAATCAATTTTCATATAGCCCACTCCTCCACTTTACCAATGACCACCGCGTGTTGCCCTTGCGTCACGGGAGCCACAAACCATTGCGAAATAATCACACCATCCACCTGCGCGAGAATTGCATGCGGTTCGCTATCGATGTGTTCGAAACTATGCAGGTATGCCACGATCTCTCCCTTGGTCACCGAATCACCGCAATTGCGCACCGGTTCGAAATGCCCCGAAAATGGCGCCACGCAAAAGCAATCGCGATCCACCATCGCCACGCGTTGCTGCGTGCCATCGGCATACGCTCCGATTGGTTCGATCTCACCCTTAAGGTATCCGTGATGTATCGCCGCGGCGCGCACCCCTTGGCGCGCAAAGCGCACGCCATCCGAATTCACCGCACTCGCCCACCCCAATTCGGTGCCGACCGTGATCTTGCCTAAGCGCTCTGCTTCGGAGGTGAGTAAACCGGGCGTTTCGTTCTGATAGGTCATCACCAGTGGCGTGCCGAACCAACGCGCGGTCTTCTCGATCAACCGGGTTTGCTCGGGATCGTCCACCGGATGATAGCTCGCGCAAAGTGCGAAGCGGTTAAACCCACCGGAATGCAGATCGAGCACCACGTTTACGCGTGGCCAGATAAACTCGCGCACGAATGCCGCGATACGGTGCGTGATTCCCGCCAGTGCCGGTTGCCGCCCCGCGCCATCGACGAAAGCCCGGTTCAAATTCACGCGATCCTCCGTCATGCTTTCGCGCGTGCCCTCTCGGAAGGCCGCAGGATTGAGCACCGGGATCAAAATGATGCGGCCGCGCACGTCTTCAATTTTGATTTCACCCAGCAGATGCTTGAGCGCCACCGGCCCCTCATACTCATTGCCGTGGGTCGAACCAAACGTGACGAGACCTTTTCCCTCTTCCGCTTCCGGCCCCACCCACACAGTGAGTGGCATCAAGTGGTCTCCCCACACGCTATCGTGTTCGAGCGCCAACCAGTAATCGCGGCGCCCGGGGGAATCCAAATCGAGTGATTCGGGTCGGACAATTATTCTATTCATAAACCTAGAGCGGGGAAATCAGCGAAAAGAAACAGCTCAAAACAAGCGCGATGGCGCGAAGGAACACAAGCCATCTGCGCCTCCCATCATCGCGATCAATAAGTGGCAATTTCGTAGATGACCTCGAAACGACTCTTTGGACCGCGTTGTCGCAGCAATACCGTATCAGCAAAATCGTTGGGTTCGGCGGCCACAGCGAGTTGGCTGCGCCAAGCAGGTGATTGATAAGTGATCAATTCATCACAGGGTGTCATGATGCGGGCGGTGACACTCCGCCCCTTCCGCTTCCACTTTGCCTGCCAATCTCCTTTGGTTTTTCCTCCCGTCATGAAGTTACGAAGCGGGTAATAGGAATGCCCCTCATAGACACTCTTTTTGCGCGGAATCAGGGGTGGTTGCACTGAAAACGATGCGGGACGGATCGGCTTCTCCGGTGGGATATAAAAATCCTCACTGCCCACCGGCGTGAAAAAAGCCTGCTCTTCTTTTCTTCCCCCCAGAAAAGCCGGAATCTCTGGGGGCACATGTGCACGCAAATTGTAGTCGTGAATCTGGCCTCCCTCGACATCGCAAACATCCTTGAGAATTACCTTTCCATCAGATTTCCGGATGAGCGTCACCGCACGACGCAGCACAATACCTCCCGCCAATTCCGTTCGTATATCCACAAAGCGTTCGGAGCCATGATCGACAAACGACAGCAATTCGCTCGGGCCAACCGGACGTGAGTATTGTTCGTCCACCGTCACCGTGAAATGCGCGGGCGTAGAAGCAGCCCATTGCTTTCCGGGGTGATCCCAGAGATAGCCAAGATCGGGAAACACATCCCATCGTCCCACAAAAAGCTGCACATTCAGCGCATCGTAATGCCGGTGAGTCATGTGACCATCCGCACCCGAAAGATACATCTGGATGCGATTAGATCCGGTGCCGATTCCCAGACACGACAGGCGCCGCCCTTCGTAAAAACGGTTCAGCACCTGATGTTTCTTTCTCCGTGGTTTCTTCGACAGATCCGCATTCAAGATCGCAAAATCGGAGGGGACTTCTCGCGGGTTAGGCCCCTTGATGCCACAACGCAAATGAGCGATATCCGCGGTGCGCTGCGGCAGACGCGAGCTTGAGTAAGAATCATCCAGCGGCGGAAACAGTCCGGCCGGCGTCGAAATATCGACCAGCATCTGCAGCCCCTTGGCATAAAGACTGTCGCGATAGAGATCGGTATGCCCACGCAGCATTTCCGGAATTTTCCAGAGCCCTTCGCCAATCGGCTTATGCGCATAGACCGGAGCCTCTTTCATGGAACCATCGGAATAAAACTGACCCTCCATGATCGCGTGAAACCCATCGAGCCCTGCCTTGAGTTCGCTGGCATGACCATAAACCATACCGAATGCCACCCGCGCCGCCCGCACGGGCCCCGCCTTGTTCGTGATCGGCGTGTAGGCTTTTACATCGAGATAGAATTCGAGCAGAAAGTGCTGCTCAATCCGAATGCGCTCCGTCTGAGGAATCGCTTTCTTAACCAAATCGTAAGCTTGGAAGAGTGACACAAACGTATCTGCCGTCGCCGCCATTTCGGGAGCGATTCGGCTGGAACCCCATAAGCCCGACGCGACCTTCGTGCTCTCTGTTGTAGTATCGCCATGGAAGAAACCCTCACCCTGACCATGATAGGCGGTGATACAGGGATTGCGTTTGAAAACCGTTGGCAGCGCATCCGCATGCTGAACGGCATAACCCGGCTCCGCATCAACCATATCCTGCAGATAACTGTGCAAAGGATAACCCGGATAAACCTCCGCCATACGCGTGAGAATGTGCTGCAGAGCCACGGCGTATTTCTTCTTCCGGCTGATCGCATAGGCCAAACTCAACGGAGTCGCCTTGCTGAGTGCCCACGCGAGTTTCATCGCGCGGATATTTCCCGTGAAAGACACATGCACCGGCTCACCAGCATAACGCGCCGCTTGTTCACCCAAGCGCCAATCCTTCGACGCGAGCTCATCCGGTCGCAGATAAAACGTGTAGCGTTTACCCAGGCGCGGTAATTCCAACACTCCCTCCTCGGGGTAGCGCGCATCGGGATAAGAGATCCCGCAATGCGGACAGGTCAGCCGCTCCGGCTCGCGCCAGTCCCAATCCCAGAAATAGAGATTCAGTCCTTCCCCTGATTTTTTCCCAATACAGTGCGGGCAATAATTACCCCGGCAATTCCACGGCCCCAAATCGCTGATGAACGATTGCCAAAAAGCAGCCTCTAGATCGACCACCTCATCGGCCTCCTGAAAAACCTGTGCCTGCCATTTTCTCGCGACGGGATGGCTTTTTACGTTACGCCGCAGACACTTCAATTGCTCGGATCGCACCAGTAGTTTCGGCTCGATGGCGCCCTTCCCTGCATAACGACGCTTCCATCGCTCACGGCGGCTCCGTTCGCGTTTTTCCTCCGCGGTAGGAAATGGAACGACACCTCCGCCGGGCTCATGGCCAATCCATTGTTTGAAGATCTTTAGCTCACGGGAATTTAGCTGATCAACCTTCTGGGGAGGAACCGGAATGTAACTCATCGGACCCCAGTCTTAAAACCAACTTTCGTTTTGGAGAGAAAAAACGAAGAGTTTGTCCGTATTATCACCAATCAGAATTGCCATCACGACACCGTGATCTTTCGTGGGCCACCGATGACGATGCCCACCCCAGCGCAGATCGCCCTCCAAGAGGCCGAGATCGGTTTCCTCTACCATCTCGATCTGACCATTTATCGTGAGGACCGCCGCGATCACTCAGCGGGTGATCCCGCCCCGGATATCGAATTGTTCAATCCCACGCAATTGGATACCGACCAATGGCTCGCGGCAGCCAAAGCAGCCGGGGCTAAATACGCCCTGTTCACCGCCTCCCATGAAACCGGTTTCATGAATTGGCCCAGCAATCTTTATCCTTACGGAGTGAAACAATCGAAGTGGCGCGACGGACAAGGCGATATTGTGGGCGACTTTATTGCTTCCTGCCACAAATACGACATCGCTCCCGGTCTTTTCATCGGCCTGCGCAACAATTGTTGGTGGGGCGTTGATCAGTATCGTGTTCGCAACGGCGATCCCGGAAAACAGGCCACCTACAACAAGATATGCGAACAACAGGTGGAGGAACTGTGCACGCGCTATGGTCCGCTTTTTGAAATCTGGATCGAAGGTGGCGCGATCACGGCCGAAGAAGGCGGACCGGATATTCTGCCCATCATCGAGAAACACCAACCCAACACGATTTTCTACCACAGTCCCGAACGAGGCGATCACCGTTGGGTGGGCAACGAGAGAGGCATCGCCGGTTATCCCTGCTGGTCAACCATGCCCCATCGCGGCGGACGCACCGCCCACGATACGGAGAGCTACACCAAACTGCTTCCCCACGGGGATCCCGAAGGACGGTTCTGGACTCCCGCGATGTGCGATGTGCCCTTGCGCGATCACCGTTGGTTTTGGCATCCCGATCAGGATCAGCTGCTCCGTAGCACCGATGCGTTGGTGGACATGTATTACCAATCCGTAGGACGAAATGCATTTCTCATTTTCGGCGCGGTAATTGACGCCGATGGGCTTGTGCCTGAACCCGACTCGCAGCTTTGCGCGGAATTTGGTAAAGTAATTACCCAAACGTTTTCGAAACAACTCGGGCAAACCAGCGGCCGGGGAAACTCCCTGGAGCTCGTTTTGCCTTCGCAATCTCTGATCAATCAAATCGTCCTCATGGAAGACATTCGATCGGGTGAGCGGATTCGCAATTATCACGTCGAAGGCAAAACCGATTCAGGATGGAAGACCCTCTGCCGAGGAATCTCCGTAGGACACAAACGCATCCAGAAGTTCACCCCGGTCCGCGTGGAGATGATTCGATTAATCTGCACCGAAAGCAGTGCCGAACCTCGAATTCTTAGTCTGGCGGTATATTAAAACACCACATAGGCCATTACGGCTGATCGTATATTTTGATTTCATCCTAAGCTACGGTTCGATTGGATGAAGGACTATGCCCGACATCCCGTGGGAAACATTCTCTATCATACTCCTCATATTCATCCTCGCCGGGATGACACAAGGCGTCATGGGGTTTGGATTCGGGATCGTCGCGATGACGCTACTCCCGCTCACGATGGGGTTAAAAGATGCCATCACGCTTTTGGCGATTATGAACGCGATCATGATGTGCCTCTCACTTTATTGGCATAAAAGTTCATTTCAGTGGGGCGAGGCCCGTAATCTGTTACTCGGTGCCGGAGTCGGCATCCCCATCGGAGTCTATATCGTGGCGGTGCTCCCCGAACGCATCCTCATCATTATTCTGGGCGCCTCTATGCTCTTCGTCGGCATCAACTATTTCCTGACGCGTCATCGCAAAGCACGCCCCAGAATCGGAGTCGCTGAAGCTCCCATTGGCATGTTTGCCGGGATTCTGGCGGCGGGTTTCAATATGGGCGGACCACCAGTGGTAGCCTATGCTTATTCGCGCACGTGGACCGCCGAGCAAGCGAAGGCGGTGCTAGCAGCGATCTTCGTGGTCACCTCATTGTCACGCCTGCCTTTCATCGGTTTTACCGGTGAAAACTTAAACCTGATATTCTGGTTAACCGCTATTCTGGTCGTCCCCATTGCACTCATCCTACGTCTCGGTATCAACATCGGCCGAAAGGTCCCCCACGAATTCTTACGTCCTATCGTATTCGCATACCTGGCATTCGTGGGGCTCTATTACGTATTTTGGCATTCCTCCGGTGGGTCCTGAGCACGATTGACAAACGCCGACCGCAGAAATGTTCTGAGGCAGGCTACACTCATTCTTCGGGTGTTCCGAACACATGCTTATCAATCTAATCGTCGTCATGGCCTTGGTCGCTGCCAATGGCTTCTTCGTCGCCGCAGAATTCGCACTCGTAAAAGTCCGCAAGGGCGAGCTCAAGATTCTGTCTGAAAGTGGAAATGGAAGAGCCCGTCGCGCGCTTTCGATCCAACAAAATCTCGATACTTATCTGGCTGCCTGCCAATTGGGCATCACTCTGGCCAGTTTGGGTCTCGGTTGGGTAGGCGAACCGATGGTGGCCCATTCCCTCGCCCCCATCCTCCTCGCGATGAATATCGCGGCCGAATGGCATCACTACATCGCGTTCCCGGTCGCCTTCGCTGCGATCACCTTTCTGCATATCACAATTGGCGAACAGGTGCCGAAGATCTACGCGATCGCGAAATTCACTCCGGTCAGTCTTTTCGTTTCTCATCCGCTGCACTGGTTTACCGTCGTGCTGAAACCTTTCATCTGGGTCCTCAACGCACTGAGCAATTGGATGCTGAAAATCATCGGTTTCGATACCAGTGAACTGCATGGCAGCGCGATGACGGCAGAGGAATTACGACTCCTCGTTCGCGAATCAAAGGATGGGGGCCATGTCTCGAGCAAGGAGCATCGCATGATTCTGAACGTGCTCGATCTGGAGGATAAATCTGCCCGACGCTACGCCGTCCCACGGCACACCGTGATTACTCTGGATATCGCCAATAGCATCGAGGAAAACCTCAAGCTCGCCGCTCAATCCCAACACACCCGATTACCGCTTTGTGATGGTGGCCTCGAAAAGTGTATCGGCATGGTTCACGTCAAAGACCTGTTTCAAAAACTCGCCGAAGGTCATGCCATCACCGATTTAAAACCATTCGTGCGGCCAATCAGCATCCTGCCTGAAACGATCAAGCTCCCGGCCCTGCTCGCTCATTACCAAAAAAAGCAGGAACACCTCACTTTGCTCGTCGATGAATTTGGCAGCATCTCTGGCATGATCACAATTGAGAATGTGCTGGAAGAAGTCGTCGGAGCGATCGAAGACGAATTCGATAATGATGTCGGATTCATCACCCTCCTGAACGAAAACGAAGCCGAAGCCAAGGGCACTTGCCCCATCGATCGCCTCACCCGGACTTTCAATATTTCCCCACGGGAAACGGAAGCAGATACGATCGGTGGCTATATTACCGAACTGGCCGAACGCATCCCCAACGCTGGTGATTCAATCGCCGATGCCGATCTGAATTTCACCGTGCTCGAAGCCACCGCGACATCCGTGGTTCGCGTGAAAATATCCCGCAGCACGCCTGAAGTAGAGGCATCCTGAGCAAGTTGATTGCTCAAACTCATCTTAAGTCCAATCGCGCCTCATCATTGGGGCGCCCCCCATTACTTCTCGATTAAGGAAGCGACCAGATCGTTGCAAAGCAGCGCCACGCTTTCGCTGAGCAACTGAGTCAGCTCGCTGTAATCGCGGCCATCCCAGTCTTGCAGCGGAGCCGTAAACTCCGATCTCGAAACCACCTTGGCTTCATCGCCGGTGGTCGTGATCTCCACCACCGCTTCGAACCGCACCCGGCCCGCACCACCGTTGATGGCACCCTCGCAGTGGGTGACGTTGATCGAGATATCATAATCGCGTGATTGATCGAAAGGAAACGCATCCACAAACACGCGGGATACATTCGATTCATCAAGTAAACGCGCCCGCACAATTCTTCCTACGCCCTCGCTAATCGGCTCAGCCCAGCGCGCATAGTCGTTGTAAACCAACTCGTTGGTGCCCCGTAGGACGACCATGGAGCCTTTATCCAAATAACGGGAAACCTCCACTCGCTTGAGGCCGAGTTTCAATCCGTCGTTGCCCTTATCCGCACTGTGTCCGTCACCTTGGGTATTGGTCAGCACATAGTAGCGCGTCAGATCCGCACTGGCTTCGGGCACGACGGAACAACCTACCATCGCAAGTGCCACCATCGCTGTCGCGGCCAGAACCAATTTTTGAGAAAGATACTTTTTCATCACTTATTCGGAATTTTACGGCCGGTCAGGAGGGCCTGTGGATTACGCTCAAGAAAATCGGCGAGGCGCTCCACCGATTCGGCGGCATCGGCCAGCTTTACAAAGGCCTGATTAGCGCCGGCACCCAACTCGTGTTGTGCATTGATAAATTGGCGAAGAGTCAGCGCCGCCGCGTTAAATGATGCCAATGTAGTCTTCGATTCTTCCAACGCGACGCCCAGCTTTTCAGCCGTGGGATCGATCTGCCCATCCAGCTTCTCCAAAACCGCGCGCAGTTCTGTCGCCGCCAGATTAAGATTTGCAACGGTAAGCTTCAGTTCAGGAGAGGTGGTAAATTCGTTGATCGATTCAGCGGTCTTCGTCCATTCCGCAACCATCGGGCCAAGCTCCAAGTTGTTCACTTGAGTCCGGGCATCAGAAATCAGTCCATTAAGATTCTTTGCAATGCCACCGATATCGATGTCCTTCATCCCGGCCATAATCGTGGTCAGGCTGGCCTGAAACTCTGAAATCGCCGACAGCGTAGAGGGCACCACGGCGTATTTGATTTCGGTAATCTTACCCTGATCCGGATACTTTGCCGGGTCCTTGAAATCGAGCTCCACGTAGAGCAGACCTGTCGCCAGACCCATCACGCCAAGCTGAGCGCGCAGCCCCTTATCAATCAATTCCTGGAGCACCTCGCGGCTGGTCACATCGACCTCGGCCTGACCATCGGTGATGATATCGCGGTTAAATTCGCAAACCACGCGCACGACGGATTTTTTCGCCACTTCATCGAATTGCACATTCAGGCTGACCACCCGGCCCACGCGCACTCCGCGCAACTTAACGGGTGATCCCAGATCGAGGCCATGAATCGTCTCATCGAAATAGACCGCGAAACGCTGGGGCTTGGAAAACAAACTCAACCCGCCAAATGAAAGGAGGGCGATCACCCCCAGAGCAAAGGCTCCAATTACGAATGCACCGACAATAGCAGGACTGACCTTGGTTTTCACTTGGTATAGTAGTTAGAGGATATTGATAAAATGGACAGGATTAATCATCGAAATTTGCCGAGCACGATTGAACTCATTCATCTTCCGGCAGATCCACCCGATCGCGCCAACGGAGAAATTCCGTGACCCGCGGATCGCGACTCTTTTGAGCCAGCTCGCGCGGAGGTCCTTGGGCGATGATGCCTTTTTCAGATTTATCGAGCATGATCACGCGATCCGCGATGCTGTAAATCGAGGCGAGCTCGTGCGACACCACGACCAACGTCGTGCCGAACAATTCCCGGATTTGGAGAATCAACTCATCAAGTTTGCGGGAGGTGATCGGATCAAGTCCCGCCGATGGCTCGTCGAGAAACACAATCTGCGGATCGAGGGCCAAGGCCCGCGCGAGCCCCGCGCGTTTCTTCATGCCCCCGCTGATTTCGACCGGATAGTAATCCTCAAAACCCGTGAGCCCCACCTGCGCGAGTTTCAGCGTGGCGATCTCCTCAATTTCACGCTTGGTGAGCTCGGTGTATTCTTCCAACGGCAGCGCCACATTCTCACGCAATGTGAATGAACTCCACAGCGCCGAACTTTGGTAGAGCACCCCGAATCGTTTCAACGTTTCGCGACGCGCAACGATATCATCCTGCTCAAAAGGATGCCCGAAAAAGTTTACCGCCCCGGCCAGAGGACGATGGATCCCAATCATGTTGCGCAAGAGCGTGCTCTTGCCGCAGCCCGAACCACCGATGATGAAAAACACCTCACCGGTCGATACCTCGAAGCTCACTTTATCCAAAACAACCGTTTCGTCATAGCCGCATCGGACGTCGGAAACTCTGATCGCTGGGCCTGTTTCGGTTTCGCTCATGATTAAATTCCCAACATATCAAACGCCACCGCATACACCGCATCGGCGATGATAATAAATAGAATCGCGGTCACCACGGCGGATGTCGCCGCCTGCCCCACGCCAGCTGCACTACGATCAGCCTGCAAACCGCGCAGACAACCCGCGAGACCGATGATCAATCCAAAAGTAGTCGCCTTGATCACCCCCGCCATCACATCGGACATATCCACGATCGTCAGCATCTCCACCCAGAATGCTGCCGGAGGAATTTCCAAAACCATCAGTGCGACCACCATGCCTCCGAGGATCCCCAGGCAATTCGCATAGAGCCCGAGCAACGGCATCATTAAGCCCAACGCGATCAACCTCGGCATCACCAAAAAATCCACCGGAGAAATCCCCAACGTCTGAAACGCATCGATTTCCTCATTGGCTTTCATATTGCCAATATGCGCGGCAAACGCCGCGCCGGTGCGGCCCGCAATCACAATCCCCGTCATCATCGCACCCATCTCGCGCACCATCGTGATTCCCACCAAATCCGCGACGTAGATATCGCCCCCATACTGCCGGAGAATCAACGCCCCGGTGTAGGCCAGCGTCATTCCCACGAGGATACTGATCAGGCTCACAATCGGCAGAGCCATCGCGCCCGCTTGCTGCATTTCCTCGACGCAATCGGCCCATCGGAACCGCTTTGGCGTTTTCAGCAACCGGATGGAGCTAATCACGCACTCGCCGACAAAAGAAAGGATCTCCTTCAACCGCAGCCACGCGCGATACGTCGCTTCTCCCACCGCGATAAATAAATTATCGGTGCGGTCAAATGGCACACTCGTTTCGTGCGAACGCGAAAGTTGTGCGAGCATCTCCTTGGTCTTCTCGGGTAAGCCCGACTGATCAAAATAAGAACCCGCCACCCGGCACCACTGCTTCACATCAAAGAGAAACAACAGCATCGAGCTATCCCATTTCTCCACTTGATCGACGTCGACCTTCACACGGCGCGGCATCTCCCCCTTCAAACTGTGCTGCCACTTGGGCCGCGATTCAATCACGCGCCACTTGCCCCGCAGAGTCACGATCAGGCGGTCCCCATCGACCTGCTCCGAGACTTTCGCAACATTATCTGCAGATACATCTGACATCCCCCCCAAGGTGTAACTCCTTATCGTTAAAGCAAAACTCTAAAATCACCTATCCGTCATAATCATGCTCGCCACCTGCAGAGCATTCCTCAGCACTTGTCGTTTTTCGCATGCCTATCCGCACTATTCTCTTCGACCTCGACGGCACTCTTCTGGATGCCTTCACCACCATTCATCGCGCCTACTCGCACACGCTGCCCCTATTCGGTGCGCCAGCCCCCACGATGGAGCAAATCCGTGGCGTCGTCGGCGGCGGTGGCGATCGCGCGCTCGCTCAATTTCTTCCTGATCATCAGCTCCACGCCGCCATGAAAATTCTCGTGGCCTACACAAAGACCATCATGCTTGAGGACGTGCGATTGATGCCGGGCGGACTCGAGATCGTCAAAGCCACCCACGCGCTCGGCGCAACCCTCGCGGTGTTTACGAATAAAGGTGGCGACGTCGCGCGACCCTGTTGCGAACACCTCGGCATCACGTCCTACATGACAGGAGTCTTCGGCGCCGGCGATACCCCCTGGATCAAACCCCAACCCGAATTCGCCGACCACGTGCTCAAGGAGATCAACGGTGATCCCGCCACCACGCTGCTCGTCGGTGATTCGCCCTGGGATATTGAAGCCGCGCACAACGCCGGGTTCCCCTGCTGGTGTGTGACGACCGGCACCCACAACGCCGCCGAACTCACCGCCGTCAAAGCCGATCGCGTTTTCCCCGATCTCATCGCCATGCGGCCCGATCTCGAAGCGATAATCGAACCGCAAAGCTAGGGCAGACGCAGTCTGATTCAGGGACCACGGAAAACACAGAATACACGGAATTGGTCGATCCGGTTTCATTTTCGTATTTCGATCATCGGGCTCTGCCTCTCTGTGTATTCCGCGCAATCTGTGGTCATTATAATTTGTTCGATATAACTTAGTCACACTCCTCCGCTTTAGGGATCACGCCCTCAACCGAATTCAGAATCGAATATTGCGGGTTTCCTCCCGCCATGGGATAAACGCACCTTTCAGTTTTCCGTTTCTCTTCGACCATCGGTCTATCTTCAGACCTCCAACCCCAAACCACATACTCTCATGCCCGGACAAGGATCAGGCGGCAATGTCATCGCTGCCATTTGTAGTTTTATTATCCCCGGCCTCGGTCAGCTCTTTCAAGGGCGACTCTTAATGGCCCTCGTTCAGTTTCTGCTCGCCGGTGCACTCTGGTTTTTCCTCATGGGTTGGATCATTCATATCTGGTCGATCATCGATGCGGCGAAATTCGATCCCGCACCCAAGGGTAAAAAATAGGAGCCCATCCGACCGATGACTCCCCAGGACATCGCCCAAAGCTACGATCAGATAGCCTCCCATTGGGACGGGGATCAATTCAATCGGAAGAACGGTATCACCCAACACGAGCGGGCCCTCCAATTTTCGCAGCACAAGCGAACCGCCATCGATGTCGGCTGTGGCAGCAGTGGCCGCATCATCTCATTATTATTGGCCGAGGGATTCGTCACCGAAGGCTTGGATATCTCATCCGAGATGCTCAGGCGCGCTAAGATCAGACACCCTGAACAAACCTTTCATCTGGCCGATATCTGCACTTGGGAATTCCCACAGAAATACGATTTCATCTCCGCTTGGGATAGCATCTGGCACGCACCACTGGAGAATCACAAAGCCCTGCTCACCAAGTTGTGCGACGGCTTGGAACTAGACGGTATTCTCATCTTCACCACCGGAGGAATGGATCAGCCCGGAACACGCACGAATCCCTTTCTAGGCCAGCCCCTCTATCATGCGGTGCTGGGCATTCCGAAGACATTGGAAGTCATCGCCCAAGCCGGATGCATCTGCCGCCATCTCGAATACGACCAGCATCCCGAACCTCATCTCTATCTGATCGTCCAGAAGGCCGGCGCATGAGCTCAGTAGCGCAGTGCCGCATCGTCGAAGAGCCTCTGGATCGGCTCGCGGATTACGGCACCATTCCGATTCGGTTCGAGGTGCGGAGTCTTTTCGAAGTCGTTGGTGATGTTCCCGCCACGGCCGTGTTGCGAGAACAACCCGTGCAGACGCCTTGGATCAAAGATTACGATGTGATGAAAGGCGAAGGCCCCACGCGCTGGGCAAAAAACTGGGACGTCTCCAACTGGGGATTGCTCGCCGCCTACATCGGCGATCAACGTGTCGGCGGAGCCGTGCTCGCGTTCAACACCGACGGCGTAAACAAACTCGAAGGTCGCGACGATCTCACCGCACTCTGGGATCTGCGCGTGCACCCCGACCATCGCGGACAAGGGATCGGCCGAAACCTCTTCGCCGCCGCCGCTCAATGGGCCAAGCAACGCCACTGCACTGAGCTCAAGGTCGAGACCCAAAACATCAACGTCCCAGGCTGTCGTTTCTACCAGAAACAAGGCTGCCACCTCAGCTCCATCGACCGCGCCTCTTATGCAGATCTACCCGACGAAGTGGAACTGATCTGGTGTCTTTCTTTGTAGATTGCACGCACCGCGAAATCCTTCGGAACGGAATTTTGCACAGGAGGTCGCAGAGGAAACAGAGCTTAGGTTAACGGGTGGATCTGGCCGCCCTGATCAGGTGGTGCATGCCATAATACTTGCCATCCACAAACATCGCTTCGGGCTCATCACCGTAGCGAACAAAACCTAGTGATTCGTATAGCTTCTCCGCCACGACATTTCCAGACGTCACGGACAATCGGATCCAGCGCAATCCGGCCAATGCATCGATCCGCTTCAGCATATCCACCATCAGCTGACGTCCAATTCCCTGCCCTCTCCAATCCGGATGCACATACATTCCCCAGAGTGCGCCGCGATGTTTGGTCTTCACCCCCGAATCGCGCACGAAACTCAGCACCCCGACCAATCGATCTTCCGCAAAAGCACCTAATGACCACTGGTCGTCAGTAGCCGTGATCCGCTTCTCAAAAAACTCATCATCCTGAACCGACTCCCGTTCATTGCTCGAACCAAATGCAGTCGGACTCTCCTGCAACCCCAGCAACCGCAATTCACGATAGGCTTCTAAATCTTCAACAGAGAGTAATCGCAGCGACGCCATACAATGATTCGAATCACAAATCTCCGCTAATCAACGCTATGAATCGATCCAATACAGGATTAGTGATTATTAGTGACCATTAGTGGTTAAAAAGTCCGGGTCGATCGAGATCCGTGGTCATCCGTGCAATCTGTGGTTAAAACCAGTTCCCTAAAACTTCGCGACGAGTTTCCGGAGCGAAGTCAGATTACGCATCGTGCCAAGCGGCAACTTCAGCGCTTTGATCTCCGACGAGGTCCATATTTTCGAGTCGGAGCTTTTCGTGCGGCAGAGCCAATAGAGTTCGCGGCCATTGACATGAAACGCGTCGATCTCGCTGCAAATGGCGCTGAGCTTTTTCTCCGTAGCCGCGTCGATCGGTTCCTTGTAAAACGTCACGTAGATTCCTCCGCCTTCGGGTGTGCCTTCGAGGAAGGCGGCTTGGTCGGTCGCCGCGATCACTTCGTCATCCCGACGCAGAAACGTATCGACCTCATAACCGAGTTTCGCGGCGAGATGTTTTTCGATTTTAGATTCCAGTTTCGTGGCATCCTTGGCTCGCGTCTCGAAGATCACATTTCCACTCGCAATGAAGGTCGCGACTTTCGCGAAACCCAACCCTTCGAAATGGCCGCGCAGTTCGCTCATCGCGAGACGGCGACGACCGAGATTAATCCCGCGAAGCAAAGCGACGAAGCGCGGCATGCCTAATACGTGCCAGCGGCTTCGCTGAACGTGTAAGGTGCCTGATAAGCGCCGGTCTTCTGCTTCTCCAGCTGACGCAATACATCGTTGAGCAGAGACGAGGCTCCGAACCGGTAGCGTTCATGATTGAGCCATTCGTCGCCGAGCGTTTCTTTCACCGCGACGAGAAAATGGAGCGCTTGCTTCGCGCTCTTGATTCCACCGGCGGGTTTCATCGCAATCGGCGTGCCGGTCTCTTCATAAAAATCGCGGATCGCTTCGAGCATGACTTGGTTGTTGCCCAATGTCGCGTTGCCCGAGGTCTTGCCCGTGCTGGTCTTGATAAAATCTCCCGGACGCAGCACCTGCATCGCGATAAACGAGGCCGCACGAATCGCATCGTAGGTTTCGAGTTCACTCACTTCGAGAATCACTTTGAGCGTGGACTCGCCGCAGGCATCGCGCACGGAAACGATCTCATCCTGGACGCGACCAAAATCACCGGCGAGAAACGCGCCGCGATTGATCACCATGTCGATTTCGTGCGCGCCATCGCGGACCGCCGCCTTCACTTCAGCGAGTCGCGTGCGGAGCGGAGCCTGTCCGCTGGGAAAAGCGGTCGCCACTGAGGCGATGTTGATCGACGTGCCAGCGAGAAACTTCGCCGCGTGTTTGACCATCGCCGGATAAACACAGACCGCCGCGACTTGCGGGCAGTCGAGCCCTTCGTGCGGGGTGATTGCTTTACGGCAGAGCGATTCGACTTTACCCGGGGTGTCCTTACCTTCGAGCGTCGTGAGGTCGATCATGGAGGCCGCCATTTTTAGCCCTTGAATCTTCGAGGCTTTTTTAATGCTGCGGGTCTGAAACTTGGCCACGCGCTCTTCGATCCCCACCGCATCGACGGTGCCGATTTCGTTCATCAGACGGCGCAGGGCTTGAGGGGAACTTCCAATCATGAGAGCTGAAACCTGCCTCAAGCTTATCGCGATCACAACGTAAATTCACTTCGCTCCCAAGTGGCCATAAAAGCCTTGCGAGACCGCCCCGGAAGCCAAGAGCTAGGGATATGCGGGTTTCTCTTTCGCTCTCCCTTTTAGGCCTACTATTGGTGACGGGTTGTGTCAGCCCCGACCGCACTTCATCCATCTGGCAGGGACCGGAAACCTACGCCCGCATCGAAAGTGCCAACACCGAAGAAACCAGTGGTCTCGCACCATCGCGTCTGCAAGACGACATCCTGTGGAGTCACAATGACAGCGGTGATCAGCCAACACTGCGCGCCATCGATTCGCAGGGTAAGGTCCGCGCAATCGTCACGGTTCGCGGCGCCCGAAGTGTCGACTGGGAAGACATGGCTTCGTTTACTCTGGATGGCGTCGCCTATCTGATCGTCAGCGATATCGGCGACAACAACGCCGTGCGCACCGACGGCATGTTCTATGTGATTCGAGAGCCGACCTTCACCCCCATCGAGCACCCGCAAACCCTCTTCGTCGATATCGCATGGCAGATACCGTTGCGCTATCCGAACGGCCCACGCGATTGCGAAAGCATCGCCGTCGATGTTCAGGAGGAAATGATTTACCTGATCTCCAAACGCACCAAACCCGCGGTGGCCTACCGCCTTCCTTTGCACGCTCCGAATGGTGATTCGACCGCCGCCCAACGCGTGGGGCCATTGGCTGGCCTGCGGTCTGCTCGCGGTCTGTTCGCCAGCATGAATATCCCCTCCGGCAAGTGGCGCGCCCAACCCTGCGCGTTCGACATTTCGGCCGATGGTCGCGCTGCCGTCGTGCTCACCTACGGCGAGGTTTACCTCTACTCGAAAACCAAAAGCATGAGCTGGAGTGAGGCGTTTGCGAAAGAACCTCTCGTGATCGGATCGCACGGATTGCCGCAGGCCGAAGCCATTTGCTTTTCGAACGACGCACGGGAAATCATCGTCACCACCGAGGGGCACCCCGCGCCGCTGCTCCGCTACACTTTGTCCGAATAACCGCATTCCATGCCATCGATTCTTGATCAGCTTTCCGGCGGCCATCCCTCCACCATCGGTCCCGCCCGTGAAGTCACCCGTCAAGTCCTCGCCAATCATACTCTCTTCGACGAACTCTTCGACGGAATCGCGGAAGACAATCCGACGATTCGCAATCGCGCCACCCGAGTCGTCGCCGAGGTTGCGGTCGTGCATCCCGAGTGGCTCGCGCCTTACAAAGCGGATTTTCTCGAACACATCATGGCGATGGATCACTGGATCGTGCGCGCCAACGTCTGCAAGACTCTCCCTCGATTTACCAATCTCACCGCGCCCGAACGTCGCCACATGATTCAATGGGCGGAATCGCTCCTCACCGATCCCAGCAGCGTCGTCAAAGCCTGCGCGGTCGATTGTCTCGTGCAGCTCAGTCTTGCGCCCGGTTTTTCACGAGAACTCAGAACAGCTCAACACCACGCCGATCAGTGCGCCGAGCAAGGCGACACCCCTGCTCTGCGCGCTCGCGCCCGCCAAATGCGACGCCTGCTCAAGCGACACTTCCGTGAGGCAAACTGACTTGCCTCACCCCTCGCCCCGCCTAAGTTTGCCCGGTCTTAGTAAACAATAACCCCACCACCACACCACATGAGCATCCTCGAAATCATCCTCGCTATCTTCATCCCACCCATCGCTGTTTTCATGCGAAAAGGCGCTGGCAAAGACCTCATTATCAACCTCGTGCTTTGGATCGTTCTCTTCGGCATTGGGGGCATCATCCACGCCTTCTGGTTGCTTTCCAAAAAGAGCTAAAGGCCAGATTTAACGACGGGTCATGATATCACCTGTCACCCACCATGCATAGACTGATCGCCTGTCTTGGGATCGCTTTTCTGTGCTGCTCTGCGGTTAGCGCCTCTGTCGAATCAGAGGTGCGGGCCGCAGATGATGCCCGGATTTCCGCGATCATCGCCGGAGACGCCACTCGTCTCGATACTCTCCTCTCCGAGCAACTGTCCTATGGCCACGCCGATAGCCGGGTGGAGGGCAAGTCTGAGTTTCTAGCCGCCACGCGCTCCGGCTACATGATCTACCGGAGCTACGATTACGAGGAGCGCAAATTCACTCCATTGAGTGAGAATGTCGTAACCATGTCCGGCCGTGCCAAACTCGCGGTGAGCATGGGAGGGGTAAACATCAGCTTCAACCTGCGCTTTCTCGCTATCTGGCAGCGAGAAGATGGCATCTGGCAACTTCGCGCCTATCAATCAGTCCGCATACCTAAGTCGCGCGCATACTAACCAATTTCATGCATGAACTGGCGAACCTAACCCTGGCGTTCACGTTGACCCTCACAACCTTGGCCCAAACCATAACCCAACCAGCCACGCCTATCATCCCCGACGCGGACCAACCTTTTCCTCGAGAATACCCCGATCGATTCTCCCACCTCCATCAATCCTTTTTGGAGCGCGCCCAAGAAGGGCCTCTCGACCTTCTCTTTGTTGGCGATTCCATCACGTATCATTGGCGCAAAGCCCCCCATATTTGGGAGCGTTACTATGGCCAGTATCAGCCCGCCAACTTCGGCATCGGTGGCGAAACGACCCAGAGCACGATCTGGCGCCTCACCCACGGCGAGCTGGATCAAATCAAGCCCAAGGTAGTCGTGCTCATGCTCGGCACCAACAACACCTACTACCATTCCATCGATCAAATCTATGGCGGTATTCTTGAAATCATTCGCATCGTTCAGGACAAACTTCCCGAAACCAAAATTCTCCTTCTGGGCATTTTCCCAAGGGGGCCTCGGGAAAAGGACCAACCGCCCCTTCGCACCTGCGAAGAGCGTATGTTTCTGATCCGGGGCGTGAATGCCAAACTCGCCACTCTCGATGACGGCGACCGTATCCGCTACCTCAACATCAACTCACACTTCTACGGAGACGATGGCACGATTCCCGACCGTTATTTTCCCGATCAACTCCATCCCGATGTCCCGGGATACCAAGTCTGGGCCGACGCGATGCATCCTCTACTCACCGAAATGATGGAAGAATAGAAATCGCCGTAGGCCGTCTGCTTGCAGACGCTTCTGCGCCATGCGCGAGCGAGCTCGCAGCCTACGAGATATACTATGTCTCTGATTAGTGTTATTTCGTGTCCATTCGTGGTTCTCGCAAAAACACTTCTTCTAATATCTCTCCCACTTATTAATCCCCATGGAAACCACCCAACCTATCCCCAAAGCCGGAAACGAAAACTTTTTCGAACTCCACGAACAATACCTCGCGCGAGCCAAATCCGGCCCGATCGGCCTGCTCTTCCTCGGTGATTCAATTACCCGCCAATGGGTAAATGTCCCGCACATCTGGGAGCACTACTACGGTCAATACAATCCCGCCGGCTTCGGAATCGGCGGCGACCAAACCCAACATGTCATTTGGCGCATCGATCAAGGAGAACTCGACGGTATCACCCCCAAGGTCGTCGTCCTCCTCATCGGCACCAACAATTGCGGTGGCTACCCTGCCCATGAAATCAGCGCCGGTATTCAAAAAATCATCAGCCTGATTCACGAAAAAATCCCCACCAGCAAAGTGCTCGCGCTCGGCATTCTTCCCCGCGGGCCCCGGATTAATGCCGATGGCAATCCCGACAACTGGGAGAGCCACATGGAGAAAATCCGCACGATCAATGCCAACCTCGCCGCACTGGATAATGGCGACACCATCCGTCACCTTGATCTCACGAGTAGCTTAACAAACAAAGACGGCACCATCCCCGAAATCATCATGCCCGACCAAGTGCATCTGACTGCGGCTGGCTACCAACTCTGGGCCGACGCCATGCAGCCGCTGCTGCAAGAAATGCTCGCAGAGTAATCGGTTTCTCCAGAATCGGAATCAGCCACAGATCACGCAGATAATACCCGGATAAAAGCAAAGGAGCGGGGATCGGAATCCTGTATTCATCTGTGTAATCTGTGGTGAAAAAATTATCCTGCCTCACAGTCCCATTTCCAGCCTGCCAACTTTCCCTCAAGTGAAGCCCCCTGTCCCCCCAGTTCTGGTTATAAAAGGAGACCCACGCGAATTGGGGCTCCAACAAGGCACGGCTCTTCGTAATCAAATCCATGCCAACATCGCCGTGCTCCTCGGTGATTTCATCATCGATGCCAAATCCGCGCAGAGAGACAAAATCAGCGCCTGGCAACAACGCCTGCGCGAATTCTCCTTCGATCACTGGCCGTGGATGCAAGAAGAGATTCACGGCATCGCTGAAGGCGCGGGCATCGATCCCGAGCTCGCCGAACTCCTCAGCTTCCGCGCATGGCAATACGAAGTCTATCACGCCGGGGCCTGTTCCAGTTTTGCGCTGCCCGGGGCAAACGATCAGATCGTCACCGGCGGCACGCTCGACGACCCACGTTTCCTCTACGCCATCGCCCAAGTGCAACCCACATCAGGACTGCGTTACCTCAGCTTTCCCATCGCTGGAACCGTCTGGGCCAATCGCGGCATGAACGAATCCGGGCTCGCCCTCGGCATCTCCTCCCTCATCTGCCCCGGCGTCTCCTTCGATCTCGATCAACTCGTGCCGGTCGATCTCGTCTTTCGCGACATGCTTCAATTTTGCAGCACCGTCGCCGATGTCGAATCGCGCTGCTCGCAGTTCAAATTCTTCTGCAACCTCATCGCCGTCGATGCCACGGGCGCAGTCTTTTCGAGTTCCAATTATTGCGGCGACTACACGAAACACGAATCGGCCAACAACACCTTCGCGCTCACCAATCATCCTGTCGGCGAAGCCGACGCGACTCTCCGCACTCGCGGCTACACCGGCCCTGATGCCACTGGATTTAGCACCGAGCGTCTCGGATTGATCAACGAGTGGATGACCGTCCAAACCGGAAGCGCCACTGTAAATGACGCCATCGCGTTTCTCGGCGAGATGCCACAAGAGGGCCGCGTCAATAATCCCCACACTTCCTTCGCCACCATCGCCGTGCCGCAATCGAATCCGCATACCCTTTGGCTCGCTCAACAACCGGTCACGACAACAGCATTTCACGCCTTCGACGTGAGCACGGGTGAGCTTCGTAGTTAACCACAAAGCGCACTAAGATCACAAAGCGCAGACTTGATGGTATAATTTTACCGCAAAGAACGCTAAGTAAAGAGGAAGACTTATCTCTCTCCGCTCCTATGCAGACTCTGCGCTAAATCAGAATCTTGTTCTTCTTCGCGTCCTTCGCGATCTTCGCGTTAAAAAACACAGTCTCAGTAATCCGGCCTGCCCTTCGTAGCCTTGGCGAAGCAGGGTTAATATCTGTGTAATCCGTGGTTAAAAAACAATCCTGCCTCCTAGTCACGTCATAGCTCCAGAGAAGCGACGGCGGATCAGTTCCTTTCCCAGCCTTCCAGCTTTCGGCGTGTGCACGAGAAAACACTGTTGAGCGAAGCCACCTGCGCTCTCAAATTTTAATTTGTGAGTCTTAAGAAAACAGTCTCTCGGTTCGTTGTTCCTGTTATATCGATAGCAATGGGCACTTTGTTTATCGTTACAGAACATGCCTCCAACAGTCTCGCTTGGGAGGTTAATGGCCCACTAGCAGTCTTTACTGGTGTGATGTTCTGTTTATTTGGGATTTGGGGTATCGTTATCACGATACTGGAAGATCGAAAGAAGGATCAGCTGGACTCGAATAAGCCGAAATAACTCTAATCGCGCGAAGAGAATGAACCCCATCATCATTAGAGCCTCACGCCGGCGCCAGATCACACCACTGCTCATCTGCTTGGGTGTTCTGATCGTCGGACTCCCCTCCGCAATCAAGAACAACGCAACGATACTACAGATAGTATTAATCATTATCTTTGGGGGCGGCGCACTGTATTTCATCCGTCAACTTTGGAAAGCCCCGAAGCAATTGATTATCGACGACGAAGGCATTTGGCACGCCGGTTGGATGATCAACCAAGTGCGATGGAATGAGCTACGAGCGGCGTATGTGAAATCCGCCGGACCCAAAGAGTATCTCTGCTTCACCGCGAACGATCGCGAAGAATTACGTCAGCGGATGAGTGCACTGGGGCGCACGATAAATGACGCCTCACGTGCTGCCGACCTCGGTGATTTCAGCCTGAACACCACAGATTACAGTTTTTCATCCCAAGAAGTCGTCGAGTTCGCTAACAAGAAGATAGCTGAATCATGAAGCAGTCCAAACTATCGAAGATGCCCATATCGATCGGGGTGTTCTCCGCTCTTTGGAGCGTCGGTGAATAGGATTATTTTCACCACAAAGCTCGCGAAGAGCACGAAGACGGTCATAAAACAAATCTATGAAATCCTGCCGTATATCGATAGTCACCGTAAACCACGGCACGAGTGAATACCTAGTCAAGTAATCTATATAATGAGCAACTCGAAAACTTTTATTTCCCAAAACCAGAAGTGGAAATGCGAGGGGGTTTTCTATTCAGACCGTTTTGAGTGGTCTTGGGACGAATGGGGGCTCGGCGTCTCCAAGGGGAAAACTGTAGTTCAGCATGAAGAATTATCACCCCACCTTACTAAGTCCTCAAATATGGGCGTAGGAGCAAAGGGCCCGCTCATAACGGCATCTGCTTATGCGGTCTTAGCCATATTCTCGCATGCTTTGCTTCCTACTCCTTGGCAATACATCGAGTTCTTTTTCGTTGCCGGATTTATCTTCGCAGGAGTTAGGGGAATATTTCGTCTGGTTCGAAAGACTGAGAGCATTAACATCCAGTTAAAATCTGGGAATGCTGTCGCTGCGATCATAACTACAAAATGGTCCGCTAAAGAACTCGGGGACTTTCGCTCCTTTTATGAGAAATGGATCAAGGAGCCCGACAAAGCACTTCAGCCATGAAAATCCCCCAACTATCTCTCATCCGCTTCGCACTAGCCTGTCTGCTCTTCGGAGTCTCGAGCACTCTGTTCGCGCAGAGTCTCTATCCCGACGAAGCGTCCTATCGGGCGGCGTTTAGTCAGCGCTGTGCCGAGACGCGCGAGTTCATGGCCCACAAGACGTGGACGCAGGGCGAGGATTCGCGGATGCGGATCTACCTCGGCGTGGTGAGGCTCGCCAGTGGCATCGAGGCCGAGACGGGGCTTCGTTACCTTGAAGACGCCGCCGTTGATCCCGAACAACATTGGGGGAGTTTCGAAACCTATGCATTCATGGATGCCGTGGTGCGACTGGGGGACAAACTACCGCCGGAACTCGTCACGAAAATCCGCGCACGATTAAGCAAGAGTTTCTCCACCGATTTAGGATTCACCGATAATCACATGCTGCAGTATCGCACCGCGCGTTACCTCTTTGGGCAGACTTGGCCGGAAGGCCCTGCCCTCGCCGATGGTTCCACTCCGGTCGAATCTCAACAGGAAGCGGGTCAATGGATCGAGGACTGGATGGATGCCACCATCGCGCGGGGCATGTTTGAATACGACTCGCCCAACTATCACCACATCTACCTGCTCTGTTTCACCACGCTCTATGAATACGCTCAGGACGAGCGCCTGAAACAGAAATCCTGGATGATGATGCAGGTGCTGCTCGCCGAGTGGGCGACAGAGTATCTCGAAGGCCATTGGGTGGGCGCTCACAGTCGGGAGAAATACAATCAAGTGCTCCACACCCACGAGCACACCGGTGCAGCCACTCGCTTTGGCCGACTCTTCTTCGGTCACGCGCCGGTCCGCCCCGAGCTCGACGAAGGCTACTTCATCGCCCTGGCCGCCGTGCAGGAATTCCAGTGCCTGCCAATTCTCGGCAACATCGCCACCGATCGCAGCCAGCCCTATGTTCTGCGCGAGCTCAAAGCGCCCCGACGCGGCGTCAACATGATGGATCGCGCACCCGTTTGGAAATACACCTACGTCGAATCAGAATTCGCCGTCGGTTCCTCCTGGGGCGACCTCACCGATGTCGAACAGCATCGCTGGGACCTGACTTGGGTATCCCCCCAGGACGGCTCCACCTGCTTCTTCACCAACCCCTCCTACTCAGCTCAACAACTCGTCCGCTACTTCGACTCCCCCATCGATAAGATCCTGCCCGATATCGTAAACCAGCGGCCCTACTACGCCGATCCCAATAAATGGGTCGAGGGCTCACGCTACGAAGACGTCTTCCAACACGAAAACACCGTCATCGCCATCTACGACATTCCCGCTGATGCCGGCCGTCAGCATATCAACGGATTCTTCCCCCACATCATCGAGGAACGACGCGAGCAGGACGGTTGGATTCTCGCGCGAGCCGACAACATTTTCTTCGCCGTCTGGACCAGTGCTCCCGGCAAGTGGTATCAGGAAAAGAAACTGGTTCAGGGTCAGGAAGAAAACTATGATCGCCTGACCATTCTTCATCCCAAGACCGCCGTCATCCTTGAAGCCGTCGCGGCGGATACAGAGGAAAGTTTCGATGCGTTCTGCGCGCGCATTCTCGCGAGTAAACCCACCTTCGACGAAGCGTGGCTCACCGCCACTTACACCACGACCCGCGGTCATGAAATCAACTTCACCCATCACGGTCCGCGAGTCGTTGATGGCGTTTCAACCAACCTCGACACGTGGCCCATCTTCGAAGGCCCATGGATGAACGCGCAACCCGGCACGGGCATCGTCACAATCCGATATGATCAAAAGTATGATAGCGAAATTCACACCTTCGACTTCAATGCAGCGACAGTAGAAACGGATATTATTGAAACCCTATCCCCCACAATTTACTAACCACGAAGCACGCGAAGAGCACGAAGACAGACATAAAAATACCCTACGAATTCCCGCCGTTTCTCGAATTTACCTAAAACGAAGGACGGGGAAAATAACACCGTTCTCAAAAGAAATGAAATACATCCTCCCATTCCTCCTCCTGCTTTTCACTTCCTGCTCAACAACCACGGTCGATATATCTCCAGGCGCTGAGCACTACGGTGAAGGGAAAAGAAATAACCAAGGAGAGGCACATGGTGCTTGGACCCTATATGCTAAGGCAAATAATAGCGTCTTTGCGGAAGGTAGTTACGAGCAAGGAAAGCCCGTCGATGATTGGCTCATAAAAGATACTGGGGGAACAAAGAACGCAGAATTGGAATTCTCGAACGGTGTTTTAGACGGAGAATACCGACTCTACTACTCCAGTTTTACGCCAAAGGCATCAGGTAAACTAAAAACCATAGGACACATCAAATCCGGAAGCCCAATTGGTAATTTTATCCGCTACAAACCGGACTCAACTGTGCTGGTGGAATATCAAGTAAAAGAGTCTGGCGAGATCATCGCCATAAAGGGCAGTCAAGAAATCGCTAAGAGACAAAGAGCCGCTGATCAGCGGCTCTTAAATGGCATCATAGATACGATCAGACTCACGCCGGTAAAGAACCCCTAATCCGCATCTCGTTGCCCTGCCGAATCTTTGCGTCTTTGCGCTTAATAAACGCAGGTGATTTCAAACCCGCGCTTCGCTCATCAAATCCGGATAAGGACGACCGGCGATCAATCGTTCGCCATCGGTGAATCCTTCGGGGCGGTCCTTTAGCTGGGCGATGAGTCTGTCGCGCCAGCGTGTGACCTCGACAGCGTGCTCCGGCTGAGCGGCGAGGTTGGTGCACTCCTGAGGATCGGCGAGCAGGTCGAACAATTGTTCAATGCCACTGTGTGGGCGCCAGATGTATTTCCAGCGTCCGTCAGTCAGCATGTGGAAGGATTGGTCGTCGTCATACCAAGGCGCATGTTCGCCGTGGAGCACTTCGCGCACCGGTTGATTCTCGCCGCGTAAAATTGGCGCGAGACTACGGCCATCAACATTCTCCATGGGCTCAAGCCCGGCGAGGTCGAGCAGCGTGGGACCGATGTCTTCCAGACACACCGGTTGATCATGTCGGCCACCTTGAACAAAGCCCATCGCCGGCGAGCCTTGAATCAGAAACGGCACGCGGGCCGAGGCTTCGTAGGGTTCGCATTTATGCCAGCGATAATGATCCGCGAGCATCTCGCCGTGGTCGGAGGTAAAGACGATAACTCCCGGCCGACCGCGTCGCGCGCATTGCTGACGAAACTCAAACGTGAGCGCAAAGACCTGATCATCGATATGGTTGATGAGGCCGTAATAGCCCGCTCGCGCCTGATGCAATGGCGCTCCCTTCAAATCCAACCGATTGCGCTCGATATTCGTGTGCCCGTAATCATGCGCCGGTATTTCATCCCAATCACCAATCGCGCGCGCGGGTGTCTCGGCATTCACATAGCGATCGTAATAACAGGCCGGCGGCAGGAACGGAGGATGCGGTGCAAAAAACGAAGCGGTGAGAAAATGCGGTCGATCATCAGGAGCCTCGACCAGCTTCTCCCGAGCACGACTGATCACCCACGAAGTCGGGTGCCACGCATCCGGAAATTGCCAAGGTCGCGTGGTATAACCGTTGCGGGAAATCCCGTGACCGGCCATCCCACCCTGCCCGGGAAACTCCGTTTCAAGTGCCTGCCCGTAGTCATCGTCGTAGTGATAGGCGGTGGCATAAAGGCGGTCCTCAAAGCCGAATGCTTTGTCGAGGGGGAGCTGGTGCATGTGCCGTCCCACGAGCGTCGTGTGGTAGCCCCCATCGAGCAGCTTCTGAGGAAAGACGGGGGCGTCTAATTCAGCATTAGTAGCAAAACCGGTCACCCCATTGCCCGGTGAAGAAGGATGCAATGCAGTCAGCATCGCACGGCGCGCCGGGATACAGCTCGGACAGGTCGAATACCCCCGGGCAAAGTGCATCCCCCGCAGCCCGATTTCGTCGATGTTCGGCGTCTGCAATACCGGATGTTTTTCCAACGACAAACAATCACCCCGCATCTGGTCGGGCATGATCAAGAGAATGTCGGGGCGGGTATCAGGAGAATTGCTCACCCCGCTACCCTGCACAATCCGCTAGCCGATGAAAGTCCAGACGCTAGCTCTTCGTCGGCAACAGATCGTGATACGGTCGGCCCGCAATCAATCGCTCACCATCGCTGAATCCCTCGGGACGATCCTTGAGCTGCGCGATGAGTTGATCGCGCCAACACGTGACCTCGGCGGCATGCTCTTCTTTCGCCGCAAGGTTGGTGCACTCCTGCGGATCGGCCGACAGATCGAACAATTGTTCCGCGCCACTTTCCGGCCGCCAGATGAATTTCATCCGTCCATCGGTCAGCATGTGAAACGCTTGCTCCTTATCGTAACACGGGGCGTGCTCACCATGCAGCACCTCGCGTGCTGGTTGTGATTCGCCACGTAAAATCGGCACGAGGCTACGTCCATCGACATTATCCATCGGCTCACCACCGGCCAGATCGATCAAGGTCGGACCAATATCCTCCAGACACACCGGTTGATCATGCCGGCCACCTTCAACAAATCCCATCTCCGGCGAGCCCTGGATCAAGAATGGCACCCGGGCCGAAGCATCGTAAGGTTCGCATTTCCGGAAGAGATAGTGGTCCCCGAGCATTTCCCCGTGATCGGCCGTAAAGAGAATGACCCAAGGCCGCCCGCGCTGACGGCATTGGCGCTTAAAGTCATACATCATACTAAAAACCTGATCATCGAGATGCGCGATCAATCCGAAGTAGCCCGCCTGGGATTGCCGTAACGCTTCCCCCTGCAAATCGATGCGATTTCGATCCACTGGACAGAGCAAACTATCCGCCGGTGGCACCGCCCAATCTCCGACCGCCCGTGGGGGTAGATCCGCCTGCAGATAACGTTCATAGTAGTCTGCTGGAGGAATCAAAGGGGGATGCGGAGCCACAAACGATGCGGTAATAAAATGCGGAAACTCAGCTGGCGCCGCCTTCATCTTCTCTCGTGCGCGATTGGCTCCCCAGGTAGTGGGATGCCACGTATCGGGCAACTGCCATGACCGCGCCGTCCAACCATTGGCGGAGATCCCATGCGCGGCGACGCCACCCTGCCCCGGAAATTCTTTTTCCAGCGCCTCAGCATACGAACCTTCGTCGAGTCCGGGGAAAGCCATCGACCTATCCTGATACCCGTAAGATTTGTCTTCGGGAAACTGATGCATCCCACGTCCGACCAAAGTCGTATGATAGCCCGCACTCCCCATTGCCTCGGGGAAAGTCGGTTGGGTGAATTCCTCATGCATCCGATATCCGAGCATACCATTCGATGCGGGGTATCGGGCGGTGAGCATAGCCCGGCGAGCCGGAATACAACTCGGGCAAGTCGAATAGGCCCGAGTGAAATGCATGCCCTGTGCCCCGATAGTATCGATGTTAGGCGTCTGCAGAACCGGATGATTCTCCAACGACAAACAATCTCCCCGCATCTGATCGGGCATGATCATCAAAATATCCGGACGCTGATCTGGTGTCGTGCTCATGAGTTATTCTTTTTGTTCGGAAGTGGTCTGAACCGGAGAAAATTTCCTCTCCACTCCATCCGACAACGCGATGGTCTCAAATTCTACTTTGTCCGATGCTTTGGCTTTGCCCTTCGAGGTCGCTTTCCACCAATTCCAGACGCCTTCGCTTTCTGAGAATACTTTCGTCAACCACGCCTCCTTCGCATCGTGCATCGCACCACTTGCGGTAAATTCGGCGGCCGTGCCTTCCTTCCCCACAAATCGTGAGGTCAGTTCATTGCCGATCCACACTCGCCATTCATCCACATCCGCAAAGTAAACCGCCAGCAGGCCATTCTCCAATACTCCCAATTGTGAGGACAACGCCCGCATGAACGCACCCGGCTCATTGTCCTCCGCTTCAGGCGGTTCCTGTGTATGATAGCGGATGAGCATACGAATACCGGCCTTCTGCTCTAGTCCGTTTAAACGTCCCTCCATATCACGAACGAACTCGCCGTTACCGCTCACCAAGTTCGCCGGATCATGAAGGTGATTCGTCGTAGCCGTGGCATGCGCCACTCCGGTGATCGCGATCAATAATGATCCCACGATCAGCGTGAGGCGAAGAAGGCTGCTAGTCATAAGAGGAGAGTCTGCTCAGTTCTCACGATGACTCGTTCTACAAATCCACATTCAAGAGCCCTTGATCAGAAGTCTCCTGAGCTTTCAGCGTCACGCGGCTCGCGCGGAAAATCTCCGCTTGCGTGAGCCCATCGTGTGACTCGCCCCGCATCTCGTTGAGAAATGCTTCGAGATAACCGCCCGGTTGCGGATCGCTCGCCGGAATCGTGCGACCCGTTTTTTCGCCCTCCATGTGCACCGTGATTTCTTTCGCCGTGAGACTGGTTTCAAGCACGCCTTTGCTGCCCCACAACGTGAGCCGCCAATACATTGGCAAGGTGTAACCCTGACTGCTCGGTGCGACGTAGGAAACATCGAGCATCAATCCTACACCATTCTCCAATTCCAGCATGCACTGTCCGGCATTCACGAAATGTGAATCGGCCGGGACACCCGCGACCCATTCGCGCGCAGCCGTTACGCGTTTAAACTCTAATCCGGTGACCCATGGGATCAGGTCGATCCCATGCAACGCGATGTCGTTGATCGTGCCACCCTGCTTACCTTTTTCGTGATACCAGGCGGCGCGCACGCCCGGCAGCAAGGGATGCTGTCCACCCAGTGCGAGCGAGTAGATCTCGCCGATCTCACCCGAACGAACCACTTCGCGCACTTTGATCATCACGCCGGAATCCCGCATATCGAGCATCATGCCCACCGTGAGATTTTTCTCGGTCGCGATGCGGACAATCTCATCGTGCTCCGCAAGCGTCGTGCACATGGGTTTGTCGGCCAACACATGACGACCGGCCTTCAAGCTATCGATCACCACGCTACCCCGTTTGGCGAACCACTCGCCTACGACAATCGCATCGCACTCCACCTCCGCGAGCATCGCGCGGTAATCACTGTGCGTGATCGTCACCCGATCATCGTTGGCCAGCGTGTCGCGCATCGCCGCTTCTTCTTCGCACGAAGCGACGACTTCGATCTCAGGATGCGCCGTGGCGCGCGCGACCAGATCCCAAATGTGGGGATGTTGAAAACCAATGAATGCAATGCGTGTTTTGTTCATAAGGGTAAAAGACGAAGACTAGTCCAAACCGGTTTACGGTTCGAGACATTGTTCCCCGGAAAACGAGTCCGGTCTTAAAAAAGTTAATCCCAAAGATTGATCTCCAAGTCAAAGCGGTCGTTGTAACTATGGTCCCGGAACAAACCGACCAAGATGACCGAAACGCCACCCGATGCCCCCATCACGCCATCCGATTCATTTTGGCGGAGCGTAGGCCAAGCCCTCCGGGGTGAACAACACGACTACACCTCTGTCCCCTTAAATCGGGCCGTGCTGCTCCTCGCCGTGCCCATGGTCTTGGAAATGGTCATGGAATCGCTTTTTGCGGTCACCGATGTATTCTGGGTCTCCCGTCTCGGAAAAGAGGCGATCGCGGTCATTGGAATCACCGAAACGGTGATGACCCTAATCTATGCCATCGCGATTGGTATTTCGTTTGCCGCTACTGCGATTGTCGCCCGACGAATCGGCGAAAAAGACCCGAAGCGTGCCGCTCAATCCGCCGGGCAAATCCTCGTGCTCGGCACCACGATCTCGGCGGGTCTCGGCGTGCTCCTCTGCCTCAATGCCGCCGCGATCATGCAACTGATGGGTGCGGATGCCGCCGTGGTCGAACAAGGCACGCGTTTCGCCCAGATCATGCTCGGGGGAAACATCACGGTGTTCATGATTTTTCTGATCAATGCAGTTTTTCGCGGGGCGGGCGATGCCGTGCTGGCCATGCGCACGCTCTGGCTGGCCAACGGTCTTAACATCATCCTAGACCCCTGTTTTATCTTCGGCTGGGGACCGCTTCCGGAAATGGGCGTTACCGGAGCAGCCGTCGCCACCAACATTGGACGCGGCATCGGGTTGGTCTACCAAATCTGGCATCTCACGGGCAAGCCCGGTCGCGTGCATCTGCACTGGGCCGATCTGCTGCCCCAGCGTGAAACCATTGTCACGATTCTCAAAACCTCGGGTAACGGGATCGCCCAATTACTGATCGCGACCACCAGCTGGGTCGCCCTGATGAAAATCCTCGCGCCCTTCGGCAGCCACGTGATCGCAGGCTACACCGTTTCCATCCGGTTGATCATGTTTGCCTTGATGCCCGCGTGGGGATTGGCCAATGCCGGAGCGACCCTGGTCGGACAAAATCTCGGAGCGGGCAAACCCGATCGCGCCGAAGCCGCCGTAAAAATGGCCGTTCGCTACAACGTCATCTTTCTCGGCCTGATCGGACTAGCCTTTATCATTCTGGCCGGACCGCTGATCGGGATTTTTACCACTGATCCGGAAGTATTCCCTCAAGCCGTTCGCGCCCTCTGGGTCATTAGTCTGGCATTTCCGCTCTACGCCGCAGGCATGTGTCTTGAAGCGACCTTCAACGGCTCGGGTGACACGTGGACGCCGACGCGACTCAACTTCTTTTGTTTCTGGCTCGGCCAAGTGCCACTCGCGTGGTTGTTGGCGGGACCGCTCAATTACGGGCCGCTCGGCGTCTATATCGCCGTCCCTGTTTCGTTCAGCGTGCTTACGATCTGGAGCGCCGCGCTGTTCAAAGGCGGCAAGTGGAAGCAGCAGAAGGTCTGATTCGTCTCAAACCGTTGCCGGCACCGAATAGATCTGGCGGACACCCGAGCAATCCGAGGTGAACAAAACTTCCTGCTGATCAGGCGTGGTCACCGGATGGGGATGATTATCCTGCGTGTGCCACGAGGTGTTGCTTTCGCAGAGCGGGATCACGTCCATCGTGCCCTGCTCCCAATCCATATTGAGGCGCGAGATGAGGTTTCCTTTGCGCTGCGCGAGGCCCTTCTCGTTGGCCACCGCATCGGTGATCACAAAATCACCCGCGCGACTTGGTGTGAAGTGTCCGTAGAACGAAGGTCGATCACGCGGGATCGCGATTTCCTGCAGCGGCTGATCAGGATCGACCGAGGCGCGGCCGACAAATTGTTCGGGATGACCGGGCGCATCCCAACGCACGCCGTGATAAATCACGCCCTCGCCATTTTCCTGCCAGACTTCGTGCGCCACATCGTCGAGCCCCAGATCAGGGGATTCACGAAATTGAATCTCACGCCCCGGTCGACGCACGCGCACACGATCCTCGCCATCCGCTTTGATCCAGATGCGCTCCACGCCCAGCGGCCAGGTCCATTCGTGATTGTAGAGCACGATGTCGCGTCGGGTCGGATGATACTGCACATGAGTAACCCACGCCGGTTCTTCCCAACGCACCGTCATTCTTCCGGTCGCTACTTCGACTTCGGCGATCTGGGTGGTGAGCCCGTATTTCGCATAGTTCTCCGACATCTCCTGATTGTTTTCGCGTTTCTCCCCAAAGACCAAAATGCGACTATCCATCAGGCTCAGCAGCACGTGTTCTCCGGAAGCATCGAGATGCGTGTAACCCACACAACGCTCCGGCGGAATCTCCAACAAGGTGCGGCGTTTCCCATCGCATAGGCTCACGCAATCGAGCACGCCCCAGCCATCCTCGCGCCCCCAGACGAAAAATAAATTTCCTGTCGCCGGATCCAAACAAGGGCTGGATTTATTCAGGCCGTGTTTTTCCACAGTGCCGTTATAAAGATAGTCCTCCGTCGGATCCGCCGAACGCGGACGCGCAAAATACGGATACGCCTGCATCGCCGGACCGGGGAAAATCGCGAGCGGCTCCATCAAGCCGGTCTCCCGATCAATCCGCGCCAAGCTCGCACCTTCGGAATGATCGGAATACGCATTGGTGATCGCCGCGAGCACAGCCCCATCCTGCGTCACGCTATTTGTCGTGAAGTAGAGCAGCTGACAGTTTGAACGGCTCGGCGATTCCGGCTTGGGGATATGCATGGGAAATTGTCTACCGAAGTATGGCTTGTCATTGCGAGGAGCCCGCGAAGCGGAAAACGCGGCAATCCATCCGCTGTGGATCGCCACACCCGACTTCGTCGGTCTCGCGATGACAATCGCTAACTCAATCGCCCTTGCCTGAAGACTTCAAATAGCGGTCAAAGAAACCCAGCACGGCCGGTCGCAGATCACGTTGCTCCGGTTCGAGGTGAAACGAATGCACCGCGCCCGGAACGATGATCAACTCCTGCGGCGAACCCGCTTGCTCCAGCTCGAGGGCAAAGTCGGCTGATTGCGACACCGCCACCGTATCATCCGCCGTGCCATGCAAAATGAGCTGCGGCACCCCGTCGGGCCGGACATAGGTAATCGGTGACGCCTGCCGATAGAGCTCCGGTGCCTCGGCAAAGGTTTTATTAAACAGCACCGTGTCGCGCCACTTCCCGATATCCGTCACTCCATAGAGATCGACACAACAACTCACCGCGCACGAAACATCGCCCATCGGCTCAACCGGATCGAGGCCGTCTTCAGGCAACGTCATCGCGACCAGCGACGCCAGCGTGCCACCCGCCGACCCCCCGATCACCCCGATGCGATCAGGATCGATCTGCAGCCGCTTCGCATTCACCCGCAGCCAACGCACGGCGATTTTGCAATCATGCAGAATACGCGGCCACTCCGGCTTACCCACGGCAGCCAGAGCATAATCGATACTCATCGCGACATAGCCATGACGCGCGAGGTTTTCCCCAATATTCACTTCGCGGGGACTATCCTTAACACCGAGCCTGAAACCACCGCCATGGATCACCACCACGGCAGGGATACGTTTCCCTTTGGGAATCTCCAAAGGCAGATAGAGGTCCGACTTTTCCGTGCGGTCCTCCGGTAAATAGGCGACATCGCGCTCAACACGAATGTCGTAGGTATCAGAGTTCAGGGGTTCCATAAGGCAACAGGACAGCGTGCGCATCGAATACCAACTGGCGAGCTTGGTTTGCCACAGGCGACGCCCCCCTCCTACCGCTCCAAGGGGATGACCCAAGGAATACCATCAATGGCCGCGGGATACCAAGGACCATGAGTATCTGTATATTCACCTATCAACACCCTATCAGATCAACCTGTAGTAAAAATTATGATTCTAAATATCTACACTTATGAGATCCCAGAATGAGTTTTTCTAATAGACCTAACCGGGATGGGGGTTAGTTTATCAACGGAGCTCTTTATGAAAACCAATCCTACAGTGGTCGGTCTCGAAAAGATCAGTCTCAAGAATGCTGATGAATCGGCATGGATTGAAACCCTCGAGCAGATGGAGCAGGAGAACGGCTTCATTCCCCGTGATGTGGCCGACGAAATTGCCCGGCTCCTCGAAGTAAAATTGGAGCGCCTCAAACGCATCCAAGGCAAAATCGATTCCACCACCCATCAGGAGATTAAGCATCATGTGGATCACTGGCGGAATGAAGAGGGCAACCTCATCATGATCCTGCATGCCATTCAGAATCAGCACGGTTACGTCCCACGTGAAGTCGCGATGGAACTATCCCGCGAACTCGGGGTAAAGCTGGCGCGCATCTACGAGGTGATCACCTTCTACCACTACTTCAAACTCCAGCCACCGGGAGAACACGAAGTCACGGTTTGCAATGGCACCGCGTGTTACCTCAAAGGCGCCAACCGTCTGATCGACGAAATTCGGGTTCAACTCGGGATTTCCGAAGGACAGACCACTCCCGATCGTCAGGTTCATTTTGATACCGTTCGTTGCATCGGATGCTGCGGTATGGCCCCCACGATGGTCATCGACGGCAAAACCTGTGGTCACATGAAAAGCTCCGATATCGCCGAACATCTGGCCAAGATCACGGCCAAAAAGGAGACCGCCGCATGAAAACGCTGACCCGCCAAGATCTGGCAGCTCTGGCCAAGCAACAGGCCTCCTCTCCCGCAGAGTGGATTCGGGTTCAACTCGACACGGGTGGGATCGCCGCCGGCGCTGACTCGGTCCGCACCGCTCTGGAGCACGCCCGGGTGGAGCAAAAACGGCCCTTTAGTCTCCTTCGCGTCGGCTCGGTAGGTTACTCTTTTGCCGATCCGGTGATTGAGGTGCAGTCGGCCGGACTACCCAGGATCCTCTACGGTCGAATGACCCCTGAACTCGTGCCTGCACTTTTGTCCGAGCAATTCGACGGAGGGCGATTGCTGGAAGATCACACCATCGCGACGAGGAAGCGCAGTCTCACCATCGATGCTCCGGTCACCCACATCCTCGTTCGCGATACCAGCAGCGACATCGGCAATAAAACCGCCTTCTTCCAGTCTTCCTTTCAAGAGGAGCTCAAGCGTCGCGGGCTTGAGCACGTGCAAGTCGTTCGTGCCCTCGACATGGGTATCTACGACGAAGGCGCGGTCGTGCAACTCCTCCCGTCTCCGGTCACCTACACCAATGTTCTCGCCCCTGATGTCGCTCGAATCGTTGCCGAATCGGTGGAAGCCAACCGGGTGATCGATGACTTAATCTGGAAAGCTCCCGACAAACAGACCCGGATCGTCTTGCGCCATTCCGGCCAGGTGGATCCCGACAGTGTCGACGACTACCTCCAACGCGCCGATGGCTACCAAGCCTTCGCCAAATCACTCTTTGAATTGAGCCCCGAAGGAGTTTTGGCCGAGATGAAATCCAGTGCTCTTCGCGGACGCGGAGGGGCCGGCTTCCCCACTTGGATGAAGTGGAAACTCACGCGCGACCAACCAGCCGAGCAACGCTACATCATTTGCAATGCCGATGAAGGTGATCCCGGCGCCTTCATGGACCGGAGTGTATTGGAAAGCGATCCGCACGCCGTGCTCGAAGGCATGATGATCGCAGCCTACTCCATGGGCGCCTCCCAGGGTTACTTCTATATACGAGCGGAGTATCCCCGGGCCATAGAACGGGTCCAACGCGCCATTGATCAGAACCGTGAGCTCGGTCTGCTCGGCCGTGATATTCTGGGCAGTGGCTTCGATTTCGATGCCAAGATTCGCCTCGGGGCAGGCGCGTTCGTCTGCGGTGAAGAAACAGCCCTCATCGCCTCCATCGAGGGCAAACGCGGCACTCCGAGCCCGCGCCCACCCTATCCTTCCGTGCGCGGCCTCTGGGGTCTGCCTACCGCCATCAACAACGTCGAAACCCTCGCCATTGTTCCCGCTATCCTGCTCAAAGGCGGCGAATGGTATGCCGGTCACGGCACGGATACCTCCAAGGGCACGAAGGTCTTCGCCGTCACGGGCAAAGTGCGCAACGCCCAGCTCGTCGAGGTGCCGATGGGCACCACGTTACGCGAAATAGTCTACGAAGTCTGTGGCGGGGTGCTGGATGGCAAGGAGGTCAAAGCGGTTCAAACCGGAGGGCCTTCAGGTGGTGTCATTCCCGAGAAATTACTCAACACCCACATCAGTTACGAATCCCTGCAAGAGCTCGGCTCCATTATGGGCTCGGGTGGCATGTTGGTGATGGATCAAGGCGACTCGATGTTGGATGTCGCCCGATTCTATCTGCGCTTTTGCGTGGATGAATCCTGTGGGAAATGTGCCCCGTGTCGGATTGGAGGCTACCAACTCATGCAGATCCTTGATCGCATCTCCCGGGGTCGGGGCAAGGCGGACGATCTTCCGTTGATTGATCGGATCTGCCACGCCATGCAAAAGGCTTCGCTCTGCGGTCTCGGCCAGACGGCACCCAACCCCGTGATCTCCACCATCCGATACTTCGGAGAGGAATACCAAGCTTACATCGAGGGCGGCCCCAGCTACGCCCGAAAAATCAAACGTGCCGCTGTCGATGCCGCCACCGCCGCACCCTCTACAGCCCCCGTATCGTCATGATCACTGCGCGCATCAATCACATCGAAGTCCAAGTCCCCGAGGGCACCAGCATTCTCGACGCCGCCCGCGAGGCGCAGGTGAATATTCCCACCCTGTGCAAGCACAAGGATTTGCTCGCCACCGCCGCATGCGGTATCTGCATCGTCCGCAACAAAGGAGGGAACAAGCTCATCCGTGCCTGCTGCACGCCGCTGGAAGAGGGCATGGACATCGCCACACATGACAAGGAGATCGTCGATGTCCGGCGATCCACGCTTGAGCTCATTCTCTCCAACCACCCGCAAGACTGTCTCACCTGCGCCCGCAATGGGGAATGCGAACTCCAGACTCTCGCCGCTGATTTCAACATTCCGATGGAATCGATCAAACGCTACGTGCATGACGTCCCACCCGATTGTTCCACCGGCTCGATCATCATCGATTTTACCAAGTGCATCAAATGCGGCCGTTGCGTTCAGGTCTGCCAGGAGGTGCAGGATGTCTGGGCCCTCTCTTTGCTCGGCCGTGGCATCAATACGCGCATGGCGCCGGCCGGCGATATTACTCTGGCCGAATCTCCGTGCGTCAAATGCGGCCAGTGCTCCGCGCACTGCCCCACCGGGGCCATCGTCGAAAACGATGAAACCCCGGACGTATGGGAAGCCCTGCACGACGAGGATAAAATCTGCATCGTGCAGATCGCACCCTCCGTGCGAGTCACCGTGGGCGAAGCATTCGGACTTCCTCCGGGCACCAACCTCACCAAAAAAATATATGCCGCGCTCCGCCGGTTGGGGTTCAAGGCTGTCTTCGACACCAATTTCTCCGCCGACGTCACCATCGTGGAAGAAGCCAGCGAGTTTATTGAACGATTCGTCCATAAACGCGGGGCCCTTCCGCTGATCACATCGTGCTGCCCTTCCTGGACCGACTTCATGGAAAAGGAGCACTACGACTTCCTTGATAATTTCTCCACGGCCAAATCTCCGCAGCAGATGCTCGGCGTCCTGGCCAAGACTTACTACGCCAAAAAACTCAATATCGATCCCGCCAAGCTCTACATGGTCTCCATCATGCCTTGCACGGCCAAGAAGTTTGAAATTTCCCGGGCTGATGAAATGTATGCCTCCGGTCACAAGGACGTAGATGTGGCGATCACCACCCGTGAATTCGCCCGCATGCTCAAACAGTCCGGAATCGATTTCCTGAATCTGCCCGATGCCGAGCCCGACTCAATCCTCGGCGATTATTCCGGGGCCGGCACCATTTTTGGCGCCACGGGCGGAGTGATGGAAGCGGCGTTGCGCACGGCCTATTATTACGCCACGGGTGAAAAATTGGAGAAGGTCGAGGTCGAAGCCGTTCGTGGCCTCGAAGGGGTTAAGGTCGGCAAGGTCAATGTGGCGGGAGCCGAAGTCCGGGTCGCCGTGGCTCACGGTCTCGCCAATGTAGCCAGCGTCCTCGAAAGTGTGCGGGAAGCCCGTAAGAACGGAGAGGAGTTGCCCTACCATTTCATTGAAGTCATGGCCTGCCCCGGCGGGTGCATCGGAGGAGGTGGTCAACCCTATGGGGTGGACAATGAACGACGTAAACTTCGCATCGCCGGTCTCTACGCCGATGATCGCGATAAGGCGGTCCGCTGCTCCCATGAAAATCCCGAATTGATCCGTCTCTACGACGAATTCCTGGGGAAGCCGCTGGGACCCAAAGCACATAAACTACTCCATACTCGCTACACGGCCAGACCGCTCTATAAGCGATGAATTAACCCACCGTTGAAGCCTCCCCCCCAGCCCCCTTCGCCCGCAGGCGGACCATACCGAATTTGCCGCCTGCTCGCATGGGGATTACTCAGTCCAGTGGGAGCTCTCTTGGCCGCGTCGGGGGATGAGGACCAAGTGCAGGTGCTCCCGCCATGGATCATCGAGGAAACCCTTGATCGCCATCAACTCACCGCGCGGAGCGATTATTTCGCCTCGGCCTTGGGCCCCTCGTCGGTCGTCAATTCGACCGATTGGTCCGGCCGGGGTATCACCACGCTGGCCGAAGCTCTGCGCCAAACTCCCGGGGTAATGCTACAGGAAAGCTTCGGAGGCTTCGAGCCGCCCCGGCTCTCCATCCGTGGATCCGGATTGAATAGTGCTCCCTCCAGTCGGGGGGTCGCCCTGTTGATCGATGGCCTGCCTCTCGCCCGGGCCGATGGGGCTTTTCATAGCGGGCTGTTTGATCCCCTGCTTTTCCCCCGGATCGAAATTTACCGCGGCACCTTGCACATGGCGCTTACCCCCGCCGTGTTGGGCGGAGTCCTCAATGCCGTTTCCTTTGCGCCTCCAGCCCCCCGGAGCACAATCCTGAGAACCGAAGCGAGTGACCGTGGCACATTGCGAGCCCAAGTCACCACGACGATGCCCGGGGCAACCACCTTTCAGGCCGCCGCCTCGTTTCAGCAAGCCAAAGGATGGCGTGAATACAGTGGACAAAAACGCAGCGCGATCAGACTCGCGGCCCTGCACAACCTCACCGATTCCACCCGGCTCGAAATAACGGGGTATGCCGCCACCGCCGATTATGAGGTGCCCGGCCCCCTCACGCTCAATGATGCCCGGAGCCAACCGCGATCAGTCTTTGCACCGGTGAAACGGGACCAACCCCGACGTGATTCCTCCATCGCTCACCTTGCCGCCCAATTGAAGTCTCGGGTGCCCAACGGTAACAACACTTTCGGTCTCGCATGGCTGCAAATGAGCGACGACTTCTACCAGCTGCAACCCAACGGTGAGACCGATCTTGAGGCCCGTAGTCTCAGCGGCCATGCCACGTTCACACGACGTTGGCACCTTGGCTCCATGGAACATCAGTTGCTCACTCGTTTCACTTTTTCCACGGGCCGCGACGACGTTGATCGCTACCTTAATGTGCTCTCACAACGCGGCGCTCTCTTCGGGTCCTATGAGGCCCGGGCTGATACTGCTGCCGTTAGTGTTGAGGATGTGGTCTGGCTCCATCCCACCCTCGCGGTGGGAGTGGGATTCACGGCCCTGCATGGGAAACGCAAGGCCACCGGAAGCGGCCCCACCTCCAATCTAAGATCGCCCCTCACCTTCGACGATTTTTCACCGCGCGGGGCCTTGCTTTGGTCACCGATGGACAATCTGTCATTACACGCCGCTGTTTCTCGCAGCATTGAGCCGCCCACATTTGACGATCTCGTAACGGTGCAAGGGGCCTATCCAAACCTCACGCTCGCCTCCCGGACTCTCGCCCCGCAATCCGCGATCACTTATGAAATCGGGGCCCGGGGCACACTGGGTTCATTCGACTGGAATGTGACGACCTACCACGCCAAGTGGCAGCAGGAAATACTCCGGCTGGCCGACGCTTCCGGCCTGCCGCGAGGAGCCGTCAATGCCAACGATACGATCCATGAAGGCATCGAAACTTCGCTGCGTTGGCGACTGCTCGATGAGTCTCACAAAGTATCGATCACCCTCACCTCGATGCTCAGTCATTTCTATTTTGATCACGATCCCGTCTACGGAAACAACCGGCTCGCCGGGGCTCCTCCGCACACGGGAAATGCAGAGATCCTCTATCAGAACCCCAACGGTTTTTACGCCGCGCTGGAAGCCACCTGGATGGCTGGAAGCATCCCGGTAGATCACGCCAATCGACTGTTCTACGATGGGGCCACCTTGGGTCACCTCCGATTCGGTTGGCATTCCCCATCTGGATGGCTCATTTATGCCACCGTGCGTAATGTGTTCGATCAGCAACATATCGCCAGCACGGCCGGAGTGCTGGATCTGGCACGCAATCCCGCGGCCACCACGATATTTTTGCCGGGTGTGGGCCGCAGCTTCACTCTCGGTTTTGAACTGAAATTGTGAATACACCTTTATGATCGGCGCACTCGGCACCCTGATATTCTTCGCGGTTACACCCGTCTTTGCCCGACGGGCAGCCGTGCTGCTGGGCAGTTTGCGGGCGAATTTCTGGCGACTCCTATTGGCCGCTTTGATTTTGGGCATCTGGGCTCATGGGCTCGGCCGCGGAACTGGTGGAGTTTCCTTCGGGTGGTTTTTTCTAGGCGGAGTGGTCGGTTTCGGGATTGGCGGGGTTTCCATGTTTCAGTCACTCCCGCGCCTCGGTTCCAATCTCTCCACTTTGATCGTCCAATGTGGATCGGCCGTCGTGGCCGCCGGGCTGGAATGGCAATGGTTGGGCACCCAATTATCTCCCATGCAAATCGGGTGCGCCGCACTCACCCTCATAGGCATCATCATCGGTCTGCTCCCTCGCAGCATGCCCCGCGTGTCTCCGGCCCAATGGACAGCAGGTCTGTCGTGGGCCTTACTCGCGGCCATGGGCCAAGGCGTCGGCGCCGTCATCAGCCGCAAAGCCTTCTTCATTGCTCGTGAATGCAACGACCTGATTGATCCCGGCACCGCCTCCTACCAGCGCGCGCTCGGTGGTCTGCTGGTCGCGGCGATCGTGGTGCTAATTTTTCAGAAACGCGGTCCGGTTCAGCAGACGGGCACTGGTCGGGCCTGGCCATGGGTTACGGCCAACACCCTCACCGGTCCGGTCTTCGGCGTCGCGTGTTTCCAATGGGCCCTCCGCTCCACTCCCGCCGGTATTGTCCAACCCATTGTCGCCGCCGCCCCACTCCTCACGATTCCCTTTGCCGCCTGGCTCGAAGGATCACGACCTCGGGCCACCTACTATGTGGGTGCGGTGCTCGCGGTGGCCGGTGTCGCCGGTCTGTTCATCTGGCGCTAAGGTTGATGCGACCGCGCGTAGTCGCACAGTGCACGCAGATTAGCTTCCGGGGTATCAGATGGAACCTCACAACCAGCCCCGACAATGAAGCGCTTGCCCGCTATTTGATGGCAGGCGGCCAGAGCCTCTGTGATTGCTGACGGAGAGCTGTCGCGGAGTTCGCTCACCGGATTGAGGTTGCCCACGATGATCTGCTCCGGGCTCAGTTGCGACCGCGCCTGATCCAAGGCCACCGGATAATCCACATCGATCATCGCGCAGCCCAGCTTTCCAATCTCCGTGAGGTGCGCCTGCATGTTTCCACAAATGTGCAATCGCGTGGGCACGCCCATCGCGTGAATCCCATCGACCAGCTGCTTTTCAAACGGCCAGATAAATTCCTGGTAGATCGCCGGCCCCACGAGCGACGCCGCCGCATCACCCACGCCGATCGAATCGGCCCCCGCGGTCACTTGCTCGCGTGCAAACCGCAGCCCAATCTCCACCACAAAAGAAAACAGGTCATGCACAAATTTCGGATCGTCGTAGAAATCCAGCATCAAGGTATTGATACCCCGCAGATCAGCCGCCTCCGCCATCGGTCCTTCGACCCAACCCTCGACGAGCAAATCTTTCCCCGCACGTTCCCGCAGATGGGCCACCGCCTTGATGCCATTATGCATGCGTCCGCCGCCCAGCGGATCAGGTTGTCGCAAAACCCGAAGTTGAAGCTTATCGGCCAGCAAAGCGGCTTCCTCATTCAACGCCACCGGCTGTTCCTCAAAATACTGCACCTGCGCACCGCAATCGGCCGCCTCCCGCGCCGGATCGGACATGGTGTTGACGTAATCAAATCCAAACTTTTCCGCCGTGCGCAACTGCCCCTCCGCCAGCACCCGATAGTCCGTGCAGTATTCGTAATAACGCGCACCCGTTTGCCGCGCCGCCAACATCATCGTGATCGGCATGAGCGGTAGTCGATCAATCGGCTGACCGGCGAAATGAGCGAGGATGCGTTCGCGCGAGTTCATGCGGGGAATAGTTGATGCTGGGAGGGAACAGCGGGAAAGCACTGTGGCCCAAGTAACGATGTCCCATTCTCCATTGGCGCACAACCAGCAAAGGCTCAACAGAGCAGTCTACACCCGAACAAATAAACGGAATTAAAGCAGCTTTAGTCCATCGCTTTAGAGCTATGATAAAGCTGAATAATCCGCATAACAGGCTCTACAACTTGGGGCAATGACAAGGGATGCGCAGCCAAGATTTCCGAAAAAGAGCATACTGCCCACACCATGAAATTCCGGACCACACTCGCGCTGTTTGTCTCGATAATTTTCGTCTCAAGAATGCCCGCCCCGCCCACTAATTTTAACGGGAGCGATGATTTTTCAACTACCAGCGGATCGTGGACAGTCCCTTCCGGTTCATCCGTGGCGGGCGGTGCCATGAGCGTGAATAACGGTGTGCTCAACTTTACCGATCCATCCCTCAACAGCGGACAGACCAGCGAAGCCACTTATGCATGGATAGACAACACCGGCAGCTTTACCGAAGATTGGCAGGTTCAAATCGACTTTAACCTCAACCTCACACCAGTGACCGGCCAGGTCAGCGTCTGGGAATTGATCGTGGGCAACACAACCACCCCGGCAGACAACTTCACGGTCGCTATGCAACGCACCTTCATGCAGGTGATCACCAGCCAGCCCCCGCTTATCCAAGCTTACACCGAAATCGGGGGGACGATGATAACCCCGGGCACCGTCAGTGCCAACAATGTCGACTTATCAACGACCACCGCGCGCATCTCCTACCAAGCCGCCACCACGACCTTAACCGCCGCCTACGACGGCAACGGCGCGACGGACGGCTACACATTTACCAATCTCCACAGCGTGGATATTAGCGATACCGCTTCGAATTGGAACATGGTCTCGGGCGATACCTTCTCCTTGGAGCTGGTCGCCAGCAACTTTACCAGCTCGGATAGCACCATGCCCACCTTCGAGGGAGCTTTCTTCGCGGACAATTTTTCCGCGAGCTCCACCGCCGTGCCTGAACCCGCCACGATCGCTCTTCTCGCCGGATTAAGCGTGCTTGGTTTCTGTTTCTGGCGTCGGCGCGCCTGAACTCATTCGCGCCTAGTAGTTACCTTCCCGCCGCCAGATCTCCAGCATCTGCTCGTAACTGGCCAGCGGCATGCCCGTGTAAATGCAATTGCTGGTGGAAAAAATGTAGCCTCCGCCCGGCATGCCATGATGCAAAGCGTAGCGCACCGATTCGGCGATCTGCTCCGGAGTGCCGTTATCCATCATCCCGCAATGCACGTTGCCGATCAGACATAGCTCGCGCCCGTAAAGACGTTTAACCTCCGCGATATCCACATCCCCTTGCGGATCGAGCGAGTGCAGCGCGTGCGGCTTGGTCTGCGCGAGCTGATCGATGATCGGCATGATGTTTCCATCCGTGTGCTTGATCACGTAATAACCGAGATCACGATAGCCGCGCGTGAGCTCCGCGAGGTAAGGCGTCACAAACTCACTAAACATCGCCGGGCTAAGAAACGGACCCGTGTTGAAACAATAATCGGCACACAACGCGAACCCGTCGAGTCCCCCGGGATACCGAAGCGATTCCGCTCGCTCCAGCGCTTGCTTCACCTCTTCGGCCGCGTGTGCTTTGAGTTTCTCCGGCTCCTCGACCAATTGGCAGGAAAACTCCTCCATCTCGCCGCCGTTGGGCACCGAATAGGTGGCATCACCATGCGCCAGCAAAAAGTAGCGGTCGCCCGTGCGTTCCCGGATCAAATCCACCATCCGCCGCAGCTCATCCGGATTGCCCGGATTGGCATGAATAAAGATCGCACTGTGTTCGAAACGCTCCGCCGTGACGATGTAGAGATCAGCCATGTCGCGCCGATGGAGTTCTCTCTCCTGCTCCTCCATCTGCAACCATTGGCTGTAATCCCGATGCGAAGGATGCACGCGGCCAAAGGCTTCCATCGTAAGGAAAAACACCAATTCAAAATGCGGCACGCGTCCGGTTGGCGGCCGGCGTTCCAGAGCAGCGATAAAGCGGTCTCGCGGAGTCATGAGTCGAAGGGGTCAATCAAGGCGGCCAGGGTTGGCCGCGAACGATTCGATTGGTAGGCGCGATACGATCCGCATTCAAGCTTGGGGCCATTCTCCCGCACGGAGTAGTAACGATTTCACTTGAGGGGATGAGATGGCATAACCCTCCTCCAAGCCCCCTTCAAAGTGTTAACGCAGGATCGAAAACGCTCTAGCTCAGCTGTTGGCGTCGCTCTTTGTAGCGCGCCCGGCTTAAAAGCTAAGGCACATTTGATAGAACAAATCGCATGCTGAACTTTGTTCAGAACACTAAATAATACTCTCAACACTGCTCCTCACAACGCGTTGACCCAAGCCGAAGTCGAGCTTGCTTGGGGCGAAACATCACATAGCCTCATCACTTAATCAGCAGTGCTATGAATGTGACTCTCCCACTCGATCAAATGACCACCATTGAGAAACTCAGTGTCATGGAATCTTTGTGGAAAGACCTAAGTAAAAACCCCGATGATTATGAATCACCGGACTGGCATCGCGACGTGCTTGCAAAACGTGATGCTCGGGTTGAGGAAGGACAAGAAGCCTACCAAGATTGGGATAAAGCCAAGCAAGAGTTACGCGATCGATTGCTGTGAAAGTCGAGTTGCTAGCTTCCGCCAAGAAAGATCTCGTTGAGGGATTCGGTTTCTATGAGCGACAGCAATCCGGACTAGGAGCTAACTTTTTGGAATCGCTCTTTGGCGATATCGATACCCTTGCACATCATGCAGGGATTTATCGCCGCATCCATGGAGCCCATCGTCTCCTATCTACCCGTTTTCCTTACGCTATTTACTACAATATAGAGGACAGCACCGCTAAGGTAAAAGCCGTGCTAGATTGCCGTCGTGATCCTCAACGCATCCAACGCGAGCTTGGAAAGGCATAGTTCTATGATACGACGCCTCTTCCTCACTATCGCACTGTTTGTGGCGCTTCTTTCGGCGCTCAGCGCCGCGGAGGTGCAGCATCACGGGCTGGTGTTTGAGAAGTGGGTGCGCGATACATTCTTCGAAGGATACGAGCCTCCCGGCTACACGCAGAAGTGGGATATCCCCGCCGAGATCAACCTCAACCACGGCGGCTATCCGGTTAATCCGAAAGCGATCAAATACAAGACCCCCGTCGGTCTCGGCGACGCCCTGAGGCAGTTCGATATCCACGAAACCTTCATCCTCGTAATCGGCTACTGGCAGCAGGAAGGCGACGTAAAACGCTTCGTCAATATCGTCGCCCCGGTGATTACGCCGGAGCTCATGAAAACACTTTGGGGCGACGTCACGCGGGCTGATCTCGAACGTCTCGACGCGCTGATCAAGGATACCTCGATCCACTACAAGGAGGTGCGCAAGCAAGCACAGGCGATGAAGAAGACCCACCCTTTCAACACGACGATCATCACGCTCAATCCCAAGATCGGCTCGCGCGGACAACGACGCCTGCAATGCAGCCTCAGCTTCACCAAGGTCTTCAAATACCTCGCGCCCGACGCTGATCGCGAAGTCCAAGATCCACCCGAACTGTGGGATGTTCCACTCACCATTACCGTCGCTTCCAAGCCACGGAATTTCCGTAAGAAATAAAGATCCAGTCACAGCAGACCTATCAGGAATCTATTTACCGCAAAGCTCACTAAGGGCACAAAGGTTCAAACATTCCAATCCAGAAGCATCGGGGGCTCCCTCCACTGTGCAAAGGAATCAGGATCAATCAGGGACAGCTTACCTTCATATTGCTTCGCGTTCTTAGCGACCTTAGCGGTGAAGCTCTCTGGCTTCAGCAGACACCTACTCCACCTTACAAAGCCTGACTGTAACAAATCGATATTGCCCCTCAGTAGATTAGGCTATGAATCAAATCATGCCCCCCCCCAATAGACCTATGAGTTAGTCTGAAAAACACTGTAAGGCAGAATGAAGAAGTTGTTCACAAGTCTCACGAATCTGGTTCTCGCGCAGATCGTATATGCCGACAAACAGACATTTTATGAGTAATTCACTTGATATGAATATGGTCACCATTCCCGCCGGAGATTTCCTGCGCGGTTCTGAATTCAAGGGAAGCTGGCAGGAGTATCACGATCAAGTGCTGGCGGGTGGGCGCGGTGAACTCGTGCTCAGCGAGGCCAAGGGTTGGGAGATGGATGAAGCGCCCATTCATCGCGTAACGATTTCAAAACCGTTTCAGATGAGCGCGAACCAAGTCACCAACGAGCAGTATGAACAATTCGATCCGGACCACTCACGATCCGATTGGAGTGCAGAGGACGATGCAGCGGTGGGTCATGTGGGTTGGCACGACGCGATGCGCTACTGTGAATGGTTGAGCCAGCGCGACGGGGTGAACTGCCGCTTGCCCACCGAAGCCGAATGGGAATACGCCTGCCGCGCCGGAACCACGACTCTCTTCCATACTGGCGATGAGTTGCCTGCGGATGCGCTTAATCTCGATTCGCGACGCGTGGGCCAGACCCCGCCGAATGCGTGGGGACTCCACGACATGCACGGCAACGTCGAGGAATGGTGCCACGATTGGTATGGGGCCTATCCGGCAAACGATGTGACCGATCCCGTAGGTCGCGCCTCGGGATTAACGAAAGTCGTTCGCGGCGGGAGCGACGCCGATACCCCCGCCTACCTGCGCAGCGGAAATCGCACGAGCACGGTAGTTGATTTTCGCCATGAGCGAATCGGGTTTCGCATCGTCATTGCAGATCTTCCGCCGACCGATCCCCTACCCGCCGAAACGCGACCTTGGCAACGCGACGTGGCGCAGGATTCCCACGATTGGACGCACGGCCCTGCTGCCGACGAACCGTATTTCGGTGAGATCCTTTCTTTCGGCACGCCACCGCCCATCGATCAGCGGCCCGCCATTCCGTTCTACGCGACCAACCATTGTCCCACCACCGCTTGGTGTCCCAACGGTGATATTTTGACGATCTGGTGGAGCGCGGCGCGCGACGGTTGCCGCACCTCTGCCATGCTTGGCGCGCGTTTAAGAGCCGGCGCCAAAGACTACGATCCGCCATCCCTCTTTTTCACCGCCGCTGATCGTGAGCTCTGTAGTTCCTCGATGTGGCACAATGGTCGCGGACGACTGATCTGGCTCAACAATCTCGCGCCACAAGGCGATTGGTCGACGGCTCCGGTGATGGCGAGCTTCAGTGAAGACAACGGCTGCACCTGGTCTCAGCCCAAAATGGTCCTGCCGAATCCACGTCTCGGACAACCCGCCCACATGGTCATGTTTCGCGGAGCGGATGGCGCGATCTATCAACCCGCTGATTACTGGATCACCGACGAAGAACAAACCGGCAACTGCGGTGCCACCGCCCTCTATCGCAGCGAGGACGAAGGCGAAAACTGGAAAGAGATCACGCGGATCGATCATCAAATCGAAAACCTCGCGAAAGACGGCCATACCGCCGGAGCCATCGCCGGTCCGCATGGCGTCGCCGTGGATTTGAAAGACGGTTCTCTGCTTGGCATCGGTCGCCGCGCGACCATCGATGGCAATCTGATCTTCAGTCGATCCACCGATGGCGGTGCCAGCTGGACTTACTCGCGCAGCCCCTTTCCGAAAATCAAATTCGGTCAACGCCCCTCGCTCCTACGATTAAAGGAAGGAGCGATTCTCTTCATCGCCTACACCAGCGAGCTGACTCAACCGGGCCACAGTAAAATCGCCCCCGAGCCCTCCGAAGCGGGTGATGTTGAATTAGCGGTAAATCACCACGGATGGACCTTCCTCGATGCCAATGATCAGGAATACACCGGCTACGGCCTCTACGCCGCTGTCTCCTACGACGAAGGGGAAACCTGGCCCGTGCGTAAGTTGATCACTCCGGGTGGACCCGCCCGCCGGATGTTTGGCGGCGGCCATCACCACTTCTTCGAGATCGACGAAACCCACGCCGAACCCGGCGGCTACACCTACACGATGCAATCACCGGACGGTGTGATCCACCTGATCAACAGCTGCCTCCACTACCGCTTTAATCTGAAGTGGCTCGAGACGCGTCCCAATATGAATACCTAGCTAAGATAAATCGATTATTGTCTATAAGTCGTTTAGGCCACTATATCAAACCATGCCCTCCACCCCAATTAGGCTTTCGAGTTAGGCCGAATAACACTGTCAGGTAATACAAAATGCCAAACTTACTAAATAATCTCATACTCAAACGATGCCCTCATTGCTCGGTAGATACCCCCTACCTGACCACGGAGGCAACAACCTCCACTGCCGACTTTCAAGGCAATGGAAAACGTTTCTGGTCTATCTACAAATGTGCAAGATGTGGTGGACTAGTAACTGCATCTGCAAGGAGTCAAACGGGAGCAATACAAGAAATGTATCCTAATGGGAAGCAGATGCAAAATGAAGCTATTCCCGATAGGGTTCAAAGTTACCTTAATCAGGCTTCTGATTCGTTGAATGCACCTTCTGGATCAGTGATGCTGTCTGCATCAGCTGTTGATGCCATGCTGAAAGACAAGAACTATAAAGAAGGAAGCCTTTACAAAAGAATAGACCAATCAGTGAAAGATGGACTGATAACAAAAGAAATGGGCACTTGGGCACATGAGATACGTCTAGATGCGAACGAACAAAGGCATGCAGATGAGGCGTTTGAAATGCCGAAACAAGAAGATGCTAAGAGATGCCTAAAGTTTGCAAATACACTAGCAACACTTCTCTACGTCTTGCCATCAATGGTTACCAGAGGCATTGAGGAAGCGAAATCAAACGAAGCCTAACAAGACAGGATAGGCCAACTCCGTTACGTCGCTTCGCGACTACACTCCGTGCCTACCTTTGACGTTAGCCCCACAATATGAACTGGAAGGAATTTATAGCAGCAATTGTAGACTCTCTGGCATGGCCAGCTGTTGTTGTGATTGCATTCTTCCTGTTCCGTGAGCGATTGGGCGCACTAGTAGCGAAATTAGCACGCCTTAAGTATAAGGACCTCGAACTAGACTTTGATAAGTTGAAAGAGCAGGCCAAGCAGATTGGTGACGCCCCATCAGACTCATCATTACCTAGTGATCCCGCATTCGCATCACTAGAAGAACAGATCTTAAATACCATAGATACCGCACCATCTGGGTCTATACTACTAGCTTGGTCTGCTGTTGAGGCTGCTATCGCATCCGCAGTTTCAAGGCTAGCCATATCAGCAGAGAGCCCTTCGTATCGCTCGCCGCTCCACAACATCGACATGCTACATAACTTTAGTGATTTAAATAAGGATTCGATAAGACTACTTAATGAAATGAGAATGCTTCGAAATAAGGTTTCACATGAACACGAGACTCTCAAAAAGATCACAGAAGGACAGGCTCAGGAGTATGCTCATACTGCCTTCAAGATGATAAACTTGCTGAATGGGTTGAAAAGAACAGGCTAACAATTCCGTCCATCAACGGCTTACACGCTTCGCGTTCCAGCCATCACTGACGGAACACGTAGGTAATCATGAGTCACTACGATCGAATCCGATTCTTTTTCCAACATGTGGAGGGCCATTCCGTTGTCACCATCATGAGGTCGGACTGGAACCAGCTTGTCCTTTCCGATGGTTCGCCTACGCATCTTGAAGAGCTGCCACTCAAAATTGGTGGCGTTGCGAAAGATGCAGAAGTAGCCGCGATTGCTGCCAGCGGAATAGCGAATCCGTCTCCCGGTATTGATGTCGTCCGAAAGGATCTTGATGATGATCCCTACATCTACAATACGGATCACTACACGGTTGTAGAGGATCTCCCGAAGCATCCTCAATATGCCGGCATCTTGAAGAAGACCGGTTTGGAAGAAACAGAGGAGTTGAAGAGCACTTTGGAGTCTTGGGTTTGGCTCGTGGGCCCGCAGCGGATCGACGGAGTCCATTGGTCGAAGGAAATCCCCGACTACATCAAAAATGCGAAGAAAAGGACCTAACAAATCGGTGCAGACAAGGCCCACAAGTGGTCCTGTCTGACCGCAATCGATGGACCGAATTAACCTTCCTAAAATGAATAAAGAAATACACGAATTCAATCGAGCTCGGTGGGAAGCGGGTGCTCAGCGATGGGCTGAATGTGCCGATCGCAGAGGATTGTGGAAGCGTTGCCCAACCGAGCCGAATCTAGTGCTGTCTGAACGTGAGCTTTATTGGTTGAAGGCTATCCAGAATAAGAATGTCTGTGTTTTGGGCAGTGGAGATAATCAGGTCGTTTTTGCACTGGCAGGATTAGGTGCCCACGTCACTTCGGTGGACATCTCAGAAAGCCAATTGGAGATAGCAAAGCAACGTGCAGAGGAGCTTAAACTGAGCATCGAGTTTATCCGAGCAGACGTCACTGACCTTTCAGAAATTCCCAGTGATAGATTTGACCTCGTTTACACCGGTGGTCACGTCGCGGTGTGGGTATCCGATATCGAAAAATACTACAGTGAGGCGGCCAGAATCCTAAAAACGAACGGCCCATTTATTGTATCCGAATACCACCCTTTTCGTCGAATCTGGAAAGATTCAAAGACGGAATTGATCGTTGGTAATGATTACTATAATCAGGGGCCCTATGAGTATCTTCAGTCCGACGATATTCTCAGACCAGACGAAGGAAAATTAAAAACCTACGAGTTCCATTGGACATTTTCGGACTACCTCAATGCGATGATTAAAAGCGGATGTGAAATTCTAGAATTGGATGAATTTGGGAATCACGTCGGAGATTGGGAAGGCGCGCCCCTCAAAGGATTACCTGAGCTTTTCATGGCAGTTGGACGTAAGAAGTGAGCAAATCGGCGCATATTATCGGCCTCTGCGGAGCTCCTAACATTCCGACGCTGATCCAACGCCTCACCCTGAATGCCTAGCTGAATTCGGTCTATCAGTCGTTAGGCGCTTCTATCTACACCATTTAGCGAGACTTCCGAGAACACGACCCGATCGAAGGACTTGGGAATCTTGCGCACAGCCTGTTGACATTCGGCACACATTACTGTGAATTGTCTCCTGTGTTCGACTGGTCAGACGAAAAAGACGCGATTCTCAGAAAGGAGCGCGGCATCAGTTTTCAAGACATCGTGTTTCACATCGAACGAGGTGACGTTTTAGCCATCGCCGACCATCCGAACCCTGAAAAATATCCGAACCAAAAGATACTCTATATCCAGATAAACGATTACGTCTATTTGGTGCCGTATGTGGCTTCCAATGAGACCAAATTTCTGAAGACCATCATCCCCAGCCGCAAAGCGACCCAAAGATTTTTAAAGGAAACCCCATGAAATACGACGATTACGAAAAGGATATCCTTGAGCGCGAAGACGCTGTCCTGAACGCCGCGCAAGCACCTTCATCAGAAGAGGCTAAACTGCTGCAACAAGCGGCCCGCAATACGCTCAACAAAGATAAGCGAATCAATATCCGGATCTCCTCCCGGGATTTAGGTTCGTTGCAACGCCGGGCGAATTCTTTCGGGATGCCCTACCAAACCCTGATTTCGAGTATCCTGCATCGCTATGTTTCGGGGGATCTCACCGAGCCGCGTTTGGAAACAGCAGATCGAGATAAGTGATCGATACCAAGCCGTCGAAAACTCTCTCAAAAGGTATGAGGACGGATCAATAATTTCCGAATAGGGGCACCTCCCAATCAAGCCTAGCTGAGACAAATCGAAATTACCCACCAGTCGTTTAGACCACTATTTCTAACCATGCCCTCCACCCCAATCAGGCTTTTGAGTTAGCCCGAAAACATTGTCCGAGAAAAAATGACACTATGAAGGATCGAGAAACTATCGTAGAGCAGAACCGAGCAGCATGGAGCGCTCGGGCCTATCAGGCGTCCTGCGATGCCCATGGTTCCCCCAGCGAGGAGGCAGAGAAGCTCAAGCTTGATCCCAAGCAGAAGCTTAGGCGCTTGAACCCTTACATCGGGGAGGTCGATGGATTGAGAGTTGGAAATCCATTGGGCTCCGGTGGACGTGTCGGAGTGGCCTTGGCCCTGCTAGGCGCGAAGGTCACCGTCTTTGATATATCGCCACAGAATCGACAGGTCGCCACAGAACTGGCTGACGCGGCTGGAGTCGAAATGGAGTATCTTGTGGGCGACTTCATTGAGGTCGCGGCAACCCACGAACCTGCCTGCTTCGATCTGCTGGTGATGGAACTGGGAATCCTGCATTACTTCAGCGATCTGAAAGCTTATGTCAGGAGCCTCTTTCATCTGCTAAAGCCCGGAGGGCGGGTCGTCGTGAATGAGTTTCACCCCATCATGAAGAAGAGCTTGAGCGTTCGAGAAGGAGAGGTGGTATTTTCAGGCGATTACTTTCGATCGGAGGTAGAGGAAACTCCGGTTGCTTACCAAACCCACTTAAAAGAAGACGGAGAAGGAATCCCCAATTGCCTTGTCCGGTATTGGACCCTCGGCGAGGTGGTGTCAGAATTTGCGGCTGGTGGATTACAGATCAAGCAGCTCGTAGAGTCACCCTCCTGGTTGCATGACAAGCTTCCGGGTCTGTTCACTCTGGTCACGGAAAAGCCCACCCAACAAGGTGGTGCAAATAGCGGCGAGAACACCGCGTCTGACCTATAATGTTCGGCCATGAGATGAAAATATCACTCATCACGATTTCGCCCGAAGGGTGCATCTGGAAGACGATGCGCGATGGTCGGATCGTAGAGGGCCAGATAGCGCCAGACGTTCCCAAGGACAAAAATGGCGACTACATATACGTCGGTTCAAACTTCCAAGAGGTAGCCAGTTCTTACGGTCGGCCGTTTTCTGATCTGCCTGTCTTTTTCGACGCCACCCCCAAGCTGGAGAGATTCTTTCGCGCAATTGTTCTGAAAGAGTTCACTGGACGTTGGTTTGGCATGGCGCTCCTGAATCCTAGTGTAGCTGTGCATCTCGTAGGCTATTCGAGACCTATCCATCTAGGCGAAAAATTGTTCTTAAAGGACTGCATACTACGTTGGGGGGCCCGAAATGCCATCACTTGTGAGTGGCCTACTCCTTACACGGATTCCGAAATACAAGATATCCTTCGTGGAGACATATAAAGAAGCAGCCGAACCAATCGCCGCATCCAAACGTTAGCTGGAGAATATGAATTCTATCATCGCAGCAGGTTTCGTTGAAATAACTGACACACCGCAGGCTTTTCTGACCGCAGTAGTGAGTTTGTTTGCCTACTTGTTTTTCGTATTTCTAGCGACGTGCCAGTTGATGGGTCGCTGGAACGAAAATAAGAAGGAGACGATCATTGTGTTGGCCCTGACTCTTTTGGCCCCATTCTTCATCCGCGAGGCTGCCGTGATTGTCATGAGCCCTTATTGGAGAGATTGGCATTTCATCTGGCTCTATCTCATCACCTCCATACTCGTTGCCGGCTCTTACCATTTGGTGATTGCAGCGTGGCGGTTCAATTTGAAGTGGATCGAAACGCGACCCTCAGTGTCTCACTGTAAGAGTTGACCCAGATATGAATCCGCACTTGCTACTCGTCGTCCTTGCACTGAGCGCAGGGGTATTCGCCCAAGGTCAGCTCAAAGCCCAAGATAACATCAAATTGGTGACATTGGACGATTTCCCGACTTCCGTGAGCAAGCAGCTCGCCGAAGCTGGTGTGCTTGACGCGTTTCGGACCGCTGAATCGATCAGTGTCCAACTCATTTCCAGCCCACTGAATAAAAACGCGACTGTCGGTGGACGGATTGCTCTCGATATCATCCACCCTGAGTCAAAAAGGATAGAGCCCACGCCGAAACAAAGAGACCTGTTATCGGCGGTATTCTCAGAGGATACGACCTACCTTGAAAGTCTCGCTGCTTGTCAGTGCTTCTTTACTCCTCAGTTGCGTGTCACATTTCAAAGCGGGGAACCGCGAAAGCACTACAACATTTTATTAAGCGGTGTCAGCCATGGCGAAATTCAGGTTATCGAGGACGAACGGATGGTAGCTTATGCGAGAACCTGGCGATTCATCCCCCCGTATTTAGCCTTCATGGATCAGGTCTTCCCCCATCATAATATCACCGAAATGCTCCATCGGTTTCATGACCAAAGCTTGAGGAAATCGTCCCGCCCTGAGAGTTAGGACGCAGCAAGACATACGGGCCACGTTCTCTATATAGCCTGCGACATGATAGCGCAGCATTGCTAACCCCCTTCTCAATCAGGCTTTAGCAGACACCTACCGGACTCGCGTAAAACCTAACTCGAATAAAACAGCTCTTGCCTGTTAGTGATTTAGGTTATGATATTTCTATATTAACCCCACCCCAATCAGGATCTTGAGTTAGGCCGAATAACACTGTTGCCAAAGAACTAAGTATGAAGATCCGAGATTTCGCGTCAGTTCTGATAGTCCTGTTCGGCCTTTTCTTGATCTATCAGGGTATTGTATTAGGTGGCATCCCAACTTTCACGCTCCTCTTTTCGTTGGTGTTCTCGGAGGTTGATCCGACCGTTGGAATTGGAGCACTAACTATTGGGATACCCTCGGGCGTGTTGCTGGCGATTTTGGGGTGCGCCCTGATCATCGGATCAGACCGTATAGGCAGATGGGTCGAAAGAAGAAGCAAAGCTAGTGCAGATGTGATCTGTTTCAAGAACGTCGGCATTTCGGAAGACACAGTTCCTGTCCTGCTCTACACTTTATTGGGAGTATACCTTCTCGTCACTAGTCTTCCTCCAGCAATCTACGGACTGGCTTCATACCTGCAGGTCGTCGTCTGGTCAGACTCCGTTCACACGCAACTAGGAACTGAAAGGGTTCCGAAAATCTCCGAGAGCTTCCCTACGATAGCCTACCATGTTGCTGCGCTCGGTCTTTCATTCTTTGTGTTTATGAAAGGGAAGAGCATACATCTGTTCGTCCAGAGCGTGAGGAAGATCGGCATCTTGCCCAACAAACCGGTCCAGGAAACACCGGCTAAGGCCGCTGATCCTGACCTCTAAACGTTAGTCGTATATGAATTCCGAAGAATCGAAATCCTCTGGCGGACCCAACTGGTTGCTGGGCGCAGACAAGCTTACTACGCCGACGCTTGAGTTTCTCGGTTTCAAGATCCGTGACACGATACGCAGCTACCTGAACTCCAAGGCACGTGAGCGTGCAGCGGTTCGAAAATTCGAACGGGAGTTCTTTATTCGTCAGGGCGATCTACTCTACTACGGAGCGGATCAGTTCGCTTTGACGTTTCCCGCCTTAGAGAAGGAGCTTCTCGACCGCACGTTCGCTCGTTTTGAGTCGCTTATGAAGGCCATAGCCGAGGAAGGCGCGATTGACCCGACTCGAGCACTTGAGGTGGTTACTTCTGGTTTCATTCGCCGCGAGCTGAAGTTAGAGAGTGCCCACGAGATAGCGTTATTTCAATCGGCCGCTTCAATATTGGACACGCTCGTTGCTACGTATTCAGCACAGGTTATGTTCCACTACTGTCTTGTTCCATCTACCGTTCACCGGCAGGACCCAGAAGTTTCTGATGATGAGTTGGACGCGTTAATGAACAATCCGGACACCATGGAGCAGATTCAAGAAGAGATCGATACAACCGATCATCCGCTCTCCGAGCGCATCGCGAGGATAGTATGCAGAGCTTACGAAATTCCCTATCCCGATGATGAAAAGAAGGACTAACAAGCCGGGGCTCCAAAGGGGTCAATGCGACATTCTTGCGCTTTGATAGTGTGAAGAGAAATCCTCCCTCAGGATCACTGCCCTCCCCCTAACTCGGATTCATTCGTGCCTATCCGTGTCATGGCGACGCCATCTCCGCCAATCCTCCGTCGTGGTTCTCAACCCTCTTCCCCACTCCCAAGAAAGTTCATTTTAGGTTAGTCTAAAAATCACCGTTCCCCAATAAACGAAGCCATGGGATTTGGTGACTACAATTTGGATCTTCCGGATGGCGAAAACTTCGCGCCCTCCGAGGAGAAAGTGAAGGCAATGGCTAAGCTGCTCGGCGCAGAGCCTTTTCATCTGGGAGTTCCCTCCGGCAACCGGGAAGCATGGGATCGCTGGAAGGACCATTCGCTCGGACAATATTGGGCCGCCGAAGCGCGCAGCCATGCCGAAAAAGAACCGGTGCGTGTCACCGATGATCTGATGGTCGAAAGCCATCAAAAGGACGACCGAGCCATTCATGACCTAGTCGGCAAGGCCATGCGGGACCGTTTGACGGCCATGACCATGACGGAGTGCATCGAACCCACGGGCAAATACATCTCTTTCATTGAGGAAGACATCATCGCTTTTTGCGGACTCAAAACTTGGGTCAATCCCGCCCACGACGATGAGGGCAAAAATTTTCGCGGTGAAACCATTGAAGTGGATCTCGGCTCGGGACAGTGGGCGATGCTCTTCACGGCCATCGACTACCTGTTGGGGGATCGGCTGAACAAGAATGTGCGCGATCTCATTCGCGCCGAGATAGATCGCCGCATCCTGGTTCCCTTTCGCACCCGGATCGAAACTGGTCAGGACATCTACTGGTGGGTCACTTGCGAACACAATTGGAACACCGTTTGTCTGAACTGTATTCTGGACTGCGCACTTTACCTGAAAGACGACATCATAGAACGCGCGTGGTATCTGGCGTTGATTGACGACCTGATTGAATACTCCAATCGGGGATTCGAGGAGAGCGGTTTTTACACCGAGGGCATGAGCTACTGGACCTATGGGTTTGGCAACTACGTGGCGATCAGCGAACTGGTGCGCTCCGCCACCAACGGACGGATCGATTGGCTCAAGCAACCTCTCCAGCACAGAATGGCGCTCTACGGAATTCGGATGGAAGTGCAGCAGGGGTTGTTTCCTACGTTTGCGGACAGCCGACTCGAGTTTGAGCCCGTGGAATGGCTGACCCACTGGCTCAATAACTGTCAGGACGATGATCCCGCGCGCATTCGCTCCACGAAGGAAGAGCTCGAGCTGTTTGCCAAACCGGACCAGCTCATGCTGAACACTGCCCTGCTCAACATGTTTCACACGGTGGATGGGCAAAAAGCCTATAAAATGGATTATGGCTTCCCGGCTCGGGAGTGGTTCGACGATGTGCAGTTTCTGATCTGTCGTCCCCGCAAAGATGCGACGGTCAAGTTGGCCGCGACCTTCAAGGGTGGGCACAACGGCGTGAATCACAACCACAACGATCTCGGCACGTTTACCGTCGCAATCGACAACAAGTATCTGATCGTCGATCCGGGCTTGGAAATCTACACCAGCCGGACTTTTAGTCCCAAACGCTACGAGAGTAATCTGCTCAATTCCTTCGGCCATCCGGTGCCGGTGATTGCCGGAGAGCTCCAAGTGCCGGGCAAAGATGAGCACCGATCCGGCGGCTACGGCAGCCATGCGCATGCGACCGTGCTCGAAGAATCTTTCAGCGACGATTGCGACAAGGTCGTTCTCGATCTCACCAAGGCCTACGAGGTGAAATCGCTCACCCATTTGCACCGCACCTTCGTCTACAATCGCACCCACGAAGGTCGGGTGGTAGTGACCGATGAGGTCGCGTTTACCGAACCGCAAAACTTTGAGACCGCACTGATCACCTACGCTGACTGGTCGCTCAACGACGACGGCACGCTCACGATCAAGGATGGCGACAAGGGCATCCGCGTGACGGTCAGCACCGAAGCGGGACCGCTGGAATTCAACCACTGCGTGATCCAGGAAACCGCCACCCCCACCCGATTGGCATGGCGACTCGTCAATCCCGTGGAGAGAGCCATCGTGACGATCAGCATTCGCCCGTCTTAGTCCGTTGCAGCGCTATGCTATTCGAAATAGCTGAATTATTTCCCACGATGATGATTTTTGGGTCACAAAGAACACAGAGCTCCGACACTGAGAGCACAGAGTCCTATTCTCAGCCCGCCTTTCCTCTGTGAACTGGGTGCCTGCACTCCGGCTCAGCTTTGTGCCTATTCTGGAAATACGTGGTGCTAAAACGCGTTAGGGACAACGCGTTCCACCTCGATTTAGACGAATACATTTCGACTTAAGATCCTAGTTTCTAACCATACTCCCATGCCCCCTACCGAACGCAATCTCCTCTCCGGCCGCTACGATCTCGCGGCAGTTCGTGAGGCCCTCATCGACTTTAATCCCGACACCCATCGTCGTTATCCGGCGGCCAACGATCGCGAGGCTTGGGCCAACATTCCGGCGGAAGCCCGCACCCGATTACTCGCCCATGGAGAAAGTCGTCTCAACGAACCGTGGGAACCGCTTTTAGCCAGCGTGCTGCTCGACTACCCGCGAAATGGCAATCGCGTGACTTATCACCAACCTCAGCAAGTCCGGCGCAGTCGGCTACAGGAGTTGGCTCTGGCCGAATGCATCGAAGGGAAAGGGCGTTTTCTCGATGCCATCGTTGATGGCATCTGGTTGATCTGCGAAGAAACCTGGTGGGGCTATCCCGCTCATTTGGAAGAGCAAAAAGTGGGCGCGGATCTACCCGACATCAGCGATCCGACCGTTGAACTTGGCGTCGGAGAAACGGCCTCCCAACTCGCCTGGATCGATCATCTCCTCGGGGAACAACTCGACTCGGTTTCCAAGTTGATCCGTCCACGTATCAAGAGGGAGATTCATCGCCAACTGCTGGATCCGGCATTCGAACGCGATGACTTCTGGTGGATGAGTTGGGACGTCGGTCGACACACCATCAACAATTGGAATCCGTGGGTAAACTCGAACTGGCTGGCCTGTGTTTTATTGATGGAGCGTGATCCCGAACGCCGGGCCCGGGCCGTGCAGAAAATCATGCGCAGCCTCGATCTGTTTATCAATCATCTGCCCGCCGATGGAGGATGCGATGAAGGACCGGGCTACTGGGACCGGGCCGGCGGAAGCCTGTTCGACTGTCTCGAGCATCTTGACTACGCGACCTCGGGAAAATTCTCGTTCGCCGACCAACCCATCGTTCAAGAAACCGGACGCTTCATCATGCGAGCCCACATCGATGGGGATTGGTTGGTCAATTACGCCGACGCGAGCCCCAAAGCCAATATCGACGGCACTCTGGTGCAACGTTTCGGGCACTACATTAAAGACCAGGCCCTGGTCGATTTTGGGAGCTGGGTGCAACAACATCAGGCCAAGCGCCCCTACACCTACCTCGTCTCCATCAATCGCACGTTGGGGATTCTCTTCGGCACTAAGTCGAATGCCCAAACGACGTCCCCACCCCTCTTCCGCGATGTTTGGTTGCCGAACCTCCAATTCATGACCGCACGCAGTGAGACTGGCACCAGCGAAGGTTTTTATCTCGGCGCCAAAGGAGGTCACAACGACGAGAGCCACAATCACAACGACGTCGGTTCGTTCATTGTCTATCTCGACGGTAAGCCACTCGTGATCGACGTGGGCTCGGAAGTCTACACGGCCAGGACCTTCAGCTCGGAGCGTTATGATATTTGGACCATGCAATCGCAGTGGCACAACCTGCCCACGATCAATGGCACCCTACAGCAGAACGGAGAAACTTTCGCCGCTCGTGAAATCAGTTATCAGGCGGAGGACACCGCCGCGACGTTCGCGCTCGATATCGCGGGAAGCTATCCTGAGAGCGCAGCCGTGTCCCGTTGGACCCGCACCTTCAAATTGGAACGCCAGGGCCCCATCACCCTCACCGATGATTACGCCTTGAGTGAAGCCCGCGAACCCACGGTCTGGAATTTCATGCTGCTAAGCGCCCCGGAACACGTCACGGACGGACAGATACGGCTACGCACTTCGACGGGCGGTGCCGCGCTCCTCACTTACGAGGCGGGACGCTACGATTACCGAGTGGATAAAGTGGAGCTCACTGACATCAAGATGACGAATATTTGGGGCGACCAAGTCTACCGTCTCCAACTCATTGCCAAACAAAAAGAGATGACCGGACACCACGAGTTCTCGCTCCGCATCGAAGCGAAAGAGCACTGAGAGCTGAACCTCGATTCTCACGATTTAAACTCACACCTAAACTCCGATTGAAAGACCTCCATGCCCACGACCGAACGCAATCTCCTCTCCGGCCAACACGATCTCGACAGCGTGCGCAAAGCGCTGGCCAATCTCGATTCGTGGCGACGCTACCCCAAAGCCTCGGATCGAAAAGCATGGCAAGGTATTCCGGAAAAACGCCGCACTCGATTTCTCGCCGATGGCGAGCAGCGGCTCACCGAATCGTGGGAGCCACTCTTGGCCAGCGTGCTGCTGGACTATCCGCGCCACGGCAATCGCACATCATATCAGGTCCCAAGCTTGCAACGTCGTGGTCGCTTGCACGAGCTCGCGTTGGCCGAATGCATTGAAGGTAAAGGCCGGTTTCTCGATGCTATCACGGATGGCATCTGGCTGATTTGCGAGGAAACCTGGTGGGGCTTTCCCGCCCATCTGCAGGAGCAGAAAGTCGGAGCCGACCTGCCTGACATCACCGACCCCACCGTCGACCTCGGTGTGGGGGAAACCGCGGCCCTGCTGGCGTGGATAGACCATGTGCTCGGCGAACAACTCGACACTGTCTCCAAGTTGATCCGTCCGCGCATCAAGCAGGAGATTGATCGCCAATTTCTCATCCCCGCGCTCGAGCGCGACGACTACTGGTGGATGGGTTGGCATACGCGCCATCATCCGGTCAACAACTGGAACCCGTGGATTCATTCCAACTGGATCGCCTGCACACTCCTGATCGAAAAAGATCCTGAACGCCGGGCGCGAGCCATTCATAAGATTTTCCGCAGCCTCGACGTGTTTATTAATCACCAACCGGCCGATGGAGGATGTGATGAAGGCCCCGTCTATTGGGGTCGCGCGGGTGCCAGCCTCTTCGACTGCCTGGAACTACTCCACCACTCGACTGAAGGAAAGATTTCACTGTTCGATCACGACCTGATCAAGAACACCGGTCGCTACATCATGAGCGCCCACATCGACGGAGATTGGTTGGTCAACTTCGCCGACGCTGCGGCGAACGGCATGATCGACGGTGATCTCGTGCAGCGCTATGGTCGAAGGATCGACGATCCGGCCCTCGCCGATTTCGGGCGCTGGGTGAAGCTCGAACAAGCCGACCGACCGCACAGCCATATTCGTTCTATCAACCGCACATTGGCTGGATTATTCGATACGGAACACGACGAGTCATCGCCGCCTCCTCCGCTCCTCCGCGATGTCTGGTTGCCCGATCTACAATTCATGGTCGCGCGCAGCGAAGGCGGTAGCAATCGGGGTCTGTTTCTCGCGGCCAAAGGCGGACACAACGCCGAGAGCCATAATCACAACGACATCGGCACCTGCATCGTCTACCTGAACGGAGCACCTCTGCTGATCGATGTTGGCGTGGAAGCCTACCGTGCGAAAACCTTCAGTCCGCAACGCTACGAGATTTGGACGATGCAATCGCAGTGGCACAACCTGCCCACGATCAACGGCACGATGCAGCACGAAGGAAGAGAATTCGCCGCGCGCGAGCTGAGCCACACCGCCAACGATGAACAGGCGGCCTTCTCCCTCGACATCGCCGGTTCCTATCCGGAAGTCGCCTCCGTCAAACGTTACACGCGCAATTATCAATTGAACCGCAGCGGCCCACTGACGATTACGGATGACTACGAGTTGAGCGAAGCCCGTGAACCTATGGTATGGAATTTCATGATCCTTTGCGCTCCTGGAATCATCGCCGATGGGAAAGTGAGGCTCAGCAATCCCCAAGGAGATACCGTCCTCCTTTCATTTGCTGAAAACGAATACGAAGTGATTTCGGAGAAAGTGACGTTGGAAGATCCTTCCCTGAAAAAAGTCTGGGGCGACTGTGTTTACCGCTTCCAATTGAAAGCGAAACAAGCCGAAATCGCCGCCCGTCACGAATTCAATCTGACCATCGAAAACTAATTTAGTGAACAATCCCACCCTCTCACTGCAGGACCAATGCGCGATTATCACCGGCGCCTCGACGGGCATCGGTGCCGCCATCGCGACCGCCTATGCCCAGGCCGGGGCTAATGTCGTGATCAACTACGAAGCGGGCACTGCCTTACCTGATGAGCTCCTGACCAAAATTACCGCAAGCGGTGGCAAGGCCATCGCGGTGGAAGCCGACATCAGCGATGTCTCGCAACATCAGCTTCTGATTGATGCCGCGCTGGAGACCTATGGACGCCTCGATATCCTCGTGAACAATGCGGCGGTATTGGGCGGCGGACAGTTCTTTGGGATCAGTGAAGAAACTTGGGATCGCACCAATCACATCAATCTCAAAGGGCCCTACTTTCTCACTCAGGCGGTCACCAAGCTCATGGTGGAGCGGAAAACCAAAGGCCGGATCATCAACGTCACCAGCACGCACTCTTACCAACCGAACAAGAACTACACGGTCTACACGATTAGTAAGGCCGGCTTGGACATGCTCACCCGATCACTGGCCCTCGAATTGGCAGAGTTTGGCATCACCGTAAACAGTATCGTGCCAGGTGCGGTCAACACGGCTATGAGTGGATTTCATCACACTCCGGAAAGACGCCAAAAAGCAGCCGACAAAGTGCCCCTCGGGCGCGGAGGCGAGCCCGAAGACCTGATTGGCGCCGCCCTCTTCCTCGCGTCGGACGGCGCGGGTTACATCACCGGAGCCGATATTAAAGTAAACGGCGGCTTCGGGCTAGGAGTGGGTCGGCATCATTGATCCGTCTTCGCGGCCACACGATCGCTCAACGCGATCCACCAAACCCAAGCGATAAACACCGCTTGAAAGGGTAAGCGTAGCCAAAGCGTCAGTGGCGAGACGTCCATCCCCGGCATCTCACCCTGTATCGCCACATAAATATTCGCAGGGAAAATCGCCAACAAGAGCGCGATCAACCCCCAACCCGCCAGCCTGCGCGTGCTTTTCCAAAGCAGACCCAGACCACCCAGAATCTCTGCTGCACCGCTGATGAGATTAAGCGCTTCAGGCCACGGCAGACCCGGCGGCATCATCGCCAGATACAACTCGGGCTGACGGAAATGATTGGCCCCGGCCAATACGAAAAAGAGAGCCGCCAACCAAAGTAGAAACTGTTTACTCCAGTTCACACCACCTGCGTCTTGGCGGCGCTGCCCCCGAAGAGTTCTCGCATGGCACTCCAAGCCTTGCGCAATCCGGCCGGATTCACACCCGCCATCGCATAAGCTTTCGCGAGTTCTTCCTCATGTCCGCGATAACGCGGTGGCAGAATAAAGAACGTATTTTCCTCCCCGCTTTGCACGGTGGAAAGAAACAATCCCTTGCCGACCGCCAATCCATCGCGGGGCACCAGTGTAGTCTTTTCCGGCATGACCATCCAAGGTTTGTAAGTGAAGGTTACCCCACTCTCGGTTTGGCGTAATTTTCCGTAAGTGCGAACCGGGACCTCCGGAAGATTTCCCCCGGCGAACATCTTATTGTCGTTCTCCTTCATCTTGTAGCGGGAGCGACGAAGGGTGAAGAAATCCCAGCTGAAAATGGTGCCAAATACGGTCAGGCGGAAGGACCAACCCGCGACCAATACTGCGATCAAAATAACCACCAGCGAGAGCGCCGCGCTAATCCAGGGATTCATCGTCGCGGTGATCGTGATTAATCCGAGCAAAGCGGTGCGCATCCCCTTCAACGCCGCATCGATCGCACCCCACGGGCTGAGCAAAATGAGCACGTTGATCGCATGCGAGGCCATCCAGACTACGGCAAAAACAGCGACCCCAAATGGGACAGTTAAAATATTGAGCAGCCATGAAAAATCGATCGCGCCAAGGTGAAGCATGGCCAAGCCCGTGTTCACTTTCTCCGGAGCATCCGGCATCTCCGCCATAATCATTTTGGACATCGTGTTCATGGTAAACGGCACCACCGCTCCTGCCGCCACCAAACCCGAGGCCTTGTTCTCAATCGTCTCCAAAACATCGAGCGGTTTTTTCCAACCGGGAGGCACCACCGCGCCCAAGGAATCCTTTGCGCCAACCAAAACCACGATCCCCAGAGCCGGAGCCCAGAAACTCATTTGCGCATACCAAGGAAGATCTTCCACTGGCGTGCCATTCTTCTTGGCCGCCGCCCACTCATAAGCTCCATAGGCCCCCGTGCCCATCAAAGGCGAGATCGCGATCCCGGTCACTGTCGTGACCGCCGTGGCCATGCCGAGCCCCGGTGACTTACCGGATGATTTCGTAGTCTTCGCATTCGTGGCCGCCCAGATCGGCGTAACCACCACAGCAAAGATCAGAGTAAGGAGAAGCAAAGGGGCAAATCGTTTCATAATGAGGAATAGAATAGCCCCATCACAATCCGCCTTGGCCCTTGAGACAACTGCTTTTCCCTACCGGTATCTACTTACGGAATACTACCACAAACCACCGCCGAATCATTTACTCTGAAGCGATTCTCAACTATTGGATGACAAACTGTATTGCGCAGTTACGGGAGTGATTTGCCTCTCAGCTCAGTTCCAGCCTTGTTCCTTCCCGGCCCGAACGGGCACCCCGTTTCAGTCACCCTTTCGCTGCGCGTCAGGGCACGACCTTCGGTCGCACCATCTCCGCGCTACCGCGCTTCGTCCAGCTTTCCACATTAAAACCCGCTCTGCCTCACAGCCGTTTCCGCTCGAGGTTGAGCCACGCGATTTCTTTCGGACTCAGTTCCACATCGAGGCAGGGTAAAGAGTTCACGGTCTCGCTCATCACGCGCGGTCCAATCAAGGCGAAGGTTGGAAAGGCTTGGGTGAGCACGTAGGCAGCGGAGATCGCGATGGGCGGCACGCCCTTCTTCTGACCCAAGGCATACGCGCGTTCACGTCGTTCGAAATTTTCATCGCTATACCAGCAACGCACGAGCTCTTCATCGTCACGTTTATCAAGCCCCGCTCGATCCGTGAAGAAGCCCCGCGCCTGACTCGACCACGCGAGCACCGGCAATTGGTTCTTCTTGAGCCAGCGTTTCGATTCTTTATCGGAACACGAAATGCAACCCGGCCACACCGGATCGACCATCGTCGCGAGGCTGAAATTATTACTCACCACGCTGAAGCCCTGCAGGCCTTTGCGCTTTGCATAGCGATTGGCGGCCGCGACCCGTTTGAGCGACCAATTTGATCCGCCGAAAGTGCGGATACGCCCCGCCTTCACTTCAGCGTTGAGCGCTTCCACGAAGTGACCAACCGGCACATCGAGATTGTCCCGGTGAAGCATGTAGATATCAACGTGATCAGTCTGGAGGCGTCCGAGCGATTCGGTGAGCTGATCGGCCATGCCTTCAGGGGTGCAAAACGGAGTGTGCCCGCCCTTCGCGATCAGCGTGACGTCGTCACGGTTGCCGCGATGCCGCATCCACCAACCCAACAACATCTCCTGTTTGCCGTCCTGGTAGATATGGGCGGTATCAAAAGTCGTGCCACCGCGTTCCATGTAATCGTCCCACATCGCAGCACCATGCGCGATCGTCGGTTGATTGTCGCAACCCATGATGAGACGCGAGACAGGTTTCGCCAACCCTTCGATCTGCGCATGGGGAATGAGGCCTGACGTGCGTTTCCGCCTTGGGCGACGCGCATGGGTGTGTTTGAAATTCTCGGGCTTCTCTTGCTCGAAAGTCAGCCCAATCGCTTCTCGCCACGCATCCAAAGTCTGCATGTTGCCCAACGTATCTTCCAGCGGCATGGCGGAGACTTCGCGCTGTCCGGCGGCAAGCGCCTCCGCGAATTTATCGGCTTCACGTCCGTATTGATCAGGCGGTGCGGACACCGTGTAAGTCTCGACAATTTCTCCGCCGGCATGGCGATGAATCAGAAGTTCCGGTTTATCAGCCGGAGGATTCCAAGGATCGGAAAGATGCAACATTCCCTCCGTGCCATAGAGTCGGGCGCCACTCTCCAAGGAAAGCGCCACACTCGTGGTTATTTGCGTGATCAGGCCGCTCGAAAACCTGAGGGAAGCCGTGGCAACTTCGTCGACGCCGGATTCGGAATGCAACTTGCCCGTCGCATTGACCTCGATGGGATTGAGAAAGGGTTTTCCGTCAAGCAGGCCGGCGACCCGTCGCGTAAATGAGATCGGATAACAACCCACATCCATAATGCCACCGCCGGCGGCATCGTTGGCCCAGAGGCGGGATTCCGGATTGTAGGCCGCTTGAAAACCAAACTCCGCCTGGATCAGTTTAATGTCGCCGAGCACACCGCTGTTCACGATCTCGAGCACCTTCTCAACCTGCGGATGGCAGCGATACATGAACGCTTCCATCAGCATCACGCCGTGCTCACGTGCGGCTTCCACCATCACCATCGCTTCAGGGTGATTCACGCCAATCGGCTTTTCACAGAGGATATGCTTCCCCGCTTCCGCCGCGCGAATAACCCACTCCACATGTTGCGGATGGGGTGTGGCGATATATACGGCCTGAACCTCGGGGTCGGCCAAGAGCGCCTCGTAGCTGCCATGCGATTTGCTCGCACCAAACTCAGCGGCAAACTGGGCGGCCTTTTCCGGTGAACGGCTCGCGACAGCGATCAGCTTACCCGTTTTGGAAGCCGCTAAACCGCGAGCAAAAATACCCGCGATGCGGCCTGTGCTAATAATTCCCCAGCCAAGTGTGTTACTCATATATGGGAGCGGAAAGTGGCGGACTTTTTGCCGCGATGCAATCACACGAAAGATTGCACTGTCGTTTTCTTTGGCAACAGTCACCTCATGCTCACCAAAGCCGAGCTCAGCCGTCTACGTTCCTTGCGCGAAAAAAAACATCGTGAAGCCGAAGGGCTCTTCGTCGTCGAAGGTGAAAAGGTCGTGCGCGAGCTACTCGCGGCCAAATTCCCCTTCGTTGAAATCTATGCCACAGAATGGTGGGATGGAGACCGAACCCATGAGATCAGTGCGGCGGATATGGCCAAAGCCAGCCACTTCCCGACCCCGACCAACGTGCTGGCCATCGGTCAAATCGTCCGGCGCCCGTTGCCGGATCGTGGATTAGCCAAGGGGCTCACTCTCGCCCTCGATCGCGTGCAAGACCCCGGCAATGTCGGCACTCTCCTGCGGATCGCCGATTGGTATGCGCTCGATCGCGTGGTGCTCTCGCCGGAATGCGCCGATCTTTTTTCTCAAAAGGTGATCAACGCGAGCAAAGGCTCATTCGCCCGCGTGGCGGTGCACACCGCCACCCTCGATACCCTTCTTTCCAACGTGCCTCATACGACACCCGTGCTCGGCTGCGATCTTACCGGTGAAGACGTGCACACGCTCACGCCAACCGGCGATGCGGTGATTGTGATTGGGAGTGAGGGACGCGGCATGTCGCCCGAAGTGCGTCGAACGATCACTCAGTTCGTGACCATTCCACGATACGGCCAGGCCGAATCGTTGAATGCCGGGGTCGCGGCGGCCATCGTGTGCGATAATCTTCGTCGCTCACTTCCGGCATGAAGTCGAAGCACCCCCTCCTCGATCTCGATGGCCTCGATTTCGAAGCCAAGGCGCGTCGAATCAGCGATCACTTTCTCGCACTGCATGATCACCCGAGCGGGATCTTTTATTCGATGATGAAGATCGACGGTGATGCGATCCGAGCCTTTCAACCTTCCGATTTTGAAGGCGTCACCACCTTCGATTTCAAGGAATGGCGCATCAAACCCGCCGGGGCCTGGGAATACCGGAACAATGAGAACTCACTCACGACGGCCGGCTATTGGCTCGCCGCCCAAGTGGAACGATTCCACGCCACCGGCGAAGAGGACGCGTTAGTCCACGCCAGTCGCGCCTATCGCTGTCTCGAAGCGATCTACCAATTCGGCGAAGAAGACGGTCGCCCCGGGTGGATGGGCAAACCCTACGGTTTCAAGCTTTCCGATCAGACCAGCGGCGACCAATACCTCTTCGCCGCCTGGGGTCTCGCCGAATACGCCAAGATTGCGCCAAAAGCAGATGCGGATCGCTCACGCGACATGTTGGTCGGCATGGCCACCTACTGGAAGCAGATCGATTACCAGATTTTCTACCTCGATCACGTGTGGGACAACCGGAAGAACCTGCATGCCTACAACGCGATCTTCGTCTTTCTCAACACCCTCGCCTACGACATCACCGGCCAAGAAGAATACCTTAATGAAGCACGCCACTTTCGTAAAGTCGGCAAATGGGATCACGAAACCACCCTCGACGAATGGAAACGCGATGCCGCCACCAAGGATCCCCATGACTGGCCGCCGAATCGGATTGTCGGCGACCAACTCAAACCCGGCGAATACCTGTGCTGGGAAACGACGATCCACAGCCTTTTCACGGCGGTCTCGGCCACCGGCACACATAAAATACTCCCCGAGCTGGTCGATCATGAATCGCTCGCGCAGACTCTGAAAGTCTGGCTCGAACCATGGACACTCGGAATCGAGGACGATCTGCTGCCCTACTACTTCTTCCTCGTGAATCTGAATGAAGGCACCTGGCGACCGGCTCCTCATACCCCTCAGTTACCTCGAAGTGAATGGTTTCTCGGTCAACCGGGTCTCAGCCAAACCACCACGCGGCGTTGGACCGAACCGCTGGGTCGCACCCTCGTCACCGCCATGCTCGCCGGCGAGCATTCGCCGGAAATAGCCGATGAAGCCAAATCAGTCGCCCGCCGCATCATGAAATCGATCAACGGCACGCGCATGCAGTGGCAGATCGATCCCGATGGAAAACAAATCCCTCCTGAGCGGCGCGATGTGACTAACACCTTGAGTAGCGAAATCCCGTCGTCCTACGTGTTTTCTTTCTGGCGCGGGCGCCGACTCGGGTGGTGGTGATCAGGGCAGGGGATCGGCTACGGCCGAACCTCTCGCCAACACCGCTTCAGCTTCATACATTTTGGCCTCCGTGAAGTTCTGGCTGCTCTCCCGAGTCTTCCTTGATTGCACTTCTTTGTCATCGTGATTCATCAAACGATCGAGTGTCGCTAGCGAGATCAGAGCCGGCACATCGCCGCGTAAAACCAGATAGTGCATGCGCACGACGGATTCCACATCCCTGCGTATAGCAGCGGGAAAATCCTTTTCGAAAGCCTCCAAAAATTTCTCCACCCCACCATTCGGTGCCATCAAGAGATGTGTATAACGTTGCCAGAGATCTCGAGCCTCCACTCCACCTCTCATAAATGAATTCCTCACTTGGTAGCCTTCGAATCGATGCTTAAAAATCTTCAAATCTTCCGACAACTCAACCCCGCGGATAGAAGGATTCCATCCACTCTGTTTCATCCAAATCGTGTTCCCCTCGTAGCTGGTTACAAAGCGCATAAAGTCCATCGCCTGATCTTTATTCGGACTCAGTCTGTTTAAGCAAAACGGCATCGCGGTGTTGGCTTCACCATCGGAAATAGGAGACCAGTAATACCGACCCGCTGCAGAGTTATCCGACATCGCCGGCCAGGGGATATGATCCACCCCTACTTCGAAAGGAGCCATCGTCTTCAAAGTCGTGGCATCCCAAGTGCCAGTCACAAACATCAACGCTTGCCCACGCAGAAATTCCTGGGTGGCAGCACCGCGATCCAATTGCTGAAACCCGGGACGAAAAAACGGCGCTGCCGCACGTGAATTCTGCAGTCCGGCGTAGAGCGCATCAGTCCGATAATCCCAGTGACCACGTAAATATTCTTGCGCCAACTGAGCCTTGGATGGGCCTTGCTCGCGAAAACGATCCAAGTGAAAAGACACGCCCAACCCCGCGCGGGTGAGCAGTTGTTCGATTACAATATCGCTGGTGTAAAAACAACCGGCGTAGAGTGAGACCAGTCGACCTTCGCGAACACTATGAGCCACCGCTTGATCTTGGATTCGAAGTAAATCGTCGTAGGTGTGAGGCGGCTCGCGACTTCCCGTAATCTCCTCCATTAAGCCCGGATTATAGAACAGGCGCAAAGTGAGGGAGCATAACGTAACCGCGTAATAATTACTCAATTGATCAACGTAGCAACTCGGAGAATTCAATCCGTCCACAAACGTATCCCGCCAACGCATCCCTGCCAGTGGGGTGCCTTCATTGTAGGGATTCGGCTCATCCACATATTTACTGATCGGCTCCAAGTAACGCGTAGCGTAATTCGCGGAGGCTCCCAATTGCACTAAGTCCGGCGCCGTTTCGCCGATGAATTGCGTGCGCACCCAACGCATGTAAATGCCCCCCGGCACATTAATCGGCACCACTCGCACGTGGGGATTGAGTTCTTCATAACGCTCAATGAGCGCATCCATCGCTTCACGTGGGCCCGCTTCCGTTTGCCAAAAAGAGAATCTAATCACCGTCCGATCATCGCTCGAAAAAATCGCGCCCGGTCGAAATAAAACCACGAGCACCGCAATCAAGTAACAACCTCCCACGATCCCGAGTGAGCCTAGCATGCGTTGAGATTTAGCGGCCATTAACAACCTCCCCTCGTGCCGGTGTTGGTTTGCCCGCCAGACGTTGCTGCATCGTGAATATACGTGGGTCACGTGGGTATTCTTTACTCAGCCGGTCGTAATAATGCGCGGCCATTTCTTCCTTCCCTTCATCCCAGGCGAGCTCGCCAATTTGCACCAATTGATCCGCGGCCTGAGTCCCGCTCAACCCTCCGATCTCATCCGCTTGCAAAAGATGCTTGAGCGCACGCTCGGGCAAAAGGTTGTAGAACAAAATAGCCCGCGCGACCAACCGGTGTATATCTCGCACCGCGATGGGGTCGCGCGCCGCAACCGCATACGACTCCACCAGCGCTAAGCGTTCGGCGGGAGTCTTAATCGGTAGTGCGTAGAGAGTCAGCACGGTGAGCTTCAGTCTCGCTTGCTCACCCCAAATACCCGGACCGGGTTGTTCGACCAGACCTCGAAAATATTCCGCGGCCTGAAGGATATCAGGTTCCGCACGAAAAATCTGGGCAATCCGGCCAAGCAAATACCGTGAGGCGCGGGCGATCTCATCGTTGCCTTCCACTTCAATCAACGCTTGGAGACGCTTCTCCACATCATCCAATCTCGATTCGCTGAGAGGCTGCTGGTCGAGGTGAACCACCGCTGCACAGAAATCACGTTCACGAACCGCATGTTGAGTGGAAGCTTCTGGCAGTCGCTCCAATTCTCGCTCGGCCTCTGCCGACTGATAAACGGACATCTTTTCCCATACGGAAATTTCCAGAGCAGGTTCCGCCGCAACCGACAAGATCCCGCACAGTCCCGCACAGAGTAGCCTTCGCAGGGGTATCAGACCGAGCATCGCACCGACAACAATGCGCACCCTCCACCTGCCCACAAGGAAAACTCCTCATTCGCCACCCACGCGCTATTCTATCTCATCCATCGCCCGATCAGGGCAACGGATCAGCTACCGCGGGACCTCTCGCCAACACCACTTCAGCTTCATACATTTTGGCCTCTGTGAGATTCTGACTGCTCTCCCGGATCTTCCGCGCTTGCACCTCTTTGTCGCTGTGCCCCACCAGACGATCAAGCGTCGCCAGCGCGACCAGCGAAGGAACATCGCGCCGTAAACTCAGATAGAGCACGCGCACGTTCGATTCCACATCCTTTCGCAAAGCAGGTGGAAATTCGTCTTCGAAGACCTCCATGAATTTTTCGACGCCTCCATCCGGTCCCGTCAAGTGATACGTAAGGCGCTGCCAGACTTCGCGAGTCTCGACCCCAAAACCCCGCATAAATGAGGACCGGATCTGGTAACCCTTGAAGCGATGTTTGAAAATTTTCAAATCCTCCAGCAACTCCACCCCTCGCACAGAGGGATTCCACCCGCTTTTATTCATCCAAATCGTGTTGCCTTCCAGACTGGTTACGAAGCGCATGAAATCCATCGCCACGTCTTTGTTTTTACTCTGCTTGTTCAGATAAAACGGCATTGAGGTGTTGGCTTCACCATCGGAAACCGGAGACCAGTAATGGCGACCGGCAATCGAGTGATCCGATTTCGCCGGCCAGGGGATATGATCCACACCGACTTCGAATGGTGCCATGGTCTTCAATGTTGTCGCATCCCAAGTCCCGGTGATGAACATCAAAGCCTGACTGCGCAAAAATTCCTGGGTCGCCGCATCACGATCCAATTGCTGGAAACCGGGACGAAAGAATGGCGCGGCCTCATGTGAATTCTGGATCGCGTCAAAGAGGGCGGGAGTGCGGTAGTCCCAATGCCCTCGCATATATTCCTGAGCCATCTGCGCCACCGGTGACCCTTGCTCGCGAAAACGATCCAACTCGAATCCGACCCCTACCCCGGCCCTCGCGAGTAATTGTTCGATCATGATCTCACCCGTGTAATCGCAACCGGCATAGAGCGAAACACGCTTCCCTGCCCGGGCACTGTAGGCTGCCACCTCTTCTTGGATCCGACGCAAATCCTCGTAAGTGTGCGGTGGCTCACGACGGCCCGTTATTTCCTCGAGTAAGTCTGGATTGTAGAACAATCGCAGTGTGACCGAACACATCGTCACGGCATAGTAATTGCTTAATCGATCGATATAGGAACTTGGCGTATTTAAGCCATCCACAAAAGTATCACGCCAACGCATCCCTTCCAAAGGGGTGCCTTCGTTATACGGATTGGGCTCATCCACGTATTTACTAATCGGCTCGAAGAATCGCGGCACGATGTCGTTGCTCCCCCCACCGAATTCGATCAAATCCGGCGCGGTTTCGCCGATTAACTGGGTGCGCACCCAACGGGTGTAAACCCGTCCCGGCACATCAAGCTGCACCACGCGCACGTCGGGATTGAGTTCTTCATAGCGCTCAATCAGCGCATCCATCGCCTCACGCGGGCCCGCTTCCGCCTGCCAATGGGAAAATCTGATCACGGTCCGGTCGTCGCTCGACAACATCGCACCAGGTCGAAATAAAACCACCAGCGCCGCTATGAGGTAACATCCTCCCACGATCCAGATGGTGTTAACACCGCCCTTGGATTTAGCGCCCATTAACGACCTCCCCTCGACCCGGAGTCGGCTCACCCGCGAGCCGTTGCTGCATCACAAATATTCGTGGATCACGGGGGTATTCTTTCGACAAGCGTTCGTAGAAATGTGCCGCCAATTTTTCATCCCCTTCATCCCACGCCAACTCCCCGATTTGCACCAATTGCGACGCGGCTTGAGTCCCGACTAACCCACCGATTTTATCTGCCGCCAAAAGATGCTCGAGGGCACCCTTGGAAGGAAAGTTGTAGAACAAAATAGCCCGAGCCAACAGCCGGTGCATATCACGCAAGACGATGGGATCATGCGCCGCGACCGCATAGCCTTCCGCCAATTCGAGGCGCTCAGCCGGAGTCCTGATCGGCAGAACATAGAGCGTCAGTATAGTGAGTTTCAATCGGGCCTGTTCACCCCAGATGCCGGGACCGGGCTGCTCGGCTAAGCCGCGAAAATAATCGGCAGCATGTGTCACATCAGGTCGCGCTCGGAAAACTTGCGCGATCCTCCCCAACAAATAGCGCGAGGCCCGCGCGATCTCGTCGTTGTCCTCGACCGCGAGCAAGGCTTGGAAACGTTGCTCCACATCATCCAATCTCGATTCGCTGAGTGGCTGCTGATCGAGGTGCACCACCGCCGCGCAAAAATCACGCTCCCGCTGCGCAGCGGCATTTTCCGGAGAAGGCAGATCCTCCAATGCTTGCTCCGCCACCGCCGACTGATAGACGGAGAGTTTTTCCCAGACCGAGATTTCCGCCTGAGTTTGGGCAGCACCCGACAAGACACTGCATAGCCCAACACAAAGCAGTCTTCCAAGGGGTAACAATCGGGGCATCGCCCACACAATGCGCAGCCTCCTCTCGCTCACAAGTAAAACTACTCCCTCTAAGGGACGTGTTACTCCATCTCATCCACCGCCGAACCATGCCGCGTCAGAAATTCCGCTTCATACAGCTTCGCTTCGGTGATTGCCTGATTGCTCTCGCGGCGCAAACGCGAGCGATAGCGGTTCGAATCGAGCCCTTCCAATCGATCCAACACGGTCAACGCAGTGAGAGGTGGTAAGTCACGACGAATGCTCAAATACACGTCGCGTAAATCCTTTTTTAAATCACGACGCAGCGCGTCGTGAAACTCTTGCTGAAACACTTCCAGAAATGGCTCAACCCCACCCTGAGGCGAAGTCAAATGATGCATGTGGCGACTCCAGACTTCGCGTGTTTCACTGCCAAATCCTCGCATGTAGCTGGTCCGAACACTGAATCCTTCAAAACGGGGTAAATAGGATTTTGCGTAATCCGCCACTTCCACTTCACGCACTGAAGGCAGCCAACCACTCGTCTGCGCGAAGATCGTATTACCTTCGAGCCCCGTCATGAAACGCATGAAATCGAGCGCCGCCTCTTTATGTTGCCCCGCCTTGTTAAGATAGAAGGCTGCATTCGTCGTGCCCGCTCCTTCCGAGACCGGCCCCCAGTAGTGACTCGTCAGTTCGCCATCACTCGCTCTCGGCCAGGGAAACTCCGTCACTTCCAATTCGAACGGAGAGAGGGTTCGCAAACTGGTCGCATCCCACGTGCCCGCGAAAATCATCAATGATTCACGGCGTAAAAATTCCTGAATGGCTGCGTCACGCTCCATTTGCTGATACCCGGGCCGCAAGTGGCTCGCCATCTCGCGCATCAAAATAAACGAGGCATGCATGTCGGGGTGATTAAAATCCCATTGGCCACGGAGATATTCGAGCACCCCATCCCGTTTCCTCATTCCTTGCTCCCGAAATCGATCATTCGCAAAACTCAGCCCCATCCCGCCATAGCTGTTCATGCGTTCCAACATCAAGACATCGCCCGTGAATTTACTCCCGGCATAGAGGGTGATTTTTGTGCCGTGGTCCTGATTGTAATCGCGCAAGGTTTCCCCGAGCACGCGCATTTCACGATAAGTAGCGGGTAGCGTTTCGCTGCCCGAAATCTCCCGCAACAGACTCGGATTATAGAACACGCGCATACTCGTCATACAGAGCGTGACCGCGTAATAGTTGCTCAAATTTTCGATGTAGGCATCGGGCGTATTCAGCCCATCGCGAAATGTATCGCGCCACTTCATTCCTTCCAGCGAGGTGCCGTCGTTGTAAGGATTGGGCTCCTCCACATAGCGGGAAATCGGATCGAAGAAACGTGGAGGAATATCATCCACCCCTCCCCAGAACGAACCGAATTCGATAATATCCGGAGCACTCCCCCCAATCAATTGGGTGCGCAACCACTGCTTGTAGAGATTACCCGGCACCGCGACCTGCTCGACCCGCACCTCGGGGTTTAATTCTTCATAACGCGCGATCATCGCATCGAGGGCTTCGCGGGGGCCCGCCTCGATCTGCCAATGGGCAATCCGAATCACCGTGCGACCATCGCTGGAAAGTGTCGCCCCCGGACGAGTGAGCACCACAAACGCCGCGATAAAATAGGCGCCCAACAGCACCACCATGGCCATGTTGAGGCGCGGTTTTTTAACGACCATTGAGTTCCTCCCTTCTTTGCGGCACGGGTTGTCCCGCTTGCCGTTGATCGTGAATATAGATTCGAGGATCGCGGGGGTATTCCTCGCGGAGCCGTTCGTAGTAATGGGCGGACAACTCTGGTTGCCCCGTATCGATCGCCAGCTCACCGATCTGCACTAATTGATCCGCCCCGAGGGTGCCTTGTAATCCGCCAAACTCATCCGCCGCCAACAAGTGTTGCAACGCGAGCTCGGGAGGCAGGTTAAAGAACATCCCCGCGCGAGCTATCAAGCGGTGCAAGTCCCGTAATGTCACCCGATCATCCGTCCCCTCCATCAAGGCAAGCACCGCATCGACCCGAGCCTGTCGCGAATCCGCCGGCAGCACATATAGCTCCAGCACCGCCAGTTTCACGCGAGCGAGCTTCGCCCATTCACCGTCACTTCCGCTGGCCAAGACCTCTCGATAATACTGCGCCGCCGTGTCCATCTGCGGTGTCGAACGATAGATCTGCGCGATGCGTCCCAGCAGATAGCGTGATGCATTCGCGATGTCATCATCACCCCGCGACACCAACAAACTTCTCAATCTCCCCTCCACCACATCGAGGCGTGATTCGCTGAGCGGTTGCTGATCAAGCGTCACGACCGCCAGACAAAAATCATGCTCACGCTGCGCCTCAGCACTAATCGGCGCAGGCAGATCCTTCAATTCAATCAAGGCCTCTTTCGTCAGGTAGGAAGAAACCTTTCTCCATACATTCGCCTCGGGCAAAATTTCGGCTGCACCGGCAACCGCACTCAACAACAGGCAGCCCAAACAAGCTGGCAAGCGGAGACGGAGAGGGCGAAGCATCCGATCAGCGTGGGGGTGAGTTGACGCGCCACAAGACGGAACTGCTCTCTTGTTTCCTGCCTTGATGCCTGCGGGCAATCTTGATGGTCTCTAGCCGCCCCTCATTACCCCGATGGAATACTGGATTATCAAGTTAGCCAGCATGTTGCTGATTTTTGTCGTCGGCTATCAAGGCGGCATCGCGGCGATTCGCGTCAGTCGATCAGCTCGCGCGGACCAATTCTTTGCCTTGGGTTCGATCTTCGGCGCCGGCGTCTTTTTGGGGGCGAGCCTCATTCATGTGCTCCCCGACGCAGCGAGTAATTTTTCGAGCGTATTCCCCGCGATGGATTACCCGCTTCCCTTCATGATCGCAGCAGCGGGATTCATCCTGATCATGTTTGTCGATCGGGCGGGGCACTACTTTTTGGAGCGGCAGACCAACGCCAAAGCGGAAGGCACCTCCCATGATCTCGCTCCATACATTCTCCTTTTGGTGCTCTCCTTCCACTCGATCATCGCCGGAGCATCGCTCGGAGCAGAACGCACCGTGGCGGGATCAATCGTGCTTCTGGTCGCCATCTTTGCCCATAAAGGTAGCGCGGCCTTTGCGCTGGGAGTTAGCTTGGTTCGCAGCAGGGCGCTCCAAGCCAAGACACAAAAACTGATCATTTTTTTTTCGATCATGACCCCTCTGGGAGTGCTGATTGGCGCGGGAATTAATCACTTCTTGGAAGATCGTGCCGGTCAAATCACGGAGGGGGTTTTCGATGCTCTGGCCTCTGCTACTTTCATCTATGTCGCCACGATTGAAATCATCGGCCCCGAGTTCAAAGGACATCAAAACCTGTTTACGAAGTTCGCATGTTTAATCGCAGGGCTCGCCATCATGGCGCTCGTTGCGATCTGGCTCTAATCCCCAACACAAGCCCCATGAGCAAACCCCAAAGCAAAAGTAAAACGATCATCGCCGGCATCGTCGGCAATGTCATGGAGTGGTATGATTTCGCTGTTTACGGCTACTTCGCGCCGATCATTGGTGCCCATTTCTTCCCCTCGGATGACCCCACTGCCTCCGTCCTCGCGGCCTTTGGCGTTTTCGCGGCCGGATTTTTAATGCGGCCTTTCGGAAGTATTATCCTCGGGCGAATCGGTGATAAACGAGGCTGCAAAGTCGCCCTCACTCTTTCGATCATCCTGATGGCGATACCCACATTTCTGATCGGCGTGCTCCCTGATCACGCAGCCATCGGCGTTGCCGCTTCGGGGCTCCTCGTCTTGATGCGATTACTGCAGGGTCTTTCCGTGGGTGGCGAATACACGACGTCGATCGTGTTTCTCGTGGAAACGTGTCCGTGGAAACGTGTCCGCAGAAACGCCGCGGATTTTTCGCCAGCTGGAGTATCTGGGGTGCCGTCGCGGGCATCCTGCTTGGCTCATCCGTCGGCGCATTAATTTCTAATTTGCTGACTCCTGAGCAGGTCACTGCGTGGGGCTGGCGTATTCCTTTCCTCCTCGGAATCGGCATCGGTTTCGCTGGTCTCTACATCCGCAAGCATGTTACGGCTCCGGAAGCGTCGACTGAAGCAGAACGCCCCAAGAGCCCTATCCTCGAAGCGTTTCGCAACGAGTGGCGTGCGATGCTACGGATCATTGGCATCAACGTGGTCAACGCTGTCGGCTTTTACATGATCTTCGTCTACGCCGCTAGTTGGTTGAAAGCCCACGCTCATTACACCCGGGCCGAAGCACTTGATATCAACAGCCTGAATATGATGGCGATGCTCATCCTGATTCCGATCTTCGCCATTCTCTCAGATAAGATTGGGCGCAAACCGATCCTGCTCACCGCCGTAATCGGCCTGCTGGCGTTAACCTATCCGCTGCTTAATCTCATGCATAGCGGCAACGAAATCCACACGCTGCTTGGCCAGTTCGGATTCGCCGTGCTCGTTGCCATGATCTTCGGCGTCTATCCTGCCGCGATGGTTGAGATGGTCGCGCCTCGCGTTCGCGTCAGCGCACTATCGGTCGGCTACAATATGTGCCTCGGCATCTTTGGGGGCACGACACCTCTCATCTGCACCTACCTCATCACCACGAGTCACGATGACATGGCCCTGGCTTTTTATTTGATGGCCGCAGCCGTCGTCTCACTCATCACGCTGTTACTGACTAAAGAGCCGATGAAGACCTACCAACCATCGGCGAACAGCGCCGCTCTCGCAGATTAGGACGAATTGGATCGGGGGTTGATCACGTCATCCGTGACAAGCCACCGTCCCAAGCATGGGCCCGAAACTCCTTCGGCGACATGCCGTGCACTTTCTTCACCCAGCGTGAGAAATGAAACGGCGTCTGAAATCCAGATCGATACGCGATCTCGCTCACGGTTAATCCCGTCTCACGTAACAACTGCGCTCCACGTCGCGTGCGGGTTTCCCACACATAACGCATCGGAGTCGTGCCGAGATGTCGTTTAAATAGTTTCACCAGTTGCGCGGCCGAAACTCCCGCCAACTTCGCGAGAGCGTGTAAGTCAATCGGTTCACTTCCTTCCACTCCTACCCACTCAATCGCACGCTTGATCGCATCCGGTTCATCCGCGGGATGGGTATTCGTCCGACGCCAGGAAAAGAGATACTCCTGTAAAACAGCTAGGCCCAATGCTTCGACCAATCCATGGGAATGACTCATTGCCAAATCCGGAATCGAAAGCCCCATTTCAATCAACTGAGCAAAGCGACGGGTCACAGGCAACACCCGCTGAGCCTGATGACACTCTGCGATCAGGTCATCGCTCAACATCGCGGGTGATACCGCACACCACGTATGCCGACTCTTTCGATCCTCAGTGAAAAGGAACTGTTCTTTTGCACCCGGGAATAACAGCCCCACCTCTCCCGCATTGATCTTCAGCTTTTCGCCATCCACGTCCACTATCACGCTCCCCTCTTCCATGACCACCAGCTGGTAATCGCATTGCACACGTGGACCAAAGGAGCTCCCCGCATCATAGACCACATCGCCAAAGACGATCTGAGAGCTATGAGCATAGCGTAGTCTTCTAGATATGTTTTTGCGTTCCATAGGGCTATCTAAGGCGAATATTGTATGCTATTAGATATAAATACTCATGAGTTCTGCAACAATTGATACCCCCATTCGCGACCTAGTCGTCCCTTCCCAAGGCTTTGCTGGCACCCGCCTCAACACCTTCCCCGCCACGCGCCCTCCCGGCTATTTCACACCCGACGCCGATCCCGCTGCGGTCAAGGAATTCTACGAGGCCAATGGCTACATCGTGCTCGAAAACGCCTTCAACGAAGGCGAAATCGAAGAGCTCAAACAGGAAACCACCCAGATCTGTCGCGGCGAACGCGGTGAGCTGCCCGACCACCCCAAGGCCGAACCTTCAGAGGTTGATGCCGATGTGCTCCGCCGTTTTCTCTGCATTCATTTTCCGCACAAATGCTCGGAGCCCATGCTCCGCGCCATTCACAACCAGCCTACAATTGATGCACTCACCACCGTGATCGGCCCCAACGTGAAGTGCATGCAATCGATGCTTTTCATCAAATCGTCCGGCAAGCCCGGCCAAGCCTGGCATCAGGATGAAGATTATATTCCAACCCGTGACCGTTCGTTAACCGGCAGTTGGATCTCGATGGATCGCGCCACGGTCGACAATGGCTGTCTCTGGGTCATCCCCGGTTCACACAAACACGGCATCATCTGGGATCAGGAATGGCACGCCGACCGGCGTTTCGATTGCGCGGAGCAATCTGTCGATTTCCCCTACCGCGATGAAGAGTCGATTCCCGTCGAAGTCGAACCCGGCTCCGTCGTTTTCTTCAATGGTTACCTGCTCCATCGATCACTCCCGAATAAAGCCACGGAAGGCACCTACCGCCGCGCCCTGGTGAATCATTACATGTCCTGCGAATCACGACTGCACTGGGGCACACCTCCCGAGGGAGTCAGTGTCAGTCGATTTGATTATCGCGATGTGATCGTGGTCGCGGGAAAAGATCCCATGGCCCACAAAGGCTACGCCGATATTCAAAAACCCAGCGTGCGCCCCAGCGGCGAAGGGGGTTGCGACAAATGGGGCGGCAATGGGCGTAGATATCAGGACGAAGTGGAGCCAGCCAAGAACTGATCTCTAAACTCTTTCTCGTTATCATTCTCATATCTCGGTTTGAGAGCACGATTCGATGAAACCTAAATTTGGAAATAGGGTCTGCATCAACAATGCATCCTACCCTGAAACGTTTTTACCGCGAGTGGCTGAAACCCCTCGCGATCATCTTTATCATTAGTGCGCCGCTTAGATCGGCTGTCGTTGATTGGAACTGGGTTCCCACCGGGTCGATGAAACCGACGATTGTGGAGGGGGATCTAGTCCTGGTGAACAAACTCGCTTATGATTTGAAAATCCCTTTCACGACGACTCATATCGCGCAGTGGGGTAATCCCGAGCGAGGTGATATCGTCGTCTGCTATTCACCAAAAGATGGAATGCGTTTGGTAAAACGAGTCGTCGGCCTCCCCGGTGACAAGATCGAGATGCGCAATGAGATCCTGATCATCAACGAAGTTGCTCAAAAGTATTCAACCCGAGATCCCGCTATCTACAAACGCGATGTTTTCGAGGATCCGAATCCCTTGGTCGCGGTCGAACATCTCAAGGACTCCGACCATTTGGTTTTGATTCTACCCAAGCGGATGGCAGTGCGAATCTTCGCCCCATACATCGTCCCTGAAGGAAGCTATTTCATGATGGGTGATTCCCGCGACAACAGCACCGACTCCCGCATGATCGGCCCGGTCCCCCGAAGAGAAATCATTGGACAAGCCACCTTCGTCTTAGCCTCGTTCGACACCGCCCGCTACCTGCTCCCTCGTTTTGGGCGATTCAGCCACTCGTTAAAATTCGACGAGAGCTAATTGCTTAGCCTAAGGGGATTTTCCAGTTAAGCGTTTACCCACTCGATCACTGGGAAGTTCTATCCAGCGGTAAGCCAGTCCTCCCATGCCAAAGCAGAGGATAATCAGCGCCAAGACATAGACCATCAGAGGCCACCCTTGGAGAAAGGAAAGATCCCATTTCTCAATGAGCCACAGCACACTGTAAAAGACGACTGCGTGCAGTAAATAAGTGGAATAGGTCCATCGTCCAAACCGGGCCAGGAGAGTGCTATGCACCGGTGTCAACACGACCCAAAATAGAAAAAGCAGGATGGCCAGCGAGGAGCTCGCACCAAATTCCAACAATGCAGCATCCCCTTCAACGATGGCAAAATACGCCGACTTCAATGGCCGCAGCAGAAGCAATCCCGAGGCGAGCCCCAGTGCAATCGCACGCGCCAAGTTTACCCGTGCGGGCCTAACCCAATTACTAAAATCAAACTGCATAATCTCCCGGCAACAAGCGCCCCAAAACATCACCGCCAGATAAAGAATCAGCGACTTCCAATGTTCATCGAGCGGGAATTTTGGCCACTCAACATACCATGCACCCAAGAGAATAAATGTGGGCACGATCACCTTCCACCCCAGTTTCCCCATCAGCAGAAACAGCAGGGCCACAAACAGATAAAACACCAACTCAATCTCCAACGTCCAAAAATGACCGGCGGCGGATGTCACATCACCCAGACTGGGAATCATCGTGGCATTCCAGGCTAATCGCTCCGGAGAAAAATCGCGCCAATTCATCAACCAAGTAAGCATGACCGCAAACCAGAATGGAGGATACAGCCGCCAGAAACGTCTCGTCAGAAACTTTTTCACCCCGGCCACGCGCGCCCCTCTCAAGGAACTCGGGATCACAAATCCACTGATCGCAAAAAACGCCAACACGCCAATCAGACCGACATTGAAATTCTGGGCCACCGTTTGCAGCCAAAACCCCGAACCTGCAATCGCCGCATAATCATCCGCCACGTGGTGCCAAATCACGAGCATGCAGGCGATCCCTCGCAATCCATCAACCTGGTCGAATCGTTTCATCTATGAGTGGCAGCCATCTTAAGCTCGTCATTGGGCCGGGTTATCGCGATCGAGTCGAACGATTTGAGCGCAGCCAACCTATTCTCTTCGCGGGATGAAAAACTATTTCCTGCGCGAACCGCAAATACGTTTGTCCCGTGGAAGTATGAATTGCCTAATCAGGCTCCCTAAATTCACATTCCCTACTATCCCATGAATGATTTCAACGGTCTCGGTCTCAATCTCGGCAACCTCAGCAAACTCTCCAAGGCGCAGACGCGCTCGATCAGTCCGGAGAATTTTAACGGCGAAAAAGGCGCCGGCGGTATGGCCACCGAAGGACACAGCGCGGAATGCGCGCGTGACCTCGGCCAAGGGTGGAAAATCTCCCCCTGTGTAAAAATCAAAGCGGGTGAAACATTCACGATGGCCGAAATTGAAGGCAGTGGTGCGATCCAGCAAATCTGGATGACGCCGACCGGCACCTGGCGCCACAGTATCATGCGGATCTACTGGGACGATCAGGAACAACCTTCAGTCGAATGTCCGGTCGGCGATTTCTTCGGTATGCACTGGGGCAAGTTTGCGCCGCTCGTTTCCCAACCCGTCAGCGTGAATCCCGGCAGCGCGTTTAACTGCTATTGGGAAATGCCCTTCCGCAAAAAGTGCCGCATCACCATGACCAATATCGCGGCTGACGACATGGTGCTGTTTTATCAGATCAATTACACGCTGACCGAAGTGCCGGACGACTGCGCCTACTTCCACGCTCAGTTCCGTCGCACCAACCCTCTGCCCTATAAAGACGTTTATACGATTCTTGAAGGGGTGAAAGGCCGCGGTCATTTCGTTGGCACTTCGATGGGCTGGGGCGTGAACAACACCGGTTGGTGGGGCGAGGGTGAAATCAAGTTCTACATGGACGGTGACAAATGGCCGACCATCTGTGGCACCGGCACGGAGGATTATTTCTGCGGTTCGTATAATTTCGAAAACAAGGAAACGAAGCAGTATCAGGAATACTGCACCCCATATGCCGGACTCCATCAGGTGATCCGGCCCGATGGCGTTTACAGTTCGCAAATGCGTTTCGGCATGTATCGCTGGCACATCATGGACCCCGTGCGTTTTGAAGAAGATCTGCGCATCACGATCCAAGCTCTCGGCTGGCATTCCGGCCATCGCTTCCTGCCACTTCAGGATGATATTTCGTCCGTCGCTTTCTGGTATCAGACATTGCCGACCGCCCCCTTCCCCGCACTGCCTGATCACGATTATCTCGAAGTAACCTGATGAAATTTGTCATCGCAGTGGATTGTGAAGGTCCGGCCTGCGTGGTCGGCGCTGCCGGTGGCAACCTCAACGACGCGCCGGAGCAATACGAATTTGCTCGCCGACAAGCCACCGCCGAAGCCAGTGCCACCGCGAGAGGTCTCTTTGCCGCGGGAGCCGAGCAGGTGATCGTGTGGGACAATCACGGGCATGGCGTGAATCTCATCTATGAAGAGCTCGATGAACGCTGCGATATTTTCAACGGCGTGAATGCGCGACGCTTTGCGATGCTCGATCAGAGTTTTTCCGGAGTGCTCTTTGTCGGTTATCACGCCCGCGACAACACGATCGCGCCCCCCCTCGCTCACACCTTCAGCAGCAGCGGTTTTCAGTGGATGAAAGCCAATGGATGCGAGGTCGGCGAACTCGCAATCGATGCCGCTGTGGCCGGAACCCACGGGGTTCCTCCGCTTCTCGTCGTGAGTGATGACAAGGCCGTGGCTGAAGCAAAAGAGCTCTTCCCCGGTATTGCTACCGTGCAAACCAAGGTGGGTTACAGCTGGAATTCCGCCCTCAGCAAACATCCACGCCGCGTGCTCAACGAAATCGAAGCCGCGGCAAAATCCGCCGCGACCAAACGCGCCAAGATGAAACCCTTTGCTTTCGACTCACCACTCGAATTCGAAATCCGACACAAGCGAATCGATACCGCTGACAATGCCTGTCTGCCTGCCAATGGCTGGGAGCGCGTCGATGCGCACACTGTCAGGCGTCAACTCAGCGCGATCACCGACCTGTTTTAATCACCAGTAAGGTTTCGGGGCTCCATGAGCACACGCCCGCTGGCAGTGCCTAGAATCAGACTTCGCTCGGATCCCCGGTGATTTCCGGGACGGGGTATTGCCGTGATGGGTTCACCCAAATCGACGCGTCCTTTAATCTCTCCATCTGGTGAGATCAACCAGATAACTCCTCGCTGCGCTATCGCTAGCACACGACCGCCTGGCAGCACCCACACCAGTTCGGCAGTTTCGCCGATCCAAATTCCCCAAGCGCGAGTGCCCGAGCCTCCCTCAACCGCCACGACGTAACCCGCCTCGGAGGTCGCATAAACCCTTTTTGATGCTGCATCAAAAACAAGCGCCGCTGCACAAGCACCCACATCGCAATCCCACATTACAGAGCCATCCGCTCGATAGGCGATCAACTGACGACAATTCGTATCCACGGCCGTGATTGTTTCGAGATTTCCGTCTCCATCGATATCGACCTGCTGAAGATCACGGAGGTTCGCGGGTAAACTCCAGCAGACAAGATCCGTGCGTTGGAGGTGGCTCTTCACCGTGCCATCATAATTCAACACCACCACGTAACCGTGGATCGACGGGCGCGATGTGCCCCCAAGCAACACCTGGCATCCCTCATGCACACCCGGCCACATCGCCGTAAAGACGCCCCATTGAATCGCCCGCTTCCAGAGCTGATTCCCCTCTCGGTCAAATGCGTAGACTCGTCGATCAGCATTGCTGATCAGAATCTCTTCATACCCATCTCCATTGATATCCACGCACGCTATCTCGCGGACGCGACTACGGCGTTCACTCCAATTGGACCAAGGCAGCGACACCCACGGAATGTCCACCGTCCAAAGCTTTTCACCAGCAGGATCGAAAAGTGACACCGATCCCGTCTCTTCTCCTACAACTATTCCTAAATCGCAAATCTCTAGGGACAGAATCGCTCCAGAGACTTGACCACGCCACTGCTCCTTCGCGTCAGAATCTTGGCAGACGATGACACCATCATCGGTGCCGATTGCGCTCCCGAGAGAAGAACTCGCGACTGCGGTGATCTCACTCTCGATTCGATTGATTTCGCGCAGATCCACTCCGATGCTACCTAACTTGAGACCGAGGGGCAGTTTAGGAACGGGTGATGCTGAAACGGAGTTTCCAGTCGTTCCCAGAACCCATTCCGAGTCACCACAGCGCACGACAAGACCACTCCCTACGTTTGCGCTCTGCTGCAATACTACTCCGGTCGAAACTCCAATTTCATCGGTAATCGAAAAGCCATCCTCGGTTGTTTGCAGTTTAAGCGCGCGCGCGGCCTCCTGATCGACCCAGAGCAATCCACCCAAACTAATCTCTTGACCAACAGCTACATTGACACGGGTCCGTTCCACTAATCCTCCGTCAAATTGGCCAAGCCCGTCTTGAGCTACCGTGCTCTCAATCCGCAATGTGATCTGCGAATCATCCCGCGATGCACGGCTAGTAAAACCCGATTCACCGCCTTCATGATCTCCAGCCGGATACCAAAATCGCTCTGTGAGTAGCTCGCCAGCTTCGTGCGCAATTACACGATCGACCACCAAAGTCCACGCTCCACGCTTTCTCAGGATCACTCTTTCCCACGTCGTCTTGCCCACCCCGTCCAAGCTTGTGGCAATGACCGAGAAATCACCCTGCTCTTCACAATAGAGCAACCGCGCATAGCGGTGCAAAGAACCTGCGCCCAAACCGTTGAGCACGACATTTACTCCGTTTTGCGCCCGCGCGGTCTGAGCTCTCTGCCGGTCCTTTACTGTGACGAACCATTCGACGCCACACTCGCGCATCCAAACCAGACAATTGGCATCCTGATAAGAATGCAGCCCGCCCGATATCCCATCGACGAGTAGATAGAAATCATCCGCACCCCAACCTTCTCTCAAAGCAAGTTTATCAAACCCATCCGCTTCATCTAGGTTTACCTTGAAGATATCTTCGGGGTTAAAAACATAGATGGGGGAATCAATCGTCCGATACCATAGCGAATCAAGCGGGGCCTTCGTCAGACCCAGCATCTCATCGCGGCGTTTGATAGTCGTGGTGATCGCAAACGAACGCAGCACCTCCTCAAAGCTGGCGGCAATTGAAGAACCGGCAGGTTTGCTTAAGCGCATCTGGGCGGCGCAACGGATGAATGCTTCACCATCTTCCTCAAGACTGAGGTATGACGTATCACCAGTCACCAAAGCGCAGTTGGCCAAATACACGCGAGGGCCATCGATACCATGAGCCATGCGCGCGCGATCAGCGGACTGCTTCAACGCATCACTCTTCAAATAGTCGAGATTCCCCGTGGCCATCGCATAGCACAAAGTGTTGTGCATCGATGCATTCCATTGGTGACCCCATGAGTCCTCGCAAGGCTTAGCGCTCGTCAGCTGGGGAGCGAAAAGATCCGACGCAGTCTGCAACCATTCCTTCGCTTCAGGTAAGTGATGCCTGCGGTCGAAATAGCGGCCTAAATAAAATGTATCGAGCGCGGCGCGGGTATCGTGATTAAAACGGACGGCGTGAGTCTTCGCGCGATCACTGATCTGGGCCACTCCTTCGCCGGAACGTTCCAGGTAGAGAAACATCTCATCGAACTCACGATGATCCTCCGCGGAGAAAGTCGGGTGATCCCGCACCAAATCCCACACGATCAGCAGGATGTAAATACGACCATGGATCTGTAGGGGTGCCTCGGGATTGGGCGCATAAACATCATGAGATTTGAAATAATGCAGCTCCCGACGAAACAACTCGAGGTAGCGCTCATTAGCAGTGCGCAGGTAACCCATCCCGCAACCAGCAATGTGCTCCATAAAATCCCAGCTGCCTGAAAATCCTATCCGGTTCCACACTTCATCGGTGTCTTCCAGATAACGGGCCACATCCAATTCATCCGGCGTGATCCACTTACCCAGCTGAACATCGTTAAAGTATTTCAGCAGCGGCCCATGCTTTGTCACACGCGAGATTAACTGCTGCGCCGCATCCTTCACTCCTTCGATATCACTGCCTCCCACCAGAATCACATGCGATCCCGTGCCCAAGGGGTCGCGAATCGTGCGCAGCGTGAAACCTCCTGACCCCGGAAACGCTAAGTCCGTAAAATCGTAAGATTCATAGTAGAGACGGCGCACCGTCATGCTCTCCATAACGTTACCTAAAATAATCAAAGGACCAGAACTGGGGATCGTCTCTGATTCCAACACTATCACTGGTCGAGTTCCCGTCAGCGATTCCAAAGCAGTTGCTAGTTCAAGCGCTATCTCAGTGTAACCATCTGTCGAAGGATACACGATGTGGACATCGCCTACTGCGAGATCCAACCTCAACTCAGGCAACGCGGATAATTCAGATTTACGGGAAGTAGTCATGTTGAGAATTATTTCTCCACCAATACTAGACCGCTAGCCGTGCCGAGAATCAACTGACGATCGGGACTTCGATGGTTTCCGGGCCGCGGTATCCCCGTGATCTCTTCGTCAAACTCGCGCACATTCTGCACTTCGCCATCTGATGAAATGATCCAACTCACACCTCGACGGGCCACGGCCATGATGCGTCCATCGGCTAAGACCCAGAGCAGTTCAGTTCGCTCTCCGATCCACGCAGACCAAAGTCGACGGCCCGTCTTGCCCTCAATCGCCACCACCATACCAGCATCGGAAGAAGCGTAGACATTCCCGAGCTTAGGATCAAAAGCTACGGCCCCCGCGCTGGCCGCCAAATCACAATCCCAGATCACCTCACCCCCTGAAGAATACGCGACGACTTGTTTCAAGTTTGTGTCGGCTGCTTCCAGCGTTTCGAGCTGACCATCCCCATCAAGATCGACCTGTTGCAAATCACGAATTGCGGACGGCATCGACCAATTCACTAAATCAGGTCGTTCGAAATGCCTCCGCACAGTTCCATCCGCCGCGATCAATTTCACAAAACCAAAAATTGAAGGCCGCGCGGTGCCACCAAATAAAGCAAATTCTCCATTATACGTGCCCGGCCACATTGATGTGTAGATACCCCACTCGATCGGACATTTCCACAGCTCCCGGCCATCACGACCAAAAGCATAAACCCGGCGATCCGTATTCCCCGCGAGAATTTCCTCAACTCCATCTCCATCAATATCCGCTACCGCGATCTCACGAATCCGACTCCGGCTCTCACTCCAGTAAGCCCACGGAATCGGCACCCACGGAATTTCTACCGTCCATAATTTCTCTCCCGAGCGATCATACAAAGACACCGCGCCGCGTTCCTCGCCGACCACAATTTCATCATTCGATATTTCCAATGAAAGAATCTCGCTGGGTAATTGCGACCGCCAAAGCTCATGCATCGCATCATCAAATACGATCACACTTCCATCACTTGCGCCCACGACATGACGCGACCTATTCGCCGCCACCGCAGTCATCCTGCTCTCAAGTAAAGCGTGTTCACAGAGATTGCCTGATCCTGTTGGCACCACGGGAATCAGCGGCAGAAGCACCGGCTCAGATTGCCCTATGCGCTGTCCCTCTTTGCCCAATATTATTTCACGAGAATCATGAGTCACGGACACGCCGCTGCCTGCCTGATCATCCTTCATCAATTGCACCGTCGTGGTTTCACCTTCCGAGTCAGCAATTATGTAACCCTGCGCACTCTCTGCCAAAATCCATTCACGCGACGTCGATTCGGAAGTTGTCCAGAGCAACCCGGCCAGAGTGGTCTCATCACCCGCCACGACATTGGCCCGCTGCCTTTCGACCGAACAATCATCCACGCGCGCGCGTCCCAGTGTCGTTGTGGCGATTCGTAAAGTCACTTCGCCACCATCCAGTTGCTGCCGACATGAAAAGCCATCGGTCTCCACCCTGCTTTCCCCAGCGGGATACCAAAAGCGTTCGGTCAGAAGTTCGCCATCCGCTCGCGCGACCACGCGATCAAGGATCAAGGTCCACTGCTCGTGACGCCGTAAAATGTGCCTCTCCCAAATCACCTCGCCCACGCAGGACAACGCCGTGCCCACCGCCTGAAATTCGTCTTGGTTATCGTGGTAGAGCAATCGCGCATAGCGATTGATTCGATCCGCACAGGAGCCATTCAATGCCACATTCACGCCATTGTGAGCACGCACACCCATCGCATGCATGAAACCCGGATGCGGCTTAAACCACTGCGCGCCACCATCACGCATCCAGACCACACAATTCGCATCCTGATAAGCATGCACCCCGCTCGTGATACCGTCGATCATCAGGTAAAACGCGTCCTCCGACCATCCTTCCCTCATCGCCATTTTATCGAAGCCTTCATCAGGAGTCACCGTCGTGCCATATACATCCGGTGGACTAAACTCCGGATCTTGGATACTCTGCATCCAAAGCTCATCCAACGGCGCCACGCTGAGCCCGAGCAAATCACTCCGTTGTTGAATCTTAGTCGTCCATACAAACGAACGCAGCACTTCCTCAAAGTAATGCGGCTTTTTCGGATCGACCGATGTGCCCAACTTTAACCGCGCCCCGGCAGTGGCCATTTCATCGCCATCGTGTTCGAAACTTAGATAACGGACATCCTTCGTCGCGATCGCGCAGGCGGCCAAATAAACCCGAGGGCCCACCGTGCCATGGGCAATCAAGGCTCGATCCGCTGTGCGTTGAAATGCCTCCGATTCCAGGTAATCGTTTCGCCCCGTCGCCATCGCATACACCAACACGTTTTGCATCGCTGCAGACCACTGGTGGCCCCACGAATCCTCCATCGGCTTACAACTGGTAAACTGCACCTCGAAAAGCGCATGGGCGGTGTCCATCCAATCCTGAGCCTCAGGATGCTGGTGTCTTCGTTCAAAATACCGCCCGACAAAAAACGAGTCCAAGGCCGCGCGCGTAGCGTGATTAAATCGCACCGAAGTCTTTTTACTGTGTTCACGAATATACGCCACTCCTTCAGGAGATCGCGCCACAAACAGAAACATTTCATCAATCTCACGCCGCTCCTCTGCGTCGAACAAGGGATGATCCCGCACCAAATCCCAAACGAGTAACAGGATGTGCATCCGCCCATGCAGCATCTGTTTCGCCTCTGGATTCGTCTGATAAACATCGTGTGTTTTGAAGTGATGCAACTCACGACGAAACAATTCGAGATAGCGCTCATTCCCCGTTCTCAAATAACCCACACCCGCGAGGGCAATCCGGCCCATATACTCCCAGCTCCCCGATTCCCCCACTCTCGCCCACACCTCATCTCTGTCGGCCAGATATCGAACCGTGTGCATTTCATCTGCGGTCGTCCATTTACCCAAGCGAACCTTGTTCAAATAACTCAGGATCGGCCCATGCTTTTTTGTTTCTACCCAAAGTTCATTTGCTGCTGCCTGCACGCCGGCCGAGTCACTTCCTCCACATAGAATGACGTGTGCGCCCGTTTTTAATGGATCCCTAATCGTGCGCAGTGTGAATCCACCTTCGCCCGGAAACGCCAGATCGGTAAAATCATACGCTTCCAAATAGAGCCGACGCACCACGGTGCTCTCCATCATGTTACCCAACACAATCAAAACACCTGAATCCGGAATTTTCTCGGACTCCTCAGATACATGTGACCGAGTGCCGATCAACGATTCCAGTTCAGAAGCTAGGTCATTCGCAATTCCAGCATAAGCCGACGTCGCCGGATGCAGGATGTGAACATCGTCTCGCTCCAGATCGAAGCGCAACTCGGGTAAAACTAGCAGCTCAGATTCAATTGGTTTACTCATCCGGCTGATGCTTTTTCCAACCTCAGTAAGTATTCGTCGGACTTGGAGTCGCGGTATCGGGATTCGCCAATTGATGCTCCACGAGCTCTTGTTCATGCGGACAGAGTTGCCCCTTATAGCGCAGCCCACCATGCGATATATTCACGCTCATCGCCACCTGGTCACCCGCATCGACCCAATGGGGGGTGAGCAGAGCATTCCAAAGTGCGGAGCCCGGCGGCATATCGTAACACAAAGCATCCTCTTCGGTCAGCTCACTTGGACGGCCAAACTCCGGAGCGGAGGAATTTAATCGCACCTCGCTTGGTCCCCAGCGATCCGGATCCTTTACTCCACAGAATCGTTTCTGCCCGTAAATCTGCCACGCGAGCACATGGGACAAATCCATATGGTAGTTGGTCGCACAGCCTTTTCCACTGATAAAGATAATTGGATAACAGCGATCAAATGTGAAGCCTGCCTGACCCAATGCATCTCTCCAAGGATCCAAGACACCTTGCAAAAAGCCGTGCAAAAACTTTCCCGGAGCGTCGAATCTTGAGAGCTTAAAGTGAGCAAGCGCAAACGATCCCTCCATCGCCTGCTCAATCGGTAACGCCCGAAATGCTTCCGAAGTATCGACCAACTGTAAGCGACGGCCATGAGTGCGGGCACCTGAGGTAATGCGCGCTTGCTCGTCATCGCGTAATTCAGAAATCACGCGGTCCAAGGGGGGCATTTCAAAATCAAACGGCAGGCACTCGTCGGCCACCAAGAAATTATGAACTCCGGCCCAATGTTTTTGAAAATCGTTCCAAGTGCGCACGGTAAATTGCTGGGTAAGCGGGGGCATGCCATCCAGAAGGAATACTTTTAGCACAAAGACAACATTCCTGCTGAGGCAGGCCGCAAAAAGTAATTCATCTTGGCGGACGGGGATTGCGTCACCCCCCAAAGAATTCTGTCATAACGGAAACCCCTTCCCGAATTTGAAACCCAACATCCTCCTCATCACGACCGACCAGCAACGCTGGGACACTCTCGGTATCAACGGCAACCCGCTCATCCGCTCCGACTACCTCGATAGCCTAGCGTATCAGGGCACGAATTTTTCGCGAGCCTACTCGACCACTCCGAGTTGCATCGCGGCCCGTCGCACCCTCCTTACCGGCCAACACGGCACGTCTCACGGGATGGTCGGCTATGAGGACAGCATCGAATTTCACCCAGAATACACCGTGCCGGGTCTGCTCAGCGAAGCGGGATATCAGACGCAACTCGTCGGCAAACTCCACCAGTTTCCCCAGCGTAAACGCTACGGTTTTGATCATGTGATCCTGAGTGAACAAATCGATTACCGCCCCGGTTCGCCGATCTTCGGAGAAAACGACTACGTGGACTGGTTGCACGATGCGGCCGGTGGCAACGTCGATCCCAATCTGCATGGTCTCGGTGGCAACAGTCGCCTCGCGCGGCCCTTCCACCTCGAAGAATCCTACCATCACACCAGTTGGGTCGCTCAGGAGGGCTCGAAGTTTCTACAGAAATGCCGCGATCCTTCCTGCCCATGGTTTCTCCATCTCTCGTTCTGGGCCCCGCATCCTCCGCTCGTGCCACCGCAGCTTTACTACGATTACTACACCCGCCGCGACGAACGCTGGAGCCCCACCTATGGTGATTGGAGCTCCAATCAATCCGCCCAACCCGGGTTGCAACCCGATGCCAACATCGGCCCGTTCAGCTTGGAAGCGATGCGCAACGCGATGGCCGGCTACTACGGACTCGTCGATCATATCGATGACTCCATCGCCTTCTTCCTCGGTCGCGCCTTCAACCACGGTGTCGCCGGAGCCGATCAGCCCACCTGGATCATCTTCACATCCGATCACGGCGAACTCCTTGGTGACCATCATCTCTTCCGCAAAGTCCTCCCCTACGAAGGCTCCACCCACGTTCCGTTGTTGATTTCTTCCAAAAACATCGAGCAACCCGCAGTGAAGTCCGACGCCGTCGCGTGTCTCGAAGACATCGCACCAACCATTCTCGAAATGGCAGGCATCACGATCCCCGAACAAGTGGACGGCCAATCTCTCCTCCCCATCGTCGAAGGTCGCGCCGATAACCTTAATCGCGATTGCCTCTTTGGTGAACACAGTGGCCCGCAAGCCAACCACTGGATCATTCGCGGCACGGAAAAATACGTCTGGTATGCTCCGACCAACGAAGAACAACTCTTCGACCTCTCGAACGACCCTCGCGAAGAACACGATCTCTCCGCCGACGCCTCACGCCTCGAGCCCTATCGTCAACTCATGGCCGAGCGCCTCACCAAGCGCAGCGACTACGATTACGATCCGGCCAAGCTCAAGCCCACCGCCAATCAGCCTCCCGAAGTCTTCTGGCCGAAGAGCGGCGATCGCTCGACGCAGGCCACGTTTTGAGTTCGGGAAGTAGCTGAACTTGAGCCAACGGCGAAAGTTTGGCTACTCAGGGCCGCCGTTCTGGCCAAATATTCAACCCGCCTCGCGGCACTCATACTCAGCTCCGGGACCGCATCATGTTGCCGGGGTGCTGTCCCCGGTTTGGTCGCTCACGGCGCAACACTCATGAGCTCGTCGTAAACCTTGCCGAGGTTACTCGACAAACGATTCGGCGTGTCGGTGTGATACTCGGGCATGCTCGTCATGTTTTCCATCGCGGCGATCTCCGCGCGCGATTCGCCAGCGGCGATCCCCTTTTCAACGTGTTCCAACATCGCGTTGAGATGATCCCGGGCTACGCCCAGATCGTCCTGCGAGCCCTCGACCCCGAAACCCTCCTTGCCGTGACCGAAGAGATAGATCGCATCACGAGGATAAGTCTTGATCGCGTTTTCCAAGACCGTCACCCAGTTCCGAATATCTGATCCAGCCGGCCGGTCGACGTAGGGATAGAGTCGATTAAAAACTAGATCACCCATGTGCACTACATTGGCGCGCTCCATGTGAATAATCGCATCTCCAGCGGTATGCGCTGCCCCAAAATAGCGTGCGGTCACCACTTCGTCGCCCAGCTCGCGTCGCCACGATTGCGCAAATGTCTCATCCGCGACGACAGGCTTTGCCCCATTTTTGCCAGAGCGAGCCGCGGCTTCGTGTTGGAGCCGCGGCACATTTTCCTGTGCAACAATCGATTTCGCGGCCGCGCGAAACACGCCATTGCCACTCGTATGATCAGGATGGTGATGAGTATTTAGCACCACATCGATCAAACGTTCGCCGCGAGCCGGCAAGCCATCCAGGCAGGCCTGGGCCGTCACGGGAAACTGGGTATCAATCACCGCAAGTGCTTCGTCATTCACGATCCAACCAATCGTGCCGCCTCGCCCCGTGAAATACCCCGCACCTCGCCGCAGTGGATGAAACGCCACTGCGGGCCCTGAAGCCGCTTTGAGAATCGAAGGGGTGCCCCACAATCCGGCCGCAGCCACTAACGAGGAGGTTTTCAGGAAATCGCGTCGTTTCATGTCCCTAACATGCACGATTTAGGACCGCGCGCCAAATAGTTTGTAACCATTCACGGCCACTCGGGTTTTCATCGGCAACCACCATGCTGTTTTCCACTCGTGATTGCCGACCTTTCAGATTTTCGTGTTTCCACTCGATTGTCCGCGACTAACCCCCACCGCCGACCTCCCTTGGATCAACCCACCCTCCAGTCTGACCATAAACTGATGCTCGCCGTGCGCGAGGGCGACTTCGACGCGCTCGGAGAACTCTTCGAAAAACACCACGGACCGCTTTTTGGCTTCCTCGCTAAATACACCGGTGATCGCACGGCCGCGGAGGACATCACCCAAATCGTCTTCCAACGCATGCTCAAATACCGGCACACCTACCGGGATGAGGGAAACTTCACCACCTGGATGTATCACCTCGCCCGACGCTGCTCCGCCGATCATTTCCGCAAATCCAACAAAGCGCCCACTGCCACCGATCCTTCCGACCTTCACCACCACGCCGATGAACGCCCCCTCGCTGATGCGAATGCCACAGCCAGTGATGATCGCGAGCTCCTCAAACATGCGTTAAATAAACTCGATCAGGGTGATCGCGAAATCTTGCTCTTGAGTCGATTCAAGGGACATTCCTTCGCCGAAATCGCCTCCATTCTCGAATGCTCCATCGGCGCAGCCAAAGTGCGCGCCCACCGCGCACTGCGCCAATTGCGCGACATCTATCTCCAACTTCAAAAGGAGCCGCTCGCATGAATGCTCCTTCGCTCTCCGTGCTACATCGGACAAGCCACCAAGTGTCACCGGCTGCGCCCTTCGGGTCCAACTCCTAACAACCAACTCTTAATCTATTCGCAAAATGAACTGTCACCAAATCCGGGATCGCCTCTCCGAGCTACTCGATCCCCGCAATGCCAGCAGCACCTCCAACGAAGTGCGCCAGCACCTCGCAGATTGTCCGGATTGCTCGCAAGAGTTCGCCTCCCTCCAACGCACACTCGCCGATCTCGATGCCATGCCCACCGAAAAACCCAGCCCACGTTTACGGGCCAATTTCTACGCGATGCTTTCCGAAGAGAAGCATGCCACTCCCGCCGTTCAACCCGAGGCCGCCCGTCAACGCCGTCGCAGCACGCTCTGGGCCTGGATTCTCTCACCTGTCGCAGCCGGTGGGCTTTTGTTTCTCGGATTTGTTGCCGGTCAACGCAGCACTCCGGAAGTCACTCCGACCGATGACTCCACACGGCAACAAATCGCTGCTCTCCAAAAGAAGGTAGATTCCATGGGGCAACTCGTCGGCTATTCACTCTTGAAGCAAAAGCCCGCGGGTGAGCGGATCCAAGGCTTGCTGGCCGCCCAGAAGCTGGAATCTCCCGGCGATCAGGTGATCACCCAATTGATTAGCGCACTCGCGCTCGATCCCAGCACAAACGTGCGCCTCACCGCCCTCGAAACACTCTACCCGCATGCCGATAAAGAGGTCGTGCGCGCTGGCGTGCTCGCTTCGCTGGAACGGGAGAAAAACCCCCTCGTCCAAGTAGCGATGATCGATTTTCTCGTCGGAGCAAGAGACACCGAAGCAGTCCGCACCTTTCAAACCATCTCCCAGCAAAAGGACGCCAATATCACCGTGCGAAATGCGGCCCGACGCGCCCTCTCCCAATTTTAATCCACCCACTTTTGCACCCGACCGGTTCCCCGAACGAACCAAATCCACCACCCGCAAACCATTATGAAAACCACCCGTATCTATCACTCATTCCTCCTTGCGGCCGCGTTTGCGACCGTATTGCTCGCCACTGCGATCTCCGCTTCCCGCGCCCATGCTCAAGATCGTGACAACTCGTCTAGAATCGCTTTTAGCGATCCTGCTCAGCCCGGCACCTTTCAGGTTGTGATTAAAATGGGCGATATCGTGATCTCAGGCACCGACGACGAAGAGGTCATCGTTCACACCGACATGCAGGCCCACGATGCTCCCCGTCGCAGTGATGGACTCCGGGTGATTTCGGAATCCGTTACCTATTCACTCACCGAGAAGAACAACATCGTGACGCTTGATACCGGCGATCAGTTTTGGTCCGGCGCCAGCGGTGATGCCGAATTCATGGTTTTGGTCCCACAAAACACCAATATCATCGTCAACAATGGCTTCGGCGGAGAAATCGCCGTCAGCAACATCAGTGGTAATATCGAAATTCAAAGCCTCAACGGGGAGATCGATCTGGATGAGGTTTCGGGCGGCTGCCTCGTGGAAACCATGAATGGGGAAATTTCCGCACGGATCACCAGACTCCAAGCCGACAAACCCCTTTCGTTTACATCGATGAATGGAGAGATCGATCTCCACCTACCCGCCGATGCTCAAGCGAATGTGCGACTGCGCACTCAAAACGGTGCCATCCTGACAGATTTCGAAGAAGACGCTCTCGTCACTCAAACCAAGTCGATTGGCCACAGTCGTGAGCGTATCCGCATCACGAGTATCAATGACACCGATATCAAGATCGCCGTGCGAGAGGCCGTCCGAGCCGGCGTAGAAGCCGCGCGAGAAGCGGCCGAGGCCTTGCGCGAAGCCGCACACGCCGCCCGCGAAGCCGCTCAGGAAGAACGTGCAGCGGCCAGCGAAGCCGCTGAACTCGCCCGCACTGCTCCCGTTCCACCGATCCCTCCCGTGCCCACAATGACCGGCGGTCGTCTCGTCTCCGGCGCCCTCAACGGCGGCGACGGCCCCGAGATCTACGCCAACGCGATGAATGGAGATATCACCCTGCGTAAGATCGAGTGAGTCCACCTTCAGTCTCATTCGAAAAACACCATGCCTCACCGCATGGTGTTTTTGCGTCTCTGGCACTCGCCCAGCGAGACTACATGCTAGCTTAGCCGACTACTCCCCCACCTCGGTGATACACAGACTGTCATAGCGAAGCGGTTCCGCAAGGGCGGGACGACTACGGCAATCCACCAATACCAAATCGTAGATTGCAAGCGCTTCCAACTTGCATGGAAAGGCCGACGAAGGAGCTCTCCCCTCCCATCATAACGAGAACCCGCTGAGTGGGAGACGTGGCCATCCACGACCATTTGATGCTACAGACCGGTCTGTGTGGATTGCAGCACCTGTCAGCAGCGGTCTCGCAATGCCACGCCTTAGATTTCTGCACCGGTTATAATAGCGGGGATCTATCGCGAGGCTTCCGAACACGAAAAAGGGCGCCTCGAAAGGCGCCCTGATAAAGCTAGAAATGAATCGTTCTCTTACGATGAACCACTCACGAGAGTGGTATCGATCGGAACGAACGGAGTTGTTGGCGTGGCAGGAACCGCTGCAATAACAGCAGCCGCAGTCGTAGCGGCAGCGGCAGCGACCGTTGCGTTGGTGGCTACGGCAGTGGCGGTAGTATTTGTAGCCGCTTGAGCGGTAGGGTTAGCTGCAGCAACTGTCGGATTGTTGACGACATTCACCGCACTGGCAGCCACGGTAGCAGCCGCAGCAGGAGCTGCGGCAATAACAGCCGCATCGTTGGCCACGGTCACAGCTTCTTGAGCAACAGCAGCAGCAGCAGCAGCAGCAGTCGTCGAGGATGCAATCACCGTTGGGCTATTTGCCACAGCAACCGATTGCTGGGCTACGGCAGCAGCAGCAGCTGGCGCAGCGGCTTTCACCGCTGGAGTGTTGGCGACCGCCACAGTTGCTTGAGCAATCGAAATAGCAGCAGCCGGATTAGACGCCGTCAAAGTAGCAGCAGTGTTTGCAGCAACCTGGGCCAAGGCAGCAGCAAGAGGTGCACTTGTGGCTGAGCCAGAATTAGTGGTAGCAGTAGCGGCAACAGACTGAGCAAGAGCAACCGCCATCGCAGGCTTAGCTGCGATGACTGCTTGAACCGCTGCAGCGACTGCCTCTGGAGAGGCAGGACTACCATCTGCATTTGTGAGATTTAGAGCGGCATCAAGTTCCGCCTGAGTGTCTGCATCAATTGCCTGACTACTCGAAGCGATTTCTTCTGCAGTTTGAGCTTGGACATTTACAGTCGTGAGACCGAGAGCGATACCCGTCATCGCGATGAGCAGGGTATTCCGGAATAATTTGGTGATCGTATTCATAAGTAGCTTGGTTCGGGAAAAGTTGGATAGGTCAGAGCCAAAACGCCAGCGCTAAAAGCAAATCGTCGGCATTTTGGAGAACTTGAAGAAGTAATTCCTCACATATATCTGGAAAGGTCGAGAAAAACTTAACCACATAAAGCGAAAAACTCTATATATGAAAATTTCATATCCTCTTTTTATAAAGTGGTTTAACAAAATTCCGATCTATATATTTGGCGAATAATCAGGTAATTTTCGGCCTAGCGCCCATTTTTACCATGAGTAGCACCATCATCCCGGCGAGGAAGAACCCGGCATTCGCGAAAATCGCCACTCGCAACCCTTGCCAGGCCGCGAGCCAACCGAAGACCGGTTGCCCGATCACCGCTGCGAGTTTGGCGAAGAATCCCCAGTAACCGAAAAACTCTCCTGCCCGCCCCTCCGGCGTGAGCCCGGAGACCACCGCGCGCGTGCCTGATTGCAGCGCGCCCATCGCTCCGCCAGCTAACACTCCTATCAGGTAAAACTCAGCCTTGGTGGTGCAAAATCCAGCCCACACACACACTGCAATCCACTGAATGAGAGAAATCGTCAGCGCCACCTTGGGGCCGATCTTATCCTGCAAGATCCCAAAACCATAGGCTCCCGCCACCCCGGCCAATTGTAGCACCACAAACAGCTTGATCACCTCCGCCTGCGTCATCCCCAGCACCTGTGTCGCGTAGATCGCGGCAAAAGCAACCACCGCGGTCAGTCCCGCCATGAAGAGCAACATGGCCCCGAAAAATAACGCGAGTGCACGATGTTGCGGCAAGTCCACCAACATCTGCTTGAGCTGCGCCATTCCCAATGAAAGATAACTCTCTCTCTTGTTGAGCTGACGCCGTTGTGCCCTCTCGCGCAGCATCAACGTAGGTAGACAGGCCAACATGAAAAACACCCCCGTCATCACAAAAGTCCACGGCACGCGCCCCTCTCCGCTTTCCAGAATCACCAACGCCAAGACCAGACTAAGCAATCCGCCCAGGTAGCCAAAACTCCACCCATAGCCTGAAATCCTCCCGACATTCTGGGGCGTGCTGATTTCCGGCAAAAAACTCGCGCAAAGATTCTCCCCCATGGAGAAAGCGACATTGGCCACCACGATTAGCCCCAAGGCCAGCCAAACCTCCCCTGCACCCGCAAAGTAGAGCCCGATTGTCGCCCCGGAACACACCACCGCCGTGATCATCAAATAAAGCTTCTTGCGCGCTGTCACATCCGCGATCGCCCCAATCAAGGGAGAACCAAAAATCACAATCAACTGCGAGACGGCCAAAGCACTGCCCCACCACCCGGCAGCTCGCGCATCCCCATTCGCCACCACTTTGGCGAAATACACGGCATAAACGACTGTCACAATGATCGTCGTGTAGGCCGAATTCGCAAAATCGAAACAACACCATCCAAAAATTTCCCGCTTTTTCACGGGTTGATTCGAGATACCGTCAGGTTCACTCACACCTCCAGCAAGGCCTCACCCTGTTCGATGGCAAGTGCGATAGCCTTCACTTGATCGGGCTCAAGCGTCGCCCGACTTTTCCAAAACGCCGCTTGCACGACCCATCGATAGGGGCCTTCTTTACCAGCACTTGTTCATGCCAAAATCTGATCAAACCACCTCACCCACCTTTCTCCGACGCATCACCGGCTCTCTCGTGCAATGGATCGATTCCGATTATTGCCCGGAAGGGGCCGAAAAAATGCGCAACGAACCCGATCGCGTGGATTGGGTGCGAGTCATGCCATTCGTCTTCCTCCACGCCGGCTGTCTCGGCGTGATTTGGGTCGGCGCAAGTTCTTTCGCCGTCTGGACCGCCGTCGCGCTCTACTTCATCCGTATGTTTGCGGTGACGGGTATCCATCACCGCTATTTCTCCCACAAAACTTACAGCACCTCGCGCGTGGGCCAATTCCTCCTCGCGATCTTCGCTGGCACCACGGTGCAACGCGGCTCGCTCTGGTGGGCCTACCATCATCGCCATCACCACAAACACAGCGATGAGCCGGAAGACGCCCACTCACCACACGTTCATGGATTCTGGTGGTCGCACATCGGCTGGATTACCAGCAAACGCAACTTCCCCACCGACTATTCCAAGATCAAGGATCTCGCGAAATTTCCCGAGCTCGTCTGGCTCAACCGCTTCGATCTCGTCGTGCCGATCCTCTTTGCCGTTTCCCTCTTCGGTCTCGGAGTCGCCCTCGAATCCTTCGCCCCTGCCCTCGGCACCAACGGTTGGCAGATGCTCGTGTGGGGTTTCTTCATCAGCACCACCTTTCTCTTTCACGGCACGGGCTGCATCAATTCCATGGCCCACCTGATGGGCAAGCGTCGCTTCAAAACCGACGACGATTCCCGCAACAGCGCGATCCTCGCCGTCATCACCCTCGGCGAAGGCTGGCATAACAATCACCACCGTTTCCAAAGCTCCACGCGCAACGGGTTCTATTGGTGGGAAATCGATCCCACCTATTATATGCTCAAGCTCCTTTCGCTGACAGGTTTCATCAGCAACCTAAAACCCGTGCCCAAGAGCGTGCTCGAAGAAGGTGCCCACGCTGATCACCACTCCTCGGTGGCCGCAGCCAAGCAAGCTCTGCAAGTGCACCCTCAAAGTTCCTTACGTCGCGTGGTTCCCACAGCCGCCGCCATTGCAGTGGCCACCGCCGCCTCTGCTCAGGGCAATCTTCCTCCCAAAAAGAGTGACTCCGCCATCCACAAGGATGCGACCGAACTCGCCCACGATCTCGATCAGAAGAATTCGGACAACCCGCCGGTGATCTGAGAAACCTCGCTTCCTCAGACCGGGTTTATCTTAAACAGATTAACCCGCGATCAGCCTCCACGATTTCATCATGGGGGCTTTTTTGTGTCCGCTTGATCATAGCCTAGCCCTTTCCCCTTGACGTTCTAGGAGAGAACCTCTCTTTCCTAGATTAACTAGGAAAGCTATGAAAAAAGATAAAACCGATCTTCTCCAAGGCACCCTCGATCTCCTCATCCTCAAATCGCTGCAATCCGAGCCTGTCCACGGATTCGGTATTTCCGTAAAAATCCGGCGCATGTCTGAGGACCGGCTACAAGTGGAACAAGGCTCTCTCTATCCCGCGCTTTACCGCCTCGTTGACCAAGGCTGGATTCAAGCCGAATGGGGCGTTTCAGAAAACAACCGACGCGCACGCTTCTATTCGCTCACCCGTTCTGGCCGTAAGCAACTAACCACAGCCACCACCAATTGGGAACAGATGTCCATCGCCATCAACCTGGTGCTCAACGCCGGATAAGCCGCCCCTTCTTTTCTAATGAGTTGGTTCGCCCGCCCCTTGCGAAAACTCCGCGCGCTCTTCAAACGTCAGCAGCTCGATGCCGACATGGCGGAGGAAATGCAGCACCACATCGAGTTGCAGATCGAAGAAAATCTCGCCTCGGGAATGTCACCCGCCGAAGCCCGTCTCACCGCGCAACGTCAGTTCGGTCACGTCGAAGGCATCAAGGAAACCTGCCGCGATCAACGCGGGTGGATGTGGATTCACGATATTTTTCAGGATCTTCGCTACGGCATCCGGCAGCTCAAAAAAGCGCCCGGTTTCGCCGCGATAACCATTCTCACAATTGCGCTTGGGATCGGTGCTTCCACCGCGATGTTTAGTATCGTCAACCGGATGATCCTGCATCCGTTCGACTATGAAGAACCGGAGGATATCGTTCTCGTTAGAGCGATCCAACTACCTGAGAAAACCGAAGTTATGATCTCTCCGGGGACGTATCACGAATGGCTACGACAATCCTCCTCCTTTGAGAGCCTCTCTGTCATTCAAGGAGCTATTTCAGAATTGGTTCAGGGCGACCGTGTCATTCGGCTTTTTACTCCAAGTGTTACGGCTAACTATTTTTCGGTCTATCGGATCAAACCTATTTTGGGTCGCCTTTTCCTTCCTCAAGAAATGCAACCAGGAAAAGACTCGGTTGCCATCATCTCAGACGGTCTTTGGCAGACCCGTTACGGCGGACGCGAAGAGGTGCTCGGTGAGAGCATTCGATTGAATGAACGCACCTACACGATTGTCGGCGTTATTCACGATCCCCATCGAAAAGGAAAGTATGTTAACACGCCGAACACGTTCGCCTCCGAAGACAAAAACTTCAGCGACCGCAGGCTCCTCCCTCAGGCCCGACTCAAACCTGGCGTGAGTCTTGAACAGGCCCAGCGGGAAATGGATCTGATCGCCCAACGCGCCAACTTGGAGCATCCCGAAAGCGAAACCAAATATGGGATCAAAGTCACTCGGGCCACCGACAGCTGGGTTGAACACTTCGATCTCAAAGCTCAGTTGTTCACCTTGCTAGGAGCGGTGGGACTTCTGCTCGTGATCGCCTGTGTCAACGTCGCCAGTTTGTTACTGGCTCGCGCCAATGTTCGACAACAGGAGATCGCGATGCGCGCGGCTCTCGGTGCAAGTCGGAGACGACTCATTCGGCAATTCCTCGGTGAGAGCTTGCTCATCTCCATCATCGGCGGTCTCCTCGGCATCCTCATCGCCTATGCCTCCATGGAACCGTTGGTTTTCCTTGCGAGCAAATTCATGCGCAACGCGGAGCTTATCGCGGTGGACGGTCAGGTGCTCTTCACCATGTGTAGCGTGATGCTGGTCTCAGGCTTAGGTTTCGGTCTCGTGCCAGCCCTGCAAGCCACCCGGGGTGATCTCATCGGCTCGATCAAGGAAGGCAGCCACAATGTCTCTGGAGGACGTGACCGCCAACGCGTTCGCAACGCTCTCGTGATTCTGGAAATCTCCCTCGCCCTCGTTCTTCTGGTGAGCAGTGGACTCATGGTGCGTAGCCTTCGCGCGATGCAAACTTTCGATCAAGGTGTGCGGACGGAAAATGTTTTTGGCAGCAGCATCTCGCTCAACTTTGAGAACCGCTACCAGACACCGGAATCCATTGTGTCTTTCACCGATTCGGCGTTGGAAAGAATTCAGGCCCGGCACGACGTAAAGTTCGCGGCCTTCACCGTCGGCTTACCGATGGATCTCGGCCAAGGTGGTGTTCAGCAGCGCAATTTCATTTTGGAAGGCGGATATGAGCCGACTGCGCCCACCGAAGTTCAACTCAGCACTGATCGTTATGCGGTGACGCCCGACTATTTCAAGGTGATGAGTATTCCGCTGATTCGAGGTCGCGTATTCACAGCCCATGACAACACCAATTCCGCGCGGGTCATCGTCATCAATCGTGAAATGGTGAGCCGACATTTTTCGGATAAAGACCCTATCGGACAACGCATTCGCCTTCTCGATCCAGGTCCGGAAATCTGGTCCGAAATCATCGGTGTGGTTGGCGATGTGAAACCACGCGGGCCCCAAAGCCCCACGGATCCGCAAGTTTATCAGGTCTTTAATCAAGAGCCCTATCGACTCATGACTCTGGAAATTCTCGCCAAGGGTCCAGCTCCCGGACTGGCAACTGGAGTCCGCGATATCATCTCTGATTTGGACAAAGGCATCGATCTCAAAACCCTTTATCCCTTTCAGGCCACCATCGCCTATTCATGGACGAAGCAGCGATTCAACATGATCCTCTTCACCCTGTTTTCCGCGATCGCCCTCATCCTGGCGGCCATCGGAATTTATGGGGTTATTTCGTATTCGGTCACCCAACGCACACACGAGATCGGTATCCGCATGGCGTTGGGCGCACGGCCAAATAGCGTCATGCGGCTCATCCTGATCAGCGGTGCAAAGCTCATCGGGCTGGGAGTGCTCATCGGCACGGCAGGCGCACTCGCTAGCACCCGCTTGATCAGCAGCCTGCTCTTTAACGTGAGCCCTTACGATCCCGTTTCATTTGTCGTCATCATTTTACTGCTCACCGCCATCGCCCTGCTCGCCTGCTGGATCCCCGCTCGACGTGCCACTAAGGTCGATCCGATGATCGCACTGCGTAGCGAATAGCAAATTCATCTTTGCTCTGCATGACGCATCAGCCCACCCCGGGCTGCCGGAAAACCAGCGCCGCTGAGCAGCGCGAAGTCGATATCTTCGGTTGTCTTCACAACGCCTTCGTCGAGACAACGTCGCGCCTCGGCGACCATCACACCCATCAATCGGGAGGTGATCGATTCAGCGTCAAACCCATCACCTGCGTTAGTTTGGAGCGACGCGATCTGCGCATTCACCGCAGACTCACGTCCGTCATAAACGTAGAATCCGGAACTCGCTCCGTTCTTGCGGCCCTTCAAACCCGCTTCCAAGAGACGCGAGCAAATGCCGCTGCGTTGAAAGCGTTCCGGAAAATAATGTGCGAGTTCGCCGAAAATAAAATCAGTCACATCCACGCCGACTTCGTCGATCAACCGCATCGGACCCATCGGCCAACCCCACTCGTGCATCGCCGCATCAATCAATTCAGACGCCACACCTTCCTCCCATAAACGACAAGCCTCGTTGAGATAGAAAAACAAAACGCGCGTCACGAGAAAACCCGGCGAAGAACGACAGATCACGGGCGATTTTTTCAGCCCTTTCACAAAGTAGAGCCCCCGCGATGCAATCTCTGCAGAAGTAGCCTTTCCCACGATCAATTCGACCAACGGCATGCGCCCGACGGGATTGAAAAAATGCAGCCCCAATACGCGATCCGGATGCGAAACACCTCGCGCGACCTCTTCCAACGGCAGCGCGGAAGTATTAGAAGCCAGCAACGCATCAGGCCGCACAATCCCCGCCAGTTCATGGAAGAGTTTCTGTTTCACCGCGACATCCTCAACGATGGCCTCAATCACCACATCGCATTCGGCAAAACCATCCCAGGTCGTCGTGGTCACGATGCGCGCGAGCCCAGCAACAGCTTCTTCCTGAGTGCATTTTTCACGTTTCACGCTGCCCGCAAAAATCCCGCGAATCACCTCCATCCCGCGCTCCAGATATTCCGGCTGCATATCGCGTAAGAAGACTTCGTGCCCACAGGCCGCGCACCACTGAGCGATCCCCGATCCCATCACTCCTGCACCAACCACGCCGACTTTTAGGATAGGGTCTGAGTTCACAACCTTCGAATCCGAGCGGGGAAACTCCCAACCGTCCAAAGTGCGTTGCCGCGCCTCAGCCAAAAGACGGGTTGCGTAGGCTTCATTATTTTCGGGAGAACTCATCATGTAGCAAATTGGGTCTTGGTTTTCCGCATTGCAGGGAAAAAGAGAAGCGCAATCGTTTGAGCCATGGCGTCAGGTCCGAAAATCGAAGCGAAATCATCTGCTCAGTCAAAAAAATCCACCGCCTTGGGGAACTGGATCGGATGGACCGGATTGTTGATTGCTTGTGTGATGGTTTATCTGCCCGCGCTCAACGGAGCGTTTCTCTGGGACGACAACGCGCACGTCACCCGGCCTGAGTTGCGTTCGCTGGAAGGTCTCGCCCGCATCTGGTTCGAGCTCGGAGCGACCCAACAATACTACCCGGTGCTCCACAGCGCGTTCTGGATCGAACACCGGATTTGGGGCGACAGTGTTTTTGGCTACCACATCTGGAATGTGTTTCTCCACGCTTTGTCCGCCGGATTGATCGTGGCATTGATGCGCCGCCTTGCGATTCGTGGCGCGTGGCTGGCCGGTTTTATGTTCGCGCTACATCCCGTCTGCGTCGAATCAGTGGCATGGATCTCGGAACAGAAAAACACACTTTCGACCGCATTTTATCTGCTGGCGATGTTGGCCTATCTGGGCTTCGACCGACGCACAAGCGAAGCGTCGATGAATGACGAGCAACGCTCCGATCGTTGGCGCTTTTACGCGCTTGCATCGGCTTTATTTCTGCTCGCGGCTCTCACCAAAACTGTAACGGTCACCCTGCCCGCCGCACTACTCGTGATCTTCTGGTGGCAACACGGAAAGCTCAGGCGACGCGACATCATACCACTGATACCGTGGTTCGTGTTTAGCATCGCGGCGGGATTGATGACCGCTTGGGTCGAGCGCAACTACATCGGCGCCAGTGGCGAGATCTTCGATCTCAATCTCTGGCAACGCACCCTACTCGCGGGACAAATCGTTTGGTTCTATTTCGGCAAGCTCATCTGGCCAACCGACCTGATGTTTATCTACCCGCGATGGGATATGACGGAGACCACCTTCGGTCACTATCTAGGCCTCGTGTCGGCCCTCGGCGTGCTGATCGCGTTGTGGAAAATTCGTCACCGCAGTCGGGCTCCGTTGGCCACCGCGCTACTCTTCGGTGGCACCCTCTTTCCTGCACTCGGATTCTTTAATGTTTTTCCATTTCAATTTTCCTACGTCGCCGATCATTTCCAATACTTGGCTTCGATAGCGGTCATCGTCGCCGCCTCGGCTGGGCTCGTGCATCTGTCCACCAAGTTATTGCCGAAGCTAACCTCAGCCTACACGGCCGCGGCGATCTGCGTGTTGGTGCTACTCGCGTATCTATCGAATCAACAGGCACGTGACTACCGTGATAACATCACCCTCTACCGCACTACGATTGCGCAAAACCCAGCCTGCTGGTTGGCCACCTACAATCTCGGTCTGGAGTTAGCAGAAATCGGGCAAACCAGCGAAGCGATCGAATGGTATCGCGAGACGTTACTCATCAAACCCGACTATGCAGAAGTGCATGCCAACCTCGGCATCGCGCTGACCAAAATACCGGGAGGCATACCGGAAGGCATCCGCGAACTGGAAATCGCGGTGCGACTCAAGCCGGAGCTCTATGTTGCCAAGAACAACCTCGCCAATCTCATTGCCGATGATCCCCACCGCAGCGAAGAAGCGATTGCGCTTTTCCAAGATGTGCTACGCGACGATCCCGCGCACGCCGGGGTGCGCTACAATCTCGGCGTCACTCTCCTGCGATTCCCCTCACGCGAAAAGGAAGCCCTCCTTCAATTCGAGGAAGCCGCCCAACTCGAGCCGGATTACTGGCAAGCACACTATGAAATCGGCAGCCTACTGATTCGCCAACGGCGTGAGTTTGATCGCGCGATCGCTTCATTTGAAGAAGTGCTGAGAATAAATCCGCAAGTGGCGGAAGCTCACTTCCGACTCGGGCAGTTGCATGTTTATACAACGGGGAATCGAAGCGAAGCGATCAAGCACCTCCGCGAGACTTTGCGGCTCAATCCCAACCATCCCCAAGCACGTAATCTACTGCGCACGGTCGAGTATTAACTCCACGACAACTAACTGCGGCGACCGAATTTCCCGCGGCCAAATTTGCGCAGATTCCTCAGCGCGATTTCAAACTCCAGCGGCAACGGCGCGCTCAAGCGGATCTCTTCGCGACTCACGGGATGCGTTAACAACAGCTCACCGAGGTGTAGTGCCAAGGAACGAATCATGGGACGCTCGTTCGCACCTCCTTTGTAGCCGCGCTTGATATCCGATAGCCGTAGTTGTTTCCGCGCATCCCCGTAGAGAGCATCATTCAACACCGGCGCGCCAGCGGCAGCCAAATGCGCCCGCACCTGATGGCGGCGATTCGTTTGTGGACGACCTTCCACCAAGGCAAACTCGCCGAAGTTCTCTTGCACCCGAAACTCCGTCCGCGCGACTTGGCCTCCTTTGCGGGCAAACACACGCATCAAATCCCTGTTTACCGTGTCTGGCCCCAGCCAGTAATCGACGGTAAACTTCTCCGGCAAAAGCCCGCTGGCGTCGCGAATCGGCGGATGCTCCATCAGCAAATCCTCCTCCTTATCCACCGTGACAAACGCCTGATAAACCTGCTGCGCGGTCTTGCTTTGCAACAACCCGCTCACGAAGTCCAACGCCGGTTTCGTTTTGGCCCACAACGATACCCCGCTCGTTTCGGCATCCATTCGCTGCACCGCGGTGATCGCCCGACCATGCACATCCCTGAGCATCGCCTGCAGACATTCTCCATGCGCCACTCCCGCGGCAGGCACCACCGGCAAGTCACTGGGCTTATTCACAGCCAACAGCGTATCGTCTTCAAAAATAATGGCAGGAAGCTCCATGCAGTCTCTTGGAACCGCAAACAGGCCCGTTTGTCACGCCGATGTTTTCAGTCCGTCCGAATCGCCCTACGCTGAGCGGACATTCAGGCCCATTCAATTCGCTAAACATCTGTAAGTTTTACCCTCTGATATATTTGCCCTTGCGGCCGACTATATAGAAAGCCTGCCTGACTACTGCCCGTTCATCCCATGCCGGTATTCCCCAAGAGCTTTTACACCCTAGCCGCCGGTCTTGCTTCGGCCAAAGCGGGTAAACGGCGGTTGGATGCGCCAACTAGCCCGAAGGCACAGCAAGACATTTTGGCTAAGCTGTTGGCTTCTTACGCTCGGACCAAGCATGGGCGCGAACTAGGAATCAATGGACAGGAAACATACGCGCAATTCGCCCAGAATGTTCCCTTCCAAACCTATGAATCGATCCGCCCGATGATCGAGAGGATGCAACAAGGCGAAGCCGACGTGCTCTGGCCCGGCCAATGCCCCCTCTACGTTCGCACCTCCGGCGTCACGGATGGAAAATCCAAGCTTCTGCCCATCACCGACGAGATGCTGCAGCATCTGAGCCAAGCGATCAAAACCGCCACGCTACTCTACACCGCTCGCGTTGGACACGCCGGAGTTTTTCGAGGGCGACACCTTTTTTACAATCATACATCAACAGCACTGAAGCCTCTTCCTACCACTGGAAAATTCCGGGCCTACGAAGGAAGCCTCGCAGGAACCACCGCGATCAATTTACCGGCTTGGGTGGAAAAACATTTTTACGAACCCGGGGCCGCGATTGCGAAAATCGAAGAGCGCCGAGAGCGACGCCGCGCCATTGTGAAACGAACGCACCGCCGCGATATCACCGCGATCGGTGGAAACCCGCATCAACTGCTCAAGCTCTCCCACACCCTCTGTCGCGCCGCTGCTCGCGGTAAAGCCCGTCCTCTCAATCTGCTCGGAATTTGGCCAAATCTGGAATGCGTCGTCCATGGAGGTGAAGCGCTGGGGGCTGCGGGTCCCAAGCTGCGCCACATCTGCGGTCCTGATACTCATTTCCATGAAATCTATTCTGCCGCCGAAGGACTCATCGCCGCACAGGATTCCGATCCCATTCAGGGACTTCGCCTGCTCGACGAGGTCGGCATCTTCTATGAATTTTTGCCGCTGTCCCATTTTTACGAAGATCGATTAGCACAAAGCATCTCCCACGTCGTCCCACTCTCCCAAGTGAAAACGGGAGTAAACTACGTGCTGATCATGTCCACCCCTGCGGGACTCTGCCGATATGTCAGCGGGGACATCGTGCAATTCACCAGCACGACACCTCACCGTATCGTGCCGATGGGCCGCACGCAGCTACGCCTGAACACGTTTGGTGAAAACGTCCTCGAAAAACAACTCACCGACTCCCTGCTCAAGGTCTGCACTGATCGCTCTTGGGTGACGATCAACTTCCACATCGCGCCCCTTTTCGAAAAGAAACTCACCGGCCAAACCATCGGTCGTCATGAATGGTGGATCGAGCTTGAGCCCGGCACCGTCGATACGCCAACCGGCCCGATTCTGTCTGCGGCCCTTGATAAAGAACTTTGTCGTCACAATAGCACCTACGCCTCCAAACGAAATGAGGGCGTTCTCGATGCCCCGTTTGTGCGGCTCGTGATCCCCGGCGTGTTCGCCCACTGGCTCAAACACAACGGCACCTGGGATCCGCAAGGCCAAATTCCTCACTGCCACGAACAGCGGGACATCGCCGACGGTCTCGCGCAGCTCGCTCGTTTTACCAAGGATGAGTAAAAATCAACCGGATTTCATCATCAGTTGGCACGCCCAGTGCTAAAAACCAAGAGGGCAACGAATCCTCAAGCTATGCATGTTGGATTCTACCTGCCGCTCGAATTATTCGAGAAGATGCAGTCACGGGGGCCGGCGTTAAGGGTTATCGCCGGTCCCCACCTGCTCTGCCCGAGGCCCTCTTCCTCCACGGTGCCCTTATGTTCGCAGAGCGGATATTGAAACCACGATCCTAGATCAAAACCAAGGCGATCGCCACGAGCATCGCCAGCGAGCCGACCAAGCGCGCCAGCAGTGCACTCTTCCCCGCCTGCCGTTCGGTATTCGCAAACCAGTGTCCAACGACCCACACCAACAACACGCCAAACATACCGCGCGAGCTATAGACAATATTGACCGCTGTCGCCTGCCCCCAAATTCCCAGCGTGAGCGCAATCCCGGCATTATTAAACGCATTGAGAAATGCCCCTGGTAACAACCACGCCCAGGCCTTCGGAGTGATCCCACTCAGGCCGCCCCTGGCTAAACGCAGCAGCACAATCGAATAGAGCCCGACACACAGATACATCGGCGGGAAGAAGTTTCCCGTCCCCCAAGTCGGTGCCCATTTCTGCAACAACACATCACAAAGCGCGTATAATACGGAACTCGTTGCCGCCAACAGAATCGTCTGTCCCACCCGGCGATGCTTTGATGCCCCACCGATATTCAGTAAACCCACTGCCGCCGTGCTCAGGCCCGCGCCGCACCACCACTGCCAAGACACCCCTTCGGTCAAAAGCAAAGTGCTAAACAACGCCACACTGATAACTTTCAACCCCATCACTGGAGTGGCCACGGAGACATCGCCCCTTGTCACCGCGAGAAACATAATCACCTGCGCCACAAAGAACACCACCGCACTCACCACCGGCTGCCAATACAACTCCCAGCCCACCGGAGCCCACCCCTGACTGATCCACCACGGCAAAAAAATCACCGCACAGGCCCAATTCGTAATAAACGTCGCCCTCCATACACCCACTCCCATTTCTGAAGCCCGTTTCAGCATCAGCATCCCCAGCACATAGATCACCGCGCAGGCGAGCGGGATAAAAAGAAAAGCGGGAAATGACATGGGCGAAAAAGAAAGCCGGACCAATCGGTCCGGCTTCAACTCAAATCGCGCAGCTCGACGGCTGCGACGATCAGTTTAAATACTTCTTCAGGCGTGCCTCGAAAACATCCTTATCCTCAGCACCGGTCTTCTTATCGCGGATGTTGCCATCACGATCGATGATGAAGGTCGTCGGAATACCGCGGAATCCACCAAAGGCTTCCACGGTCTTCTCATTTCCCATCACGACTACGTAATTCATGCCGTTTTTCTCCATGAAGGATTTAACCACTTCAGGGCCCTTGCGATCCAGTGACACGCCGATGATCACGAGGTCATCCGAAGCATATTCATCCTGCAGCTCGATATAGCCGGGAATTTCCACGCGGCAAGGAGGGCACCACGTAGCCCAGAAATCGATCACCACGGTCTTGCCCTTGAATTGGGCAAAGCTCACCGGGTTGCCATCGACATCTTTCAAAGTCCACTCAGGAGCGGGCGATGGAGCCACGGTCGCGGCCTGGGCAAAAGTAGCCGCCAGCGCGACCAAGGAAACGGAAAGGAGGATTCGGAATGATTTCATCATGGTATTAAGTAGAGGAACGATACCCTTCATCTGTTCCCGAAAATTTGGCAAATCGTAGACGAAGTTTATTTCGAGGCTTTTACTGATCCGGGTAAATCCAGCCCTAGGATTTCGATAAATTTCTTCATGGCGGGGGTGAGCACCCGTCCCTTGCGGTGCAGGATCGCGAGGGGGCGCGTGAATCCTTCACCTTTCAGCGGCACGGTTGCGAGCGTCCCTTGTTTGATTTCCTGCAGCACCGTGGCAAATGGCACGATGGCAACACCGTGATCGATCTCGACCGCGCGTTTCACGGTCTCGATATTGTCGAATTCCATCACCGGATCGATCTCGAGCTTGTTCTCCCGGAAGATAGCATCGACGGCTTTGCGGGTCGGGATATCCGGATCAAAACCAATAAACTTCTGGCCATCTAAATCACTCAACTCGAGTTCACCTTTACGGGCCAAAGCATGCTTGGGGTGAGTAATCAGCACCAGACGATCGTTACGGAATGGCAGGATTTCGATCTGCCGAGTCTTCACCGGAAACGCGACCAACCCGAAGTCCACCGAGTTGTGCAGGATATCTTCGTAAACGAGATTCGAGCGGCGATATTCCACCCGCACATTGACCGAAGGAAAGTCGTGCAAAAACTTCGTGATATAAGGTGGTAGTTCATGCAGGCCGATCGAATAGATGGTCGAAATGCGAATCGTGCCGCTGATCACCTTCTTCATTTCCTGAAGCTCGCTCAGGAGTTTGTCATAAGTGTGCAGCATCTCTTTCGCCGATTCGTAGACGCCCTGCCCCTCACGGGTGAGTTGAAATTGCTTCTGACTGCGATCAATCAACAGTGTCTTGAAATGTCGCTCCATTGCCCGTGCCTGTTGGCTCACAGCTGATTGCGTGATACCGTTCAACTTGGCCGACTTGGAGAAACTCTTGGTCTCCACGAGATCGGCGAATATTTTGAAATTTTCAATTTGCATAGGACTACTTACTATAAGTCTTAATAATCACGTTAATTTACTTAGCAAACCTATTAGTTAATCAAATAATGCAGCTCACATATGAGGAATTCTCCGGCCGGGTGACCGAGATTATGTCTAAGATCGTCGCTGCCTGTGAACAATCGGGTCGCGATCCCACTGAGGTCGAACTTTTGGCGGTCACCAAAACCCACCCCGCCACAGCTGCGGAATACGCTGCACGCTATGGCCTGCGAGCCGTTGGCGAAAATCGAGTGCAAGAAGCGGTCACCAAGCGGGCCGAGTGCAAAGCGTCGATCGCGTGGGAATTGATCGGGCACTTGCAGTCCAACAAAGCAAAACTCGCCGCAGAACACTTCGATCGTGTCCAAAGCGTGGATAGCCTCAAATTGGCCAATCACCTCGCACGAGCTGCCGCCGGCCTCGGGAAGAAACTCCCGATCTTGCTGCAAATCAATGCGGGAAATGATCCCGCAAAATTCGGAGCCAACCCCGAGAGCGCCGCCGCTCTACTCGAAACCGCGCTTACCCACGATTCACTGCATGTCGACGGCCTCATGACCATCGCGCCGTTGAGCGAGGATGACAATGTCGCACGGCGCACATTCGAAAACCTGCGCACGATTCGAGATACCCTCTCTTCTCAATTTTCACACCCACTACCCGTGCTCTCAATGGGTATGTCGGGTGATCTCGAAATCGCGATCGCAGCCGGCAGCACGCAAGTGCGAGTAGGCACGGCTCTTTTCGGGCACCGGGAAAGAAATTGAGCCAATTCGGCCACCTTTCCGGATTGCCTCTGCGGGCATACCGTTTTCGCTCTAACCGTGGATACGGAAATGCTCAATCAGGGCCAATGCGACTCGTTTAAAAGCCTGCTCGACGATCCCAGCCCTGCCGTCCGTGAAGCCTTGCTCGCGAAGTTCGTCGAGCTGGGGGATCCCGCCCGTCAGTTTCTCCTCGAAATTGCCTGCGATCCCAATCGCACGCTCGCTCCTCACGCCCAGCGCTTCCTCAAAGAGCTCAAGCTCTCCGATCCCGGCGCCGAGTTCATCGCCTTTATTCGGTCGATGAATTACGAACTCGAATCGGGCATCCTTCTCCTGGCTCGCGCGATCAACCCCAGCCTTGATATCGTAGCATGCCGCCGCGAGCTCGATGCGATCGCGGCACGTTGCGCCGAGCTTACCGTCGAGCCCTCCTCCCCCCGCGAACGCTGCCGCATCATCAATCGCGTGCTGTTTCACGAATGGGGATTTCGCGGCAATGTCGAAGATTACAACGATCCCCGCAACAGCCTGATCGACCAAGTGCTCACCCGACGAAAAGGACTGCCTATCACGATGAGCATCCTCTATGTGATCATCGCCGAACGCCTCGATCTAGAGCTCCAGTTGGTCGCGATGCCGAGCCATGTGATGGTCGGGTGCTATCTGGAAGAATTGCCGTTTTTTATCGATCCCTTTGATCGAGGCATCATGCGCGAGCCCGAAGAAGTCTTCGACTATCTGCGAGAGCGCCGGATTGAGCCCGCACTGCACCATCTCGCGCCGACCTCTGCGCGGGAGATTTTCAGCCGTTGCTGTCTTAATCTCATCAACCATTCACGCTCTGAACCAGCCCATGCAAAAATGTTTACTGGTTTCGTCCAGGAATTCGCTGCCACCTATGAGAGAAACTCGCCCTAGTCCGGCGTGATTTTCGGTTTTGCGCTCTTCCCTTTCGCCTGCCTCAATCCGCGCTCCCAACTTGAATAGCGAAACCACTCTAACCCTATCTGATCTCGATTCGTGGGATTTCCCCGGCACCGCCCTCGCTGTGCTCGGTCACCCGATTAAGCACTCGCTCAGCCCCCTGATGCACAACACCGCGCTCGGCGATTTGGCCGCGGATGAGGCGCGTTTCGCCACTTGGCAATACTTCCGTTTCGATGTGCCTCCGGAGCAACTCCCCAGCGCACTCCGCACACTCCACCAAAAAGGATTTCACGGGATCAACCTCACCGTGCCCCACAAAGTGTTGGCCGTGAATGAAGTCGATGAGATCGCCCCCGCCGCGCGACCGGTTGGCGCGGTCAACACCCTGCACCGCACCGATACGGGTTGGGCCGGATTCAACACCGATGGCTACGGCCTCGCCACGGCCTTGCAAGAAAGCGTGCAGCGCGAGCTCACCGATGCTCACGTCGTGCTCCTCGGAGCCGGCGGGGCCGCCCGAGGTGCCGCCGTCGAATGCCTCCAACGTCGTTGTGCCTCACTTTGGATCGCCAATCGCACTCCGCAGAATCTCGAAACTCTACTCCACACCCTGCGGCCCATCGCAGGCGACATCCCCCTGCACGGTTTCGCGCCGACGACAATCCCGCCTGATCTCCCTCCCGATGCGATCATCGTCAATGCGACTTCGGCCGGTCTACATGCAGACGATCCCGCTCCAATCGATTTACGGGCCATCGTCCGTCCCTCCGCCGTCTTCGACATGATCTACAATCCGTCACGCACGCCACTGCTGCGAGCCGCTGAATCGCTCAATCTCCCATTTGCCAACGGCCTGTCCATGCTCGTGCATCAAGGCGCCAAGTCACTCGAAATCTGGAGCGGCATCCCCGCCGCGCGCACCGCTCCTTCCATGGCTACAGCCCTCGCCACTGCTTGACTCGTTTCCGATATGTTTGACTACGCCGAAATCAACTCCCTCGTCCCGTGGTTCTTCCCCATCGTTGTTTTCGTGCTCGGATCCTGCATCGGTAGTTTTCTCAATGTCGTCATCTACCGAGTGCCTGCGGGTAAATCAATCGTCACCCCCGGTTCGCACTGCGGCTGTGGTCAGCCCATCGCGTGGTATGACAATATTCCGATCTTCAGCTGGTTCATCCTCAGAGGCCGAGCGCGCTGTTGCGGACAGTCCTACTCGTTTCGCTACGCCTTCGTCGAACTCCTCACTGCGCTGCTTTTCCTCGCGTGCTGGTTCGTGTTCCCACCTGCCAAAGCGCTCGTGGGGATGCTTTTCATCAGCATCCTGATTTCCGCGACCTTCATCGATCTCGATCACATGATCATCCCCGATGTATTTACCATCGGTGGCGGCGTGCTCGGAATAGTGATCTCCCTACTTGTTCCCGCTCTCCACGGCCATGATACCGGTTTCTTTATCGTCGATAGCCTGCGATCCGTGACCGACGGATTGCTGGGCTTGCTCATTGGATCCGGGGTCGTGCTCTGGATCGCTCTAATCGCCGAAGCAGTGCTGCGCAAGGAAGCCATGGGGTTTGGCGATGTTAAATTCCTCGGCACCATCGGCGCATTCTGCGGTTGGCAAGGCGCGGTCTTCGCGATGTTTGGTGGCGCCATCGTCGGCACCGTGTGGTTCGTAATCGCGGTCATCTGGCAGAAAATTCGAGGCAAACCCACTGCCGTCGCTCCACCGGCCGAAACTCCTGAAGGCGAGCCCACCGACATCGGTTTCGGGGTTCATGTGCCTTTCGGCCCGATGCTCGCAATTGCCGGAGCGGCACATTTTCTTTTTTTCCATCGCTGGACCGCGGAATATTTCGCACAAATCGCAGAGCTCCTTTAGATCAACTCTCCTCTATTCATGACTGAACCGAAATACATTGTTGTTGGTAATTCTTCCGACGACCCCTTCGCCATCGATGTAGCCTTTGCCATGGGCCAGCGTGAAGACGTCGCCGACATGATCAGCATGAAGCGCTTCGCCAACTCCGAATTCTGTCCGCGCTTCATTTCCGACGAACAGGACTTCAGCGAAGTGGGCAATAAATTGGCGGGTAAAAGCATCATCATCGTCAGCACCAGTAGCTTAGTCATGAGCCGCCAAAGTCTGGCCATGCGCACGCTTATGATCGCGCGTGCCGCCAAGGAAAACGGCGCCGCCGAAGTCATCCTGGTCGAACCCGATCTCTACTACAGCGCGCAAGATCGGGGGCCACGGGCCGAACTGGGTGAATCCGACTTCGAGCGTTCAGAGCAGGATCTCAAGAAATTTGACGGCCAGCCCTTCACGTCAAAACTCTACGCTGAGATGCTCAAACTGGCCGGAGTCGATCGCGTGCTCACGGTGCACAATCACTCCCATTCCGTGCAGCAGATGTTCACCCAAGTGTTTGATGGAAATTTCCACAACATCATCCCTTACGATCTCTACGTCGATTACCTCCTAAATTCGAATATCGTGAGTTACGGTGAAGAAGGAGAAGGCCTCGCGCTCTGCGCCCCCGATAAGGGCGCGCGCGATTTCGTGAAGGAGATGTGCAAACGACTCAACCTGCCCAAAGCCAAATTCGTTCTCCTCGATAAAGAACGCACCAGTGAACGGAAAGTAGACATCAAGATTCACGCCGAAAGCGAATGGGGCCTCGAAGATATTCAAGGTCACGACGTTGTCCTTTTCGACGATATGGTGCGCACCGGATCGACCGTCGTGGAATCCTGCAAGGTTCTTAAAGCAGTCAATCTCGGCAAAACCGTTTTCGCGCTGACGCACTTTTATGCCAGCGAAGAGGGTCGCGTAAAGATGGCCAGCAGCGCGATCGACGAAATCCTCACCCTCAACACGATCCCCACCGTGCTCAATCGCGACATTCAGGGTCGGCTCCGCAAAAAGATGGTGGTTCTGAAAATCGAGAAATGGCTCGCGATCAATTTACGGCGTATTCTTAAGCTGCCCGAGCTGGCAAAAGACGACAGTCTCTACGCCATCGACATGTCTTCCAAAAACGATCGCTGGAAACATAAGATTTGGCTCAGCGAACAGCTCAAGGCGTTAAACCATCCTTAGGAGAGACTGAATCGCCTCCTAGACCACTTCTGCGCCGTCGCCCGTCTGCGTGCGCAGGATATCGGGTGCCGTGCCAAATTTTTCCGCATAGAGATTGGCCACGGCTTCAGCTTTGTCTTCGCCAAACTCCGGACTCGTGAGCGCCATCACTGCACCACCAAATCCGCCACCAGTTAAACGTGCGCCGTAAACTCCCGGCTGGGTAATCAATGCATCGACCAGGAAATCGAGCTCATCAGTGCTATTCTCAAACAGGTGCTGAGAACTCCGATGCGAAGCCGTAAGTAAGCGCCCCACTTCCTGCAAATCACCAGCACCCAACGCCGCCACCGTGGCTTCTACTCGCCCGATTTCTTCGACCACGTGTTCCGCGCGCTTAGCCGGCAGTGGGGCAAGTTTCGTGAGATCTGTTGCGAGGTTTTCTCGGCTTACCTCGACCAACTCTTCCACCCCAAGACCCTCGGCCGCTTCCATACATTCACGATGCCGCGCCGCATATTCACCATCCACGAGCTCGTGCTTCGTGTGCGTGTTAAACACCCACAACTCGGCTTTTTCTGGTATCGGCACGGTCGAAAAATCCGGGCCACGGCAATCGATATAAACCAGATGGTCTTTCTTGCCGAAACCCGACACGCCTTGATCGAGCGTGCCGCACGGCAGACCCACAAAATTATTTTCCGCGAAATGCCCCACCTTCACAATTGTTTCCATTTTTGCGTGCTGACCCGTCAGCTTTAAAAACGCCATCGCGGCGGATAATTCCAACGCCGCACTACTACTCAGCCCCGCACCTGTCGGCAAATCGGAGATCACCAGGAAATCAAAACCTGCAGGAACTTTCAGTTCGAATATCGGCAACGCCGCGAGCACTCCCAGCGGATAATTGAGCCAGCTCGCCTCACCCGATTGCTTCTTCAGGTCATCACTCGTCAGCGTGATAATGCCGGGGTGCTGCGCACTCGAAAAACGTCGTTGGCCATTTTCATTCGGTGCCACCGCCACCCACAAACCGCGATCAATCGCCGCCCCCAATACTGAGCCACCATTGTAATCGGTGTGATTCCCAATGAACTCGATCCGCCCCGGCGCCCGAGTGATCGCCGTGGGACCGCGACCATAAGTCTCATGGAACAGCGCGATCAGTTTTTCTCGGATCGAGGGTGGTGGTCGCGGCGCTTTCACCTCGTCGAGCGGTTCCCCCTGCCGAGCCTTCACCATCACTTCTAACAGATAACTCATCGCCTCTTCGCGAGACACGCAGCGTTCATCGACAAACTGCTGCGCGCGTTTCTGCAATTGCGCAGCCATCGTCCCCGCTTGATCAGCAGTCGCGCCAAGTCGCTCGCAGAGTTGAGTCAGTTGTTCGAGTTCGGTCATACGGGTTCGTGAACCGTGAGTATCCCGACTGCTCCCGACTCCAACGCGAGCTTCTTATCCTCCGGCAAATGCATCGTCGTAATCATCGCCAGGCCCACGAATCCACTATCTCGCATCGCTACAGAGCGCAGTTCGCCGACCTTGCGATCACCGCTAAACAAAGTCGCTGGTAAATCCGGAACCTCTCCTTCGCCGTAAATTTGATAAAGTCGGCGTCGCACCTGCCCCATCGCCTTGAGCCGCGCCATGACTTCCTGCCCCAGATAACATCCCTTCGTATAGGATACCGCATCGTGATCCAAACCACCTTCATTCGGTAGATCGCCGGGCCCCACATCCTGAGAGATCGACGGCACCCCGCCAGTGATCCGCCGCAGCTCCATTTCTTCAGCACTGAGCAACACTTTCGAATCCAATCGCGCGACCCGCTTTTCCATCGCCTCTATGGGTCCGACGACTTCCCAATGTTTCTCACCCCCTCGACGCCCACTAAATACCACGGCATCCGGAAACATCGTCGCGACCTCATCCCGGGATGCCTCCGTAAACAGCGTTACGCCGCTCCATTGGTTCGTCACATCTTCGATCTCCACCTCATCGGCGATGATGTAAGCTTCCAATCTTTCGCGAATCTCCACCGCAGAACAGGTGTAACTCCCCACAAAAAAGGTCTCTTCCCCTGTTCGAATCACAAAACTATCGGCTAAAACCTTCCCTTTTTGGCTCAACCAAAGACCATAAGTCGTTTGATTAAGTATAAGATTACGTAGTTCGTTAGTGAACTGACCTTGAAGGAAAGTTAATGCATCTTCTCCTGTAACTCGCAGCCAGCAAGCAGGTTGCCAAAGAAAATGAGGTGTTTTTTGCAAATCTTCCACAAGAGGTTATACGTATTGTTACTAAGAGGTTACGAAAATAAATGATAGTTATTGAGAACTTTATGTTGACTATGACAATTTAATCAGCATTCCTTTGAACATGACTTTCTAACTTCTCCCGCTTAGCGGGAGTTTTGGGGTAACTAAGAAAGCAAAGGCCAGTCGCTTAGGGGTAAGCGGCTGGCCACTTTTTTGTCCACACAAAATGATGGACCGCAGACTTGCCCCCCGAGCAACGGTCTGACCAAGTTGAGTTTCCATGCAAAAAACTTCCGACATCAATGTCGTTGAGACAAGTGCCCTACCATCGCCAGCTGAGCTCATATGTGAGCAACCCAAAACCGATCAGCAGGCCGAATTCGTCACCAAAACTCGCCACGATATCGACCGGATCATCTTCACGGATGATCAGCGCCTCCTCCTCGTCGTGGGCCCCTGCTCGATCCACGATCTCGAAGCAGGTCGTGAATACGCGAAACGCCTCGCGGCTTTAGCCGAGGAAGTCTCTGACCGAGTGATGATCGTCATGCGCGTGTATTTCGAAAAACCCCGCACCACCGTCGGTTGGAAGGGATTGATCATGGATCCGCATCTCGATGGCTCTCACGACATCGCCGCCGGGCTGCGCACCGCCCGGGCTTTTCTGGGCGAAGTTCTCGATCTCGGTTTACCCACCGCCACCGAACTGCTCGATCCAATCACACCCCAATACATTGCGGATCTGATTTGCTGGTCCGCGGTTGGCGCGCGCACGACCGAATCGCAAACCCACCGACAAATGGCCTCCGGTCTCTCCATGCCCCTTGGTTTCAAAAACGGCACCGACGGCACGCTCAAGTCGGCGATGAACGCCATCCAAGCTGCCGCTCAACCTCAAACCTTTCTCGGGATTAATCTCGATGGTTCCGCTTCCGCTGTCGTCACCCGAGGAAATCCTGCCTGCCACGTCGTATTGCGTGGCGGATCACAGGGGCCGAATTATTCGCCGGCGCACATCGCCGATACCGAAGCCCAGCTCGAAAAAGCCGGTCTCACCAAATCGATCCTCGTCGATTGTTCCCACGATAACTCGGCCAAGAAGCCAGAGCTACAACCGGAGGTCATGCGCGAGCTACTCAAACAAATCGCCGCCGGGAATCGCTCCATCATGGGCGCGATGATCGAGAGCAATCTCGAAGGGGGTAAGCAAGCCTTCCCGCAACCCAAGGCAGATCTCAAATACGGGGTCTCGATTACCGATGGCTGCATCGATTGGGCCACGACCGAATCCCTTATCCGGGAAATCCACAGCTCCCTTGCTCCAAGATTTGCATAGTCATGCCTCCTGAAGATGCGATGACTGCCCATGGTAAAATCCTCTCATTAATTCTCTGCTCACGTAACGACAATTACATGGGCAATTCCCTCTGGCGCCTCCAGACCATGCTTAACGTCACGGCCCAAAATGCCGTCGCCGCAGGGATCGCTGATCAGGTTGAAATCCTTGTCTCAGATTGGGGAAGCGAGCGTTGGCTTTCACAGGACCTCCACCTTTCTCCCACCGCCGCCGCGATGACATCGTTCATCCAATTTCCGGCCGAGGCTACCGCAGCCGTTCAGAAAGACAGCCCCTTCTCTGAAGTCCACCCCCTCAATGCGGCCGCCCGTCTGGCGAAAGGTGAATTCATTGGACGCGTTGATCAGGACACTATCGTCGGGGAGGAATTTTTTTCAAAACTCCCCCGACTGATCGCTGACCAAGCAGGTTTCAACACATCCGCAAAGCACAGTCTCTTCTTCGCCCAGCGACGTGATATCCATACCCTTTTTGTATCGCATTCCCCTGCCGCAAATAGGATTGCAAAACTCATTCGACGTTTTGGGCGCCGGTTTTGGGTCTGCACTAACCAGCCCATAAGCTCTGACCTTTTCTGGATCACCTCAGTCGGCATATGGTTGCTCCATCGTGACCTCTGGCATGAATGCCGGGGATTCAACGAGAACTACATCTATCGAAATGCCATGGAGGTAGAAATGGCCAATCGTCTCATGCAAAAATACCCCATGATAAACTTGGGGACCTATACGAATTATGCCTTTTTCCACCTCGGACATGAGCGGGTGATCGAGGGTAAGCAGGGACGAAAGATCCAAGACGCACAGGACATCATAATTTCTCCACTCAATGAACCTCACGCCCTAAAGCCCACAGAGCTTGATGGAAATCTCACCGTTAATGGACACGATTGGGGCATGGCTGATCATCATGTTAACCCTATTCAGATTCCACCTTCAGATCTCGAACACACCACCATTATGTCTGAGTGGTCGCCGAAGGACCTTAAGTATTCGCCACTAGAAATGCTAAGAGATGCGGCATCAATGCTGATACCAACATCAGTTTACGCATTTAAGCAGATCACCTTGATCAGCATACTGTCAGAGGGCCATGGATTTGCTGCCTGGCGGACCGCATTCACTCAGCGTTATCATCCGAGAAATCTGAAGCGACACCTACGACACCTAAAAATGAAGTCGGATCATAGAACATGAGTTGTTCTTTTTAATTGTTCGTCATTTCCATCTAGAAGCCCCAACGAAGGCATCAAACCGTGGGTTATCGCAATGCCGGTTGAATTCTGCACTGAAATTCGCAAATCGTGCGTTACATGGCCCCCCTTTCTGTGATTAACTCTTTCTTGTCTATGAAAACTCCCATTCGTGTCGCCGTCACAGGTGCAGCTGGCCAGATTGGCTACTCCCTTCTTTTCCGTATCGCTTCCGGAGCCATGTTTGGCCCTGACCAACCAGTGATTCTCCAATTAATCGAAGTGCCCTTCGAGAAGGCCATGAAAGCGCTCGAAGGCGTGGCCATGGAACTCGACGACTGCGCCTTCCCTCAGCTCAAGGGCATGGTCCTCACCGACGATCCACGGGTTGGCTTTAAGGATGCCAATTGGAGCCTACTCGTCGGCGCCAAGCCACGTGGTCCCGGAATGGAACGTGCCGATCTCCTCAAGGACAACGGAAAGATTTTCACCGGCCAAGGGCAGATCATCGATGAAGTCGCCGCAGATGATGCGCGTGTCGCTGTTGTGGGGAATCCCGCTAACACCAATGTGATGATCGCCGCTTCGAAGGCCAAGCGCCTCACACCTGATCGTTTCACCGCCATGGTGCGTCTCGATCAAAATCGCGCTCAGGCACAACTCGCCAAGAAAGCCGGCGTCGATCTCACCGCCGTGAAAGACATCTTCATCTACGGTAACCACAGCCCCACGATGTTCCCGTCCTTCACCCACGCGACCATCGATGGCAAACCTGCGACTGAAGTCATCAACGACAGTGCTTGGCTTCAAGGTCCTTTCCTCGAAACCGTTGGTAAACGTGGTGCTGCCATTATCGCTGCTCGCGGACTTTCCTCCGCTGCCTCCGCCGCAAACGCGCTCGTCGATCACGTGCATGATCTCATGACTCCCGGCGCGATTCACTCCGTTGGGGTTAAGGGCGCGACCGCATACGGCTTCGACGCTGATGTTTGGGCCGGCGTCCCCGTCCGCACCACGACTCCCGGCAGCTGCGAAATCATTACCGGCTACGAAATGGACGAATTCTCCAAGTCCAAGATCGCCGCGACCAACAAAGAGCTCACCGATGAGCGCGCGATGGTCGCCGATATGCTCGGCTAAGCGAAACGCTTTCCTCTTTTCAAAAGGCACCTCATTCGAGGTGCCTTTTTTTTGCGCGGGATGCTCCCTGCTCGACCCCCACGGTAGACCGCTCGCTCCCGAGCGCTTTGCCAACTCTTATCGCGAGCGAGAATCCCCTCTAAATCTTCTCGGCCAAACATTCCTGAGCGACCAGCACCCATCCCTGCGGACCCGGTGCGGGCACTTTAATAAGACCGGGAAGCTCGATATCATTCCACGTTCCATCCGGACGCTGCACCAGATAGGCGCGATCTGCTGCTCGCAGCATCGGCACATCATTGGCACTATCGCCAATCGCAACCGATACCATGGGGTGACCGGATTGTTCAGCGCGAAGAGCTGCAAGCTGCTTGAGCGCTTTCCCCTTATCACATGCGGAGCTTGTCACGGTATAAAATCGCCCCCCACAGATCGCGTTAAAACCATGTTGCCCAAAAATCCTATTCACCGACTCCCATTGTTCACAGCTCAATTCGGCCGTCAGCGTTTCGCTGAATTGTCTGTCCTTCGCACGAGCCGCCGCCTCTTCGCTCAACCCGGTCAGCGCAACCAAGCCTGACACAGTCAAATCAGTATAAGGTCCAAGCTGAATCGACAGCGTCTCTTGCGCTTCGTCGATCGCCTTAACTATCGCGGATCTTTTCGCTCCCATCGTCTGCACCCAATCGCCCTCATGCGCTGCCCAGCCGTCCTGAGGAGCGAGCAAAGGATAACTGTGAGGAATAAAAAAACCGGATCCATTCTCGACGATTCCCGGACCATAAATTCCCACCTCCTGCATCAACGCTTTCTGTTCAGCATAGGTTTTGGACGAACAAAATACTACTGGGATTTCCGCCGCCAATAAGTTTCGAGCAGCCGGGGCCGAGACTGAAGCTGAGTAGCTTTCAAAATCAATGAACGTCCCATCCAGATCCGTGAACAGCATCATCGATTTCATCGCGTTTATATCTGGACTGACCGGCTAAATCAGGACCCCACCGCGGTGGCCGTTGAGTGAAAACGAATCAGATTATGTGTCTCTGAAGCGAGGGCCTCGTTACAGCATTCCAGAAAGGTATCCACGTTCATCTTGGACAGCGAAGGATACATTCTCACCGGCGCGAGTTCATCCGGAGCATCGCCACCATGACGCAACCTCACATTCTCCATAATTTCTTCTTTCAGTGATCCCGGGCACAAAGGTGAATGATAAATCACCGACAACGACGCATCGATCATGTCCTCCACATGCTCATCACCCTTGGAATCATGCATGTGCGGGTTACGCGATTCGATCTGGCATACGGTGATTTTTTCACTCACATCCGTGGTTGGTCCGGCTTCGATAATTCCCCCGTATTGTTCGAGTAGATTAACGTAGTGATGTGTTTCCACCGCATATCCCGCCGCGTATTCAAGCTTGAGCGCCAAATCGACTGTCAGGGCATGCTCACCGGCATTCCCAGTTTTCACGATCTCCGTTTCGAAACCGCTATGCTGCGTCAACAAACGGTTCAGCATCATGTTGGACTGGACGGAGCTCCGCCCCCATTTCGCAAAGAAGAGATTCGACTCCACGATCTTCGGCTTCGAATGCCAAGAGATCCGCACAAAAGTATTCTTGGAATCATTCATCGCGAATCCCGCCGCATACTCCTTCACGTATTCGTTCACCGCACCGGGAAAGTAATTATCGCTGTCGACAAAACCAATATACTTTTTACCCAGCCATTTCGCGAGGAGTGTGCCCATGATCATGCCTTCAGCTTTACCCGATCGAACCAACCCATGTTCATCGATCAACTCAGGGTATCCCGACTCGGTGAAGGCTCGAGCGATGCCCGGATCTTTTTGATGAACCACCAGAATCTTTTTTCCGGTAAATTTCGCAAAATTTTCCAGCGCTTCTTTTTCCAGATGGAAACGATCAATTGGCGTCCGCGAGCTGTTTGAAACCACGATCACCTGACAGGGGCTGGGTATCCCCACCAACACCCCTTCGATTAATTTGAGCCGCTCTTCCTTTACCGGAACCACGATCACCATATCTCGCATCTTCTCGTAAAGCACCTCGGAAGGAAGGCGTTTATTACACCATCGTGTCCGTGCGCACCCGCACCTCCATCTAACTCGTAGACTTTTTGCAGACCATAAATTTGGAGTGAGCCGATGCGCTCACATTCACGCGGAATTTCAATTCTCATAGGTAGACTTTATTCAAAGGGCGCCGCGCCCCTTTCGCTGTCTACTTAGCAGAGACAATGCCAATCAGCACTTTAGGGAAGCAATTCACCCAATCGGCTCACAACCTGCTATCCAGACCCTACCAACGCTTTACCGATGCCTGAATCCACCCCACTGATCTCAAACCTCCCCTCATCCTCCATCGAACTCGCCCGCCAAACAGATCGACAGGCTATCCAGATCTTACGGGAAAACGAATGGGGCGATTACACGCTGCCGACTCGCGGACTCTATCCTTATCAATGGAATTGGGATTCCATGTTCGTATCTTTAGGGTTCGCCGAGATCGATCTCGATCGGGGATGGTGCGAAGTCGAATCGCTCTTCGAAGGCCAATGGTCCAACGGAATGGCGGCTCACATCGTATTCCGAACCGATGATCCCAGCTACTTCCCCGGTCCAAAAGTTTGGGACACTCCCCACTTTCCAGCCACATCCGGGCTTTCTCAACCCCCGGTCGCCGCAACCGTCGTCCGCGATCTCTACGAACGCGATCCAGTGCTGGGGCTCGAAAGATTAAAAAATATATTCCCGAGACTCATGGCATGGCATCGCTGGTATCACACCATGCGAGTGGCGAGTGGTGGCGCAGCGATTGCCGTCACTCACCCATGGGAATCAGGCCGGGACAACTCGCCCGATTGGGATGAAGCTCTCGACAACGTCGATCCCACCGGCGTCTCCCCTTATCAACGGCGCGACCTCAATCACGTCGATGCCTCCATGCGCCCCACCAACGCCCAATACGATCGCTACATCAAGCTCGTCGAATACGGGCGAGAGACCGGTTGGGATCACGCGCAAATCACGCGCGAAGGTCCCTTCGCCGTCGCCGATCCCGGCATCACTTTTATTCTCATGCGAGCTGATCGCGATCTCCTGGCGCTGGCTAATATTCTGGGAATCAAAGGCGCCGAACACGAAATCGACGCCTGGCTCTGGAAGCGTCGTCAGGCCGCTGATTTTCTCTGGAACGAGAAACAGGGCGGCTACGTTGCCCGTGATCTGCGCACCATGACGTTCTCTAACGGGCTCTCCAGCGTAGCCTTTCTCTCCTTCTACGCCGGCCTCAATGAGCCCGAACGCGACCCCAAGCTAATCGCCAACCTGGAGCGCATGATCAACGCGACTCAATATTCCCTCGCCAGTTTCGATCCCGAACATCCCAAGTTCGACCCTCGCCGTTACTGGCGCGGACCGACCTGGGCCATCATCAATTATCTGATCGCCCGCGGTCTCAAGGAACAAGGTTACGACGACCTCGCGACAAAGCTGCGCGTAGACACGCAAAAGCTAATCGCAACATCTGGATTCTTTGAATATTTCGATCCCACGAATGGTGCGGGAGCAGGTGGCGACAATTTTACGTGGACCGCCGCCATCTGGTTGGCTTGGGCTTCACCCAGCACCGGCGAGTAATCACAAGCACCCCTTGCTAGGCGCGAGCTAATCTCCTTGGGTTGTTTTAACTAACCCAAGTCATTCCCTGACTCGTCTTTCTTATCTATGAACCCTACCTCCATCCTTTCCCTTGATCCTGATCTCCGCGCCTCACGGATCGATGAAATCAAGCGCATCATCGCTTCGCCGAGCGGCGCACCCATCTGGAAGGCCATCCAAGAGAAAGCACACAAGGAGAAAGACCTGCCGCCCTACCTCGTCGATACGGTCTTCCCTGGCCGAGACGAATACGCTGCCGAAATCCTCGGTATGGACTACACGCTGTGTCGCGGTATCGGGCTGCGCATCAATCGTCACGCTTTCATGTTTCTGCTCGATGGCGACCGCTCATGGATCGATGCCGCGCTAAAACAGGTGGAGGTGTTGTTCGACGACGTCGAGTTCCCCGCTTGGAACCACGTGGCCCGAATGAAGATGGACGAGAAGGAATCCAAAAAATCCGTCGATCTGAACAAACACGATGTCCACCTCCGCACCGGGATGCTCACCAACAGCGTAAGCATGATGCTTAACTGGCTGCGCCCCCATCTCAACCCCGACCAGCTCGACATGTTGGTGAGCGGATTGGAAAAGCGTGCCATTCGCCCCTTCCAGCAAGCGATCAATTCAGAACCGTGGTGGCTCGAAGTGAACAACAACTGGCTCACCTGCATCGTCGGTGCTCTCGGTGTCTGCGGAATGGCACTCGACGGACTCCACGACGATGCGCAAAGCCTGATCGACTATGCCGATCCTCTGATGGATCGTCACCTCGAAGACTACGGCAGCCAAGGCGAGTTCAACGAAGCCGTCGGTTACGCCGGCGCGATCTATCTGATCGTAAACTACCACGCCGCGCGACTTGGCTGGGCAGACGGCAAAGACAATCGATTGGCCACGGAACAGTATCGTGATATCGCCAACTGGTATATCCAGATGTCCCTTCCTCCCGGCAAACTCCACGTTTTCGGCGATGGCAAGGGGTCTCCGTTAAAGGCGGATTGGATGCCCGCCCTCGCGAGTGCGTTACAAGATCCCTACCTCCAAGGTTATGGCCAACGCCACAGCTCCATTCTCGCTGATCCCCTCCAGATCCTCTACATCGATCCCGATCTGCCCGCCAAGGACCTGACTGGACATTTACCACTGGGAATCGCCTATCAGGAACACGGGGCCTGCATCACCAGCCGCACTTCCTGGGATTGGGATAAGACCGCTTCCGTCGTCGGCAGCAAAGCGCGACGCGAAGACAATCACGAACACAACGATGCCGGCGAAGTCGTCATCGATGGTGAAGGGGAAGCGCTGATCGTTGATTGGGGCACACCGGCAACCTCTTATCCGGCCAATTTCTTCAACATGGGCCGTTTCAAGTATTTCGAAGGAAATGCCTTCGGTCACAACGTGCTCGTTTTCGGCGGACGCGAAATGGAGTGCTGCTACGAACTCCACCCCAAATACACAGAAGGATCCTCCTTCCACGGGAAACGCGCTCTGCACCATCAGGGCCGCATCATCTCCTCTCAATTCGACGATTCGTGGGGCGGTCTCTGGAGCATCGATACTGCTCCCGCTTGGGCTGGAGTGAAACAAAACCTCCGCACCGTCCTGCACGTGCATCCCGGATTCGTCGTCGTCCTCGACGAAGTTCAACTCGAGAAGACCGAATCGATCTCCCTGCGCTGGAACACCGCCAAGCAAGCCACTCTTGTCGACGAAAACGGATTCACGGTGCAACGCGACACCGTGGGATTGGCCGCTCGTGCGATCAATCTCACCGGAGGCGTAACCACCCATCAACTCGGTCAGCACCGCTACTACGAACCATGGAACAAGGATCAATTCGGCGGCATCCTTCCCGAGCGCGATTGTCCGTATTATGAATTGCTGACCGAAAATGATCAGTGCCGTTTGCTCTCACTCTTCTGCGTGCAACCCGACCCATCCACCACGCCATGGACTCAAGACGCCGACACCTACACCGCCACAATTGGTGAGGCTCACCTCGAAGTCACCGTCAGCGACACCGGCCTCACGATCAGCTCTTCAGCGCACAACAAGACGTGGGACATCGCCTACACAAATAACGCGTAACCCCACCTGTCATCGCGAGGTGTGCGGTCAGCACACCGCGACGATCCACAAGGTAGGGACCGATCTCCGAGCGGTCCGTTCTCTCTTGGAACATTCCAACCACCCCGTCTTGATGGGATCGCATGGAGCCCTCGATCCTTCTCGCCCCGGAACCCGAAGCACGCCGCCCGCGACTTGATGAAATCAAGCGTGTGATCGCATCGCCAATCGGCGCTCCGGTCTGGCAGGAAATCAAAAACACCGCGCTCAAGGAACGCGACCTGCCGCCTTATCTCCCCGATTCGGTTTTTCCCGGCCGCAGTCTCTACGATGCCCAACGCCACAGCATCGACGCCCGACTCTGCATCTCGATCGCCAATCGTATCCAACGCCATGCATTGATGTTCTTAATCGATGGCGACCGGCAATGGATCGACGCCGCCCTCCGTCAGACCGACGTGCTCTTCGATGATAACGAATATCCCGTCTGGAACCACATGGCCCGAATGCATGATGCCAAGCCCGAGGTGGAGGCGAGGCTCGATCAACGTCGCCATGAAGTCCACCTCCGCACCGGCGCGCTCGCTCGCGATATCGGCATCATGCTCAACTGGCTCCGGCCGCATCTCGATCAGACTCAACTCGACACCTTGATTCGCGGTTTGGAAAAACGTGCGATCCGCCCCTATCAAAAAGCACTCGCGGAAAAACCCTGGTGGGCCGAAGTAAACAACAATTGGCTCACCTCCATCGTCGGCGGCATGGGTATCTGCGGTATGGCACTCGATGGTCTGCATCCCGATGCGAAAAGCCTGATTGATTTCGCCGATCCTCGGATGGAACGGCACCTTGCAGACTACGGCACGAGAGGTGAATTCAACGAAGGCCTCGGCTACGCCGGCGCCATCGGTCTTACCGTAAACTACTTCGCTGCGCGACTTGGCTGGACCCGTGGTCGCGAAAACCGACTCGCCGCCGCTCCCTTTCCCGCCATCGCGCATTGGTTCATGCACATGACCGTGCCCCCCGGCCACCTCTTCGGCTACGGCGACTGTCATACCCGCGCGCCACTCAAAGCCGATTGGATGGTCGCCCTCGCCTCCGCCAATCAGGATTCCGTCGTGCAAGGCTATGCTCTGCATTATCGATCCATCGCGGCGAACACATTACATCTGCTCTGCCTCGATTCCGATCTGGCGCCAACATCACCCGCCGGTCGTCTCCCTCTCGGTCGCGCCTATCATGAACACGGCGCGACCATCGCCAGCCGCACCTCGTGGGATTACGATCAGACCGCGTCCGTCGTCGGCAGCAAGGCCCGACGCGAGGACAACCATGAGCACAACGATCCCGGCCAAGTCGTCATCGACGGTGAAGGCCAACCCCTGATCGTAGATCGCGGCAAAGCCGGCACCGCTTACCCCGCGGGCTTCTTCACTGAAAATCGATTCCGCTACTACGATACCAACGCCTTCGGTCACAACATTCTCGTCTTCGGCGGACGCGAGATGAAGTCTTGCTACGAACTTCATCCCAATCACACCTCCGGTCCTCTCCACGGCAAACGCGCCCTCCACGCCCAAGGCCACATCGTCTCTTCAGAATTCGACGACAACTGGGGCGGGCAATGGACAATCGATACCACCGCCGCATGGGACGGTGTGATTCGCAACCTGCGGACCGTGCTCCACATCCATCCCGGATTCGTGATCGTGCTGGATGAATCCAAACTCGAAACCACCGAATCAATCTCCCTTCGTTGGAACACCGTTAAAAAACCAACCCTGATCGGCGACGATGCCTTCGCCCTCCAATGCGAAAGCGTGGGCCTCGCCGCTCGCGTCATCAATCTCCAAGACGGCAAAACCACCCACCGCCCCGGCAATCACGAATACAAGGCCCCGTGGAATATGGACCAATTCGGCACCCAAATGGAACAACGCGAAGCCCCCTACTTCGAAACCCTCATCAAAGACGATCACTGCCGCCTCCTCTCCCTCTTCGCCGTCCAACCCGGCAATCAAACCGTCGAGTGGACTCAAAAAGATAACGTCCACACCGGCACGATCGGCGACTACCGACTAGAAGTAGAGGTGCACGATTCGACGATCACCGTTCGCTCATCCCTTCATGACCGCATATGGGAACTCAAGTAGCCGGTTCTGGCCCATCTGAAGCACTCTACAGAAATGACCACTACCCTTTCATTCGACGGAGATAATACCCTTTGGGATTTCGAAGCAGTCATGCGTCATTCCCTTGAATGCGTCCGGCGCGAACTGCAGCATTCGCATCAAACAGTCAGGATCACCGTCAATGAAATGATCCGTATTCGAAATGAAGTGGCTACATCTCTGCAGGGTAAAGTCACGAATCTGGAAGAGATCCGCTTGGAGGCTTTCCGAGAAACTCTGCGGAGAAATGACGTCCATGATGATGTCTTGGCGAAAAAACTGAATGCACTCTACCTCAAGCATAGATTTGAAGACATTGAGCTATTCCCCGACGTCTCCCCTGCTTTTAAATCACTAAGTAGGGACTTCCGACTGGGGTTACTCTCGAACGGAAATTGTTACCCCGACCGTTGTGGACTAGAGAACGTTTTTGAGTTTGTCGTCTTTTCTCAGGATCATGGAGTAGAGAAACCTGATAGAGAGATTTTCGAAATTACCTTGGCGGAGGCAAAGTGCCGCAGGGAAGAAATGATGCACATAGGTGACTCGTTAGAAAAAGATGTTCGTGGCGCCCAAATAGCAGGCATCAAGTCGGTTTGGATTAATCGCAGCCGTGAAGTGAACAAAACGGAGATAGTTCCAGATTTCGAAATAGCCAGTCTGCTGGAGCTCCCTGAAATTCTGAACAAAGTAAACCAACAGAATTAGCACATTACGATGAAATCGACCTGTCTAGTCTGTGAACGCATCTCGCAAATCATCAACGTCACCAACCGGCACTTTGTAGCAGAGCTGGAGACAGGCTATGTAGTCATGGGAGATTTTCAGTTCTTCAGAGGTTACACGTTATTCCTGAGTAAGGATCACGTCTTCGAACTGCATCAGCTGGAACAAACCGTAAAAGATCGCTTCCTGATTGAGATGAGTTTGGTGGGTGAATCCGTTTTCAAGTGCTTCCGACCAAGAAAGCTAAATTACGAATGTCTCGGAAATTCCGAACCTCATCTTCATTGGCATTTTTTTCCTCGCTACGAAGATGATCCTTCACCCGAAACCTCCTCATGGAAGGTAGATACGAGCGTGCGCTACGATGAGAAATATCGGCCATCTGATTTGGATTTGGCAGACATGAAGAAAAGGTTGCTCGCCGAACTCCGTCAGCGTGACGGCCTCACAATTATCCGCACCTGACCGCACTTCAGCCCAGCAACCCCTCCAGCTCTTTACTAATCCCAAACGCGCTGCGCACGGCGGCGAATTCTGCGAGTAGATCGCGGGGCGAACCAGCTTGGGAAAATACCATATCGAGGCTCGCGCCGGTGCAGCGCAGGATCGCGTCGACTCCTTCCACGCTGATCGTGCATTCGCTACAGTCTGAGGGATAATCCACCCGCAGTTGGCTCTCGTCCTCGAGTCCTTCGATCGCGTCGATCACGGCGTCTACGCTCACACCTTTTTTGAGCGTGAAGGACAGTTCGGTAAACATCCGCGCGAAGATCTCGTTGAAAGCATCGGCTCGCGCGAGGTCGCCGTTCTTTAAATCGAGCAGAGTCTGTGTGACGGCGAATTCATCGGGCGCGTCCTCATCGAGCTCATACATGATCTCGAAAGTGAAGTCCTTGGCCGAAAGCGTCGCGATCGGACTCATCACGGTGAGCGAAATATCCTTACGCTTGTATTCGAGCCCCGTGCGCACGGCTTGAAATTTCCCCTCGGCATCCTCTTCCAGCTCCCGCGTGCAAAGCCGACCTAGAAAAGCATTCGTCACCTCATTGGCCGCATCCGGCAGCGTGTGATGTCCTTTCTTAAAGCCGCCCAATCGTTTCACCGCCCCACCAGTTCTCCCTATAAACCGAATATCGGCAATAACGGTGGAGGGAACTTCGTCGGACATACGATCAGACAACTTTCCTGTCCCCGATCAGCCAACCCAAAAACCACCCGCCAATTATCCATCGAGCAAAAGTGTAACCAGACTGGTTACACTTTGCTGGAGGCGCTAAGTATGAATGAGCAAAAGAACCGATCCTCTGATCGGTTGGCTTTAATCCCTTCCCAAAGCGATGTGCCAAAGTCACACTCCAACTGCCTCTGGTTCTGACGAATCAATATTGGTATTTAATCATCATAAACCACGCTCTCCCTTGCTCCTCTGACCGAAGCCTATTTCGCATGTAACTTCGTAACTATGCCTTCATCCATTCCGCCCCCTCTTCAATCCATCAACGCCCTGTGCGATGCGCATCACGCTTACCGTGATCGCACGCTCAACCTCATCGCTTCGGAAAATGTGATGAGTCCCTGGGTCGAGCAGAGCATCGATCTCGGACTTGGCCATCGCTATGGCGATTATAAGGGCACCGATCCCGCGGCCCGCAAATACACCGGCAACCGCCACCTCACCGAGCTCGATCTGCTCGCCCGCGATTCACTGCAAAAAGTTTTCCAATGCCGCCATGCTGATGTGCGCCCCCTCTCCGGTCACGTCGCCGGTATCGCCGTGATCATGGCGTGCTGCAAACCGGGCGACCTCATTTTAGAACTCGATTCTCCCGGTGGCGGACACCGCCTCGCACGCAAGCTCAGGGAAGCGCCCCTTTGCCCGCTCGACGTCGAATCGCTGCCGATCGATCCAGAATCCTACAACATTGATGTGGAGCGCACCGTCGCCTTCATCCGCGAACGCCAACCGCGCATCGTTATTCTCGGTTCTTCGCTCTTTCTCTTTCCGCATCCCGTCAAACCTCTGGCCGATGCCCTCAATGAATACGGGGGCATCCTCCAATTCGATGCTTCGCATGTGCTCGGCCTGATCGCCGGTGGCGCCTATCCTCACCCGCTCAAGGAAGGCGCGCACATCATCACGTCTTCCACCCACAAGACCTTCGCCGGACCACAGGGCGGCGTGATCTTGACCGACGATTCGGAACTCTTCGAACGCATCGGCCCCGCCATCTATCCCGCCATCGTCACCAATCATCATCTGCATCGCCTCCCCGCTCTCGCCGCCGTCGCTGCCGAATGGAAAGCCTTTGGCCACGATCACGCAGCAGCGGTCGTCACCAATGCGCGCGCCCTAGCTGCTGCGCTCGACGCGGAAAAGCTTCCTGTGATCGGAGCCAATCTTGGCTACTCCGCCACGCATACCGTGTTGCTTGGAAGCGCGGAAGCACCCGCGATGGGAAAGCGTCTCGAAGACGCTGACATCCTCGTCACCCCGGTAGGTCTTCCCGACGAACTCGGAGGAGGTTGCCTGCGATTGGGCGTGCAAGAAATCACGCGTCGCGGATTCACGCCCGAGCAGGCCCCCGCCGTCGCCAAACTCATCGCCGCCGCCTGGCGTGGTGATCGTCCGGCTGATCAAATCTCCAGCGATGTCGCCGCACTGGTCGCCCAGTGGCAGGACTGGAAATACACTTGGCCCGTCGCCTCATCATGACTGTTCTCACGCTCGATCTCGGCACCTCGGTTCTGAAAGCTGCTCTCTGGACGGACGGCAAACCAGTCGCTGAGCGCTCCGTTGTTATTCCCCTCCGCACGGAAGGAACGATTGCCGAACAGGATCCCAACACGTGGTGGCAGCTCGCCGGTGATCTGATCCGCGACCTCGCGCCGGAGCAAGTTGACGGCATCGGCGTCACCGCGCAGATGCATGCCATCGTGCCAATCGATGCAGCGGGACGCGCACTCACGCCGGTCCCCATCGTGATGGATCGCCGCGCTCAAGCCGAAGTGGATGAACTCACCGCTGCACCGGGCTGGCGCACAATTCACGAAATCTCCGGCGGACGACTGGATGTCACCTGCGTGTTGCCGAAGCTTCGCCACCTCACGCGCAGCGCGGAAGGGGATACTTGGCGCAAGGCCACTTGGCTGCTCCCGCCCAAAGATTTCCTCCGTTTCCAACTCACCGGCATCGCCGCCTCCGATCCCATCGATGCAGCGGGCACCTTGTTGTGGAACATCAACACCAAGACTTGGGATGACACGCTCATCGAGCTCGCGGGAATTCGCTCCGAGCAACTGCCACCGGTTCAACCTACCCTTTCAGTCGCCGGTAAGCTCACTGAGCAAGCCGCTCAAGCCCTCGGTCTTACCGCGGGTATTCCCGTCGTCACTGGTGGGGGCGATGACATCGAAACTCTCGGTGCGGGCGTGCTCGCTCCCGGTGATTTCTTCGAGCACTGCGGCACCACCGGTTCGCTCTATCTCGCCACCGATCAATTTATCCTCGATCCGACCGGCGAAGTGGAAACCTATCCCGACATCGTGCCCGGACGTTGGATCATGGGCGCTTCAACCACAACCGCCGGAGCGGCGCTCGCCTGGGCTCGCCGCGTGCTCGCACTCGATGAAAACGATGCGCCAAAAAATGGTTTACCGAAATTAGCCGACACCCCGGGCGACGTGATCTTCCTCCCCTTTCTCGCGGGAGAACGTGGGCCGTGGTGGAATGCGGCCCTCACGGGTTCATGGCTTGGGATGCGCCCCGAACACACCGCCGCCGATCTCTATCGCGCGGCGGTCGAAGGCGTCTTTTTCTCCCTCCATTCCTTGCAGGCCAGCATGCAAACGCACGCGCCGACTACCAATGGCATGGTGCACACCTCCGGCCCTCTCGGGCTCGATATCAGTGGTGCCCAAGCGCGCGCCGATCTCTACGGGCGCTATGTGCGACGCCGTGGCACCCTACCGCAATCCACCGCATTTGCCGCCGCGATCATCACCGAAGCTACTCTCATGAACACCGATCCCTACGAGCTCGCCGACCAGCGACTCGAGATCGTGTGGACTTGCTCGCCCGGCCCCAACCGATCAGCTTGGATCGAAGGCGCTCAGCGTTATCACCAAGCCGCTTCGGCCGCTCATCAGGCCAGCCAAACCCCCATTAAAAACTCATGACTATCGGACTCGGTTTTATCGGCGTCGGAAACCACGGACGGCACCACCTCCACGAATTCTCGCGCCTGACTGATTGCACTCCTAAACTTGTTTGCGATCTCGAATCCGAACACGTCGCGCTCGCGCAAAAGGATTTCCCCGGAGTCGCCTCGACTGACGCCGCAACCTTGGTGGCGAATAGTGAGATCGATGCGGTCGTCATCTGCACCCCCGCAGAAAGTCATCGTGCGCTCGTCGAGCTGACTCTGAAACATCACAAGCATGTGTTGATTGAGAAACCCCTCGCCCACGATCCGGTCGATGCGCGAGCCATTGCTTCCCTCGCCGATCAATATCCAGAGCAAGTCGTCATGGTCGGGCACTGCGAACGTTTTGATCGCGCCTACCTCGACGCGAGACGAGCGGTGGACGATGGCGAAGTGGGCACTCCTCGCTTCATCTCCGCCAGTCGATTAGCACCGCACCATCTCAATAATCCCGAATGGCTCCTGGGGCCGCTCGACACCGCGGTCCATGATATCGATCTCATCCTCTGGTTGATGGGGGACAAGCCGGTCAGCGTCACGGCTCATGCCACCGCCCGTGATGAGGGAGGAGCTTGGGATCATGTGACCTACGACATTCGCTTCGCCAATGGCGCACTCGCCCAAGGGCACATCGGTTGGATCGATTTTAAGAGCAGCTACCCGCTCGCCCACAACGCCCACCCACGCCTCTTCCTCGATGGCACCGGTGGCTGTCTCAACGTCGATCTTTGGTCGCGTCCCGTCTCCGTGCACAACAGTGCGGCCAATCGCTACTTCTGGCCCGACGATGTCGTCATCGGCTACGGCAATTATAGCACGGTTGTTACCGCCACTGATGCCGCGTTTCTTGACGCAATCAAAACGGGCAGCCCTTCACCCATGACCGCCTCCGATGCGGCCACCGCCCTCGAAGTCGCCCACGCTGCTCACCAATCTGCCAGCAACGATGGAGCTCCCGTCACCCTTAATTCTCAATGAATCCCGCCGAACCCAAACCTCTCCTCGAAACCATGACCTGGCCGGAGGCCCGCCGCGCCGCTCAGGCGAATCGCGTCGTGCTTCTACCCGTGGGTGCGATCGAGCAACACGGCCCGCATCTGCCCGTCGATGTGGACAACCGGATCGTCACATGGCTTTGCGATGAGGCCGCCAAACAGCGGCCTGATCTCATCATGAGTGTGCCGCCGATCCACTACGGTTTTAATACGCACAACATGGCGTTTCCCGGCACCGTCTCAGTTGAGGTCGAGCACTTCGTGAATTACGTGGCCGACGTCTGCCGCAGTTTCGTGAAACAGGGCCACAAGCGAATCATCCTGATCAACGGCCACGGATCCAACTCCATGCCCTGCGCCCTCGTCGCCCGCAAGATCGTCAATGAGCACGACGATGCCCTCGCCGCTTCGATCAACCACTGGAATCTCGCCAGTGAACTCGCGGCGAAAATTCGCGAGACACCCACCGGCGGTATGGCCCACGCCTGCGAATACGAAACTTCATGGTATCTCCACCTCGCGCCCGACGAAGTCTACATGGACAAGGCAGTCGCCGATGTGCTCAAGAAACGCTCCAAAGACATCTGGGTAGATCTCATGGAGGGTGACGGCCCTGTCGCGTTTATCGACGATTGGTCACGTGTCTCCAACGGCTCCGGTGTCGAAGGCGATCCCGCTACCGCCACCGCCGAAAAGGGTAAACTCTACGCCGAAGAGGAAGTGAAGAGACTCATTTCCTTCTGCACCGATTTCCAAGGTATGCCCACGGAACCCAGACGCGATTACACGGCGCGGGGCGACGATGCGAATCCTTACTATGACTCCTGACCCCGGCGACAAACGCACGACCACCTGGTCGCCGGAATCAGCCGACCTTCCGGCGCTGACTGTGCATCGCGCAGTCGGACTCAAACCCGGCCCACATCTCCTAATCACGGGCGGAGTCCATGGCGATGAATACGAAGGCCCCACCGCCGCGACTCAATTTTTCGAAGCACTCGATCCAGCTAAACTCGTCGGCACCGTGACGGTTATCCCCGTCGTAAATGTCTCGGCATGGAACGCTCGCCAGCGCTGCACCCCAGTCGATCAAGGTAACCTCAATCGAGCATTTCCCGGAAACCCTGCCGGAGGGCCCACTGAACAATTGGCCGCTGCAGTATTTGAAACGTTCGTCCGACCAGCCGATGCCGTGATCGATCTGCACAGCGGAGGAGCTGCGATCATGCACCTGCCCATGGTGGGCGTGCCGGGCACGGATGATCGCGCCGAGGCCGTTGTCGCTTCATTCGATCATCGGTTTTACAAGTGGCGTATGCCGGACGTCACCGGCGTCTTGAGCAAAGAGTCTCATCGCGCCGGTAAAATTGCCATCGGCGTGGAATGGGGTGGCGGCGGTTTGCTCGATCCCGAAGGCGTGTCCGCTCTGGTCGATGCGCTCGCGCGAAGCCTAAACGCGTTGGGCATGGACGACGGCGGTTTTAATCCACCGCCAATCGAAGGCAATTCACCGCTCCCCCCTCTCGCTGGTGATTATCAAGCCAGCCCTGCTGATGGCATCTGGCAGGCAGAAGTCGAGTTACACAGGACTGTCACCGTCGGACAAACCTTAGGACGCCTGACCAATCCTTTAACCGGCCAATCCCTCGGGGTCAGAGCCGAGCGCAGCGGCGTGGTCGCCGCGCTGCCGCATCTGGCTTGGGTCTCCCAAGGCGCACCCTTCACTTACATCGGATAAGTGTTCAGGACCAATCATGGAGGTTGACCTTCAAATTGTAGGGCGGGAATTCCGCTCCCCGCCTTGTCAGTCTTTCGTGATTCGAAGGCGGGATCAGCGATCCCGCCCTAGAACCTGAATTCTTCAAGATATATTGATTATTATCAGGCAGCAGCCGAGCCGCGCACGAGTCGGCAAATCAGCAGCATCACACCCACGAAAACCAGAACAGGGATCCAGAGTGGAGCCAGCGCTGTCATGGCAGTAATCAGGATAAATCCGCCCACAGCAGCCACACCGGCGAGCATAACTCCAGCCGCCAAGGCAAAACTCATCACTCCGCCCAGAATACCGAGCACAACAGGAGCCATTTTTATCGCGATGATGGCGAGAAAGATAACGCCGAGGATTTTAAGAATTGAGGTCATATCCTGATAACCCCGCTAAAACAAAAAAGTTGCAGACCAATTGGCCTGCAACTTGAGAAAAAACGAAGCGAATCGGCTTACTTGGCTGCCTTGCCACCGACGACGGCTTCAACAGCCCGGAGGAAAGAATCGCTGAGCAAGTTAACCGTCATATCCTGTGGCAGGTAGCCGTCGATATTTTGAAAAGCAGTGCTCATCGACTTGGCGACTTCGATGCGAACAAACGCTTCCGAACCCTCTGCCGAGTAGGCACTGAGCTTCAAACGGGTCGCTTCAGCCTCGGCCTTACCAAGAGCCTCGATCGCTTGAGCGCGCAGCAACGCGGCTTCCTGTTCACCTTGGGCGGCGAGCACGTTGCGATTCTTGTCAGCTTCAGCAGCGTATTCGACGCGCTTGGCGGCCGCTTCAGCATCGAGCACTTGTTGCTCGGCTAGTTTTTGTGCCGAGAGAATACCCACTTCCTTATCACGCTTGGCATCCACCACGGCTTTCTCGTAAGCGGCTTGGGCTTCAGCTTTGGCGCGATCGGCGCGAGCTTCGGCCGCGCGGGTTTCTTCAATCGCACGTAGACGTTCCTGCACGGCGACCTGACGCGCCTTAATCTGTTCGACATAAGCCGGATCAAGACCGATGTGCTCGATCACAAAGTTTTCCACGATCACGCCACGTTTGCGAAGTTCCGCTTCAGGAGACATCAGGGCGGAAGAAATATCACTTTGGAGCAGCACCAAGCCCTCACCTGAGTAGGCGTTCAAAGCGGTCCGAGTCGTCGCTTGGTCCTTCACCACCCGCATCAATTCAGGACGCAGAATCTTCTCCTCAACATTTTCCCGCACCGTCTTATGGAGATTCACAATATGGGCCGGGTCGCGACGCCAGCGGATGTTCAGCGAGATCCGCATATCCTGACCTTCGGAAGACTGGACCAGATAGCTATCACGTTTGCGACCTTCACCGTAGGTATCCATCGCCGCGTCGTTCATCACGAAAACCTGAGAAGACAAATCGTATTTGAAGACCTTCTGGGTAAAGCCGGGGAAGAGCACGTAGGTCTTGGGCTGAAGTGGATCGGCCAAGACACCACCGTCCCATGTTTCTTTCACCCCGATTTGGTTACCTTCCACGGTAACGATATCGACGGCAAAAACACTGGCGGCTACCAGTGCGACCAGAATGATTCCGGAGACAATTAGAGGAGTGACTGATTTCATAATAATAAGGGGAGGTTACTTGCGATTTTTGATCAGATAGATCGTGCAGGAAACGAGGTAGACGAGAAAAACGATGGCCAACAAAGGAAGGAGCAAACGGATCGTTCCGCTCTTCATCCAATACACCAAAGCGAGAACCACAAACCACGCGGCGATAAAAATTCCGACGATCTTCCATGAGAACGGGTTCTTTGGGGTAAGTTCAATAACCGGATCGGGGTCAGACATGACGACATTGTGTAGTTGCCCATGCCATCGCGGCCAGCGCAGATTTCACTTATTCCAAACAAGATCAGAGATTCCAATTCCACCCCTGTTGTCTGCGCGATCATCGAACACGCGGGGCTCGTGCTACTGGCCAAACGTCCTGCCCATAAACACCTTGGAGGTAAATGGGAGTTCCCCGGCGGGAAAGTCGAATTCGGTGAATCACCCTCCGAAGCAATCGTGCGCGAGATCCGCGAGGAGCTCGGAGGCAGCTTCGTGCCAAACACCGAGCTTCCCCGCAGCCTGCATCACTACGAATCGATCACGATTGAGATGATCCCTTTCGTGGGCGTATTCTCACACTCTTCTACCGAAGTCGAATACCACGAACATTCAGCGGTCGCTTGGTTGCGGCCCGAAGAATTACGAAACTACGATCTCGCGTCGGCCGACTATCCGGTGCTTGAAAACTACCTCAACACGCTTCGCCGTCATGACTGATACCCCGCCAGACCACCACATGCTGCGTCGCCACATGTCTGACACCGGACGCGCCGCGATCGACCAGACCTACGAAAGATACAAAACCAATCCAGCCACCACGGTTCAATGGGCTCGCTCGCAATTCCGTGCATACCACGGCGATTTACACGAATTCATCAAAGGCCCCCTCAACGCCCGCATCGTTTCGCGCGGCCAAGGATCAGGTTTTCGTTTCGAAAACGTGATCTTTGAGTCTCATCCCGGATGGGAGGTAAACGCCACATTGTATCTCCCCGAAAACAAAACCGGAAACTTCCCGCCGGTCATCGTGCCCGTCGGACATTCAGGCAAACAATTCGAAAACTACCAATTCCCTTGCCAGTATTTTGCTCGCGCCGGATTTGCCGCGATTACTTTTGATCCGCCCGGGATGGCGGGTGAAAAACAGTTGGGCAATGATCATTTTTTCGACGGTGTGCGCTGCCACCTCATCAGCGATACCTCCAGTCGCTATTTCGTCGGCGACGTGCTGCGGGCCATGGACTACCTCGAAACTCGCGATGACATCGATACGGCAAATGGCTTTGCCTGCACCGGGGTTTCCGGTGGCGGTCATTCTTCCGTCTTCGCCGCTCTCCTCGACGACCGCATCACTGCCGTCGCGCCATCCTGCTGCATGACACAAAAGCGCTCACTCACGTTTGATCGCAGTTACAGCAGTTGTCCGGAAGCTGTCATGCAGGGCCGATTGCGCGATGGGCTTGACGATGCCCATCTGCTTGCCGCGATCGCGCCCCGACCACTGCTATTGATGTTCGGCCAGGGCGATGAAGTGTTTCATGTGAGCGATAGTCGTGAAACCGCCGACCTCACCCAAGCCTATTACTCCGCCTTGGGTGCCTCCGATCAATTCACCGTATTTGAAGATAAGAGTGGTCACGCCTACACATTACAGCAGGCCCGTATTTTTGAGAAATGGCTTAAACAGATTTGGAATCTACCCGCTGGCTCCTCGCCGTCGGACAATCCCGAAGACTATGAACTGCTTCCGGTCGAGGCACTGCAATGCCGTCCCAATGTGCAGATTAACATGCGCTCAATCACGCAGCAACGCGCCGAGATCTTGGCGAAGTCTCATGGCAAACCGACCACGTCCCTTTTACAAAGTTTGGTCGGCATCGATCCATCGCGACCCGCTCACCAGCCAGTGAAAACCACACCTTCCCAACGCACGTGGTTTCACGACTGGACTGATTGGACGATCGCCAGCGAACCGGGCATAACGATTCCGATCACCACCGTGGAATGCCCCGATGTCACAACGACCCTGTGGCATTTCAATCCAGGAGGCCGCCTAAACCTCGCCCGCCGTGGAGGATTGCTGATGGAAGCAATCGGGCACCTTGATCGCAAGGGCCCGCAGGCAAACCTCATCGCTGCCGATTTGCGAGGTTGGGGAGAAACCGCTCCCGCCACTTCACCCTATGAAAATGTTAACTGGGGGTCCCCCGATCGCACTCTGGGCTATATCAGCATCTCACTTGATATCGCAATTGAATCGGGTCGGGTGCGCGACGCTTGGCAACTGCAACGAGTGATGCCCGGCAAGCAACACAACGTGCTTTATGCCGTGGGGTCCGCCGGGCCGGTCGCTCTTCATCTCGCGGCATTGACCCAAGCCTTCGATGCCGTGGTGCTGCATGACTCTCCAAGCAGCTACATGGACTTACTCCGAACCGAGCAGTTTGACTGGCCACACGACATAATTCTTCCCGGAGTCTTGAAACATTACGATCTCCCTCTCCTCGCCGAAACCACGGGATGTCCGGTGCACTGGATCAATCCACGCGATGGCGCAAACCAGACCTTAAGCAGCGAAACGTGCGCAGAGCGCACAGCAGGCGGGCTTCACTATCATCATAAGATATCTTCCGATGATCACCTCGCACTGATTAGAGAATTGCTGTTCCCCTGAATTATCACTCACCTTGGCACCGTAGTTTCCTCAGCGAATTGCATCCGATTTAACGCTCATGAGCACCCTGACCCTCCCCGCCCTGACCGCAAATAACCTGTCTGTCGATACGAGTGAAGAAGCCTTCGGTTGGCTACGCTCATCGGAAGACCTGGTCGGCGATCCGGCGGCTCTGAATGCGCGTCTGGCCGAAGACGGCTATCTCTACATTCGTAATTTTCTCCCTCAGGACATCGTCCAATCGGCTCGGATATCGCTACTCAAGCGCTTGTCCGATGGAGGTTTTCTCGATCCTGATTACCCATTGGAAGAAGGTGTTTCCAATATCGAGAACCAGCCCAAGTTCATGCCGAATCTTGCCAACCCGAATCCGGAGGTCGCACGTGCGGTTTTCGGACCGGAGTTGACCGGATTCTACGCCGAACTCTTTGGCGCTCCCATTCGTCACTTTGATTACGTGTGGGTGCGTTCGCTCGCCAAAGCAGTCGGCACCCCACCGCATTGCGATCTCGTTTACATGGGTCGGGGTTCCCAGCAGTTGATGACCTGCTGGGTGCCTTACGGCGAAGTTTCCTTGGAAGAGAGTCCACTCATTCTCCTGGAGAACTCCCACCGGCAATCTGAGCGGATCAAGAATTACCTCAGCCGCGACGTAGACGCTTATTGTGAAAACAAGCCCAAGCAGGTGAAGTCAGTTAAGGTCGATGGCGGTTGGTATCACAGCGGATCGCTCTCGACCAACCATGTCACTCTACGGGAAAAACTAGGCGGTCGCTGGCTCACAGCTCATTATCAACCGGGCGATTTCCTCACCTTTCCGATGAACATGGTTCACGCTTCCTTGGATAATCAGACCAACAAGGTCCGCCTGTCCACCGATACGCGTTATCAGCTCGCCAGTGAACCCATCGACGAACGCTGGATTGGTGAAAACCCTCCCGCGCACGGTCCGGCCGGCAAGCGGGGCCTCATCTGCTAAACGATCAGTTTTTGCCGAAATCTGCGGTCAGTTCCAATTGACGCGCGATCAGCAGTGCACGGGCCTCGCTCAGATTCTGCGCCGCTTCCAACCGTTCCTGCCTTACGGCAATGGGCTCACCCGGTTCTCCGCTGCGCAATCCCCCGTAGGCAACGATCCGCGCATCCTGCGGCAAAGCCGCCCAACGCGCCGAGCGCTCGTGCACCGCGAGCGCACTGCGCACAACTTCCGGCATTTGCTCATCAAGTGCCGCCGCTAGTTTTTCGACACTTCCCTCCGGTCCGTTCAACCAATGGAGATTTTTTCGAAACAAATCGCGCGTGCCCCCGCCAATCGAAAAATTGGGGCCATAATACATGTAGCCGTCCTCCGGCGAGAGAAACGAAGCGATCTCCGGCGCGACCGGCACCGTCTTCACGCTCGGAGGCCAGCCACTGTGATCCGTGAATAGCTTGTTGCCTTCATAGCTCGTGAGAAATCTCAGAAAATCAATCGCCGCTTCCTTCTGCTCACTTCGCTTGTTGAGATAAAACGCAATCCCCGTAATGCTCGTTCCATCGGCGTAATGCCCCAGCATGTGTTTACCCACCACCGGATCGGAGATGGACGGTTGCGGACAACGCCAAGTATCGACCGGAAAGTCGGCCAACCTCCGCAACGTCGTCGCATCCCAAGTGCCCGCAAACAAGAACAACACTTCTCGGCCCAAAAATTGGCGCACCGCATCGTCGCGTAAAAAGCCCATGTAGCCCGGTCGCATCTGCTGCTCAACCTCGGAGAGCAATTTAAATCCGTCGAGAAAAGCAGGGTCATGAAAGTCCCATTCGCCATTCAGATACTTCCACTGCGTCTGCCACATAGGCAGACTGAGAAGCCCGTAATTATCGAGACGCTGTGACAGTTTGTTCGCGATCCCCTTCATGAAAAATTGCATCATCCAAACCGTGTTATCCTTACTTCCGCTAAACGGTTTGATCATGCGCCCCTCCGCTTTTGCATACGCCGCAGTCTGTTGAAAAATCTCCCGCATTGCCGCAAAATCCTCCACCCGTTCGGATGACCCCGTGACCTCGGCCAACAGGTCACGATTCACAAATAATCGCTCCGAACCCTGGGCCAAAGTCACAGCGTAATATTGCCCCGGTTCGGGTGAATTCATCCGCTGCTCCATCAACTCATCGAGAAACGTTTTCATCCATGGCAGCCCCTCTAACTCCGTGCCCTCATTATATGGATTGGGCGCCAACAGCTCCTCGGTCAGAGGTTCAAAATAACGCACCGGCAGATCGGAAAGCCCGGCCAAGCCCGCGCCGTATTCGACAAGATCGGGAGCACTGTTGCCTGCAAAATTCGCCCGCATCCACTGACGATAAACCCCGCCGGGCACGAGTAACTGTTTCACACGCACATTCGGATTGAGTTCCTCGTAACGATCGATCGCGGCTTGGATCCCATCCGGTGGTCCCAACTCGATCTGCCAATGCGCGATGCGGATCGTGATCTCACGATCTGCGGTCAGCGGAGTCGACTTCGTAAACACCCACCAGACCGCGACCAAATACGAGACAACGCATATGATCATCCCCCATCGCTTGCCTGGGTTTTTTCGTTTCATTTAGCTTTCCCGTATACTGACAAAGCCAAGGTGCAACCGGATCAATTCTTGCCGAAATCTGCGGTCAACTCGAGTTGACGCGCGATCATCAACGCACGGGCTTCACTCAGATTCTGCGCCGCTTCCAACCGCTGTTGTCCTAACAGCAACGCCGCATCTCCCGGATTATTTTCTAGCAAACCACCGTATGCGATCACGCGTGAATCTTGCGGTAACACCGCCCATCGCGCCGAGCGCTCATAGACCGCCAGCGAACTCCGCACCGCCTTCGGCATATCGCGATCCATGGCCGCGGCAAAATTATCAATGCTCCCCTCAGGTCCCGTCATCAAATGGAGATTTTTTTGAAAGACAGACCGCGTCCCTCCCCCGACTGAAATGTTACTACCCGGATAAGTATAGCCATCTTCGGGCGAGATGAACGACGCGATCTCCGGAGCGACTGAAACTTCCTTGATGCTGGGCAGCCAACCGCTCTTATCCGTAAACAACTGATTACCCTCCTTGCTGGTGATGAAGCGCAAGAAATCCACTGCGACTTCACGATGCGGACTCCGCTTATTGAGGTAGAGACCGAAACTCGTAGAGACGTTTCCATCCGCATAATGCCCGAGCATGTGTTCTCCCACCACCGGATCAGAAGTAGTCGGTTGCGGACAACGCCAGGCATCCACCGGGAATTCGGCCAATCGCCGCAAACTCGTCGCTTCCCAAGTGCCGGCAAAAATAAACAACGCTTCCCCTCGCATGAATTGGCGCACCGCTTCGTCGCGCAGAAAACTCATATAGCCCAACGGCATTTGTTTATCGAGTTCATCGAGGATCTTAAACGCCGCCATGATACCCGGAGTCTGATAATCCCATTCCTGATTCAGGTATTTCCACTGGGTCTGCCAGGGATACATCCCGAGAAATCCGTAGTCGTCCAACGTCCGGTTATACTTGTTCGTCACTCCACCGGCATAGAACGACATGATCCAGATGGCGTTATCCTTACTCCCACCCAGGGGCAAAATCTTGCGCCCTTCACGCTGCGAATAGGCAGCTGTCTGTTTAAAGATCCGCCGCATCCCCTCAAAGTCTTCCACCCGTTCAGAGGAACCGGTGATTTCTTTCAACAAATCACGGTTCACAAACAACCGCAGCGAACCACGAGTCAAAGTAGCCGCGTAATATTGTCCCGGTTCCGGCGAGTTTAATCGCTGCTCCATCAATTCATCGGTGAAGGTCTTAAGCCACGGCATCCCCTCCAGCTCAGTGCCCTTGTTGTAGGGATTGGGTTGCATCAAATCCTCGGTCAAAGGATCGAAGTAGCGCACGGGCAGATCCGCGAGTCCATCCAACCACGCGCCATATTCGACGATATCCGGTGCGCTATTTCCGGCAAAATTAGCCCGCATCCATTGCCGATATACCGTCCCCGGCACCATCACCTGTTTCACGCGCACATTGGGGTTGAGCTCTTCGTAGCGATCGATCGCCGCCTGAATCCCATCAGGCGGACCCAACTCGATCTGCCAATGCGCGATGCGAATCGTGATCTCCCGATCATTGGTCAAAGGCGTTGATTTTGTGAACACCCAGTAACACGCAAAAAGGTAAGCCAGCGCGAAGAGGAGCAGGCCCCACTGTTTCTTTTGTCCTCCTTTTTTCATTTCGCTCCCTCCTGCTCAGCCAAAGCGTCGTCGACCTCTTTTAAACGCATGCGCACATTGTAGCGCTTGTTGTTACTGGGGACTTCCCGGAGAAAACGCTCAAAATACTGTTTCGATTGCTCCAAATGCCCCGCCCGGAAGGACAGCTCGCCAATCTGAATCATCACATCCTCGGGCGTGATCCCCATCATCCCTCCGATCTTATCCGCCGCGATCAAATGAGGTAGCACATCGTCGAGTTGACGCTGATGAAACAAGCCCGCCCAAGCCATCTGTAAGTGCAGATCGCGCCGCAGAGTCGGCTCGGTGATCTGCGCCAAGAGCGCATCCACCTCAGTAAAACGTTCCTCCACATCCAACGGTTCAGGAAGGGCATAGAGTTTCACCAAACCCAGTTTCACCAAACCCAACTGCGACCAGTGACTCCCAGGCCAGCGTTGATTCAATTCGAGGTAAAGCTCCGTCGACCTCACATAATCCGGCTTCAGTTGTTGGATCTGATACATCCGCGCCTGCAAGTAGAGTGCCCGGGCTGCGACCTCATCATCACCCTGCGCCAACTCGGCCAGCACCGGTTCAATGTCAGCCCATTGTGTTTCGGAAAGCGGCGCACGGGACATATCCAACACCGTGTGGGCCAAAGTCTCTACCCGCGGATCCAGCCCCTCCAAATCATCGAGAATATTCCGCGCTTCAATCGGTTGGCTCGTCGTTGCATAGGTCCACACCTGATCAAGCGAAGGTTCACTGTTGTGATCTTCGGCCTGGGTCTGGCTTACCCATCCAAGGCACAATGCGGCAGATGTAAGAAACTTAAGTATTCGGGGCACCTCGCCACTCTGAAGGTTCTTCTCACCACTCGACAAGCCCTCTGGTGGGAATCTTTGTCATGCCGAGGAACGAAGCGTCGTGGCCATCAACGGAAACCAATCGGGCCCTGACACCTTTTCGTGGATTGCCACATCCGCCCGAGGCGTGCTCGCAATGAAAACCCACCAACAGGATTCCACACTGCATCTACCTTAGCGATCTACTCAGCTACGAACGGCTTTTTGCGAGCCAGAGTCGCGATATACATCGGCCCGTATTTATTAAGCGGTGTCGCTTCGTCCGACCAATCATCTTCATACAAATCCGTCACCACCATCCCCGCCCGCAGCTGACCTCCGATCTGATCATCCAAACTGTGACCGAATTCGAGGATATCATTCGCCTCCACCAGCTTGGCCAATCGTTCCGGCGGTAAACTCTTCACATCGGAATACGGCAAAGGGTATTTCACCTCCCACTTCCCGGACTTTTCACCCTCGTCGTGATCAAACCAGAAAAACGCGGGATTCATATAACCCGCCAGCAAACGTCCACCCGGCCTCAACACGCGCGCGCATTCTTGCCACACTGGGTTGAGATCCGGCGCAAAAACATTCGCTACCGGATGAAAAATCAGATCGAAACTCGCGTCGGAAAAAACCGACAAGTCAGCCATGTCGCCCTGCTCGATCCGCACGTCCATGCCCTCGCGGTCCGCTACTAGTTTATCCCGCGCCAACTGCTCATCCGAATTGTCAAAACTCGTCACCCGCGCTCCCGCCGCCGCAAACAAAGGCACCTGCTGTCCTCCTCCCGACGCCAACCCAAGAACATCCTGGTCCGCCAGATCCCCAAACCACTCCGTCGGCACTGCTTTGTTCGGCGTCAGAATCACTTTCCAATCTCCCTTCCGCGCCCGCGCAACCTCCTCCGCCGACACCGGCACAGACCACTCGCTCCCACCCTCCGCATGTTCATTCCAAGCCCCCCTATTATGCTGTGTCACATCCATGGCCACCGAGACTACGCGCCCCACCCAATCCGTCCATCTGCAATCTCCGACCGCAAACCTGAGTTAAACCACGGATCAACACAGATGAACACAGATCAGAATCAAAGGAGTGTCCTTTTGGAGCGAAACATCCGTGTGGATCCGCGTTCATCCGTGGTCAAAAAAGCAGACCCAAAAGACTAAAAGGTTCCTAAACTAATTCTCTCATCCACAATTTCACGTAGTGTCTCGACCAGAAACGAATGCTCACGCCTAAGCACCCGAGCCGCTAATACTTCCACGGTGTCATCCGTCATCACCGGCACCTCGCATTGTGCCAGCACGCGGCCGTCATCGTATTCGCCATTAACCAAGTGGATCGAAATACCCGTCACTTTATCGCCCGCAGATAACACCGCTTCATGCACACGATGCCCATACATGCCCTGACCACCATGCTTGGGTAACAGGGACGGATGGATGTTAATGATTCTTCCCTCAAAAGCCTCGAGGACCCGCGGCCCGATCTTCTTCATAAACCCCGCCAACACGATGACATCGCACGTGTGAAACTTTAACGCATGGAACATTGCTCGGTCCAACTCATCTGGATCAGAGTGTGTCTTCGCGTTCAACACATAAGCAGGAATTCCTTGTCCCTCTGATCGCGAAATTACCTCGGCCTGACGATTATTGGATATCAGAACAGCAGGTTTCGCTTTCAAAGCTCCGCTCCAACAAGCGTCCACCACCGCCTGCATGTTTGATCCCCTATGCGATGCTAAAAAACCAACATTCATCAGAGTTCAACATTCACAGCTCTACTCAGTAGTTCAGCACCTGCAAATTTTCCACCCGTCCAAAATGCCGACGATTACGCGAAACCAGAGGCAATTCATACACTACCGCGGTCGCTGCGATCCAGACATCATTGTCGCCAATGGGAAGCCCAGCCTGTCCCAAACCACGAGCAATGCGTGACGCGATCCAGCCCACTCGATCATCAATCTCCAAAATGGTGAATAGCCCCAGTGCCTCTTCCACCATCGCCAGGGTGTCGCACCCTTCCGCAAATTCCGACCAGCAAATCCGTGAAGTATAAAGAGGCGCATCCAAATGCTGAGTCGCAAACAAATCCGCCGCGCGTTTCTTGGCCGCTCCTCGCTGACCGGAAAAACATATCAAAAACTCGCTGTCGAACAACATCAGCTGTCCTTCCGCAAATCACGCGAACGACGACGACCTTTAACCGCTCCCTTAACCGCCGCCCAATCCATGTCTTTGGAAAACTCCCCTGCATCGATCTTCATTTTAAGATCGCGCAAGGTCGCCTTGGCCGGTGGTAGAGTAATCCGCTTCACCACCGCAGAGAACGATTCTCCCGGCCGACATGTCGCCTTCAATCGATTATAAGCCTCGATTTCCAGTGAGATTGTTTTGGATGCCATACACAGACTCTGCACAGACATTCCCATCCTGTCAACGACCTCAAGCCTCCGTTTCGCTGAGCCTACGATAGCACGAACCGCTTAATCCTGATCCCATCGGCCGACAGTTCATCCACTCCCATTCTCGTAGCCTCTGAGAGTTCAGCCTGAAAGATCCGCGCGATCAACTTCGCATCGCCCACTGCGTCGTGACGCTGAAATTCAGCGCGATCAATCTGACAGTAATCGCTCAAAAAATTCGTTGAAAAGGTTTCACTCCGATCAGGATGGAGCATCGCAAACACCGCTTTTGTATCGAGCCGCTCGTTTGGCAGCATCGGTAATCCGCTACGGGCACACTCCCTTTCTAATAGTGGAAAATCATACTCGTAACCGCACTGAGTCACGAGCACCGCATTGCCACAGAATTCACGAAAGCGCTCAAAGACCACGGCAAAACTCTCAGCTTCGGCCACCCGCTGATTAGTGACGCCTGTCAGCTTTTCAATCTTCTCAGGAATCGGTTTCCACGGTTTGACCAACCCCTCAAACGTCGCAGCCTCCACACCCATTCGCACCGCCCCAAACTGCGTGACACTATCTTGCTCCGCGTCTGGTCCTGTGGCTTCCAAGTCGAACACGACAAATTCGCGCTCATCGAAATCACCAAAGTGAAAACCACTCAGTTCGTATTCTTCGGCACTGGTAAAAGTGATCTTCACATCAGGGACTCTCATTCGTAAGCGAAGCAAATACCACCAGAACTTAACCACAGATTACATGGATTACTCAGATAAGATCGGGCATGCCGTTTCGAGTGCATCCAGCTGGTCTGGCATCCGTGTGATCCGCGCAATCCGTGGTCAGAAAATCCTGCCCCTCAGCTCCGTTTCCAGCCTTCCAGCTTTCCACTTTAAAACGTTTTGAACGATCAGCATATCACACAGCGGCAAATCATCCGGGCGCCACTTGCGCACCTCGACTGTCTTTCGCCCTGATCGAATCCTAGAACCGGCAGGTGTGACTACGGAAAGCGCGTGGTAAGTCTTCATTCGTGTGTTTCGTGGTTAACCAAATATCTGCGCCACTTCACTTTGCATCTGCGAAGCCTCGGTAAAAACAAACGCCGTCCATCCGCACTGCATGGCTGCCTCGAATTGCTCGGTTGATCATCCCAGAAAACCAGCTTGCGCTCAGTAAAGTGAGCCTGAATAGCACGATAGAACTCATGTTCTGGCTTCTTCACCCCCAGTTCACAGGAAACAAACGATCCATCGAAATACTCTCTGATTTCCAACCGCTCATCCAAATGTGCCATCCGGTGCTGGTCCTGATTCGTCGCCAGACAGCACGTAACCCCACGCGCACGCAAACCCGCCACGATCTCGGCCACGTCAGGATCGATCTCACTTCCGGAGAAAAATGCCTCCGCCAAAAATTCATCGACCGATTCTCCGATGCTCCACTCCTTCAGAAATGGCGGCAGAATGTCTTTGATATCCGCCTTCCCAATCAAACTCTGTGCGTTCTTCGCAAAGAACGGACCCAACTTTTCACGGGTAATCCCGTAACGCTGCTCCAGATAATCCGCCGGTCGCGACGACCTCAGAAACACCGCATCGGCATCGAACACTGCGACAAGTTTATTCATTTCAATTCGATCTTAACCACGAATGGACACGAATTCTTATCCACGACCGACCATCCAAATCCTGTATTTTCCATCCAGAAATATTCGTGCCCTTTCGTGTCTATTCGTGGTTAAGAAATCCGATCTCATTTCTGCCCAAAGCCATCGCCTTCCGCGATAAATTCAATCCGATTACCAAACGGATCCTCCGTATAAAACCGCCGACGCCCCGGCAGAGCTTCATCCCACTTCACCACACAATCCGCCGCAGCTAATCGCTTCGCCAGTCCATCTAGATCATCCACGCAAAACGCCGGATGCGCTTTCTTCTGCGGTGCGAAATCCTTCTCGACGCCGATGTGCACGATAATATCACCCTTGCGAAACCAGCATCCACCACGACTCGCCAGCGGATCCGGTTTCATCTCCTCTTTCATCCCCAACAAGCCTTCCCAAAAAGCACGCGCCTTATCTTCCCCGCCCGGAGGCATCGCCAATTGGATATGATCAAGTCGGGTAATCATATTTAGTCACTCCGCCCCTTCGTGAACTTTCTCAAAATGCTCCACCGTGGGAAACGGATCGTAGTAGTGATGCAGCAGATCTTTCCATTTTTCATACTCGGGTGATTTGCGGAAACCCACGGTATGCGAATCGAGGGTTTCCCAGCACACGAGCAAAATGTAGCGGCTTGGCTTTTCAACTCCACGCAGCAATTCGTGAGAAAGGTAGCCCTCGGCTCCGCTGATGATCGACGCAGCCAAATCAAAGTCGTTTTCAAACGCCGTTTCTAAACCCGGTTTCACTTCCAACGTCGCCACTTCGGTAATCATGAATAGAAACAAATACTCAAGTCACAGTATGTCCACCGCTATGCAGAATTCCATCGTTCGTGACATTCCGAATCGTCGCGGTCGTCGCGAGACCATTTTGTGTAACTCATCGGATAATTCTCACCGTAATCAATCTGTGGTTCAGTTGTCCTGAATTAGCATCCAACAGCGCACATTAGCGGTGAAACAAAACTCTGATCCTCTTCCCATGATCAAGCCTTGGCCTCGGGGCTCCACGCGTTCTAGTTTAGCAGTATCCCATGCGCCCTAACATTCTCCTGATTACCTCTGACCAACACCGCGCCGATCATCTCGGTCTCTTGGGCACACCCGGTTTTAACACGCCGAACTTTGATCGGATGGCTCGCGAGGGCGTGCACTTCAATCGCGCCTACACGCCCTGCCCGATTTGCACGCCCTGTCGCGTGTCGTTGCTCACTGGTCAATATCCATCGCGCCACGGGGCTTATTCGATTGGAGTCAGTCTCGATCCCTTTCCGACCACTACGCTACCCTCCGTGCTCGGCGATGCGGGTTATCATACCGCCCTGTTTGGGAAACATCATTTCGTGCGGCGCGACGATGAACTCGAGCACATCACGGGCATGAAGAATCCGCCGGCCGATTTCTGGAAAACCTGGAACGGTCCCTACGTCGGATTCCGGGAGTTTCGGGCCAATACCGGCCACACGATCAACAATCTCCCTGAAGCCCACTATCGGCAATTTCTCGAGGCGAGCGGACAGGATTACCAACAGTGGTTCCCCCAATACCGCGAAGGTGAATACAACTATTTCGAAACCGGCCCGTGGGCAATCCCGCCGGAGTTGCACGACAGCTCGTGGGTCGCACAAGTGACCAACGATTACCTGCACCGCCATGCCGATGACGAACAACCGTGGTTTTGCTGGGCGAGTTTTCAGGATCCGCACGAGCCGTTCGTCTGCCCCGAACCGTGGTATTCGGAAGTCGATCCCGATGCGCTCCAAACCTACCCCGAACATCGAGAAGGCGAGTTTGATGATCGTCACGATATCTATCGATGCATGCACACCCGCGAGTTTGACGAGTTTGATGACGGCAATCGCATGCCGTCCTGCTTCGGCGAGCCGGAACGTCCCGTGCGCGATTCACTCCGCGCGACCGCCGGGATGGTCAACTTTCTCGACGACCGGATCGGGGCGATTTTCAAAACGCTCGAAGAGACCGGCCAACTCGACAACACGCTGATCGTTTACACGACCGACCATGGCGAGATGCACGGCCACCACGGGCTCTGGGGCAAAGGCTGCGCCGCTTACGAAGACGTGCAACGCATCCCGCTGCTCGCGTGGGCGCCGGGTCTCATTCCCGCGACCGGGACCACGGAAGCCCTCGCCAATATCGTCGATCTGCCACGGACATTTTTGCATTTCGCCGGTGTCGAGGCCCCTTACGATATGCAAGGCGCCGATCTCTCACCCGTGTTGAGAAGCGAGCAGGAGACCGTGCAGGATGCCGTGGTGGTCGAACTTCGACCCACCCAATCGACGCTCTATCAATCCACCCTCGTCACCGCCTCTCACAAACTCGTCGTTTATCGCGATACCGATGAAGGTGAACTCTACGATCTCGATCGCGATCCCAGCCAATATCACAATCTCTGGAACGACTCCAGCACGCGCGATTTGCGCGATTCCCTGATGCGTCGTCTCGTGCGCGCCAACATGGAACGCGAACCCAACTTCAATCCGCGCATGAGCTTCGCTTGATTAGAGGAAACCAGGGATGGACACGAATGAACACGGATTGCGAAAATACCCCATGCATAACCACCACTTTGGCTTGATCCGTGTGCATCCGTGTTAATCCGTGGTTAAATAGTTACCTCTTCTGAAATGCATCCTGACGATCCCAAAGGCTCTTGCTGTTCACCCGGTCGCGATCACGCGAACGACGAAAAACCTGTGATCAGTGCAAAAGATTTTCACCGTATCTCCACCGGTAGCACCGAAGGGATGAAACTCATTCCGGGCGGGGAATTCCTGATGGGAAATGAAGGCGATTACGGATTTCCGGCTGATGGCGAAGGCCCGGTTCATACTATCGCGATCGCACCATTCTACATGGACGCGACCTGCGTGACCAACGAGCAGTTCAACGATTTCATCAACACGACCCGCTACAAAACTGAAGCCGAGAAATTCGGTTGGTCATTCGTCTTCTACGGTCATCTCAGCCCCAAGCAACAAGCCACTGCCGTGCGTTCACGCGTGCTCGGCAGCGAGTGGTGGTGCCGGATCGACGGCGCGACCTGGCGTCATCCCGAAGGGCCCGGCACCAACATCAAGAAGCGTTGGAAATATCCCGCGCTCCACGTGTCCTGGAACGATGCGATCGAGTATTGCGAATGGGCCGGCAAACGCCTCCCCACCGAAGCCGAATGGGAATTCGCCGCGCGCGGTGGACTCGAGCAAAAACGATTCCCTTGGGGCGACGAATTAGAACCAGGCGGTAAGCACCGCATGAATGTTTGGCAGGGCACCTTTCCTACCCAAAACACCGAAGCCGACAAACACTACGGTCCGGCACCCGCCCAATCCTATCAGGCCAATGGTTACGGACTCTACTGCATGACGGGCAATGTTTGGGAATGGGTCTGGGATTGGTTTGATCCGAAATACTATCAGAACTCCCCTCGCGAAAACCCCACCGGCCCCGCCGCCACTGATCGCCGCATGATGCGCGGTGGCAGCTACCTCTGCCACGAAAGCTACTGCAATCGCTACCGCACCGACGCCCGTAGCAGCAACACCCCCGACAGCTCCACCGGCAACCTCGGCTTCCGCTGCGTGCGCGATGTTTGACAATCCACTTTCAAATGTAGGGCGGGGTCTCCGAACCCCGCCATCGAATATCTAAAGACTTACAAGGCGCGGTTCGGAGACCCCGCCCTACAATTTATCCAATTCGGCTCATGGACATACCCCATCGCATTTCTGCCGGAGCTCTCGTTATTCAGGACAACCGCGTGCTACTCGTGAAGCATTGCATCCCGGGAAAAGAAGACTTTTGGGTGCCACCGGGTGGAGGTGCTGAAGGCGATGAATCACTCAAGGGCTGCGCAGAACGGGAGTGTTTCGAGGAAACCGGATTGCGAGTCCGAGCCCATAAAATCGCCTATATCGAGGAGTTCTTCGATGATGGACGGCGAATCTGCAAACACTGGATAAAGTGTGAACCCATCGGCGGTGAAATCAACTTTAGCAATGTGACCGAAGAGGAACTCGACATCATTCGCGAAGCTCGGTTCGTCTCACGAAAAGAAATCATCGCACTCAACGTTTTCCCACGTCTTATGCAGGAGCGTTTCTGGGACGACTACGCGGCAGGATTCCCTAACACGCATCATATAATTTCTGAATACTAGCCATCTCTTCCTTTCACTCTGATCGAAATTCTTCTATGAAAAACCCCACCCTCTTCCTCGGCATCGACGTCGGCACGGGCAGTGCCCGCGCCGGTCTTTTTGATTCATCCGGTCGTATGCTTGGCACGGCGACACACGACATCAAAATGTGGAAACCACAGCCTGATTTCGTGGAGCAATCCTCCGAGGATATCTGGAAGGCCTGCGGCATTGCGATACGCGGAGCTCTTAAGCAAGCCAAGGCCCGACCAGCACAAGTCGCGGGGATCGGGATCGACGCGACCTGTTCACTCGTCTGTCTCGATGCGAAAGACAAACCGGTGACGGTTTCACCCAGCAAGCGCGATGCGCAAAACGTGATCGTATGGATGGATCACCGCTCGATCCCGCAGGCCGAAAAAATCAATCAAACCAAGCATCCCGTGCTGCGTTATGTTGGCGGGGTGATCTCTCCGGAAATGGAAACGCCCAAGCTGCTCTGGCTAAAACAGAACATGCCCGAGACTTGGCAACGCACGGCACGCTTTCTCGATCTACCCGACTTCTTAACTTACCGCGCGACTGGTGACGACACGCGTTCACTTTGCACGACGGTCTGCAAATGGACTTACCTCGGACACAAGGGCACCACGGGCAAAGGCTGGGATAAGAACTATTTTCAACAAATCGGTCTCGGCGATCTCGCTGCGGAGAAGTTTGCCCGGATCGGGCAAACGATCCGTCCCATGGGTGAAGCCATCGGCAACGGACTCACTGCGAAAGCCGCCAAAGAACTCGGGCTGCACGCTGGCATTCCGGTCGGCGTGTCGATCATTGATGCGCATGCGGGTGGGCTCGGGATGCTGGGCGCACCCGTCGGCAAAAAGAAGCCTACCTCTGCTTCCCTCGAACGTCGCCTCGCTCTGATCGGCGGCACCTCTTCGTGCCACATGGGAGTATCTGCTAAACCGCGTTTTATCGATGGTATCTGGGGGCCCTATTTCTCCGCCATGGTGCCCGGAATGTGGCTCACTGAAGGCGGCCAATCCGCCACTGGTGCACTAATCGATCATGTGATCTTTTCGCATTCCGCCGCCAAGCCAATTCAAGCCAAGGCCAAGAAACAGGGACGCACGATTTACGAGCTGCTCAATGAGCGACTCGACAGCCTCGCGAAAACCCAAGGTGTAAAATTCCCCGGCGCGCTCACACGCGATCTACACATTCAGCCCGACTTTCACGGCAATCGGTCACCCCGCGCCAATCCCACCCTCAAGGGCACGAAGACCGGACTCTCGCTCTCGGCGACTGCTGATGATCTCGCGTTGCAATATCTCGCCGCGATCCAGGCCGTCGCTTACGGCACGCGTCATATTCTCGAGGAGATGAATCGGAAGGGCTACCGAATCGATACGCTCCTTGCGTGTGGCGGCGGCACCAAGAATCCAGTATTCTTACGCGAGCATGCGGATATCACCGGTTGTAAAGTTGTGCTCTCAACGGAACCAGAAGCGGTGTTGCTCGGTTCCGCCGTGCTCGGGGCGGTCGCATCAGGTCAATTCGATGGAGTGATCCCCGCGATGGCCGCGATGAACTCTGCAGACCGGGTGATCAAACCGACCCGAGGTCGCGTCGCCAAATATCACGCCGCGAAATACGAAGTCTTCCATCGCATGCACGACGACTTCCTCGCCTATCGAAAAATCATGCAGCTCGCCTGATTACTGGGCATCATCCAGATATTTCCGGATATCCGGAATCTCCTTCATGCGCCGACCTTCACCTTCACCATGGCGTTCGAAATAGGGGTCCACTTCCAACGCTACTTCGATTTCCTCATCACCCTCGGCTTCGTCTTCATCGACTGCCCCAGAGATAATCCAATCCTGCTCCTCGTCGAAGTGATGCGAGAGGCGCCGAGCAATCGGATCGAGCACGACAGAGGCACTCTTCACGCGACCCGCTTTCACAAACTCCATCAGGCAGGGCAGCCACTGATTACGATAGCGGGCTTGAAAATCAGAGATCCATTTATTGGCGACCCCATCTCGTTTGTTCAGCAAAATCACATCGCTGAAGTGCACGCACGCGTCATACCACGAGAGCACGGCCGAATGCGCTTCTCCTAACTGGCAATTTACCACTGTGATGATTCTTGCCAGTTCCGCATCTTGCTGGATCAACCACGGCTTGAGCGCTTCGAGCTGATCGACCGGATTGCCCCGACCATCACTGACGAGAAAGACGTGGGTCACCTCAGTCGTGATATCGGCCTCAATCGTCGAACCGGTCCAACGCCAGCTTTCCAGCACGGGAAATTGCTCATCAACCGGATCAGGCGATTCACCATCGTTCAGCAAGACCACCGTGGCCGCTTCCGGAGGCAAACCATCATTCAGCAGATCGAGCAATACCGCGCGACGACCCGAGCCCGCCGCGCCCATTATCATGTAAACGAGCGGCTTATTTTCAGACATCGAAATGCTTTAAAGTTTGAAGCTACGGTTCTGGGCCGCATGTCGCATCCAGTGATCCACGATCACCAACGCAGCCATCGCTTCCACAATCGGCACCGCCCGTGGAACGACACAAGGATCGTGGCGACCCTTGGCAGCCAATTCGGTTTCTTCGCCTTTGACCGTCACAGTCTTCTGAGATTGGGCAATTGTCGCGGTGGGTTTAAAGGCGGTGCGAAATACGATTTCTTCACCGTTGCTGATACCGCCCTGCACACCTCCTGAAAAATTACTCGTGGTGCGCACTTTGCCATTCTTCATGATGAAGGGGTCATTGTGGTCGGACCCTTTCATCTTGGTGCCGGAAAATCCGCTGCCGACTTCAAAGCCCTTAGTCGCTGGCAGAGATAACATCGCCTTGGCCAGATCGGCTTCCAATCGATCGAAAACCGGCTCGCCCAGTCCGGCATGCAATCCACGAATGCGACATTCAATCACCCCACCGACAGAATCCCCTTCACTTCGAACCGCTTTGATTCGCTCGATCATCCGTTCAGCCGTGGCAACATCCGGGCAACGCACCGGATTTGATTCTACTTCGGAGAGGGTGGGAAATCTATCCAACACTGGCATGGAGATGTCGTGCACCTGAGTCAGATACGCGCGAATCTCGATCGCTCCGGAAATAATCAAAAGTTTCTTCGCAATCGCTCCCGCGGCAACCCGCCCCACCGTCTCACGGGCCGAGCTACGGCCGCCCCCGCGAGGATCACGCAATCCGAATTTGGATTCATATGTGTAATCAGCATGAGACGGACGAAATTTTTCAGCGATCTCATCGTAGGCGTTAGAACGCTGATCGGCATTGTGCACCATCATCGCGATCGGAGTGCCCGTCGTGCGGCCTTCATAAAGACCGGAAAAGACCTCTACGGTGTCGGCTTCGTCGCGTTGCGTCACGATATCGCTCTGTCCGGGACGCCGCCGGTCAAGCTCGGCTTGGATTTCCTCGACCGAAATAGGGAGATTCGGCGGACACCCATCAATGACTACCCCGATCCCTTTTCCGTGGCTTTCGCCCCAAGTCGTAATGTTAAAAATCTTTCCGAAGCTGTTTGGCATGGCAGAACCAAAATGATTTGTGTCCCTCACTCTCGCAAGTGCGAAGTAATCAATCCTCAATCCAAAGCGTCCAATTGCATATTGCGGTAGACGATCCAGCTCCAACCCGATAGGCCAGCATACCCATAAACGCGCTCCTTCACGTAAAAGTTTCCACGTTCATCGGTCACATGCTTCGGTGCCTCCGAATCATCATCAATTCGATGTAATATCCGCCACTGGGTGCCCCACGGCGGTAATTTTTCCCGCTGATAATACACGACCTTTCGAGGAGCTTGCGCGAGGGTCTGATAGTAATCGACGAGCGCAAAGTTACGAAAATCATGATCACTACTGATCGTAACCGCCTCGAACGGCGTGCGTTTAAGAATCGTATGGAGAGCCTCCTGATAGTGCCCGCGGCCCTCGGTCAATAAATGCTCCACTTGTAGGCCATTGCCGATCAGGAACAACAGCAGCGCTGCCATGCATGATCCGCGGCCCAACCGGCCCTGCGACCAGAGTCGGGTCAGCCCATAGCCGATCACGATCAACGCAAACGCCGCACTGATGATAAAATAACGCGGAAATAATAAGGTGAACCGGCTGAATAAAATACCAATCGCAGGCGTGACGAAAATGACCGCCACATAAAAAAGCGCCCAGCCTCGCGACCGATTCCAAATCAGCACAAGACCAGCCAGAATCGCGCCTAATAAAATCGCCAACACGACCGGACCGGGTAGCGCTGATATCCCGAGCAAAGTAACCGCCAGTTCAGCGAGCACTCGGAACAAGGCATTTTCCGGTCCACCACCTATCTCCATTTTGCGAACAAACCCAAAGTAGTAAGCTCCGAAAAAAAGCCACGACGGTAGCTGCCAAATCAAAGCGCGTCTTAGGTGTTCACGCCACGCTTTGAGATTCGTGAAAAACAACAGCAGGGACCAACAACCCGCTGCCAACATCACTTGCACCATTGCCAAATGCGACACCAACCCAATCACACAGGCGCAGAAGTAAACCACCGGCCAGCGCAATTCACTCCCCGCACTGCCACGTGACAGAGCGTAAACAGCCAACAACGCACACGCCACCGCCGGTGCATAACCACGTGCTTCAGACGAATAATGAATCAGGAGATAAGCTCCTCCGACCATCACCGCCGTCAGCAATCCGCAAACCTTAGCTCGCGTCTCGTCCTCTTCAGGATGCCAGCGACGAAAATGGTCGCATGCAAGCAACGCGGCCATCCACACCGACACACTTCCGGCAAACCACGAGAGCAGCCGATACGTCCAATCCGCCCCGGGTTGCACCAGGTAGAGAAACAGCGAGTTAAGCGGATGGTTATTATCGTGTTGGAGCTTGGTGAAAATTTCCCAGGGCGACTGGATCGATTGCACCATCCGGAGCGACCAGATCTCATCCAACCAGAGATCACCAATCATGCCCGCCCATCGCACGACCGCAAAAAATAACACGATCCCCCCAAGGGCCCAACCGAAGCCGCTTTTCATGAACAGTCCTTTACCCGGCTTGGAGAGCGGAGCGTCAGGAGTGGAGGAAGGATCAGGCATAACAGTGTTGCGATTTAGTGCAGTTCAAACTTCACCTCACGAAAACTCTTTTCTATCCGTCATTTCGCGTAACGCGCCAGCAGCGTTTCCACTGTTTTCCGCATGTTTTCACGCAAAGAAGCTGGGCCGATCACCTCCGCAGCAGCTCCCCAGCCGAGGATCCATTGCTCCGCTTCTTCAAGCGCGCCCAAGCGCAAGGTGAGCTCCAAACCCCCACCCCGCAAATCGCGCATTTCCTGAGATTCATGCCACTCACGCTCGCGCACGCGCTCGGCCGCTACGGCCGTGAATCGAATCACGATCTTGTGATTGCCCGAACCGCCCAACACGCCGAGAGCATTGGCAAAAAACGTCTCTGGTGAAAAATCCGACGGACGCACGAATTTTTCTGTAGTGGTTTTCACCTTGAGAATTCGAGGTAAGGCAAACGTGCGCAACGCCTCACGCTCGACATCGAACCCCACCAGATACCAAAGATTCTCCCGATTCGCCAAATGATAGGGATGCACCCGACGCTGCGTGGCCTGACTGCTGCCGGGCTTACGATAACTGAACGTGACTTCATCTTGATGAAGCACCGCGGCACTAAGCGGATTGAAGATCGCCAAATCAGTCTTACCCAGGCCGATATTTTTGAATGACACCGTGCGCATCTCATCAGCCGGTGAAAACGAAATGCGATCTCGGAGCCCACCTGTCAGTTTGCCAAAAGCGATTTCCAGCTGACGGTGAAACGGAGTGCCGCGATATTGTTCGAGTGCACGTTGCGCGACGAGGAGCGCGAGCAATTCTCCCTCGGTCACGTTGACCGTGGGAAACGCTTCCACCTTATGCGTGTAGCGATATACCGCGCACTTCGCATCATATTCGATCGGTAGATCCAGCCGATCCCGCATAAACGCGATATCCCTCCCGATTGTCTTGCGGGTGACTTCCAGTTCCGCGACCAGCTGGGAACTGTTGATCAATTCACCACGCCGCAGAGCAGCGTGGATCTTGAGCATACGTTCAAGTGGGGGGCGGGAAAGTTGGGGTTTTGTCGGCATAAAAATAAATCTGCACTTTTTTTAGGGTGGGACAAGCAATGTCCCACCCCATCAGGTATTATCTGCCCATGATCTTAACCAAACGCCCCTCACCAAACACTCTGCCAATCTCCCTCACCTGGGCCCACTATGGGGAACTCCACCGCGTGACGCCTTGGCCCGAAACTCGCTTCGAAAAACTCTACGGCGAAGATTGGATCGAAATCATTCCCACCAGCGAATTACTCGAAGCCGCCTCGCTCGCCTGCCACAAGCGCGATTGGCGCCCCTATCTAGAATTTGTGCCCGCTGAGGTGCGCAGCTTCCTCCTCGGATTTTCTTTCTCCCGTATGGAAGCCCTCTACGTCGTGGGCAACTGCCCTCAGCTCCTCAGCGAATTGATCGAAACCCCTGCCCTCGCCACCTTCCTCGCCAATCACAACGAATTGCGAGGCACCGCGGCACCTGTGTGGCCGGAAATTGCTGCTGTGCATGAGCGCAATGGCATCCACGGTGTGCTCGAATGGCTCGGTCTCCCCTCCTCACGACAAACCCTCACGATTCTTTCCCATCTCGAATCACCGGATCTACCCAAGAGGTTTCTCGAACCACTTCGCACCCAACTCTGGGAACCTCGCACCATCTTCGCCCTCCAGCGCATGCCATCAATCACCGATCGCCACCTTGCGACCTACTGCCACCATGCTTTCGCGGCATAATCACGACGTTTAATCTGCCTCCATTGATTCGATAATTACTGTCTTCAATCGATTGGAGGTAAACGGCTTGGGTAGCACTGCCTTGAAACCGACCGAGGCGAAATTCGTCATGATTCCATCGTTAGTGTATCCGGTCATAACGACAGCGCGGACATGGGGATCAAGGGCTCGCAATGCCGCCAGTGTTTCCTGCCCCCCCATCCCTCCCGGGATGGTGAGATCGAGTAACACAAGATCCCAATCGCGTGAATATTTTCGTGCATCTTCGTAGGCGAGGATCGCATCTTTTCCGTCGCTGAAAATACCCACCGTGTGTCCCATTTGATGTAGCGTGCGCCCGAGAGTATCTCGCATGATTTCCTCATCATCCATGATCAGAATACGAAGCGGAGTCTCGGCACGTTCCGGAAATGGTGGAATTGAATCACTTGTATCGACCAACTCTCCTTTTGTTGCAGGCAGGTAGACTCGGAACGTCGTGCCCTCACCGTGTGTCGACTCCACCGTCAACATACCGTGATGTTTCAACATGATGGAATGGCAGATGGTGAGACCAAGTCCCATGCCTTTTTGGGGCCCACGTTGTTTCGTCGAAAAATAAGGATCGAAGATCTTCTCCAGGATTTCATGCGCGATCCCTTCCCCGGTGTCGGCTACTTCGACCTGCAAATATTCCCCCGCGCTCAAACCGCGCACGTCGCCAGGATCCAAGATCGTATTCTTCGCGGTCACTTTGATAACACCGCCAGCCGGCATCGCTTCGCGGGCATTTAACACCAAGTTGCGAATCACCTGTGCAATCTGCCCCTCATCCATCTCTGCCGACCACAGCCCATCCGCAATCGACAGATCAGCCCTGACATTGGATCCACTTAGCACAAGGGGCACGGCATCGCTCAAGAGTTTCCTCATATCTCCAATGCCCACAACCGTGGCACCGCCTTTTGCAAAAGTGATTAACTGTTGAGTAAGACCACGCGCCGCCAGGGCTGCTTTTTCCGCCGCATCTACGTTGAACAGAAATTCATCCGACGAATCTCGATTATAACGCGCGAGGTCCAAATTCAAAATGATGGCCGTGAGCAGATTATTAAAATCGTGTGCGATCCCGCCCGCCAACACGCCGGTCGATTCAAGCTTTCCCAGAACCAATCGATCTTCCGCCGCCTGTTTGAGCCCACTAATATCCGTGTGCGTGCCAAGCACCCGAAGCGGGGTCCCATTCGCATCGCGACTCACCACCATCCCGCGGCTGAGCACCCATTTCCAGCTCCCGTCTGCACATCGCAAGCGATGTTCAAATGAAAACGCATCATTCTCGGCGCGCGCATTGGCCTCCTGTGCCGAAGCGATAATCGAGTGATCCTCTGGATGAACATAATTTATCCATTCCTCCAACTGGGGATTATTCACGGCCTCGTCACCATACCCCAACATCTCCAGCCAGCGTTTAGAGAGCAGCACCTCGTTGGTTTCATTGTTCCAATCCCAGACTCCATCCCCCGCACCTTCTACCGCAAACTTCCATCGCTCTTCACTCTCGCGCAGGGCTTCCTTCTGTCGGGCGAGACGATTCATCATCCTGCGCTGCCAAGCGATCAGCCCAACGATCACTGCCAGGGCAAGAGTCGCCGGCAAATAGTAAGGTCGTAAATCCGCGAATCGAATGGGATGAGGTTCGATCGGACCTATCCATTTCGCGTAGAGCCGATCAAAGGTGCCATTGGAACGCACAGTCGCGAGAGCTTCATTTATTACCTCCAAGGAACGGCCATCCCCCTTGTGCACGGCGAAATGATAATCGTGAACAATATCATCCACAAACTCCCAGTCCATCCCCTGAGCCTCCAACCAAGGAGCATACACCAATCGCCGAATAAATATCGTAGCATCTGTCTCTCTTGATTGCGTCGCCTCTAGGGCTTTTTCTTTAGTTTCAAAAGGCACGATCGTCGCACCCCAATCATCATGAGCGGCTGCATTGATATGGCTGAGACTCCCACTGGTGACTCCCATTCTTTTCCCTGCAAAATCCGCAGTTTTCCTCATTCGAGGCGCGCCTTCGGGATAATAAACCAATGCATGCACATAGGCATGTGAGATTGAAAAATCCATCCACTCCCGACGCTTTTCGGTAATCGTAACATTCGCCAATGCATCCAGCTTCCCCTGCTGAAAATCTCGAAGGATGTGACTCCAATAACCCGCCACAATTTCGATTTCCATGCCGTTGGCTTCTGCCATCGCCGCCAACAATTCAGCGCTGAAGCCCGCAGGATTACCCGCTTCGTCGCGGTAAGAAAGTGGAGCTGAGTCATTCTCCACTCCAATCCTAAACACCTGTTCTGCACCCGACAGTGTGCTTCCGCATACCAGCAGCAAAATTGCGCGACAGATTAATCGGGGGTCCAGCACGGTTATAGACTCACGGATATCGAACGGAAATGACGAGCATTCATCTGCACCTATGATCATTATTTATTCAGAGCCATGAAAGCGAGGAGGATTAGCTTCACTACGATATGACTGCGAATAAAAGCCGATTCGTGCTTGCGGTCACCCACTCACACTTCCCTTCTCCCTCTCAGTCCCTATTCCCCCTATGAAATCATCATTGATGGATGACATGAGCGAACGGCCCTTCGCTTACTCTGATATTTTTCGCCACCCGCCGATGAGCGGTGACAACATCCCCCCGGAGCTGGCCGCGATTCGCAAAAATGAATCGAGCTGCGTGGTCATTCTACCGGATGGAACGTGGTTGGTCACCTGGAGCCAGGGCTCATCTGAAAATGCGCCCGACGAACAAGTCGTGATGGCCAAAAGCCGAGACTGCGGGCTCACCTGGAGTAAGCCCCAGCAGCTCATGACATCGACCAAGAAATATCGCCGTTCTTATGGAGCTCCATTCGTAGCACCCGATAGCGGCCGACTCTTCTTCTTTATCCACGAGGGAGTTCATGCCGGCGATGGAATTGCCGACAACAGCCCGGAGGTCGATGTCGGTAAATTGGCCTTCATTTATTCAGATGACAACGGCAACACTTGGTCCGATTTCCGCTCCATCGACATACCTGATCGAGACATCAGCATGTTTCCCGATCGTATTCATGGGCATATCAATCACCCACCGCAAATCATGCCCAACGGAAAAGTGGTATTGCCTTTTAGCCAATACGCACGCCCGGGCAGCATGCGTCGCGACTGGCAACTCGTCGCCGGCGAAACCGTTTTTCTCCATTGCGAGAACCTGCTGACCGAATGCGACCCGGATCAATTCCAATTCTCGCTCCTGCCTCCTGGCCCACGAGGTATTCGGGCAGATATTGTGAAGCACATCGACAACCCCGCGGTGAATCAATTGGCCAAGTTTTTCAAAGGCTACCCCGATTCTCTGGCTTTCAATTCACAGGAACCTACCGTCGTTCCGCTTTCTGATGGACGTTGGGTTCAAGCCTGCCGCACCTATCTCGGTTCACCGGGTTACGCTGTTTCGTCCGACGAAGGCAAAACTTGGTCAGACGTAGAGCGTCTCCGCTACAGTCCCGACGGACCGTTCATCGATCACCCGCATACGATGGTTCCAATCGCTCGATTACCTGACGGGCGATTCATTCTGCTCTTCACCAATAACGACGGAACGAAAAAGGGGGCCGAACATGTTTGGGACGGAGGATGCCGCACCCGCAATCCCCAGTGGTTTGTTATCGGCCGTGAAATTCCCGGAGAACAACGCAATGGCGGCCTCATCTTCGGAGAACCACGCATCCTTGCAGCAGCAGACGAATCAGAGCCGGAAGATGGGTTTACCGCCTCAACGGCCACGGGGATATCCATGCCCCAATACGTCGCGGCGGAAGGGCGTCACTTCGTGCAATACGGTCTACTCAAGGAACACATCCTCCTCGACGAAATCCCCGCGAGCGTCATCGATGAAATGACACCCTAATCTCAACGAGCATAGGACCCATCTAACTCGAGTCGGAATAAATCGCGAGCGTTGGCGAAGCAGATATTTTTCACCATTCCGCCGACGAGTTCCCGATCCGGCGGCAACTCCCCACGCGCCATCTGTCCACCGAGTAGATTGCAGAGCACCCGCCGAAAATACTCATGACGAGTATAGCTAAGGAAACTACGCGAATCCGTGAGCATCCCTACGAAGCGACTCAATAAACCGAGATTAGCCAAGGCGTTGAGTTGCCACTCAATGGCTTCCTTCTGATCGAGAAACCACCAGCCGCTGCCAAATTGAATTTTACCCGCGATAGAACCGTCCTGGAAGTTACCCGCCATGGTCGCGAAGGCGTAATTATCGGAAGGGTTAAGATTATAGAGCACCATCCGAGGTAGTTCATTGGTCGCGGCCAATGAATCGAGATAAAGCCCCAGGGACTTCACTTGGGGAGTATCTCCAATACTATCGAAACCACTGTCCGGTCCGATCTGATCCAAAGCATGACTATTATTGTTACGGATCGCACCGAGGTGGAGTTGTTTCGTCCAACCTTTGGCCGCGTCCCAACGTCCGAACTCCCGCATGAGGTAAGATCCATATTTCATACACTCATCGGGACCAGATGCGGATCCTTTCAAAGCCGCATCAAACACCGCGGCAGCTTCCTCCCGGGAACACGGTTCGGCTAAAGCATGATTCAGTCCGTGATCCGACAGACGGCAGCCAATCGCATGGAAATCATCGTGGCGTTTTCTAAGAGCGGAAACCAACGCCTCAAACGTCGTAATCGGATACCCTGCCGTTTTCCCGAGTTTCTCCATCCATATCTTAAACGAAGCTGGCTCATCTACGCCCAACGCCTTGTCCGGACGGAAGGTGGGATACACTTTAGTCTTAATCGAAAGCGCTTTGATTTTCTCATGCGTGACCAACACCTCAGCCGGATCGTCAGTCGTGCCAATGGCCGCGATTTTGTTGGTCGACAAAATATCATGCACCCTCATATCGGCCAGTTTTGCATTAGCCTCATCCCAGATCGCATCGGCGGTATCGGGGCTGATCAGCACATCGATCCCGAAGTAACGTTTTAGCTCAAGATGAGACCAGTGATAGAGCGGGTTGCCCAAAGTGTGCGGCACCGTCGCACACCACGCATCGAACTTTTCCCGAGGACTCGCGTCTCCCGTGCAAAAGCGCTCCGCGATACCATTGGCCCGCATCGCTCTCCATTTGTAATGGTCTCCACCCAACCAGATCTCAGCTATGTCAGAAAATTGATGGTTCTTAGCAATCTGCTCCGGTGGCAGATGGCAGTGATAATCGTAAATGGGCTCATCCTTAGCGTAGCCATGGTAGAGCTCTCGCGATTCCGGAGTCTGCAGCAGAAAATCGTCGTGAATAAATGGCTTCATGGGGCGATATCATCGAGCATGGCATCCAATGAAGTGTAGTCCGCCAAACGGGCGCGCACACTGGTGCATCTAGCAGCCGCAACCAACCCTGTCTGCTCCGCGAGAAAAACAAGATAAATGGCCACGCGTTTCGAAAACAGCAAACGCGCCTCGTCACTAATCGCATAAAATCGCTCACGCTGCCGATAACCTGCCGCCGTATGATCACCAAGCGCCGCTTTGTCGGCGCGGCCACCAGCGGCGAGCACGTAGAGAAAATTATACTCAAAAAACACCATCAAATCCGGCGATGCTTCCAACTCCTCCAAAGCGATTCGACAGATCTGCTCCGAGCCAAAGACTTCCGTTTCTTTCTGCTGTGACGTCAATGACGTCACCACAAACTCTCGAGCCATAGTCCGCTCAGTCTTATCCTCGCTAAACGCACCCGCAACTGCCATTTCGAGCGTAAACTGATACCAATCGTTCCATAATTTTTTATCATCGGCCTGCTTCGATTCAGAAAGCGCCACACCCATTTCGTAGGTATAGCGACCACTCGTTTTGATCTCGAGCGCACCACCAGTAACATCGCCCATCACTTGATAATTTACCGCCGACTTTCCAGAGCCCGAATGAAACCCGATACTCACCTTAAACTCCTGGCAGACCAGCCATTGTTTTTCGATTAAGCCGCGCAGTTCCTCGTTGTTCGGATAAGGAGCGTTTTTCTGAAAACCGAAAGCAGGGGCCACAAAGTTCACCGGCATTTCCAGCACTTCGCAGAGAGCCAACATGATCGCAGTAGTTTCCGGGGTGGTGAGGCCCGGTAGTTCATCGATCGACAGTTCCCGCAAATACGCGCGCCCTTCATCTGTAGTGAAAACCTGAGCACGAGCTTCTGCGTATTTCTGGTCGCGTTGCTTCATTTTCAGCAATGCGGGCCAAACCGTAATCAATAAATGATCAAATGCATCGTCTTCTAAAGCTATCCCTGCATCGGCAACGCGAGCCTTCGCTGCAGCGACCACATCGACTGGAATCTCATCACGCGATGCCTGCCTGTTTTCGGCTAATTCCGGCGAGAGATCAAAGGTGATGTAACTCGCCAACAAGCATCCATTCACCAGCGCATCTTCACGCGAATCAAACTTACCGCCAATCGGTTGATGATCCGCGTTAAACGCCCATGCGATTCTCTGTCGATGAAAGCCCGTCTTGAGCTTCGAAAGCACGGCGCCATGGCTCATTCCCTCGACGCTCTGACCCTGATGCCCCTCAGGCACTTCCGCCCCGATAAATGGAAACGGCACAGTATCGAGGCGGTTCTCCAACATCGCATCCACATCGTAGACTAGCTCGCGTGGCACGGAATTCTGATTCGCCGTAAGACCAATCTCCAAAGCACTCATCGCCCACTCCACCGCGGGCCAATGTAGGGTCGTGAAACGCGCCCCCACTCCCAAGGTTGAGCGGCCTAGATTTTCGCTGGCTGTAGGAAATATTGTGCTATTCGCATCATGCTCCTGCACGAGGTTTTTTAGGATCAGCAGGTTATCCCAAGTCGCGGGAAACACGATGCTTCCATCAGGCATTGCTTCGCCATTCCTCAGAGGGTTTTCAGTGCCTGCCAATCGCCAAGCGCAATCACCTTTCGATGATTCCAGCAAGCTCCACTTCCCCGCTGCAGTTTCGAATTCACTCTTCGGATATTCAAAAACCTCCCCAGCCGAAATGCTCCGACGCATTTCATCCCAATCGAGACAGAAATCAGGAGAGACGCAGGGATTATGCGCGATGCGCAAATTATGTTTGAGAAGAAAATCGTTAATAGCGGACATTGTCTTAAGCGGGATCAGATTGTCATCGCATGATAGCCGCCATCCACGACCAGCTCATCTCCGGTGATGAATGATCCGGCAACTGGTGACGCGAGCAACAAGGTCGCGCCGATCAATTCGTGTGCTTCCCCAAAACGATTCATCGGAGTATGGCCCATGATGCTCTCCACCCGATCAGGCGTAAGCACTTTTTTGTTTTGCTCGGCGGGGAAGAATCCCGGCACCAGCGTATTGACCCGGATTTTTTGAGGAGCCCATTCTCGGGCAAGATTTTTCGTCAAATTGTGAACCGCCGCTTTGGTCGCCGAATAAGTAAAGACCCGCGACAGCGGAACAATCCCGGACATGGAACCGAGATTAATAATCGAGCCGCCCTCGCCCTGATCAATCAGCGCCTGTCCGAATATCTGACACCCCATGAATACACTTTTGAGATTTACCTGCACAATGCGTTCGAACTCCTCTTCCGAAATCTCCGTGAATGGGGTGGCCGAATTTACTCCCGCTCCATTGACCACGATATCCAATCGCCCTGCCCGCTGGAGCACAGCATCTCGTAATGCTTCCAGCTCATGTTTGCTGGTGGCCTCAGTTGCGTGAAACCACCCCTTGCCGCCGTTCGCTGCAATTCGGTCGATGCGTGTCTGCGCTCTTTCCGCATTGCGCCCCACCAAGACGACCTCTGCGCCAGCCCCCGCTAATCCCTCGGCCATGGCACCGCAAAGTTCACCCGTGCCGCCAATCACGACAGCAACGCGGCCGGTTAAATCGAAAAGTGAGGTAAGGTAATCAGCAGAATTCATGGGCGATAAATAATTAGCGTGAACTTTCGGGCTTACAAAACAAACAAAACGCGCAATAGAAGTATAACTCGTGAATTTGGATTAATTGTGTCCTCCCGCCATAACATGTCGCCCCACCCTATTTCTCTTTCCGCTCCTGAGAGTTCTAGTCTGACTGCCGATCAGGTCAGGCAACTCGTAGCCAGCACCTGCAAGCCCGAAGACTACCAAGGTAAACGCATCGTATTAATCATTCCCGATGGCACTCGCACCGCCCCAATCGGCTTAATGTTTAAATCTCTACATGAGCGCCTCGGTTCTACTGTGGCCAAACTCGATGTGATGATCGCACTCGGCACTCACCCTCCGATGCCACCCGAGGCCATTGATGCTCGAGTCGAAATCACCGCCGAAGAACGAACCACCACCTATCGCAACGTAGAGTTTATCAATCATGAATGGGACAATCCCGACGCCTTGCGTGATCTCGGAACAATCCCGGCCAAGGT
>JAXMOJ010000002.1:0-335913 GCA_034669935.1 Cephaloticoccus sp.
CTAATCTCGGCGACAGCTCCGGTGCGCTCACCGTTTCAAATGGCGCGACCTTCAACGCCGGCACCAACTTCCAAACCAACCGCACCGTCACCCTCGACGGCTCCGGCACCAACTTGTCCACCAGCAACGGCGAGCTGGTCATCGGCAGCGCCGGCACCGGCTCCCTCGCCCTCACCAACAACGCCACCGCTTCCGCCTACAACCTCACCCTCGGTTTCAACAGTGGCACCGGCACGGTTAACCTTTCTTCCGGCGGCACAATCACGGCCAACAACAATACCAGCGTCTCCGGCTCCAGCACCCTCAACCTCAACGATGGCGGTGTCCTTTCCACCGCGGGCCTTACTGGCAGTGGCACACTCAATCTCGCCGGAGGCACCCTCCGCTCCGGCGCCACCTATTCATCCAGCCATGGTGCTACCCTCACCAACGCTTCCACTATCGATACCAACGGACGCACCACCACTCTCTCCGGCGTCCTCTCCGGCAGCGGCGCGCTCACCAAATCCGGCACGGGCACCCTCACCCTATCCGGCGCCAATACCTACACCGGCGCAACTACGATCAGCGACGGCACGCTCAACCTCGCCAACTCCTCCGGCAGCGCACTTGGCACCGGCGAGGTCACCGTGCAATCCGGCGCGTCGCTCACCGGCACCGGTTCGTTCACCGGTGCGCTCACGCTCGATGCGGGCGCCACCCTCGCCCCCGGAAACTCCCCGGGCCTCATGACCCTCGGCAGCGGCTCTGAATTCAACGGCACTCTCAACTTCGAAATCGGCGGCCTCACCCGCGGCACCCAATACGACGCCATCAACATCGATGGTGACGGCAACCTCACCTTCGGCGGCATTCTCAACGTGAGCCTCATCAATGATTTCGCTCCCTCCTCCGGTGATAGCTTCGATCTGTTCAACTACACCGCCGCCACCGGCACCTTCGATACCCTCAACCTCGCTTCTCTCAGCGAAGGATTCAGTTGGGACACTACCGGTCTCTACACGACCGGCACAATCGCGGTGATCGCCACCAGCGCAGTGCCCGAGCCTTCGACCTACGCGGTCATCGTTGGGATCCTGGCTCTCTCCGTAGTTCTTGGGCGCAGGTGGCGCGCATAAACTCAGTGAGCTGCCCGCTCCCGACATCCCTACTCCCCGAGCTGCTGCTTCAGCTTCTTGATCTTGGGCGCGATCACATACTGGCAGTAACCTGCATTGGGATTGTTCGCGTAATAATCCTGATGGTAGCCCTCGGCTTCCCAGAATTTTTTCAACGATGAGAGTTCAGTCACGATCGGATCGCGGAAAGTCTCCTGCGCCGTATCACGTGATTTAATCGCCGCGGCTTTCTGAGCATCATCAGCGTAGAGAATGATTGAGCGATACTGCGTGCCGATGTCTGCGCCCTGCTGATTGAGTGTCGTGGGGTTGTGCGCATCCCAGAAAAAATCGAGCAAAGTCTCGAGCGAAACCACCTCAGGATCGAAATCGATTTTGATCACCTCGGCGTGCCCAGTCCGACCGGTGCCAATTTCCTTGTAAGTCGGATTCGAAGTTTTTCCACCGGCGTATCCGCTCACCACGGCTTTAACGCCGGGAAGCATTTCGTAAGCCGCTTCGGTGCACCAAAAGCAACCACCACCAAGGACGAGGGATTCTGTTTTAGCCGCAGAGGTATTCATAAATGCAAGAGAAAGCGCAAAGACGCTAAGAAGCAAAGTCAGACGTTTCATTATCTATAGGAGCTAGGACCCTCCCACAATATTCCCAAGGATCATCTTGGCAACTTTGCGTCTTTGCGCTTAAGCCATCACCGCGTGAGTTTGCGGTATTTGATCCGGTGCGGCTGATCAGCATCCTTCCCCTTTCGCTTCTTAAAGTCCTCCAAATACGCGGAGTAGTTTCCGGCAAACACCTTCACTGTGCTGTCCCCCTCGAAGGCCATGATATGGGTGGCGATGCGATCGAGGAACCAGCGGTCATGGGAAATGATCACCGCACAACCGGCAAAGTTTTCGAGACCGTCCTCCAAAGCGCGAATCGAATTCACGTCGAGATCGTTGGTCGGCTCATCAAGCAGGATCAAATTCGCTCCACTTTTAAGCACCCGCGCGAGCAACACGCGGTTGCGTTCACCACCGGAGAGGATGCCGACCTTCTTTTGCTGGTCAGGACCGGCGAAACCAAACTTCGAGCAATACGCACGACTGTTCACCTTGCGCTCACCGAGCTGCATCATCTCTTCCCCATCACTGATCACTTCCCAAATCGTCTTCTCATCTTCGAGCGAGTCGCGCGACTGCTCCACGTAGGCGAGCTGCACGGTCTCGCCTACTTTGAATGAGCCAGCATCGGGCTTTTCCAAATCGGTGATCAATTTAAACAGCGTGGTCTTACCCGCACCATTCGGACCGATCACGCCCACGATGCCACCGGGCGGTAGCGCGAAATCGAGATTCTCGAACAACAACTTATCGCCGTAACCTTTGCTCACGCCCGTGGCCTCGACCACGAGATTTCCGAGACGCGGACCGGGCGGGATGATGATCTCGAATGTCTTTTCCTGCTCTTCGACGTTTTGATTGAGCATCTGCTCGTAAGCATTGATCCGGGCCTGCCCCTTCGATTGACGCGCCTTGGCCGAAGAACGAATCCACTCCAGCTCGCGCGCCATCGATTTTTGACGCCGATCTTCCGTGCGCTGCTCGACGGCGAGCCGTTTCTGTTTCTGTTCCAACCATTCCGAATAGTTGCCCTCCCAAGGAATTCCGTGACCACGATCCAGCTCGAGAATCCAACCCGCCACATTGTCGAGGAAGTAGCGATCATGCGTCACCGCGATCACCGTGCCTTCGTAACGCGCGAGATGTTGTTCGAGCCAGTTCACGCTTTCCGCATCGAGATGATTGGTCGGTTCATCGAGTAAAAGTATCGAAGGTTTCTGCAACAGCAGCCGCGCCAACGCCACACGACGTCGCTCGCCGCCGGAAAGGTGATCCACGATCGCATCCGAGGGCGGACAGCGTAGCGCATCCATCGCCTGCTCCACGAGAGGCGCGACGTCCCACGCACCGAGTGCATCGATCTTTTCCTGCAACGCGCCCTGTATCTCACTAATCACATTCTGCGCGGCTTCATCCTCAGCTTCGGCGAGTTCGTCCCAGCTCGCGTCGTAGGCCTTCGTTAAATCCGTGAGATGCTTCACGCCTTCTTCGACACAATCCTGCACGGTCGCACCTGCGGTCAGTTCCGGTTCCTGTTCGAGCAGCCCCACACTATAACCAGGTTCAAACGCGACCTGCCCCTCGATCTCCTTGTCGCGTCCCGCCAGAATACGCATGAGCGACGATTTACCCGAGCCGTTCAGGCCGAGCACCCCGATCTTCGCGCCGTAGAAAAACGACAACGACACGTTGCGCAGGATTTCTTTGCGTTCGATCTTCTTCGAAACGCCGATCATCGAGAAAATTACTTTTGGAGTATCTCCAGATTGAGCCATGGCACCGTGATAATCGACCGGCGCGACCACGCAAGCCTATGGCCCAATGCCGATACGCTGCCCTCCCTTATTGCCGGAATCCTTTCTAGTCCTTGCGAGGAGCGCCCATCGGGATCGAGGTGGCTATCCACGCCTACGAAGAGATTATCCACATTCGTGGATTGCCGCGTCATCCCGCACCGCGTGATTCCTCGCAATAACAAGCAGTTCAATTTCATGGCTCGACTTGGCCGCAGGCATTTCTGAAATTGGCCCTACCCCATGAACAACGAGATACTCTGGCTCGTCCGTATAAGCCTCGATCAAAACCTGTTCAATCGTGAGCAAGCCGTCGCCGTGAATAACGCCGTCGGCGAGTCCGCCGAGCTGATGGACTTCGCCCAGAAGCTTATCGACGAAGGCATCGTCGATGACGTTTCCAGTTTGGAAGGCATTGCTGGTGAGGCCATGGCCAAAGCGTCCGATGGTCCTCCGGAAAACGATCCCTTTTCCGAACCTCCTGCCGCTCCTGCCGCCGCAGAAGCTCCCGTTGAAGAAGACGACTATACTCCCACTCAATCAGCCGCCGCCGGCAATTCTGATTTCCCCTTCGATTCGATGGATGCACTCGAAGACGACGCGCTGGCGGCCGCCTTCCGCGAGCTTCTCATGGCCACCGCCCGCGACGGAGCAAGCGATCTGCATTTATCAACCGATGCCCGGCCCTTCATCCGCAAGAACCGCAGCTTCGAATTTATCAGCGATCATCAACTTACCGCCAAGGAAGCCCTGCGTCTCAACACCGCACTGCTCTCCGAAGGACAAAAGAAGACCTACCTAGAACTCAAGGATTACGATTACGCTTTAGCTCTGAGCGAGAGCGACCGCTACCGCGTGAATCTGATGTTTCACAAGGAAGGTGCCGCCGGATCCTACCGCATGGTGCCGGAGAAGATCCGCTCCTTGAGCGAACTCGGTTTCGGAGAGCACGAACCAACGCTCCAAAAAATGCTGAGCTTCCATAACGGGCTCATTCTCGTGACCGGACCCGTCGGCTCCGGGAAGACCACGACCCTCGGCTCGATGGTCGATGCGCTCAATGCCGCTCGAGAGGATCACATCATCACCGTCGAAGATCCAATCGAAGTCGTGCATATGGCTAAGGGTTGTAATGTCAGCCAGCGCGAGGTGGGGCCGCACACCAAATCATTTGGCACCGCGCTCAAAGGCGCACTGCGTGAAGATCCCGATATCATTATCATCGGCGAGCTGCGCGATCTCGAAACGATTGAGATGGCCATCAGCGCTAGTGAGACCGGCCACCTCGTGATTGCCACCATGCATACCAGCGATGCCGCGACTACGCTCAATCGACTCCTCGATGTCTTCCCCCCCGGCCAGCAAACACAGGTCCGCGCGAGTGTCGCTGAAAGTCTGCGCGGTATCATTTGCCAGCGCCTCCTCCCCTCCACGGAAGACGGTCTCACTCTCGCGTGTGAGATCATGATCAATAACACCGCCATCGCCAACCTCATCAAGGAAGGTAAATCGGTCGGTCTGCGCAACGCGATGGAGACAGGCGTGCGCGACGGCATGTGCCTGATGGACAATGTCATTTTCGCCCAGTGGAGCGACGGCTTGATCTCCGCCGAGACCGCCCAAGCTAACATCACCAACAAAATGCTCCTGGCGAAAATCACCTAATCTCCAAGCTGTATCCGCCTCTTCTCATCTCTTACCTCACCCTTTTTACTTCACCCTTCCTCCCCCATGCCTGCTCTTGATTCACTCCTCAGTAAGATGATTGAAGAAGGGGGTTCCGACCTTCACCTGACCGTCGGCCTGCCTCCAAAGATCCGCAACTCCGGCGCGCTCGTCCCGCTCGAAGACACGCCCATCGATGCCGCCAAGATGGAGTCACTGCTCAAAGAGATCTGTTCACCCGAACGCTGGGATGAGTTTCTTGAGAACAAAGATCTCGATCTCGCCTACGAAATTGAAGGACTCGCGCGTTTCCGTGGCAACTACCTCTACAATCACTGGGGACAAGCGGCCGTCTTCCGACAAATTCCGGCGGAGATCCTTTCCTTCGAAAAACTCAATCTCCCCGAATCGCTCAAGAAGCTCTGTCACCTCAACGAAGGCCTCGTCGTCGTCACCGGCCCCACCGGTAGTGGTAAATCCACGACGCTCGCCGCGATGATCGATTACATCAACGGCAACCTCTGCAAACACATCATCACGATCGAAGACCCCATCGAATTCGTGCACCCCGTTAAGAAGTCCGTGATCGTCCACCGCGAAGTCGGGGAACACACGCAGACCTTTGCCTCCGCCCTCAAAGGCGCGATGCGCCACGATCCCGACATCCTCCTGCTCGGCGAAATGCGCGAACTCGAAACAATCAAGCTCGCGCTCGGCTGTGCATCGATGGGCATGCTCGTCTTTGGCACGCTGCACACGAATAACGCCCCGAAGACGGTCGACCGCATCATCAATACCTTCCCGGCCGAAGAGCAGAACCAAGTGCGCATCATGCTCGCCGGCTGCCTTTCAGGAGTCGTCGCCCAGCTCCTCTGCAAACGCCAACCCAAGGGCCGCTGCGCGGTTCATGAAATTCTCCTCAAGCACGAAGCCCTCCCGAATACGATTCAAAGCGGACGCATCGCCAACATCCGCTCAATCATCGAAAGCAGCGCCGCCGATGGCATGACCACCATGGACAACAGCCTCATGGCTCGCGTGAAAGACGACACCATTTCCGCAAAGGAGGCCTACATGAAATCCTCCGACAAAGCCCTCTTCGCCCCGTTACTCAAACCGGGTGATTTGGATGGGGAGCATTGAGCCAGATGTCGTCGACGAGTGAAAAGCTCTCCCTCATAGCAGACGAATTGCAGGCCATTGCGAATTTGGGGCAGCATTTTTCGAAAGACGAACACGACCTGGGTCGTTATTCCAAAATCCGATCTCTCAGCGCTCGCATTCTCAGCATCGTGGAGGAGCGATCGCCGGACGAAATACTGCAACAATTGGAAAACAACACGGATCACCTGTCCCCGTTAATGGGAGCAGAGGCCGCCGTTTTCAAAGATGATCAATTATTGCTGATGAAGCGTCACGACAATGGCCTCTGGGCCATCCCCGGCGGCTTAGTCGATGTGGGTGAAACATTGGCAGATGCCGCCGAGCGTGAATTGCTGGAAGAAACTAAAATCTGCGGACACGCGACAAAGTTGCTGGGGATTTTTGATTCACGCATCTGGAAAACCAAAAAAAACGTCCATCTGTATCACGCCATCTTCCTCGTCGACAGTGATCATCCCATTCCTGTCTCCACCGCCGAAGCAACCGAAGTAGGTTTCTTCAGCGCCGACCAATTGCCTCCGCTCTCTCCGGGACACCACCAAAGAGTGCCGTTAGTTTTCCAGCTCTATCGCGGCGAGAAGCCTATACCATTTTTTGACCAATCAGCAGAGATTTCTCACTCACATCATTAAACCTAGGCATGATATTTTTCTTTAAAAAAAAGTCTGACTATATAGCCACAAAAGGCTCACAAGACACATAAGCTTACAAGACCTCGGTTGTGTTGAGCCCCCCTGAGCCTTATGTGGCCATCCCATCCGAACAGACCCGACGAGCGGAGGTCGTCCCTCCATCAGATCAGCCGGCCATATCTGTCTTTCCCTTTTGAGACTTCTGAGCCTTCTTGCGGCCATTCCTATCCTCTAATCCACGGCGCGCCCAGCGGTCACGCCCTACCGATTTCGATCAGTGAGCATCAGTGTTCATTAGCGGTTAAACAAAAAGACGCCGCGCCGCAATTGAATCGCGAGGTGACGCCTTTGATTGAAAGCGGGATGATCTGACTTAGCTCAGATCGAACCGATCCGCATTCATGACCTTGTTCCAGGCAGCGACACATCTCGGCATTGCACTTTGGCAGTTTTCCCGCACAGTATCCCCATGCTCACACTCGACCACAGTCCGGTTTCCTCCTCACCCGAGGTCATGGGTGGCACCTTGGTTTTCCGTGGCACACGGGTTCCAGCTCAAACTTTGCCCGACTATCTCAACGATGGTTTTTCTCTTGAAGAGTTTCTCGGATTCTTCCCCTCCGTGAAGCGTGAGGATGCCGTTGAGTTCCAAATACTCCTCAACGAAACAACGATGTGAAGATCATCTTCGACGAGAATGTGCCGCTACCTTTGCGGCAGTTTTTCGACGGCCATGAAGTCACCACTGTTCAAGTTGAAGGTTGGGCAGGAACTGAGAATGGAAAGCTTATCAAATTGGTAGACGGTAAATTCGATCTCCTAATTCTCGCCGACAAGAATCTTCGCTATCAGCAAAACCTCACCAACCGAGCTATAGCGTTGGTCGAGCTACCCACCAACCGTTGGCCAGTTCTTAAGCAGCTGAAGCAAAGAATTATCGATGCTGTTGAGAAGGCGGAACCGTGTAGCTACACCCTTATCGAAACTTAGCTCTCCGCGCTTGCGCCTTCTTGAGCCTTTTTGCGGCCAATCCCCTCGCAATCTGGCGGTGCGCCCGGAGGTCGCGCCTGACCTTTCGCATCAGTGATAATTAGCGTTCATTGCGATTAAATAAAAAGACGCCGCCTGCGGAATACCGCGAAGCGACGTCCTTAATTAAAGCGGGATACTTGGCTTACCTCAGATCAAATCGATCCGCATTCATGACCTTGTTCCAGGCGGATACGAAGTCGCAGACAAACTTACCCTGCGCGTCGCTTTGGGCATAGACTTCGGCGAGCGCGCGGAGGTGGGAGTTGGAACCAAACACCATATCGACCCGTGAACCGGTCCACTTCACATCACCGGTTGCGCGATCACGGAGCTCAAACGAGGTCTCGGCTTCCGAGGTCGCTTTCACTTCGTTGCCCATGTCGAGCAGGTTGACGAAGAAGTCATTGGTGAGCGTTTCCGGCTTGTCGGTAAACACACCTTCCGGTGACTTGCCGTGGTTGGCGTTGAGGGCGCGCATGCCGCCGATCAGCACAGTCAGTTCCGGCGCGGTCAAGGTGAGCAACTGGGCCTGATCGATCAGCATTTGTTCGGCCACCCGACCGTAGCCGGGCTTGCTGAAATTACGGAAGCCATCAGCCTTCGGTTCCAGCACGGCAAACGATTCCACGTCGGTTTGATCCTGCGAGCAATCGGCGCGACCCGGCGTAAAGGGAACCTCCACTTCGTGCCCTCCTTTCTTCGCTGCCTGTTCCACGGCGGCAGCACCACCGAGGACGATCAGGTCGGCGAACGACACTTGCTTGCCGTCGGACTGCGCCGCGTTGAATTCGCTTTGCACGCCTTCGAGCGCTTTGAGCACTTTCGCCAAGCGAGCGGGTTGATTGGCTTCCCAATCCTTTTGCGGTGCGAGACGGATGCGGGCACCGTTGGCCCCACCGCGTTTGTCGGAACCACGGAAGGTCGAAGCAGAAGCCCAGGCGGTCGATACGAGTTCGGGAATCGAGAGCCCCGATTCGAGAATCTTCGCTTTGAGCGACGCGACATCATTCGCATCAATCAACGGATGATCGACGGCGGGAATCGGATCCTGCCAAAGCAGATCTTCGTCCGGAACCTCCGGGCCAATGTAGAGGGCCTTTGGCCCCATGTCTCGGTGGGTCAACTTGAACCACGCGCGGCCGAAAGCCTCGGTGAATTGATCCGGGTTCTCCAGAAAACGTCGGGAGATCTTTTCGTAGGCCGGATCGAACCGCAAGGATAGGTCGGTCGTGAGCATCGTGGGACGGTGCTTCTTCGTGGAATCGAAAGCATCTGGCACGGTTTCGTCGTCGGTCTTGGCGACCCACTGGTGTGCCCCGGCAGGGCTCTTGATGAGCTCCCAATCGTATTTGAAAAGGATTTCAAAGAATCCGTTATCCCATTGCGTGGGTTTGTCCGTCCAGGTGACTTCCAAGCCGCTACTGATAGTATCGCCGGCCTTGCCACTTCCATAGCTGCTCTTCCAACCGAGGCCCTGTTCCGCCATACTCGCGGCTTCGGGAATGTCTCCCACATGGTCGGCCGGAGCCGCACCGTGAGTTTTACCAAACGTGTGACCACCGGCGATCAGAGCGACGGTTTCCTCGTCGTTCATGGCCATCCGCCCAAAAGTATCGCGGATATCAAAGGCTGCCTTGAGCGGATCAGGATTACCGTCCGGACCTTCGGGATTCACGTAGATCAATCCCATCTGCACGGCCGCGAGAGGATTCTCGAGGTCGCGGCTATGGGTATCGCCATCGGCATCGTCGTCGGTGGGCAGCACGGCGGAGTCTTTCTTGTCAACGCCTTCGGAACCGTGTGCATAGCGTTTATCGCCGCCCAACCATTCCGATTCAGCCCCCCAGTAAACATCCTGATCAGGTTCCCAAGTGTCTTCGCGACCACCGGCGAAACCGAGCGTCTTGAAACCCATCGTTTCGAGGGCAACATTACCGCTGAGAATCAACAAATCGGCCCAGGAAATCTTGTTGCCGTATTTCTGTTTGATGGGCCAGAGCAGGCGACGCGCTTTATCGAGGCCGACATTATCCGGCCAGCTATTGAGCGGTGCAAAGCGTTGCTGTCCGCGACCTCCTCCGCCGCGACCATCGCCGATGCGATAAGTGCCGGCACTGTGCCATGACATGCGAACAAACAAGGGACCGTAGTGACCGAAATCAGCCGGCCACCAATCCTGCGAATCCGTCATCAGTTTTGCGAGATCAGCCTTCAGTGCATCGTAATCGAGCTTCTTGAATTCCTCCGCGTAGTTAAAGTCACCTCCCAGTGGATTTGCCTTCGTCGAATGCTGGTGCAGAAGCTCCACCTTCAATCGATTCGGCCACCAATCCTGATTGGTCTTACCGCCGCCACTCGTGTGGCTGGGTTTCGGTGTGCTGCCGTGGAGATGAGGGAATGGGCATTTTCCGCCGTCCGTTTCACTGTGTGGTGAGTCCATATTTTTCTTCGGTCGATTATTCGGGTTGAGCCGGAAGAGAATGCAACTCCACCGGCGAATGGTAGTCGGCAAAAACGATTAGGGATAAGGGGTTGCCGAACTGAGCATGAGACTTGCCCAAATATATGGCGTTGCGAGCTATTGTTGAATACTTTATTCCTCTAGTAACGATAGCTTTTACCTATGGAAATGCATCAGCTCAGATACATGATCGCCGTGGCCCGCACGGGAAACTTTTCGCGGGCGGCTGAACAATGTCATGTCGCCCAACCTTCGCTGAGTCAGCAGATCATCAAACTCGAAGATGAACTCGGCGAACGGCTCTTCGACCGCATGAAACGCCAAGCAAGATTAACCACCTTCGGCGAAGCATTTTTACGACGCGCGGTAAGCATTCTTGAAGAAGTGGATGCCGCCAAACGAGAGGCGAGTAATGCGTCTGACCTCCTGCACGGACGGGTCACGATCGGGGTGCTGCCGACCATCGCCCCTTACATGCTTCCCGGCCCTATGGCGCTATATTCCCAGCGCTATCCCGGAGTCGAAGTGATCGTGCAGGAGGACACCACCGCCGAGTTGCTCAAGCTCCTGCGTTCCTACGAAATCGATTTCGCCCTCTTCAGCCAACCGATCCCCGAAGAAGGCCTGATCGTGCAGGAACTTTTTTCCGAAGAACTCCTGCTTTCCCTCCCGCCGAAACATCCCCTCGCCCGACGACGCACCGTGACGGCCGATGACATCACAAACGAACGACTCATCGTGATGAAAGAGGAACACTGTCTCGGCGATCAGGTGCTTGGTTTCTGTGACCGGAGCAACGTGAAACCGAAGATCAGTTTCCGCAGTGCTCAATTGGAAACCGTGCAGGAACTGGTGACGGCCGGACTCGGCATTTCGCTCATCCCCGCCATGGCCACCCGGAGCCATCGATCCGACACCTTGAAATACTGTTCGTTCAAAGCCCCTCGCCCCGAACGAAAGATCATCCTCGCCTGGCCCAAACAACGCCCACCCGGACGCGCAGCGGAAGAACTTATCAAGTTGATCTCTTCGAGAGCCGAGAATCCTTGAGCATGCCAATAGCCTAAAAGGGGCACAGCGAGGTGCCCAACCATCTTCCCGAGTAGGGGGACGCGCACGTCCCTATGTGCGGCCGATTCTCCGATCGCGGCCACCGAGGACGGTTCGCCCTACCTGATCTCCCTATATTGCGGAAGCCAAGCTCCTCGAGGCTGCGTTGCTTTGCCCTCGATCAAATCTCTTGAACGGCCCGCGACCAACCGCGCGGAGCACCCGACAACCTCCCTGCTGTGAGTGGCGTCACTTCAACTCCGCCAACAAGCCCTTCAACTGCTCCGCATGCGCCTTGGTGTCCACCTTCTCGGCAATCGCCAGCACCTTGCCATCGGTATCGATCACATAGGCCGAACGAGAGGGACCGGTAAACTTCCGGCCATACATCGATTTTTCGATCACTGAATCAGTCGCCTTTGCGAATAAATCGTCCGGATCCGACGCGAGCACGTAGCCCACTCCCTTCTTCACCGCATACTTGCGATGGGAGCCGCAGGTATCGCGGCTGATCGCGACAAGATTGTAACCCATTTCATCAAATTCCGCGGCGTGGGCAGCCAAACTGTCGTTCTGCCGATCACAGCCCGGGGTGTTATTCCGCATATAAACAGACACAATCGTCGGCCGGGTAAGCAATTCCTTAAACGCCAGCTCTTTGACCTCATCGTCATGCACGATTGAGAGCTTAAAATTCGTCTTCAACTTCTTGCCCGTTGTGATCATGAGACCAGAGTCAGCCCAACGATCTGCTCGCGTCAAACGAAGAGGCTTGCACCAACCCAAACTCGCGGCTTCTTATTTTCTGCAACTAACCTCGCATGAAGTCCGTCAAGATACCCGCCTTTGAACTATTCCTCCACGAGATGATTCCTCTCGCGAAGGCGATGGAAGTGGGCGTTGAGGTCAGCGATGATCAATCACTCGTGCTGAATGCACCCAAGGAGCAGAATAAGAACTCCCTCAACACCGCGTTTGGCGGCAGCCTCGTCTCACTCGCCACCCTCGCCGGTTATGGCGTCGTCTGGGAGTTGATGAAGAACGAGAAAAAATCCGGCAAAGCCGAGTGGAGCATCGTCGTAAAGGAAAGTCGCGCCGCTTATCGGCGTCCCGTGATCGGGGATCTGCGCGCGATCTGTGAACGCCCGGCCCAAGCTGTGATCGCCGAATTCAAAGATGCTCTTTCCCGCTACGGCAAAGCGAAGCTCAAGCTCCACGCCAAAGTCGTCGAAGAGGGCGAAACCGCCGTCGACGTGACCGCCGCCTTCGTGGTCTCTCGATAAGAAACCAAGCAGCTATTATTTTGTAGGGCGGGGTCTCCGACATGTCCGCCATAGCCTTGGCGACGGAGGAACCCCGCCTTTTTCGTGTCATCAGATCTTTTTCGTGTCTTCAGGTAGGGGCGGTTATCCTTAACCGCCCTCGATCCTCGCGCACAGGCAGTTAAGGATAACTGCCTCTACCTCCTCGATTCCGAGCCTTCGTGATCTTGGTGATCTCGTGGTTGAGAAACACCTTTAAATTCTTTCACAGCTCTCGGACAAACCGATCCGGATTCGCCAGAAAACTGCGCATCAAGCTCACGTGCTCCAATTCATCAAATGCGGTTTCATTCACCCCATCTTCATTGAACTGTAAAATCCTCGCTCCCGGATAAGCCAGCAGCAGAGGAGAATGTGTCGCCACGATCAATTGAGCGTTCTCCTCTTCGACGATCCGTTTCATCAAACTGATAAACGCGAGCTGCCTCTGAGGAGACAGTGCCGCTTCGGGCTCATCGATCAGGTAGAGTCCCTGAGGCACGAAGCGCGCTTGGAAGAATTGGAGGAAACTCTCGCCATGCGACATCGCGTGGAGGTCCTCACCATAGCGATCATCCATCGCTGCCTTCTGCGCCAACATGTAGCCACGCACGCGAGCATCATCCGCGAATCGATCCGCCAGCCCCTGCATCTCCTCACCCCGATTTTTTAGGCTCCGCGCGAAATTAAAAAAGTCCTCCGCGCGCAGAAAGAACCCCTTCTTCGTGCGAGGCAACCAAGACAAACGCATCGCCATCGCCAAAGGTTCAACCGGCTGCAAAGTCGGATCCTTATCCAGCGGCACTCCCGTCGCCGGCGGCAACTTAGCCTTCAACGCCATCGCCTCCAGCAACGTCGATTTACCCGAACCGTTCTCGCCGACTAAAAACGTGACCGGCGTATTAAACTCCACCCGCCCTAAATCACGCAGCGCGGGCACCGTAAAGGGATACTGCGTATCACCATCTTCCCTAGCCACAATCGTCGCACTCCGCAAAAAGATCATGCCTAAGTCCTGAAATTTGTCATTGCGAGGAATCCTGCTGGACGGGATGACGCGGCAATCCATCTGAACGATCGGACAGCCGAGCACCATAGGGCCCGCTCACGCTCAAATATGCCTCGAATCGTCTTCGTCTTTTTTGACGTAGCCGCTTTCCTGCCGCTCATGGTTTACCGCATTTTTCTTGAGGTAAGCTTGGTAAACATCTTCCGACGTCATCCCTAGGGTCTGCGCGAGCGAGACCAGAAAGTGAAACATATCCACAACTTCGACCTTCGCGTTCTGCTCGTCGAATTCCTGATACTTCGCCCACCACTTCCATGGCACACTATCGATCAACTCAGCGGTCTCCTGTTGCATCGCTCGGGTGTAGTTGAGCACCCACTTGGCTTTCTCCTCATCGGTCGCCGGAGGGAGATTCACACCTATGCGCTGGTTGAGCGCGTCTTGCATTTGGAAGATTTCTTCGAGCTTATCCATTTGCCCACCCTGTGGAAGGAGCGGATCGCTGGCAAGCCCGTCGGTTCGACTTGGACGAACATTACTTAATCCTTATCATTCATATATTTAGCACTCGATTCTCACTTAGGCTCAGTGAATTGAGTTGCTCCGGAGCCTTTCGCTGATGATAACGGCTCCTTATGGCTGATGTTGAGCGCGATTCTCGTTGCTCCGTTGGCCTCCTCACAACCCGGCTGCTCTCCATCAATTTATGGATGAGCGCCTTAGCAAAAAACATACATAACCATGTCAGATACAGACACGTCCGGTGCCAAGGCCACTGAGCCCGCCGCGACTGCCGAATCAAACGGCGATACACAGCCAAACTTCGAGTTTGGCACTTCCAGCGGCTCCGGTCTCGCCCGCGGAAAGCGCAACAGCAAAGCAGCCCCAGTGGCAGCAGCTGATGACAATATGACCGACTACAAGCCCACCGCGATAGAAGTGGTTACGCCGAAAAGCGAATACCAAAATCCGTTCGCCCCTGAAGAGCCCGCCGCCGAAGCAGCTCCCGAGGCACCAGTCGAAGAGACCAAGCCAGAACCAGTAGCCCCCGTGGGCACTGTGAAAGAAACCGTCGCACCGGCTCCCGAGCCTGTCGTCGAAAAACCCGTCGAAAAAGCAGTCGAAGCTCCTCAAGCCGACGAACCAAAAGCGGAACTCAATATCCTCCCCCCAGCGGAGACTAAACAAACAGCTCAAAGCTGGGAAGCACCTTCACAAGGTTCTTCCGAATCGGCCGCGAGCCCTGACGATCGTCCGACCTTCCGTCCCGAACGTCACGCGCGTCGCGACGAAAGTAGCGAAGGCCGTAGCCAACGCACCCGTGAACCGCGTAAGCCTTGTGAAGCACGCGAACCCCGTGAGTCTCGCGGCCCTCGTGAAAATCGTGAGCCTCGCAAACCACGTGAACCGCGCGCTCCGCGTGAAAATCGTGAACGTCGTCCGCGGAACCGCGCCAACAGCAAACCAGTCAAAAAATCCGGTGGATTCTTTGGCTGGCTAAAGAGCCTCTTTAGTGGCCCCGAGGAAGAGAAGAAGGAGAACACCAATCGCGATGGACAGCCCCGTCGCCGCAATCGTGGCGGTCGCGGACGCAATAGCCAGAACCGTGGCCAAGGTCGCGGCCCACGTGATTCCCAGAATCGCGGCGGTGGCAACCGTGAAGGTGGTGATCGCCCTCGTCGCAGCCGCGGCGGACGTAATCGCAACCGCGGTGGTGGTGGCGGTGGTCGCAATCCTCGTCCCGAAGGACAACAGGGCGGCGGCGCGATCTAATCGCATCTCATCCCCGATCATTTCAAAGACGTCCGTGCAAACGGACGTCTTTTTTGTTAAACGCAGGCCGCGAGCTTGCTCGCGATGGACACCGCTCCTCTCGCAGGAGGTTATCCGTAATCCGCTCTGTTCGGCTGCCAAGGGCCGTTCAGGATAACAGCCCCTACCATCTCGCGGTCATGGCGAGTCCCAACGCCTCACGGCAATCCGCGACCACACATTGTTCACACCCAGACTCGTGGATTGTCGCCGTCGGCCCTAATGTCGCGGGCGTCGCGAGACCATGAACCGACGTCCCTTCAGCCGAAAAATACGCGACCCCGCAAAGTATTACCTTCACTCCGTCGTTACCTCACCCTTTCCTGTAGGTCATGGCAGACCTCATCGTTAATGGCGGCAAACCCCTCTCCGGCACCATTACCCCCTCGGGCAATAAAAACTCTACTCTGCCAATTCTCTGCGCGACGTTGCTGACCGACGAAACCGTCACCCTTCGCAACGTCCCCCATATCACCGACGTCGAGAAACTCGTCGCCTTCTTTCTCGAACAGGGATCGAAGGTCACTTGGAAACGCGAGACTGGTGTCCTTAAAGTCTGTCACAAAACATTCGACGCGAGCCGTCTCAATGGCGAGCTACCCGATGGCATGCGATCCGCCGTCCTCTTATTCGCGCCCCTGCTCCAACGGATGAAAAAAATCCTCATCCCGCTTAACGCCAAAGGGTGTTCTCTCGGGATCCGAGAACTTGATCCACATTTAGATATTCTGGGGAAGCTCGGCGCACGCATCAGCAAGCGTAAGAATGTGACACTCTCCCTTAGTGGTCGATACCAGGGCGCACGCCATTGGCCCGATTACATGTGTGTCACCGCCTCCGAAAATTTTGCGATGGCCGCCTCACTGGCCGAAGGAAAATCCGTTCTGCTCAACGCTGCGAGTGAACCTCACGTGCAAGACCTCTGCGGTGTGCTTGTCGGCATGGGCGCGAAGATCGAAGGTATCGGCACCAGCCAAATCAGCGTGACTGGCGTAAAGAAACTTCGTGGAGGCACGTTTACGATCAGCTCAGATCATCACGAAGTCGTTACCTTTCTTGCGCTGGGAGCGATCACCGGTGGCGAAGTGCGGGTGAAAAATTGCCAGACCCATCACTACGATCTGATTGATCGCGCCTTCGCGAAATTAGGCGTCAAAATCGAACATCAAGGCACCACCGCCATTGTCCGTAAAAATCAGAAGCTCGTTGTTACCACGCCCTTCACCACCAATCTTCTTCCTCGGATCGAAGCTGCCCCCTGGCCTTATTTTCCCGTCGACCTGCTTCCCTGCATGATCGCGTTATCCGTCAAAGCCGAGGGCTCCATGATGTTCTGGAACAAGGTCTACGAAGGCGGTTTCAATTGGGCACCCGAAGTCGTAAAATTCGGTGCTCATGTCGTCGTCAACGATCCGCATCGTATCATCGTCTTTGGCGACCGCCCTCTCCATCCGACCACCGTCGAGGCTCCCTATATTATTCGAGCCGCCGTCGCACTCTATATGATCGCGGCCAGCATCCCCGGCAGCAGTGTCGTAAAGAATGCCGACACCATCAAACGCGCCCACCCCCGCTTTGTCGAAAACCTCCAAAGCCTCGGCGCCGAAGTCGAATGGCGATAATCGAATATTGAATTTTGAATTCGAATTTTCGATTACCCAAACTAACGCCCCCTCAATTTTCCACCTGTTGTGAACCAATCTAAAATCGACAATCCAAAACCCAAAATTGGCGACGCAGCAGCGGAGCCCACGGGCGTCAACTTTCTGAACAGCACGCTCGGCCAAGCCGAGTCTCCTTCTGATGCCGCGCTGCGCCCACTCTCGTTTGGCGATTTCACCGGGCAGGCCAAAACTGTCGAGCGTCTGCAAGTCATGGTCGGCGCGGCCAAGAAGCGCGAAGAACCGCTCAACCACATTCTCCTCTCCGGCCCTCCCGGTCTCGGCAAAACCACGCTCGCTTTCATCCTGGGCAACGAACTCGGCCGCAACGTCCGCGTAACCTCCGGTCCCGTGATCGAAAAAGCCGGTGATCTCGCCGGACTGCTCACCAATCTTGAGGAAGGCGACATCCTCTTCATCGACGAAATCCATCGCATCCAGAAAACCGTTGAAGAATATCTCTATTCAGCGATGGAGGATTTCGCCCTCGATATCATGATCGATCAGGGACCCAACGCCCGCAGCGTGCGCCTCAATATTCCCCGTTTCACCCTCATCGGCGCAACCACCCGCAGTGGCCTCCTCACCGCCCCTCTCCGTTCACGTTTCACGCTGCAAACCCGACTGGATTACTACAACGCCGACACTCTCTCCGGAATCGTGCGTCGCAGTTGCGGCTTGTTGAAAGTCGAAATCGACGAAGCCGGGGCACGTGAAATCGCCACGCGATCCCGCGGCACGCCGCGCATCACGAACAACCTGATCAACTTCGTTCGCGACTTCGCGCAGGAACGCGCCAATGGCAAGATTACCAAACCCGTCGCCGCCTCCGCGCTCGAACTCCTCGAAATCGACGCCGCCGGACTCGACGAAATGGACAAGCGGATGCTCCGCGTAATCGCCGATAATTATCAGGGCGGTCCTGTCGGCATGAGCACCATCGCCGTTGCCGTCGGTGAGGAACGCGAAACCCTCGAAGAAGTCCACGAACCTTTCCTCATCCAGGAAGGCTACCTCCAACGCACCTCCCAAGGCCGTGTAATCACGCCCAAAGGCTATATCGCGGTAGGATTGAAGGCGACTACCAGCGATCAAGGATCCTTACTCTGAGCGCAACGTCCCTGAAGATTTAGACATTAAGTCATTGCGAGGAGTCCGTGGCGCGACGTGGGAATCCACGTCGGTTTCAGTCCGCCCTTACCTCTTCGTAGATTGCCGCGTCGCTACGCGACTCGCAATGACAGGCCAAACCTCAGCACGATTGGGATGAACCCATAAAAAATCCCGGCCTGAAGCAGACCGGGAGATGTCAGAAAAGCGGGAGCCGATTTGAATCACAGTATTCAGAATGGTAGGGCGAACCGTCCCGGTGAGCCGGCGGCGCCCTACCTATCCTGAAATTGAGCGGCGCGCTTAGTTGCTTGCGAGGTAGGCGGCGACGCCTTCGTTGGTCGCCGTCATGCCGCTTTTGCCTTTATTCCAATTGGCAGGGCAAACTTCGCCATGCTGTTCGTGGAATTGGAGTGCATCGATCAGACGCAGGGTATCATCAACATTACGGCCGAGTGGCAGATCGTTGACGAGTGAATGACGCACGATGCCCTTCTTATCGATCAGGAACAGACCGCGGTAAGCGATCAGCTCGCCGGTCGCAGTGAAAGGATCGCCCGGATTCTCACCGGCGTGCAGTTCACCTGCCAGCACGCCGAAAGCCGACGAGATCGTCTTGTTCGTATCTGCCACGAGCGGATAGGTGACACCTTGGATCCCGCCCTGATTCTTAGGCACCTGCAACCAGCCCCAGTGCGATTGCTCGGTATCGGTCGAACACGCGACGACGGCCGTATTGCGCTCCTCGAATTGGGAACGAGCGGCTTCAAAAGCGTGAAGTTCGCTCGGGCAAACAAACGTGAAATCCTTCGGATAGAAGAAAAGCACGACGTATTGCTCGTCGAGATACTGCGCCAACGAGAAGTCGGAAACGACTTGGCCGTTGACGACGGCATTTGCATTAAAAGAAGGGGCGGATTTACCTACGAGTGTGGACATAATATGAAGCCTATTAACTACGGCGGATCTTCGATCCGGTAACAGAAAAACCTTACGCCAGAGCCCTGATTGCTAATCAGTTTCTAGCCCGAATAAGTTACGCTACCATCTGCCTGATTTGACTGCACTTGGAATCACACCGCATTTGTGCTGAAATAGCCGAATGTCTCTACCGTTAGCCCAACGCGTTTACGAAGCCGCCCATCTTACTGGCACTTTTCAGCTACGGTCGGGTGCGACGAGTTCAGAGTATTTTGACAAGTATCGGTTCGAAGCGGATCCCGTGCTCTTAAAATCTATTGCGGAGCAACTCGCCACGAAAATCACGGGCAACTACGATACGCTCGCTGGCTTGGAAATGGGCGGCATTCCCATTGCCACCATGCTTTCTCAAGTCACCGGATTACCAACCTTGTTTATCCGAAAAACCGCGAAAGAATACGGCACGTGTCGCTATGCCGAGGGAGGTGAAGTTCAGGGCAAACACCTGCTGATCGTGGAAGATGTCGTGACTTCGGGAGGCGCGATCCTCGATGCGGTGCGCGCTTTAAGAGAGGACGGAGCGATTATCGACGATGTAATCTGCGTCATCGATCGCCAGTCTGGAGGTCGCGATAATCTAGCGAAAGAGAACCTCTCGCTCACCAGTCTCTTCACGCTCGATCAGCTCGAACAGGTGTAGGAACGCCATCTGCATCGCATCCGAGTTAAGCTCTGCCCTGATAGCGTCGAAGGATGCGACGGAATACCAATCCAGCTAAAGCGATCACTGCATAAATGCTAGGAGCACCTCCACCTCCCGCTCCTCCGCTACTGCTGCTGGCGACACTGGTCGTCGAGACAGGATTTGAGGGAGCTGACACAGATACAGTGGCCGATGCGCTGGTAATACTGCCTTTACCATTATTCACCACCACAGTATAGGCCCCACTATCAGCGGTTGTGGCATTGGATTTCGTATAACTACTGCTTACCGCTCCCGCTATCGCTCCCCCACCTTTATACCATGCGTAAGTAAGCGTGCCTCCCGTGGCCTCGACGGTAAGAGTGAAGCTTTCTCCCACATTCAAAGACGTGCTTGAAGGTTGAGTGACGATCACGGGAGCAACCGACGAAACACGTGTTGCTGACATCGCGGCTGCGCGTAGGCGCAGTTGCTTAGCATTGTTTGCCGCTTTGGGCTGAGTTTCGGCCACTCCCGTCGCCGATCCTTCATAGGATATATCTGGATTACTGAAGCGGCCTACTCGGGATCCTTTGTAAGATAAAATCGTTCCGTAACTGACGTTGAAATTCCCGGTGAATGCGTGTCCATAACTATACCTACCATCACCATCGGTCGCCTTCTCAGTCTCGCGGTCATGAGAACAACCAAAATTATGGGCCATCTCGTGCGCGACCACGTAGGGTAAGACCCCATCATTATACCAATAGACCACGGCTTCATTTCCCGGTGTGTAAGCGACTCCCGAATAATCCCGAGTTCCGCCCACGATCAGAAGCAATTGATCCGCCCCATTTCGTTTCGCTGAAGCCAGCATGAATGCCCCAGCTTCTTCCGTGCCTCGGTCCATCATCGTCAACTCACGCTCCATCGATGTGAATCCACCCACCTCGTAATATGGGATCTTTTCCACGACCAAAATATTCCACTGTAAATTTTGAATGTCGCTCTCCAAGAGATAGATATTCGCCATTTCAAAGGTGGTCTGGAAGAGATTCGTTAGATAATCATGCGCGGACTGTGTCGACGAAATCGCCGCGATCTTCGCCGTCGCCTTCGTTTCAGTTTCACGATCATAAAACACCGCCACATCTGAGGGGGAAACGGGCAATTCATCTGCCGAGATCGTGGATTCATTTACTTCCGCGGTCACCTTATTCTCCAAATCGCTCGCCTTCGTCACAGGCTCAGGGGACCGAATCATCGGGCCAAACCTGATCTCATCCGGGTTGGACTCACTTATCACCCCCTGCTTTCCCAGATCGATCGAATAGGCATTCCCTAGCTCAAAACTCACTGCAGCATGCCAACCCAATTCCGATGCCACCGCGACCAGCCAGCCACCATCGATCACCGATGAACCAATCCAAGTCATGCGGCCATCCTTCTGCGTGAAGGAGACACGTTGAAAGGGCACGACAGTGTCACCAAACAATCGCACCTGCATTGTCGCAGGATTGAAGTCGCGCCAATCCTCCAGAGGGCCCTTCAGTTCCGGAAGAATCTCTGATACGGGGATCGCTTGATCCTCCCCTCCCTTCTCCGCCACCGCTTCTGTGATCGGTTTTACCACCGTAGAGGCAATTCTTACACGGGCGGATTTACCTGTTGGTTCAGCCTCGACGACCCGTGCGGGTTTCGAGTCTACATCCGAAGAATTTCGCTTATTGAAAACCGGAAGCAGAACCAAGGCCAACCCGGCAATGCCCCACACGATGAGCCAAGCACGACCAAACGCGCCTTTAGAAGTATTCATAATCTGTTTCAAATGGGGAGAATGGTTAGGCGTTAAACACTATGGTCAGACGCCCTTTCGCTAATTCGGTTCCAGCAGAGTGGCATCAACTAAATATCACAGCGGTATTGATTGTGACCAAGATCATTCAACTCGTGCATGTCCTAAGCAAGAGAAGGGCATCGAGAATAAATTGGCAGTTTACCACAGGACTCTCTTGGCGTTAATATGACTTCAATGCATCGGCACATCGTTACGCTCGGCGGCGGCGGATTTCACAACGGCGAAGATACGCCCGCACTCAATCGTTATGCGCTCAATCTCGCCCGTCGGCCCAATCCAAAAATCTGCCTCATCCCCACGGCCTATGGCGATTACGACGTTTTTATCGATCGTTTTGATCGCACCTTTGCCCAATACGAATGTCGGCCCTTTCATTTGTGCTTTTTCCGAAAACCCCAACCCGACTATCGAGCACACCTGGCCGACGCTGACATCATCTATGTGACCGGAGGCAACACCCGTGCCATGCTCGCGATCTGGCGCGAATGGGGCCTCCACCATATTCTGCGTGAGCACTACGAGCGAGGCACGGTGCTGATCGGCGGAAGCGCCGGTGCGATCTGTTGGTTCGAACAGGGGCACACCGATTCAAACGGCCTGCCGCTCGCGTCGCTCGATTGTCTCGGCTGGCTCAAGGGCAGTTGTTCGCCGCACTATAATGGCGAACCCGCGCGACGCCCCTCCTACCTCAACTTCGTCGCCAACGGCACCATGCAGGAGGGCTTTGCCATCGAGGATGGCGTGGGACTGCACTTCGTGGACGAACAACTACACCAACCCATCACCTGGCGCGAAGGCAAACAGGCCTATCGCGTAAGCCGAGAAAACAATCAGGCAATCGAAACCCCCATCATCCCAGTGCCCTTAACCTGAGATTGCAGCTCCGAATCGACCCTCGCCCAGCTCCTTCTTATTTCCTACTTCTTCATTCTCACCTCTGTCCACGATGCTCCCCTACCTCAATACCTCTCCTGACGCTTCCGTTAAGATCACCAAGATCGAAACCGTTAATCCGAACAATCTGATGGGCAGCTTGATGCTCTTGAGGATTCACACGGATGCCGGAATCATCGGCCACGGGGAAACGTATTACGGTCCGGGCGCAACCGCCGCCCTCGTGCACGATTGGATGTCGGAGCGCTTGCTGGGAGCTGACGCGATGGCGGTCGAATGCCACTGGCGTTTCTTCTACGAGCGATTTGGTAATTTCGGCATTGGCGGCGCCGAGATGCGTGCCATCTCGGCGGTCGATGTCGCGCTCTGGGACATACTCGGGCAAGTCTGCAATCAGCCGATCTATCGTCTCCTCGGCGGTCCTGTGCGGGATCAGGTGCCGGTTTACAATAGTTGCGGCAATCCCAACTACGGACGTCGTCCCGGGGGCAAACCCGGTTGGCCCGGCTATGGTAATCTCGGCGAACCAGGCCCCCTCAATGACAGTTACCAACTCTTTCACGATCCCGTCGGTCTCGCCCAGGAGCTAATCGAAGAAGGGCATTCCGGCATGAAGGTCTGGTGCTTCGATCAAGCCGCGCATCGTTCCGGTGGCATGCGGATCAGCCTCGAAGACCTGAATCACGCGATCAAACCGTTGCAGAAAATACGCGAGGCCGTGGGTGATAAATTAGAGATCATGATCGATGGTCACGGGTTCTTCATGCTTCCCGCTGCGTTGCGAATCGCGGACGCGTTGCGTGAAATTCAACCCCTCTGGCTCGAAGACATCCTGAAGATGGACAATCTGGAAACCCTCGCTGATTTCCGGAAACAGAGCCGGATGCCGATCTCCGCCAGTGAGATGCTCCTCCACCGTCCGCACTACCAGCAGGTGCTCGAAACCAACGCCGCCGATTTTGTGATGGTCGATCCCACTTGGGCCGGCGGCATCTCCGAAACCGCCCGCATCGCTCATCTCGCGCAGGGCTACAATATTCCGACCACCATGCACGATTGCACTGGGCCACTCACCCTCTACTCCGGCATCCATGTGAATGCAGCCGTGGCGGGTTGTTGTTATCAGGAATCGGTGCGCGCGCATATTCGCAGTTTCTACAAAGAGCTGATCGATGAACTTCCCGTGATCGAAAACGGACACGTAAATTTGCCTACCCGTCCGGGTCTCGGCGTGAAACTGCACGACGAAGTATTCAACTCCGACCGCCACGGCTACCGCGTCTCGCAACTGTGAAAAGGTTTTAACTCTCTAATCTGCTACCGCCTATGAACACCGATCAGCCCAAATTACTCTGCTTCGGTGAAATCTTGTGGGATTTCTTGCCCGTGGGTTTGTTTCCCGGCGGCGCTCCATTCAACGTCGCTTACCACCTCCATAACCACCGTGCAGAGGTCAACCTTATCACGGCCGTGGGAAACGATAAGTTGGGCGACGAATTGATCCGTCGAATCAAAGGTTGGGGATTGAACACGGATACCATCGGGAGGCATCCGGGCTTACCAACCGGTTATGTGCTGGCCGAAATCGCCCCAAATGGTGACGCGACTTACGAGATCATGCCGAGTGTGGCTTGGGATCAAATCACCACCGACCAGGATTCGTTGCAGGCCGCCATGGATGGAACCGGCATTATCTTCGGCTCTCTTGCCCAGCGAGCTTCTTTCAACCAATTCGCCCTCGATCGGCTTTTAGCCACACTACCCGAAAACGCGTGGCGGATCTTCGACGTCAATCTCCGAGCACCACACGACGATCTTGATCGTGTCCGCATTTTGGCCAGTCAATCCACTCTCCTCAAACTCAACGCGGCCGAAGCGGCTCGAATCGCTTGCGATCAAACTGAAGAAGCCGGGCGTGAAGAATCCGACGCGCGAGCCCTCGCTCAGCAGACGGGTTGCACGACGATATGCATCACTTCCGGAGAACGCGGCGCAGGGCTTCTACGAAATGATACCTGGCACTGGGAAGACGCCCAGAAAGTCCAAGTCATTGATACGATTGGCGCTGGCGATGCTTTCCTCGCCTCACTCGTGGCGAACCTAATCCCCGGCCACCACACCGACGCCGTATGTCTCACTCAGGCCTGCCGTCTTGGTGAATGGGTATCCTCTCAATACGGAGCCACCCCCTCTTACCCTTCGCCCTCATCGAGCTAAGCTCGATCCACCAACATGAACACGACTCTCCTCATTGAGACTTTCCAAATCTACCTCCCGCGAATCGCGGCGGCACTTCCCATCGCGATTGCCGCCTTGCTGGTAGGGATTCTGATCAACCTGATCACCGAACGTAGCCTCCTGCTCTTTGCTGGTCGCACTGCCATCAGCGAGGCAGATGTCATGCCGGTGCGCAAAATCGCTCGACTGCTGATTGGCATCATCACGACCATCGTGATCCTCAGTATCTTCGGTTTTAATCTGGGCGGAATCTGGGCGATGCTCTCCACCGTTCTCGCCATGATCGCCATCGGTTTCGTCGCGGTCTGGAGCATGCTCAGCAATATCTCCGCCACTGTGCTGATCCTCTTGATGCGACCCTTTAACATCGGAGACGAAATCGAGCTGTCTTCGGAAAAAATTAAAGGCCGAGTCATCGATCTAAACTTTTTCTTCACCACTCTGCAGACTGAGGAAAACACGACTCATCAAGTGCCGAACAATCTCTTCTTTCAAAAAGTAGTCACCCGATCTTCAAATCGCCCGTCAGTATCTCTTTCCGAACAGCTCCACAATCAAGAACCGGCCTCATTACCGAAGTTGTAGCCTGCTGAAGCAGTGGGGAACTTGAGGACCTTCGAATCGCTTCTCATTCTTTGAATCAATTGGGTTGAAACCATTGGTTCCCAATTATCTCCTGCTTTCAAACCATGAGCATCCGGCACGCCCTAATCACCGCAGCAAATCCTCATCAACGAAATCTGCCCTTACAGATGTTGATCGATGGAGAAGGCAACAAACGGTCCGCCCTCGAAATTATCCTGCGGGAAGCCGCTGGAGCAGGCATCGAAGAATTCTGTATCGTGGTATGTCCCGGCGATGAAGAGGCCTACACCAAAGCATGTGGCGAGCTTATCTCACGCGTGAAATTCGCCGTGCAAACCGAGCCACGCGGTTATGGTCATGCTGTGCTTTGCGGTCGTGAATTCATCGGAGCTCACAAGTTTCTCCATCTCGTCGGCGACCATCTCCATTTGAGTGATAGCACGATCAGTTGCGCCCGCCAACTACTCGCGGTAGCCGAAGCTGAAGACGCCCCCGTCTCAGCCGTGCAATCCACGCGTGAAAGCCAACTCACCTCATTTGGCGCGATTGGCGGTAAGCTCGTCGGTGGCGATCAACCCCTCTACGAAATCGAAGCGGTGCTCGAAAAACCAACTCCCACGGTCGCCGAGCAGCAACTGCTCGTGCCCGGCATGCGGGCCGGTTTTTACCTCTGCTTTTTCGGCATGCACGTTCTCGACTCCGAGATTTTTGAGATTCTGGAAAGCCAGCTGGCCGCAAATCCGAACGAAAAACTCGGCCTCTCCGCTGCGCTGGATGCTCTCGCTGAAAAGCGTCGCTACCTCGCCTTGAAGATCGATGGCCGCCGCTACGATATCGGCGCCGATTACGGCCTCCTCAATTCGCAGCTCGCCATTTCGCTTGGAGGCAAAGATCGCGATCAAGTGCTCGGGCAAATCATCGAGCTTCTTGCACAAACTTCTCCCGAGAAAAAGTCATGAGCGTCTCAGTCACCGAGATCATCAATAGTGATGATCCCTCTATTCGCGATACCCCCATTGATCGCTGGTGCGACGGGCTGAGTATTGCCGAACTACTGCAGGCCTGCGACGAACTGGATGCGTATCGGCACCGCGAACCGAATCTCTATCATCGGGTGCGTGCGTTGTTTTTCCTCAGCGCGATTCATCGTTACCAGCTCCCCGCTCGCGAGGAGCTCACTCGCTCAGGTCGCGTGCCCTACCCGGCCTTCCGACACATCCTCGAACGCCGTTTCGAAGAAGCGATCACTGCTCTGAGTCAGGTTCAAACCGAACAAGGCCCCAGCGAAACAATTTCCAGTGCGCTCGCCGCGGCCTACCACGCCCGTGCCTTTCAAACGCTTGCCGATCAGGTGCGCCGCACTGTCCGGTCGACTCAAGGAAACGCGTGGATGTTTCGTCTCGGTCATCCTTTGGATCAACCACTCCGCGTGCGCCCCACGCTAATCGATTCTGGTGCTCGCCCGATCCTCAAAGAAAGCACCGCCGTGCGGATGGATCTTACTCATTGCGCCTGGAGCGATATTTTCTTCTTAGGCATGGACTACCCGGATGCCGCCCGGGTGCTCAATATCTCTGTTGATCTCGGTGTGCACGGTCGCGATCCCGAAACTCGCCCGCCAGTCGAAGCCTACTTTCGGGTTATTGATGAGCCGGTGCTTCGATTAATGAGCGTCGATCTGGAAGCGAGTGCCGTGATCAGTGATCTTGATGAAGTGTTCGACTTCGGACGCGACTACCTGGGCCTGCTCAAGGCTGCCGTGATCGCCGCCGGTATTGTGCCTCCCGGCATCGAGCGCTCCGGTGCGAGCTTGGCTGATCTACTCGCACGTATCTTCGGAACCGGACGGGGATTCGAGCTCGTCAGCAACGTCAATCGTATCCCCAAGGGCTCGCGTCTTGCCGTGTCCACTAACCTCCTCGGTGCACTCATCGCGGTGTGCATGCGGGCCACCGGACAGACTCAATCGTTGACTGGACCGTTGATCGAAAGCGAACGCCGTGTCGTGGCTGCTCGCGCCATTCTGGGTGAATGGATCGGTGGTTCCGGCGGTGGTTGGCAAGATTCAGGTGGAGTATGGCCCGGGATCAAACTCATCGAAGGCACCACCGCCCAGGAAGGAGATTCCGAATACGGTATCAGCCGAGGATGTCTGTTACCGAAACACACCATTCTGGGCGAAGATCGCATTCCCACTTCCGCGCGGAAAGCGCTCCAGGATTCGCTCGTGCTCGTGCATGGGGGCATGGCGCAAAACGTCGGTCCTATCCTCGAAATGGTTACCGAGAAATATCTGCTTCGCGGTGAGGCCGAATCCTCGGCCCGCCAACAAACCACCGAAACACTCGACGGGATTCTCGATCTGCTCGCCAGTGGAAATATCAAGGCCTTAGGGCGGGCTCTCACCGACAATTTCACCGGCCCACTGCAAACCATCATCCCTTGGGTCAGTAATCGTTACACCGAGCGACTCATCAGCGAAGTGCGAGCTGCCTTTGGCGATGATTTCTGGGGCTTCTGGATGCTCGGTGGTATGTCTGGCGGTGGTATGGGTTTCATCTTCAACCCCGCGCGGCGTGCCGAGGCACAGGATGAGCTTCAACGCATCATGCTCGCGGCCAAACGTGATTTGGAGGCCTCGCTCCCCTTCGCGATGGATCCGGTCGTCTATGACTTCTCGATCAACGAAAACGGCACCACCGCCAAGTTGCTCGCCGGACCGGAAGCCCTCTTACCCATTTCCTATTATCAGCAGATTATACCTGCTCTACTCCGCCGGGATAAAAGCGATCTCAACCCTCGCGAACTGATGGACCTGAATCAGTTTACCAGCGCCGCTCAGAATCATCCCGAGTTCGCCGCGGCGATGCCTTCACTCTTTGATCAATCGCAGACCTCGGTAAACAGTAAGCACGATACTTCCAATCTCGAAACCTTGCTTCAGGACAACGGATTTGATCGCGCCCAGCATGAACAAATTCGTTCCGAACTGAAAGACGGCCGCATCGGCTTGGCTCACAATCGGCTTCCCGCCAATACGACGATTACCGATGTCTATCCCGGTGATCTCTTTCGAGCTGAATCATCGAACAAAGTCCCGGAGTATCGTTCCATCGGCGAGGCTGCTCTCGCCAATGGAGAACTCGCCGTCGTCACCTACGCGGCTGGCGTCGGTAGTCGTTGGACTCAAGGAGCCGGTTGCGTCAAAGGACTCCATCCTTTCGCAAAACTCGGTGGCGCACATCGCAGTTTCATCGACGTCCACCTCGCCAAATCACGCCAGGCAGGCCGCCTCTACGGTGCGACCGTGCCGCATATTTTTACTACGAGCTATCTGACTCACGCCCCAACCGAACACTATCTTCGCGGGCTCGCAGGCGATTCTTGGGAACAAGATGTCTGGTTATCTCCCGGCCGATCCATCGGGCTCCGTCTCGTGCCGACCGTGAGCGACTTACATTTCGCCTGGCAGGAAACCGCTCAACAAAGGCTCGATGAGCAGCAGGAAAAAATGCGCGAAAGCTCTCGGTCCGCCCTCACCGATTGGGCCCGCCAAGCCGGTGAAGCCTCCGACTATACCGACAACTTACCCAGCCAATGTCTTCACCCCGTGGGTCACTGGTTCGAAATTCCCAATCTCCTTAAAAACGGCACCCTCGCGCGTCTCATCAAAGCGCATCCGAATCTGCGCACCCTCATGGTGCACAATATCGATACGCTTGGCGCGATGGCCGATCCCACTCTCATCGGTTGGTTCCGCGCCAGTGGCGCTACTCTTGGTTGGGAAATGATCGCCAAGAAAATCGAAGATCAAGGCGGCGGCCTCGCCCGCGTGAACGGACGCGTGCAACTCGTCGAAGGTCTCGCTCTGCCGAAAGAAGACGACGAATTCCGGCTGAGTTTTTATAACGCCAACACCTGTTGGATCGATATCGATCAATTGCTGAAGGTTTTTAATTTGGAACGATCCGATTTGGACAACGAAGCGAAAACCGCCGAAGCCGTTCGCACTGTCGCCAATCGATTACCCACCTACGTCACGATCAAGGAGGTCAAAAAGCGTTGGGGCCAAGGTCAGGAAGACATTTTCCCAGTCACTCAATTTGAAAAACTCTGGGGCGACATGACCTCGCTCACTGATGTCGCCAGCACCTTCGCCTTGGTCGATCGTCAACGCGGTCAACAACTCAAAGATCAGGCCCAACTCGATGGCTGGCAGCGCGACGGCTCCGCCACCCACGTCGCCAGTCTCTGCGATTGGGAATAATCGCAACTTACCTGTTACAAACATGATAACAAGAAAGTGTAACCTATTGGGTTACACTTTTCATGCGGCGCTGCAGGCTACAAATCGCCCAGTTGCGGACGAAGCACGATCTCTTCGACTACGGTGCGGCGACTCATTCGATAGACATCGTAAAACGCCTGCGCGACATCCTCAGCGGGCATCATGCGTTCGGCGGGTATATCCGCGCCATCCCATGAAGGCGACATCGTTGCACCCGGGTAAACTGTGCATACACGCACGCCTTTTTCTTTCAGTTCCTCGCGCATCACTTTGCTCAATCCCGTCACGCCAAACTTCGCTGCGGAGTAACCCGCTCCACCTGGATAAGCGACAAGTCCCGCAATCGAGCTCATGTTAAACACATCGCCGCGTTTTGCTTTCACCATCCCCGGCACAAAGGCCCGCGACATCAAAAAGACGCTGCGTAAATTCACCGCGATCATCCGATCGAATTCCTCCACGCTGAACTTCAAAAGCGGTGCTCCGGCAAACGATCCCGCGTTGTTGATCAACACATCGACTGAGCCTAATTTCTTAGTCACCTCGCGTTTCAATTTCGCGACCGCCTTGTCATCGCTCACATCACAGGCAATCGCGAGCGCAGTTGCGCCGAGCCGTTCACAGGCACGCTGAACGATCGCAAGCTTCTTGGCATTCCGCGCGACCAAGGCGATGCGGCATCCCTTCTTCTCACGGGCAAACGTCTTCGCTATCGCCGCCCCAATTCCCTGTGACGCCCCGGTGATTAAAATGAGAGGATTTCTCGGTTCTTTCTCTTTCGTCGTTCTCTTGCTCATTACTCCGAATTGAGAATGAGAAAGATTAAGAGAACGAGAAAGATTTTACCATCAGCACAGTAACGAACCAAAGTCCATAAAGTCGGCTTTGAAGCCATTCTTCACTCCTTTACAGATCACACTTACAGCATCGTGTGAATGCAGCGATTCGAGGTGCGAACAGGCGATGCGGAAATCCTTGATCCGCTTATCGCCCTCAAACTCACGATAAAGAAGGCGCGCGGCATCTTCCACGAATTTAAGGTGCGCCCCGTTGAGCTCGGCAAAGGCCTGCTCATCCTCCCGCTTCACCATCACCTGCGTCTCCGTCTTCAAGGCGTTGAGACAGTGTTTATGCACATCCTCGATCCAGAGTTTTTTCCCCTTCTGCTCTTCGACCGTAATGCGCGCTTTGCTTCGCTGCGAATGCGGCACACCGTAAACGTCGCGAAGATCCCGGGCGTGTTCGGTGAGTTCCGCTGAACACGGGCAAGCTGAAGAATACACAAAATCAAAATGGATAAAACGACGGTAGGTGCCATCGCCCGTCATCACGCCTTCAAACGCGACATCGTAATACTGAAACCCTTCGAGCCCACTGCGCAGACTGGTGTGCACCATGGGATAGGAAAATGCGATCTTCAGCCGCGCATCCTTCGTCTCCACCTTTTTCAAGTAGGACTTCAGAATCTCCCCCATCCATTCGCCAGTGAATACCTCGTTTTTATGATCATAAAATGAGCGCACAATCCGGCTCATATTGATCCCCTTGAGTTCCGCTTCCAACGAAACCGTGCCCGTAATACTCGCTTCCAGCGTGTGAATTTCCTTCTGCTTTGTGCGAAACTTCAGTGGTAGCTTAAAATTGTGCACCCCCACTTGTTGGATCGGCACATTGGCTCCCTGAATCGCGTCATGCGCGGCTTCCATCATGTCGGGCAGCGATTCGCGGTAAGCCTCGGTCGACCTAAATTTCGCATCATACTCGTGCTCGATCTTGGCTTCAGATCCATCCGCCGAGCGGTGGAGATACATAGGTTTCTTTTTCATATCGTTTTTATATTACAGGCCAGGCGGTTGTGACGATAACCGTAGCCCCACAGATGTGGGGTTAGCTGACCTCAGGTCCGAAAAATTCTGCGTAGTTGCGGGGGGTTTCGTAAAGTCGCACGCAGTGAAGTTGCCCCTGCTTGATGTGCGGTGCGATCTGATTCCAAAAAGCGATTACCAGATTCTCGGTCGAAGGGATGATCCCCTTCAGAAAGGCGACTTCCTCGTTGAGGTTGCGGTGATCCACCTTGTCCACCACGGCGGTGTTTAAAATCCGCTTTAGTTCTCCCAAATCGATCAGATAACCCGTCACTGGATCGGGTTCACCTTTCACGGAAACTTCGAGCACATAGTTATGCCCATGCCAGTGCGGATTGGTGCATAGCCCATATTGTTTCTTATTCCAGGCCTGACTCTTTGTCGGGTTGTGCAGGCGGTGGGCGGAATTGAAATGCACCTGCCTCGTGATCACTACCGTGCCCTTCTGCGGACGCACCTTCACTACCTTACCGGAGGGTCCGGTAGAGCGGGTGGATGAACTTCGAGTGGCTTTGGAGGGCATGAGTCAACAGAGGTAGCATAAAACCCCTGCCGGTCAACTCGCGCTTCTGCCAGCGAGACCCTGCCGTTTCAAATAGGCTTACCCCCGTAACCGACGGCGGCGAATCATGACCACCAGTAAAGTGCCGCAACCAAAGATAAGCGCGTAAGTGGAAGGCTCTGGAACTACATTGTAACCCAAATCCTTCAAAATCCCCAACTCGATTGCGCTCAATGTCCGAATCCCCTGCCCGGTCTCACTCGCCGCATTCATCAGCAATTGGTTCACGCCCGTGAAAGTATTATCATCCGTGTGGCTACCGCTACTGCCGGATTCATAAGGATCGGGAGAATAGATCTGCACACGATTACCTCCATTGGCGGCCACTGCATTGGTGCCGTTAAAGAACACTCCATTAGCGGAACCTCCTGTAAGCGTAGAGACATTCCCCTGAAACGCAAAAGTCGTGTCGTTGATCAAAGTGACACCATCTTTGTCCGTGAGAAATTTATCAAAAGTAACCCAGACATCAGGCTGACCCGATGTTTGCTCGGTGGCCCCCTTGCCAGCCGAGTCGATGTAAGAAAGGAAACCGAAAGCATGCAGTATCTCGTGCATCGCGGTTGATTTGAAATCGTATGCTCCACCCGCAATATCATCATCGTAATCCCAAGTGTGGAAAAAATTCCAATTGATCTCGCCATCACTCGTGCCCGAGCCCGTTTGAATCAGTTTTTGGACGTTGGTGTTATAAAACCCGTTGCTTGAGTAACTGATGCCGCTACCTGCACTGGCCAGTGTGCCGTTGTTAGTGCTTTCTGATGTCACAGTGAATGCCAGATCCACGGTATAACCCGTGAAATATCCAGCTAAGGTAGTCGCGGCCGACTCCAACGCGCCTCGGCGAGCCGCGCCTTGCGTTGCATCATTAAACCCCGTGCCAGAATCACTGTAGGTAAAACTGAAGGTGATCTGTGCATTCGCAGTCGTGAATAGACCGACACTGATCAAGAGGATGGCAAACAATCGAAGGGTAAAACGATACATAGTAAGGGGTAGGCTAAGTTGTTGTGATTGAGAGTTTGTTGCGAGAATCGTCCCTTAAAGCAAGGGTGCTCTCAACCCTTTGCACCCGGATTATTACAAAAGATTTTCTGTTTCCTTGCGATCCCACTGATATCTCAATGCGATCCACAAAGATGCCTCTTCGATTTCGCATTCTTGGTAGCGGTAGTGCGGGTAATGCCGCGATCCTGCAGACAGATGACACCAAAATATTGGTGGATGCAGGATTTTCGGCACGTCGACTCGAAGCGATGCTCGCGGATTGCGGCGAATCCCTTGCCAACATCAACGCCATTTTCCTGACCCACGAACACGGTGATCACAGCGCAGGCCTCAAAGGATTGGCCAAACACCCGCATATCCAGGTCTTTGCCAACGATCCCACCCGCCACAGCCTGCAACGCTCTCTCAAGCATCAGATCACATGGCAAATTTTCGAAACCGGCACTACTTTCCATTTTCGCGATCTCGAAATCCGCACCTTTGCCGTCCCACATGACGCCCAGGAACCCGTGGGGTTTCACATCAGTCATGGCCACGGGGATCTGTTCTCGCCTCGCCAAAGCCTTGCCTGGGTCACCGATCTCGGCCACGTGCCCGCACATATCCGCGAGCACATCCGCGATGCAGATATTCTGGTGATCGAAGCTAACTATTGCCCCAACCTCATCGATTCCGATTCGAAGCGCCCTTGGTCCGTCAAACAGCGCATCAAAGGTCGTCACGGCCATCTCTCCAATGCCGCGGCTCATGAACTCATTGCCGAAATCGCGAGCCCTCGATGGCAGCATATCTACCTCGCGCATCTCAGCCGCGACTGCAATAGTCTCGACGCCGTCCAAACCGCCTTCGCCCCTTCGGTCGCTGCCCTAAATTGCCAAATCTCCATCGTCTCTCCCGGCGGAGACACCCCATTTATCAAACTCTCCTCATAGCATGTCCTCCGATATTCGTCGCACCAAGATCATCGCCACCCTCGGACCCGCCACTGAGAGTGAGGCGGATCTCGAAAAACTCATTCTCAGCGGAGTCGATATTGCCCGACTCAATATGGCCCACGCCTCCCATGAATGGACGCGGATGATCATCCGCCGCATTCGTAAGGTTTCGGCCAAAATAGATCGCGATATCGCGATCATGATGGACATCAAGGGACCGGAAATTCGCACCGGCGATGTCGACCTTCCACTCGAATTAAAAGCCGGCGAGATTTTCGACTTCACCGTCAAACCTGAGATCGACCGAGATAACTCCGAGGAAGTGCGCTCGGTGGACGTCAACTACCGTGACCTCGTCGACGACATCAAAGTGGGTGACACCGTCTTGGTGGACAACGGGCTCATCAGTCTCGAAGTGCTCGAAAAGCACGACGCCCATATCCGCTGTCGTGTGTTGATCCCCGGTGAGCTTAAGTCACGTCGCCACATCAATCTCCCCGGGGTCAAAGTGAATCTCCCCTCCTTCACTGAAAAAGATCGCGGCGATACTACCGTCGGGCTCAACGAAGGAATCGACTTCGTCGCGCTCTCGTTTGTGCGCTCGGCCGATGATATCACTCTGTTGCGTGATTTCCTGACCGAGAACAAATCCAATGTGCGCATCATCGCAAAAATCGAAGATCAATCCGGCATCACCAATCTCGATGCGATTGTGCGCTCGTCAGATGCACTGATGGTCGCACGTGGCGACCTCGGGATCGAATGCCCCTTCGAAGAGCTTCCGGTCATTCAACGTCGTGCTGTGCGCACGTGTCTCGCTCATGGTCGTCCTGTCATCGTGGCGACCCATATGCTGGAATCAATGATCACGCAGCCCCTGCCCACGCGTGCGGAAATCACCGATGTCGCGAATGCCGTTTATGAACTCGTTGATTGTGTGATGCTCTCCGGTGAAACCACCATTGGGAAATACCCCACCGAGTGCGTGGAGATTCTCTCTAAAATCGCCAGCCGCATTGAGCTCGAGGAAGACACCGTTGAAGGTAAGATCGCGGTTTTCACCGGCGAGCGCATGAAAGTTCTCCACTCCGCGGTTGTCCTGGCTAACGAAATTCCGAAATCAAAAATCCTGACGTTTACCCGTCACGGCTTCATGGCTCATGGGATCGCCGCACAACGCCCCACACGCGCTCCGATTCTCACCTTTACTCCGAATGAGACTCTTTTTCGTCAGCTACGCTTACTACGTGCGGTGGAACCGTTCCTTATGCCCTTCGCGAGCGAACCGGATGCCACGATTGAAAATGCCATTGCGCAGTTAAAGCGACTCAAACGTATCGTCCCCGGAGACAAACTGATCATCGCCACCGACATTCTTTCCCAAGACCGACTCGTCGACAGCGTCCAACTCCGCACCATCTCATAAAAGGGGTCAGGCCGATAATTGTTGATTCCGGATCAATTTCATATCCTGAGCCAACATTGATTATCTAACGTATTCGTCCATGACCGTAATCAACAATTATCGGCCTGACCCCTTAAATAGAACCTTAAATAGAAACGCTATGCACTTTGAGCTAAGACGAAAAATAATTGCGCCAGCATGAGATCGGCTTACTCGTTCGTTATCTCATGAAACGTCTTTCTTGGCTTCTACTGGTGGTTTGCTCCCTCGCTTTTGCGAAGGTGCAACCGGTGTTAGTCGAAGAAGAGCATGCCGAGTCTTGCTGCTGCGAAAGCACAGGCTCATGCGAGATGCCCGATTGCGCGCCTCCTCCGGCCTCGCCTACGATCAACTTGGATCGCCCCGCCCATACGTTGCGTTCTGAAACACGTCGCGTCGCCAAGGCCCAAACTCCCGCGCACATTCCATTTTATTCCGCATATGCGGATTCAGCTGACGATTCTGTTCAGCAAACTGCTCCTGAACCCACGGAGCAGCCTGTAGAGACACCTTTGTTTCAGGTGCTCTGCAGTTACCTGATTTGATCCCACAGGAGTAATGCGTCCACGCATAGGCGTGGAGAGCTAATCAACGCGTAGCCTCTCTGCGTTTACGCACCGTCACGTTCCGTTCGTCATATCCTAGTAGGAGATCAAACCATGAAATCATTTCTCTCATCCATATTCTTTATCTCAGTAGTCACGCTGCTCACCGGCGCCGATAAAACCGTATTTCAATGCCCCATGCATCCGTGGATTAATTCCGAGGTGGCCGGCGATAAGTGCACCATCTGTGGCATGGCTCTGGTGGCGCAGGTTTCATCAGCCAGTTCATCCGACGATCCCAATCTCGTGAAGCTCAGTCCGGCCAGTGCCAGCGTGGTCGGTGTGGAAATCGCCGAGGTAAAACGCGGTTCGCTCATTCGCACTTTGCGTGTCACGGGTATCGTCGAAGCAGATCATACGAATCATCGAATCCTTGCCGCGCGCGTGCCGGGACGAATCGAATCGCTCGGAGTGAAACATATTGGAGCTGAAGTCAAAGCCGGTGCTCCCCTCGCGACGATGTTTAGTCCCGAGATGCTCACCGCCCAACGCGAATACGTTGAACAGCTCAAAGGTGGCGAGGCCTTTGCCCCTTCAGACAAAGCAGCCGCCCTCGAACGTTTGCTGGAACTCGGGCTCACCGAACAGGAAGTCAACATTCTCGAACACACCCTTGAACCCGTCGCGATGGTCCATGTGCGCTCTCCACTCTCCGGCACCGTCATATCGCGATTCGTCTATGAAGGCCAATACGTGGACGCGACCGACAAGCTCTTCGAAATCGCAGATTTCTCATCGATGTGGTTTATCTTCGATGTCTACGAACCCGACTTGGCCTGGTTGCAAGTCGACCAGGAAGTTGCCATGACCGTGACCTCCCAACCGGGACGCGTTTACCGCGAACCTATCGCCTTCATCGATCCCAATCTAAACGAGACCTCCCGCACCGCACGCGTCCGCACCGTCCTGCCCAACCGTGATCGCAAGCTCCTCCACAAACAAACCGGCGAAGGACAGGTCAAGTTCACCCTCCCCAATCTGTTGCTCGTCCCCCGAAGTGCAGTTCTGCAGCACGGAGCCGACCCCATCGTCTATGTCGCTCAAGACTCCGGCGGTTTCCTCGCGCGACATATTCAACTCGGTCGCATCGGCGACAGCGATGCGGAAGTCATCAGCGGATTACAAGTGGGTGAAAGAGTGGTTTCGTCCGGAGGTCTCATTCTCGATGGACAAGCCCAACTCGCCCAAGCCGCTATCACGGGCACGATCCACCAGCACGATCACGGAGGATCTACCACACCAACGGAAACAATCACACCAGACGACGAAGGATACGCCCTGCTCAAGCCGCTCGCGTTTGCCGCAGCCGATGCCGCGAGCGATCTCGCGGCGGATGATTTAGCTGCATATCTGAACAGACTTCCCCAGCTGCAAGCAGCCCTGAATAATTACCTTTCCGGTTATGCACATGCGAGCACGGGCCCGTTGTCAAAATACGAAACCACGCTGGCAGATCCGACTGATCTTCGCGGCGCGCGACGCTCTTTTGAACCCTTGAGCAGCGCACTTGCTGACGAGGTGATGCGCCTACACCTGCATCACCGCGAGGGGCTTCATATCTACGAATGCCCGATGACGCCAGTGCTCGGTCATGGCCGCTGGATTTCGCGATCCGACGAGCTGCGCAATCCGTTCTTCGGGTCCGCCATGCTTACGTGTGGCGATGAAATCGAATAACCCGCCACAGCCATGATTAATCGTATCATCACCTGGTCACTGCACCACCGCTTCATCGTAGTCTCTGCTTTTCTCGGGCTCTGTGCATGGGGAGTGATTGCATTGCACCGCGTTCCGATCGACGCCATCCCCGACCTCTCCGAAAATCAAGTCATCGTTTATGCCGATTGGCCCGGACGTAGCCCACAGGAAGTCGAAGATCAGATTACCTACCCGCTCAGCGTCTCACTCCAAGGTCTCGCCGGAGTCAAAAACGTCCGCGCGACTTCGATGTTCGGATTCTCATTTCTCACCGTTATTTTTCGCGATGAGATCGATCCGTATTTTGCCAGGACTCGCGTATTGGAACGCCTCAACTCTCTTGGCGAAACCTTACCCGAAAGCGTGACGGCCCGACTCGGACCCGACGCCACCGGACTGGGTTGGGTTTATCAATACTATCTGCATGACGAATCGGGCACACAGGATCTGGGCTCATTACGGGCCGTTCAGGATACCTATGTGCGCTATCAAATAGCCTCAGTTCCCGGCGTCGCGGAAGTCGCCAGTATCGGTGGCTATGTGCGCCAATGGCAGATCGAAGTTTCGGCTCGCAAGCTCAATCAATACGGCGTGATGTTGGGTCAAGTGCTCGATGCGGTGAGCCAAAGCAACCGCAACGTCGGGGGCAAAACCATCGAGGAGAACGGTGCGGAATTTGTCGTGCGGGGAATCGGCCTCGTCGAAAACGCAGCCGATCTCGAATCGATTGTCATCCAACCTCGCAACGGCACGCCGCTCTACCTGCGCGACATCGCCACGGTGCGCATCGGCGGAGAGTTTCGTCGCGGCGCACTTGACGTCAATGGACGCGCTGCCGTCGGCGGGATCGTTGTGATGCGCTATGGTGAGAATGCGTGGCGTGTGATTCAGGATGTGAAGGAGCGCCTCGCCACCCTCGCCCCCGGTTTGCCCGAAGGAGTTACCGTCGAGCCATTCTATGATCGCAGCGATTTGATCGGCCGCGCGATCAATACGCTCAAGCACGCACTCACCGAAGAAATCATCCTCGTGACACTCGCGCACATTCTCTTCCTCTTTCACTTCCGCAGTATCCTGATCGTCACGCTGCCGCTCCCCGCTTCGATCCTGATTTCGTTTATCCTGATGGATCAGTTTGGCATCCCGTCGCACATCATGTCGCTCACGGGAATCGCGATCTCAATCGGGGTGCTCGTCGACGCCGGGATTGTGATGACGGAAAACGTCATCCGACATTGCGAACGCGCACTGGAAGAGAAGCGCTGTAGGGCGGGATCGCCTGATCCCGCATTACGTAAATCAAAAATGACTCAAACTGGCGGGATCAGCGATCCCGCCCTACACCTCACCCCCAAAGAGATTTTCAATCTGACCCTCTCTGCCGCGACCCAGGTTGGTCGCCCGATGTTCTTCTCGATGGCCATCATCATCCTCGCATTCGTGCCGGTCTTTCTGCTCACGGGAGAGGTGGGAAAATTGTTCCATCCTCTGGCCTTCACCAAGAGCTTTGCTCTGTTGGGGGCCGTATTGATGGCGATTACAGCCGTGCCGGTTTTCTGCACCCTACTCGTGCGAGGTCCCTTTCGTCCGGAAAACAAGAACCGCTTGATGCAGGTTCTGCTACGAATCTACGACCCGTTGCTCGATTGGGCCCTAAGCCATCGCAAGACCGTGCTCACGCTCGCCGCCACGCTCTTGGGTTTCAGCAGTCTGTTCGCCTTCGGCTTACCTCGTTCGATCAACCAGAAACTACCCGATTCAATCTCCCAACATACCGAGGGGTTCGGACGCGAGTTCATGCCCACACTGGATGAGGGCTCGTTACTCTTCATGCCGGTCTTATTACCCGCTACTTCTCTGACCGAAGTGCAGCGCATCATGAGCTGGCAGGATAAAGTGATCAGTGCCGTGCCCGAGGTCTCCACTGTCGCGGGTAAATTAGGTCGCGCCGATACGGCCACCGACCCCGCACCCGTCGAGATGATTGAAACGACCATCACCCTCAAACCGAAAGCCGAATGGCGCGAGGGCATGTCGAAAGACAAACTCATCGCCGAACTCTCCGCCAAGCTCTCGCAGGTTCCGGGTTACGCTCCCGGTTTTCTACAGCCGATCGAAAATCGAATCCTCATGACGAGCACCGGGATTCGGGCGCAAGTCGGCGTAAAGATCTTCGGCGACGATCTCGATGCCCTTCAAAACAAGGCTTACGAAGTGCAGCGTATCATCGAACAGATCCAAGGCGCGAGTGGTGTCGCACCATCGCGCGTGGTCGGTAAACCCTATCTGGAAATCGCGGTGCGTCGGGATCAGCTGGGACGCTACGGTCTGCGAGTCGATAATGTCTTACGCTACGTCGAAACAGGGCTCGGAGGCAGCACCACTGGCGTCACGTTAAAAGGACGTGAACGCTGGCCCATCCAGGTTCGACTGGAGCATGCTGATCGTTCCGACATCGAGAAACTCGGCGAGCTACCTATCCCCTCACCTTCCGGCGCGAGCGTGCAGCTGCGGCAAGTCGCGGACATCAAACGCGTGATCGGGCCCAGCGAAATTTCCAGCGAGAACGGTCGGCTGCGCGTCTTCGTCCAGGCCAATGTGCGCGAACGTGATCTCGGAGGTTTCGTGGATGAGATCAAAACCCAGATTGAGCAGGACTTGAAACTCGATCCCGGCATGAGCGTGGAATACTCCGGCCAATACGAAAAGCAGCTCAAAGCCAACACCACACTGCTCTACGTCTTTCCCATCGTGATTGTGATCATCTTCATCTTGCTCACGGTGACCTTCGGCTCAGTCGCCGAAGCAGCGCATGTTCTCCTCGCCGTGCCTTTCGCGCTAACCGGAGGTGTGATCCTTCAAGGCATCCTCGGTTACAATTTCAGTGTGGCCGTTTGGGTGGGCTATATCGCGCTCTTTGGCACTGCCATTCAAACGGGAGTCGTCATGGTCGTTTATCTCAACGAAGCCGTCGTGAATGCTCGCGCCAAGCTCGGGGATAGTTTCGATCACAATGCGCTGATAACCGCCATCAAATCAGGAGCGCGCCTGCGTTTGCGGCCGAAAGTGATGACCGTCGTCACCACCGTAGCTTCACTCACTCCGATCTTTTGGCTCGATCGCACCGGAGTAGAAATCATGCGTCCACTCGCCGCGCCTGTGATCGGCGGGATGGTTTCTTCGCTACTTCACATCCTCATCGTCACCCCGGTGATCTTCTACTGGCTACAAGCGAGGAAATGTAAAAACTAGATTCGACCGTCGCGTTGTAATCCTGCCATGAAAGATCCAGTATCAGAAACAGCAGCCACCCAACCGGGTCCGAATGATCTCGTTTACATGGGCCTGCCGGATGAACGCGTTCTGCGGCCACGTTTCTGGGTCGCTGTCGCGCTGACCATACCCGTCTTTATTCTCGCGATGGGCGAGATGGTGCCGGGCCTTCGCGACCTCCTCCCGCCGCACCGCGTTTCGGGTTGGCTGCAACTCGTCTTCACTACGCCGGTATTCTTCTGGTCAGGCGCGTTCTTCATCCGTCGCTGGTGGAAATCCATCGTCGAACGCGACACCAACATGTTCACGCTCACCGTGACGGGCACCGGTGCCGCCTACTTCTACTCGGTCGCCGCCGTGCTCTTTGGCGACCACTTTCCCATGGGCTTGATGGACACCAATCACGGCATCGCCCTCTATTTTGAAGGGGCCGCGTTTATCACGACCATCGTGCTGCTTGGCCAGGTCATCGAACAACGCGCACACTCCCGCACCGACGAAGCCATACGCAGTCTGCTCGATCTAGCTCCCAAGACCGCCCACCGAATCGACGACGATGGCCACGAATCCGATGTGCCCGTCGAAGAGGTTCAAGCCGGCGACCGCCTGCGCGTCCGCCCCGGAGAAAACGTGCCGGTCGATGGCGAGATTCTTGAAGGTAAAGGTGACATCGACGAATCCATGCTCACCGGCGAACCCGTGCCCGTTGGCAAAACCAAGGGTGACCCAGTCAGCGCCGGCACCCTCAACACTACTGGTTCCCTCGTCTTTCTCGCCGAACGGGTGGGCAAAGACACCATGCTAGCCCAGATCGTGCAGCTCGTCGAGGAGGCCACTGAAAGTGAAGCCCCGATCCAACGCCTCGCCGACCGTGTCTCCGCGTGGTTCGTGCCGGTCGTGCTCGTTATCGCCGTCGTGACCTTCATTACCTGGTCCGTCTTCGGGCCAGATCCCGCTTACCTTCACGGCCTGATCAACGCCGTCGCCGTGCTCATCATCGCCTGCCCCTGTGCTCTCGGTATCGCGACGCCCGTTTCGTTGGTCACCGGCATTGGCCGTGGCGCCCAGGTGGGCGTGCTCGTTAAGGACGCCGCCGCCCTCGAACGTCTCCATGGCGCCAACACTCTGCTGATCGACAAGACCGGCACCCTCACCATCGGTAAACCGGAAGTCGTTGCCATCAAACCCGCGGGCGACAGTTCCGAGGAGGACCTCCTCCGCCTCGCCGCCGCCGCGGAATCCTCCAGTGAACACCCCCTCGCCCGAGCCATTGTCAATGCCGCCAAGAAACGCGTGTTGAAGCTCCCCGAGGCGACCGATTTCAACGCCGAAGCCGGCTCCGGTATCACGGCCAAAGTCGAAGGCCAAACCATCACTCTCGGCCGCGCCCCGAGTGACGCCCACCTCGATGACTATCCTGCCGCCACCCTCGTGGCCGTGAAGATCGACGATCGTGACGCCGGTCTGATTGCCCTCGCCGACGCCATCAAGGAATCAACCCCCGATGCCGTCGCGGCTCTGCAAAAGCTCGGGATTAAAATCTTTATGGTCACCGGCGACCGCGAAGCCGCCGCGAAGGTCGTCGCCGATGAACTCCAGCTCGACGGCTACCACGCCGGGGTCACCCCCGAAGACAAACAAAAGCTGGTGCGCGAGCACCAAAAGAACGACGCCGAGGGCCGCGTCGTTTTCGCCGGGGACGGCCTGAACGACGCCCCCGCTCTGGCCGCTGCTGACATCGGAATCGCCATGGGCACCGGCACCGATGTCGCCATGAACAGCGCCGGAATCGTCTTGGTGAAAGGTGAACTCAGTGCGCTCGTTCGTGCCGTTCACCTCAGCCACGCCACCCTGCGCAATATCCACCAAAACCTGTTCTTCGCCTTCTTCTATAACGGCCTCGGTTTACCGGTGGCGGCCGGTCTATTTTATCCGTTCTTCGGCTGGTTACTGAACCCGATGCTCGCCGGCGTCGCGATGAGCCTCAGCTCGATCAGTGTTGTCTTGAATGCATTGCGCCTTCGTCGGGTAAAACTTTAGGGTTATATTCCCGATGTCCTCTCTCCTTCCCATCGTAGCCGATACGCTGCGCGCGTTTGACCTTGGCCACACCGATTCGAATACAATTCTCGGCGGAACCGCCGCCCGCAAGTGGGCCGTCTCGACGGCGAAGGGGCGCTATGTGGTCCGCGTTCGCCCTGCTGAGTTTTCCACCGATGACTGCGTCGCATTCGACCACCACGTCTTGCAACGACTGGCAGCAGAGGGACTACCCGTGCCATCACCACAGGTCATGCCCAGTGGTGAAACGGTGCTCCGTCGAGGTGACGATACGATTGAAGTGCTCAGCTGGATCGAGGGCGAGCCATGGTCGGAAATGATCCGGAATGAAGCGGCCCGCAGCATCGGGATCTTTCTCGCTCGTTTCCATTCTGTTCTCGGTCAAGACCTCCCCACTGGAAAGCAGAACCCTCTCCGCGAAGATCATCCCGATGCGGTGCAACCCATTCTGGATACCCTATGCAACCGCGATTGCACCCCAGCGCACATACGTGAGCTCAATTCCATTGAGGCGCTACTTTCCCAAGGGAGAAACGAATTGGAAGACACGCTTTACCCATCCCTGCCTCAGACCGTGATCCATGGAGATTTCCATCCCGGCAATGTGCGTTTTCGCAGCAACGAAGTGGCCGCGCTCTACGATTTCGATTATCTGTCCGTTCAAGCACGGGCCCGAGATCTGGTGGATGCCTTGATGTTCTTCGCCTCGGATCGAGACGCTCCTTTTGAGACGGATGATATCCGCAGCCTCACCCAATCCTTTACCCCAAACCTCATCACGAGCCGCGCACTGTTGGCAGGCTACCAATCCATCACGCCGTTGAACGATGACGAATGGCAGGCGCTGCCTCTTATCCTCCGCTCCCGGTGGATTCAAATGCGGTTACGCGGCAGTCGCAAAGTTCCCGAGAACGAGCAACTCGACTTCGTGTTAACAAATTTTGCCGTTGTCACAGATTGGCTCTACGGAGCCGGTCGCGAATTTTTCACGCAACTCCGCCACGACTCCCCCTCATGAACCCCTCTTCTATTCGCATCGGTGCTATTGGCTGCGGCCAATTCATGAGCCAGCAGCACATCCAGACCATAGCCCGCAGCGACCACCTCGTCTTACAACACCTCGCCGATATTGATCGCGACAAACTCACGAAGGTTTCCAACCACTATCCACCCGTGCGCCAAAGCACGAATTGGGAGGATGTCGTTAACGATCCCGAGGTTGATATCATCGTCGCGGGCGTTCTGCCCGAGCTGCATCCACAAATCACACGCGCCGCCATCGAGCAGGGTAAGCCCGTTTACATCGAAAAACCACTCGCGCCTACCGTAGAGGAATGCCTCGAAGTCGATCACCTTTCTCGTCAGCGCAATGTCCCACTCGCCGTGGGTTTCAATCGACGCTTTGCCCCCGCGACTCAAGTCATGGCCCGCGCCTTCGGCACCACCCATGAACCGGTTTCCATTTACTATCGTATCGCCGACGATGATCGCATTCGCCCTCCGTCACAGAACTGGAAGACCAACGACCGTCTGCTCACCGAAACGGTCCACATCTTTGATCTGCTGAGTTTTCTGCTGCGGACCGAACCAGTCGAAATCTATGCACGAGAAACACGTCCCAACGATGCAATCGTGACCCTCGAATTTGCCAACGGCAGTCGAGCCACCGTTTTCTCCTCCTCCCATGCGTCGCTCGCGCAACCCAAAGAGCACGCCGAAGCCGCGCTCGGGGCAGGTCGCTTTTTCGAGATGGATGACTACGTTGAGCTGCGCAGCTACGGCCTGCCCGAACTGGAATCGGTGAACACATTCGCCGGACGCCCTTATGATCGCTGTGACAATCGCCACGTCGAAGCTTACGCCAAGCAAGGACTCGCCGCTCTCACCGAGCAACGCCGCATCTACGAAACCGCCCTGCGCGAATCCGGTGTCCTCGCCGATAGCTCCGATGCAACCGCTTGGGCCGAAGCCCGTGAACGCCTGGGCGATCCACCACCACCCCAAATCAATTACGCGCCCGATAAGGGCTGGGGTATCGCCCTCGAACATTTCTGCAACGCCGTCGCTACGGGCCAAGCACCACAAAACGCTACTGGCCGCGACGGCAATCGAGCCACCGCCTGCGCCGTCGCAGCTCGTCAATCGATCAATTCCCAGCGGTCCGTCCGACTCGATCCCACCCTCTGGAAAGCTAGCATCTAAGTGTTCGTTTTTCGGAATATGTCTCGCGACGCACGCGACGATTCAAGACAGCGTTACCGCCCGAACATCCAAAAATCAGAGACAGGGCGGCCCGTCTCAGGGAGCCGCACCTAGTAAGAGGCACAGCTCCGATTTGTCGGACGGCTCGGCAGAGACGCCCGCCCTGCCTTTAAAAACACAAAGCTCTCCCCTGGAACCTAGAATCAGATCAAACTCGTCGCGTTCGTCGCGAGGTCCTATCCGTGTTTTCGGTGTCTTCCGTGGGCAACTCGATCTGCTCATCCACCGCGCAATCTGATAATTTTCGCGGCAATCTTCAAATCACCTCTAGGCGATTGGCGCCGGGAAATGCAGCAGGAACTTCTCCGCGAAAAATTCGCGGGGCACCCATTCATCGAGCGGCCAGACCGAAGCAGGCTGCGCTTTCTTCCCCTCCAATTCATCACGCCAGAGCGTGCCTTTGAAATACAAAACGCCATTGGCCGGTGATCCGTGCGCGCCGCGACGCAGTAGCGGTCTCGTCCAATCCAGAAAACGCGGCAAGGCTGTCACTGCGCGGCCTGTCACGAAATCAAATTTCTCTTTAATCGACTCCACCCGCACCGGTAGCCCACGCACATTGGTCAACCCAAGTTCCTCCGCCATCGCTTCAACCGCGCTGATTTTCTTCACGACCGAATCAACCAAGGTGAATTCGCATTCAGGATAAACAATCGCCAGTGCCAATCCAGGAAAGCCTCCACCCGTGCCGATGTCGGCGAATTTCGCGCTCTTCGCCGGACGAAGCACCTTCGTCATCAATAGTGAGTGCACCAGATGCCGCTCCTCCAGATTCTCGGCATCCTTACGTGAAATCAGGTTGAGTCGCTCGTTCCAGGAGCGCACCAGAGCACCCAACCGACCCAACTGCCCAAACGTGTCTTCCGATAATTCCGGGAAATATTTCCGCACTAACGGCAGCTCCATCGACTCATTCGTATCAGACATGGGAGCAACTCACCGTCTTCCCCTGCTGATCGCAAATGCATTCCGCAGGCACGTGTTTTGACGGCAAAATTACCGGCTTCCAAAATCTAGCCAGATCCGTTTCGTTAATAAATACCGCGCAGCCAACCCTCGTCTTCAAACGCATGCCAACCTCCCCTCCCTCGAACAAACGCTTCCGAAGCGAAATACTGCGCAAACCAGTATCTTTCTTAATCGCCATCGCTTGGCTTGCCGCGGCTTTTATTCTGATCCCTCAAGGATTTGGCGAAGGATGGCACCTCGCGATGAAGCTATCCGGATTCCTGTTCCTCTTCCTTGCCGCACTTGGGCGTATCTGGTCCTACGCATTTATCGGAGGACGTAAGAATTCCGAGCTCTGCCAGGAGGGCCCCTTTTCCCTCTGTCGCAACCCACTCTACTTTTTCTCGTTTTTGGGCGTCTGCGGGGTCGGACTAGCCTTGCAAAGTTTCATGCTATTCGCGGTCGGGGTGATCGTATTTTTGATTTACTACAATTTTGTTATTCGCGCTGAGGAGCGACGACTGCAGGAACTCTTTGGCGACTCATACACGACCTACTGCCGCGAGGTCCCGCGTTTTTGGCCACGACTCCAGAAAGTTGTCATGCCGGATAGCGTCACCCTCCCATCGAAACTATTCACCCGCAATTTGACCGAGGTGTTTTGGTTTCTCGCGATCATCGTTTTCATCGAGATAATTGAGCTGGGGAAATTCGATCAGTGGTGGCCGACCATTTCGACCAGAATATGGTAAATCCAACTGAAGAACTGGCTTAAATATGCGCCCTAAATTGAGCGCAAACTCTCAGTCTCATCTACTTCCTTGGGGCAAAGTGATAACTAAAGTCCCTAACAAAATTCGAGCTGAGCCTCAACAGCGCTACCGGAACGTTACCCACACCACTCTCAATGAAAGTCAATACCGGCGAGCAACTGCAGTCTCTCAATCGCGATCAATCTAGCTGCCCCTGATCGATCTGCGCTCCCTGCGAACAAAAAGGCTGAGATTTATCTGATTTGTTACTGCGGAGAACGTTCTGCGAAAGCGAACGAGTTTTAGTCTCTTGCGGCTATCCCAATGTGATCTGCGTCGAGGGGGGCACTGAATGATGTCGGGATTGCGGCATGCCGCTCAATCAAAGGTAGCAGGCGATATCTATTCAACGCCAAGTGCGTATTGTGACGGATTCTTTGGTGGTGATTGGTGCTGTTTTCTCGATCCTGCTGAACCCTGTCTTCATCTATTTTTCTGGGGGCGTCGGGGTAGGTCTGATATTTTCGGGCATCACCCATACCTGTGAGATGGGTCTGCTTCTGGCCAGGATGCCTTGGAACCGGTAAGCGTTCTTCCGACTAAGCTCAATTGGCGTGGCGATTTGACAGCACTTCGCATTCCGTAAATTACTACCCACTTGAATCGTCGTTTCTCCAGCCTCGTTGCCTTACTACTGCTAACCCTTTGGTTACCGGCGACGCAACATTGTGGTTTGGAAGCGGCAGGGATCGTAGGCTCAACCATCGACTGCCACGAGGCCGATGGCTGTGACTCTACGACCGAACAAGCCGCCTGTGATCTCGACAACTGCCAGTCAATTGAGGACGCCGCTTACAAGGCTCAGCAGACTTATGTGCAATTGGCTGCCCCTGTGGAGCTGACCTGCCTGTGCTGCCTGAATGTTATCAGTCCGGAAATGATCATCGTCCGTCTGATTTCTCCCGCACGTTCCGACGTGCCTCCCGAACTGGCCCCATCGTGGCAGTTCACATCGCGTGCCGCTCCGTCGCCGCGCGCCCCCGGATACCTCGCCTAATCCGTTCCTACGCGAACGGATTTCCCTGGTTAATTGTGTCCGGATGGCGCCGCTACGCGTGTTCATCGGGCTGATTCACAACTGTCTAACCCTTCCCACTATTTTCATGTCCACTTTCACTTTTCTTCACTGGTCACGCCCTCTCTGGGTGATGGCAGTGCTGGCCATCGTTCCGGGCGGTCGCGCCGAGGAAGCTACGCGAAGTTTCTCCCTCGCCGATGCCTTGCAACGCACTGCTGAGCATAATCCGACGTTGAACGCTGCCCGCTACCATGAGCGCGCCGCCGATGCCCTCACTGAACAAGCAGGTCTTCGCCCCAATCCCACCCTCGACGTTTCACTGGAAAACTTTGGGGGCACCGGCACCCTGAACGGCATCGATGCATTCGAGACCACTGTGCAAGCCAGCCAACGATTCGAACGAGGCGATAAACGAAACAAGCGGCTGGCCCTCGCCCGTCACGACTATGATATCGTAGCGGGAAATCTGGAGGTGGAACGCATTGACGTGCTCACCGCAACCACCCTTGCCTACATCAAAACCGTGATCGGCCAGCAACGTCTCGAGCTCGCAGCTGAGCCGCTCGCTTTAGCCCGTGAAACCCTCGAGGCAGCGGAAGCCAGTGTAAAAGCCGGCGTCGGCTCACCCCTAGAGAAAGCTCGCGCCAGCGCTGCTCTCGCCTTCGCTCAACTCGAATACGCCCGCGCCGAATCAGCGCTAACCCGTGCCCGCGCTACCCTCGCCGCCCAGTGGGGCCAAGGGCACGAAGAGGTGCCAGCGTTGCATGGCGTCGTTCACGTTCCAGATGCATTACCCTTCGAAAAAAACTTTCTGCCCGGACTTCGCGATCATCCTCGGCTCAAACTACAACAAGCGATCATTGCCAGCCGTCGTTCCTCGCTTGAACTCGAGCAAGCCGAAGCTTCATCCGACATCACGGTGGGTGCCGGAATCCGTTTTCTGAGCAACGGCTCCGACGCCGGATTGGTCGCTGGATTCTCAATGCCGCTTTCCTTTCGCAACCGAAACCAAGGCAACATCCGCGCCGCACGCAAAACTCTGAATGGCGCCGAGCAGTCCGTAGCCGCCGTGGAGAATCGGCTGCAAGCTGATTTCACCGCCGCATGGCAGGATCTCACCGGTGCTCACACCGCCGTGCAAAACCTCCGTTACGACGCGTTACGCGCCACTGAAGAAGCCCTCGCATTCGTGAGTCTCGCTTACTCCGAAGGACAGCTTCCGCTGATGGACGTGCTCGATGCCCAGCGCTCAATGATCAGCCTGCAACGCGAGCTACTCGAAGCAAAAGCGGCCTACGCGATTTCGCTCGCTCGAATCGAGAGCCTGACCGATCCCGAGTTCCCTCTCACCACCGCCACTTTGTCATCACTATGAAACACTCCTTTTCCATTCTCGGACTTTCTCTCCTTCTCATCACACCCCTTTGGGCCGTAGGCAGTGACAAGCCATCAAACACGGTAATCCTCGATGAGACTGGGGTAAAAAATCTGAACCTTGAAACTGTTGAAGCCAAGGTGGGTGACTTTGAGGAAACCATCTTCGCACTCGGTCGCATCGATGTTTACCCCGGCCGCCGAGCCGCCATCAGCAGCCGCATCGCCGGTCGGGCACTCGAAGTAAATGTGCAGCACGATCACTTCATCGAAAAAGGTGACGTCGCCGTTGTCGTCGAAAGCCGCCAGGTCGGCGATCCCCCGCCACGAGTTTCCGTGACCGCTCCGATTTCCGGTCTTGTGAGCGCGACTTACATTGTCCCCGGCGAACCGGTCAATCCCGATAAGATCCTAGCCGACATCATCGATCTCACCGAGGTCTATGCCCTCGCCAGTGTGCCCGAGCATTTGGCTGGTCAGTTAAAATCCGGCCAGCAGGCGCGCATCACCGTGGCCGCCGCATCGGGCGAAGTCTTCACCGCAGAGCTCGAACATCTCGGTGCCGTAGCCAATGCCGAACACGGAGTCGTTGAAGCCGCCTTCCACGTCGACAATCCCGAATTTCGCCTCCGCCCCGGCATGCGGGCAGAGTTCTCCATCGTCACCTCCAAACGCTCCGGTGTCGTGCGTGTCCCGCGCAGCGCACTGCAGGGGGACCCCGCCCACCGTTTCGTTTACGTGAAGGATTTCGATCTAGCCAACGCCTTCATCAAAACACCGGTCGTCATCGGCCGAATGAACGACCGCTATGTTGAAATCATCAGTGGGCTGCTGCCGGCCGATGAAGTCGTCACCCGCGGCGCCTATTCATTGGCCTTTGCCGGCGCAGGCAGTTTGTCCCTGAAGGAAGCACTCGATGCGGCCCATGGCCACGAACACAATACCGATGGTTCCGAGATCACCGGGAATCAAAAACGCACGACACAAGCGGGAGCCTCCGGCCATGCCCATGATCATGGGATTGAAAACGCGTTTTGGAAAATCACCAGCGGCGTGCTTTTCATCGCCCTGATCACCGTAGCCTTCCGTCGCAAGACAACCTCGCCTCACGCCGACAACTAAGGAACCGACCATGTTAAACCGACTTATCAAATGGTCGCTCGCCAATCGCGCGATCGTCCTTGGTCTCTCCCTGATCATCCTCGTCCTCGGGTTGCGCGCCGGCCTGACCCTTCCAGTCGAGGTGTTGCCGGACCTCACCAAACCCACCGTCATCATCCTAACCGAGGCTCCCGGCCTCGCGCCCGAGGAAGTGGAAACGCGCGTCACCCAACCGCTGGAAAGTGCGCTCATGGGTGTCGCGGGTCTGACTCGTCTGCGATCCAACTCCGACGTTTCCCTATCACTCCTTTACGCCGAATTCGATTGGGACACCGACATTTATAAGGCCCGTGTGCTCGTGCAGGAGCGTCTGCAATCGGCGAGCGAACAACTCCCGGAAGGCGTGCAGCCGTTCATGACGCCGGTCGCTTCGCTCATGGGCGAAATCCTTCTCGTCGGGGTGCGTTCCACTATTCCGGAAGGCGAGCCTGGCTATCTGGCTCCGAGCGATGTGCGCACGCTCACCGATTGGACGATCAAACGTCGCCTGCAAAATATTCCCGGCATCGCCGAAATCCTCAACATGGGCGGAGGCGTGAAGCAGATTGAGGTGCAGCCCGATCCCTACCTCCTGCAAGCGCATGATGTGACGTTAGCGGAACTGGAAACCGCGGTCGCTGAGGCAGCCAGCACGACCACTGGTGGCTTCCTCGATACCGGCCCCACCGAGATCATGGTGCGCAATCTCGCGATGACGACCGATCTCAACGAGATCTCTGGCACCGTTATCAAACACGACGGAGATCGCTCCATCACCATCGCCGACGTCGCCCAGGTCGATTGGGGTATCGAGCCCATGCGGGGCGACGCGACCGTCAGCCGCTCACCGGAAAAGGTGCCGACCTACGGCGTGATCATGTCCATCACCAAGTCGCCCGGTTTCGATACGCGCGCGCTGACCGAACAAATCAAAATTGCCCTCGCTGAAATACAGCCCGCGTTTCCCGCCGGCATGGAAACTACCCTACTCTTCCAGCAAAAAGATTTCATCGATCACGCGATCGGAAACCTGAGCGAAGCCATCCGCGACGGCGCCATCATGGTCACCGTCGTGCTGTTCCTCTTCCTGCTCAATTTCCGCACCACGTTCATCACCTTGATGGCGATGCCGATGAGCTTTGCTATCACGCTGCTCACTTTTCAATGGCTCGAAATCACCGTGAACTCCATGACGCTCGGTGGTCTCGCCGTGGCTATCGGCATGGTCGTGGATGACGCCATCGTGGATGTCGAAAACGTGTTTCGGCGACTACGCGAAAATGCCAGTGCGTCGCAACCTCAACCCGTGCTCACGGTCATCGCCCGCGCTTCAGCTGAGGTGAGAAATTCGATTCTTTACGCCACGGTGCTCATCGTCCTCGTGTTCTTGCCGCTGCTCGGCTTGAGCGGTGTCGAAGGGCGGCTCTTCTCGCCCATCGCCATCGCCACAATCATCAGCATGGTGGCTTCGTTTGTGGTCTCACTCACTCTGATTCCCGTGCTCTGTTCGTTTCTTCTGAAACCCAAGGCAGGCCAAGATCACACCGACGGCCGCTTTGTGCGGCTGCTGAAACAAGTGCTTCGCCGGACCATCCTCCGTGTGAGTCTCGATCAACCCGGGCCCGTAATCGCATTCGTGATCGTCGGCATGATCGCGGCCTTTTCGCTCTATCCGAAAATGGGCAAAGACTTTCTGCCCGCGTTTCGGGAAGAGACCGCGCTGATCGCCGCGACCTCGGCACCCGGCACGTCTCTCGCTGAAATGAATCGCATCTCCGATGTGATCGAAGCGCAGATTCTCGCCGTGCCCGAAGTGCATCAAGTCGGACGAAGGCTCGGCCGCGCCGAGCGCGGCGATCACGTGGTGCCAGTCTCCACGGCGGAATTTGACGTGGACTTCCGCGAAGTCAGTGATGGCTCTGGCCGCAGTCGGCAGGAAATTCTCGCCGATCTCAATCGACGAATGAAATCCATCCCTGGTATCTTCGCCGTGATTAGCGGACCACTGGCCGATCGCATCGGCCATATGCTCAGCGGAGTCGCCGCTCCGGTCGCGATCAAGATCTTCGGCCCGGATCTCGACACCTTGCGTCGCCTCGGCATCGAAGTGCAATCGGTCGCCAAAACCATCCCCGGTTTTGAAGATGCCAAGCTCGACCAGCAGTCATCCATCCCCCAACTCCGCATCGAGGCCGACCGTGATCGCGCCACGGCTTACGGCATCACACCTGGTTCTCTCAACGAACAAGTCGGCACGCTTCTCGGCGGCAAGCAAGTCGCCGAATTGCGCGAAGGCCAGCGATCCGTGAACCTCGTGGTCCGCCTCCCGATCGATTGGCGTGACACCCCCGACAAGATCGCCCTGCTACCCGTCGAAACAGAAAGCGGCCGACAGGTTCCACTCGGTCTCGTCGCCGATGTGCGCGAAGCCAAAGGGCCCAACGTCATCTTCCGCGAAAACAGCCAGCGACGGTTTACCATCGCGATCAAACCGACCGCACGCGACGTGGGCGTGCTGGTGAAGCGCCTCCAGGATGAAGTGCGCATGAAGGTGCCCTTACCCGAGGGTTACTTCATCACCTACGAAGGTGAATTCCAGGCGCAGCAGGATGCCACCCATCGCATCGTCCTCTTCAGCGCGGTGATTCTCGGGGTGATCGTGTTCCTCCTGTATGGCTACTTCCAAAGTCTAGTCCTGGCGCTGCAAGTGATGTTGAGCATCCCGCTCTCGCTCGTCGGTGGCCTCGTCTTTACCTGGCTGAAAGTAGACAACATCAGCATCGCCACCCTCGTCGGATTTATCGCCGTAACCGGAGTCGCGGCGCGTAACGGCATCATGATGATCTCGCACTACCTGCATCTCATGAACCACGAAGGTGAAAGCTTCACGCGATCCATGGTCGAACGCGGCACCTTGGAACGCATGGTGCCGGTGCTCATGACCGCCCTCGCCGCCGGTATCGCGCTCATCCCGTTCGTTCTCGCCGCCGATCAACCCGGTAAGGAAATCCTCCATCCTGTGGCCGTGGTGATTGTTGGAGGCCTCGTCTCTTCGACATTACTCGAATTTCTCGTGCGGCCACTCGTTTTCTTCCACTTCGGCCGCAATGCCGCCGCTCAGGCCATCGCGAGAAATGCTACCGCGGCTCAATGAACCACTCACTTCAATTCATCTAAATACACTCAACTCATGAAAATCCAAACTATCGCTCTCGCCCTCCTCACTAGTCTGTGTCTCGGCCTCACTGCCGTGCCGGTCTACGCACAAACAAGTGAAGCTAAAAGTGCCGGTCCTAATGGCGGTCGCATCCTAAAAAATACCGATCCGCGGGCCGAATTCTTCATCACCAGCGATCGCAAAGTGCAGATCACGTTCCTCAACGATCAGGGCCAAGCCGTCGCCCCCACCGGTCAAACCGTCGTCGTCACGGCAGGTAATCGCTCGGCACCCACCCGCCTGACTTTCGCACCTTTCGGTAACGCGCTCCTATCCGATGGCATGCTACCAGCCGGAAATCGCGTTCCCACCGTCGTGCAAATCATTCCAGCGGGTAGCCAAACGACGACCGCGAAATTAAATGTAAACCTAGCCATCTGCCCTGGTTGTCAGCTCGCCGAATACGCCTGCATCTGCGAGGGGCATTGAGTTAAGCTGTAGGTTAGATTATCGATACCTACTTGGCACCACTACCTTCGGGCTAACAAAATCCTCTACGATGCCGCACAGCCACGATCACGGACATTCCCACGCCCCGGCTAATTACAATAAAGCTTTCGCTATCGGGGTCTCGCTCAATGTGATCTTCATCATTGTGGAAGTCGTGGCGGGGTTGTCGGTCAATTCCATGGCCCTGCTCGCTGACGCCGGACACAACACCAGCGATGTGTTCAGTCTGATGCTGGCGTGGGGAGCGAGCTACCTGACGAGTCGACCCACCAGTAAGCGTCGCACCTATGGGCTGAGGAAAACTTCCATCCTCGCTTCGCTCACCAACGCCATTCTTCTGCTCATTGCGATTGGCGCCATTGCTTGGGAAGCTGTGCAGCGCTTTGCCGATCCTCAACCCATCGCCGGTGGCACCGTCATGTGGGTAGCGGGTCTGGGCGTGCTTATTAATACGGCTACGGCCATGCTTTTCATGAAAGGTCGTGATAACGACATCAACATCAAGGGAGCCTATTTGCACATGGCGGCCGACGCCGGTGTCTCAGTTGGGGTGGTCCTCGCCGGTTTGGCGATCATACTGACAGGAGCGACGTGGATCGATCCGGTGATCAGTCTCGTGATTGTGCTCGTGATCGCGATCGGCACCTGGGGCTTACTCCGCGATTCCTTGAATCTTGCGATGGATGCCGTGCCCGCTGGGATTGATCCTGATGCGGTGCGAAAGTTTTTAACCTCTCAACCTGGCGTGACGGATGTGCATGATCTGCACATCTGGGGCATGAGCACGACCTCGACCGCGATCACCGCCCATCTCGTCATGCCTGAGAAAAATAATGATGACCGCTTCTTGTCGAAACTCGCCGAATCACTCCACGAACAATTTCAGATTGATCACCCGACTTTCCAAATTGAAAAGGGAGGCCATTGCCACGGTTGCGAACCTGAGAAGACACACTAATCAAGGCGACCGAATACAAGCAGGATCTTAATCACCCACTCGGGCGAAACGTTTCACGCTGCCGCCATCGACCTCGACCCATTCCCTAAACATTGCGGCCGGTCGCACCCACAGTCCGCCTTCGCCATAAAGTGCTTCGTAAACCGCCATCGGTTCCAATGTCTCCGAGTGGCGCGCGAGGCCGATCACGCGGTAATCGTTTCCCTTGTAGTGGCGATAGAGGCCGAGTGTAGGTTCAGTCGGCAATGCAGGCAAATCACTCATGGATCAACGACACACTTTGAAGCGCGGGTTGCAAAGCTCGGTTTCACGGTTTTCTGTTTATTTTTCGATCCCTGATGTCCAACGATTCCATTCCAGTCACAGTCCTCACCGGGTTTCTCGGTGCGGGTAAAACCACCCTCCTCAACCGCATCCTCACGGAGCAACACGGCAAAAAGATCGCCGTGATTGAAAATGAATTCGGCGAGGTCGGCGTGGACAACCAGCTGGTGATCCAGAGCGACGAGGAAATCTTTGAGATGAACAACGGCTGCATCTGTTGCACCGTGCGCGGTGATCTCATCCGCATCCTCGGCCGTCTGCTCAAGCGTAAGGACAAGCTCGATGCGATCCTCATCGAAACCACCGGCATGGCGAATCCCGCCCCGGTCGCGCAGACCTTCTTCACTGATGATGAGATGAAGACCAAGTTTCGGCTCGATGCCATCGTGACCGTCGTCGACACGAAACACATTCTCCAACATCTCGACCGCGAGGACGAAGCGCAGAAGCAAGTAGCGTTTGCCGATGTGATCCTGCTCAACAAGACCGATCTCGTGGAACCAGCCGAAGTCGATTCGCTGGAGGAGCGCCTGCACAGCATGAACACGCTGGCGAAGATCCATCGCACGCAGAATTGCGATATCCCGCTCAATCACGTGCTCGACGTCGGCGGTTTCAATCTGGACCGCGCGACCGAAATGGATCCGCAGTTTCTCGACCAGGAATATCCTTTTGAATGGGCCGGAGCTTATCCTCTACCCGCCGGCACCCACGAGCTCGTGATCGGCCACACCGACGACGACCACGAACATGACCACTCGCACTGCGACCACGATCACGGCCACTGCGATCACGACCATCATCACGCTCACAACGAGAACGAACTCGACGTCGTGGTCATGCCCGTCAAATCACTCGAAGAGGCCGATATTTCAGCCGCCACCGAAGCGAGCGTGACGGTGTTCGGCGATTGGGAAACTCGCCTGAAGGAAGGCGACCCCATCGTGCCCGGCGCGACCCTCAATCGTCTCCTGCTCAATGAAGGAAACGGCAAATACCCACTCACGATTACCGAGCCCGGTCACTATCTCGTTTACGAAGCCTGTGGCGAACATCCGCTGCACATACACGTGAACGGTGACACCGTGAAACCCGATTGGCAGCAGGATTACCATGTGGCCCACACGCACAACGACGAGGTCGCGTCAGTCGGGATCAGCGTGCCCGGTGATCTCGATGGCAAGCGACTCAACGATTGGATCAGCGAACTCCTCCGTGTGAAAGGTGGAGACATCTATCGGATGAAAGGCGTGCTCGCCGTTAAAGGCACCGACAAGCGACTTGTGTTCCAAGGCGTGCACATGCTCTTCGATGCCAAGTTCGAAGGCGTCTGGACGGCAAACACTCCCCGCCAAAACACCCTCATCTTCATCGGCCGCAATCTCGATCGCAACGCGCTAACCGAAGCCTTCAAGGCCTGTCTGGCTTGAGTCATCCCGGGAGACTTTGGTGATTCTTCTCAAAACATCAGAGGTAATTCCGACAAGACTCCTGACGCTCGCATGCCCACCATCCACCGTATGCAGGATAAGCCCAAATTTCCTTTAGGGCGTTGGTTGCTGACGGCCTGCTTTGTCTTTTGGGCCGGGTTCACCGCCTATCATGCATGGCTAAAGCCTCTGCCCGAGGGGATCAGTGTGAAAGGCCAAGTCCACACGGTTGGAGCGGACGATGTGCGTTTTTTGTGCGATGTGACCTACCCCGGTCCGAGTGGGTCGGTGGTCACGCAAGAGATTTATGACGAGGCGATCAGGATGATCGGTTCCGCCGAAAATCTGATCGTCGCCGATCTGTTCCTTTTCAACGACTATCGGGGCAAGGCCGGCACTGCTTATCGCCCGCTCAGCCATGAAGTCGCCGCAGCCCTGATCGCGCGGAAGCAGGCGCGCCCAAACCTGCAAGTGGTGGTGATCACCGATCCGGTCAACGACGCCTACGGTGGCAGTAAAACGGCTCCGCTGCAGGCCTTGCGCGAGGCCGACATTCCGGTCGTGCTGACTAGGCTCAATCGGCTGCGCGACTCCAATCCACTCTGGTCCGGTTTCTGGCGGTTGGCCATCAAGCCTTGGGGTGTTTCGCGCGGTGGTTGGTGGCCACATCCGTTCTCCGCTACAGCCGGTAAAGTCGGGCTGCGTTCCTGGCTAACGTTGCTCAACTTCAAAGCCAATCATCGCAAGGTGATCATTACCGACACCGCAAAAATAAACGGCAGTGGCCGCGAGCTCACTGCCCTGGTCATGTCCGCCAATCCGCACGATGGCAGTAGCGCCCATGGCAATGTCGCCCTGGCCGTGAGCGGACCGGTCGCCAGCGACCTGCTGCGTTCCGAACAAGCCGTGCTCGCAATGTCTGGGTTTACCTCGGACATCCACTTGACCACCAGCTCGGCCGTCGAATCGGAGCCTTTAATCGAAACCAAGGCACGCCTTCACCTCGTTACCGAAGGTAGTATCCGTCGCACTCTGCTCGAAAACCTCGATCTGACCAGGGCAGGAGACCGGATTGATTTGGCCATGTTTTATCTCTCCGACCGCAAGGTTGTCGGTGCCCTGAAAGCTGCCGCGGCTCGCGGAGTAACCATCCGCTTGCTGCTCGATCAAAACCGCGATGCCTTCGGTTACGCCAAGGACGGAGTCCCCAACAAACCCGTGGCCGCCGAATTGGTATCCGCCCACTCTGACATCATGGTCCGCTGGTATGATACGCGAGGTGAGCAGTTTCACGCCAAGGCAATCTTCGTCCAGCGCGCCGACCGGACGACACTGTTCGCGGGATCAGCCAATTTCACCCGACGCAATCTCGGTGATCTCAATTTGGAAACAAGCCTAGTCCTTGAGGGTCCGGCGGACTATCCCGCCATCAGCGACGCGCAGCAATGGTTCGATGACCTCTGGCACAACCGGAAGGGACCCAGCAGTCTTCCCTATGCGAACCGCGCCGATGACTCGTTCCTGCGCTATTGGAAATACCGCCTACAGGAAGCCACCGGTCTTGGGACTTTTTAAAAAGTCCGGCATTGGATGAATCGTTTTTGAGCAGTCGCGATATCTCATTGCCCGAAAGTTTCCTCGATAGCGTGACCGAAGCGTTTAAAGCCTGCCTCGCTTAGTTTCAGCGGCACAATAGTCTTGGAGGCCACAAGGCTCTTCGCTTTGCTTCCTCCCCATGACGAAGCGTTTACCCCTCCGCTCAGTGATTCGGTATGCTGCAATCTTCGGAGCATTCTTTTTCGCCCATCTTGCAAATGCGCAAAGCCTTCCCGTCGAACCGGGCATGACACGCGACCAAGTATTGCAGGAATTGGGAGAGCCCGCTTCGGCGATGTCACGCGGGAGTATTGAAATATTATCCTATCGCGATGGTGCAAAGATTACGCTGCGTGAGGATGTGGTCACCGAAGCGACCGGCATAAAGTTGATCACCCCTTCAATCGAAGAAACCGACACCAAGAAGACGCCAAGTGCACCGACTATCACCGCTGAAGAGCAAGCCGTCATCGCCGCAGAGGAAGCAGCTCTGGCACAGCAAGATGCCGAACAACGCGCCAAGTTTGAGCAAGCCCTGTCGGATCTGGAAAACCGCGAAATGGATCCTCGCGCCCATCTCGCGCCAGCAAAATTCAACCTTGTGTCGTTCCTCGCCGGATTGCTGATCAAGACTCTGATCACCTTATTGGCACTAAAGTTAACCTCGAAATACTGGGGCTACGAAATTCTGTGGGGCGGAATCGCCATCGCCGCCGTGGTGGATACCGCTGTGCGGACTGCCGTCAGTATGGGTGGAAAAATTCTCCTGGGCATGCCGACTGTCTTCTACGCCGATGAAGCGATCTCTGCCATCGTGATGGTGATGGTCGTGAAAAAAGTCAGCACCAGCCAATCACTCAATCAGGCTATTCAAATCACGATGACCACCAAGGTTTTCACTATCGTGGCGGGGTCGTTTCTCGTGACAATGCTGCTGCAAATGATCAGCTAAGTCCGGCACTTTGCGACAGTGCTCCCATCACTGAACATTTCGCGGACGAAAAAACACCATACCCTACATCTACCGAAAGAGTAACCTAATAGGTTACTCTTTATTCATACATCACTCAGTTTCAGAGTGATAAATCCCGACCAGATTGTTTCTGGGCCAGCCAGTTCAATATCAGCAAGAGAGTTTCCGCTTCGGGCATACGGCTGTTATTCTTAAGATAATCAGTGATACGCTGTTTGGGTATTCCCAAGTATCGCGCCAAACGCACTTTCGAGCCATAGGGTTTGAGCTCCTCACGCAACATGGCAGCACACGCATTCCACATCGGAGTCTCCTCCCCTGGTCGTCGCGTAAGGTAGACACCCTTTCGACTTGGCTTCAGCTTCCTTTTGAGTTGCCGGGCACTGCCTTCGGCTACCTCTGCGAGCATACCACCTAGATTCAACCATAGTTTTAGCTGAGGATGTATCGTCATCATAGAGTAACCCAATAGGTTACTCTTGTCTTGTTCAAGCCGAGGCTGATCTCTGGTGAGCAAATAACGTAAAGGAGGAAAGTAACCTATTGGGTTACTCTATGATTCTGGATTTCCCTGTAGGTTAATCGGATCGGCAGGCTATTTTTTCTTTTGCGCGCAGGGCACGCAGGTGACCGCATCGGGTTGGTATTCCAGTCGATCAAGAGAAATATCATTATCACAAATCAGACAGGTGCCATAGGTGCCTTCACCGATCCGAAATTCGGCCGCCACCAGTCGCGAACGCTCCTCTGCGAGACGCTGTTTTCCAGCCAATGCCATTTGTTGGTGCTGCATGGAATCGAGACGTGACAAGCGACCAATGGAAACATCCGGAGCAATCGCTGCCGTGCTATCTACGATCGAAGCCAACTCCTGTTCGATCTGAGCCATTCGCGCCTCAATAAAAGGTCGAAAAGCATGCTGCTCGGCGGGATCCATACCCGTTAGTGTGGCCATAAAATGCCCGAGACCAAGTCGGAATATAGCCGTGGGTTCCAAGTCTAATCCACCGCCTCCATTGTTCTGGATCAAGGTATGAGAGAAAACTGAGCGGAAATAGGACTTAGGGTTTGTCGGCAGCTCCGATAGAGGTCTAACACTCGAACACTCCGTTTAAGATGCTAGACCCTTCCATTGATCTGCTGCCCCGTGAGATCCACCGGCACACCTCCTTAGCTGATACTGCGATTATCTATCCTGCGCAGGATCCTCGTTTTCACGCTTTGGCTGAATCGATTGCCGACAGCCTCGTCGTTGCCGGTCACGCGCGATCAGAGTGTGTGACAGATACCTCGTTAATCCCCGAACGAAGCTCCCCTTTGCCGGATGTATATCGTGCCAAAACCCTGATCGTGCTGGGCGATCTGAACACCAATCGCACGCTCCAACCTCTTTACGCTGATTACCTCTGTTCGACCGACGCGACTTATCCGGGAAGCGATGGCTATGATTTGCGCACACTGGTCAATCCCTACGGCACGGGCGCGAATATGATCCTCGTCGGCGGCAGTAGCTTCCGTGGGGTTGAGCAGGCCACGGAAAAACTCTTAGCCGCTATTGCATCGAATGATTCAGCAGCAGGATTGCCTTATCTTCTCGAAGTCGAACTCGATCCGACGCTCGCCGAACAACTTACCTCGTGGCCCTACACGCCGCTGGAAGATTCCGCCGAGCTACAGGCTCTGCGTAGTCGCGGACTGATGTTTTTCACTGAGCCGATTCGGATCATCGGAGCCTATACCCTGATGTGGTCGTGGACCGCCAATGAACGCTACGCGCAGATTGCGGTGGAAGCCTTGCGGAAACTCAACGCGGAAATGACCACCGGCTACGGCGATTGGCATTATCTCGCGGAACGTTTCATGCGCGCGATACCGCTGCTTATCGCCGGAGGATTTCTAACCGACGAAGAGATCGCCCGCACAGATAAGCTGCTGCTGCAAACAGCCCTTGGTAATCAGGATGAATGGTGGCGGGTAAAAGTCGGGCACCCCCCGCTCGGTCATCGTCATCAGGGCAAGGGCACATACGAGTTTCTGCTCCTCGTCCGTTATCTGCGCGATCAAACCAATCCCTCGCCTAAGCTGGTCGAAACCTGTGATCGTTGGATCAAAGAATGTTACACGTTTCTCGATGCGCTAGCCCGGGCTTGCCTCGACGACCAGGACGACGAGAGCACGCTCAACAACGTCGCGACGCTCTACCGTTACGCGTTGGGTCAGGAACGGCACGATTTCTTTACCAGTGGCAACGCCCGCCATGTCGCGCAACGCTGTCTGGCTCTCCACGATAACAACGGAAACGGTGCGGGCCAAGGAGGCTATGGCGAAAGCCAGGGCATGTATTTGCAGCAGGAAGCAACCGAGCAAACCGCGTGTAGTGCCTTCTACTATAGCGACGGCGAGTTGAAGTGGATCCTGCATACGATGCCGAATCTGGAAGTGCCACAGCGTTATGTCTTTCTCTGCTACACACCCGTCTTTCTCCAAAAATTCGCCACGGGGTCCCATCTCACACCGAATGCTCCCGACGCCGAACAAGGTGTGATCTGCCTGCCAGTAACCGACCATCAATTAACGATCAGCAATCACCCACCCGAGCATGTCGTGCCGGAGGGTCATATGATCAACGCACCCGAAACCTGGCAACTGCCCGAAGGCGTGGGGCTCAACACCCTGCCTCAGGAACGTGGTTTCGATAAACTCGCGTTGCGCGGTGGCTATGATCGCAGCGATACCTACCTGCTCATTCAGGGCTACCAAGGCGGCTTCCGTTGGCAGGGTCACATGCAGGCCGCCAACTGTATCGTGCGTTTCTATCAACACGGCCACGTCTGGCTCGTGCAAAACACGTCGCGTCACTCCTACTACGATAAGAACGGGTTGTTGATCAGCGACGGCGCGAACGACACCCCGATGCCGCCCATCGCTGAACAGGTCGCGCTTGCCGATTTCTCGACGCACGGACTCACGGTCACCCGCGTCAACGATTACCATCACACCGATTGGACCCGGCATCTCTTTTGGTCAAAATCCGGCGATGGGTTTCTCGTCGTAATCGACCGTGTGGCGTTCAAGGCCGATGGTCCCTACTCGCTCACTTGCACTTGGCGCACGCCCGCTTTTGCAGAACTCGAAGGACGGCGTTGGCATTCCGAACAAGGTGAACATCGTTTCCAAATCACGGCTGGATCGTCCGTCGCAGCCACCTGCGAAGTCGATACCGATCAGGGTGCGTGCTCGCCCTACGTCCTGCGCCAGCGTCGCGCGGGCACCCATCGGGCCGGTGACGAAGGATCGTTTCAAAACTTACTCACCGTGCGGCCCATGGGAGACGCGACCAAACATGATCTGCAAAGGCTCGACGAGCGTTCTGCTCTCGTGGGTGAAAACGACAGTCCCATCGCGTGGTGCGCGGCTGAGCTACATCCCGATTTTGCCTGGTTACCCCACGCCAAGGCGAAAGCAGACAGTGCCTTCGTCGACCTCAATTCCCTGTCGTTCGCGGGACTCACCAAACTCAGCTTATCGGATCTTTCCCTTCAGAGCGATCAGGCCATCTCCCTGCAAGTCGATCTGAGGACCGGCTCGGTGACGATTCGTGGCCCGGAAGAAGCAAGAGTCTCGCTGACCTATCGAGATAAAACAATAAGTCCGGATCAGCCTCTTCCGGAAGGTTTCTGCTCCACACAAAGCTCTTCGATCACCACATGGTTCGAATCCTTAAGGGGAAGAACGAACTCCCGCGAGACCGACACTCATACCACGGAAGAGTCAGACCTCGTCCCTTCAGATCAATCCGCCCTTTGGCGCAGAGCTTGGACCTATGATGGCGGCACTCGGCGGCCTGAGATCATCCGCAATCTTCGCGTGACCGCAGATCCTCTTCCCATCAACGGTGCGCCCGATGAGTTGCTCGATCCGGTCATGCCCGATGGGTATTCACGTGAAACATGGATTCAGTGGCCGGAGGCATCTGAGTATTCGCTGTCACTTATCCTCCCAGAGCCGCGAGAACTCTCCGCGCTAAATATTCTCGGTGACTGCGTGGATGACCCCACGCTACGCACCTTCAGCCCTCTGCCCGACGGTATCACGGTGGAAGCAGAACTCGCCGATCATACGCGCCTCTCCTGCCCCGTCTCAAAAGCTCCCGACCGACCCTACAAGCGCTACCGTGATGCGGAAAACCGGCTGACCGTTGCCACCGCCGCCATCAATTGTGAAGTGCGTGCACTCCACATCCGTTTTCCCGAACCCACACAAGGCGCTCCATTCGTGCTCCATCGGTTGGAGGCACTTGGTTCACAGACTTTCGCCCCCGATATCGAACATTGGTTCACGGCCGATCTGGATGGTGACGGACACGAGGAAATCATTCTCGGCAATAGCGCTCAGGATCTAATCGTCCTCGATCAAAAGGGCAACGAACTCTGGCGTCAGTCTGTTCCGCGCCCAATCACGCATATCTCCGCTCAACCTATCGAGCCGAAGGACCCCCCGGTGCTCTGCGTCGGGTTACTCGGGGGCGATCTCCACCAATACCACGCCGATGGATCGCTCCGGGCAAACTGGCCCGTCGCCACACAGTTCTTAGAACGCAAAGATTGCCTGCAAGGTTGGTTCAATGCTACCCACAGCATCAACATCTGGCACCACGATGAACAAGGTCGCGGCTGGATGGTGCTCGGCGGTTATGCCGTGCTGATGTTTCTCAATGCCGAGGGAGACATCGTCGGACATAGTTTTTCGGACGGTCCGTGGACTTATGATATTATGATCGCACCGGAGCCCCGTCCCGATGCCGGGGACCTCTATGTGCGTTGCGGTTGGAACCATGGCATCCAATATTACCCCGGCATCGCCGGTGATGACCCCAGTGGGGAGGTCTATCATCTCGGTGGATTCAACCAACCGATGTTCCGTATGCTCAAACGCGTAATCCCATTCCTCAACGGACGTTCACTCGCCGCCGAATGGATCGCTTCCGTCGATGTTTCAAATCAGGATTTATTCTTCGCCACCGAGCTCGGTTGTGGCGTGCTCTCTACGGGCAGGAAAGACTGGCATTGGAAGCTGGAAGGCGGTATGAGCCTTAACACCGCAACCCTCGGTCAACTCGACGGACAACCCTGTGCTCTCATCGGAGGAATGGATGGATTTCTTGCCGCCGTCGATCTGCATAACGGTCGAGTCATTCGTCGTCGCCAAATGGGGGCGCCAGTGCTCGGAATCTCACTGCTGAAAGACGGCAATCTGCTCGTCACGACCCAAACCGAAATTCATATCCTCCATACAGACTGGACGAATCGCCATACGTTATCACGCCAAGTAAAACGCGTGCTAACCGTCAGCGATCAGAGCATTCTTCTTTGTCTGGAAGATCATAGTCTTGAATTAATCGAACTTACCTCCCCATGAAACGCCCCCTCACGATCGCCGCCATCCAACTACCGTCAGCTAATTCCGGACGAAGCAACACCGCGCGCCAACGCGCCAATTTTGAAGTGGCCGAAAGCTACCTCAAGGAAGCAGGTAAACGTGGCGCCAACATCGCCTGTTTGGGCGAGACCTTCAATATGGTGGGGATCGAGAAGACGGCAAAAAATGTGCCTCCCCTTGTGCGCAATGCCCGCGCTGAAACGCTGAAGCGCTTCGGCCCCATCGCACGGAAACACAAGATGGCGATCATCGCTCCGATCACCGCCGTGATCGACAAACTCGTGCGTAATGTGGCCGTGGTGATTGATGATAAAGGCAAATTCGTTGGTCAGTATTTCAAGGTGCATTGCATCGAGAGTGAGAAAGCCTATGGCGTCGCGCCCGGTGATGACTGGCCGGTTTTCGAAGTTGCGGGTGCAAAGATTGGTATTCAAATCTGCCACGATAATTCGTTTCCGGAAAGTGCACGCTGTCTGACGCTAAATGGAGCCGAGGTGATTTTCTGGCCACACTTAATGAGTGGATGGGGTGGCGAATTCATGGACATCCTGCTGCGCTCACCGGCGATTCACAATGGCATCCATCATGTGCCCGTATGCTACGGATGCGCACCCGATATTTCCTGGATGCCGGGTATGCTGTTGGGCCGCAGCAGTATCATCGGTCCCGATGCCACCATCCTCGCCGACGTCGGCCATCATCCCGGTATCGCCATCACCACAATCGATCTGGGGGCTCCGCGGATCGCGGAAATGTTTACCCGCCCCGGCAGTTGGGTCTGGAAACCCGATATGCTGAACGACCGACGACCCGACACCTACGCTCCTTTTACCCGCGAAACCAAGCGACTGAAACCCATCCCCACGAGCAAAGTGCGGGGCAAAAAATCCAAGTAGCAACCCAAGGCATCCGATGACCAACAAAGAACGTTTTCTCCGTATCATGAATTACCAGGCGGTGGATCGGTTGCCGGTGCTCGATCTGGAACCGTTGGAGGTCATCATTCTGGATCGTTGGCAAAAAGAAGAGCTGCCGACCGGTAAGGATCATATGGATTTCCTAAACATGGCGCGCATCGTGCCAACGGGCGGAGGTCGGGTGCAGCCGATTCCCAAGTTCGAAGAAAAAATAGTTTCCGAAGAAGAAGACTACTACTCACAGATCACTGAATTGGGTGGCATCGTCCGTCGTCGCAGAGATGCACCCCATACGTTTTACGGTCACACGGAGTTTCCCATCAAGACCCGGGATGACTGGAAGAAATATCAGAAGCTACTTAATCCAGCCGATACGGCGGCACGATTGGGAAACATTCTGGATCCGGACAATGTTCGCAGGCTCAACGCTTCCACCGATCCGGTTGGAATGGAGTTTTTCCCCTACTTGTTCCGCTTCGGTTTTTATACCATGGGCATGGAAGGATTCCTCATGGCGTTCTATGACGACGAAGATCTGATTCATGAGATGTTCGCGCAGGCGGCCAAAGTTCTCATGGCCAACATGGATCAAATCTTAGGAAAGATTTCGATCGATGCGGCGTATTTCTGTGAAGATTTGGCCGGGAGAAACGGTCCGCTGGTGTCCCCGGAAATTTATGACCGGTTCTGGGCGCCCTATCAAAAGCCCATCTTGAAAAAGCTCAAAGATGCCGGAGTGCCCGTCATCTGCATGTGGAGCGCTGGTCGCTACGAACAACTCATTCCCACCATGATGGAGCATGGGTTTAACTGCACTTGGCCGCTGGAACGTCAATCCGGGATCGACCCGTTTATGATACGGCAGGAGTTTGGTCACGATCTCCGTATGGCCGGCGGTATTTCGCTGAAGGCACTTATCGATGGTCCGGAAGCCATTGATCGCGATATCGAAGAGCTCATGCCATTGATCAAAGATGGAGGTTTTATCCCCACTCTGGATGACATGGTCCCACTGGAATGCCCCTTCTCGCACTACCGTCATATGATCGAACGGCTTCAGGCCATTAGATTGGACTAAAAAGACAGCCGTTCCCTTTCTCGCCACCATCCATCCCGATGCGTCTCAAACTGATTTCCTGCAACGTCTTCCAACGAGAAACATCGTGGTGTCTCGCGCGCACACCTCACATCGTGGATGTCGAATACACGGAGCTGGGTGAGCACGCGCGCAGCAATGGACTGCGCCAGTTGATCCAGTCACGCATCGATGCCACCGAATCGTCCGACCAAACTTACGACGCCATTCTGCTTCTTTTCGGACTCTGTGGCAATGCCACCGTCGGTCTGCAGGCGAGGGAAACCCCACTCGTAATTCCACGCGCCCATGACTGTTGCACCATCCTCTTAGGCTCGCGCGAGAAGTTTACCGAGCATTTCAGGGATGCCCCCAGCACCCCGTTTTCCTCCGCAGGTTATATAGAGCGGGGAAGTTATTTCCTGCGCACCAGTGATGATGGCAGTTCCCATGTGGAGACGGGTGACAGTTATCAAGCATTGGTCGAGAAATACGGCGAAGAAGATGCCCAATACATCTGGGCCGAAATGAATCCCGATCACGGTGACGACAAAGCTGTCTTCATCGATCTGCCGCAGACCAGTCATCTCGGCTACGCCAAAGAGTTTCAGGCCAAAGCCGCCAAGGCAGGCAAGAAGGCCGTCGAATTGCCGGGCAATATACGCCTGATCCAAAACCTAATCGACGGCCAGTGGGATCCGAAGGAATACCTTCTTGTGCCGCCTTCCAACGCCATCGATGGCGTCTACGATTGGGATGAAGTCATGCGCGTAAAAAAATGATAAGCCACTCCCCTGTCGCTATCGTTTCTTCATCCAGTAGGTCAGCCCGTCTTCAAAACATGTCGCGGGGAGTTCCTCGACTCGATTACGAAAATAATCCTCAGCATCTTTCACGCCCTGATTATACGCAAAGGGAGCAATTTCGGTTTGGACGAAATCGAGTAGAAACTTCGCACGCATTTCACTGAGCTCCAACTCCAGTTCTTCCCGAGCATAACGTTGTAAAGATGCGAGCACCGAATTTTGGGTGTCTTTATCGAGTTCAATTTCCATCTCCCCACCCTATTCCCTACTTCTCCTTATACCAACACCGATTGAACCAAAGCGCTATTTTGGGTCACCGACCTAAGGTTAATCCTCTGGATAACTGGAGAATGTAGACGGTTGCCTCGCAGCAGCATCTTGTCACATTCGAGTGCGGTTCTATCGATTTCGAGAACCTCATTTCCAAATGACGATTTCAACTCGCAACCTCAGTTTAGCCGGAGCCACCTTTCTCGGAGGTTTGATTCTTACTCTGATCGGTGCGTATCAAACTCGGCTTCACTATCAGGTAGCAGCACAGAACCAGTTCGATATCCTCTCGCAACAACTCAGCACGGAGGTCGAAAAGAGAATCACCCAACCCGTTTATGGACTGAGGGCATTGAGCGGTCTCTATCAGGCAAGTGAATCGGTCGACCGCCTGGAATTTCGCAGTTTCGTGAATTCCCGGGACCTTAAACGCGAGTTTCCCGGCGTAATCGGCTTTGGTTTTATCGAGCGGGTCATGCGAAAAGATCTCGATGAATTTCTGGCTAATGAAAGAGCTGACGAAGCCCCCGAATTCGGCCTGAAAGGAACGAGTTTTTTGGACGATCTTTACGTGATCAAATATATCGACCCACTGCTTCCGAATATCGAAGCCTGGGGCTACGATGTGGGCAGCAATGACTCTCGACGAGGCACCGTGGAGAGAGCCATACGCACTGGTGAAGCAACCCTGACACAACAAATCACACTGGTGCAGGACAAGAGCAAGAGACCTGGTTTTCTCTACCTGTTACCCGTTTACCAAAAAAATAGCTCACCGAAAACTCCCGAGGAACGGTTCGAGAAATTGGTCGGGCTGGTCTACTGCCCAATCATCATCAACCAGGTTTTCGACCAACTGGTGGATCGAACCGGCAAACTCCTCGACGTCGAAGTCATTGAGGGACGCATCCGAACCCGTGAAAATCTTCTCTTCGATGCAGATGACATCATGGTGTCTGCCGCCATATCGAATGGCGTGCATACCTATGGGAACCGGCTTTTCAACAAGGCTCAAACGATCCAAATCGGCGGACAAGAATGGACCCTGGTCATCACCTCCACCAATCAGTTTGCCGCTCAAGTCGACAGTCTGGCCCCCCTCAGCGTCGCCGTCGGGGGTATCGTAATTAGTTTTCTGCTCGCTGGCTTGGTGTTCAACCTCGGGACCAGTCGCTCTCGAGCCGAGGCGTTGGCCACTGAAATCACCGAAAGCCTGAGAACGAGTGAGCGTGAGTCCAAACGACTCGCTATGGTCGCAAGCCGCACCAGCAACGCCGTGGCGATCACCGACGATCAATCACGAATCGAATGGGTCAACGAAGGCTTCGTCCGCATGACAGGCTATACTCTAGAGGAAGTAAAAGGTCGCGTGCCGGGTTCATTTCTCCAGGGCCCACTTACCGATCCGGATACGATAAAATTGATGCGCGATGGAGTGAAGTCCGGTGAAGGATTTAAAACTGAAGTCCTTAATTATCACAAAGACGGGCATACCTACTGGCTGGAAATCGAAGTTCAGCCTCTGAAGATGGAAGATGGTTTCATTACGGGTTACATGGCCATTGAAAGCGATATCACCGAGCGCAAAGAAGCCGAACAACAACTGCAGGCCAGTGAACAGCGGCTCTCCTCGCTCACACGTGAAGTGCCCGGGGTCATCTTTCAATTTGAAGTCACGGCAGAAGGAAAACGATCCTTCACCTTTTTTAGTGAAGCTTATCGTGAGCTTTTCGGGCGCGACCCTGAAATCGTGTTAACCCGTGCTGCTATTCTACTGACCACCGTGCATGAGGATGATCGTCGGAAAGTGCGGAACTCCCTCGAAGAGGCGATCAAAAATAGCGCACCTTGGATGTGCATTTACCGGATTCGACGCCCGGATAACACCGTCCGTTGGATCGATGCCCGCTCCACCAATTCCCAGGATGCCGAGGGCACCAAATATTGGTATGGAGTGCTCAACAACATCACCGAAACGCAGGAAGCGAAGTTCGCCGCGGAAAAGGCTCAGGCCAAAGCTGAAGAAGCCAATTTGGCGAAGAGCCAATTCCTGGCCATGATGAGCCACGAAATTCGCACTCCCATGAACGGGGTGATCGGGATGACATCCCTTCTTCTCGATACTGAACTCAACGATCAACAACGAGAATTTGCCGACATCGTTCGCAGCAGTGGCGAAAATTTGCTCACGCTCATCAACGACATCCTGGACTTCTCCAAGATCGAATCGGGTAAGCTCGATTTGGAGCTGACCGAGTTCAATGTTCGCGACTGCGCCGAAGGTGCCCTTGATCTATTCGCCCACAAAGCCGCCCAAGTGGGTGTTGACCTGCTCTATGAAATCGCAGACGACGTGCCGATCGAAGTTAAAGGCGATGTGACCCGGCTCCGCCAGATCATCGTCAATCTCATCGGCAACGCTCTCAAGTTTACCACTAAAGGTGAGATCGAGCTCAACATATACATCGGTCACAATGAGGCTGGTGAAAAGGAACTCGTGGTTTCGGTGCGTGATACCGGCATCGGCATCTCCGAAGCAGGCATTGGTAAACTGTTCCAATCCTTTTCCCAAGTCGATGCCTCCACCACTCGGAAATACGGCGGCACCGGGCTGGGATTAGCGATTAGTAAACGACTGGCCGAATTGATGGGTGGTCGGATGTGGGTCGAAAGCGAAGACGGAGTCGGTTCAATCTTCCGCTTTAGTATCAAACCGGAATGGGTCTCGGCCAAATCCAGGAAGTATCTCCCGACAGAGCGCCCCAACCTCCGGGATAAACGCGTGCTGATTGTCGATGATAGCGAAACTAACCGGCGCATCATCAGCACGCTCATCACCAAGTGGGGGATGTCGGAAGTAAACGCGGAGAGTGGCGAGGCGGCTCTCGCTCTTATCGAAAAGGAAGAACCATTCGATCTCGCGATCCTCGATATGCAAATGCCCGAGATGGATGGGGTCATGCTCGCGACCAAAATCCGGCAGCAACCTGACTACAAAGAGCTCCCCCTCATCCTGCTTTCATCGATCGGGCATCAGGCCGATGAGTCGGCGATGTCGATATTTGATTCAGTGCTCACCAAACCGGCTAAGCCGTCGCAAATATACGATGCGATTATCAAAGTTTTGGGCACCACCACCCCATTTCCAATTGAGATAAAAGCGAAGAGCAGCCAGCCGGTCATCGATGAGAACAAGGCACACTCAGATCGCATTTTGATGGCCGAAGATAACACGGTGAATCAGAAAGTCGCTCTCCACATGCTCGCCAAACTCGGCTACCGCTGCGATTCAGTTTCCAATGGTCAAGAGGCCGTCGATGCCATCGCATCCCGTGACTACGACGTTATCTTGATGGACATGCAAATGCCTGAAATGGACGGACTCGAAGCGACGCGCACCATTCGGAAACATCAACGGAAAGACAAACCATCGCCCTGGATCATCGCCCTCACCGCCAATGCCATGGAAGGCGACCGGGAACGCTGTCTCGAGGCAGGGATGGACGACTATCTTTCCAAGCCAATTAAGAGCAGTCCTCTCGCCACGGCTCTATTGAAAGCGCGGGAGAAACGCGAAAGTAAACAGAGCTGAATTCACGAATGAATTGAACGGGGAAAGGTTAGGCCTCACCCTTTCACACCACCGAGCTGGATACCGCTGATGAGCTGACGTTGCAGCAACACAAAGACGATAATCAGAGGGACAACCGACATCGTCACACCGGCCATCAGCAAGTGGGTGGCTTGACCACGCTCGCTATCGAAAAAGAGTAAGCCCACCGGCAAGGTGTATTTATCCACACTCTTCGTCATCACCAAGGGCCAGAAGAAGCTCTGGAAGTTTCCGATGAAGGTGAAGATCGCCAAAGTGATCATACCCGGTCGGCTCAACGGCATAATCACATTCCAAAACAATTGCCACTTGGTGGCCCCATCTATCTCCGCAGCTTCATCGAGCGCTTTGGGAATCCCCATCATGAACTGCCGCAGCAAGAAGGTGCCAAAGGCACTGAAGGCCGCCGGAAGGATTAAACCGAGATAGGAATCAACTAAGCCGAACTTCACCATGTTTTCGAAGTTAGGAATCAGCATGACGAGTCCCGGCAGCATCATCGTGCCGAGATAGAGGAAAAAGATCCGATCGCGGCCCGGCCAGTCCAAGCGGGAGAAACTGAAGGCGGCCATCGAGCTCGTAATCACCTGCAGCAAAGTCACCCACCCCGCCACGACCAAGCTGTTGCTCATGAAACGAAAAAACGGGATGACGTAAAAGACCTCGAGGTAGTTCTTCCACTGAAATGTCTCCGGCATCCAATCCGGATCGCCTACTTCGGTTAGCGTCTTAAAGCTCGTGAGCATCATCCACATAAACGGCATGATCATCATGAGGCTCAGCACGACCATGAAGCCATGCAGCCCAAGCCCACGGCTCTTCTTTTCTTTTTTATTAGTCGGCGACATGGCGATTTCCGTAGCGGAAGTTGAAGATTGATAAACCGAAGACCAAACCAAACAGCACCCAGGCCACCGCCGAAGCATAACCGAGACGCCCGGTTTCAAAACCTTCGATAAAGATAAAATAACTGAGTGTCGTCGTGGATCCGGCCGGTCCCCCCAAGGTCATTACCCGCGCCATTTCAAAGCCACCCTGCAGTCCGTGGATCACACTCATGATCGAAATAAAGAACGTCACCGGAGCGAGTTGGGGCCAGGTGATAAACCAGAAACGTTGGCCAGATGTCGCCCCATCCATATCGGCAGCTTCATAAAGCTCGGGTGAAATATTACTCAAACCCGCAAGATAGAGCACCATGTTATTAGAGCCGATCGCGGCCCACAGCCCCATAAACATGATCGCAGGCTTAGCCCAATGATAGTTTCCCAGCCAATCCGGGGCGCCAATCCCCTCACTGGCCGCAGCAGGCAAGGTCGGGCCCACGACAAGCGTTGCGCCCAAGGTGAGCAGCACGGGTATCAGCGCCAGAGCCAATGCCACTTCCGCTCCCAACCCCTTATCCATATTCTTCGGCTTGCCCCAAGGTTGGGGGCGATTCATCAACCAAAACAGCAGAGCTGCGAAACAAACCGCGGCCACGATCACAGCCATGATCGCGGTCATACCTAACCAAGTGAGGCATAACCATAATGGCACCAGAAGGGAGAGGAGACCTGCAATAATCGCCACGAGTCCCGCCTCGCTCAAATCCCGAGCGACCCGCAAGCGACGCAACTGCCAACCTACGATCACGAGAGCCAAGACAGTCGCCAGAAACGGCAGGGCGTAGGCAAATAGTGCCGGCATCGAATTCACCCAACCAGAAAAACCCTCGAGTGCCGGATTCAACGCCTGATTAATCGGTCCTGTGTTCGGATTGTAGAGCTTCTTCCACAACACGTAGGTCGCCACCCCGGCGGTAAAATTCGGGAGATAAAACAGCGTGCGATAAACCGTCCCGCCCGTCATCACACCGGCGGCCAAGGTCATCGCCGCCAACATTCCGAAGAACAACCATACTTGGCGCTCAGGCATGCCGCCCATCAATAAAGTCAAGCCACACACCACCATGATGACCGTGGCGACAAACAAAGCGGGTTTGACGTTATAGCGGAATTTGCTGGCGCGAGTCAGTAAAAGCGCTGCCCCCAGGCTACCGGCGATCGAGAAGGGTAAGCCCAGCATCATGAAAAACGTGTTACCCAGATACTGCCAAAACTGCGGGTGCGTAAACAGCCGCACAAAATTTTCCAGTCCGGTAAACCTCAATGCTTCATCGCGGAACATGTTATGCCGGAGCACATCCCAATCCGTAAACGACATGCCAAAGCTCATAACCAGGGGCACCAGAATGAAGGCCAGAAAACCCAAAATATTGGGGAGCAAAAACATCACTCCGATGAAGATATTTCTACTCTTTGATCGATGGCTCATCCTGCCCCCTCCTCGGTTAGCAAGCCTTTGGCTTCATAATAATGCAGATAAAATGGGTTTTTAATCCACTCCCGAGGGATTGGTCGATTGGCGGCTTTCAATTGATCAATTTTTTCCTGCACCAGCTTCAGCTCATCATGGAGCTTACGTTTTTTCGCATCTTCATTAATTGAAATCTCAATTTCTTTATTAATGCGTTCTTCCAAAGTCTTCGCGGCTTCTTCCGGAGTCAGTCGCCCCGCGAGCAATGATTGTTGCACTTGGGATTCGATCCGCGAATAGACATTCGCCAAAACAAAAGGTGGGCGACAAATGGGGATCCCTATTTCGGGCGCAGCACGAGAGAACACCTCCCCAGCCTGCCATTCTTCAGGGTGATCCGGCGGACGCAAAAATTCCTCGCTTTGAGTATATTTCGGAACAGGGGGTAACGAATCCCCACTGCGAGCGATCAAGAGGTTAAACTTATCACTCGTGAGGAACTGCATAAATTGGGCCGTTTCCTCCGGATACCTAGTATTCGTGTAAGCACCAATGATCCCACAGCCAAACTGAGCATTTGGAAATCCCGTGTGGGGAGGTTCGACCACTCGAAGCGGAAGTTTACCATAACGGCGCAGGCGGATCAGGGCCCATCGTGGGAGATTGAGTAGCGCGTAACGTCCCGTTGAGAAAAGATGAAAGGTCGCCCCACCAGCAATCGGAGTGTCCGCAGTCATTGCGTTTTGATCAGCAATCGTGGGGATCAATTGTAACTCCACCACCCAACGATACATTCGGCGCATAACCTCAACCGTTCGTGGATCGTCCAAATGACATTCCGTCATCGTCTCATTGAAGGTCGACAAGCCCATCCCACGACGTAGCTCGACCATGGACATCATACTTAAACTGGGCTTCATGAAATAAACACGATCGCGGGTGCCGGGAGGATTAGCGGCCGCAACAAACTTCCGGCCGAGTTCTTCAAACTCATCCCAAGTCCAGCGATGCGGAGGCTCTTCGATCCCATAGCGGGCAAATGTATCCTGATTAATCCACACCATTGAGGCGGCGGCGTTCCGCGGGAATCCGTATTGTTTCCCTCCATAAACCAAATCGCTCCTCAAGGCTGCGTAGGTTTTATCAGGACCAAATCCAAGTTCCTGAGCTTTCTCAGTCACATCCATCAACATTCCCGACGCCGCGAATATCCCAATGTTGATACCATAGACATCGAGAATATCAGAACCCACCCCGGCCAAACCTTGGGTCAGTTTTTTGGTCAAACCCTGATTGGTGTTATCAATTTTGACGTCAACCGGCGGTAGATTGTTTTCAGCCAACCATTCCTTAAAGAGAATGATGGTTTCTTGTTTCACCTCATCATCCTGCGTGATCCAGTAGAGCACCGGAATTGGCGAGGCACGATCAGGTGCCGTCCAGTAAAGCATCGAACTCGCGACCACTAGCGCGAGGGTGATTCCTAGAAAAACACTCTTCATATCGTGGAGGCGCCATCGCCTTCACGAAGGCAGATGGAACTGGAAATGGACTCGATGGGAAACATGAACGGGGGGAGACAACCTGCTACCAAAATGACAACAGAGGTCTAGACGCTTAACGATTGAAGGGAAGGCTACAAATTTTTTCGTAAATTTCATCTTTCCTCCCCAAATGTGGCCCATCGACGGGGACCAGACCGCCTCCGCTTCACTCACAAACACATCGTGTTGAGTAGATTCCCTTCCCTTTTCGGTCGGAATATTTCTAGCATACATCCTGACCATGCAATTGATCAAACACTGGGCTGTTACACTCGAAGACTACGCTATCGACCTCGCTTGGTCACCCGACGGCACGCAATTGGCCGCGGCCTCCGCGGATGGCCCGGTCACGATCTTCGATACGAAGGAGGGCGCGGTCCAACATCCCCTCCCCGGGCATGACGACGGCACCAATTGCCTCGCGTGGCGACCCGATGGTCTGGCCCTCGCTACCGGAGGTCAGGATGGACTCGTCAAACTTTGGGATCCCGTAGCCGGACAACATACCAGCTCGATCAAAATGGATAGCGCGTGGGTCGAACACCTCGCGTGGCGACCCGCGCCAGACACTTGGCTCGCCGCTTCTGCGGGGCGACAGCTTCTTGCGATCAATCCCGATGGCACCGAACGACACAGGTTCGACGATGCTCCTAAATCGATCTCCGCGCTCGCCTGGCAGCCACAAGGCAGTTCCGTTGCCGTTTCTTACTTCGGTGGAGTCTGCTTGTGGGATGCCGATGATTACGTCGCCCAAAAAGAATACCCCTACAACAACGGTATCCAGTCGCTCGTATGGTCTCCCGATGCTCGTTGGCTCGTCTCCGGCAATCAGGATCCAAGCGTTCACCTTTGGATTCCAGAAGAAGAGATCGAACTGCAAATGAGCGGTTACGAGGGCAAGGTAAAGGAGCTCTCCTTCGATCATCACTCTCATCGACTCGCCACTGGTGGCGGGAGCGAATGCTGCCTCTGGGATTGCTCTGGGGCCGGTCCGGAAGGACGCGAGCCCACCATGCTCCCGCATGAATCCAAGATCTGCGCCGTGGCCTTTCAGAACTCGCACGGCCTCCTTGCCTCCGCATCACAGGATGGTGTCGTCAAGATCTGGAGTCCCGAACGCCCCAAACCATTGCGGGCCACGGTCAAGATGCCTGCCCCCGCGACAAAACTGTGCTGGTCGCCCGACGATCAGATGCTCGCGATCGGCTCCGAACAGGGCGTCGTTTACGTGCTCAAGTGCGAGTCCTGAGTGCCGATTAAAAATCGAGGCCAATCAGGAGTTTGAGCAAAGTGTAATCTGCCACACGACTGTCCGGACTGTTTTCACGCAACTCGTGAAGCACACCGATGCTGAGAGTTTCGGTCAGCATCTTGTCGATTTGGAATTTATTCTCCCAACCCTCGTTACGTGCGTCTAGATCGTAATAATACACCCCACGTTCGGTCAGCGTGATCCTCCAGGGGAGAGACCATTCCGCTTCCACGAACAAAGATTCAACATTGGTGCCCTCATGGCTGCGGGCTGGTTCCGTGATCCAAACATCAAAGCGATTTTCAGAAATGCCTAACCGCAACTGCCGGTCATCACGATCCAGCAGGGAAACACCCGCACCGATTTCCTGCTGCAGAAGCAAGTAATCTGCACTGACTCCGGCCGATTTATAGTTCCGATTCCATTCGAGGGCGGGAATATAAAGCGCAAATAAACGCACTCCAAAATCGTGCCGCCATGAAGCCGACATTTTCGCCAAATCCCGGGTGGTGAGACCCTCTGTCTCTCTATAGTCATAACGGAGTTTCATCTCCACATTATCATTCTCCCACTTACGTCTTAATCGCGCATCCAGAGTGACCGCGGAACGATCCGCCGTATCCGAAACCAATTCTGTCGAAAAAGAAAAACGGCCTTTCCACGGACCAAAAACATGTCGCAAATAATTGGTCAGAAAAGTCGGGTTCAAATAATCCCATGGGAGGAGGATCTTCTTCTCCTCTTCTTCGTCTTTCACCAGATTTGCGTCAGTTTCAGGATCCAATTCAATCGGCGGTCCCAGGTCTTCCGGGATCGAAGATCGAATCACACTTGCATCTTGCTTTGATACTCGGAGTTCACCGAACCGCTTGGAGTGAAACACCCACTCGGCTCCCTCATCGCTGAGCAAGTGCCCACGCAATCTATCCCCATCCCGATAAACCAGCTCATCCTCGGTCAACGCTTCCATCGGGGTAGCCAGCTCAGCAGGCATATCGGCTGTAAACAGAGCAAAAGCGCCGAGCAGCAAAAGATGTCTCACAGACAAACGGAAAAATGGAGAATGCTTAGAATTCACACGAATTATGGTCGATCAACCCTTCCCATGCTTTCGGCAAAAACAACTCTTGTTTTCCAATTTCCCCGCACGAATGCACTTTTACCGTGTCTTCATCGGTTCTGCCGCTACTCTGGCAGCCGTCCTTACCCATGTTTGCCACTCGCCGCCACTTTCTGCGCACCGGATTAATCGCCTCCACGAGCCTCTTGTTGGGTCCGGGCGATCTACTCGGCGCAACACCCAAGTCAGGCGAGACCAGCTACAAAGTTAAGAAAGGCGACACCCTGTCCGCCATCGCCAAGCGCACTGGCACCACTGTCAAGGCGCTGCAGAGTCGCAACAAACTCAAGGGCGACCGCATCCTCATTGGGCAAAAGCTGGTCATCCCCGGGAATTTCGCGCCCTTACCCGCCCTCGCCCCCGTCATCGCTGCCACCCGTAAGGTCAAGGTTGATCGCAACCGCTGGCGCTATATCGTCATTCACCACAGCGGGATCGAGGCGGGTAATGCACGCGCCTATGACTCCAACCATCGCCGTCGCGGCATGGAGCACGGGCTCGCCTATCATTTCGTGATCGGAAACGGGCGCGACTCCGGCAACGGCGAGATCGAGATAGGTCCGCGTTGGACCAAGCAACTTCGTGGAGGTCATGTGCGCAAAACCAGCGTCAATAATTCCGGCATCGGTATCTGCCTCGTGGGTAACTTTCAGAACCGACGTCCCGGGAGGAAGCAATTGGAGTCAGCCTACAACCTCGTGGATTACCTCCGTGATGGTCTGGTGCATCGCAAGTGCAAGGTCACCGTGCATCGCTGGGTGGATATCAACCACACGGTGTGCCCTGGAAAACACTTCCCTTTCAGCACGCTCAAACGCCGCTACAATATCGCCTGATCGCGAACCCACATGTGACGTAACGAACCTTGAGTGTGACGATGGTTTACTCCGTGGCCAGACCCTGCCATCATTCATCCTTACCCAGATGCATCCACGTGTGAGCAGCATAAAAGATAAACCTGCTGAATCCCGACTGATGGCGTCGGTCATCCAATGGCGTGCCGAGCAGTTAGCGCGGAGTGCTTTTACAGTTGAGCGCATTAGCTTTTCCGAATTGGAGAATTGGAGATTCCATGACGGGCTATTGCAGCACGATACGGGCGGATTTTTTTCGGTCGTGGGGCACGCATGTGACAGGGACACCCAACCCTTCATCCTCCAACCGGAAATCGGGATCCTCGGGTTTCTTTTGGAGCGCACCGCCAATGAAATCAAACTGCTTGTTCAGGCCAAAACTGAACCGGGTAATTGCGGCGGCACCCAGCTCTCCCCTTCTTTCCAATGCACCGAGAGCAACTACCGCGGCCTGCACGGAGGGCCCGTGGCACCGTTTCGGAGTATCTTTGCCGGCCACAATATAGGGAATCCCATTTCCGACTCCCTGCAAAGCGAGCAGGGCACCCGATTCGTCGACAAGTATAACCGTAATACGATTATCGAAGTGGATGTCGGCGATATCGACCTATCAGATCCCGCGATGGCCGCATGGCGATGGCTGACGATTTCTGAAATCGGTCTGCTACTCACCCAAGACCTAATCTTCAACACCGACGCCCGCTCCGTCATCGCCACTGCTAGCTGGCGCGACCTCCATCCTCAGGGCCAACCCTTTTCTCGTTGGAGGAACCGCGAGGATTTTGGCGCCCTCCTCGCAACGTCGTTCCACACAACGCTCACACTGGATCGCCGGGAAGTGATTCTAGCTTGGCTCTCCACGCAGCGTGCAAAACTCCAAATTTCCAGCCGGATCCAGCCGCTGAACAGCCTCCCAGGCTGGAGGGTTACCCCTGAAGGAATAGAGCCCCTCAATCCGAACCCTCACTCGCAGGTTGCTATCCGCTACTATCGGGTCCACGCGCAGGATCGTGAAGTGGCATCCTGGACACAACCCTTGGTGACCTCCGACACCGAAGGACGGGTGCTCCTCGTGGCACAGGAACGCGAAGGCATCCTGCGCTTCGCCCTCAACCTGTCCGTTGAGCCCGGGTTTGCTAACCTCGCCCAACTCTCTGCCACCTACCAAACTTTTCCCGGCGAGATAGACCACCACGATCCTACCGATGCTATCATCGCCCAATCCAAAGCCCTCGCCCCTGATCACGAACCGATCATTTTTGATTGTCGCATGTCGGAAGAAGGAGGCCGGGTTTTCCAGGACATCAACCGCTATCTAGTCCTCCATCTCCCCTCCAATTTTGAACAACCAAAGACCTCGGACTTACTCTGGCTGACACTCGCCGAGATTGAAGAGATCAAACAGGAACCGGGAGTCTTCACTAACGAGTTCCGTTCTCTTCTGTCGCTCTTCGTCCGCTATATATAGGCTCCCCCTTTTTATTATGGATTCCCCGATCAAGAGGCTGCGCGACATGGCCAGACTCTGGAAATTTCGGAGTAAACTCCCCTCCTGGCATCGACTTGACCGCTCTCCGCGGCTCACAGCCGAACAGCTCATCCAAGGGATATCTGGGTTTCACCCTTTCGTCGCTGCGGAGAAATCGAGAGGGTCTATTTCACTGCGACCGCGCCCGAATTCCATCAGCCGGCAGGAACGAGCGTGGTCCGAAATGACCCCGCAAGAGATTCCTGAACTGGGATGTTTTGTGCTCCGGAATACACTTTGCGGTGGGGAAGGGTATTTGTTTCACAAAAACCGGATCGTCTACGATCCCCTCCTAATTCCTTGGGAGTGGCGAAAGCTCCTCTGGTCGGACCCTTACCACGCTCCCATGCCTCGAGAGATCCGCCCTCGTCGGTGGCCACGGCCCCTCATTTATTTCATGGCGCGGGACCATATCAATTACGGCCATTGGTGGTTAGATATCCTGCCCCGACTCTTTCATCTGAAAAAACACCAACCCTCCTGCTTTGTTCAATGTGATCTGGCAGTTCCGGACAACCTCCCCATCTGGGCACTCACGTCTCTACAAGAATTGATCGGCCTGAATCCTGATCGTTTTGTATCCTACGATCCCAAGTCATCCGAATACCTCCTGCCACCTTGGATTCTCTTGCCCACGATGGTTCACCAATCCCATCACTTTCACCCGGCGGCGAATGAATTTTACGAACACGCCATTCAATGGGCCCAAGCCAATGTAAAATCACCTCTGGACAGAGCTTCCCGTCTTTTCCTCTCGCGCGGCCAACAATCGAACAGACCAGTGGTGAACAGACCGTTGGGGAATATAGAGGAAATCGAACATGCCTTTGTCCAAGCGGGGTATACGGTTCTCGCCCCTGAAAATTTCAGTTGGGTCGAACAAATCGCCCTCTTTGCACAAGCAGAGATCGTTGCCGGAGAACACGGATCTGCCATGAAAAACATGATCTTCGCTCGTCCCGGGACCGTTCAAATCGTGATTAACCACCTCAACATCAACCAAGCCACCATTGCCGCACTACGCCGGCAACCCTGTCTGATCCATCGCGGCATTGGGTTCAAACACTCTCGATCCCACAAACCTTACCGATGCGATCTTTCCGCAATTCGTAAAAGCATTCACTGGGCCGAAAATTACCGCCGTCAATTGTCTGCGTCGCCGAATACCGCCTAAGCGAAGTCACTCTTCCTCGTGGTTATTCGAAACAGGATTCCAGATCACTGCGCAGGACCTTCGTGTCTACGCCCAGTCCGATAAACGCGAGTTCCTGACGCCGATCACCGTGGGGCTCTTTCCAATACGCTTTCGCGGACTCGGGAATTTCCGCTTCCGAAATCACCCCCCGTTCACGCATCGCGGCGGCCCAGGTGCCGACAAAACTCCAGCGTGCGATGCCTCCTGCCACTGAGAGATAGCCCATATCGTCGTGGTGCGACGAGACCCAGAAAAACCCTTTCACTCTCAACAAGCCCGGGTGCTCACGCGCGATCAACGCTCTGATTTTTTCCTCATTAAACGGACGTCGCGCCTCATAAACCATCGTAGACCATGGCACTGATTTCGGTTGGTTGTGCATTGACGACTTCATCAGACCACTCTCGCCGGACAGCACACGCAACCAACGAGCTGCTTTAATGGTTTCTTGAGCATCAAATCGCGATGGCCCCGGCAGTAAATCTGTCGCGACTCGGCCTTCGCTTACTGTAACGACCTCTGCCCGGGGATTCAATTCCTGCAATATACTCGTCAATTCAGGCACGGCTTCGGTTGACACCAAATCTGTCTTGTTGAGCACGAGCACATCAGCGCACTCCACCTGCTCGAGCATCAATTCGACGATTTCCTTCGGCTCACGCTCGCGATTGATTCGTTCTCCGGTCCGTTCCCGCTGATCGCGCCAGACCCTCGCCACCTGCGCTGCATCTACGACTGTCACCAGTGCATGCAGGGTCGCGAAATCACTCAGTGTGCGACCAAACGCATTGGTCTTCGTAAACAACGAAGCGATTCCCCGTGGTTCCGCGACACCCGTCGTCTCAATAAAAATATGCTCGAATCTTCCACTGCCCGCCAACTCGGCCACCGTCTCCGCCAGCTCATCACGCATCGAGCAGCACACGCACCCATTCGACATTTCAATCACTCGCGATGCCCCGGCTTTTTCGACCAATCGACCATCCACATTCATCGCGGCCACATCGTTGACTACCGCGGCCCATTTCCTTCCCTCGGCTAATTTGAGCACATGCTGCAATAAGGTCGTCTTCCCTGCTCCGAGAAAACCACAGAGCACCGTAACCGGAGGTTTAATGAGAGATGACGAGGACACTTTTACACCAAACGAAATTCGATTTGCGGTGGCCAGCCCCAAGCCCGCGACTCAAGTTTTTCCCATGCTTCGATTCTGCTTAGTTCTCTTCCTCGGTGTGATCACCGCTCAAGCAGGATCGAATCTCCACATCGCCGCCGCCGCCAATCTCGCTCATGTGATCGAGCCACTTACGACTGCATTTCAGAACGAACAGCCCGACGCGACCACCAAGGTCACACTCGGCTCTTCCGGCAGTCTCGTTGCCCAAATCACCCACGGCGCGCCCTTCGATATTTTCCTATCGGCTGATAAAGACTACCCTCGCTCCCTCATTGCCAACGACCATGCGATCGAATCCAGCCTCACACCATTCGCCAACGGTCGCCTCGTTTTATGGACCACGAATCCAAAAATCCAACTATCCGAACCGAAGGCGGCGATCATTGATCCACACCTGCACCGGATCGCACTCGCCAATCCAGATACGGCTCCCTTCGGACGCGCGGCCCGTGAAGTAATCACCAAACTCAATCTCACTGAAACGCTGAGCGCCAAACTGATTATCGGAGAGAACGTCAGCCAAGCCGTTCATTTCGTCGCCACCGGAAATGCTGATCTTGGCTTCGTCGCGATGTCGCTCGTGCTCGCGCCTCCTCTCAAGGACCAAGGGCACTGGATAGAAATACCTGATTCATGGCATGCACCCCTCACCCAATGTGCCGTTATCACTAAGCATGGTGAGCAGAGTCATTCCGCAAAAAACTTTCTCAATTTCCTCCAAAGCCCTGCGGCCCGAAAGATATTTGCACGCCACGGCTATCACGTGCCTTCTCAGCCTGATGTCTGATCCTTCGGCAACAATTCTCGGTTTATCCGCGCCACTTTGGCAGGCGTTGGGACTCACCGTGAAATTGGCCGCCACCACGACCTTGATTCTCGGCATTCTAGGTCTGCCGCTGGCGCATTGGCTCAACACCTCGCGTCGGCGCATCACACCATTTATCGAAACGCTCGTGGCCCTGCCGATCGTGCTGCCTCCCACCGTGATCGGCTTCTATCTGCTCACCGCTTTTTCGCCTCAACACCCACCGGGTAGCTGGTGGCAAAGCGCGACCGGCACACCCTTGGCCTTCACCTTCACTGGCCTCGTGATCGCTTCGGTCTTTTATTCGCTCCCCTTCGCCGTGCAACCGTTTCAAGCCGCGTTACGCGGCGTGCCCAACGAAATGCTCGATGCAGCCGCGACGCTAGGCACCCCACCGCGACGTGTTTTCTGGAGAGTGCATGTGCCACTGGCATGGCGCGGGATCGTCGCGGGACTCACCTTGGCATTTGCACACACCTTGGGGGAATTCGGAGTCGTTCTGATGATTGGCGGCTCCATTCCCGGAGTGACCAAAGTTGCGAGTATCGCCCTCTACGATGAAGTGCAAAAACTCTCTTACCCCACAGCCCATGCGTTTGCCGCCGTGTTGCTCGCAATGGCATTTGGTCTGCTGCTCATCGTCACGCTGCTGCAGCGTCGCCAACAAAACACTTAATCATCGCTCTTCATTTGACCTCACCCCGCACCTCGACCCTGCCCCGTAATGTTTGGATTCTCGCGGCCTGCATGGCTTTGGTCATGTCCGCCGGATCAATGATGGCCTTGGTCGGAGCCTTGCTGGCAGCGAAAATCGCTCCAAACCCCAAACTCGCTACGCTTCCCCTTGCGATGATCATTGTGGGCACGGCGACTTCCACGATTTGGGTTGCGATGTTGCTTCGCAAGTTCGGGCGTAGAAAGGGCAGCTATGTGGGGTTCGCCTTTTCTCTGCTCGCCACTGCGCTCGGCTATCTTGCGGCGGCGCAAAGCTCATTTCCCCTCTTGCTCGTCACCGGACTCTCCATGGGTATCGCCGTCGCCTTCTTTCAACAGTTTCGTTTCGCGGCCTTGGAGAGTGTGCGCGATCCCGCCCTCTACGGTCCTGCCCTTTCCGTGATGATGGGCGGAGGGCTATTCTCGGCATTTCTCGGACCCGAAATCGGCCAGCGCGGCGCGAATCTCTTCACCAACCTACCCCCTTTCGCGGGCTCGTTTATACTCCTCGGAGGCTTAATCTTTGTCGCGATCTTCATCTTCCAATTCTATCGAGAAACTCCCATCGAAGCAGATACATCCGAAACTCCTGGACGCCCCCTTTTCACGATCCTGCGAGACTCGAAGTTCTTTATCCCCTCATTCTGTGCCGCCATTGGATTTGGTGTGATGAGTTTCATCATGACGGCCACTCCTCTGACCATGCATGAAGTGTGCGGATTCGATCTGACGGATACCAAGCATGTCATTCAAAGCCACATCATCGCGATGTTTCTGCCCAGCGTCTTCAGCGGCTTTCTCATGAAACGCTTTGGCGTTGGACGAATCATGGCAGTCGGCGCGGTCTTCTACGCTGCGGTAGTGATCATTGGATTGGGCGGACAGGAGCTCGTTCATTTCTGGGGTAGCCTGATCCTGCTCGGGGTCGGCTGGAATTTCCTCTTTATGGGTGGCACTGCGTTGCTCCCTCAAAGCTATCGCGCCAATGAGCGATTCAAAGTGCAGGCGGCCAACGATTTTTTTGTCTTCGGCTCTCAAGCAGTGGCATCACTTTCTTCCGGTTGGTTCGTTTTCACCTTCGGCTGGAGTGGCCTAATGTATGCGTCGCTACCGTTCCTCCTCACCGCATTGGGACTGTCGATCTGGCAAGCTCGCCTTGAGGCAGATCGCTAATTGGTCCGAATCCTCAGATTCTTGATAAACATCAAGATTGGCGAAATATCATCTTGGCAACGGCCGGACAATTTACCTTGTTTGCGGTGTGCGCCGCGCATTTATCATCTCCACTCTCTGCTTCGCTTGGCTCTGTGCCAACGGCGCTCTGTGGGATAGCGCGCAAGTTTTTGCCTGGGGTAAAATGATTCACGATTATTCGCAGACCATGCCTCTTTCGACCGCGATCGAGAAAACTTTTGATGGATCAGCTCCTTGCGAAATCTGTGTCGTCGTTGAAGGTGCCCAGCAACAAGAACCCGCTCAAAAGATGGAGCGCAGCAGCAGTGATAAAGTCCTGCTCGCCTATCATCCTAACGAGGCAGTTGTGATCGAAGCCCCCACTTATTCGTGGCCCGGCGTGTTCGATCATACTGGCCAACTCCGCACCGAATCGGTGCCCGTGCGTCCGCCGCGCGTCTAACGCGCCCTCCCTCGATCTCACCCTCACGCCCGATGCGTGATGGTGTTTCTTCACGCACATTGGTCGCACTGCGACCACCTGCCAGCGCCATACGCACAATAGACCGCGCGTGGGCTGAGCAATCCATAAACTACTATGAAACTCTTTCCTCTTATTCTCTCGTTCTCACTCGCGATCCCGTTCTCCGGCGTCGCCCAAACCGATCTCACCAAACTCGATCCCGTAGTGGTGACTTCGGTCCGTTCCAAAGATCCGCTCATTGTGAGCACCGATGCCAAGGCGCCGGTGCAGCCTGTGCCCGCTCACGATGGAGCCGACGTGCTCAAAAACATTCCCGGATTCTCCGTCATCCGTAAAGGCGGCACCGATGGCGATCCCGTCCTCCGCGGCATGGCCGGATCGCGCCTCAATATTCTCGTGGAAGGCGAAACCGTCTTGGGAGGTTGCTTTATGCGCATGGATCCGCCGACGGCCTATATCTTTCCGGCAGCCTATGATCGTATTACCGTAATCAAAGGCCCCCAATCCGTTCGCTACGGACCCATCAGCTCGGCTGGACTCGTGCGATTCGAACGCGACTTTGTGCGGCGCGAGGACACCGGTGCGACGATGTTCTCAACCGTGACCTTCGGTTCATTTGACCGCCTCGATGGCGCGCTTGATCTCCGCGGTGGCAACAGCACCCTCCAGGGACGCATCGCCGCGACTTATTCGGAAATGGGAGACTATGTGGACGGCGATGATCAGACCGTCCATTCTTCCTACCGACGCTGGAGCACCAATGCCTCGCTCGCATGGACTCCCACCGATGACAGCTTTATTGAAATTTCCGGCGCGCTGAGTGATGGCGAGGCCAGCTACGCCGATCGCATGATGGACGGTGCCCTGTTTGACCGAAACAATATCGGACTACGCATGCGTCGCAGCAATCTCTCCGAATTGGTGCAGGAAATTGAATTCCAAGCCTACGCCAATGCGGTCGACCATGTGATGGACAACTACTCGCTGCGCACGTTCACGTCCACCATGATGATGCGCAACAAAACCGTTTCCAATCCGGATCGACTGACCACCGGCGCACGATTGGCGCTTTCGCTGACTCCAGCGGAAAAACTGCGTCTCGATACGGGGATTGATTATCAGGGCAACCGCCATCGCGTGCGCGCGACGATGAATCAGGACACCATGCCCTATCAAAGCAAAGCGCGGGTGGAAGACGTCTCCTTCGATCAGATTGGGGTCTTCGCGGAAGTCGCCTATGCCGTTAACGACTATACTCGTTTCTATGCCGGGGCGCGCGCCGACCAATGGACCTCCCAAGACAAACGAGCTTCAATTTCCCTCGGAATGATGGGCGGCACTACCGCCAATCCCACGGCCAACCTGAAACGCGAGTCCACACTCCCCGGCGCCTTTGCCCGGATTGAGCACGACATCAATCTAAACTCGACCGTTTATCTCGGCGTCGGCCACACCCAGCGTTTCCCCGATTATTGGGAACTCGTGTCCTCCGAAAGCACAACCTCTCCCAGCGCTTTCGAAACATCACCGGAAAAGACGACTCAACTCGATCTGGGTTGGATTTATCGTCATGAAGGGCTGGAGCTCACCGCCTCGATTTTCGCTTCAGGGATCAACGATTACATTCTCATTCAAAAAAACTTTTCTAAGGCCTCGAGCATGATGGGCGGGATGATGTCTACTCGCATGGCGACCGTCGCTCGCAACATCGACGCCAAGACAATGGGCGGCGAATTCGGGATTGGCTATCGCATCACTGAAGCACTGCGACTTGATGCGAGTCTTTCATCCGTGCGTGGCAACAATACGACCGACGATCTCCCTCTTGCCCAGATGCCTCCACTGGAAGGCAGAATCGGTTTCACCTACACTCAGTCCTCCTGGTCGGTCGGGGCTCTCTGGCATGGCGTGGATGCACAAGACCGTGTCGCGATCAATCAGGGAAACATCGTCGGACAGGATATCGGCCCCTCACCAGCCTACGACACCGTGTCCCTCAACGCCAGTTGGGCTCCCAGCTCCTATCTACGTTTCTCTGTCGGCATTGATAACCTCTTTGATCGGACTTACGCCGTCCACATTAGTCGGGCCGGAGCAGCCGTCGCCGGTTTCACTCAAACCACCCGCGTCAACGAGCCCGGCCGCTTCGGCTGGATCAAGTGTGACTACCGCTTCTAAACACGGATCGACGAATCAAACCTCCACGTGAACATTGCCCGTCCGCATTGCACTGACGGGCATTTAACCTAATTTCCTATTATGCGCACCGCCCTATCTCTGCTGTCGCTGATCATCGCATCGGTTTCAATCCATGCTAAAACGGGAACTTCCGAGTATCCCCTCACGACTACTGTCATCGCCTCTCCCACGGAAGCGGATTCCCTGTCTCCGACTCTCACCCAAGGTTCAGATAACGAAATCTACCTCACATGGATTGAGCTCCGGAGCACCGGAGGTGTCTTGAAGATAGCTCAATATCTTCCTGCCACAAAAACATGGTCCGAGCCAAACACCATAATCGCGAGCGATACCCTGCTCGTTGATTCCTCCCACGCTCCGAGTCTCACCGCCGGTAGAAACCAATCGCTCGTCGCAGCATGGCTCAGCCAGCCTAGAGAAGGCGTGACCATCGCCAACCTCAGTCGGAGCTACGATGGAGGCTCGACGTGGGATTCGCCCACACCTCTCACGACCGAAAGCAATCAGGTTGGGTTTCCCCAAATATCGTTTTGGCGCAGCGGCAAACTCCTCGCCGCTTGGCTCGATGGCCGGGCTGAAAAGACCAGCCTTTACGCACGCGTAATCGGCAATGATGAGCCCGACACTCTGATCGATTATTCCGTCAGTGAAAGTAGCCCCCTCGACTTCACACTGTTTCCCAACAGCTCCGCTCTCCTCGCGTATCGCGGACTCGATGCCCGAGGCGTTCAGGATATTCACCGCGTCGCCTGGGATGGTCGCGAATGGTCCGAATTACGCATCCTGAATCATGATGCATGGCGCCCGACATCGGATCTGACTGAAGGGCCTCGTCTCGACAGTTCCGGTGGTCAGGTGGCCGCGACATGGTTCACCGCGGCATTCAATTCGCCACGCGTGTTGGTCTCAACATCTCCTGATGCCGGAGCACGTTTCACGATGCCACAAACGATCGATCTCGACCATGCGATGGGTCGACCTGATCTGAAAATGCTACGCGATGGATCGGTGATCGTGATCTGGCAGGAAAATGGCGACCTACCCGGTCTGTATCTTCGCCGAATCGCTCCCTCCCAAACCCTCAGCCCGGCGGTGCGACTGGTGATTACCGGAACTGATGAAGCCATCGGCAATCCCCGCCTCGCCTTGCTTAAGGATTACGGCAGCACCTCCGCGCAGCTGATCGCGACCTATACCCAGAGCCAGCAAGTCCACACACTACTCATCACCCTCCCGGACCTCTCCACCATCGCCGGTCGCAAACCTTGCCTCCCTTGCGATGAGGACGATGCCAACGCCACCCGCGGTTATCCCGTCAAAGGCATCGTGACCCGCGTCATGGCTGATCGCGGCATGGTGATCGTCAAACACGAGGAAATCCCCGGCGTGATGCGCGCCATGACCATGGCCTTCAAGGTCGAAGCGGAAACCTTATCACAGCTTTCGGTGGATCAAGAACTCCTTGGCCGAATCGAACGGCAAGGCCGCGATTGGCATTTGTTCAACGTGAAGCTACTCGGTTCACCAAAAAGCAAGGTCCCTTGACGACTCTGCCATAATAGGCCGATCTCCTCCTCGTGAATACCCGCCAACCATCTTTATCCACCTTTCTGCATCGCCTCATGGCGATGGGATTGGCGGTGCTGGTGCTGGGGCTGGGATTAATGTCGGTCAGCCCAGAGCTTCATGACTGGGCTCACCAAGAACACACGCTTGAGAGTGATGGACCTTGTGGTGATCACGATAACCCACCGGCTTCCGATGCGAATCACAGCTGTGCCATCGTCGCCTATGCCGGTGGCGTCACTCTCTTAGTTGACGTAGTTGCGCCCGTCGCGCTGCCGTTATTAGAAACTACGGAGCACGCCAGCACCCACAGCGCGCTCCTGCCGGCCAACCCCGCTCACCTGCTTCCACCCGGAAGAGGTCCTCCGTTAGTCTGAATTGAATTCGCGAATTCCGATCGTCCCGTGGACGACGGTTTCATTCCCAGCCGCCATCGCTGCGGCTGATCGTGCCTATTTCAGGCACATCCATTCCTTTCAATCAGGCTTTCCATGCACTTTTCCCGTTATCTTTCCTTATTCATTTTCACCGCCGTGCTCGCCACGGCCCAAACAGATCAGCCGCCGTCATCCGAACGCGAGGGCTCTCTCGAAGATCCCGTTCATCTCGATGATCTCATCGTCACGGCTTCGCCTTACGCCAAAAGCCAAATCGATCTCGCCCAACCCACTCACGTGCTCACCGGTGCCCAGCTCGCTCTGCAGCAAAGCTCTTCACTCGGCGAACTTCTTTCCGGCGAACCCGGCGTGAGCTCCACCTACTTTGGGCCCGGTGCGAGCCGTCCCATCATTCGCGGCATGGGTGGAGATCGGCTCAAGATACTCGAAAACAGCACCGGCACGATCGACGCCTCGGTCTCTAGTCCCGATCACGCCGTCTCGATCGATCCTCTTCTAATCGAACGCGTTGAAATCGTGCGCGGACCTGCCGCCCTGCTCTATGGCAGCAACGCCGTCGCGGGAGCCATCAATATTATCACTCACCGCATTCATACCGCGCGCCCCGAACAACCCATCGAAGGTCGCATCGAACTCCGCTCGCAATCCGTCAACAACGAGGAAAGCGCCGGCCTCGTATTGGAAGGTGGTTTCGGAAACATCGCATGGCATCTCGATGGATTCACACGGTCATCCGGGGATCTTAAGATCCCCGGTTACGCCGAAAGCGCAGCTCGTCGCGCCGCGGAGGAAGAAGAACATCACGACGAAGACGAAGATCATGATGAAGACGAACACGCAGAGGAGGAAGCGGAAGCTTACGGCTCCATTCCCAACACCGGTATCGATGCCAATGGCGGGGCCATCGGACTAACTTATCTCGGCGATTGGGGATCAGCCGGTATCTCATTCAATGGTTTCAACACCCTCTACGGTGTGCCGGCCGGAGCTCACAACCACCATCACGAAGAGGACGAACACGAAGATGAAGAGGAAGAAGAACATGCCGAGCATGATGAGGAATCCGTCCGCATCGATCTCGTGCAACGTCGCTTTGATTTCCAGAGTGAAATCACAAGGGACTTTGGAATTTTCGAAGCAGCCAAAATAAAATTCAGTCGTTCGGAATATCGTCATCAAGAACTCGAAGGCGATGAGATCGGCACTGTCTTCCGCAATCGCGGTTACGATGGGCGAATTGAATTATTGCATCATCCGATCGGCAATTTCACCGGAGCCATCGGTTGGCAGGGTGGACGCAGTAACTTTGAAGCCATCGGCGAGGAAGCGTTCGTGCCTCCATCTCGCACCAGCACACAAGCTCTCTTTGTCTTCGAAGAAGTCGCACACGGCCCGCTCACTTGGCAATTCGGTGGTCGGGGAGAAACACAAAAGATAGAACTGCGCGACGGATCTAATCGCTCTCGGTCAGACGAGATGCTCAGTCTCTCCACCGGACTCGTTTGGAAATTCGCCGACGAATGGAATCTGGGTCTATCGGTCGCCCACGCCGAGCGCGCCCCCAACGCCCAGGAGCGGTTCGCCAATGGCGCACACGTAGGCACCCAAGCCTACGAAATAGGTGATCCTAATCTTGGACTGGAAACATCACGCGCGCTCGACCTCACTCTTCGCAAACGCGTCGGGATGGTCACCGGATCGCTCACTCTCTTTCATCACGGATTCGACGGTTTCATTTACGAACAGCCCAACGGCCTCTTCGCCGTGGAACACGACGGGACTCTGGAGTTTGTTTCCGCCGATGACGAGGAAGCGGAAGAAGGACTCGCCGTTTACCGCTACGTGCAACGCGACGCCCAATTCCAAGGCGCCGAACTGGAAGTCGTCATTCATCTCCACGATGAAGATCACAGCCAACTTGATCTCATGCTCGGCGGTGACCTCGTGCGCGCCGAGGAACGGCAAACCAACACTCACCTGCCGCGCATCACTCCCGCCCGGACCAAGCTCGGATTGCAATGGGCCCGCGACTCATTGGTCATCGGCAGTGAAGTGCAATTCGTCGGCTCGCAGAATCATACCGCCCCCGGCGAAACCATAACCGACGGCTATGCACTCATCAGCGCGTCGCTTTCCTACCGACTGCCGCTCGGCAACCAAAGTGTCACCCTCTTCGCCCGCGGCACGAATCTCACCAATCAGGAGGCAAGAGCCCACACTTCCTTCCTCAAGGAAGTCGCCCCGCTCCCGGGGCGGAATCTCAATCTCGGAGTGCGATATAGCTTCTGAATAACTGGCGTGGCAAGGTTCCGAGGATCCTTGCTACGTTGCTCTCCCATTCTACTTCAGCTCTCTAACCCGAACACCGCCTTCGCGTAGTTCTCGATGGAGAACGGCTGGAGGTCTTCGGGTTGTTCGCCGAGGCCGATGAAGTAGATCGGGATTTTTAGCTCACGCCAGATACCCACGAGAGCGCCGCCGCGGCTGGTCCCGTCGAGCTTGGTGACCACAAGTCCGGTGAGACCGAATTGCTTGTGAAATACGCGGGCCTGTTCGATTGAGTTACTCCCCAGAGACCCATCGACCACGAGCCAACTGTGATGCGGAGCGGTTTCGTCGTTCTTCTGGAGCACGCGCCGAATCTTGGCCAACTCGTCCATGAGATTGCTCTTCGTGTGTAAGCGTCCTGCCGTATCCACGATCAAATAATCCCGGCCGCGCGCATTGGCGGCTTGCCACGCATCAAAGGCAACCGCGGCTGAATCGGCACCCGTATGACTCGCCACGATATCAAGATCGAGTCGTGTCGCCCAAGATTTTAGCTGCTCAACCGCTGCGGCGCGAAAGGTATCACAGGCTGCAACGGTCACGCTCTTTCCATCCTCCTTGAGCATCCATGCGAGCTTAGCCGTTGTCGTCGTCTTACCAGATCCATTCACCCCGATCATCGCGACAACCGTGGGTTTGTTTGGTAGGGCGTGACCGCTGGGCGCGCCTTCAATTGAAGGACGGCCCAGCGGTCCGTCCCTACCCTCGAGCTGGCCTTCGGCCCCGGCGAGCGCCCGGGTCAGCACCGCCGCGCCAATCTCAGCGGCTTGCTTACCCTTCAATTCCGGATCCTTCCGATAGGCTTCTTTAATCTCGTCGAGAATCTCCGTAGTTGTCTCCACGCCGAAGTCAGCTGTGTAAAGTGCCTCCTCCAACTCATCGAGCGAAGCTGCATCAATCTTGCGCCCACCAAAGATCCCGCGAGTGGTCTCCGCCATCGCGGAGACCGTCTTCGAGAAGCCGTCTTTAAATTTTTTGAATAGTCCGAACATATCTTAATCTGGAACTCAGGAACTGATGTTAAATGTGGAAAGCTGGAAATCAGGAACGGACTAAATGCAACACTGAGGTTAATCAGATTAAGAGAGAGTTAGGCTGTAATGAATTCCTTTAGACTATAGAATTACAGGCCTTTTTCCTCATTTCCTGATTTCCACATTAATTCTGGTTAAAAATCAGGAATTGTGATTCAGGCCGGGCCCTACCCGTTTAATCGTTAGGGGCATGCTGGCAAAGTTCAGAATGAGGCCATCGCTGATCTCAGCCGCACGCATCTGGGCTCGGGCCATCGCAAAGAAAACATCCTCCAATTCTCGGACTGCTTTTAGCTCAACTAGAAAGATCCCTTCGATGAGCAAATCCAAGCGATGCTGACCGACAACTTCCCCTTGATAGAAAATCTCAATCTCCTTTTGTTGCTCGAATTGAATGCCCGCATTTCGCAATTCAATACACAGAGCATTCTCGTAAACGGACTCCAAAAATCCTGGACCGAGCGACTTGTGAACTTCAATTGCCGCAGCAATCACCCGACTACTTAAATCTCTGTTACCCAGATCGCTCATATTCCAGCTTTCCTGACTTCCACATTCATCAGTATTCCGGGATCCCTTACTCTGCTTTGCGCGCATCACGCCCCAATGAACCTTTTAAACGGTCGAGCACGCCGTTGATGAAGCGCTTGGAATCTGCGTTGGAAAACTCTTTCGATAGATCAATCGCTTCGTTGATCGAGACAATGGGCGGGATGTCTTTGCGGTAAATCATCTCAAACATTGAGACGCGGAGGATCGCGAGATCGACCTTCGCAATGCGGCTGAAGTCCCAGTTGTGCACGAGGCCTTTAATTCTCTCGTCCAACTCAGCCTGATGCTCAACCACACCGTGAATCAATTCCTCGCCAAACGCATAATGCTCGCGGGGATGTTCGAGCGTCTCGATAAAAACACGGATATCCTCATTCAGGTTCTGCGGGTGATTCATACTCCACGCGAAAAGGAATTGCAGGGCGACAACACGGCCGTCGTGGCGCTGGACAAACTGGGCTTTGCGAGGATTGCTCATGATTTTAATTTTCGCTTCAACGCTGCCATCTCAAGCGCCCCTTGCGCAAACTCAGCACCACGATTGATCTTACCCGTGCACCGCGCGTGGGCCTGAGCCACAGTATTGGCCACAATGACGCCATTGATCACGGGGATTTTGCGTTTCAGGGAAATGTTTTGCAGCGCCGTGGACACACTCTGGCCGACCATCTCGTGATGGTTAGTATCGCCACCAATCAGCACACCGAGCGCGATGACGACATCGCAATCTTTGGATCGCGCGAGCTCCTGCGCTGCCCACGGAATCTCATGCGAGCCGGGGACACGTTCGGTCTGGATGTTCTTCGACTTAACTCCGGCCGTTTCCAGCACACTGATCGCGCGCATCAAGAGGCCATCGACGAGCTTCTCATTAAAACGTGCGGCCACAATGCCCACCTTGAAAGTGGTGCCGTTGACGGACTGTGACTGAGGAACAGAGAGACTCATCTGAGAAAGAAGTCGGCTAGCGGAGCGGGGTTAACTCCCCTCCGCAACCTATAAATTACAACGAAACCTGTTCGACGATTTCCAAACCATAACCGTCGAGACCGACAACCTTGCGGCTGTTATTCGAAAGCAGGCGAATCTTACGCAAACCGAGCGCGACGAGGATCTGCGCACCGATGCCGTAATCACGAAAACTCATCGGCGGTTCGTTGGTCGCGCCATGCAAGCGTTTGATCATATCAGCCCCACCATTGGGTTGCTCCATATAGAGCACCACGCCGCGACCTGTCTTCGCTACCGTTTCAAGCGATGCCGTGAGGGAATGAAAACTATCGAGTCCGCGTTGGCGAAAAACATCGCCCAACAAATTCTCGCTATGCACCCGAACCAAAGGTGGCTCGCCGGTCAGGTCACCCTGCGTAAAGGCTAGGTGATGCCGATCATCCACTTTGTTGCGAAAAACGTGGAGCGTGAAATCGCCAAATTCTGATTCAAACGGCTCCGTGCTCACCACTTCGACGAGTTGCTCGCGATGGTGACGATATTCGATCAGCGAAGCGATCGAGATCATTTTGAGTCCGAATTTTTTCTTAAATTCCAGCAACTGCGGCACGCGTTGCACCGAGCCATCGTCATTAACCAATTCGCAGAGGACCCCGCTCGGATGAAGCCCCGCAAGAATCGCTAAATCGACCGCAGCTTCGGTGTGACCCGCACGCTCCAGCACCCCGCCCGGTCTTGCCCGCAGCGGAAACACATGCCCCGGCTGCACGAGCTGATCCGACGTCGCTTCGGCATCAGCCAAAACCTTAATTGTCTGCGTGCGATCAAAGGCACTGATCCCCGTAGTGATACCATCAGCGGCATCTACCGTCACCGTAAAATCAGTGCGCTGCACCTCGCGGTTATTCTGCACCATCGGGCCGAGCCCCATCCGCCGCAGTTGTGCCTCGAGCATCGGCACACAGACGATCCCACTGCAGTAGCGAATCATCATATTAACGGTCTCCGGCGTCGCTTTCGAGGCGGCCATGATGAGATCACCCTCGTTTTCACGATTCTCATCGTCAGTTACGATCACGAGTTTACCGGCCGCGATCTCTTGGATGGCGGACTCTACGGAGTCGAAGACGGAGTCGGAAATGGCGGACATGAAGCCGGAGATTCGCCCTCCTCTGACCGGTTGTCAAACGGCACCTGAGGGACAGACACCTCTAAAGAATGAGGGGTTTCCTCGGTTGCGCCATTTCGTGGCTTGAGGTTGCCTCTTCGCCACACAACACGAACATGAAAGGATATCTGCGTCATAGGGAAGTCCACCTCATGCTACTCGGTCTGGCAGTAGTATTCGCATCCATTGTGTGGTCGGGTTCCGTAGGTATCAGTCCATGGGTCGTCGGTCTTTTTTGTGTGATTGTCATGGGAGGAATTACCGGCTGGATCTACCATCGGCTCCAAACTCGCGGCAAACGTGTGCGTGATGAAGCGATCAGTGAAATCCAGCTCATGCTCAAGGATCAGATCAACAGCCAACTCACCGTGATCGAATCGATGTCCAATCTGCGCGAAATACAACAAGCAGAAGCTCACCAAGCCCGCGATTATATCACGAAATCGGTCAACACGATCAGTGCTTCCCTCCACGAGCTCTCCGAAGATTCACTCATCCGCTGGCAGCGCCGCTACCGGGTCGATCCCCAAAGCCCTACTCTCCCCCTAAAATAATCTCTCCCACTGAGCTTATGGTCGAAACATCACCACATAAGTTTCCGCTTCCGTCTCCGGATCATCATCGAGCAAGACGATAAATAAGCGAAAATTGAAGGGCGGCTTCACGTTGCGGGGAGAAGTCAGCACGCTTTTCTCACCTCCAACCGAGAGCATATAGCGCTCGGAGCCCGAACCATTTATCTTCGACCAGCGAAACAGAGCCCGGGGAAAATCCGCTTTCACCGGTTCCTTGTCCGATCCGTAAAACGTGAGCTTGTATTTGTAATCCACCAATTCGAGACCGAGATAGCCTTTCTTAGCCTTTCGCTCGATCACGATACCCGGAATCGTCGCAGATTCCTCGCTGCCTGCTTTTGCCGAAGCCTTTTTCTTGGCTGAAGAGGATTTCCCGTAACTACCATAGTTACCGGCAGCCAGTCCCCACGAGGCCATCACCATGAAACAGAGCAGTAGGCGGATTTTCATGGAGGAGAAACTAGCCCCTCTCCCCGTCTATCCGCAAGAGGGTTCCCAGAAGTTAACTCTTTATTCATATCTGCAGGACAGATCAGTGCGGTGCCCAAAGATCCCATCCAGATTCAATGGGGAAAGCTGAAAATCGGGAACGAGCCGATCCAGAAATGATTCCCGGGGAAATCTCGAGATAGTTGAGAGCCCAACTCCCATCTTTTGCCCCACCATCGACAGCGCGGGATAAACCCAAGGCAAATAAACGGGGCGTTCGCGAAGGACGCGGAGTTCATCGCATTTCCCTCCACGCTCTTCGCGAACTCCGCGTTGAACCGTCTGTTTCCGAAGTATCAACATCCGGCATTCTCCAGCTTTCCTGCTTTCCCCAATAAATCTCTTCTCGGAAATCATCCGCCGACACCGTTTTACCGCGCTTGCATACTTCAAGTTTTCGACTGCTTGATCTCCGCCTTGAGATGTTGCCAGCGAGCGAGTCGCTCCGCGATCTTTGCTTCCCAAGCGATCGATTTAGGAGTGTAAAGCGACAGCGGTTTTTCCAAGTAATCCTGACCGGATATATTCTCAGGATAATCATGCGAGTAGCGGTAACCCTTGCCGTGATTGTTCTCCTTGCTCGCCTTACCGCTTTTATCCCGCATGGGCAATGGCACTGGCTGCACGGTGGATTTTTGAATAGCCTGTTTCGAGGCACCCAGCGCGATCGCTGCTGAATTGGATTTCGGCGCCGTCGCGATATAGAGCGTCGCATGTGCGAGCGTGTATTCCGCCTCCGGCATGCCGATAAAATCAACCGCATGATGAGCCGCTACGGTGAGCGGAAGCGCCATCGGGTCGGCCAGCCCCACATCCTCACTGGCAAGAATGACTAAGCGTCGCGCGATAAACCGCGGGTCCTCTCCTCCGACCAACATCTTCGCGAGCCAATACATCGCAGCATCGGGATCACTGCCGCGACAACTTTTGATGTAAGCGGAAATCGTGTCGTAATGCTCATCTTCATCGGCATCATAACGGATCCGACGCTCACGTGCGAAGACCTCAATCTCAGCCGAGGTAATTGACGCACTTTCTTCCAAACTGAAGACGATCACTTCCAGCGCATTGAGCGCGCGACGCAAATCACCGTCGCAAAGCATCGCCAAATCAACCAGCACCTTCTCATCCGCCGAGCAATGGCGCGCGCCCAATCCGCGTTCTTCGTCGGCCAACGCGGCCGCCATGACCCCGGCGATGGCAGGAGGTTGCAACGGCTCTAATCGAAAGAGATGGCTCCGAGAGAGCAGCGGTGGGTTCACATAGAATCCGGGATTGTGCGTCGTCGCCCCGATCAGTCGGATCGTTCCCTCTTCCACATCAGGCAACAGCAGGTCCTGTTGCGATTTGTTAAAGCGGTGCAGTTCGTCGATGAAAAGAATCGTGCCCGCTTCCGGACGACGCCGCGCGATCGAGAGAATTTCCCGCAACTCCGCGACATTGCTCATCACGGCGTTGATGCGCACGAATCGACTCTTGGTTTCCGCGGCAATCGCTTCCGCCAAACTCGTTTTTCCACAACCCGGAGGACCGTAGAAGATCAGACTTCCAAAACGGTTCTGCTCCACTAATCGCGGCAGCAAATTCCCCTGACCGGTGATATGCTCCTGCCCAACGACTTCCGCCAATCGGCGCGGGCGCATGCGAGCCGCAAGCGGTTGATTCTCCGTGGGCTTCCTTTGTGCATCGGAAGGGGGCAGAATCTCGTCACCAAAGAACTCGGGCTGGTCATCAACAGACATGGGCCTCCATTAATGGACACATTTCTTCTCAAATCAAAGCCTGCATAATTGCGGTGTTCATTTTCCGATTATTGGGCAGGATTTAGGCATGGCTTCCAGCAGCCTCGGACACCGCGCACCCCTGCTTTGGTTGGTCTTACCCATGGCAGCAGGATTGGCATGGGCCCAAAGCGGACATCTCGACCTACCCCTGGCAACCAGCCTCGGAATCGCCCTACTCACCATCGCAGGCGCATGCTTTTTTTCGAAAAAATTCTCCCGGCTCTGGGGTATCCTGCTCGGCCTGGGTATGTTCTTCGCTGGAATCAGTAGCTACACCTTGCATCGTAGCATTCCACCCGATTGGTCGGGTCTCCCTGCACGACAAGCGCATCTGCAACTCAAGGTCACCCGGACTTACTTTAGTCCCTATCCCAATCGCGCCGTAGGCCTAGCCATCATCATCGGAACAGATCCGCACCTTGCCGATCTGCTTGGGCAGAGCGTTTTTTATTCTCTGCGCCTGCCGGACCATAGCTCCGCGCCCATCCCCACCGCCGAGATTGATACGCTCGCAATACTCGAACCGCTACCCCGGCAAACAGAACCCAACTCTTTTGAAAACTATCTCTCGGATTCCGGGATCTCATTTCAATTTCGACGAGGGCAAGTAATCGCCGAAACTCAGCCCGCGTCAGCCTACCGACGATTTTACAATCGAACGGCGGATCGCTTTGATCAAATCCTCAAACTTGGAGTAGCGGAAAAACGACCCGAGCTCGCCAATATCACCTCCGCCATGCTACTCGGTCGAAAGGCTGAATTGAGCGACAAGCAAGACGAGCTGTTCATGCGGAGCGGGACGATGCATCTGTTTGCCATCAGCGGTCTACACATCGGAGTGATCGCGCTCGCCATCCACGCTCTGCTCCTGATCACCCGACTCCCACGCCTCTGGCGATTCGTAATCAGCTTCGTCGCGCTCGGGCTTTACGTGGGGATAACCGGCCACACGCCATCGGCCGTGCGGGCTTTCATGATGGTCACTCTACTCCAGACCTCTTACCTGTTTCGACTGCCGGGAAACCCCCTCTCCGCACTCACCGCTTCGGCTTTGATCGTCTTGTGCGTCGCGCCCGGGCAGCTCTTTACGGCGAGTTTTCAAATGAGCTATGGGATTGTAACGGCCATCCTCCTACTTGGCTTACCACTCGGTGAGAAAATGAATCTTCGCTGGTCCTTGTTCTCGCTGATCCCTGAATCAACCTGGAACGTTCGGCAGAAATTCTCCGCGTTCATCTGGCGGGCCTTTCTCGCTACTCTCGCCATCGGTTTATCCTCGATCCTCTTCAGCATGCTAGCCGGAGTGCAATATTTCGGACTGCTCACTCCGGGTGCGCTCCTGGCCAATCTTCTCCTGATACCGATTGCCAGTTTGGTCATTCTTTCGGGCATGGCTTCACTACTCTGCGGCTTGATCGGATTCACCACGGGCACGCTTCTTTTCAATCACGCGGCGGTGTTGATTCTAGCCGGTATTGATGGCGCGATTCGACAATTCGTCACCTGGCCGGGAGTTTATCATGCTGCCACTTTCAAGGCAGAAGGGATCGGCCCATGGGCTTTCGTAGTTCTGCTCGGCACAATCATCTATGGTTATGCAGGACGCTGGCAGCCCAATCGTGGCGGCTGGTGGCCCCCATTCATCGTTGTTGCGATTACGTTGCTTTTCGGCGTGAACTTCGGCTGAGATCTTCAACACTATCTCATCATGAAAAGCGCATACGAACTGGCCATGGAACGTCTTGATAAGAGCGATCCGTCCTCCCAAAAAACTCTCAACGACGATCAGAAGGCCCGTCTGGCGGAGATCGATCTCGTCTTTAAGGGCAAGTTAGCTGAACGGGAAATTTTCCTCCAGCAGAAGCTCGATTCCGCCCTTGCCGCTGGCAACGCCGAGGAAGCCGATCAAATGCGCGAGCAGATTTCATCGGAGAAAGCCCGCTTGGAAGAAGAACGCGAAGCGGAAAAGGATCGGGTGCGCGACGAAAGCTGAACTCGCCTAGTCGAGCAGCTCGAGATCCACGACCAAAGGCAGGTGATCGGAAGCCGTGCTTTGAACGACTTCGTGGCTGACACAGCGGAAGGCGTCATTGAAGAACACGTGATCGAGCACGTAGGGCATTCTCAGCCAGGTAATTTCTTCGGATTGCGCTGTGTTGAACCCAGCAGCCGCAAATTGATCCACGAGCGATTGATGCTTACTCACATTGAAGTCCCCCGTCAGAATCGTGGGCAAATCACTCTTTCGGAGTTCTTCTTCGATGAGTTTACGTTGGCCCGGATTTTCCTCACTGCTCGATTTGAGCATAAAGAACGCGAGCAAGTGGGTATTAATAAGCCGAACTTCCTGCCCATCCACATTTATATTCGCGCTAATCATCAAACGATCCGTGGGCGTCTTCGTCTCCCCCATGAATTCAAATTCAATCGGCGGAGATGGGATATTTACACAAGACAAGGGAGCCAATGGCCAGCGGGAGAAAATCGCCAAACCGACCCCAAATGGTAACTCGCGGGGATCGGGTCGTGGAAACGAGAATGTGTTATCGTAGCCCTTTAATTCCTGTTTGATCCGTGAGTAATTGGGCGGCATTGGCGCCTGCGAGCCATCGGGCCGCACATGCTCCAACTCCTGCAGCATAATAATATCCGCATCATGTCGTTTTATTTCCGCAATCGTGGCCTCAATATTGATGGGGGCATTATCCGGATCCGCGGCGTCCCACACCTGTCCAAACTGCATATTAAACTGAAGTATTCGCAGGCGTTTCATACGACAAATCAGCGTGCACTGGAGGAATCTACTTTCACGACAGGAAATTTACGGAGCGGCACCTTAGATTTTTTACCAGATAACCGCATGATTTTTACCGAAGTCGCCGAACTCTTTCGAGCAACCGAATATTTGGGCAGGACGTTTCGCTTTTGAAAGCGCTCCCCCTTTGAATCGCCCATGCTGGCCGGATGTTGCACCACCACTTTCGCAAGCTCTGCATTACCAATTTTTTTACTCTCTGAGCTCTTCCCGCGAATTACCTCTGCGGCTGCCAACGCATTGCTCAAGGCCAAGCCTACAACTAAGATCAGGACTACGCAAAATCGCTTCATGCTTGTGACTTGCATCACAGCAGGCCCTAACGGGCGCGGCAATGTTTTATTCGGGCTCAGCCGTGCCCTCGACAACCCACTTCCGCGCGTCCGGCACTTGCTCAAAAAACTCGTGCAGCACTGCGCTCAAATGTTCGGCGTAGCGAAAATGCGCGCCCATCCCGGTGCGTAATTCCGCCTCGTAGATAAACTTGTCCGCATGCGTGCTGTGCTCAAAGGGCGTCTGCGCGCCCAACAACAGCGAATAAACGTAAGCCTCCGAACCCCGTTCCATCAGCTCGCGTGTCAAGGCAGCCTGTCCGTCGAGCAAGATCTGGTGATCAGCGTGTTTGATTTCTTCGGGCAGATAGAAACCTGCTTGAATCATCGGCGTATAACGATGCCCCGTGCGGTGCCGGTTCAAGTCACGCAACTCGGCCACCGCCATATTATTCCACGCAAATCCAACCCGCATACGACGCGTCGCCGTGCCTTGGTAGCCGTAACGATTCCCACGATACTTGAGTGCTTCTCCAATCGATTGCTCTTCCGCCAACCAAGGCGGGGCCGAGCGATCGACATTCACCCAAACCTCGTCCGCCAGCGGAGCCGTAGAAAGACGAGCGAGGCCAAGCTTGAAACTGGCAGCAAGCTCCTGCGAGACCTGCGCTTTGTATGACTCTTCGGCGAAACTGTGACGCATCAAACGCGGCGACTGCTTGATTAATTCATCGCGGATCAATTTCGCCGCGGCACGCGCCTCGGGATGCGGCAACGAATCGAGATGCTTCACCGTATTCGCCCACATGCGTGAAGTCTGCACGAGACCGACATTGGTGCGCGTAGCAAGTGGGATAAAGTAGCGTGCGCGATCCAACGCATAGTTTTTTCGAATGCGATTTACGACGGCGGGTTTCGCATCTTGAGGCACCCTCACCCGATCCGGCTCCGCTGCGCCGAGATCATCAAGCCGAGCGTATTCGCTTTGATAGGCCGCAAACGATTTCGCCATCAGCTCTGTCCAGCGAGGGGCCAAATCGTCAGGAATCCCAATCTCGGCCGGGGTGGGTAGATTGGTCGCATCCATCGTAATGTAGCGCGTGCTCGATTCCTGCCCGTCGGCCATTTGAGCGAGATCGAAGAGTTTATACGCGAGCCACATCGAAATATCGTCGAGAGCGATCGCGAGGCCACCGGTTAAACCGCCAATTGAGGCATGACCATAATCGACAAATTTCAGGATGCGATCGATCGACGCATCCGGGTTGCCGATATCCACCTTATCGAGAATCGCGCCGATGCCATCGTTGCTTCGTGAATAGCGCGCGAGGACCGAGGCCAGTAATTCTGGCGTGACCTTGGGCAGATCGGCAGCGGTCGGGGGCGGGACAATGGCGAGGCCGGTAATTCTCATAGTGCACCTTATTTCTCAGGCAAAGCCGCCCAATCGCCAAGCATGAAGAACCTGATCCCACGAGAAAACCGGCCATAGAATCCTCTGTCATTGCGAGGAATCCGCTCAGCGGATGACGCGGCAATCATTCCAGGTAGGGCGTGACCGCTGGGCGCGCCGTCGAATTCCATCCCGGACGGCCCAGCGGTCCGTCCCTACCTTGTTTGTAGTTCAAAAGGGAAAAACAACGGTCCCCTATCTTCGTTTCAAAGCACGTTTCCATGCTTTCGCATATTCAATCCGAGCGGCCTGTGCATCGGGCCACGGATGTGGTTGGCCACTCAAATGGTAACCGGCGCTGCCACCCATCTCAGGGCAAACCCAGAGGTCGGGGCGAGGCCTCGGACCCTGCAGCCAGCAAACGAAGAGCTCCTCCACGAAGGCGAGGTAATCGATAAATTCCTGAGTCAACTTGCCCTTACCATTCGTGACCGGCACTTGGCAATGGTGACCATTGAAGGGCCGGAGATGAAGTAGCTCGGAAAGTTGGATCATGGCCGGATCAACGATCAGACGTTCGACATAATTTGTCGGCGTGAGATGCTTCACGATGGCAAAATGCGAATGATCCCAGGTCGTCGGCATCAAATTCCCGGCCTCCTTTTTGTAGAGGCGCGCGATCTCCCAGTATTTCTCCGGCGTCTCGGTCGCCGTATCACGGTGCGTCTCGATATGCACCTTCACGCCCAGCGCATCACCTGCCTTGACCAGCTTAACCGCAGTCTTTGCGGCTTTAGGGAGAGCCGTGTCATGATCCCAGAGTTGGATATTCATGTGAGTCACACCTAAATCACGCTGACGCGCCATTTCACGTTTGGCCTTGGTCACATTCGAACCGTCCATTCCGCCCATCAATTTAAGATCATGCTTACCGCAAAGTGCCGCTGCCTCTTCATCTGGAATTGCCGCCAACCCATCAAAGCCCGCCTTCTTGATCGCTTTGATCTTTCGTTTCATCGACCACTCCTTTTTGGCACTGGGGTATTCGATTAAGCTCCAAGGGGTGGCGCATTGAATGAGGCGGGGTGTTTTTGATGAGGCTTTCATAGATTGGAGGAGACTTTCAATTAACTGCGTTGATTCCATTGCACGCAATCGTCGTAGCGGACATTCGTGCCGCCGAAGATGTCTAGCGCGCTGCCGATTGTGAGGTCGACCTTACCACCGCTAAGCTGATCGACGGTGGCAAGATCTTCGAAGGCGTGAACCCCACCAGCATAAGTCGCGGGGATGGGTGAATGCTGACCGATTAGCTCAACCAGCTTCTCGTCGATGCCTTCGCATTTGCCTTCGACATCGGCGGCGTGAATAAGAAATTCCGCACAATGCCCCGCGATAGCTTTGAGGGTTTTCTCGGTAATCGGCAGATCAGTGAGAGTCTGCCAGCGATTCATCGCGACGACCCAACCGTCCTCTTTCACACGGCAGCTCAGATCGATGACGATGTGCTCCTTCCCCACTTCAGCGACGAGAGCATCGAGCCGTTCGGGTAGTAAGCGTCCCGTCTCATCGAAGAGCCACGAAGTCACGATCACGTGGCTCGCGCCGGCCTCCAGCCATTGCGGCGCGTTAACCAAATTGATACCGCCGCCAACATGCATTCCTCCGGGATAGGCAGCCAATGCTTCGCGAGCCGCTTCGTCGTTATTCGGTCCGAGCTTGATGATGTGGCCACCGGTCAGGGAATCCTGCCGATAGCGTTCTGCGAAAGAACCCGCGGTTTGATCGCTTTCGAAATTAGTCTGCAAACCAGTTTGATCGTCGCGCAGAGAGCCGCCGACGATCTGCTTCACCTTTCCTTCGTGAAGATCGATGCAGGGGCGAAAGCGGGTCATAAGTGAAGGACGTGGACTTTAGTTGATTCCTTCAAACTCAAAATCTTTTACCACAACCTCTGAAAACCACGAATGGACACTAATACACACGAATTTCTGAGGACTCAGTCGAAGCTGACACTGAAATCACAGTCCATTCCACCAGCATGGAATCCGTAATTTCATTCGTGTTTATTCGTGTCCATTCGTGGTTAATATCCATCTAAGGAGGCACACAGGGCATGCCAGGACATAGAGGAAACTAGCGGTTCAAAAACCACTCACCGAGGCAGCCTTGGTAGAAACCGAGAACTACGGTCGCGAGAGCCAGCACAGTGAGCGTGAGCTTCAAAGTCCAATTCGGAGCGGTCACAGTCGGACGGTCATCAGTTTCACCTTCGAGCAGCGGTGCACGCCAGGTGTCGAAGAAGGCGGATTTGATCCAACCGAAATAGTAATAGATCGAAATCACCACGCCAATCACGGCAATTGCCAGCAACGGATAGAGCTCAGCTTTGAATGCGGCGATAAAGACGAAGAGCTTACCCATAAATCCGGCCAGCGGCGGAATTCCAGCGAGCGAACCCAATCCAATCGCCAGCACTAATCCGAGAAACGGGTGTTGTTTGGCCAGAGCAGAATAATGATCGAGCTCTTGCTCCGCATCATTGTCACCCGCGACATGCGCCATCACGCCGAAGACGGCGAAGGAAGCGATGAGGTAAACGAACAAATAGAAGTAAACGGCACCTGTCGTGGTCGGCACGGTCATTGCCGCCACAACACCCATCAGAAGGAAACCAGCGTGCGACACACCGGAAAGCCCAATGAGGCGCTTCACGTTGTGCTGAGTCAGCGCCGCGATGTTGCCAAACAGCAGTGTCGTAGCTGCCATCACCGTGAGCACCGGAATCGTCAAATACGAGTAAGGAGCAAAGGCAGTCGTGACCAAGGTGAGAAGAACCGCGAAACCAGCGGCTTTCGAAGCCACCGCGAGAAACGCAGTCACCGGTGTAGGTGCGCCTTGATAAACATCGGGCACCCAGATTTGGAAAGGGAAACCGCCGATCTTAAACGCAACTCCGGAAAGCACGAGGAGGATACCGAGGCTGGCGAGGAAGTTATCAGGATTGGCCGCGAGGAAGTTCTGCAACGCCGGAAAGCTCATCCCATTCGCGACATGACCCGGCAGCAATGGATTACCCGCTACGCCGTAAAGCAATACGATACCGAAGAGCAGCAGACCCGAGCTGAGCGCGCCCGTGATCAGGTATTTGAGGCCTGCTTCGAGCGAAAGTGGATTAGCGCGGAAGTAGCTGACCAAAATGTAAAAGCCAACCGTCACCGTTTCGAGGGCGACGAAGAGCATCACGAAATGATTACTCTGCGCGAGCAGCATCATCGCTCCGCTGATGACCAACGTGATCGCGTAAAACTCGATGCGGGGCATCTTCTGTTTCGCGAGACTGACAGTTGCGAGCAGGCTGACCAGCAGCGAACTCGCGAGAAAGAAGACCCGCATGAATTGCCCGTCACGGGTGTGACTAATCAATCCGTTGAAGGTATCCGTGCCGAAGTATGGCGAATTGAATTTAATCAGCAGCCCGATCAACAAGGCCAGCTGTCCCACGATGGCGACACCGGGAATGACCTTGTGCTGCGACTTGGGCAGCATGATTTCGAGTGCGAGCAACGCGAGGGCGAGACAGCCCAAAGCGACCTCGGGGAAGATGGCTCTCCATTGATTGGAGTCGGCGGCGGCCTGAAGAAGTTCGATATTCATGGCGGCGAAAGCTTACTTGGCAGCGGTTGAAACGACGGCAGGCCAATCGCGGCTCAATGCCCCATCAACCGGTTCGGAAATGGATTTCGGCCAGAAGCCGATGAAGAAAAGCGCTGCGAGGAGAATAAGCGCCGGAAGTTTTTCGCCCCAACGCAGATCGGTTGGTGGGTGCTTCGCGGAGACTTCGGTGAATGCCTCAGTCGGTGAGCCGAAGAAAACACGAGCCGCCGCGCGCAATCCGTAGATGGCCGAGATAATGATACCGGCGACAGCAATGGCGGTGTAGAGCGTCGAGAATTTCCAAAGAGCGACGAAGATTGTCAGTTCGCCCCAGAAGTTGGCGAATCCGGGGAGGCCGATTCCCGCCATCGTGGCGGTCACGAACAGAGCGGCAAGCACGGGGGCCTTTTGGGCGAGACCACCCATTTCTTCCATATCGAAAGTCTGGGTGCGATGATGCACGCAAGTGGAAAGAAGGAAGAGGAGCGCCACGGAAAGACCGTGCGCAACCATCAGAATCACGACACCACCCACCCCCATACTGGTGAGACAAGCGATGCCGAGAAACGCATAACCCATGTGCATCACTGAACTGTAACCGACCATCTGTTTGAGGTCGCGTTGCGCCATCGTGATCAGCCCGACGACGAGCACATTACCAAACGCCGCGAGGATCGCGAGGATGGTCACCCAATGGCTCGCACCGGTCGGCAGCAGTGGGACTGCGATTTGAATTAAACCGTAAAGACCGAATTTTTTCAGCACACCCGCGTGGAGCATCGCCGCCGAACTTGGCGCGGCGCCGTAACCGAGCGGGGCCCAAGTGTGCAACGGCCAGATCGATACCAGGATACCGAAACCAAACAGGAGCAGACCAAACAGGTATTGCTGCACGCTATCCGCGAGCGGTTGGGCGGCCAGAGCTTCACGGAGGGCGATCAGATCAAAGCTATTCGCCCCACTCTTCACGTAGATCGCGATCAGACCGATCAGCGACAGCATCGCGCCAAGCGTGAGATAAATCGTCATCTTCATCGCCGCGTAGTTGCGGTCACGGCCACCCCAGATGCCGACCATGATGAAGGTCGGGATCAGGGCAAGTTCGTGGAAGAAGTAGAAATAGAAAATATCGATACTGGCGAAAACTCCCATCAAACCGCCCTGCATCGTAAGTAGCAGCATCAAGTATATCTTGAGGCGTTCCGCCCCGGATTGAATCGCATAGAGGCCGGCCGCCAGACCCACGATTCCGGCGAGGGCAAAGAGAGGCATCGAGATCCCGTTGAGCCCGAGCTTCAGGCTGATACCCATGCTTTCAAGACCGGTATTGTAGTTGGTCGTAAACGCGTAATCGCTCCCCAATCCCACGGGGAAGTGATACCAAGCGTGCAAGGCCAGCAAGGCGGGTAACCCGAAGCCGACATAGGCCAGCTTAACCGAGAGACGTTTGGGCAGACCAAGCGCGATCGCCAACGCCACCACGAGGGGCGACACGATGGCCAACAGAAGAGGATCAAAAGGCAGTGCGGTCATTTCAGATTAAAATAATCCCGAGGTCAGGACCCAGAGGAGAGCCATCCCCAAGAGGAACCAGTGAACATAGGCATGGAGACTGCCGACATGAAGCGCGCGTGCGCCCAGCCCTAACAGACCGACCAGCCCGGAGAAGCCGCGGATGATGAGACCCGCGAGAAAGATTTGCTCTAAAAAGTTGAGCAACATCGCGAAGCGCTGCTGCACCTTCGCGACATAGTAGCCGTAAAGCGCATCGAAAGATTCCTTCAATGTCGTCAAGCCGTTGAACAACCCATTGAAATTTTGCGCCAAGCTATCCTTTGCGCCGGGCTTGTAGTAAACCCAGGCACTAATTGAACCAATAATGAGCACCGCGATACTCGTGAGGAGAATCATCGTATGCTCGGAGCCATGGGCGTGAGGAACGCGATCTGCGATCGAACCACCGAGCTTTCTGAATATTCCGGTGTAGCCACCGATGATCGCCAATCCGGCGAGCACCATCAATGGCAGCGTCATCGACAAACCGCTCTCATGCGATTTGGCCGCGTTATCCGAACGCGTCTCTCCAAAGAAAACGAGCTTCCACATACGAATCATGTAGAACGCGGTCAGAATGGCAGTGAACACGAGGATCCCAAAGACCACCGTGTTGTTCTTCATCGCAAGAAGCAGAATTGCATCCTTCGAGAAGAATCCGGCGAGACCGGGCAGACCAATAATCGCGAGCACGCCGATGGTGAATGTGATAAAAGTAATCGGCATTTTCTTTCGCAGACCGCCCATCTGGAAAATATCCTGTTCGTGGTGACAGCCGTGGATAACCGAACCGGAACCAAGGAAGAGCAGCGCTTTAAAGAAAGCGTGAGTCGTCAGGTGGAACATCGCGGCACCGACGCCAGCGAAGACCAACACATCGTGACCATCGTGTTCAAAGACGAGCGAACCCAGACCGAAAGCGGCGACCATATAGCCGAGTTGGGAAAGAGTGGAGTAAGCGAGCACCTTCTTGATGTCGCTTTGCACGATCGCACTGAGTGCGGCGTAGAGTGCGGTGATCGTGCCGACCCACATGATGATGTTGAGCGCTTCAGGAACCATCAGCACTTCGATCCGGCATAGCATGAAGATACCGGCCGCGACCATGGTGGCCGCGTGAATCAGAGCCGAAACCGGAGTCGGGCCTTCCATTGCATCGGGTAGCCAAACTTGGAGCGGCATTTGCGCGGACTTGCCAACTGCACCACAGAACAAGAGGAGCGGAATGAGTTTACTGTAAACCAACCCACCCGAAGCACTGATTTCTCCGAGATCGGTCAAGTTGACCGTGCCGTAAGTCCAGTAGCAGAGGATGATACCGAGCAGGAATCCGAAGTCCCCCACCCGATTAACGATAAACGCTTTCTTCGACGCATCCGCCGCTGATTGCTTTTCGTGGTAGTGATTGATCAGTAGGTAGGAGCTAAACCCGACGAGCTCCCAGAAAATAAACATCATGAACAGATTGTCCGCGAAGACGATTCCGGTCATGGAAAACATGAAAATCGACAGCCCCGCAAAGTAGCGTCCACGAGCCTTGTCATCGTGCATGTAACCTGTGCTGAACAGGTGAATGAAGAATCCCACAAAGCTCACCACAAACAGCATCAACGCAGCGAGGTCATCGAATTTGATCCCCAGCGAAATGGTCAGACCACCGAGCTGCATCCATTCCCAGGATTTGTTAATCTCTTCACCACTGGCGATCAGACTGAGCGATAATCCCGCGATAACAGCGGCGGCGGAAACCGAGACTGCTGACGCGATGCCACCCTTACGTCGCAGGAACAACGCGATGATCGCCGCCGAAGCGAGCGGGATGAGAAGAATGAGGAGGGCTTGTTGAACGGGCGTCATGGCGTCAGTTCTTGAGGGCGTTGAGTTTGTCCACTTGCACCGTCACGCGCTTGCGGAACAGGGCGACGATGATGGCGAGGCCAACCGCGACTTCCGCGGCGGCGACAGTGAGAATGAAAAACACGAAGACGTTGCCATCCATCGTGCCGTTGTAGCGGGAGAATGCCACCAACGCGAGGGTCGCGGCGACCAGCATCAGCTCCAGGCAGATGTAGATCACGAGCGTGTTTTTGCGCACCAGCACTCCGAAGAATCCGATGGCGAACAGCACCACGCTGAGCAGAATGTATGCGTTGAGTCCTATTTCGATCATGCTGAGTCCTCCACTCCGTCGAATTTCTTACTGAGCACGATCACGCCGAGCATGGCGATCAGGAGCAGAAACCCCACTACCTGCACGGGGAGCAGATAGGTCGTGAACAATTCATTGGCGTAATTTTTCAGCGAAGCACCCACTGCCGGCACCTCGGTCAAAGGTAGTGTGGCCAACTGCCCCTGGAGCGCGAACGAGCAAACACCCGCCACCAGCAAGGCAAAGGCGATCACGGCTGAAACGGTCGACAATCCCTTCATCGACCACGCTGATTTCTCGTTGAGATCGAGCAGCATCACGATGAAAAGGAAGAGTGCGACCACCGCCCCCGCATAAACCAGCACCATCAGCACGGCGAGCAGGTAAGCCTCGAGCATCGCGAACAAACCGGCTACCCCGACCAGTGCGAGGAGGAAGCAGAGCGATGAATTGATCGCGTTGCGATTCAGGACCACCCCCAGCGAACATATCACTGTAAAGGCGGAGAGGAAATAGAATAGGTATTCAGCCATGGTCGTTCAGGGCCTAGTGCGCGTTGCCGTGATCAGCGGCCGCTTTCTTTTTATCCCACTTGTGGTGTTCATCCGGCAGCGTGCCACCGAGTTCGTAGAGTTTTTCCTTATCGTTGACCATCTCGTCGCGAGTGAATCCCGAGAGGGAGAATTGGTTCTGCAAGAAGATCGCTTCTTCCGGGCAAACTTCCTGACACAGGCCACAGTAAATGCAGCGCAGCATATCGATATCGAAGGCCTCGGGCGCTTTCTCCACATGGTCGCGTCCGCTGTTTTCCGGCACCTCACCCGGTTTAATGCGGATCGCTTTGGGTGGGCAGACGAATTCGCAGAGCTGGCAGGAAACGCATTTTTCGCGACCGTTGGGATCTTTCACCAAAGTCGGCACCCCACGATAACCGGTCGGAATTTCCGGACGTGCCTCAGGATACTCCAACGTCTCGTTGGGCTGAAACAAATGCTTGAGCGTGGTTTTCAGGCCACTCGCAATTTGCGGCAGATAAGTGCGCTCCGCGAAGGAGAGTGGTTTGCGATCTACAGGGATGACGGCCATGGAAGAATGAAATTCAGAGTTTAAGCCAAAGATGGGCATAAATGCTCACAGATCGTGGAGACTACCTCAGCAGCCCCTGTCAGATTGAATCTGTGTGTATTAGTGTTCATCAGTGGTTGAATATTGGGTTCAGCTTACCTCGATGAGAGCGATCGCGATGAGATAGACTAACAGATTCGCAATCGCGAGGGGCAGAAGTTTCTTCCAACCAAGATTCATGACTTGGTCATAACGGAAGCGAGGCACGGTCCAGCGCACCCACATAAAGAGAAAGATCAGGGCGAGGACCTTACCGAGGAAGATACCTATCGAAAGCACCCCGACAAAGATCGAACAAGAAGCCCACGTGCACATCGGGGTAAGCCAACCCACGAGATCAGAGAGCGATATCCATGGCAGCGGATTCCAACCACCGAGGAAGAGCAGCACGAAAATACCGGAGCCCACAATCATGTGCGCATACTCGGCCACGAAAAATAGCGACCACTTGAACGCGCCGTATTCGGTGTGGAAACCTCCGACGAGATCCGCCTCGGATTCCGGCATGTCAAACGGATGACGATTCGTTTCCGCGAAAAGTGAGATCAGGAAGATGATCGCGCAGACCGGCATCGTGAAGATGAACCACGCCCCACCCCAGAAACCGCTTTGGCTTTGGAATTCGACAACACGAGCCAAGCTCAACGAACCTTCCATCCCCGGTGCGTTGATCCAAAGAAAAACCGGCAGCACGGAAAGCGTCATCGAGAGCTCATAAGAGACGAGCTGGGCCGAAGCACGCACGCCGCCGAGAAACGGATACTTCGAGTTCGAAGCCCAGCCCGCGAGAATCAGTGAATAGACCCCGAGTGAGGACACCGCGAAGACCGCGAGTAAGCCGACATCAACATTGGCCAACATGAGTGGCACCACCGCGGCACCATCGAAGTAGGCCCCAAAGGGCACCGCGACCACTGTGGTAAAGGCGGGCACCAAGGCCACCACCGGAGCGAGGATGAAGTAGAATTTATTAACGTGACCGGGGAGCGGATCCTCCTTGAAGAGGAACTTCGCACCATCCGCCATCAGGTGAAATACACCGAGGCGTTGCAGAAACGTTCCGAGAAATGGAATCCAGGCGATCCAGGGCACCATTGCGCGATTCGGGCCGGGACGACCTTGAATCCAAGCGGAAATTTTACGTTCAGCCAGCGAACAGGCTCCGGCGAGAGGAAATACCACGCCGATGACCGCCAAGGCTTTGATGACGCCTTGAACGACGGGATGAAGAGTGGACCAATATTCGATCATCGGATGAAGAAATCGCCTTCTTGATTGAGGTAGGGCGTGACCGCTGGGCGCGCCAAACTACATACACGGACGGCCCAGCGGTCCGTCCCTACCATCACGCGTTTTAAATCAGTTAGCATATCAGGCGGTGGTCTCGGCTGCGGCGGCCGGTTGATAGTGTAAGGTCTCCCCTTCAACAAAAGGAAGGTCAGCAAAAGAGGTGCCATCCAATAGCAATCCATCGTCGGGAATTGAAGCGTATTTCATCGTGGCAAGTGCGGGCACCTCGTCGGCGATCGCAGTCCAGACTGCTTTCAAATCGCCGGGAGTCTCCGCACCACTGGCTGCCGTGACGAGTTTGGCGAGCACGTTCAGATCGTCTGTCGCCCCCGTCTTGGCGGGAACCGCTTTGGCGAATTTCTGAATGCGGAACTGCTGGTTAACCAGCGTGCCGGATTTCTCAAAAGTCGTCAGCGTGGGGATCACGATCTTGGCCGCGTCGCTCGTCGCGTTGGTGTGTGTGCCGAGATACACGATATCCACCTTGGCGAGCTGCTCCGCGCTGAGACCGGCGGCGGCGAGATCTTCGCCGACGGATATGATCGTCTTCACTTTACCCGCATCAACATCAGCCGCGAGCGTGGTGAGCTGCTGTTCGGGCAGAGCGGAGATCAATCCGGTCACGAGCGCACCCCGCACATTCGGATTACGATCCGCGGAAATCAGAATGCCATCACCCTCACCTACCCGGCTGACCAGGGAGGCGGAACTATTCGCTGCTGCTGCGAGTTTCTTGGTGAGAAATTGTTCTTCGACCGTGCTCCGACCGGAACCGACCACCGCGACGTCGCCCTCTTTAATCAGAGTCACCGCAGTATTAACCGCACTTTCCAAAGTGCTCTGGGCACCTTCGATGGTGATCTGACTGAGTCGATCTTCCGCGCCAACTTGCTTGTAGAGCATGCGACCGCTGTCCGACATCCACGTATCGTTCACATCGTCATTGCGACGAGGCGTCACCCGATAGAGCACTCCTTCACGCGACCAAGCCACGGTATTGGCCCCGACACTCGATTCGGTATCGAGGCTGTTGGTCTGTTTGAGGAACCACACGCGCATCTTGAATCGGAAATCCGTGCTGGTGAGCGCGCCCACCGGACAGATGTCGACGGTGTTGAGTGAGTAATTGTTCTTCAGCTCCTTGCCGGGAAAACAGGTCAAGGTGCTGTAGCTACCGCGATCAATAAATCCGAGCACATCGTCTTTCGCGATTTCCTTACTAAAACGAATACAACGCGAGCAAAGCACGCAGCGTTCATCATCGAGAATCACGCGGGGGCCGAGCACCGTGCGCTTCGGTTTCACATTCTTCTGTTCGATGAAACGGGAGTAACCGCGACCGTAGCCTGTCGCCTGTTCCTGCAATTTACATTCACCGGCCTGATCGCAAATCGGGCAATCCAGCGGATGATTGACGAGGAGAAATTCCATCACGCCCTCGCGGCAGTCCTTGACGACCTGCGAGTTCGTTTTGATCTGCATGCCGGGTGCCACCGTCGTGCCGCAACCGATCACCGGACGTGGAATCCAACCGATCTTTTGCTTTCCGGTCTTCTCGTCCATGATTGGCTCGCGCGTCGCGCGATCCGTCATCGGCATACCCATTTCGATCAGGCACATGCGGCAATTGCCCGCCACACTAAGCTTCGGGTGGTAGCAATAATGCGGGATGTCGGCTTTAAGTTGGCTCGCGGCCTCGATCACATTCGTGCCCTTGGGCACAGAGATCTCCTTGCCGTCGATGATGACGGTGACGAGGTCAGGTTTGGCAGGCTGGATCATTGAGAGAAATTAATTAGTAACCACGAAACACACTAAAGACACGAAAGGTCGGATTCATGATAATCGCGTTGGGTCAGTTGGATTGGTTTTGGCGTGTTTCGTGTTTTTCGTGGTAATCAAATGTTCAAACTAAAGGAATCGCGTCTTCGGTTTTCGATTTCTTGGTCTCGGGATAGGCTTCGAATTCGTCGCCGAATTTCGTGAGGAAGCTTTGGGTTGGCCATGAACAGGCTTCGCCGAAGGCACAGATCGTGCGACCGGGAATCTGATCCGCGACACTCTTGAGGAGCGCGCCATCTTCCTTGCGAGCGTCGCCCTTCACCATGCGGGTGCTGATCTTCTTCATCCAGAGCGAACCTTCGCGACACGGCGTGCATTGGCCGCAGCTTTCGTGCGAGTAAAACGCGTTAATATTGGCGAGGGCTTCGACCATGTTGACGGAATCATCCATCACGATCACGCCACCGGACCCGCCCATCGTGCCGATCATGGCGAGCGAATCGAAATCCATCGGCACATCCTCAACGCCCATGTCGTAATCGACCCCGGCCCGCGAAGTGCCCTTGAAGCGTTCACCGAATTTCAAAATCTTTGCCGATGAGCCACCGGGAATCACGGCTTTAAATTTGCGACCGGGGAGCGGTCCGCCGCAGACATCGTTGAGCAATTCACCCAAGGTGATCTTACCCGCTTCGAATTCGTAGTAACCGGGTTTCTGCACGTGGCCGGAAACACAGAAGATTCGCGTGCCGAAATTCCCCGGGGTGCCGATCTTGGTAAATTCTTCACCACCCATATCGATGATGTGCTTCACATGGCAAAGTGTCTCCACGTTGTTCACGATCGTGGGGCATTGGTAAAGACCGAGGACGGCGGGAAAATAAGGAGGTTTGATCCGCGGATTCGCGCGCTTGCCTTCGAGTGATTCGATCAGGCCGGTCTCTTCGCCACAAATGTAGGCACCCGCGCCGCGATGAACGAAAATGTCGCAGGAGTATTCGGTGCCACAAATGTTCTTACCCACAAAACCCGCATCGCGTGCTTCCTGAATGGCTTTCTCGAGAATCTTTGCGCCATGTGGAAATTCTCCGCGGATGTAGATGTAGGCCTGCTTCACATCATTCGCAAAACACGAGATCATCGTGCCCTCGATCAGTTGATGCGGATCCTGGTGAATGATGTAGCGATCCTTAAAGGTGCCCGGTTCCGATTCGTCGGCATTAACGATCAGGTAGATAGGCTTGCCACTCTTGCGATCGACCAATCCCCACTTCACGCCGCAGGGGAAACCCGCGCCACCGCGACCGCGGACACCTGATTTCTTAACCTCCTCGCGGAGATCTTCCGGAGTTTGGGTCACCGCTCTTTTGAGGACCTCGTAGCCACCGTTGCGCTGATAGCAATCGATGTCGTTCGAGTATCCCTCTTCGTCGATGTGCTTAAAAATGATGCGTCGTTGTTCAGGCATGGCGTTTAGCTTTCCTTCGGTTCCGCTTTGATTTGATCGGCGATCTGCTTGGCCTTCGCGCAATCGACCTTCTCGTGGAGTTCATCGTCGACCATCAGCACCGGTCCGGTGCCGCAACTGGCGAGACATTCAACATACTCGATCGTCACCTCGCCATCGGGGGACACTTCATCGAGCTCGGTCTTAAATTCTTCTTTGAGCGTAGCGCAGGTTTTGTGGCCACCGACGAGCGCACAGGAAAGTGTGCGGCAAACGCGGATGTGGCGACGCCCCGTGGGTTTCCGACGAAACATCGGATAAAACGTGGTCACCTCATAAACATTGATCGGCTCGAGCTCGAGTTTCTCCGCGACCCATTCTTCGGTTTCCTTCGGAAGATAGCCAATATCCTCCTGAATGAGATGCAGGAGCGGCAACGTGGCACTGCGCTTCTCCGGGTAATGCGTAATTACCTCGTCGATTTGCTTCAATGTTTCGGGTTTGAGATTCATCAGGCAGAAATTTAGCGGTCGCACTCACCCATCACGAAATCGAGGGAGCCGAGAATGGAGACGACGTCGGACACCATCGTGCCGACGCAGACCTTGGGAAGAATGGAAAGATTACAGAAAGACGGGGCGCGGATCTTCATGCGGTAAGGCACTCCCCCGCCTTTGCTGACGATGTAGAAGCCGAGCGCTCCCTTGGGATTTTCCGCTTCGAAATAGACTTCTCCCGCCGGCATCTGCGGGCCTTCGGTCACGATCATGAAGTTGTTGATCAACTCCTCCATCGAGGTGAGCACCTTATCCTTCGGCGGAGCAAAAATCTTCTTCGCGTCCTTCGCATACCAATCGCCACCGGGGAAACTCTTGATCGCCTGCTTCACGATCCGCACCGATTGGCGCATCTCTTCGCCACGCACGAGATAGCGATCGTAGGAATCGCCTTTCTTACCCACGGGCACGTCGAAATCGTATTTCTCGTAGCCGCTATAGGGCTTATCCTTGCGCAGATCCATCGCCACGCCGGAAGCGCGCAGATTCGGTCCGGTCAAACCGTAGGCAATCGCATCTTCTTTGGAGATCGCGCCGACATCGACGGTGCGATCCATGAAGATCTTATTGCGGGTCAACATCGCGAGGATCTCTTCGAGAATCGGCAGAAATTGATCGCAGAACTCCTCCACGCGATCCGTCCAACCTTCAGGCACATCGCGGGCCACGCCGCCGATCCGAGTGTAGCTCGTCGTGAAGCGCGCGCCAGTGAGCTCTTCGAAGAGTTTGTAGAGTTTTTCCCGCTCAGTGAACGTATACATGAACACCGTCCAGGCTCCGGTATCGATACCGAAGGCACCGAGTCCCATCAAATGCGAGGAGATGCGTGCCAACTCAGCCGTGATCACGCGAATCGCCTGACAACGTTCAGGCACCTCGAGTTTGGCGAGACGCTCCACTGCGATGGCATAGGCCATATTATTAGCGAGTGGAGAGAGGTAATCCAACCGATCCGTGTAAGGCACGAACTGGTTGTAAGTCATGTTTTCCGCGATCTTCTCATCACCGCGATGCAGGTAACCGATAACGGGCTCAGCCTTGGTGACGACTTCACCATCGAGTTCCATCTGGATCCGCAACACACCGTGAGTAGACGGATGCGACGGTCCCATCGAAAGGGACATCTTTTCGGTTTCAAACTCGCCGGTCGCGTTCTTCGCAGCGGCATCGGGATAAGCAAATTCTGTGGCCATGGTGGTCTTTAAATCAGGCTTCCGGTTTTTCGCTGCTTTCGCTCCAGCTCTCGTCCTTGGCGCGTGGTTCGGCCTCGGTCATGTTCATTTTTCCAGTCGATGCGACAAACGGTCCACCCGCCATCGGCGCGGCGATGACCGGAGTGCCGGTTTCGGCGGCGATTTCCGGATCGGGCAATTCCGTTTCGATCCCCGCAAGCGGGAACTCTTTGCGCAGCGGATGATAGGGATAGCCGGGCCACATCAAAATTCGGCGCAGATCGGGATGCCCTTCAAAAGTAATCCCAAACATATCGTAAGTCTCGCGCTCGTGCCAATCGGCTCCGGCCCAGAGACTCGTCACACTCGGTGCCTTCGGGGATTCCTCATCGCCCGTGCACTCCGTCGCCACACGGATGTAGCCGTGCTGCGTGGTCGAATAGAGATGGTAAACCACGACAAAACGCGGATCAGCCCCCTCGGCCCAATCGATCGCAGTCAAATCCATCAACAGATCGAAAGCATGTTCGTCCCGCAGTGATTGCAATATCGCCAGCACCTCACCGGCCGGCACGTTGATCGCTTCGTGGTCGAGGCTATCACGCGTGGTGATCGTGGGAAAATTTTCCTGGAGAGCGGACGTCACGTCGGCGGTGGATGAAGACATTTGCGAAAAAAACAGTTAAGCGGTCAGCAGATCTTTGGACGAAGAAGATTTCTTCACCTTCGATTGGAGTTTCATCAATGCATCGAGCAGCGCTTCCGGACGTGGTGGACAACCGCTGATGTAAACGTCTACCGGCACGATCCGATCGACCCCCTGCAATGTCGCATAGCTGCGATACATGCCCCCCGAAGAAGCGCAGGCTCCCATCGCGATCACCCATTTGGGTCCGGCCATCTGATCGTAGATCCGACGCACCGATGAGGCCATCTTGTAAGTCACCGTGCCCGCTACGATCATGCAATCGGCCTGACGTGGTGAAAACCGCATCACCTCGGCTCCGAAACGTGCGATATCGAAGCGAGAAGAAGCCGTAGCCATGAGCTCGATCGCGCAGCAGGCGAGGCCCATCGGCATCGGCCACATCGAATTCGTGCGGATCCAGTTGATGGCAGCATCGGCTTTCGTGACGATAACTTCGCCCTCTACCTTGCTGTTGTAGGCCAGTTCTGTGTTGGAGGATACCATGATAAGGAGCCGCTCTGATCGAACGGAATCCCCGCCAGAGTTACGCTCTGCGCAACGTCGTGCAAGTGGCATTTTTGGAAAATATTCGGAACCGCTTAAAATCCGGATTTGCGATTGACCAAGCGCCCATGGCTCGACTTTGTTCTCCCCTCACTCAACTGCCCTGAGGCTCAAGTCTCGCGGCACAGCACCCGGAGAGGTGGCAGAGTGGTCGAATGCGCACGCTTGGAAAGCGTGTGTAGGTGAAAACCTACCGAGGGTTCGAATCCCTCCCTCTCCGCCAGCCTTCGCTAAGCCTACGGCTGGCAGGCCAGGTTTTAAGACCAGAATCAATCCCCTCCTCCTTGTGATATGTCCGAAGGCTGTCCGCCGTAGGCTTGGCGAAGGAGGACATTTCCCTACACTAGCGGTATGCATTACGTCTATCTGTTGCAGAGCCAACGGAATCCCGCATCGCATTATGTAGGTTATTCCGCCGATCTAAAATCTCGTGTGGCCAGCCACAACGCCGGTCAGAATCAATCCACAATTCCCAATCGTCCCTGGAATCTAGCGGGTTACTTTGCTTTCCCAGACGAGCGAAAAGCACGAGATTTTGAGAAATACCTCAAATCAGGATCGGGCAGAACTTTTGCGAAACGTCACTTCTACTGAATAAATGCAAAAATGGCGCATGGCGGCTGGCGAAGCCAGAGGTAGACGCGCAGCGGATACGAGGGGGGATATGGGCAAGGCCACCGGCATTGGGGCAACGTCCCGAACAAAGTGAGTCAATCCCGACCGGTCCACACGATCTAGCCACAAAGAGGCTCAGAACGCTCAAAACTCCAAGCACGCCAATGCATGGCTAACCCGTTTCAGCTCTAACGTTTCTCATCATGGCCTTTCCCCACACAAAGCAGCACAAAAGCTGCCTAAAAGTGGGTAAATGCAGCTTTTATGCTGCGTTCATCTATACGAACAAGCCACCGCCTGACCGCTTATTGCTTAAAGCTAACTGCTTTCCTCCTTCTACCTTCTACCTTCTACCTTCTACCTTCTACATTCTACCTTCTCCCCTCACCCATTCGGATCGCCGCCCACTGTCCGGGCCTCACCGGTCGTGATTCCCAGCAATCGCTTCAGATTCCCGCCCAGCATCGCCTCGATATCAGCCTGAGGCCAATCCAGTGCATTGATCTGCGCGAGATCGTTGCGGAGTTGTTCGGCGTGATTGTATGGGAAATCGAGACCGTAGATCAGCAGGTCGGGGCCAATCTGCCAGCGGCACTCTGAGATACCCTCCGGGCCCAACCACCAGTAGCGTTGGCTTTCACGGGCGAGCACACTCGCGATTCCGGCATAGAGATGATTGCCGCGCAGCTTATTGTTGCTGATCACGGCCAACACCTGCCGATAGTAATGCCAGCCGCCCACGTGCTCGTAGACCATCCGCAACTTGGGATAGTGCCACGCGATCTCATCGCAGAGAAGCGGGTCGTAGTCCTTGAGACGGTGCCAATGGATCCCGATATGAAAATCTGCGATCAACCCGTGCTCCTCCATCGCCGCATAAGCCTCGCGCGCCCAATCGCCGAACATCTCAAACTTCTGCGCCGGTGGATGCAGTTTGATCCCCCGAAACCCCAGTGACGCGATGTGCTCCACCTGCGGAGCCGCCGGACGGGTGGGATCGAGCGTGCCGTAACCGATCAGATTGTCATGATCGGAGAGCGTATCGCGCAACCACTCGTTGTGATCGTCGGTGCGACCTGCATTGGCGAACTGGTAGCTGAAAGGAGCGAAGCAAACCGCCCCTTCAAAATCCAATCCATCCACGGCACCGAGAAACGATTCGAGCGAGCCGTCCTCACGCATCTCACTCGGAAAAAGGTGAACATGATTAATAAACATGATGAATTATACCTAGGCTGATGATCGCGAAGGCGTCAAAGCGGTCTTTTAAGCTTCTTAGGAAAAGCTATCGGGGCAGCTATCCATGATGCCTTATTAAAATTGAGGGCAAGGAAGGCCAAAAACTCAAAGCCATAGAAGCACCTCAGCTCCAATCTCCTGCCTCTGAAATCGCGCGATAGTTGAGCTGCGATTATATGATTCCGAAACTCAAGGTGCGCCGTATCGGATATGCTCAAGTCTATGACAACCACCTAAAATACCTTCAATTTTTTTTGCAGAAAATCCCATTTGAGTTAGAAGAAATGAATGAAGAATCACTTTTAATATTGTAATATGTAATTGAATTTTACCGTAGCTAGGGCGCTTTGCATCAGGAGGATAATGTGTGAAATAATTTCGGGCATCTGCAATTTCCGAAGCGAGCGACTTATAATTTTTAATATACTTACTTAATACATTAGAATTCATGTTAATCAAAACCGCGAGTCGCTTTCGTAGCGAAAATTCATTCATATACAGAAAACGGGTCTTCAATGAATCTCTGAAGGATTTAGGTAGTTGATCCGGAATAGCAGCAGTCAGTGGCATCCTCACTTCAGCATCATATTTGGCCCTAGAAACGTAAGTCCCGCCCTCTAGGTTTCGATGCAGTGATTCTATCGCTTGGCACAGCGTAAGCAGATTCGATTCAATGTAGCCTTCGCCAACTTCAACACTATTGAGCAGAGCTACAGGCGTTCTGATACTGTCATATTTGCGAAACCAATCTAGGAGATGCCGCCTTAATGGAAACTCTAGATCCTCTTCGCAAAAATAGAAACTCTCTTTACGAACTTCCCAGTGGAATTTAGAGAATCGAAAATCTGACGAGTGAAACGATGCTACTTCCGCAATTTTTTCAGGAAGAAATCTTGCAACATTTTTCTCGGCACTCGTCACGTAAATCGAATACGGATTGCAGCGATCACCAGCCGCAATGGTGTAGAAGTCGGATATAGCATCCATATACTCGAGGAATAGTGATAGGCAATGTTTCTGGCCTCGATATCCCTGCAGTTCGATTTTCACGAATTCCTTCGCAGTAACCTCTCCATACTCCGGTCCATCTCCTAACTGCATTCCAGTTTGAGAAACCCTAAAGCTCAATTTGTCAGTTAATTTCCTCCAACATCCCCGTTTCTCTTTATAGCGTAAAATAAATGTCTTCATAAGATACCCAGTTTCAAAGGAAAACCCTGAGCATTTTATCCAGTTGTGTAGATTCTTAAGCGAAAAACTGATTCTTTTAATATTTCCCTTACCCACATCTGATAAATGAAATCCATTTAGACAATGACGCACTCGATATGTCGTGCTTCTAGCGTCACCTGATTCATAGCTATAACCTATGCAAGTAATTTTCTTATCATATACACCTTTTCCCTCTTCACCGTGAATAATATTTGCTCCCCATGGAACACCAGCGTTACCGTGAAAGAGCTTTAATCTAGTCCCCGCGATTGGGGAGTAAGTAAGCACGCCTGAGAGTTTTTTCTTCTTCGCTTCATTTTTGTCCAATTTGCCTTCAAAATCCGGCCACCAGAACCCATTTACCTTAAATTCTTGGTCCTTATATTTCTGATCTAGTTTCGGATATTTCATACCAAATTGCATCAATTCATGTTCAGTTAGGCCTAATTGCGCAAGTAATGAGAAAAACGAGAATACCCCAAGAGGCGTATGATTATCTTCTATCGATTAATCCTCTCATCTTAGCAACCATTACGTTCCTAACTAATCCCCTCCAAGTCTTCAGCCAATATTCTTAATACGAACACTAGAATAAGCCCGAAAGAACAACTACACTCTTCTAAGCACACAGGGTTCATCCAAGCGTCAGTCCAGCACTGTTGCTCTCCGACTTCTCCCACGCCAGAGCAGCATCAGCAGAAAGCCTATCGCGGCTCTGCCGATATGAGCAAAATGGGCGATGTTGGCGCCGTAGAGTGAAAATCCGGTGACGCCGGAAAACAGATCGAGGAGCAGGATAACCGGAATTAAATACTTTGCCGCGACCGAGACGGGCACCAACATCAGGAAACAGAAATGGGTGAGGCCTATAAAGGTTTAATAGTCTACGCCGACCACCAGAACTGCTCCAGCTCTTCGAGGCGGGTGATATTCTGGGGACGGCGCTCACCGAGCAGATCGAGAAACCAGTTTAGATTGCTGTAGCGATGGAGCAGGTTGTAGGTCATTGCCAACCGGGCTGAAGGAAAGTCCGGATTTTCCCAACGGTAACCATAGCCCTGCAGAAAGGCGCGCAGGAGTTGCGGTCGACCTTGCGTAATGAAAATCGGCACGCCGGTAAAATCGTATTCCACCGCGCCCATGGTCGAGGGTTCGAAGTCGATCAGTCCGGTGACAGTCAATTCATCGGGATCGACGAGCACATGATCGGACATGAGCTCGGTATGCAGGAAAACCACGGGTGACGACTCGATCACGGGAAGTGCGGGGGCAATGTAATCAGGGATTTGTTTAATCAACTCCCCCGGGAGTTTCTTACCGCGATGATTCTCGACGCAGTTACTCACCTGCCGCGCCATAAACGCGCGCCAGGTCGCGGTTTCCTCGGCGGTGGCGGTGGCAATGCGATGAAGTGCTGCGATCGCCGCGCCGAAATTGGCCAGCAACTTGGCTTTTTTTGCGTCGTCCACTTCGGGCCAGATACGGGCCAATGGCACGCCGGGCACGCGAGTTATAAGCACATAAAACCATGATTCAAATTCACCCGAGGCTTTGAGCTCAGGCACGGCAAACGGCGTCTTGCCCGCCAGCCTCCGCAAAGAGGCGAGTTCATTCTCGAAATGCGGCCGTCGCGTATGTGGGAACAGCTTGATAACCAAATCTCCATTCACGCCAAAGACCGGCATGGAGCCGCCCACGGTGTCGGAAAGAGTAACTTCACCTAAACCGCAATCGCGCAGAATCTGCCGAAGTCCGGCCTCGAAGCGTTGACGGTTCTTTCGGTTGGCTGAAAGCTCCGCCCGATCTTCGATACGCGGCAACAGCGTTTCCGCGTTGGGAGCGGGTTTTTCGATTGGAGTCATTACAGAAAGAGACGGCACATTCATCGTCATTCGCAAGAGCCGATCCGCGAAGCCAAGGCTCAATGAAAATTCTCAGCTACAACTGTCGGCCCTCGACTCCGTTTACGCCAAAGCAGCATCAGGAGAAAACCAATCGCGGCGCCGCCGAGGTGGGCGTAATGGGCGATGTTGGCGCCGAAGAGGGAAAATCCAGTGACGCCGGAGAGCAGATCGAGCAACAGGATGACCGGGATGAAATTCTTCGCCGCGACCGGAACCGGAATAAACATCAAGGCGAGTTTCGCATTGGGATAGAGCACGCCAAACGCCACGAGCACGCCGTAGATCGCGCCGGACGCGCCGAGCATCAAACTCGCCAGTCAATCAGCTCCTCCTTGACCGCCAGATCGGAGAAGGAGCATTATGAGCCTGACTTTGAGGAATCCCCTAACTCCGCAATACGGCCAACTGTAGCCGAGGCCACCTTACCCTCTCTCTTCGATCTAATTTCAACGGCTAACAGCCCCTTGAATGCAAACTTCCACCGCTAATACTCTCGATTTCTTCAACGATGATAGACTGTTGAAAACATTGGCCAGCCAGGGTCTTTTGCCCACAGGATTAAAAGCCGTGACGAGTTTTAACCGTGAGTCTGCTTCCAAGATCGATCAGTCATGAGAACCTACGCCGTCCTTACTGGAGACATTATCGACTCGAGCCAACTCGAGCCGGAACGTTTGGATGCCTCTTTTGCTCTACTGCGCCGTTTGGTCGTCGAATTCGAGCAAACCTATGCAGGCTCCGTCGTCGGCCAACCCGATATTTTTCGAGGCGACAGTTGGCAGCTCTGTCTGCAACGCCCCTCCTTAGCTTTGACGGCCGCTGTGTTTATTCGGGCTGGCTTCAAAGCTGAGAAGCTGGACACCCGCATCGGCATCGGCATCGGCCCCGTGGAACGTTTGCAGAAAAACCGGATCAGTGAATCGAGCGGCCCTGCGTTTATCCATAGTGGACGAATCTTGGATAATCTGGGCAAACACCGCACGATGGCGCTCGATGGGGCGGGCTACCTCGATGCCAGCGGCTTTGCTCGCTCTTCGGTCGATCACTTGGTCCCCGGTGTCGGCCTGCTCGATGCCCATATCATCCGATGGAGCCAACGTGAAGCCGTCGCCGTCTATGGCACCTTGCGAAAACTCTCTCAAGATAAGATCGCCGTTCTGCCGCAAGCTCGCACCAAACAGGGCACTCCCCCAAGCCAGCAGGCCATCCAGAAAGCATTGGCTAGGATTTACTGGACCACTCATCTCGTGCCTTTCCTCGATCAAACCGTCTCGCTGCTTGATCTACCGCCAACCCCATAACGACAACCTCTGGAGGTTGTTTTAATCCATTACAACCTCTACAGGTTGTTTTTTAAGTCATGTTGAAAATCTTCATTATCCTGCTGGCTGCCCACAGTTTCGGGGATTTTTTGTTCCAGACCAATTCCGTCGCCAAAAACAAAAGTAAATGGGGAGTTCTTCTGGGGCATGTCATCCTGCACGGAGCGTTGGTTTATGCTCTTTTGCAGCAATGGTGCGCTTGGCAGCTACCCGTTGCCGTGGCCTTGCTGCATGCTGGCATCGACTACATAAAGTGTAGGTGTCGTGTGACTGCTTGCGCATTCGCTTGGGATCAGGCGGCGCATGTCGGTTTGCTTGCCCTACTTGCAGTGGTCGCGTTGAAACTCGAATGGTGCGCTCCCTTTTCAGCCCAAGGTTGGCAGTGGATTGTCGGTTTGGGCGGCTTCGTGATGGTGGTGTGGGGCGTAGGCTATTTCGTGGGCGCGGTGGCTGACTCCCTCATTGCGGCCAACCCTCATCTTAAGGAAACGATCAAGGCCGGCCTTAAGAATGGTGGTATGCAGATCGGCCGGTTAGAACGCGCTTTGATCTTTGCTTTCATCCTTGTTGGCCAGCCAACCGGCATCGGCTTTCTGGTTGCCGCCAAATCCATCCTCCGCTTTGAAGAGGCCAAAAAGCAGCCAGTCGCCGAATACGTCCTCATCGGCACGCTCTGGAGCTTCGGCCTAGCCATGTCCATTGCTTGGCTCACCCAGAAGACAATTGCATTCGGTATCTCACCGTGAGCTCCACAGTAAGGGCCCATCCTTTACCGTTTGCCTTCAGTCATAGTGACGGCGTTGCCAGCCGCCCACGTTTCCGCCAGAGCAGCATCAGCAGAAAACCAATCGCGGCTCCGCCGATATGAGCAAAATGGGCGATGTTGGCGCCGAAGAGTGAAAATCCGGTGACGCCGGAGAATAGATCGAGGAGCAGGATAACCGGGATAAAATACTTCGCCGCGACGGGGACAGGCACGAACATCAGCGCGAGTTTCGCATTCGGATAGAGCACCCCAAACGCCACGAGCACGCCATAGATCGCACCGGAAGCACCAAGCATCGGACTCGCGTAGATTTTGAGTAGCTCGAGGGTGTCGGGTTTGGAGGGAAGATAAGCGCCCTCCCCCAAAAGTTCACTGATGGCAGCCGCCGGCAATCCCGCCGCGACCAAGCTCTCGTGGAATCCTTGGAATTCGCGCCAATCGATTCCCATTTGGATCAGCGCCGCTCCCAAACCACAGAGAAAATAAAACACCAGAAAACGCGCTGCACCCCATTGCTTCTCCAGAATTTGACCGAAGGAAACCAGAGCAAACATGTTGAAGAAAATATGGCCCATGCCGCCGTGCAGAAACATATAGGTGATCACCTGCCAGATTCCAAAATACTCATTGGCCGGAAACCAGAGCGCACCTGCGATGACCAATTTTTCACTGATATCGGGCACCAGAAACCCCGCGAGAAACACGACGACATTCGCGATTAACAGGCCCAGGACGGCCGGAGGCATCTTATTCATTCGGCTAGCGTTACAATCCTCACTCCGACAGCAACACCCGATAGTCGGGACCACTGATCATTCAGAAGACAACCACCGATAGACACGGATTAACACAGATTCCTGAGGTTCAGAATCTCGCGGCTACGTGGAATTTAGATTGGGGTTTTTATCTGCGATCATCAGCGATATCCGCGGGAAATGAATTATAACTACCATAAGCACTATCTACAGAAACCCAGAGTTTTTACCACGGAGTGCACGGATTGCACTGAGTCCCAATCCCCGATCCTTTGCCTCTAAACCGACCTGTCCTTCGTAGCCTTGGCGAAGGTGGATCTGGATCTGTGTTATCTACGCAATCTGTGGTTAAATGGATTGGGGTTGATACTCCCCTGAACAGAAGATCCGCAGGAGCACTCACTCGGGAAGAGGTGAACATGAAACGAAGCACCTAAGCGAAGGCATCAAAGCGGACTTTGGCACCCGCCCAATCTACGGCACTATTTCTTATCCTTGGCGTCTTTTTCTTCTTCTTCGTCTTCCACGTCGGCTCCGAGCGCGGCGACATCCATGAGCGAGACGTGTCCTTGCACGCGGCCATCGTCCAACGGATTATCCACGCGGGCCGCCAAATCCTTGAACAATCGCCGGAGATCGATGACCCCACCAATCATAAACCAGACGGTCGAGATCACCCCGACTACGCCTCCGATGATCACGCTGTTGATCAAGAAGTAGTAGCTCCACCAATGGTCCGGCCAAGGATCAATGATATTCCAGATCATCACCACGAGAAAACCTAAGAGGATCTGGTAGATAAAGGTATAGGCAAACATCGACCAGGCGATGATACGGTCGCCCTTGGTATACTCCGGCGTAATGCCGATGAGTTTGCCCATGGTCGATCTCCACGTCCACGCGGACTTAATGTGCTTCTCTCCATCGATGCTGTATTTCCCGCGATGCAGCATGCGATCGAGATTGTAGGGCTTACGGTAGGTCAGGAGCGAACCCCCGATATAGGCCAGTAGGCCACCAATCAGGGCCATGCCAAATATCTCCGTCGAATTGATGGGAAATTTGAGCGCGTCCATCTTCCATATAACAAAAGGCGAAAGAGGCGCGGAGACAGAGTGAAGAAATGCGTCGCAGGTAGCAGTCCAGCCCATCCGCTCAATAAACGGGTAAATCCCATCGGCCCAATTGCGTTGAAAAATAATGCCGAGAATCGGAATCCCGGAACCCACGATCATCGAACCAAAGGCTCCGACCGAATTTCCAAACCGACTATACAATCCAAAGACCAAAACCGGGCCCGCCCCACCCAACCACACACCCGCCATGATGGTGGTGAACATCAGGATGTAATCGATTTGGATAAAGAACTGCGAAAAGATGAAAAAGAAGACGGCCACCCCCACCGATGACATCCGCAACCAGTGCACGTGCTGCGCCGGGGACATCGCGGTTTTACGCATGGGCATGATGATGTCCTGCAGGATGGTCGAGGAGCAGTTAAAGATACGCGAGGTGTCGGTCGAAATCATAAACATGACCATCAACAGACAGAAGATACCCAACATACCCATCGGCAGAATCTCGCGGAAACTCACCGCGAGCATCATCTGATGATACATGACCCGGAACTGTTGGGTGATGAAATTGCCTTCACCGTCCTGACCCACCGCCTTACTCACGGCTTCGACATAAGGCGTATCGAGATTCTGTTCCTGAGACAGAGGCTCATCCACGCCGATCTCATGATACTGCTCAGGCAGCTTCACAATCTCCAACATGATCTGCTGGCGCTTGGATTCATCCGGCACGAGCACCTCGATCACTTCATGCGAAAGCTGCTGTCGGATATCATGAGCCTTCGGCGCATGATTTTTATGCGACATGACCGTAATCACAGTGATCGCCACCAACAAGGTCATCATGGTGGCAAATCCATTGCGCCACGCGCCCAACACACCGGCCATTTTCTGTTCGTGAGGATTGCGCCCTGCACCCGAAGTGTCGTTGCCAAACCAACTCGCCCGATTGAGTATCCGGGTTAAGACGGCCACGGCCAACGCGAAGAGATTAAAATCACGCAGCTCAGCAATATCGAAAGGGTTGAGGAAACTCTCACCCGGAGGACGATCCATCATCACCGGAGCCATTTCGCCGCCCCATGAATAGGTGCTCAAAACATAGACCGTGATGATCACAAAAATCGGGTAACTCATCAGCCCCTGAATGGAGTCCGTGATCAGCAGAGAAATTCTACCGCCCATCCACATCACCAGAACCGCCATCGAAAGTCCGATAATCATCACGATCGCGAACATCGGGATCTCGGTTCCCAGCACGCTCAACTTGTGCGGCATGCCCAGATAATAGATAAAGAAATTGGCGGCCACTGCCGGTCCAATCGCATTGGTCAAAGTATCTCCCGCCGCACGAAATAGAGATGCGAAGATCCGGAAAGGACGATTGTAGCGCATCTCCATGAATTGCCCAATGGACAGCGCTTTCGTTTCGCGATATCGGTAAACACAATAACCGGTCAGTGCCATGACGACTGACAAGGGCAGGACCAGGTTTTCCCAAAACAAGAGCGCGTAGCCGGTCTTATACCGCACCTCTGTCCACATCACCAAGGTGTAGAGTCCCAAACCGGCTTCGAGATCACCGACAGAAATCACGTATCGACCCGCGACCCGACCGGCCGCCAAAAAATCAGCGACGCCGCGCACAAAACGCCGGGCGTAAACCGCCAGCGCCAACACTCCGGCCACCGGAATGATAGTAATACACCAATCGATCCACGTCATGATCGCCCCCTCTCATTCTTGGCCATCAAGCGACGACCTTTCTGGTCTGCGCTACCTCGACTGAGAGATAACGGTAGGAGTGGGTTGAGGTAAATAATGAGAACACAAAAAAAGGGAAAAGGCCTATCCCGGGTGGGACCAGAAAGCAGAACGACCCGATGCCGCCATCGGCAAAGAGGCTTCGAAGAGAACCTTTGCCCCACTCTTTGCGAGCCGAAAAAGTGTCCTAACGAAGTGAGCTGAGGATGCCCGAGGATTCTGAGAGCAGATCAGAGTAGTCACTTTGATCAGACAATTCATCGGTCTTGGATCATCCGTGGTTTACCCGCATTCCTTTTTGCGTTCTCAATCAAGGTCTCAATATCTGCCGTAAACCTCGGCTATCTCCATGCCTTCCCCTCACCGTATTTCTACACCCCTCGTTTACGACACCTCGGCTTTCGAACTTTCGCCCGATTACCCGGCCGACTCAACGCCCTGGTCTCGCCATGAACTTGAGCAGACGATCCGCGAGCGGACGCGCCACGAAAAAGAGCGACGCGAAATCTGCGTCAACTATTACCGGATCGGCCACACGCTGGCGTTTCCGCTACCTGTCGCGCGGCGTTTCACCAAAGAGGATCTGCCCGAAGGGATCAAAGGCATGGATGCTTACCCGTGGTTGATCTGGCTATGCTGGGATTTGGAAGAACGCTGGCGGGTATTTCACGCGGCGTGGCGACAAATGGGCGACAATGAGGCGGGCGCGATCCTCCAACGCGAAATCGCCGCACTCGCGCAGTGGGATCACTTCTACGAAACGTTCAACGAAGTGGGCCTCGTGACCGCGCATCTCGCAAGTATGCTCGCGCTCGTCTTGGCCGATGAAAACGGTTGGGATCGGGATCACCTCAACGCCGCCCAAGCAGCAGCCGACGGATTGATTGATCGTGATTTCACCCCCTACTTTGCGCAGCAATGGCCGCAGGGCGAGCCGCTCACTCCTCGCCGCATACACAACATCCCGGTGCTCGCGTTGACCCGTTGCGCCCAACTGGCTCGCGTCCGGCAGCATGCGATCACCGAGACACTGGACCAGCAAGCCATCGAAGTCCTACAAGCATGGGCAAGTTTTCGCCGGGGGGACCACTATCACACCGAAGGCACCGCCTACGACGGTTACTTCATGGATGGAATGACCGGTTGGCTCAGCACTCTCCCCCAACGCAGTGAGCTCCTCGCCGAGACCGCCACCGCGTTTCGCAGCCTCGCCGATCAATGGATGCAACTCAGCCTCCCCGGTCGACAGGATCTGCACGCGCCGCTCGCAGACACCGAACAGCGCATGCCCTTCTGGTCCAATGCGCTCCGACGACTGGCCGCTTGGTATGATTGGCCTGATGCTCAAGCTCTGCTCGTTCGCATGCCGCAAAACCGCATGCCCGCCGCGATCGTAGCGGAAAGCATGGCTGAAAAGACGACGAGCCAAGACGACTTGCCCGCGCCGGATTCCGAGTTTACCGAACACCCTCACGCGCTCACGATGCGGAGCGGTTGGAACAGCGAAAACTTCCTGATTGTGGCCGGCGCTTCCCGCAACCCCATGGGCCACCTTCATCATGATGGCGGCCATCTGATCATCGGCTGGCAGGCGCGGTTCTGGATCACCGATCCCGGTTATCAACAATATCGCGATGGCGAGGAACGCGACTATTCGATTGGCTCCGCCGCACATAATGGCCCCGTGATCAATGGTATCGCGCAGAGCCTGAACGCCGCCAAAATTCTCGCGCCCGACGGTCCGCGCAGCGCGAAACTCGACCTGAGTGCATGCTATGAAGGCCTGCCAGTTGACGCGACTGTGCAGCGCACGATTCACGTGGCCGAACACGCGACTCCACTACTCCTCGTGCGTGATCAATTCACAGGCTTCGAAACCAACACCAATCTCGTCACGCATTGGCTGGGTGGCGCGCATTTCGCCTGGTCCTTCGTCGAAGGGTGGGCCCGACTCAGCGATGGCCATCATGCCTTGTGGATCAGCACGCTCGAATCGGAGATATCACCGCAGCAACTCATCCGTCACGACGGCACCCGCGGCCCCCTTACCCTCGCCCACAACTCCATTCTGCATTCAGGAGATAGCGAACAAACGTGGCTATTCTGGGGTGACGATTCGGGTGGTTGGACACCGCCGACAATATCAGCCGAGAACAGGTGCCTCAGCCTGACACTCCCCAGTGGAGATCAGCTCTCTCTCGGTTAGCCGGAATCATAAGTTTTTAACCACTAATGGACACTAATTCAGACTAATCCGAGCTAGTGCAAAACAGACGAAGGTCCCGAAGGAATCAGCTCTTTGCGTCTGTATTCCGTCGCTTTCGTCGCAACGATTCCGAGCTGTAAACCGAAAACCAAACTCCCTACGTTCATCCCAATATCAGCATGGACATTATTGAAAACAAGCCAACGCGACGCATCCCCGGCTACCGCGGCATCTGGTTCACATTGGGACAGTTTTTTGGGGTCGGCGAAAACGGCGAAGTGTATTCCGCTGATTCGACCACACCACTCTTTCCCTACGGAGATAAATACTCCGGAGGCCTCGGCACCTATACCGCGAAACATACCCCCCTCGCGGTCTATAGCGCCGAAGCACAAAAAACATTCTTTGTCTACGGCGGCACGACTACTGCCGATCAGCGCTATCTGCTTTGCATGATCTCGTATTACGATCATCGCACCAACACCGTGCCTCAGCCTGTCGTCGTGCACGACAAAGAGGGGGTCGATGATCCGCATGACAACCCGAGCCTTGCGATCGATAGCAGCGGCTATCTCTGGGTCTTCGTCAGCGGTCGCGGACAAACCCGTCCGGGATTGCTCTATCGAAGCGCGGCCCCCTACAGCATCGATCACTTCGAATTGATCCGTGAGGCCGAAGTCACTTATCCCCAGCCGCATTTCTTAGCCGACGATCAGCAACTCCTCCTTTTCACCAAATACACGGGGATGCGTGAGCTCTATTGGAGCACCAGTCCCGACGGCAAAACATGGGCCTCCGATCAGAAACTCGCCGCGATCAAAACCCCTGATGACGAACTCGCGGGCCACTACCAAACCAGTGCTCATCTCGGCAAGAAAACCGGCACCTTCTTCAATCGTCACCCCAACGGACTCGTCGACTACCGCACCGATCTCTACTACCTGCAGACCGAGGATTTCGGTAAAACCTGGACCACCGTTAACGGCCATGTCGTCCGCCCGCCCGTCACCTCGATTGACCATCCCTGCCGGGTGATCGATTACGCTGCCCAAGGACTCAACGCCTACGTGAAGGACATGGGCTTCGATTCCTCCGGACATCCGGTAATGCTCTACCTCACCAGCCCGGGACACCAACCCGGACCGCCCAACGATCCCCGAGTTTATCGCATCGTGCGTTGGGATGGGCAGACTTGGCAAACCTCGGAAGTCGGCCCCGCCGATCACAATTACGATACCGGCAGTCTTTACCTTGGTGAAGACACTTGGTCGGTAATTGTTCCCGGCGCGACCGGACCTCAACCTTATCAATGTGGTGGCGAAATCGTGAAATACCTCAGCCGTGATCAGGGAACGACATGGCAGCTCGTCAAACAGATCACACAGAACAGTCCGCGAAACCACAACTACGCCCGGCGTCCCCTCAACGCCACCGATCCCTTCTATGCCTTCTGGGCCGATGGCGATCCCACGCAGCTCAGTCCGAGCCATCTCTATTTCTGCGACTCCACCGGAGAAAACGTGTGGCAACTACCCACCGAGATGGATCAGTCCACATCACAACCGATTAGACTCCGCGCCGGTCGTCCGATGCTGGATCAAACGTCTCAAACCACGGGGGAAGTTGACCGAAAATTCTAATCGTATGATCACATTTACGAAAAGAGTGCTGAAGATATTCGTGCAGCTTCTAAAGAAGGAGCGGAATCTAAAAACCCTCATTTTAGAGACCCAACGATGGCATGGGAATGCTCTGTTTTACCGTCTAACCGGCTATCGAATTTATACCCGCAAAGGGATCCCCCCCACCTCGGATTCATATCCTTATATCGCCGGCATGAGTTTTCGGAATCGATGCAGTTTAATCTATGACGAATTCCGCAAGGACAGCGCAAACCGTATCACCGCAGATCATCAGGTGGTCTTCATCAAAATAGACTTCATCCATGAATTCTTCGAGAAGGTCATGCCTGAGATTCAGCATGTCGTCACCATCGTCACCCATAACAGCGACGATGATTTTGGAGAGCACTTCATCCCCTACCTGGAACACCCGAAGGTCGCAAAATGGTATTCGATCAATGTCGTGTTTTCACACCCCAAACTCCATTCAATCCCGTTGGGATTGGGTGAAAAGAAATGGATCCATGGTGATACGGAAAAAATCGCCACCTCCACGATGAGTCCGTCTGTCAAAAAGCATACCGCCTACCTAAATTTCACTTCTGAGAATTGGCCGCAGGAGAGAGTAAAAGTCGCCACTCACTTCGCGAACACGTCGTGGGTCTACAACTCAAAGCGGGTTCCTTTTCCCCAATACTTGGAGGATGTAAAAAGCAGCAAATATGTTATTTCACCTCGGGGCATCGGCATGGATTGCCATCGCATCTGGGAATCAATTCTGCTCGGGGCTATTCCAATCGTCCTCAATTGCACCTTCATTTCTCACTACCGGGACCTCCCGATTCTCATCGTGGATAAATGGGAGGACGTCACCGAGGATTTCCTCCATCAGCAATACGACGAAATTAAAAAGAAGCAGGACCTATCCCGCCTCTATCTGGATTACTGGATCAAAGAGATCGGTCTTTTGGAAATCCACGAACCTTGCGTGCGATGAATCGCCCAATTGGAACCTGATGCTGACGCTTCAGACACTCTAGTTTCCCCTGCAATTCCCGAATCTGACGCAGAAGTCCTCGTTCAGGAAGAACAACTCTGACTTTGCGGTCATGAGTCATAGTCACTCGTTCAGGCGGAGAGCCATGATTGACATTAGATCCGATCTATTAAATTTGATTCGTATCTTTTAGCATCTGTCTCGTTCTCCACATGAAAGCCGAACCCACCCCCATCCCGCAGTCACCACGACGCATCCGCACCAGCCATGGCCGTTATTTGGAAGAGTTTATCGTGGGCGATATCTATGAACATCGCCCGGGACGCACTTTGACGGATAGTGATAACATCCAGTTTTCGCTGCTCACCATGAATCAGCATCCGCTGCATTGCGATTTCGCCTACGCGGCCAAGAGTGAATTCAAACGGCCTCTTATCAACAGCGGCCTCACCTTAGCCGTTGTGTTAGGGATGACGGTCAACGATGTGAGTGGCAAAGCGATCGCCAACCTTGGCTGGAAAGAAATCAATCTGACCGCGCCTGTTTTCGGCGGAGACACGATCTACGCGGAATCGGAGGTGCTCACAGTCCGCGAATCCCAATCCCGACCACACCAGGGTATCATCACGGTGCATACGCGGGCGATAAACCAAGACGGCGTCGAGGTGATGGACTTCATCCGCAGCGCCCTCGTCCCCAAGCGCGGGCACGGCGTTGATGATGAGCCTTCGACATCGGCCCAAGCCTGAAAAATCCACTGGAGAACCACGAATGGACACCAATTCACACGAATTCCAGGGTGGCGATAGACCGCATGGTGAAGAAAACCCAACCTACTGGGTGAGCGCCTCAAGAGTCCATGAACGATCTCATTTCATTCGTGTTGATTCGAGTCCATTCGTGGTTGAACCGATTGGAAAGGAACTCTCATGAGCCTCCCCCTCCAAGGATTGCGCCTGATCGCAATCGAACAATACGGCGCCGGTCCGTTTGGAACCCAGCATCTGGCCGACCTCGGAGCCGATGTATTGAAGATCGAAAACCGGCATACCGGAGGTGATATCAGCCGCTCGATCGGGCCTCATTTTTTCGGGCCGGAGGACAGCCAGTTTCACCACGCTTTCAATCGGAACAAACGCAGTCTAACGCTGAATTTGAAAACATCCGAAGGTCGGAAAATTCTCGGCCAACTGGTCGCTCAAAGCGATGCCGTGTTCAATAATCTTCGGGGCGATCTACCCGCGAAACTCAGTCTCGATTATGCCAGCCTGAGTGAGGACAATCCCAAGATCGTGTGCGTGCATTTATCGGCTTACGGACGAGAAGGCTCGCGCCAGGATTGGCCCGGCTACGATTACCTGATGCAGGCCGAAGCCGGCTACCTTTACCTCACCGGAGAACCTAACGGTCCTCCCGAACGTTGCGGCCTTTCCATTGTCGATTTTATGACGGGCACCACAGCCGCCATGGCCCTGCTCGCGGGGATTGTGGAAGCCCGGCGCGACGGTCGCGGACGTGACCTCGATGTGAGTTTATTTGATGTGGCGATTCACAACCAAGCCTATCTCGCCACGTGGTTCTTAAATGGCGGACACAGCACGAAACGCGTGGAGCGTTCAGGTCATCCTTCGTTGTCACCGAGTGAACTCTATCGCACGCGAGACGGATGGATCTTTCTGATGTGCAACAAGGATAAGTTCTGGCGCGCACTCGCCGAATCGGTCGGTCGGCCCGACTGGATCACGGATCCACGATTCAGCGACTATGCGGCGCGCCTGTCCAATCGCGTGCAGCTGCGTCAGGAAATCGATCAGGCCCTGTCCATCGACGACACCGCGACTTGGTTGAAAAAGTTCGCCGGTCAGGTGCCGTCGGCACCGGTGCACGATGTTGCCCAAGCACTTGAGAACCCGTTTCTCGCTGAGCAACAGCGTATCATCGAATACCAACGTCGCGACGGCGGGACACCCGTGAGCGGGATCGCTTCGCCCGTGCGAATCACCGAAGAACTCCCCAAACGGGCCGCACCGAATATGGGTGAGCATACGGACGAAGTCCTGCGATCCATTGGTTATGAAGATGAGCAGATCGAAAAGTTGAGACACAAAGGTGTGGTATGAAGAAAACGCCCCAAGGGTCCTCCGTCGGTCCGCGCCACCTCCCCGTTTATAACCTCCTGCGCACCCGAATCGATTCCGGAAAAATAGCCACCGGCACCTTGTTGCCCAAGGAAGACGCGTTGTGTGCAGAATATTCGGTCAGTCGTTACGCATTGCGAGAAGCCCTCGGGCAACTTGAGCGCCAAGGCTACATCGAGCGTCGCAGACGAGCGGGCACTCGAGTGCTCCCTCGCACCACCAAAGGGGTGTTGCGACATGTCGCCGGTTCACGCGACGACGTGCTGGGCATTGCCCATGGGACCACCATCAAATTCAGCAAACCAAGTCTAGTTCAAAGCGATACCAAGCTGGCGCGACAACTCGGCTGTGACGAATTACGTGAGTGGCAACTACTGGAAGGTATTCGTATCGACGCTACCGATCAGCGTCCGATCGGCTTCACGCGAGTCTATGTCGATGCCAATCGCGTCAAGCTCCCCGCCAACGCAGACTTTGGAGGTCGCCCGATTTTCGAATGGCTGGAAGAACAACAATCCATTCGCCTGCGCACGCTTTCTCAGGATATCAGCGCCGTTTCGCTCACTCCCAGTGAAGCCAAAGCCCTCGATGAAAAATCAGGATCTCCGGCGCTCCGTATCATCCGCCGCTACTTTGATGCTCACCAACACAACTACATCATCTCTATCACCACTCACCGCAGCGCAGATTTCGTCTACAATCTGCGGATCGATATTGAGCAGTAATCACGATTCAACCTCACCACGCCATGACTGCACGCACCTATCTTTTTGTTCCCGGGGATCGTCCTGAGCGTTTCGCCAAAGCAATGACCAGTGGCGCGGATCGCGTGATCATTGATCTCGAAGACGCGGTCGCCCCGGATGCAAAAGCAGCAGCCCGCGACAACATCGCTCAATGGCTCGCGGCCAACCAACCAGCAGTTCCCGTCATCGTCCGGATCAATGACCACACGACACCGTGGCACGAAGCCGATTTGGAACTGCTCCAAATACCGAACCTCGCCGGAGTCATGCTGCCCAAGACTGAAACTTCAAATGCGCTCGTTGCTTTACGTCAGCAACTGCGGCCAGAACAGGAATTACACGCCTTGGTTGAAACTGTCACCGGACTGGTGCACCTGCGTAACATCGCGGCGACTGAGGGACTGACCCGGCTCGCTTTTGGAACCGTCGATTTTGCCCACGATGCAGGTATTCGTGGTAGCGACCGGGAGCTCGATTATGTGCGAAGTCAGCTGGTGATCGAATCGCGCTATGCGGGTCTGCCGTCCCCTATCGATGGGGTCACCATGACACTTGATGACGAATCGCAGCTCAACGATGAGGTGCATCGCGCCAAGCAATTCGGCTTCGGCGCGAAACTGTGCATTCACCCACGGCAAATACCTACGGTGCGGAGAGGTTTCGAGCCTTCAGCAGAAGAACGGGAATGGGCTAAACGGATATTGGCTACCGTGGCCAATTCGCCTCACGGTGCGATCACGGTTGAGGGCAAATTGGTCGATCAACCCGTGATTGATCAAGCGCGGTTAATCATAGAGGCGTGTGGATAAAAATCCACTCAACCCTTCTGCAACAACCCAGCCATTGCGTCCATAATCACGGACTCCACTTCGGGTGCGACTCGGGAAACAAAACCCGTTTCATAACCGCCTTCACCATACGCAATCTCCGTGCCGACATAGCCCGGCCCAAGATCTCCATAGGCCGCCACGCAGACAAAGGCATCGGGGCGTAGCTTCGCCGCCGCGAGCTGATACTCGACGAACATTTCCGCGGGCAAATATATGATGCGCGCCAGGCCCACTCGCAGACAATTAATCGGGATACGGTAACCGGATTTCATCCGCCGCAAAAATGCGAGATTGCGAGCGGCAAAGACACGATCGAAATCCGACAAACTCTGATCGGCCAATCGAACGCTCATGATCTCCTCCGTAATCGTGTCGCGCACCGGTAGAGAGACCGGAGCCACGTCCCATCCGATGTCCGCGGTAGTCACCGGCGACTTCTGTTGATTATCCCAAGCCGCTTTCATCCCCGCTTCCATTCGATGAGCCAGCACGGGACGGTTTTCCGGTGCCCCATCGTTGTATTTACCGGCAGCGACATTTCCCGCACAGCCATTGAAATGCATCAGCGCCACCCCCGGCAGTTCCTTCTGCCGGGCATCCCGAGCCATGCCCGGAAAATCATAACTCACTCCTCCCTGTCCATAATAGCTTTGAGGATGCGTGGCGTAGTGCGTCATCGCCGCCACGGGCCGATCGCCATCCCAGAAAGAAAGTAAACGCAGCACGGGATCAATCGTGCCCTCAGGGGCTTCATGTCCCGCCGGATCCTGACAAGAGCTGAGCCGGACCAAGGCTACTTTGCCATCGGGTCCCATCACCCGTCGATTTGAGGCCACCTTCTCCACCACGCTCTGCCCCACGCCCATATGCGTCACAACAACAGGCCGGTTCATCGCTTCCGCCGCCGCATCAGCCACCGCTGCAAACGCCGCCAACGTGGACTCAACATCAAACATATAGTTGCCGAGCCCAGCGGTCTCCAACAGTTCCTGCGTCGATAGATCCACGCCAGGCGCGTCGTGCGGATGTCCCACATGGACCGTCACGCGATCTATATTCGTCCCCACCGCCTTCGCCAAAACCGCACGGCATTCGTCATGCGCCGCGTTGCCGATTCCAAGCCAGTCATAAACACAAATAACAATCGGTTCACCCGCGCCGAGCAGGATGATTCCACGGGCACTTAACCGGTCGACGATTTCCGCCACCGGCTTGACGTTACCGTGACACAACGGAACTCCAATCGGGGGAGTCACATCCGTATTAAAAGTAGCGAGACGTAAGGTATGGGATGAATGAGACATGGGGAAACGGGATCGTCAGCGAGAGTGGAGATTCTTCCGGGAAAGCGCAAAAGGATATGCTCTTATTCTACCATCCACACGGGACGAGTCCTGCTCAAACCTTCGAAATCGTCCCTGATCTGAGTGATCAACTGATGCTGCACGGCCATCTCCTTCTCCCCGAATTGCTGAGCCCAGACCAAACCAAAGGCACAGTTCATGACGATATAGCAGAGAGCGTGATTGAAGAAACGGTCCGGAATCGAGCCGCCAACATACCCCATCAGCTGGCCTCGTGCAAAAGGGATGCTCTCCTTCCGTGAAAACGTAAACAATCGATCATAGTCATCCATGGGATCACCGAAATTGGACCGGTTGAAATCGATCACCCGCAGCCTCCCTGCTGGATCGATCAGCATATTTCCCAGATGAAAATCACCATGCTGAAATGAAGTCGGCGCATTTTTCAACAAGTGCAGTTTCTCATCCAGAAAAGTGAGCATCTGATCATAACCTTCGAACTCCAACTGCAGGTCTTTCATCTGCTGTTTACGCACCGCCATCTTCTCCGAGATTGCCGCATAAGAATCGACGACCTTGGTCTGCGTTAAATCGTGAATCATGCGCAGCAGCTTACCCGCCGTGACTCCGTGTTCGTATTGCTGCTCATCAGTCAGGCGGGGAAACACGTTTAACGATTCCGTGCCCTCAATCCATTGGTAGCGCACAAAACAGTCCTTGTGGTCGGGGCTAAGCCCGTGTTCGACAGCTTGAGGAAAGGCATCCGTCCGCTGATTGAGCCGCGCGACCTGAGCAAACTCCTCCTGCTTGCGGGAATAATGATCCGCCGGTGAAACCCTGAAGAGATACGAGCCCGTCGCTGTTTCGATTTTGTATTTTTGATCATGCGACCAGCCCGCAGTCACGGGACTAATCTTTGCATCACCAAATCGCGACACGATCCAATCTGGAACCACCCCGCTCACGCGTCTTTGGCCCAGAGTTTTTCTCGGGCAGCTTGTTGCCACGAGACCGGTGAAAAGTGCTTGGCGAAACCGTGGCGTTGCGGACCGAGACCATAGACGCCGCGCATGATCTTTTCATGCACGGACCAAAAGCGTTGAATACCCGCGCGACCTTCGAGAGTCGTTTCACCCGCCGCTTGCACGAGAGTGTGTTCGTGCATCAGCTCGCCTTTTAGCTCCCACTGACGGAAGCGCCAATCGTCAGTCGCGGCTTCGGAATATATCTCCGCGAGCTCGCGTCGCGCTTGTTCGGTATCGTTGGCGAAAGGCCAACCCCACTTCTTTAACCACGCTACCCACGCCTCCGGTTGTTGGGTTTTAGGCGCGAGGTATTCACTTACGTAATCGCGCAGCACCTCGGTGGAGTTTTTGCGTTTCCCGGCAGAGAGATTGGCGAGCACGCGTTTGTTCACATCGTCGAAGATACCTTCCGAATACGCCATCCATCCGGTGCAACCACGCGCGTGCAGGGCTTGGACGGTGCGTTCCAATCTCTCCGCTGCGATCACGGGGCCAAGATGTGCGTAGGAATCACGCGGCTCCGACGCTTCGGCGTAGCTGATGTGAATGAAAGCCTGTCGCGTGCAGCCTTGGGGTAGAGGCATATCGGCCACATCGTCGTCTTCATACGGGATGTGTTGCGTGATGCTCTTCACCCAACCGGGTGCATTCGCATCAGCCCATTCGGCGAACACGCGATGCTCTTCCGGCTGCCACCACCACCCCACCATGCGCATCTCAATACCCGGATGATATTTTTCGGCGATGGCATGAATCTCGCGGCAAAGTTCGCCAAACGTGATCAGCCAGGGCGTGCATGAATCGCAGGCACAACCTCCGTTATCAAACGGACATCCGGTGAGCGCATGGAGCTTCACGCCCGCCTCAGCTAAATCGCGCAACCAATTCTCGTGATTGCGCAGGATGATCTCACGGCCTTCCGGATTCGAGGGACAAGCCAGTTGGCCAAAGAAGCGTTCTGATTTAGTCGCCTCCACTTCGGGCTGACACTGTTCTTGGAAAACGACGTTGGGTGTGATCAGCAGGACGCAGGGCAGGCCCACTTCTTGCGCGATCAGGAAGTGCTGCTTGATCGCAACGCGATGCGCTTGGCCCAATTCGTAGAGCGGTTCGGTGTAGGGATCGGCACAGTTGGCGACATTGAACCACGTGGCATATTCATTGAACCCCCACGCCTTCCATTCTGTCAGTCGCGCGCGGTATTCATTGTCGCCCATCACCTCATAGCTGTTGGCGAAGTGACCGGGGGCGTAGAGCGTTCTCGTTTCGAAGAGAGGGGCTGATGACATGGGGAAACGGTATGATGCGTGGTCAGATTGCTTTCGCCGTGGATGAGAGCGGTTCCTTTTTCATCCATGGGCAAGGTGATGAAGGGCGACCGAAGATCACCCGAAGCAGCCCCAACCGATAAACGTCTCGCATCAATTTTTCGTGCACTGTCCAGTAGTTTGCGATCGCCTGTTCGCGCGCCGTCGAATCGGGTTCGGTCGCCATCACTGCGGCGCTCTTGGTCAAGAGTTGCGACTTACCTTCCCATTGTTTGAACCTCCACGAGGAAGTCGCCTCATTATCCGAATCGTCACGCAAAGCGACCAGCTGTTCACCGGCCTTCTGCGTGTCCACATCGTATGGGATCCCCCAAGATCGCAACCAGCTTACCCAAACGGAAATATTCCCCTGAGACGCACCCAGATAGCGTTGTGCATAATCGGTCAGCACACCCTCGCCCGACGATTGCTTTCCCGATGAAATCTGTGCGACGAGCGCCTTGTTCACATCATCGTAAATGCCTTCGGTGTAAGCCATCCAGCCGGTGCATCCCTGCGCGTGCAAGGCCGCTAAGGTGCGCTCCAAACGCTCCGCGGCGATCACGGGACCGAGATGGCCATAAACGTCGCGCGGCTCGGATTCCTCGGCGTAGCTGATGTGAACGAAAGCCTGTCGTTCGCAGCCTTTCGGCAGGGGCACATCGGCCACATCCGAATCTGTGTAGGGAATGTGCTGGGCGATACTCTTCACCCACCCCGGCGCATGCGCATCGGCCCATTCGGCGAAAAAGCGATGCTCTTCAGCCTGCCACCACCAACCCACCATCCGCATCTCAATTCCGGGATGATATTTTTCGGCAACCGCATAAATCTCCCGACTCAGTTCCGCAAACGTGATGATCCACGGATTGCATTGATCGCAGGCGCATCCACCGAAATCATAAGGACACGCTGTCAGAGCGTGCAATGTCACCCCCGCTTCCGCCAGATCACGGAACCAGTTCTCATGATTGCGCAGAATGATCTCGCGACCAGCGGGTATCGAGGGGCACACCAGTTGACCGAAAATGCGCTCCGCTTTCACTGCTTCGACTTCCGGCAAGCACTGTTCCTGAAAAACCATATTGGGCGTGATTAGCAACACGCAGGGCAGACCCATTTCCTGAGCGATAGCGAAACGGCGTTTCTTCGCATCGACCTGTGCGTTTCCAAAATCGTAAAGAAAGCTGGCATACGGATCCGCACAATTCACCGGATCAAACCAATCGGAGTATTCATTGAACCCCCAAGTCTTCCACTCGCTCAAATGCTCGCGAAATTCATTCTCTCCCATCATTTCGTAGCCATTACCGAAATGGCCGGGGGCATAAAGGGTGCGGGTCTTAAAGAGCGGAGTATTCATGGTGGGGTTGGAAATAGTAACGGACTAACCTTTGGCGTGCTTGATCACAAAACCAATGAAGGGCGGGGAAGAGAACCAATGGGCATCGCGGTTATGCCCCTGCCCTGCCGCGACGATCACTTTCATGTCGCCACCGAACTTCCGATAACGTTCGGCCAGGAGTGCCGAGTTTTCCTCCAACGGAACCACATCATCATTATCGCCCTGTAAATGTAAGAGCGGCACACCCGCCTGAGCGAGTGGTGCGATCCGCTCAACCGGACTATGCTGCGCCAGATTCGCCGCGAGCTCTTCCTCGCTCATGCCATACGTCGCGGCTGCTTTCGCCAATCCGGGATAGCTGCGCAAATTACACACCGGATAAATCCCCGCCACGCAACCGACGGAGTCCGGATTTTCCACCGCCCAATTGTAATGCATTAAACCGCCGCGACTGCGGGCCAACAAAGCCGGTTTGAGTGAAAAACCACGATGGGTGGTGAGGGCTTCATAGAAAGCACTGAACAGCTCGCGCCCCTCTTTGCTGCCATAAGATTCCCCCACATCAATTCCGGCAATCGCGAGGCCCGCGGCCAGGAATTTTGCAATCATCCCCTCCTCTTCGACGGTGGGTAATCCCGACAAGGTCGGCGCATACCAAACCCACGGCTGCGCGACGGTGGCGGGCTTCTCCGGTCGAATCACAAACGCGCGATGACCGCGCAATGAGAACTCTTCGCCTATCTGATTACAGAGGGTTACTCGCCTGCTCTCAAGAGGGGATCGATTCATCGAACTACCCTAATTGAGAATCGTATCATAAATAGCAATGCCTCACTGGGCTCGAAAGGACTTCGCGATCACTTAATCCCGGAACCGATTAAATCGCAGCCTAGTGTCACAATATATCGACATTCCGAACGGATGAGCCTTCAACATCCCCGCAAAAGCCCCATAGATCAAAGCCCCAAGTTAACCCCATGACTTCAGATTTTCGCCCCACCCTACTCGAACGTTATATCGCCATCGATCACGCCTGTGGCTGGCCCAATCTTACGGCTCTGCCGAATGGCGATCTCGCCCTCCTCGCGTGGCCGGAACCCTGTCATGGGCAATGGGAAGCTGCCGTCACGTGTTGGCTGAGCCACGATGAAGGTCGCACTTGGGATAAAGCCAGTGTGCCCGTGCCGTATGCTCCCGGAACGAATAGGATGAATCACTCTGCGGGATTGGCCCGCGACGGTGCGCTCGTCGCCATGGTTTCAGGTTGGGAAGATCGCCTGCCCCGAGAAAAGTCCAAACAGCCCAAATTCAATTCCGACACCGTGCCAGCAGTTCCCGCTCGTTCAACCGATGGCGGCAAGTCATGGATCTCCGGCCAATCGCCCCTTCCCTCGGCCAAAGAGCTGGAGCGCTATCAAAACGACCAAAAAGACGAATCAGGTCGCACTCGGCCCATGATGATCCCGTTTGGCGACATCTGGCCCGTGGGAGATGGCACGATCGGCTCGATGATCTATTCGAGTCGCGCTGAGTTTTACACCAGCTCCGATCATGGCGTGACCTGGCAAGTGCGCGGTTCGATCGGGGCGCAGAGCCATACCAACGAAACCACGTGGCTGCCACTTCCCGATGGGCGTTTGCTCGCCGCAGCTCGCACCTACGGTGACCACCATCTGGAGCAGTATATTTCCGAAGACCAAGGCCACACCTGGAACTACGATCAGGATTTGACCGGAGACAGTTGCCATCCCGCCGGACTCACTGCCTTGGCCGACGGTTCACTCCTGCTGACTTACGGTATTCGCAAAGATCCGTTGCGGGCGATCGGCGCGAAGATCTCCCGCGATCAGGGCAAGACATGGAGCGAACAACAAATCCTCGTCGATCTCGAAGAATCAACCAACCACCACGAGCCCGAATGGCGCGACTGTGGCTACCCCACCAACGTGCAACTCGCGGATGGCACCATCGTCACCGCCTACTACTGCAAAGGTGTCGCGGCACATCGGCGTTATCATGTGGGTGTTCTCGTCTGGAGCTTACAGTAATCAAGCAAATGTAGTAGCGAAATCATTCGCTCTAGCGGCACGATTGCGCAGACCTGCAAATTACATATCATTAATTCAAGATACCACGATTTGTGCTGGTTCTTACCCGAGACATTTGATTTTGTTGCCTCTCAATGGCCTACAAAATTCCTTCAAAACCTCGCATTCTCACCACCACAGTCGGTTCTTATCCCGTTCCTGAGTGGCTCTCGGCCCTCCCAAGTGAGCAGGCCGTGATCGACGCCACTCGCGTGATCTTTGATATTCAGCGCCAAGCTGGAATCGATCTTTTGACCGATGGTGAGCTTTCACGTTTCGATGTGAATCATCCCGATACCAATGGGATGATTGAATATTTCATTCACCCTATGGCGGGCGTATCCGGTGTCGTCGGCCGCTCGATTACCGAGGAGTTTGCCAAGCACTCTCCGATGAGTTTCCGCAGCAAGCCTGCCGGTGTCGTGGAAAGTGAGCTCGGCGAAGGATCACTGAATCTGCTCTACGATTGCCAGATCGCCGAATCGCTCGCGCAAGGTCCCTTCAAGTTTACCGCGACCAGCCCCTACATGTTGGCCCGCACCTTGCTCGACCATCACTACGGCAATTTCGCCGATCTCACGATGGCCCTCGCCGAAGTGATCGCGAACCAGATGCCGAAGCTCCCGGCAGCTTGCGTGCAAATCGATGAGGCCAACATCCCCGGCAATGCCGACGATGCGCCGCTCGCCGCGGCCGCAATGAATGTTGTGCTCGATAAAATCGACAAGAAAACCGAGCGCGCCGTCCACTTCTGCTTTGGCAATTATGGCGGACAAACGATTCAATCCGGCAACTGGAAGAAGCTGATCAAATTCCTCAACTCCCTCCATTGCGATCATCTCGTGCTCGAAATGGCGCATCGCCCCAAGAGCGATCTCAATGCCCTCAAGCAGATCGACAAGAAGATCTCTCTCGGGATTGGTGTGATCGACATCAAGGTCAACCACATCGAGACCCCGGATGAAATCGCTGCGAGCATCGAAGCGGTCGAAAAGAAAGTCGGGTCGGGTCGCGTGCGTTACGTCCATCCCGATTGCGGTTTCTGGATGCTCAAGCGCTCCATCGCCGATCGTAAAATGGAAGCGCTCGTGCTCGGTCGCGACAAGTATCTCGGGCTGTAAGACAGCGTTAACCTACGACAAACTGCGTGTCGTAACATGAATTCCAGCGAACGCGTCCGGACTGCACTGAAACTCGGTCAACCGGATCGTGTTCCTGTTCTCGAGTTTGTCGTTGATGAAAAAGTAGCCCGGGCCGCCGTGCCGGGCTGCCGCGATGTCGCGGATTGCATGGACCAGCTCGATATGGACGGGGTCGGTTGCGGAGCTGCCTTTGAAGTGGTCAGCCACAACGCCGATTCTTCCTACCTCGACGAATGGGGCGTCAAATATCTGCCCGGACCGGAAGCCGTGGCTCATCCCATCTGCGGACCGATCGTGACGCTGGACGATGCCCGGGCTTACGCTCCACCCGATCCGGAATCTCCCCACCGGCTCGGCCAGCTCCCCGAGCTTGTCCAACGCTACAAAGGCAACCGCGCGATCTGTTTTCACCATCGGGCCGCCTTCATGTGGTCGGCTTACCTGATGGGGCTCGACAACTTTCTTATGAACTTTCTCGCCGAACCTGAGTTGGTGGAAATCACCATGGAAAAGGTGCTGCGCTGTAATATGAGAATCGTTCAACGCGCTATTCGTGCAGGAGCAGAGGTGATCATTCTCGGCGATGACTACGCTGGGAACCTGGGCCCCATGATGAGCCCCGCCCACTTTCGTCAGTTCGTGCTCCCTTGTCTTCAGCGTATGATCGCGATGATTCACGAAGAAGGCGCGCTCTGCATCAAACATTCCGACGGCAATCTCTATTCCCTGCTGGATATGATCGTCTCGGCGGCACCCGACGGGATCAATCCGATCGAACCCGTGGCCGGGATGGACCTGGCACGCGTGAAACAACTCGTTGGGGACAAGGTATGTGTCACCGGCAACATCGACTGTGCCCAATTACTACCACACGGCACCCGCCAGGAAGTGCGAGACGCCGTGCGCCAAGCGATCGCCGCGGCTGCGCCTCGGGGTGGCTACATCCTCACTTCATCGAATAGTATTCACTCATCGTGTAATCCGCATAACTTCGTCGAGATGGTTCGTGCCTGCCACGAATTCGGAGTTTACTGAATTCTCCATCCTCTCAAGGATAACCTCCTTGTCTTTGGCTCGGCACTCTCGTGCCGACATTCTAAACTATTATGAGCTATTTCGATTCCTACCGCACCACCCTGAATGACATTCTCGGCCGCACGAGCGCGACCACACGAGACGGCGCGGAAATCGGTGCTGCCGAAGGTTTCAACCAATGGTTGAAGCTCACTCGCACGACCAATGACGCCGGAAACGTGCATTACTTTGTGGGCAACGGCGCGAGCGCGACCATGGCGAGTCACATGTCGCTGGACTGCTGCAAAAATGCCGGCATCCGTGCCATGGCCTTCAACGACATCGCGAGCCTGACCGCCCTTGGCAACGATCTCGGCTACGATCAAACCTTCGCCGCACCCATCGGCTGGCACGGGCATCAAGGCGATCTGCTCATCGCCATCAGTAGCTCCGGCGGTTCGCCCAACATTATCGCGGCCATCGAAGCTGCCCGGAAAAAGGACATGAAGGTCGTCACCCTCACCGGGATTAAGGAAAGCAACCCCGCCCGCAAACTCGGCGATGTGAATTTCTTCATCCCCGGCAAAACTTACGGCGCAGTGGAATGTCTGCATCAGATTCTCCTCCACTGCTGGTTGGATGATTACATGAAGCTGGCCGAGTGGGACGAACAGTGAGCGCTTCCGCGCCTTACTTTCTCGGACTCGAAACCGGTGGCACCAAGGCCACCGCGGCGGTGCTAGATCAGGAATACCGCCAACTGGCCACCCGTGAAGTCGCGCGACCCGCTAAGGCCACGGCACAGGATACGATCACGCAACTCATCGAATTAGGTCGCGCCGTGCAACAGGACGCAGGACTGCAGGCTCCACCCGCTGCGATTGGTTGGGGATTCGGCGGACCGGTTGATCGCCGACATAACAAACCGGCTTTCAACTTCCACGAATCGGGCTGGGATCAGCTTGAGACCGATCCGGCAACCCAACTACAGGAAGCCCTCCAAGCTCCCGTTTATGTCGAGAATGATTGCGAGGTCGCGGGGCTCGCAGAAGCGCATTTAGGCGCTGGTTCGACTGAGGGGCTCACGTTCTACATGACATTGGGCAGCGGAGTCGGCGGCGGATTAATTTGGAACGGTCGTATTCTCGCCAGCGGACCACTGGGCGAAGGAGAAATCGGGCACATGAAAGTCGTGGCGAATGGTGCCCAATGCGCCTGCGGACAGCTTGGTTGCTTAGAGGCTTACTGTTCCGGCTGGGGGGTTGGTGAACGCGCGATGGAAGCCATCAAGGCCACGAGTAATCCAACGCCACTGATGGAGAACATCCGTGAAGCCGAACCCCGTCTTCGCGCCAAATTACTCTTCGCCGAATGGCCGGACGATTCATTCGCGAAAGATCAGGCCGATCAGTTTCTGGATCACTTGGCCGATGCCTGCGCCAATGTCGGACTCTTGCTCGCGCCGAAAAAATTCGTGATCGGAGGAGGTCTTTCCCAACTCCCCTGGTTGATCGCTGAACTCGCCCCGAAAATCGAAGCACGACTCCCCGAATTGATGCGCGGCCACATGAAGATCGCCACGGCCAAACTCGGCACAACCAGTGTTCCCATGGGAGCCGCGCTCTACGCCAGCCAACGCGTGGCTGAGCAATAACTAGCTCAGCGCCTTGGCCAATTTCACCAGAGCCCGAGGCAACTCAGCATAGACTTTCGCGTAGGGCAATTCGCCGCAAATCAGCGGCACAAAATCGCCCGAGTAACCTTGGCGCAAATGCGCGGCTTTGTCCGGCGCGTAACCATGACCCCCCACTAGGCTGACCAACCAAGTATGGTCATGCGGCGATGCTTTGACAACCGGTGCCTGCAACGCGTGATACGCCTCCAATCCTCCACCCAAAATCACCACCGGCCCCAATCGTAAACCGTGCAAACACACGGATGGATTCGGCGCTTTGTCTCCACGAAACTCCGAGAGGACTCTGCGCAACCCTTCCAGCCGCGCCATCTCCATCCCGTTGTGCAACAAAGGTGGAGAGCCCCCGGCAAAGGGATCATCCGTCATTTGCGGATTGGTGAAAATCTTTTCCAAGTCCGCGATCCGTCGTTCGACACCGCGTCGCGACCATTTCTTACGGCTGAATTCGGAATCCTGACGAACCATCTTAAATGTGGGCACGTCAATTTTCTGCGCCGCTTTCAATCCCGTCAGGATCGCGCGGTAATATTGACGCGAAATCGCCTTCAACGCTTTGCGCGATTCGGAAGGCACCCGGTGGTTGAGCTTGGGATTGATATCGCCAATAGCTCCGGGAAAAAACATCGCCACAGCACCGGCGTATTTCTTCTCCAATTCCAAACACGCCATCCCGGGATAATCGCCGTGAATGGCAGCTGTTTTCTCGCCGTAAACGACGGGATGGCAACCAAAGTGATGGAGCAGCCCAACCAGCTTGCCTTCGGCATAAGCCGCCAACAAGCGCACGTTGGGATCGGTGTGTTGAGGCTTGGCCGGACGCCAGTCCGGGCTCATGCGTTCCTGAAAATTCTCATTCAGCGCAAAACCCGTATCGGTTTCGCGATTGACCGCGATTCCTTCGCAGGGTGCTTCCGCATGACGCCATTCGACTTCAGCGAGTTTATCCACTGCGCGAGCCGCTGCTTCGGCGGCGCGAGCCGGCAGCGTTTCGAAATACATCATGTCAGACTCGCCCCATCCCGACAACCCGAAGACGGCTGGCGCACTATGCGTGTGCGTTGAAGAAACCAGCACATCATCAGCGCGGCACCCGACGCGAGACGCCACCGCTTGGCGAATTTTCTCCGCCAGCAAGCGCGTGGTGCCACCGATTTCCAAACTGATCACGACCGATCGACGCTTCCCTTTTTCGAGCAGCATTGCGCGCGAGTAAAGCGGCGCAACAATCTCTTGAGCCGCACGATTTCGATACGGACCGTAGCCCGAAAGTTGCACCCCTAGGCGAGGCGTGATGTCGGATTGTCCAAATCCAGCCTTCATCCGCGGACTGCTGGGGCTGAGGGACCTTCCCGACGTTCGAGGTCGCGCAACTCGTCGATGTTGGCTTCCACCTTCAGAATAATCTCCGCCATACGCTCGACCATAGGTTCATTGGGTTCGACCATGTTGAACTCCGTTTCGAGAGCGTTGTCCACCCGCCAGCGAGTATTGGGAAGCGCCATATTGCGATAATCGATTCCGGCGGTTTCCAGACTAGACAGCCACGAAACCCGTGGGCCGCGATAGTCCTGCCAATGCAAACGCGGCCAATCCGAAATCGGCGATGGAACGTATCCAACAGCGGTGAGTCCTTCGGCTTTGAGGGCGGCTGCAAACGTGTCGCGCGTGACTCCGGCTGCTTCGGAATCGAGCGTGAATGACAGCAAGTGATAGGACGGTTTATCCCCTTCGCCATACTCAGGCAGTTTGAGATATTTTCCATCAGCCAGAAGCGAGCGCAACAGATCGGCGTGACGGCGACGCGATTCAAGCTCTGCATCGATCTTCTTGAACTGTTCGGTCAGGAGCACCGCGTTGAATGGTGCGACGCGATAAGTGTAAACCAGCGAATCGCAATAAGGCTGAAGCTCTTCGGGCATGCCTCCATCCGTCGAGCGCCCCATGTGCTGCCCAATCATGGCACCCTTCCAGTAAACATTTTCATGCGGGGTCACCAGGTAGCCCGATTCAGTCGTCGCGAGCAGCTTGCCCCCCATGCAGGAGAACCCGGCTGCGTCACCCACGGTGCCGACTTTCTGGCCGCCGCTCACCGCGCCATGAGCCTGACTTCCGTCTTCAATCAGCATAAGACTATTTTTGTCGGCGATTTCGCGCAGGCGCTTCAGCTTCGCGGGTTGCCCAAACAGATGAACCGCCAGAATCGCTTTCGTGCGCGGGGTGATGGCGTCCTCAATCAGTTCCGGGTCGATTAACCCGGTGTCGCGCTCCACATCGACGAAAACCGGAATCGCATTCTGATGCAAAATACAGGAAATCGAGGCGCCCCAAGTGTAAGGCGTGGTGATGACTTCGTCGCCGCAGCAAATCTCAAATCCAGCCAAGGCGGATTGCAGCGCAGCATGCCCGGAACTCGTGGCCATCACGTGACGATTGGCATGATATTGAGAGATCACCTCTTCGGCCTCACCAATCTCCGGGACGTGTTTACGCCCCACCCCGAAGGTCTTTCCAGTGCGCAACATCTCCGCCGTCCGCTCGATCGCACGATCAGTAAACACGGGAAATTTCGGATAAGTGATCTTGCCGACGGCAGTGCCCCCGAGGAGAGCGAGCTTCGATGTAGCAGGGGCGATGGTGGAACTCATAGTGGAAACAATGTAACAGAAGCCGACGTTGACGAGAATAGTTCGGCTTACGAAGCCATGTCGAATCTTACGCTCATCGCAAAGGGAGGCTATTTACCCGGATGCCAGCCATCAGCCAGGCTGAATGCACGCGGGTCGACCGAATCGGCCAGCGTGCGGTATTTCGGACCCCGCGTCCAATGCGACTTACCGTTGAAAAGGATTTCCAAATGCGGAGGAATTTTCGCCGTGAATTCCGGTGCCAAAGCATCCTTTCCCCAGTGCGGATACATCGAGGCACCGTAACCACAGATGATGATCGCCCGTTCATTATCACTGCGCAACTGGCCGGTCGCGTGAATGAGAGTTTCCGCGAAGAGTAGCGTCGATCCCGCCGGTGCGATCACTTGATGAATGAGCTTCGGATCGGCATAGGCAGCCTCGATCATATCCTTGAGGGGCACATCGATTTTATGGCTTCCCGCCACCACCACGGTGCCTCCATCGTTCGGACCGAGGTCGGTTAGATTCGTCAACGTCTTCACGAAGCTGCAGTGAAACAACCCGTTCTTCGTGTGACTGCCATAGGGCACGTCGATCCCATTGTGAAAACCATACTTGGTTTCGGCCTTCGGATCATACTTCGGATCGCGCGAGTTGATATGCGCATTCATCTCCACGATCCGCGCATCGCCGCCAATCACTTCCTCGACCATCCCGACCAAGCGGGGATGGGTCGCGTAGGAGGTATAGAGTGGATCCTCCTGCAAGATCTGGCCCATGAATACATGATGCGGATGATCGCTCACGAATTGGGGATCGGTCGGTTGCTTCTGGTAATCGGCCGAACGGGCCCGAATCTTCATTTTCGTGCGTTGCAGTGCCTCGCGAATGGAATCGCACTCTGCACGACTCAACACGTCGGGAACGACCACGTAGCCGTTGACTTCGAAATGATAACGCTGGGCCGGAGTCAGCGCGGGAAAAGGACGATCAGTGGATGATTCCATGGGAAAATCAGGGTGGTAAAAAGCTGGCCGAAAACTAGGACGCTCTCTCCCCAAACAACAATCCAATTCTACTCCCCGACGGAGGCCAACCACACCCGAGGGGCCTTCCCCGTCACGCGCTTAAATGCACGGCTGAATGTAAACGGATCGGCAAACCCCAAGGTAAGCGCCACGGCCTTCACGCTCGCCTCGGGCTCTTTCAACATCACCTGCGCTCGGGCGATGCGCTCACCGAGAATGAACCTCCCCAGCGGCATGCCCGTTTCGGCGCGAAAGAGTGCCGTCAGGTAGTTCGGCGAAAGGTGAACCGCGCGAGCCACATCAGCCAAAGCCAATGGTTGAAACGCATGGGCGCGCACATACTCCACCGCACGCTTAACCAGATTCGCCCGCGTATCGATCTGAGCTTCACCTCCATCGAGCACTTTCCGGTAGAGCGACAAAGCCAAAGTGAGCATCCCCTCCCGCACGAGATCCAATTCTGGCGCCTCCTTCCGCACAGACATAACACGCAAAGTGTTCAATCGCTTTTCCGCTTCGGCAGGTAACGAACCCAAGCTCATTTGGTAATCCAACTCAAACCCATCCTTCTTACTATAACGAGTGATATGCAGCGTGGGCTCCTCCGGATGTAAACTCCACCAAGCCAATCGATAACTCTCACTCCGGCGAACTGAGGCCTCCGCATGCGAATGACCCGCGGGACACACCACCAGATCCCCGGCAGACAATACCGCAGCAGTGTGATCCAAGCTAAAGAGACAACGTCCCTCAATCAGCAGGCAAAGCTCGGCATGCTCATGCGCGTGATCGTCATCATACAACGTCGGCACGAATTTCGCTTCGCCGTAAATTTCATCCGGACGCGCCCCATCCCACGGTCCCAAAAGACGGGATTTATCCAGACGACCGACCGCCGTCACGAGCTCGCTGCCGATGAAATTTGTAAGAGACACAGAAGTCGCGCTAGACAATGCTAACGGATGCTGCAAAGCAATCACTCCCCCATTTCCCAATTACTATGTTAAATATCGCCATCATCGGATGCGGTGTCATCGCGCAACATCATATGCGCGGACTCGCTAAACTCACCAACGCCCGTGCCGCAGCCGTCTGCGATCTGCGCCCTGAATTCGCGAAGAAGACCGCCGAAGAGTTCGGCATCGATCGCTGGTCCACCAACGCAACGGAGCTATTCGAAGATCCCGAGATCGACGCAGTGATTCTCGCTCTGCCCGCCACCGCACGCACCGCCCTCGCACTGGAAGCGTTTAAAAACGGCAAGCACGTCTTAACCGAGAAGCCCGTGGCGATGAATGCCGCCGAAGTGCGCACGATGATCGCCGCCCAAGGTGATCTGATTGGGGCCTGCTGCTCCTCCCGTTATCATTCCTTCGCCTCCTCGAAAGCCGCCCACGATTTCATCCAAAAAGGTGGCCTGGGCAAAATCCGCACGATCACCTGTCGCGCCGCGACTCAGCCCGCCGACGCTCCCGCCGAGCACCCACCGGTCTGGCGTCTGCGCCGCGATCTCAATGGCGGTGGAATCTTCGTCAACTGGGGCTGCTACGATTTCGATTATCTCTTCGGCATGTTAGATTTCAAACTCACGCCGAAATATGCCCTCGCCCAAACTTGGCAGGTGCCCGAAGCGTTCACCGCATATGCGGCCGAAGGCTCCGATGCCGAAACGCACATCGCTGGTCTCGTCACCTTTGAAGAAGGCTGTGTTTTCAATTACGAGCGCGCCGAATTCTCCTCGATGCCCGCCAAGAGTATTTGGCAGATCTGCGGCGATAAAGGATCGCTCGATATGCAAATGCTCAAGGCCACTGAGGCCAACATCGTGCTCACCCAGCCCAATCCCGGCACCGGCACCAAAACTTCCGTGCTGTGGGAAGGCGATGAATCCGGCTCGAGCCTGGAACACGATGGCGTCGTCGCCGATTTCGCCAATGCCGTGATCAACAAGAGCAAGCCGATGACAACCCTCGAAGATTCGTTGCTCTTTGCTCGCGTGACCGATGCGTTCTACGCCTCCGCCGATACCGGCAAGCCCGTGAGCTTCGAATAAGATAGCCCCACCGAGCTCCAAGCATTCCATTCAGTCACGGAATTCACAGAGACTCGGAGGAGAGCACAGAGAAATCTGACGATCCCAATCCCCTAAGGCTAGAAACCCCGATCGGCGAAGGTCTTCAAATTCTCTGTGACCTCGGTTTGTCATCTTTGTGGCCTCAGTGACCGAAGACGTCTTCTGCGTAAAAAATGAATCGCGGCTTTGCGCCGGGGTGAGTTTCCATTAACGTTTTTCCCTATGTCAGATCTCTCCGACCTTTATCAGCAGGTCATCCTCGACCATAATCGCCGTCCGCGTAATCGCGGTAAACTCCCCCATGCCACCCGCGTGGCCCATGGAGACAATCCTTCGTGCGGCGATCAATGCAGCGTCTATCTTAATCTCGATGGCGATAAGATCAGTGAGATCACATTCGACGGTTCCGGCTGTGCCATCTCGCAGGCGAGCGCGTCGTTGATGACGACCCAGCTCAAAGGCAAAACAGCCGCCGAAGCTGAAAAACTCTTCAACGAATTCCACGAAATCGTGACCTCGGGCGAGGAACCCGAAGAGATCAGCGACGTCGCGGCCTTCGCCGGTGTCCATGCCTTTCCCGCCCGCATCAAATGCGCCACTTTGGGCTGGCACGCCGCACTCAACGCGCTCAAAGGCGAAGACGCGCCTGCCACGACCGAAACCCACAACGATTGAATATGCCCAACTGGGATTCCGTTCGCGCCGATTTTCCGGTGCTCGATCAACAGGTAAACGGCAAGCCGCTCGTCTACCTTGACAACGCCGCCACTGCGCAAAAACCACGCAGCGTCATTCAGTCGCTCGTGGACTACTACGAGAAGGACAACAGCAACGTGCACCGTGGACTTCACGCGCTTTCGATGCGTGCGACCAACGGCTATGAAGGCGCTCGCACCCGCGTCGCCCAGTTCATCAACGCGGCCGATCCGGCTGAAATTATTTTCACGCGCGGCACAACTGAAAGTATCAACATCGTCGCGCGTAGTTGGGGTCACGCCCACCTCCAACCCGGCGATGTCGTGCTCACAACCGAGATCGAACATCACTCCAATCTCGTGCCGTGGCAGCAAGCCGCCAAGGCCAGCGGGGCGACGATCAAGTATGTGCCTGTGCTCGGCGAGAACGCGGAAGGTGGACTCGATCTTAATGCGCTCGACAAGCTCCTCACCCCGGAAGTGAAGCTTTTCGCCTTCACCCACATCTCCAACACGCTGGGCTCAATAAATCCGATTAACGAATTCTGTCGGCGCGCCAAAGCCGTCGGCGCGATCACCGTGATCGATGCCGCCCAATCAATCGGCCACGCGCCGCTGGATGTGCGTGAACTCGATTGCGATTTCCTCGCTTTCTCCGGGCACAAGATGTGCGGTCCCACCGGCATCGGCGTGCTCTACGGCAAACGCGAGTTGCTCGATAAGCTCGCGCCGGACGAAACCGGCGGCGGCATGGTTGTCACGGTCGACTACGAAGGCGCGACCTGGAAACCTTCCCCCGAACGATTCGAAGCCGGCACACCCAATGTCGCCGATGCGATCGCCCTCGGAGCGGCCTGTGATTATCTCGATTCACTCGATCGAGAAGCCATCGCCAAGCACGATCATGAGCTTGGCCAACTCGCTTACGAAAAGCTGAGCACAATTCCCGGCATTCGCATTCTGGGACCCGCGAAAGATCGCTGCGGTGTGGTGAGTTTTGCCTTTGCCGATGTGCACGCGCACGACGTCGTCACCTTTGCCGATGAAGACGGCCTCGCTCTGCGCGGTGGCCATCATTGCAATCAGCCCCTCATGCGGAAACTTGGTCTCACCAGCACCACGCGAGCCAGTTTCTACATCTATAATACCGCTGAAGAAATCGATGTGCTCGTGGCTTCACTGAGCCGCATCCAAAAATTCTTCGGCGGCTGAAGTAGCACTCAAAATCTCGAGTCATTACCAATGAGCACCGCCACCCCAAATAACCTCATTGATCATTTATTTCCGAGACCTCGGAAGCTCGAAATCGGCCCGGGGACCCATCGCATCGCGGCAGGTTGGATCGTCAGTCCGGAAATCAAACAACCCGGAGTTCTGCACAGCGCCCAGGCAGTGCAATCAGCACTAGGATCGATTGGCGTTGAACGGAAGGTAGCGGAACATCCTGGCGAGGAGAAAACTACCGCGGTCGCACTGAGGATTGATCCCAAAGTGGCGCAGAATCAGGGCTACTGTCTGTCGATAAGCCCTGAAGACATCACGCTAACCGGCCACGACGAAGACGGTCTGGCCTATGCGGCCACAACTTTCACTCAACTGGTCAAAGCAGCAGGATCGGCCAAAGCTCTCCCCTGCGTGACGATAACAGATTGGCCCGATTTCGAGAACCGGGGGATTATGCTCGATATCAGCCGCGATCGTGTGCCTACGATGGCGACGCTTTTCCTGCTGGTTGATCGGATGGCGAGTTGGAAAATGAATCAGCTCCAGCTCTACACCGAGCATACTTTCGCCTACGCCAATCATCGAGAAGTATGGGCTGACGCCAGCCCGATGACTCCGGCGGAAATCCTCGAACTCGATGCCTACTGTCAGAAACGTGGGATCGAGCTTGTCCCCAATCAGAACACTTTTGGACACTTTGAAAAATGGCTGAAGCACGACGCCTATCTTCACTTGGCCGAGTGTCCGGAACCGACCGATATCATCGCCTGGGATAAGCCCATGACGGTTTCCAGGCGGAGCCTGACTCCGGTTGATCCGGGCTCACTCGAGCTAATCGATGAATTACTCACAGAGCTTCTACCCCACTTTTCCAGCCGGATGGTCAATGTGGGTGGTGACGAAACCATCGATCTTGGCTACGGACGCTCAAAGGAGAAGTGTGAAGAAATCGGCCAGGGCCGGGTTTATCTCAACTACCTCTTGGGGGTGCGGGAAAGTGCGGCCCGCCAAGATCGTAAAATACAGTTTTGGGGTGACATCATCATGCATCATCCGGAGTTGATTCCCGAAATACCGAAGGATGTGATCGCACTCGTCTGGGGTTATGAAGCGGATCACCCTTTTGATGAGGAATGTGCCGCTTTCAAAGCATCGGGATTGGAGTTCTATGTTTGCCCGGGCACGTCTTCCTGGAGTTCCCTCACGGGACGCCACGCCACCGCCCTCACGAATCTGCGAAGTGCGGCGGCAAACGGCCGGAAACACGGCGCTTTAGGATATCTGGTCACCGACTGGGGTGACGGCGGCCATTGGCAACCACTCGGCACCGCCTATCCCCTTTACGCCTATAGTGCAGCGCTGAGCTGGGCCCATGATGCCAACACCGACATCGATCTTGCCCACGTCGTTAACACTCAGATTTATGACGATTCGGCGGAAAAGATGGGGGCTGCCCTGATGCAGCTTGGGGCCGCGGCGACCCTCACCAAAATTAGTCCACACAACAGCACGGTTTTTAATCAACTTTACCATTCCGCGCAGACTCCCTTCGCCGAACACGAATTCCTCAAAGAGCTTAAGGTAGAGAACCTTCGGGAAGCCCAGCAGGCCATCGTGCAAGCGCGGGCCGACTTGGAGCTCGCGTCACCTGCAACCAGCGATGGGCAACAAGCCATTCTAGAGATCGGACTCATCGCCGACCTCGCGCTCCACGCCTGCAAACAAGGACTTTATCGTTTTGAAACCCCCACCGGTTCGATCGACGAAGTCTCTCCCGAGAAAAGAAAAGAATTACGCGATGAGCTCTCAGAACTGGTTCAACGTCACCGTGATCTATGGGTGGTCTCCAATCGCATAGGAGGACTCGCCGAAAGCGCGGAGAAGATGGAGAAAAATCTGGCGATTTACTGATTCGCGACCGGTTTTCCTTCATTCATGGCCAGTCATAAAAAGAGCTCAGCGATCTGAAATCGCTTCAGGTAGTGGTCGACCGTGGAATCTTCGCGAGAGCATAGGTAAAATGACACTCTTTTCACTTTGAATTGGAAACTAGATTAGGCAACATTGTCGCCTTATGCGGTCTTTTCCCGCCCTACGTTAATCTGCGTCCCTTTCGCTATTTATGAGTAATACCACCTCAAACTCTTCCGATTCTAAACCCGGAAAACCTCGCTATCCTGGCAATCGCGTCACTTGCAATGGCAACTATCTGGTCACGCAACATGTCGAGACCCGTATCACGGAAGGCGGAGTTTTCTACCCAATTACCCCATCGACCGAAGGTGGCGAGATTTATCAGCAATCCTTCGCCTTTGGTGAACTCAATGTTTGGGGACAGCAAAAAGTAGCCGTTGAGACCGAGGGTGAACACGCGGCTCAGGGCGGTGCGACTTCCTACGCCGTTCAAGGTCGCCGCACGGTGAACTTCACCTCCGGCCAAGGCATCGTTTATGCCATGGAGCAATACTTCCATGCACCGGGTAAGCTCTCAACCATGGTGATCGAAGTCGGTGCCCGTGCCCTGACGAAACACGCGCTCAACGTGCACTGTGGCCACGACGACATTTACTCCGCACTGGATACAGGCTGGACGATGATGATGGCCAAGGATGCTCAGCAAGCAGCCGACCAGGCTATGATCATGCGCAAGGTCAACGAGCTCGCTCTCAATCCTGGAATGAACGTGCAGGATGGTATGCTCACGACTCATTCGGAGCGCCTCTACCTCTCGCCCGAAGCAGATTTTCTCCGTGAATATCTCGGAGCGCCCGACGATATCATCGATTGCCCGACTGAGGCTCAACGCGAGCTATTCGGCCCCACGCGACGTCGCGTTCCCCGGATGATGGATCTGAAGAACCCCGTTCTCCTCGGTCCGGTGCAAAATCAAGAGCACCACATGAATGGCATCGTGGCTCGTCGTAATAATTTCAACGAGCCCATCCTCGGTATGATCGAGGAGGCTTACCAGGAGTTCGGCGAACTTACCGGACGTCACTATGGTTTCGTTTCGGAATACAAAACTGAAGATGCCGATACCGTCTTTGTTTCACTCGGCTGTGCCGCCGACAACGTGGAAGCCGCCTGCGATTACCTGCGGGAACAGCGCAACGCAAAAGTCGGTTCGATCCACCTCAACGTGATCCGCCCCTTCCCTGAAGCCGCAGTTATCGAAGCGCTCCGGGGTAAGAAGAACGTGATCATCATCGAGCGCACCGACGAAGGCATGGCGGGTGACAATCCTCTCGCCCGTGACATCCGTGGTGCCCTCAGCAAGGCCAATGAGGCCAATGGCCACGGCGGTCTCGTGCCAAAGCTCTCCATTGATGAAACGCCTCGCCTCTTCCGCGGTTCTTACGGAGTGGGCTCACGCGACTTCCGTCCCGAACATTCTCTCGGGGCATACGAATTCGCCACCGGCCAAACAGCACGCCAAGATGGCCGCACGATCGCCGATGGTGAAACGTTCTTCGTGCTGGGGGTGAATCATCCCTACGCAGTGATCAGCAAAGACACTCCTTCGCTCCTCCCAGAGGGAGCGATTGCCGTGCGCTTCCACTCTATCGGTGGTTGGGGCATGATCACCACCGGCAAGAACCTCGGTTCGATCATCGGTGATTTCGGTCAGTTCATTTCCGAAAAAAATCCTGACTACGATGAAGACGGCACGTTGCTCGATAAACTCTTCGTCATGGCCAATCCGAAATACGGATCGGAAAAGAAAGGTGCGCCGACCAACTACTATCTCACGGTCGCACCCGAGCAGATTAAGGTAAATTGTGAACTCAACCATGTGGATGTCGTGCTCTGTTGTGACCCCAAGGCCTTCACGCATACCAACCCACTTGAAGGCTTGAAGAAAGGCGGTTCCCTCGTCTGGGAATCCGGTGAATCACCCGAGGTTGCGTGGCAACGTGTGCCGGAGAAATACCGGCAATGGATTAAAGATAACGAAATCCGCATCTTCATTCTCCCCGGTTTTGACATCGCGCGGAAGGCCACCAGTCAAACCGAGCTACAACTGCGTATGCAGGGTAATTCATTCCTCGGCGCGTTCTTCAAAGTTTCACCGTTTCTCAAGACATTCGAAATTTCCGAAGAACAGTTCCAGGACGTTGTGCACAAGCAATACGTCAAAAAGTTCGGTCGTTTCGGCGATGCCGTCGTCAACTCCAACATGACGGTAATGAACGAAGGATTCTCCCGCGTCGTTGAGATCAAATACGGTGACGTTGATGAAGATGATCGCTCTTCGATGCGCAATCCGCTGCTCGCGCCTTTCGGCGATCACAACTTCCCCCCCACCGCTGGTTGCGATACCGCTGGTTGTGGCAGCATTCCAACTCCGGATATCCAAATGGCCCGCACACCGCTGCAGACCATTGCAAAATTCGATTCCGAGTTTCGCGCTGGCCTCGGCTACCATCAACCCGCCGGAGCCTTTGCTTCGGTCGGCGTGATGGGAGCTGGCACCGGCGCGACCCAATCGAAGTATGTCGCTCGTCGCGAGACGCCTGTTTACATCGCCGAAAATTGCACGCAGTGCATGGAGTGTATCACGGCTTGTCCTGACACTGCCCTACCCAACACATCGCAGGATGTTTCCACGGTGCTCAAAACGGCAGTTAATAATTACGTGTCAGATCGCGAAGAACGCCTCAAGTTCGGCACCGAGTTAACCGGAATCGAAGAGCGCGCTCGTGAGAAGATGAAGGAATCCGTCAAAGCCAAGAGCAAGACACCCTTCAAGGATATCATCCGCGATGAAGTCACCGCCCTCACCACGATATCTGATCAGGCCAAAGGCGAGTTCACCAACATCATTGATAAGCTCCCACTTGCTTACAGCAGTGTGCCTGCAATCTTCCGTTCGCTGGAAAACAAGAACGCCGGGGAAGGTGGATTGTTCTCGATCTTCGTCTCCGATCTCTGCAAAGGCTGCGGTGAATGCGTGCAAGTCTGCGGCGATCACGATGCCTTGCGCATGACACGGGAGACGGAGGATCTCAACGCCGAGCTCACGACCGCCCAGGTCTTCTCGAGACTTCTCCCGGATACGCCGCAAAAGTATCTCGGCCTTTACAACGATGACGACGCGGCCAACTCCCGCGAAGCCGCTCTCCGCAATCACCTCATGGTGCGCCGCAATTACGAAGCACTCGTTTCGGGTGACGGTGCCTGTGCCGGCTGTGGTGAAAAGAGCATTCTGCGCAGTGCCGCTTCGGTCACCGAGGCCTATATGCGTCCGCTTTATCATAAAAAAGCAGATCGTCTCCGCGCCAAGGCGGCGCGACTCACGAGCGAAGGTGCGGAAAAACTCACCGCCCTCAAAGCACGCGACGAAAACGAATACGCGCTCTATCGCAAAACCTTCATTCACGTAGTCATGGGGCTTGGTGGTGAAAACGACCAGGATACCGATTCACGTATCGCCGCATACGAAGCCAAGCATGGTGTCGTCACTGATGAGCAACTCATCGGGGGACTCGCGGCAGTGCTCGAGCAAGACGCGTTTAATCATAAGGATCTGCAATCCGTCGATGGCCGTCGCGCCAATGGCATGTCGGTCATGATGATGGGCGCGAGCACGGGATGTAACACCGTTTACGGTTCTACCCCTCCTTCAAACCCTCATCCTTACCCTTGGATGAACTCGCTCTTCCAGGACGGCGCGACCATCTCGTGGCTCATGGCCGAATCCTTGATCGTCGATCACGCTCGCCGCTCGGTTTCACCAGAGCGGATGACCGACGCGCTGCTTGATCGCACCGAAAACGTTTCCAGCGAAGAAGAATACTTCAAACTCACTCGTCTCGACGATGCGCTGATGACCGATCAGGAAATCCGTGAATTGCCGAAAGTCTGGGTCGTCGGTGGCGATGGCGCGCTCGGTGATATCGGTTTCCAAAATGTCTCTAAGGTCATTCTGCAGAACCGACCCAACGTGAAGATCCTCATGCTCGACACACAGGTTTACTCCAACACTGGTGGTCAAAATTCCGACTCCTCTACGATGCTCGGTGGTTTCGACATGAATCAGTTTGGAGCCGCCTCTCAGGGTAAGTTAATCGAGAAGAAGATCGTTTCCGAAGCGTTCACCAGCGGCCACGGTTCGCCTTACGTCGCGCAGGTCTCGATGGCCAATTCCGCCAAGCTCTACAAGTCGATGCTCGATGGTCTCGAATATCGTGGCACGGCATTTTACCAAGCCTACACGACCTGTCAGCCTGAGCATGGTGTGGCCGACAACATGAGTGCCGATCAAGCCAAGATGATTCGCGATGCCCGCGGTATGCCCGAGTTTGTGTTTAACCCACGCATGGGTGAAACCGCTCAGGAAGCCTTCAACCTGAAGGGAAATCCAAGCATCAATCGCGACTGGTGGCGCACGAAATATTCGACTACCGGCGAGGAATACAACTTCGGCGTCGCTCACTGGGCGATCACCGAAGCGCGTTTCCGCAAGCACGTGAAAAAGATCAGCGAAGAGGATGCGGCCAAGCTCACCCTGCTCGATGATCAACTGATCTTCATCACTCAAGATGATGTCATCCATCGTCGCGTTTTCGAGCCGAGCCATCGCAGCTTCGCGGGTAATATGACCTGCTACATCCAAGCGGAAGAACACGGCAAAATGCGCTACTACGCGGTCTCTCGCCAAATGGTGCTCTTCGCCATCGAACGCCGCAAAGCGTGGCGCATGCTCCAAAGCAAGGCCGGTCTGGTGAATAAAGACTACCTCGCCCAAAAGAGCTTCCTCGCCAAGATCGACCAGGGTGAGATCGAGCTAGCCGATGCCAAAGCTCGCGTGAGCGAATTGATCGAAGCCGAACTGGCCGCAATTAGTTAGACCGCCTGCTACGCCCCTCATTCAAAAGGCCAATCTGTTCGCTGGCGACAGGTTGGCCTTTTTGTGTCTGAATCAAACCAAGCTCCAAAGCAGACCAGCCACTCCGCAAAGGGCGATCACGAGCATCATATCAAGCTTGGTCCAGAGCATGACCAGAAACGCTACCAGACCGACGACGAGAACAAAACTGTCCATCCCGCCTGATACCGGAAAGAGAACATGCATTCCAAACCAAACGGTTAGGTTAAGAATCACCCCGACCACCGCCGCGGTAACGGCGGTAAGGGCTGCCTTCAGTCGCGCATCATCATGCGCCCTCTCCACGTAGGGAGCCCCCAGCAGAATAAATAGATAGGTCGGCACGAAAGTCACCCAAGTCGTAATCCCAGCGCCCAAGGTCGCGGCAACGATGGGCGAAAAGCCCGAGCTATGCTGCCAGGCCGCTACAAACCCCACGAATTGCACGATCATGATGAGCGGCCCTGGAGTCGTCTCCGCGAAGGCCAGACCATCGACCATCTGAGTCGTGCTCAACCAGCCATAATTTTCAACCGCTTGTTGCCCGACATAAGGCAAGACCGCATAGGCTCCGCCAAACGTGACCAGCGCGGCTTTGCTGAAAAACCATCCTAGTTGCGTCAGCGTGCTGTCCCACCCCAACCACATTCCCACCACTAAGATCGGAGCGCCCCACAACGCGATCCCCACAGAGGCAGTGCGCATAGTCGATCTCCAGCTGACCTTGGATACCTTGATTGGAGATACGCCCGACTCAATCTGCTCGCCTCCAAATTGCAAAGGTGCCCAACGGCCACCGAGATACCCAATCAACAACGCGCCGAATACAATAAATGGAAATGGCAGATGCAGATAATAGAGTCCTACGAAAGCGACCACCGCCAGAGCCCAAGCCGTCGGCGTTTTCAAGGCTCGCCGGCCGACCCGCATCAATGCGATCGCCACGATCGCCAACACCCCAGCCTTAAGACCATGAAAGATTGCCACTACTGCCGACACTTCCCCATGCGCGACATAGATCCAGCTTAGCCCCCACAGGATGCCAATCGCCGGCACGATAAAGAGTATACCCGCCGCCAAAGCACCGCGCACTCCGTGGAGCATCCAGCCGCAATAGGCCGCGAGTTGAGTCGCTTCCGGACCGGGCAACAACATGCAAAAATTTAACGCATGAAGAAATCGCGACTCTTTGATCCACTTTTTGCGATCAACCAATTCACGATGCATGATCGCGATTTGACCGGCCGGGCCGCCAAAACTGATGAATCCCAATTTGATCCAAAACTTCAGAGCTTCGCGAAATGTGGGCGCAGACATGGCATCAAACAAATCATCCTCACTCGCATCGCGAGCAGAGAATCAATCGATCAAATGAGTGGCGGCGCTCAGCATCAATGTCGCACCCAATAACGTAAAAATAATCGGTGCCAGTTTTGCCCAATACATGCCGCGACTCATTTGCGTGCTATTAATGCGACCATCCTTATACTGGTCTTCAATGTGCGACAATTTATACTGCAGATTCCACTGCAGCCAAATTGCCAATATGCAGCAGACGATACCGCATAATCCGATAATTTTAATCATGGGGGTTTTAGGGGGTGTATCCGAGGTAGTATTACCTTTCAAAAATCAAATAGGGTAGATCAGAACGCGAGGCCAATATCCTAAGGAGATACACTTAGAAAACTAACTTTCAGGCCTACTGTTCGAGCCACTATTACAAATGTATTGCCATAACCCTTCTGACTGGTGCCAAGACTCGGGTGAAGATAGAACCTCCTCATGATTGATGGTCTCCTGTCAAATGAAGGTCTCAGCGAACTGAAGCTCGCGTTTGAGCCCGGCTTGAAAATCGGTGAGGAAACCGTGTGCAGAAATTTCCAGCCTTCTTTCGTCGTCACTTCTGGCGGAGAATTGCTGGTCTTCTGTCAGGGCAGGGTCGGCGATGGTTGGGATGATGATATGAAAATCATCCTGATGAATCGAAGTTGGGATCTCGGAAAAACCTGGGAAGGCGCAAGACCCATTTTCGGAGCGATGAATCACTTTGCCATCTCTCCTTACCTATCCTCCTCGGAATCGGAGGAAATCGTTTCCCTCCTCACCTGTGTGGATCTCAATGTCACGAAGCAGCATTACGGACACGACTATGCTGCGATGAAGCAAAGCACTGGCATCGATATTGAGGTCGTGGGCCGTGAGACACCCTGCGTGCTGTGTCGATTCACATCGGAAGACATGGGCGACACCTGGCAGAATGAGCCTCTAACAGGCGATAAAACACCACTGGGGAATCTCTACCCAGGAGGCACGCCCATTTTCTTCAATGCCATCGGACAGGTGCATGTAATCCCCCAAGGCTCCCATCAAGGAAGATACATTCTGGGTGGTCCTATTTTCGTCGTGCCGGAGGGCGCTAAGATGACCAGCAACTTCCGTGATTATACCAACAGCGGGTCCGCCGTGATTTACAGTGATGATCAAGGGACTTCTTGGAAAATGGACGGACTGATCGCCGACTACCTCGCCAATGAAGCATCGGCGGTATCCATCGATGAGGGAGAAGACCTTCTCATCGTCAGACGTTTAAACAAGAAGGAGATGCTGCTAAAGAACCCGGCGACGACTTGCTTCCGACCAAAGTTCGGCGAAAGAATTTTCCATACGAGCAGTGATGGCGGGAAAACCTGGTCCGAACCATTCTCGAAAGAAATCAGCGGAGTCGAGTGCCACGGCACCATGGCAAGAGTAGGCAATCGTATCTACTTCTCAGTCCCCCAAGGGTATGGACTGGAAGTGGAAAACAGCTGGGAGTGTGGCCGTGAAAACGGAACGATCTACTTCAGCGATGACGAAGGAAAAACTTGGTCCCACAAAGTCATCGAAGCAGGCACCTTTTCCTACAGCACCGTGGGGCAATTAACCGGCAAATACCGGATCACGCTCTTCTCCCGAGGCCTCATGGGAGAAGATGGCATTGGATACCGAATCTTTACAGACGACTGGTTGGATACACCAACGAGGTGACGGAAGGGCCGCTTGCTGAGTTTCTCCATTGTTTAATCCTCTGAAATCTCCTGCTATGAGTGTCATGGACACCCCAACTACCGAAGCGGCGATTCTCTCAATCACCCGGCCGCACACCAAGTTGTGGACCTACTATATTCTCTCCTGTCTGGTTATCCCTCCCCTCTTTCCGATTTTAATTCTACCTGCGTGGTTTCATTATCGCACAATGCGCTATCGTTTTGACGACGAAGGCATCTCCATGAGCTGGGGTATATTGTTTCGACGGGAAATCATTATCAATTACGCCCGCATTCAGGACATCCATCTGCAATCCAACTTGGTGGAAAGATGGTTCGGCCTCGCTCGGATTCTGGTGCAAACAGCCAGTGGTAATTCTGGTGCAGAAATGACTATCGTCGGATTACGTGAATATGAAGCCGTGCGAGATTTTCTCTATTCGCGGATGCGAGGAGTGAAGGATCAGCCGACAGACTCGCATGCAGGGAGAAATTCGGATTCAGACCGTGAACTAGCTACCACCCTGCGCGAAGTCGCACACGAAATGAAGGCCATCCGAGAATCACTCAACAGAGAGCCTCCCCATGAGTGATCGTATGCGCAACAAGCTGATGCTGTGGCTACGAGTTCCCCAGCGGCCGACACCACCGGCCGGCGCGGCTGAATCCATTCGGACGTTTCGCGCCGCCAAAAATTACTACAAACTTCTCCTCTTCCTCTGGGGGATGGCCCAAATCGGAACCATTGCGGGTATTTTCTTTTCACTCGCCGTTTTACAGCGAGTGAACGATGCCATCGCTGAACCCGAGCCCATCGCGACTGAACAAATCTCGGAAGAAGCCACTTCCGCGGCTGAACCAAATAACATGGATATTCTGACCGAGGATGAAGAAGATGAGATCAATCGCATCGTGCAGTGGCTCGCGGGATGGCCGCGGTGGACCTTATCTCTCATCCACCTCGCCGAAATTGGCGCGTTGCTGTTTCTGCTGGTGCAAATCCCCACGACCTTCTTCCTCATCCGTCTCGAATACGAACAACATTGGTATATCGTTACGGACCGCAGTTTGCGAGTTCGCACCGGGCTATTTTCCCTCAAGGAATCCACCATGAGCTTTGCCAACTTACAGCAAGTTGAAGTCAAGCAGGGGCCGCTTCAAAGGCTTTTAAAAATTGCCGACGTGAGAGTGCAATCGGCCGGAGGAGGCAGTTCTTCAGATCAGAACAAATCAGGTGATTCGATGCATCTGGCTATTTTCCATGGCGTGGACAACGCAGCCGAGATACGCGATCTCATCCTTGATCGACTGCGTTCTTACCAACAGGCAGGTTTGGGCGATCTCGATGACGCCCCCCCAAACACGCAGAAGGAAAGTGGTGATGCGGTGTCCGCCGCCCAAGAGCTGCTGAGTGAATCACGTAAACTCAGGCAGAGTTTGCAGACTTAATCCTCAAGGGATCTTTAAAACCATCCCGATCTGCAAAGAGTTCTCATTCGGCATCACATCACGATTCGCCGCATAGATGTCCCGCCATTTAGCACGGTTATCATAATAGCGCTGCGCGAGCACAAATAAAGTATCGCCCTTCTCCACGGTGTGCAGCCGCATTTTCGTAGCGGGCGGAGTGGGCTTACTCCGCACCGGTTCACGGGCAATTGGCATTGGCTCAGGATCCTCCTCTCGCAACGGGGCAACAGACAAAGGAGATGTCAGGACACTACGTGAGTTATCAACCCGAGGAGGCACTACATTTCCCCGCGCACGAGCCAAGGCCTCTTTCAACTGATCGTTCTCCCGCTGCAAACGTCCCATTTGATCGAGCATGTTCAGTCGCTCGGATTGATTTTCGAGTGGATTGGCAGGAAGCGTGCGCGCGAATTCGCGTTTGGCGCTATCCACCAAACCGCGAACCTGAGGCGATTGAGGCGAATTGGGCTGCCGTTCCAAATATTTCCGCAAATGGTAAATCGAAGCGAGCGGGTCTTTGATCTGCTGCAAATACAGAATGCCCACTTCCAGGTGCGATTCGGGCGCGCTATCTCCACGTTTCTCGATCACCCTTAAATAAGCAGCCAGAGCTTCTTGGTGACGACCTTGCTTCACCAGCTTTTGCCCACGACGAAAATCTGATTCATCGATTTCAGCACCCAAAGTCTGACCGGAATCGCGATCGCAACCCGCCATCAACAAGACAAGAATGAGACTGATGAGTCTAAAGATGGGCATTCGAATGGGGGTCACGGAGGGAATGGTATTGAATGGTGAAAAGCTTAACCATAAATTCCGAAACCTGAACAAACGACACAAACTCTAAATGCCTCTCACACCAACTACCATCCTTAGCCGCGCTCGAACTTGCATCCGCACCGAAGGCGAAGCGCTTGCAGCCACCGCCAAGGATCTGGGCAAAGAGTTTGTCCGAACAACTCAGGCCATCGAGGTTTTGATGGCGGCTGAGGGAAAGATCATTTTCAGCGGAGTCGGGAAATCAGCCCATATCGCCCAAAAGCTCGCGGGCACTTTCAATAGCATTGGGATTACCTCCATATTTCTCGACGCTACTCAAGCGCTCCACGGCGATCTGGGCCTCTGCAATGAAGGCGACCTCGCAATTCTGCTCAGCAATAGTGGCCAAACCGAAGAAGTCCTCAAACTCCTGCCTTTGCTGAAGCGAGCCAAGGTGAAGTTAGTCGCCTTCACCAGTCATCCCGATTCCGATCTCGCCGCCACTGCTGATTATCAACTTCTCTACCGAGTGCCGCGCGAAGCCTGCCCTCTGGCGCTCGCGCCTACCGCAAGCACGACCGCCGCGATGGCGCTTGGTGATGCGCTGGCAATGGTATTACTCAAGTCCAGCGGATTAACCCGCGATGATTTCGCCCGCAATCACCCCGGGGGCAATATCGGCGCACTGCTCGTAACAGTGGGCGACTTCATGCGTAGTGGCAAAGAAGCGCCAATCCTTCGCGATACCTCCAGCACGCAGGATACTATCCTCGCTATGACCAAAGCCAAATGCGGCTGTATCGCCCTCGTGAATGCGCGGGGTAAACTCACCGGTATACTCACCGATGGTGATTTTCGCCGCAGCGCATTATCGGGGCCCGACTTCCTGCAACAACCTGTCGCCACTTTCATGACGCGCTCACCCAAGACCATTCGTGAGAATGCGCTGGGAGTCGATGCACTGCGTCTATTCGAAACTCACAAAATCGACGACCTGATCGTCGTAAACACCAAAGGAAAGCCTGTCGGGATCGTCGACGGGCAAGACCTCCCGAAACTCAAGATCGTGTGAAAAATCCTACTCGTATAGCTATCATTGGCATGGGCGGCTTCGCCGGCTGGCATCACGCCACCGTGCAACGTCTGGAAGAACGCGGTCTCGCTAAACTTATCTGCACCTGTGACCCCCGAGCCGATGCCTTTGCCGCTGAGCAACAGAACTGGAAGCTTGCGGAGCGAGACGTCAGCATCTTTTCCGACTACATTGAGATGCTCGATGCCTGCCAGCAGGACCTTGATATGGTCGTAGTCCCTACTCCGATCAACCTCCACGCGGAGATGCATCGCGAGGTCGTTAAACGCGGAATCCCCGTCTATCTCGAAAAGCCGCCTACCCTCGATTACCGCGAGCTGGAGGAAATGATAACCTGCGATCAGCAGGCCAAAAAATCCACTCTCGTCGCCTTTAACTTCATCGTCGAAAAACCCCGGCTTGCGATCAAACAGCGTCTCCTCGATGGCGAGTTTGGTGCGATCAAGGGAGCGACCTTGATGGCTCACTGGCCTCGCCCCTCCGACTACTTTAAGCGCGCGGCTTGGGCGGGGCGACTGATGATGGGGGATCGAGTCGTGCTCGATTCCTGCTTCGGCAATGCCAACGCGCATTTCGTGCACAACATGCTCTTCTGGCTCGGCGACACCCAGCTCTCAAGTTGGGCGCAGATCGATACCGTGCGCGCTGAGCTCTACCGTGCTCACGCGATCGAAGGGGCCGATACTTTCTTCGTTGAAGCGACCACGACAAATGGCGCGACAATGCGATTTGCGATTACCCATGCCTGCGCGGGTGAAACCAGTCACCAAGAAACCGTCAACTGCGAGAAAGCCGACATCCTCTACAGCGTCGGGGGCGATGCCGAAATTCGCTGGCATGATGGTCGCGTCGAGCGCATCGATGTTGGTCAATTCGATGGAGTCACCGAAAACCACCTCGCATTCCATCGCTACATTCGCGGTGAAACCGATCGTCCTGCCACCGGTCTGGTCGACGCCCGTCCTTTCGTCATTTTGAACGATCTCGCCCACGTCTCCAGTGGCCACATCGCGAACTTCCCCGCTGAACTGCTGACGAAGGTGCGCGAAGAAAAGGAGCAGAAAGATTATGTGAACATCGCCGGGATGACCGGAGCCATTGATCGCTTTCTCGAACAAGGTGAGTGGCCGGGTCCAAATGGTTGGAAACGCCAAACAGGTGAGCTGGTAACGCCTCGCGCACTTGCACGTTTTCACGAAACGGTTCAAACCATGGCTGAGGATTCGTTACACTGATCTTCAACATAAAACACTCCCGATATGCCAACTCCCGCATTCCACTATCAGGATACTTTTCCGCTCAGTGCGGATGAGACCGAATACCGCCTCCTTTCCAAAGAAGGTATCAGCACTGCCGAATTCGATGGTCGCTCAATGCTCAAAATCGATCCCGGAGCCTTGAGCTACCTCGCGCAAAACGCTTTCCATGATTGCTCGTTTATGCTGCGCACCAAGCACCTTGAGCAAGTCGCCGCGATCCTCGATGATCCGGAAGCGAGCACCAACGATCACTACGTCGCGCTCACGCTTTTGAAGAATGCTGAGATCGCCGCCCAAGGCATTCTGCCCTTCTGCCAAGATACCGGCACCGCGATCATCATGGGCAAGAAAGGCCAGCAAGTCTGGACCGGTAGCAATGATGCCGAAGCACTCAGCCAAGGTGTTTACGAGTGTTACACCAAAGAGAACCTACGCTACTCGCAGACGGCTCCGCTCGACATGTTTAAGGAGACCAACACGGGCACCAATCTGCCGGCCCAAATCGATCTCTACGCGACCGAAGGTGATGAATACAAATTCCTCTTTGTCGCCAAGGGGGGCGGCTCGGCCAACAAATCGTTTCTCTTTCAGGAAACCAAAGCTGTTCTCAATCCCGCCGGTCTGGAGAAATTCATCATCGAAAAGATGGGGCACCTCGGCACCGCAGCCTGCCCGCCTTATCACCTCACATTCGTGATCGGCGGCACCAGCGCAGAAACTTGCCTGAAAACCGTCAAACTCGCCTCGACCAAATACCTCGATTCTCTCCCGACCAGCGGAAATGAACACGGTCGCGCTTTCCGCGATCTCGAGCTTGAGAAGAAGGTGCTCACCCTGGCGCAGCAGACCGGTATTGGCGCGCAATTTGGTGGCAAATACTTTGCCCTCGATGTCCGCATCGTTCGCCTCCCTCGTCATGGCGCGTCTTGCCCCATCGGACTTGGCGTCTCCTGCAGTGCCGACCGCAATATCAAAGCGAAGATCAATAAGGACGGTATCTTTCTCGAGAAACTCGAAACCGATCCCGGACGTTTCGTCCCGGAAGATCAGCGTCAGCTCAAATCGGATCATGTTGTGCGCATCGACCTGAACCAACCGATGCCAGAGATATTAGCGGAACTGAGCAAACACCCCGTGACGACTCAGGTGCTGCTCAGTGGTCCCATGATTGTCGCGCGCGATATCGCCCACGCCAAACTCAAGGAGCGCATTGATGCTGGCGAAGGGTTACCACAATATATCAAAGACCATCCGGTTTATTACGCTGGCCCCGCCAAGACTCCAAAGGGATACGCCTCCGGTAGTTTCGGGCCCACCACCGCTGGTCGAATGGATAGCTATGTCGATCAGTTCCAGGAAAATGGCGGTTCCATGGTGATGCTCGCCAAGGGTAATCGTAGCCGACAAGTCAGAGATGCCTGCCAAAAGCACGGAGGCTTCTATCTCGGCAGTATTGGCGGCCCCGCCGCTATTCTCGCCAAAGAAAATATCAAAAAGGTCGAGCAACTCGAATACCCTGAACTCGGAATGGAAGCTATCTGGAAGATCGAAGTAGAAGACTTCCCCGCTTTCATTCTCGTCGACGACAAGGGCAACGACTTCTTCGCCGACGGCTGCGGTGCCTGTATCCCGAAAGGAAAGTAAACCCGACTAGTTCGGTGCTATTCTCCCTGCACGGAAACAATCAGCCGACGCGTGTGTGGAACTTTGCGATGCTCCCAGAGAAATACCCCCTGCCAAGTGCCCAGGAGTAGACGCCTTTCTGCAAAGGGAATCGTTTCACTGGTGCGAGTCAGCGCCATCTTGATGTGACTGGGCATGTCGTCGGCGCCTTCAAAGGTATGAGTGAACTCGGGATCGTTTTCCGGCACCAATCGATTCAACCACTGCTCTAAGTCATGCCGCGCCGAGGGGTCCGCATTTTCCATGATGACCAAACTGCAGCTCGTATGCTGACAAAAAACGTTAACAGAGCCTTGGCTCTGTTGGCTGGTGGCCAGCACGGCCTCTAATTCTGAAGTAATTTCCAACAGGCCACAACCTGAGCAGGCAACTTTAAGTATTTTCTGGAAAACGGCCACGAGTGCATCGAAGGCCAAACCAATTGACCGGGCAAGTTAAGAGCCCTGATTGCGGATCATCCGACGTGGATTCAACGCATGATCCAACTCGTCAACCGTCAGGAGCTTTCGTTCGAGCACAACCTCACGGAGTGACCTCCCCTCACGCAGGGCCTCTTTAGCCATACTGGCGGCGTTATCATATCCGATCAACGGATTCAGGGCCGTCACCAACATGAGCGAATTTTCCATTAAGCTTCGGCACCGATCCACATCTACCTCCAATCCAGTGATACATTTTTCCGTGAAGACCCTCACCCCATGACTCAGACTGCTGATCGATTCATGCAGACAGTGCGTCATCAGGGGTAATGTCGCGTTGAGTTCAAAATGCCCTTCACGCCCGGCCAGCGCAACCGTCTGTGCGAGACCCTGCACATAGAGTCCCACTTGCACGAGCATTTCACTCATCACAGGATTCACCTTGCCCGGCATGATTGATGACCCCGGCTGAGTTGCCGGTATTTTCAATTCAGATATGCCCGCTCTTGGTCCTGAGCCCATCAGGCGAATATCGTTCGCGATCTTGGTCAAACTTGCCGCTATCGCGACAAGCACACCGGAAACTTCGACAATGTCATCGCGAGCCGCCTGTGCTTCAAAATGATTGGGCGCTTCCCGAAAATCCATGCGCGTTCTTTGCTTAAGCTTTTCACATATCAAAGCCGCAAACTCCCGATGCGTATTCAGTCCGGTGCCCACTGCCGTGCCTCCGAGAGCGAGTTCCAGCAGGAGGGTGATGGCGTGATCAACCCGTCTGCTCGCCTTCTTTATTTGGGCCGCATAGCCGGAAAATTCCTGGCCCAATGTCAGCGGAGTGGCGTCCATCAAATGAGTGCGGCCCAGCTTCACAATTTCGTCATAGTCTGAACTTTTGTGCCGCAACGCCGCCTCAAGTTCATCCAAAGCCAACTTCAATCGATCCCGTAATTCCAACGCCACACTCAGGTGCAAGGCGGAGGGAATGACATCGTTGGATGATTGTCCCATGTTCACGTGGTCGTTGGAGTGAACACTCACATCACCCTCAGATAGTTGACTGGCGCGATGAGCAATCACTTCGTTGACGTTCATGTTGGTCGAAGTTCCTGAACCGGTTTGGAAGACATCCACGGGGAATTGGTCATCCCATTTCCCCGCTCTGATTTCCCGGGCCGCCAATTGGATCAGCCTACTTTGAGAGGTGGGAAGCAAACCAAGATCCTGATTCACTTCCGCCGCGACCTCCTTCAATAAGGCCAATGCGTGGATAAAGGCCTTCGGCAACGTGTTTCCACTAATCGGAAAATTCAACACTGCCCGTTGAGTTGAAGCCCCCCATAGTGCCTGATCCGGCACAGGCATTTCGCCCATGGAATCTTTTTCTATGCGCATGAACAAAGACTATCCTTCTCGGCAGAAAAAGCAAAACCCCGCAGCAGTTGCGGGGTTGAATAGTAAGAAAAACCAGATGAAAGGCTTAGAAGCTGATCGCCAGTCGGTCGGCTTTCACCCCTATACGGCTGATGCTGTCATAGACGCGGTCTTCTGTCAGTCCACGCTCAACCCGTGTCACTGATCCCCGAGTTTCACGATTCCCAGAGTAAGTCGCAGGCAATGCGTTCGCCAACAACCGAGAAGTGCGGCTCGTGCTTGGCGCTTTGACCCGAACGAGGGGATCCACAACCTTGCTTGGTGCGCGGGGATTAATGATCTCCTCCACCCCAGATACTCGAGCAATCAAGCGAGCTAGTTCTGGAGTCTTGGCACGGACTGCAGCCAGATTGGCGGCGATCGCCTCATCAGCTGGTGAATAGACACTTTCGGGCTGAACTTCGATCTCAGATGGAGTGGGTTCGGCTGCGACGACATTGGAAGCCACAATCATTTCCGACTTGGAAACGGAATTCTCAACGCGGGTTTCCTGAGCTGGCGCTTCGACAACATTCGTGGTGGCTACCTCAGTCATGTTTCCCGGAGCTGCCGCGACAGCTTTTTCAGCAATAAACTGCGTATCGGTCGCCTCAGGCAGCCGATACTCACGAACAGTGAGAAAAGTAAGGGCCAAAATTGCAGTAGCGCCAACCGGGAGTTGAAAGCGCGCCATCCGTGAACCAATCCGGATAAACGGCGCCCACCAAGGGCGTGGTTCGACGATTGCAGCCAACTGCTTTACGCGCATCTCACGTTCAAATTGATGCCAAAATTCAGCGTCAGGCCGCTCAGCTCTTTTCAGGCTAAGTAGGTCTTCAACAGTCACTTGGGATTTAGTGCGGTCGTTTCTCATTTACGAATGTAAGGTTGCAGCTCTGCTTGTAAAATTTGTTTGGCGTAGTGCAGGCGTGAACGAACCGTTCCCACTGAACAGTTCATGATTTCGGCAATCTCTTGATGCCCAAGCCCATCTATTTCGAATAAAGTTACCACGGTCCTATGCCTGATAGACAACTTTTGCATCGCCTCGTTCAATTTTTCCTGAAGTTCTTTTACAAAAGTATCACGTTCGGCACCCGTGTTATCCGTCAATGCCTCAATAACTTCCGCAGATTGGCGGTCATCCTCGTTTACTTTCTCCAGGCTAAAGAATGTGCGCAGGCGATTTTTACGCAGATGCGTGAGGGTGGAATTGACCGCAATCCGATAGAGCCACGTGAAAAACGACGATTGCCCCTGAAAACGATTAATCGACTGAAATGCCTTAATAAGAGCATCTTGCGTCAGATCAGCCGCATCCTCCCGATTCGAGGTCATATTGTAAATCATGCCGTAAACCCTTCCTCTATAACGGATTGAGAGTTCATCGAACGCAGCGACGTCACCTGCCTGGACACGTTGGACTATATCCCAGTCGGAGTCGGCCTCCTGCTGGCGCTCAGGTGACGATACCATCGTCTTTCCGAGTGATTTCAGCGCGTCCATTTCTCGCCTAACAAAGTGCCAATTCCCCTTTAGGGCAAACGGTTTTTCGAACTACTGCACCGCATCCAGACCATCAACCTGGGCTCGCAATACATCGCATAGTTGCAGCAAAAGCTCGGTTGGTGGTTCGTTTGGCCACGATGCCAAGGCTTGTTGGGCAGCTTCGATCTCAACCTGAACAGCATCGGACACCTTCTTAAAAACCTCATACTCAATCATTTGCTTCAAACGCTGCTCCATCTTGCCCGGTTGACGTCCACAGATCTCTTCAATGAGAACAGCTCGTTCCGGAACCGGTAAATTTTCCAAAAGCACCAGTAAGGGTAACGTAATCTTACCACTTTCGAAATCCGTTCCCAATGTCTTTCCGATCCGGCCCTCATCCCCAAAGAAATCCGCAAGATCGTCATAAACCTGATAGGCGATTCCTAAGTGACGGCCAAATTTTGCCACTGCATTCACATAGGCCGGCTCGGCACCGGATAAAAATGCTCCCAGGTAACAGGAGACCCGGAAAAGCTCGGCAGTCTTAAGATCGATTATCCGCCAATAATCCTCGCGAGTGATACGAGTCGATCCACGGCGCAGAGTCTGCACGATCTCACCAGCGCAGACCTTACGAGTCGATTCTGAGACCATATGGCATACTTCGGTCGTCGGAAACTGGGCCGCCAAGTGCAGGGCGTGGGAAAAAAGAGCGTCACCCAACAACACCGCCGCTGTAGCCCCATACTCTCTCGCGGCAGTGCGACGACTCCGGCGCAATTCCGCTTCATCCATAATGTCGTCGTGCACAAGAGTGGCCAAATGCACCAATTCGACCACCGCGGCGGCTTTGACCAAGTTTTCCGATGGCTTTTCTGATGCCTGCCAGCCGCTCAAAAAAACGAGCGTGGGTCGAATCCTTTTGCCCGAAGTATCGATGCAATAATCGGCCATCTCCCTAATTTCAGGCTCAAACGCCTGCACCTGCTGCCCCAGAAATTCATCCAACGCAGCCATGTGCGGACGCAAACGCGTGAAGACAGCCCCATAGGCATTATGGGGAACATTAGGAGATTCAGCTCGACGGACAGAACTCATCGGACAATGGAACATAGGAGCCGTCCCCTAAATAGCTAATCATTATTCACTTCTTCGCATGTCAGAAAGCCCGCTATTACTCCTCATAATGACTGCCGCGGCGATCTACGTCGCCAAACTTTGGCACGACGATTATCGCATGAATCAAGCTGGGAAGACTCACCCCCAGGCCTTACCTGGCGTGACTTCAGCACCCCGCTCTGCCTACGTGATCGCTATTCTAGGTAGCCTGATCCTCCTCAGCCTTGAAACTTGGGGAGAATATCAACTCGGTATTGTGACCGAGCAATCCGAGCTCACGATTTTACTGGCACTTTATACATTGGCCGCGCCAATCATTGAAGAGATCATTTTCAGAGGCTATCTGGTCATCAACAAACATGGAACCATCGCACGTTGGCTCGGGATCGTCGCTGCTTCAGCCATCTTTGCCCTGCTGCACCCCTTTCTTTGGGAGTGGAATGAAGGATTTAATCTCACCTTAACCAGCAAAGGCCTGTTTAGCACCTCCGCTGCTTTCGCCTTCTCTCTCTGGTTTTACGCCGTGCGATTTGCTCGCTGGAACCCTCGGTATTCGCTACTTCCCTGTTTCGTTGCTCACGGGTGTAAGAATCTCGGCGTGATTGCAATCAAAGCAGTGCAAGGCTACGTGGTCGGTTGGTGGTGAGACAAAAAAGCCGCACCCCGAAGAGTGCGGCTGATAAAGAGAACGGCTTGGATCAATCTTCCTCAGATTCGACCTGAGGTTCGCTCGGCAAGAATGGATCACTGCCATCACGATACCCGGGAAGATCCTTTCGAGTCATGTTAAGCTGGCGAACGGCTCGTGAGTCGAAGACCTCTTCAATCGAAGCACCCTCGGCATCTACAGTTTTAGCAGTGATAAAGATAATCAGGTTACGACGTTCATCGCGTTTGGAGCTGGAGCGAAACAATCGACCCAAAAGAGGAATGGAACCAAGAACGGGCACCTTCGAATCATCGTCCGTGATGGTATTTTCGATCAGGCCACCAATACCCATCGTGTAACCGTCGCGAAGAGATACTTGTGTGACAGTCTTACGAGTGGTCACGATGGGAATCGTGGCAGAGCCAAAGGTTGTGGATTCGTTTGAGCTACTGACTTCCGGTTCGATATTGAGCTTAATAAATCCGCGCGAATTTACCTGCGGTGTCACTTTGAGAATGATGCCGATGGGGCGGTATTCAAAACCACTAACCTCATAGGTGCCACGTTCCTGATTATACGTGTAATTTGGAATCGGATATTCTTTACCGATATTAATCGTGGCTTCGGTATTGTTGAGGGTGACTACCGTTGGGTTAGAGACCAACTTCGTGTCGTTTTGGGTTTTGAGCGCACTGAGCACGACATTGAACTGTGGGGCATTAAACACCGCAGTCGTCATCCGATTGAGACCACCGCTGAACAATTTTTCCATCTCTGTTCCGGGCCCCAGATCAGCATACGATCTAGCCCCAGTCGCAGCATCCACATCATACGGAGGGCCAATGCCCGTAGTTGAACTTGGATTGGTGCCACCTGTTCCGTTGTTACGACCGGCGACATCGTCGGCACGCTCATACCCGTTCTGCATGAAGGGAACATCGATATTCGTTTCCGTGCGATTGGTTGTCGTATTGCGCACTTGTTCATTCGTGAAGTTGCGGTCCACGCTTCCGGAGAGTTGATAGCCACTTAAGGAAGACCAGTTGATCCCGATATTCTTGATATCACTATTGGTGACCTCGACGAACTTGGACTCGATCATCACCTGAGAAGTGGCTTTATCCAGGGCTTCGAGAATCGGACGAATCCGATTCATCCGTGAAGGTCGTTCAGTGATCACCAGCGCATTACTACGACTATTGACATCAATCTTGCCCCCCACCGCTGGATCAACCAGCGAGGAAAGCGTTGGGAGAATATCCGCAGCTTCGGCGTAATTAAGAATGAATACTTCTGTCGCGACGGGTTCTTGGAGCAAACTGTCGTTGCTCACCACTTTGATAATGTTTCCATCTTCGATGTAGGTGAAACCGACCGGCGCGAGCACCACCTGGTAAATCTGACGCCACGTGACATCCCGCAACTTGATCGAGGTGCGTCCCTGCAAAGTATCTGGCACCACCAGGTTCAATTCAAAGAGGTCGGCGACGTTGCGCAGGATGTTTCGAATGTCTTCGTCGGGGAAATCCACCGAAAGCGTATCTGCACCTGAAGTGTTGGTGCTTTTCGTCGCGATGCTTTGGGTGGGTTCAGCGCCCTGGATGATCAGTTCAGGTTCGGCCGCTACCGTAGTATCCTGAACGACTGGAGTCTGATCCTGATCGGTGGTGGGCACATCCGCAGTTATTTCCTGACCCCAAGCTGGTGAAACCAACATGGCGACGGTTAATAGTGCGGTAGAAACGTAGGGGCGTATTCTCATGGCTTTTGTCCTGGTTTGATGGACCGGGTAATTTCTTCGCCTTGATAGCGAAGAGTAAAATTGGTGTTCCCGATCGTAATGATATCTAAATCGTAATTGATTCCATCAAAGGTAATTGTGAGCCCATCGCCCACTTTCAGCTTTTTTTGACCAAAGAGCAGGATGGACTGCCCACCCATTTTTAGAATTCCCGAAGGAACGATGCGTTCGGCCAGCATCTCGAGAACTCCCCGCGGCCCCATCGGGCGCGATGGGCCGCTCGCGGCTAAGGAGGCGGCCGCGGCAGCTTGTTGGGCCAAAAGCTCGCCAGGGTCGGGTTGATCAAAATTGGGTGGAGCAAACGGTGAAACCAGAGTATCCGGCTGACTGAGAAACTCAGGGGCGGCCAACAAAGCGAGAGCCCGCTCAACGGATTCATCTCGTTTATTCGGTGAAGCTAAATCAGCACCTTGGGCAAACCCCATGAGAGGTGCGATCAATGCGATCGAGAGCACGAGAGTTGATCTTGAGGTCTTCATGGCTGTCCCAGGAGTTCAAGTGATAGGGTCAAAGTCAGCTTATCGAGACGTCGTTTCGATTTTGGTTCGGCATTCGCATATCTCCCACTACCACCAGCTGAGGGCAGCATACTGGCGGTGATGATCCGGCAAAAATGTTTTCCGGATTCTAGTTCCTGCAGGAAAGAGGCGACTTGCTCATAGTTTCCCGTAAGGGACACCGAGTAAGCGATCGGTTGATAGGTGGTTTTGCCTGCTTTCTTCTTAGCATCCGCCAAAGAGGTCGCGTCGGTAAGCTGCCTCAAATCCGCCAGTTTCGTTTCTGTCGAGGACTCGAGCGCATAAAAGTAGCGAAGATTTTCGGCTAATTGCCCTGCGTCAACGAGACGGGCCTCCATCTTTTCACGACTGTCTGTCATCTGCGCCAACTGTTCATCGAGACGAACGGAAAACTTCAGATTATTGGTCATCCGTTGTCCCTTGCGCGACTTCTCTTCCAACTCAGCACCAATTTCGTCAACCAAGCCTCCGCGTATATACATCCCGATACCAATCAGAATTGCTACCGCCACGCAGGCGACAATCAACGGATTCTTCTTCACCTCGGCCAAAATCTGCTCGTTCGAAAGAGCCATGGTTATTTCTTTCCTTTCTGATTGGGGTCGGAGACTTCCACCACGACTTCAATCGCGAGACGTCCCGTATCAGCAACTCGGTTCAAGTTGGTCAGGCTCACTTTCTCAAACAAATCGGTAAATTCCGGAGCTTCACGTAATACTTTAACGTAACCGGATGCATACCCACTCGCCTTATCCGGTGCGCCACGAACGGTCGCACGAAGGGTCAACGTGTTTCCCCGTAGATCGAAGGAATCGATCGCCAGATTTTCCGGAAGAGTTTGGCCTAAATCGGTAATCAAATTTGCCAGTGAAGGACGTGAATCGATGTAATCGGCTACTTCCTTAAGCTTCTTTTCTTCGGCCTGGAATTTTCGGAATTTCGCCACGGCCTGATTGCTCATCGATTGGTCACGCTCGATCTGTTGCGACCACTTTTCGACTTCGGATTTCAAACTACGGATCTGCAATTCATTGAGACCAAAATTGATCAGAAGCGAAAGCGCGATAACGACAGCGATACCATTAATAAAGAACGCCGTGCGCACCACTTTAGTATCGGGCAAGCTGTCCCGATCACGAAAATCAGGATGCCAGGCAGGGGTCTGCGGCCCCGCGGTGTCAGTCTTCTTTTTGAGCGACAGCATCGGCTTCAGGCGTTTCGGCGTTGTGGTTGACCATAAGACTGCAAAGCCCAAACCAGCGGGTATTCATTGAGCTTTGCACGTTCTCAGAGAGAGTAATATTTCGAGATCCCAACCAGGAGGTGAAATCCATTTCGAGAGACCCGACCCCCAATCCATTAGCAAGAGCCGTGTTTAACCAGGCTAATTTTGGCGGCAACAACATGGTGTGCAGCAATCCAACCGATTGTCCCGTTTGCACTTCATAAAAGCCAATCGAAGAATGGAGTTCCTTCATCAGTTTCTTGATCAAAGTCGGTCCCATTCCGGTAAAATCAAACGTGTTTGAGAAGAAGAGTTTCCGCGCGGATTCTTCGTCTTTCAGCCCCAATTCTTTCTGCACCACGGGGACCATGGAATCGAAACCTTGGGGAATAGGCCGCGAAGCTTCCACGCCCGAGCTGGTGACAATATAGGAATGGGTCACATCCGGTCCTACTTCCAACACCAAGGTGGGGGTCTTATCCTTTTTATGAGCCTGATAGCTGACCAGTCCGCCGAGGGAAGAGAGCGATCCAATCTCCAGATGCTCAGGATAGATACCCAATTCCAATAAGGAGGTTTGAGTCTCTTGAATCGCATCATTCGCCAGTCCACCGAAGAGGACATCCTTTTGGGGGCTCGGGCGATTCACGTCGAAATCAGTGCCGTCACTAGCGTTAAGCACGACAGTCGTGTATTTCTCTGGGTCAACCCGCAGCTGCTGGGTGATCACCTCGGTGAAATAATCCGGTTCCTTCAGACGCTTGAGTTCTAAAGTAATCCGACGCACCAACCGCTTCGGAGGATAGATACCACAAGTCGCGTGGAGAAACCCGCTTGGTGATTTCTTGGGCTCAAGTTGAGCAATCGCCTCTTCTAAAGCTTTCGCATCTCCTGCGGGACACTCCCTGACATCTTCCACCACCATGGGAGACTCCGGGGATGAAGTCCTAGCGATGAACACAGCATCTGAGCTATATTCGACGAAGAATCCTTTCTGCTTTGCAGAGAACAGCATAAGGCTGGAGTGAAATTTGGTGAGTTAAGGACAGCGAATCAACAGATCAGGCAGGGCCTGTGGGGAGCTATTTTTCGCAATCGAATTGGTGGATAGGACGCTCAGAATCTCAATTATGAGTCGCAAATACAAGGCAAAAGGCGGTCTGGATCCTGAGTCTGAAACATTTTACCTTTTCTTTAAGGTCTTCACTTCTAACGAGAAAAGCCCACCTGTAAAGGTGGGCTTTCCAAAAACTGAGGGTAGGAATCGAATTCGTGATTCGATGCCAAGGGCCCAGCTTACCACGTGCGCTTCTTATGTCTGTTCGACTTAAGCCGCTTGCGGCGCTTGTGTTGTGACATCTTGAGACGACGTTTCTTTTTGAGATTGCCCATGGTTAAATAAAGTGAACCTGAAAAATTGCGCTGGCAGACCAAAGCTGTAAAGCCCGAAAATAGCACCGACATCAAATCTACGTAATTACCTGTGCATCAAACATTTTCATAATAACAAATCCATTTTAAACATGGAAAACACGACACAGAACAGCTCTTTCCTCTTTAATCTGAGTCTTTAGGAGGCACTTCGAGTAGATTTGCGGCGCGTGTCATCGCCAAGAAGCAGCGCACAGAACCAAGCGGTATGCCCAGCAATTGGGCCGCAGCCTGCCGATAAATGTTCAACTGACGACTGTGGCGCTCAACCGCTCCATCCGTGGTTTCGTCAGTCTTAAAATCGTAAACCCTTGCCCTTGAATACTTCCCATCCGGTGAAACGTCGATCACGACTCGATCAAAAACCCCGGTCACCCATATCCCCTCCAACACAATTTCGAATGCACGCTCCCGCCACAAACCGGCCCCCGAGTCCTTCTTCCACAATTCAGCAAATGCCGACGCTTCCAAACATTCGAGAGCATGAAGCCCTGCTTCGTCCTTGCTGGCCCATCTTTCTCGATATGCTTCGATTTCCCCTGATCCCAACCACTCAACCTCGGCCAACAAAGCATGCACGCGTTGACCAAATGCGGCCGCCGAGTTGCCTTGCCTAAGCGTAAAGAGCACGGAAGCGGGAATCACTCCCGCATGACCATCGCTAGGACGCCGCGCGAGTAATCGCTGCGCTTTCCTCACTTTGCTCGAGTCCAAACAAGGGAGGGTCGATTCCATTTGAGGCAGAGTCACGGGAGCCTCCAGTTGACGGTGCCAGACCGCGTCACCCGAACTGTATGATCCATCGAAAGTCTGATCCCCTACCGTAATCGCCTCATCATCGTCTCCAAGCGTTTCCGTGAGCAGCTTGGTGAAATTGTGCGACGAGGATTTCTTGGACGGTTTGATCACCAGATAGAGCCCGCGCTTCGCCCGCGTCATCGCCACATAGAGCAGCGATAGTTTTTCATAACACCCGGCGGATTCCGCATCGCGTAGCTGTGCGGAGAGCACCTCATCGCAATTCGCAAAATCTTTGGTCGGCAAATCCATCACCCAATCGACCTCATGACCTGCCGCACGTCTCACGGCCAAACCACCCCGCGCCTGATTGAGTTTCTGCCCTTCCAGATCGGGCAGAATCACGACGTCAAATCCCAGCCCTTTCGATTTGTGAATCGTCATTACCCGCACCACGGCAGCGGAATCCGATTCGCGCACCGTGTGCCGCGACATGAATTCCCCAAATTCCGAGACATCGCGCGACCCCGTGGCATCAAATTGCGAGGCCGCCGCCAAGAACTGGCGCGCACGCAGGCGGCTAAACGCATCGGCATCATCGAGCTTCGTTTCGAGTTTCTGCCACCAACAGCGACACGCCGCTTCAAAGCCATCCGCGTAGATCTGAGTGAGCAATGCCGCAGTCAATCGAGTCGGCGTGGCGATCCCAGCCGACGCGAGCACATCGCCCAGCGGTGTCATCTTCACGTGTTCCCAAGCTAAAGAATCACCCGGATAGGCCGCGGCCTTGACCATCGCCAACAACGCGGCACCCACCGGATTATCCACGCACACATGCAAATCTGATTCGGCCACGGCGGGTAAACCACCTTCACGGCGCAAGTAATCGGCCAGCCCGGCTGCCGTTGAATTCTTCTGCACCAGCACAGCCACCGACAGCCCTTGCTCAAGCGGCTGAATTTCCTGCAACAACTCCAACGTAATCGCAAATCTATCCGCCTCCGCTTCTCCATGGAGCAACGCCGCTTGCCCGTTGAGTTGGGACTTTGCAGTCGAATGATCGCGCCATTCCCGATTCCACGATTGCGACGCCTCTCCGGGAAACAGATGCGTGAGCACCACCTCGTCGCCGAATACCTGGTTTACCATCTCAATCACTGCCGGTCCCGAACGCCAGGATTGCTCCAGATGCTTTTCCGCAATCGCTTGTTCCGATTCCGTATTGTAACGGTCAAAAATCTCCCGAAACAACCGCGGATCGCCACCACGCCACGCGTAGATCGACTGCTTCACATCGCCCACGTAAAACAAACTTCGCCCTCCCGTCGGATCCTGCACGGCCTCATCGATCAGATTTTCCAGCACCGACCATTGCGCAAAACTGGTATCCTGAAATTCGTCGAGCAGCCAGTGGTCAATCTCTGCATCGAGCCGAAAATCGATCAGCAATCGTCGATCATCGTCACTCTCGCTCGAGAGCACCCGGCCGCCAGACTCGGTGGGCAACAGCAGCCGTTGCACATCGGCAAAACTGAGTTTCCCTGCCCGTCGGACCGCCTGATGGTAAATCGATTCGAAATTATGGATGACCGAAAAAATCCCCTGAGTCATTCCCAACCGACGCAATAACTCCGCTCCCACGATTGATTCCACCACACCTCGTAAGGCCGCCGAGGCCGCCTCCGAAAGCTCCTGTTTTTTGCGCTCCACCGTAATGATTCTCAGCTCCGGCCAAGCCTTGAGCGCGTTGCCAAACAGATACCCCATACCCTTCCCCATCGGCACTCCCGCCACCCACTCCGGCGCTTCCTGAAAAAACACATCCCAGCGCGCTCGTTGCTTCTCATTGAGATCGGCACCGACGATTTCGGCCTGCAATGATTTCAACGCCGCCTCACGATTCTTGACACCGTCAAACCACGAACTCCCCTGCGGCCAGATGCGCGAGGGGTTGCCCCACAGATTACCGTCCGGTGCATCGAGATAGGCATCCTGATACTGCTCGATAAATTGAGTGAGACGCGCTCCGGGACGTTTATCATCCGAGCCAATCGTCGCCAATTTAAAGGCCTCAATGAAGTTCTTCTGCTGCTCGGAAACGGGGCCGCTGCGAGTGAACATTTGCCGGATCACCCGACCTCGTTCCACTTGTTCCGCATAATCCTGCAGCACCTCAAAGTCGCCGGACAACCCGAGCTCGAGCGGAAAGTTACGCGCGATTCGCGCAAAAAAACCGTCGAAAGTGCCCAACCGTAAACGGTGCATAACATCCACCAGTTGACGCAGCAAAACGAGAAATTCAGCGCACCCCATGCGTTCGACTTCGATCTCAATCGCAAGTTGCCTCGCGCGGGTCTCATCACTGGCAGCCGATGCGAGTTTCCTCAGAATCTCATCGAAGAATTCTCCGGCGGCTTTGCGCGTAAAGGTCAGCGCAACGATCCGGTCGGGCTCAGCACCAAGAGCGAGCAAACGGACAAAGCGATTGGTCAGAGCGTAGGTCTTTCCGGAACCCGCCGAAGCGAGAATCATTTCGTGGCCAATCGTCATGACGCGACCTCCGGGTTCGGTGCCGCGATGGCTTCGCGATCAACGCTCTCCTCGGCACCATTATGAAACAACGGCGCGAAATCGTCCCATTCCAGCTCACGCCCCTTCATCTCGCGCGGAGGCCAAAACTCATTCTTCATGATCGCCGACGTCACGCCTTCCACACATGCCCACGCCGCTGACGCCAATTCCGGATCGTAGTCTTCCCAGAGCTCGGCATTGGTTTCCGTCACCGCCTTTGGCAGATTGAAATAACCGCAGGTAATCGCCGCTCCCGGGTAGAGCGCGGCGACGGCTCGTTCATAAAGGGGCAGTTGCAAATCGATCCATACCTGCGGCTTCGAGAGGCGCGCGAGCTCCACTACCGCCCACTCCGCTTGAGCGTCATTCACCGCGTTGCGCAAATGCGTTTTCACCGGATTCACCGGTGTATCCGAAGTTTTGTAATCGAGGACCCTCACCGCGCCGGTTTCCTCATGACGATCAATCCGGTCGATTTTCCCGCTGATCGTCAGGCCATTCACCGGCACCTCGATCTTCTCTTCCACCTTCTCAATCACCCAGCCCTCACTGCGAATCTGCGCTTGCACTTTGGCCGCATGAGCCAATCGCTGACGCGCCGATTCCATCTGCACCACCAAAGGCAACGACAGCTTGTGACCAAAACGCTGGCGCGCTTCCCGATCCAAGGTGCCCAGCAGAAATTCACTCAGCACCTTCTCATCCGTGCAATCGCGCAGCGCTGACTCATGCCCCATCGCCTCGAGCGCTGCGTGGCAAAGCGTGCCGAAGTCCATGGCATCCAGTTCGCTCTTCGCCGGATCGACCGCCTCCATCCCCATCACCCGCGAGAGATAAAATCGAAACGGACAATCCAACCACGCACGCAACGCCGTGACGGCCACTCGGGTCGGCAACTCCGCTTGCGGCACCTGCAATTTCCAAGCGCGACTCCAGGGCAAATTATCCCCCGCCGCGGACACGTCTCTAAACAGAAACTCGATCCTTTTGGGCAACTCGGCATCCGCACAACGCAGTAACAACCGCGACGGCTTCAATGGATCGCCCGCTGTCGAAGTTTTTCCCAGCAACAGATCGAGCCGTCCATCCGTCGCGCGACTCGCGGCCAATGCCTGTAGATAATATGCATCGCAGGCGAATCGCATCGCATTCGTTTTCAATCCAAGCAGCTCGCGTAGGCCTTCCGGCAAAAACGGATCCCCCACGATCGCATCCGGCACCATCCCGTCATTCAATCCCGCGACCAACAAATGCGGGGCATCCTCCCAGATCAATTCAAGCCAGCCTTGCAGCTCCACCGCATGAGCGGGTTTCTCGGCGAACCGCGTGCTTTCGCCATACAGACGCAACGCGAGCTCCCAGCCATCGGTCGGAGAAAGATCCGCAAACCCTTCCAATGCCTTCGCGATCTCCGCCATCACCCCGGCCCACGCTTCCGCCGCCTCGGCCAGATCGGCATCAGGCTCCTTCGCCAAATCAAACTGACGCGCACCAAAGATTTTCGCGAGCGCTGCTGCTGCGTTGGCCGGAAAGGAACCTTGACGCAAGCGCTCCCGCAAATCGTAAAACGTCTTCAGCTCATCGCCGCCGCGCCAGTGCCGATTTGCTTCAATCAGATCCGGCGGCAAGTGGTTCGACTGTAGCCGATCCAGTTTTCTCAAAAAATCCATCGTCGAAAACGATTCCCCACAACAGCTCTTCAAATAACTCCACATCGCCGGATGTCGCGCCAAACCCATTACTGCGGTAAACGAATCGTCGCGCGCCAGCGTGGCCAATCCAGCCAATAACTGCCCCAGCAAATCCCCTCTGCGTGTTTGCCCTTCCGGATTGTAGACCGTGAGCCCATTCTCATGCAGGGCGCTTTCGAGAAGCGGAAAAATTTCCGAATCCACCACGCCCACGCCCAAGACGCCCGTCTCCTTCCCATAATTTCGGGCCGTCGCCACCACCCGAGCCACCTGGGCTTCCGGATTCGCACACAGCTGCACATGCTCCACGAAGCGATCCAGCTGCAAGACTCGAGCAGCCCAAGAATCAGGATGCGGCCGTCCCCATTCGTCGAAGGCAGCCGACTCATCTTCCGGGGCATAGACGCAAATTTCCACCGGCACGATCAGCGCATGGCGGGCCAATACCTTTAAGGCAATGGGGCGTGGATCAGGCGTCGCCAACAAAACGATGCGCTCCACCCCAGACGGCAGCTCGGCCGTCTGCACCCGCTCGATCTTATCTTCCGGGATATCCCGTAATTTGAGCGTCGCTAGTTTCTCACCGTGCAACCGATCCAGTTCCGCGATTTGCCGCCACCGCCCCATTTCGGGAAAAGCCGAATCCACCTGCTCGGGCACATCCCCCAGATGCAGTCCCACCTCGGACAACGTTTTTTGCAGGCCAATAAATTCCTGGGCCAATCGCAACGCCCAGCCAAAATTGCGTTCGGGTGGATCCGCTGGAAACACCGCTCGATAAGTCGCCAGATCCACTTCGCGAAACACACTCACCCACGCGAGTAACGATTCCACACGAGACGCCACTTCCGGCGACTCCTCTCCACCAATCAATCCATCCAACGTAATCACCTGGGGTGGAAACACGGCTTGCCCCTGCTCCGCTGCATGCCCCGCCAACGCCTCGCGCAAGCGACGACCTGATTGTCTGGTTGGCACCAGGACCAAAATCGAGGATAGATCGAGCACCCGGTTCCCTTTCCAATCCGCCGCCAAATACTCCACCGCCTGAGGAAGCAAAGGTCGGTTCCACGACAGAAAACGCCGATGAATTCGGGGAGAATCGGACATCATAGAGAACGAGAATGACAACAAGGGATACCGTGCATGACGAGGAGCAATCTAGCATCAGCCTTGAGACATCCGCTGTCCCATGCAAAATTCCCTCAAAAATAATTCGAAGCGGTCTAAAAACAAAAAACCCGCACGTTTAGCGTGCGGGTCTCGATTAATTCCGATTGAGCGGAAAATTACTTGGCGGCTACTTTTTTCGCGCCGGACGCTTTGGCACGATTGGCCGCATTTTTATGCACGATACCGGATTTCACCGCGCGGTCCATCGCCGAGGCGTAGGCCGAGGCCGCTGCTTGAGTGGCTGCTGCATCGTCACCTTCGGACGCAGACGTGGTCATGAGCTTCTTGCGCAGCGTCTTGAGACGAGTCTTGGTGATTTTGTTGCGGGCGGTCAAACGGACGGTCTTGCGAGCGTTTTTGATAGCGGATTTCGTATTTGCCATGGTCAGATAAAATTTAAGTCGGTCAAACACTCAAACCAGAGGCCCATAGTCAACGGTTATTTCGGGGATACCTAGGGAGAGTTTCGCTTTGCCAGCGTCTCTGACAGAGAGTTCGCTGATCGAGTCACTGCTCATGTCTCGTAAAACCCGCCTCATTCTCATCGTTATGTTCGCCACCATGTGCGGAGGATTGGGGCTGGGAATCCTGACCCTAAGGTCTTATGAGCGCAAGGAAACCGCAGAAGTTCTCGAACAGATCCGAATGCAGCGCGCCTACATGCTGGATCAGATCATTCTGCTTCAGGGGGAGTCAATGAGCCAATTTATCTACGACTATGGCCAATGGTCGGATGTCGTGGATTTTATCGCGGCCGATAAACCCGATCTCGATTGGGTGGAAGACAATATCCACTCCCCCCTCGTAGTCTTTAATCTCCAAGCCGCCTGGTTTTTTCGCCCTGACGGATCGCTCTATTATAGCCTGGATGCTGATGACTTCCAAGAAGGTCGCGCACCGCCTCCCATTCCATTTGAGTTGGTGGAACCTCATTTTCGCGAAAAACAACACCTCCATTTCTACTACGAGCTCGAAGGCGCGCTGTATGAGATTCACGGAAGTTGGGTCGAACACTCGAGCGGACTTATTCCGGAGTCCGTCCCCAAGGGTTATTTGCTCATTGGCCGCAAATGGGATACCGCCTACCTGAATCAGCTCTCCGTCCTCACGGATAGCCAAGTATCATTCGATCACCACCGACACTCCCATGAACATCAGGAGCCCGGGGCGTTTAATTTTCACATCCATCGTGATTTACACAGTATCAACGGGCATCCCCTAGGCGTCCTCGACATCTATTACAATTCAGCCGAACTAGAGCTTCTGGTCGCAAGCGATGATTGGGAGATAGTTATTTTTCTCTCTTATGGTTTACTGGTTATCCTCGTGGTCGTCGTCTTCGCTCAACACTGGGTTTTACGTCCCCTCTCCAAAATCAAGTCAAGTCTGGCCCTCGGCAAGATTGAGCCGATCAAATACCTGCTCAATGATGAAGCTGAGTTCGGCCAAATCGCACGACTTGTCCGTCGATCATTCAGCGATCAGGACAAGCTAACTGAATCCCTTGATGAGCGCGCTCGACTGGGACGTGATCTCCACGACGGTGTGATTCAAACCCTCTACGCCACCGGTATGACCATGACGAGTATTCGTCGCCATATCCGCCAAAAGCCCGAAATCGCAGAGGAACTCATTGATCAAACCAGAAGCGAGCTCAACGCCACGATCCGTGACGTGCGGCATTTCATTTCCCGACTTGAGCCAGAAGAAGAGGTATCGACCAGCTTCGAAGACGCCGTCACCTCGCTCTTGGAATTTATGCAGGGCGGGCGCGACATAAATTTTACTACAAATGTGGATACCAGTTTGGCCGATCAAATCCCCGTCGAAATCAGAGCCGATCTGCTCCAGATTATTCGCGAAGCGACGAGTAATGCCATCCGTCACGGTGAATGCCGCAACATCACGGTCACCCTGGCTGACGAGCAGGAAAACATTCGGCTCGAAATCACCGATGACGGCAAAGGCTTCTCTCCCGACAAGGCTTTACACTCCGGCCTAGGCATTCACAACTTCCGCGAGAGAGCTCAGGAGCTTCACGCAAAACTCGACATTGACAGCCTGCCGAATCACGGTGCACGGATCATCTTCTTGCTCCCTCCTCTCTCTAAATTATGATGACCACTGCCGCTACGATTAAAGTTATTCTGGTTGATGACAGCACCTTGGTGCGCCAAGGCGTGCGCTCTGTGATTACGTCTGAAAGCGGGGGCGCAATCGAAGTCGTCGGTGAAGCCGAGAGCATCCGCAGCGGCATGCGGGCGATCCGAGAGCATAAACCCGACGTTGTTCTACTCGATATTCGCCTGCCCGATGGATCCGGCCTGGACGCCTGTCGCACGATTCTTCGCGATCATCCTGCTTGTCGCGTGCTCATTCTCACTTCCTTTACCAACGACAATCTCGTTTACGACGCCGTCATCGCCGGTGCCCAAGGCTACCTGATGAAAGAGATCGATCCCACGGGTCTCGTCAAAGCCATCACTGATGCCGCCGCGGGTAAATCCGTGCTCACGAGCGATGTCACCTCACGTGTGCTGCGGATGATCCGTAACAATGATGGTAAAACCACACCCAACGAACTGGCTACGCTTTCCAATCAGGAAGGTCGCGTGCTCGCGCTGGTGGCTGAAGGGCTCACCAACAAGGAAGTGGGCGAGCGACTTAAACTCAGCGAAAACACCGTGAAAAACTATTTGGTGAGCGTGTTTGAAAAGCTCAATGTGAAGCGTCGCTCCCAAGCTGCCGCGCTCTATGTGTCGGCCACCCAATCTCACAATAGGTCTGATTAGACCCATGGAATAGGCCTGTTTTATAGCCCATATGCCCCTACCGTAAAAACTGCCATTGGGTTACATTAGTTGGCTTTAATGCCTGTTCATATCACCGCCCAGCTCCAGTTTACCGACATTCGGTTCCATACGCCCAGCGCAGCGAATAAACTGCTCCTCTGGCTATGAGCATTAGCCGGAAATTCGCTCTCACTTTCAGCGGGCTCACCTTAGGACTCTTCCTCGCATTACTGTGCCTCCAGTGGTTCGAAGTCCGTGCCCAAACCCAGCAGAGGCACCTTTTTCTATCTGAACAGCGGACTTTTCTAAGACATTGGATCACAGCCGATCATCAATCGCTTTTGGAAGAGACCCGGGGCATGGCCTACGAGTTATCTAAAAACTCATCCGCTGCGTTAAGTTCCCCACTCCCAAGCAGTGACACGCAAATTTGGGAACTGGACTCATCAGGGAATACCACAATCCATCGTTCGGGCAATCTACGTCCGGATGATGTGAAACTCCTGGATACGACTTCATTTCTCAAGGGGTCACTTCGGCCTGAAGGCGGATGGTTTTATTTCCACAACAATGGCGCCTTTTATAACGCCACCTATGCTCCAACTCAAGGTCGCCAAAACTGGCTATTGCAGATCCGAGAATGGGACCCGGGCTTCCTTCGAAAACTATCCACCCTGATGGATGGCTCAGTCTCACTAGGGAGCGTTGATCGAGCAGAGTCTCAACCAGACGGAGATCGATATCTTATCAGTCACAACCTCAACGATTGGCGAGGTCAGCCTCTTATGGCGGTAACCGCCCATGGTCGCTATCCTTTTTCCGCCGCGACTTGGACCGAGAGCAAAACTCCCGTCATCGTGTTTCTGACGTTCGGCGTTTCGGTAATTTTCACGCTTGCGCTCAGTCTCCACCGCTGGGTCATCACCCCTCTAAATGATATTAAAGCAAGTCTGATCAATGAGCAGATCAAACCTGTCATCCCCTATCTGAATCGATCCGATGAAATCGGTAGGGTAGCCCGATTAATCGAAAACACGGGCGCTCAACGCGATGCCCTTCGGAAAAGTGAAAGCGAGCTACAAAATGCTCTCGATGAGCGCAACCAGCTTGGTCGGGATTTGCACGATGGCATCATCCAATCACTTTACGGCACCGGCATGACTCTGGCCACGATTCAGGCCCGCCTGCCCGGTGATGATGCGATCAATCGAGCCAGCCTCGATCAAAGCCGAGCCAGCCTGAACGAAGCCATTCTCGACCTGCGTAATTTCATCACCGGTCTCGAACCCGAAGCTATCAAGCAGCCTACCTTCACCGCCGCGATCACCGGTCTGATTAACTCCACCGAAACGGAGCTGAAAGTGAAAACCAAATGCTCGATCGATGAAAACCTCGCTCGCCAATTGAGCATCACTCAACGCGCCCACCTGCTCCAGATCACGCGTGAAGCTCTGAGTAATGCTCTGCGTCACGGCGAGGCCACAGAAGTATCCGCCGAACTGCAAGTAAACGGATCGTATGTGGAATATCACTTCCGTGATAATGGACGCGGTTTCACCACTACCAACAATTCAGCGCATGAGGGCCACGGATTGGAAAATCTTTCAAACCGAGCACGAGACCTTGGCGCTACCTTCTCCGTCCAATCGACCCCCGGCATGGGCACTCATCTCAAGCTCACCTTCGAACTCTCCCGCACGAAAATCGCATGAAAACCAAGCCCATCAATATTCTCATAGTAGAAGACAGCCCGCTGGTGCGAAAAGGTATTCGCAGCCTTTTGGAGACAGCCACAGATCCGCGTATCGAAGTGGTCGGCGAAGCAACTTCCAACGCCGAAGCGATCATAGCTTGCGACGAGCTCACTCCCGATATCGTGCTTCTGGATATTCGTCTGTCGGATGGCCTCGGATTCGAAGCCTGCAAAGAGATGCTTCAACGTCAGCCCAATACGAGAATCATTGTGCTCACCTCGCACTCTACCGACAGTTTCGTCTATGAAGCCGTCACCGCCGGAGTGCATGGCTATCTCATGAAGGAAATCGATCCGGAAGGGCTCCTGCAGGCGATCCGGGATGTTGCGGCGGGAAAATCCATTCTCGCCCCGGATGTCACCACCCGAATCTTAAATTTCCTTCGATCCGGTTCTATGTCACCCGACGACCAAAACGAACTAGCCATCCTCTCGCCTCAGGAAAAACGTGTGTTGGCCCTCGTGGCCGAAGGATTCACCAACAAGCAAATCGGCGTCGAACTCAGACTCAGCGAGAACACGGTTAAAAACTACCTCATCAAAGTTTTCGAGAAACTGCAGGTAAACCGACGCGCACAAGCCGCCGCGATCTATGTGCAGAATACGAAAAAGAACCGCGATGATTCGCACTCGAGCGCTTCCGCGTTCAATCAAACCAAGGGCTTCAGTCTCGTCGAAGTTATGGTCGCTTCTTTCGTCTTGGTGCTAGGAATTACGACCGCGATCACGACGCTACAACAGGGATTCAAAGCCGTTGATACGGCGCGCAATTACTCCTACTCATCACAACTCATGCAAAGCGAGCTGGAACGTCTGCGACTGAAAAACTGGACGCAAATTGAAGCTTTGCAGAATGCTGGCACCACCAACGTCTCAATCGACGACACCGCAAGCGCGGCGCGCACAGTATTCACCTGCACCCGAGTGATCACCGATGTGAAGGCAGACATGAAACAGATCACACTCATTTCGAACTGGAAGGGTTTCGATGGACGCTCTCACACCGCACGCTTCATCACCCGCTACAGTAAAAGTGGCCTCTATGACTACCTCTATACCGCACACTAAAATTCGCGATTCAAAGCTCGCGCGGACCACCGGATTCTCACTGGTGGAAGTAATGGTCGCGGCCGGACTCTCCACCTTAATGCTGACCGCGATCCTCGGGGCATTTAATTTCATCGGTCGCTCCGGTTTTCGGGCCAGCAGTTATAGCCAGATCGAAGCTCAAATCCGCCGTGGGTTGGATACATTTTCGAATGACGCGCGCATGGCCAACGACATCCAATGGAATAGCGCGCAAAGTATCACTCTATCCCTCCCCACCGCCGGCAATGGCTCATCAGACGTGACTTACGCCTATGACGCTTCCACGACAGGAGCTACAGCCCAAAGCTTTTACCAGATGTCCGGTTCACCGGGTTCGGGCAACGCAAAGCGCGTTCTGATTCGCGACCTCGATCCGACTTTCAGTTTCGCCCGATTCAAACTCGAACAAAACGGCGTCACCAACAATAGCGCGGTCAACGATCTGGAGACCAAGCTGATCCAAATAAATCTCAAAATAGTCCAATCCGCACTCACCGCCGGCCAATCTAGCCAGTCCAGTAAATCAGCCCGCTACCTCCTGCGTAACAAGCGCGTCTCCAACTAATGTTCTCTGGGAGTCATACTTCATGTTTTCAATCACGTCGCGGAGCTGTGCTCATCGTCGCCATGTTGATCTCTGCGGTCATCGCTTTGATGTTAGGCAGCTATCTCAGCCTCAATCTTACCTCCACCCGTTTAGCGTTTCGCTCCTTCCAAAACCATGCCGCCGTAAACTTGGTTGAAGCGGGGGCCGAAGAAGCCCTCTGGTCCTTCAACCGTGACAATCAGGGGCAGGCAGATGCATGGACAGGTTGGAGCACCAGCGGGTCGGAAGCTTGGAAGAAATTCTCCGGATTCGATTTCACCCAGAACACGACAGGCTGGGTAAAAGTCTACGTGAGCAACACCCAACCATCCAGTAACGACAGTCCAAAGATTGTCGCACTCTCGTCGGTCAACCCGCCGAATTCTGCTCCAGCGACCCGCATGATGGAAATAACGCTCCGCCGTCGTTCGTATTTCGCAAATGGTCTGATTGCGAAGGATACCATCACCTTCAACGGCAACAATGCGACAGTGGACAGCTGGAATTCCGATCCTGACAATGACCCCAATACGGCTCCGATCGACTACGATCCTGACCCGAGCCATGGCATCCGTAAAGATGGTGGCACGGTCGCCAGCCTCTCGGTGCAAAACACCGCCGTCCTCTTAAACCAAGCTGATATTTGGGGTTACGTTTATACCGGTGGTGCCCAACCTCAGGTTGGCAATCAGGGTTCAATTCGTGGGGCCAGCACACCTGCTGGGGTGAAGATAGATCCCGACCGCGTCGCCACCGATTTCAACGCCGAATTCATTCCCATCACCTCCCCTCTTGGTGGAACCACCATCCCCTTCATCGGCTCCGTCCTCGGGGTGGCCGGAACTACGACCAGTTGGCGCTGCTCTTCCCTCAGTTTATCCGGCAATAGCACACTCACCATATTGGGTGATGTCACGCTCGTGCTCACAGCACCTTCCGGTAGCAGCGCGCTCTCAATGGCCGGAAATGCGCAAATCATCATACCCAGCGGTTCCAGCCTCACGATCTACACCGAGGGTGACGTGAACATCGCCGGCAAGGGCCTGACCAATAACAATACCCAGTCTGTGAGTTTTCAGCTTTGGGGCACTAACCAAAGTGTTGCAGGGCAAAGTATCCAAGTCGCGGGCAACGGTGCGCTCCGCGGCATCGTTTATGCCCCCAACTCCAATGTTAAAATCAACGGTAATGGCGATGTGATGGGATCTGTGGTCGCAAATACGATCACCCTAGTGGGTAATGCCGCTTTTCACTATGATGAGGCTCTTGCAAACTTTGGCGGAAACGCGTCATTTGGTGTAGATAAATGGCGAGAACTCACCACGCCTGCGCAGAAAGCCACCTACGACAACAAATTCTCCGGCTGGTAACGCAAACGGCCCTAAAATCAACCTATTCGGACCTACTCCCACTAGGCCTGAAAAACAAGACGTAAGCCTCTAACTCGTCTCACGCGATGCCGCTATAGTAGCGGTATGCAGTGGACATCACAGGCTCGATCTAAGAACCGTGAGAGCGGTTTTACCCTTATGGAAGTCATGATGGCCTCCTTCATTATGGCTCTGGGCATTTCGACCTCGATTATCGCGATGCAGGCCTGTTTCAAGCAAGTCGATCTGGCCCGAGGCACGACCCTGGCCTCCCAAATCATCCAAAGTGAATTGGAGCGCATCCGCCTCATGAGTTGGACAGGTGTCGCCGCCTTGCCTGCCACGGCCACTTTCGATGGCACCTCATTCTTCAGTTCCAGTGCGGCCGCAGCTACCTATGAGGTCACCCGCACGGTGAGCGATGACGCTGGCCGAGTCGGCGATGTTAAAAACATCTCCGTAGCGGTTCGCTGGCAATCCTCCGATGGCCGGTGGCATCAACGCACTTTCACCTCAATCTACGCAAGAAATGGTCTCTATGATTACTACTATACTCTCGCCCGTCCCTGAAGCTAAGCGTCAATCCCGACGAGGGTTCACCCTCGTTGAAATGATGATCGCCGCAGGTATCTCCGCTTTGATCCTCACCGGAATCATGACCACGTTTCTCCACCTCGGTCGCAGCGGTGCCCGATTCCAGAACTACAATGACATGGAAGCGCAGACCCGCCGCACGCTTGAGCTCTTTGCTCAGGATGTCCGCCAAGCCAGCACAGTCACTTGGAACAGCGCGACCAGTGTCACGTTCACGGTAAATGGTCTCACCGTCACCTACGCCAATTCTGCCAACAATTTTACCCGGCAAATCGGTGCCGGCGCCGTCGGCAACGTAATCTCCGGCCTCACTCCGAATACATTCCAATTTCGTGCGTTTAATTTGGATGGCACAGAACTCCCCCTCGCCACCGCTGCTAATCGCACGGCCGCAAACTCCTCGACCAAACAAGTCCAAATATCCATGCAAGCCGAGCGGTCTCAACAAACCCTCGCCACGGCCACCAACACCGTGCTCTCCGCCCGGTTTATCCTACGTAACGTCATCGTCACGGCCTAAACCCACTCTCCTGTCATGAAACATTCCAACCCCTCGTCCAATCGCGGCTCCGCCCTCATTGTCGCTTTGCTCATCAGTGCGATTATCGCCGTCTCTCTAGCTAGCTACATGCAGCTCTCGCGCACCAGTATGACCGTCTCCAACCGTGCACTCTATAGTAATGCCGCGATGAATCTGGCCGAAAACGGGCTCGAAGAAGCCATGTATTCGATCAACCAAAAAATTGCCGATTCCAGTTACAATTGGGTCACCGATGGCTGGAGTATCAGCCCTTCCTCCGCCGCTGATGTGCGCCGGACGGTTGCAGCCACCGGTTTCGATCAAAACGCCACCGGTCAAGTGCGGATCTACGTCTATGGCTACGCGGGCACTTCCCCTGTCGCGGTGGCCAGATCTACCGTCACGCTCGCGGGAACCACCGGAGGTTCGATTGAGAAATGGGTGCAGATCCAGCTCCGTAAAACCTCGAAATTTTCCAACGGCCTCGTCGCCAAAGACAGTATCACCTTTAGTGGCAACAACGCGTCGGTCGATAGCTGGAATTCTGAAAAACTGGATGATGGCACCTTAAGAGGCTCGCCGGTCGGCTATTCCGCGGGAGTCGCTCACGACAAAGGCAGTGTTGGTAGCATTTCCGTGGCTGTTAATTCGGTTGCCGTGCAAAACGCCGACATCTGGGGCTACGCTGCTACGGGTGGCGCCCTCCCTTCGGTTGGTGCCAATGGTTTAATCGGCCCCTATGGGACGACTTCAGGATCAATGGATATGGATCGGGTCTCCACCGATTTCGCAGCCAGTTTCGATCCAGTCAGCAGTCCCACCCAAACTCCAATTGTATCATTCGGAGTGATTAATAATAATCTGAGCCTTCCCCGGCTGGGTGATTTTCCTGCTGCCGATGGAATATACTATTATGAGGCCACGAGGATCGATTTTAATAACAAAACCTTTAACATCGTGGGTCTCGGGAATCCTCAGGTAGTAATTACCCTCACAGATACCTCGACTAGTATCGATATCGGCGGTGGCAGTGGTGAGATCACCATCGGTTCGGGAGCATCTCTGGAAATTTTTGCACCGGGCGATATCAAAATTGCCGGCAATGGTGTATTGAACGGTGGTAACACCACAGCCACAGCCAATCAGTCTAAAAATTTCCAGATCTGGGGCACGAAAACATCCGGGGTGCAAGATATTCAGATTGCCGGCAATGGTGTGCTCAGCACCCTCGTTTATGCGCCACAAGGTTCCGTAAAAATCAACGGTAATGGGGATGTATGCGGCTCTGTAATCGCTAACGATATCACCCTGACTGGCAATGCGGCGTTTCACTACGATGAATCCCTCGCCGATATGGATGGCGGAAATCCCTTCCGGATTTCCCGTTGGAGCGAACTCACCTCTGCAGCCCAACGTGCAGCACATTCCGCCAACCTTAGTTGGTAATAGTTTCGTATCGAAAGAAGCTAGTTTTGGGGCCGATAAGCCGGATTCTGTTCCTCCTGCTTACGCAGGATTCGGCTACCATTTGTCTCAACGCCCAACCTTTCAGAAGAACGAGCCCTGCGAAGCTCCGAGGAGCGAAGCAGGGTGCGGCATACCCGAGATCTTAGACGGGCCGCCCGATCTCCTATTTTGCCTTGCACCGAATGGGGTTTATCCTGCCGACGTATTCACATACGACGCGGTGGGCTCTTACCCCACCATTTCAACCTTACCCAGCCGAAGCTAGGCGGTATATTTTCTGTGACACTTTCCGTCACCACACATTGAAATGTAGCGCCCGCGCTTGAGTGATCTTGCGCGGCATCCTGCCCTATGGTGTCCGGACTTTCCTCTCCGAACTTTGCCAGTGCGGTTTTACCCGCACATGGAATCAAAGAACTCGGAGCGATAGCCTGGCCCCAAAACTAGGATTCCCAATAAACCAGTCGCGAACACTGGTCGCAAGACGCGAGTTCATTATCCGGAGACTTACCTCGCGCCGCAGATTCGACCTCTGAAGAGACTTTGAGGTGACATCCCCCACATTTTCCACCCTTCAGCGGCACGCAGACCGGCATGTAGAGCTTCGCGATCCGATCGTAGAGGGCCAAGGGGCGATCTTCAACGGGCTCGCGGGCTGCTGCCACTTCCGCCTGCACCGTGGCCAACTCGCCTTCTAAATTCGTTTTACGTTCTCCCAGTGCCGCGATCTTGGCCTCGTGACCGGCGATATTCTCCTGCAACACCTTTTCCGCGGCATCGAAACGCTTTTTCGCCTCATCGATCGCATACATGATTTCGAGCTCTTTTTCCTCCATCTCGCTTACCTTAGCCTCGGTCGTCTCGATCTCATGGCCCAGGGCCTGATACTCATCGTTTTTCTTCACCGCGCTCTGCTGCGTGCGGTATTTGCCGAGCTTGTCTTCGGTCGAGCCGATCTCGGTTTCCAATATTTTCTTGTCGGTCTCGAGTTGGCGAAGCTCCATCCGAGCTTCCTCAATCGCGGTTTTTTCAGCCGCGATCTTGTTTTCAATGAGCGCCACGTCTCTCGGCACGGCTTGTAATTGGGTCTCAAGCCCAATGCGGCGACCATCGCGATCTTGGAGAATAAGGAGCTTTTCGAGCACAGGGCTAAGCATAGGTGAGGCGAGCTTGTTGGTGTCCCCCCACCGGTCAAACGAAACTCTCGCTTCACGGGCAATTAAAACGCCATTAAATCATGCTTTTCTGCAAAAAAAACCCTCGCTTGCCCTTCGCAAGCCGCCAATAATTTTCCTTTCCGTAACTCACTTTTACCGACTCATACATGTCCGACACCTCCGACTCCCAAAACTTAGCAAATAACAAGGCCGGCGCCGAAGCTTACGACGCCTCCCAAATTCAGAAACTCGAAGGCCTCGAGGGTGTGCGCAAGCGGCCCGACATGTATATCGGCGATACCAACGAACGCGGCCTGCATCATTGTGTGTTCGAGATCGTGGATAACTGTATCGATGAAGCGCTCGCGGGATTTGCCCATGGTGTGAAAGTCACGATCCACCTCGATGGCTCCTGTTCTGTTTCCGACGACGGTCGCGGTATCCCCGTTGATAATCACCCGAAATACAATATGCCCGCGCTGGAGCTCGTGCTCACCAATCTGCACGCCGGCGGTAAGTTCGGTAAAGGCGCGTATCAGGTTTCCGGTGGTCTCCACGGCGTGGGCGCGAAGTGCGTCAATGCGGTTTCGGAATGGTTCGAAGCCGAGGTGCGCCGCGATGGGAAAGTGCACCAGATGCGTTTCTCCCAAGGCAAGACCACGCAGAAGATGTCGATCATCGGTGACACCAAAAAGACCGGCACCAAAATCACCTTTAAGCCGGATCCGGAGATTTTTCAGGCCACTCGCGAATTTCAATACGACATCCTGGCCAAACGTCTCCGCGAACTCGCCTTCCTAAATCCCGGAGTGAACATCGATCTCGAAGACGAGCGCTCGGAGAAAAAGGACAACTTCTACTTCAAGGACGGCATCACGGAATTCGTGCGCTACCTCAATCAGAACAAAACCGTTCTGCACGAAAACCCGATTACGTTCAGCGATTCCGCGCCGAATGAAACCAATTCCGAACTACCCGACATCGTCGTCGACGTTTCTCTGCAATACAGTGATGCCTTCAACGATCAGGTCTACGCCTACGCCAATTCGATCTACAACATCGAAGGCGGCACCCACCTCTCCGGTTTCCGCACTGCGCTGACCCGCGTGATCAACAGCTTTGCGAAAGCCAATGGCTTGCTGAAAGACAAAGACCCGGCAATCACGGGTGATGATGTGCGTGAAGGTCTCGTGGCGGTGATTTCCGTCAAGGTGCCCGAACCTCGTTTCGAAGGTCAGACCAAGACCAAGCTCTCGAATGGCGAAGTGGATGGTATCGTCCAAAAAATCGTCGGCGAGAAACTCCGGATCGCGCTCGAAACGACACAAGGCCTCGCCAAGCGCATCATCGATAAAACACTCATGGCGGCACGCGCCCGTGAAGCGGCGCGCAAAGCACGCGAAACGATCCGCAAAGGCGCCCTCTCTGGTCGCGGTCTTCCCGGCAAATTGGCCGATTGTTCCGAACGCGATCCTTCCGCAACCGAACTTTACATCGTTGAGGGTGATTCTGCCGGCGGTTCCGCCAAACAAGGTCGTGACCGTCGCACCCAGGCAATTCTGCCCCTCCGGGGAAAGTTAATCAATTCGGAGAAAGCCCAGCTCGACAAGGTCCTCAACAATGAGGAAATCCGCACCCTCATCACCGCGATTGGCACCGGCATCGGCACTGGTGAAGACGACTCCGCATTCAACGTCGAAAAGACCCGTTATCACAAGATCATCATCATGACCGATGCTGATGTGGACGGTTCGCACATTCGCACCCTCCTGCTTACATTCCTGTATCGTCAGATGCGTGGTCTGTTCGACATGGGCTACATCTACATCGCCCAACCACCGCTCTACAAAATCAAGCGCAAACGGCGCGAGCAATACATCGACAATGATGAAGAGCTCAACCGTATCCTCCTTGAGCTCGGCACGGAAGATGTCGTCCTCACCCGTTTGGCTGATGGGCATCAATTTGCGCCTGCTCAGATCGATACCATCGTCGAAAATCTCACCGTGCTCGAAAAGCTCGGCGTCGGCGTCACGCGCTACGGTGCCTCCCTCGCTGATTATCTCGATCAGCACGACAAAGAGACCCATGCGCTGCCCCGCTATATCGCACGCATTCGTATCGGTAGCGAAGAAACCTACGAATTCCTCCTCAACGAAGAAGCACGCTCCGAATTCGGCCGCGCCAATGGACTTGATGCCGATCTCGATGATCAGGCTGACAGCGCTCCTGCTGCCGCGAGTAAAAATGAGCCGAACCCGAAACGGATCACCATCCACGAAATCTTCGAGAGCACCGAGATGTCGAAACTCCTGCAAGGGATCGCCGACATCGGCCTCGACATCAATCGCTTCAACGCGACCGAAGAAGCCCGCTACCTCTTCACTGAAAACGTTGGTCTCAAATCTGAAAACAAGACCGAACTTTTCAGCCCGCTCGATATCGTTTCTCACACCCGCACTCTTGGTCGCAAAGGCCTCACGATTCAGCGCTACAAGGGTCTCGGTGAAATGAATCCCAAGCAACTCTTCGAAACGACTATGGATCCCGAGAAGCGTCGCCTGCTCAAAGTATCCGTCGCCGATGCGGCCAAAGCCGATGCGCTCTTCACTCTCCTGATGGGAGACGAAGTCCCGCCTCGCCGCCGCTTCATCGAAGACAATGCCCTCAACGTCCAATACTTGGACGTCTAATAACCAAGCGCAAAGACGCCAAGATGCGAAGCTATGAAACAAGTGGTAGTCCCCAACGATATCGAAAAGTTGGCCACGCAAACCGTGAATGCAGCGTTCGCTGTTCACCGCACATTCGGTCCGGGATTATTGGAACGAGCCTATCAGGATTGTCTGGCAATCGAACTGGATATATTGGGATTAAACTTGGAAAGGGAGAAAATCCTTCCACTCGAATATCGCGGACGATCTGTGGAAAACGCCTATCGACTCGATCTGCTGATCGACAGCTGCTTACTCGTCGAATTGAAGGCCGTGGAAACCGTCCAGCCCATCCATCGCGTGCAAGTCACCACATATCTCAAGTTACTGAAGCTACCTCTTGGTCTGCTCATCAATTTCAATGTTCCACTGATCAAGGACGGCATCACCCGCGTCTTGAACTTGGATTTCCAATCTTAGCGTCTTCGCATCTTTGCGCTTAATTCTTCTCTGAATGTCATCCACCACTGAAAACCTCTCCTCGGCCAATCTGACCGATATCATGCAGACCGCTTACATCGAGTATTCGATGTCGGTGATCGTCTCCCGTGCACTGCCCGATGCGCGCGACGGCCTCAAGCCGGTGCAACGCCGTATTCTCTACGCGATGCTGCGTGAAGGTCTCCTCCACAATCGACCCTTCGATAAGTGCGCTGGTGTCGTCGGAGAAGTGCTGAAGAACTATCACCCGCACGGTGACTCCTCGGTTTACGACACCCTCGTTCGTCTCGCGCAAACTTGGGTCATGCGTTACCCGCTGATCGATCCGCAGGGCAACTTCGGATCCGTCGATGGTGATCCTCCGGCTGCTTATCGTTATACTGAGTGTCGCTTGAATGAAGTCGCGGAAGATCTCATCAAAAACATCGAGGAAGACACCGTTGATTTCGCACCCAACTACAAGGAATCGACTACCGAGCCAACCGTCCTCCCCTCCGCACTTCCCAATTTGTTGATGAATGGTTCGACCGGTATCGCGGTCGGTATGGCGACCAACATCCCGCCGCATAACCTCGACGAACTAATCGATGCCACCTGCGCAATCATCGACCAACCCGGCATCACTCTCGATGAACTCACCGAGATTATCCAAGGACCCGATTTCCCCAGCGGTGGTTCGATCGCCGGACGCGAAGGTATCCTCAGCTATTTGAAGACTGGTCGCGGCATCGTTCGCATCCGTGGCAAATCTCACACCGAAGAAACGAAGACCGGCATGGAGCAGATCGTTATTACGGAAATCCCGTATAACGTAAACCGAGCCAACCTTGTGATTCGCATCGCCGATCTGGTCGGCGACAAGGTGATCGATGGCATCCGTGATCTCCGTGACGAGTCCGACGAAAACACTCGTATCGTCATCGAGCTCAAGCGGGGCGAACAAGCCCGCCCGATCCTCAACCAGCTTTTCCAAAAGACGGCGCTCGAATCTTCATTCGGAGTCACCCTGCTCGCACTCGATCAGAAGCGACCAAAGCAGATGAACATCAAGGAGATGATCAACTGCTACATCGAGCATCGTCGCGAAGTCGTCACGCGCCGCACGCGTTATCGTCTCAAGCAGGCCGAAGATCGCGCTCACATTCTCGAAGGCTACATCATCGCCCTCGATAATCTCGACGACTTCGTGAAGATCATCCGCGCCTCGGCCAATCGCGCCGAAGCCAAAGAGAAGTTGATGGCCAAGTATCCGCTCTCCGAGCGTCAGACCGATGCCATCCTCGAACTCCGTCTTTATCAGCTCACCGGCATGGAGCGTGGTAAGATCGAAGCCGAATACGCCGAACTCATGGCGATCATCGAGGAACTCCGCAGCATCCTCGCATCCGAAGAAAAACTCTTCGCGCTAATTAAGACCGAGCTGCTCGAAATGAAGACGAAATACTCTTCAGCACGACGCACCGAAATCACCGCCGCTCTCGGCGAATTCCGGATGGAAGATATCATTCCCAACGAGGGCTGCATCATCACAGTTTCCCATCTCGGTTTCATCAAACGCACCCCGGTCGTCGATTACCGTTCCCAAAAACGCGGCGGCAAAGGCATCATCGGCACCGACACTTACGAAGAGGATTTCGTCGAGCATTTGTTCACTGCGAGCACCCACGATTTCATCCTCTATCTCACGACCAAGGGGCAATGTCTTGCCAAGAAGGTCTACGAAGTCCCCGAAGGCTCACGCACTTCGAAGGGCAAGTCGGTGACTTCCTTCCTTCGCCTGACCGAAGGTGAAAAAATCGCCGCGATGATCTGTGTGCAGGATATCAACACCGAGATGAATCTCGTGATGGCCACCTCCAAGGGCATTACGAAAAAGACCAAGCTTTCCGATTACGGCAACGCGACCCGCGAAGGCGGATTGCGCGGTATCAAACTCGACGACGACGATACTCTCATCGGTTGTGTGCTCACAGCGGGTGACAGCGAAGTCATTCTCGTGAGCAACAAGGGCCAAGCCGTTCGCTTCAATGAAGACGGTCTCCGCACCCAAGGTCGCGATACCCGTGGTGTCACTGGCATGCGTTTCAAGATCAAGGACGACTTCGTTCAATCGATTCAGGTCTGCGATCCCGAAGCTCGTCTCCTTGTGGCTCGCCAGGATGGCATCGGCAAGCGCACCCAATTCGAAGCCTACCGTCTCACCAAACGTGGTGGCTCTGGTGTGATCGCGATTGATCTTCCCGATGATGGGACTGTCACGGTCGCCGGTGCGATCAGCGTGAAAGAAGAAGATGAAGTCATGCTTCTCACCACCAAGGGTCAGAGTATCCGCACCCGCGTCCGCGAGATTCGTGAAACCGGTCGTGGCGCCAAGGGCGTTAAGTTGCTCAACCTCGCCAAGGGAGACAGCATTCTGACCATCGCTCGAATCGTCGAAACCGATGAAGAGCAGGAAGCCGCTGCGATCGGTGAAGCATCCGACACCGCAGCAGCCACCGAGTCTAACCCGCCAACGGAAAGCCCCGCATCACCTGAGACTAACGAAACTACGGAGTAATTGTTACCCCGACATTGGGCCAATCACCAATGTCGGGTAAATAACCTTCCCTTCAATCGTCATGGCTGGTCGCATTTCCAATCTCCTCGATCTCTCCCACATCAATTTGCAGGTTCAGAGTTCTGATCGCTGGGCTGCCTTGGATGAAGTTGCCCGCCAACTAGAAGATCATACCGACGTCACCAACTTCGAAGAATTCTACGCCGAGCTCTTAGCCCGGGAAGAACTCGACACCACGTATCTTGGCAACGGCATCGCCCTGCCTCACGCCCGCACTAAGCACGTGAGTAAAATCGTGATGGCCGTTGGCCGCAGCGAGAATGGGATCAGCTTCAACGACGCAGATGAAGACGTGAAACTCATGTTCGTCCTGGGCACCACGAAATCAAACCCCACCGATTATCTGATGTGCGTGAGCTCGCTGGTAAAAATCCTCAACAAGCCCGCGAATCTTGAGGCCTTAATGACGGCAACCACACCCGATGAGTTCGCCCAAGCCATCACCACAGCTGAGGAGAAATTGCTCTCCCCAGCTTAAGTGTTTCAGGGGTGGGATCAGCGATTCCGCCCTACAATCCAACACAATTTATGGTTGGATCTTGGCCGCCTCGATTTCAATGCGCGTGACCAATTCATCCATTTGATCAATCACGGCTTGAATCGTCTCGGCCTTGTTCAGATCGACTCCGGCTTTGAGCAGCTGGTTCATCGGCTGATCATTGCCGCCACTACTAAGTAGGGTAAGATAGCGCTCGCGAGCAGCAGCTTGGTCGGCCTGCGATCCGGTCGTCATTGATTTCACCAGCTGAGCAGATGAGGCAAAGCAAGTCGCATACTTGTAGACGTAGTAAGGTGAATTATAGAAATGAGGGATGCGCGTCCAAGTGTAGCGGTAGAGTTCATCCTTCGCTACGGAATCACCGTAGTAGGTGTCCAATAAGCCCGCATAGATGTTCGAGAGCGAATCAGGCGTCACGGGTTGTCCCTTTTCCACCAGTTGGTGGGCTTGCCATTCATAATCGGCAAACATCACCTGCGTGTAAAAGGTGCCAACGATATTATCGATGGCATGCTGGAGCAGGAGAAACCGTTCTTTCGGATCATCGGTGCGACTGAGCAATAGCTCCAAAAGAAAACGCTCATTGGTCGTAGAAGCGACTTCGGCGACAAAGATCGTGTAGCTTGCCGTCGCGAAGGGTTGGTTCTCATAGGAGAGCACCGTGTGCATCGAATGTCCGGCCTCATGCGCAAACGTGAAAACGGCGTCCAACGTGTCGTTGTAATTCATCAACATATATGGACCGACCCCATAGACTCCCGCGCTGTAAGCACCACTGCGCTTTCCATCGCTTTCGTAAACATCCAGCCAGCGACCATTGAGTAGCTTGGCCATCTTCTCCTGATAATCGGTGCCGAGCGGTTTCATCGATTCGAGCACTGTTGCCTTCATGTCGTCGTAATGATAAGTGCGATCGTCCTCGAGCAACGCGAGGGAACCATCGTAAAGATGGTAACTTTCGAGCCCGAGCATCTTCCGCTTAATCTTCATGTAGCGCTGCAAAGGTCCGGTGCCGGAACGCACGGTTTCGACCAAAGTGCGGTAAACCGATTCGGGCACATTATCACTATCGAGCGCCGCGGCTAAAGTGCTGGGATAGCTGCGCGATTGGGCCGCAAACCAATCACGTTGTAGGATGCTGTTATAGATCGCGGAATAAGTATTCTTATTCGCGGCGTAGGTCTCGTAGTGACCGGTGAATGCGGCCGCGCGATCCGCTTGATTACGATAGTTCGTCAACACTTCGGAATAGCCTCCATAGGACACCTTGATCTTTTTCCCATCGGAAAGCTCGACTTCGGGAAACTTCACATCGGATGTGCTCAATTCCTGATAGATGCTGCGCGGCGTGCCGGAGAACTGCGAAGCAAACGACATGAGCTTCTCCCCGTCCTCATCTAAAAAGTGCGCTGCCTGGCGGTAGATCTCAGTAAGCGGAAACCGATAAGGTGCGAGGCGAGGTTCGGAATCGAGCCACTCCAGAACGGTAGCTTCAGGAATTTGCAAAAGTTCGGGTGTAAACCATGAAGTCGCCGTTCCCAGTTTCGCGAAAAGCGCACCGACCTGTTGGAACCGACCGGAGATATCCGTGTTGCGCGTATCTACATCGCGTTGGAGTTGTGGATAACGGTAGAGCTTGTATTGCAGACGCCCGATATCGTCTTCGAGTTCGTATATCTCTGCGAGATTCGCCGCCCCATCAGCCAGCGTGCCTTTGTAGGCGGCATAGGTATCGATCATGCCTTCCAACTCCTTCATGTCGGCTTCCCATTCCGTCCAGGAAGGATAAATCTGCGTGAAATCCCATTTATAAGCATCGGGGATTTCTGCGCGGTTACGGGTTTCGGGCTTGCCCGTGGCGATAGCGCTCAACGCCGTCAACGAGACCACGCCCATGCAGCAGGACATAAAACGAGAAGATAGTGTCATAAGCCGAACCTACACACGCGCATCCCAGATCGTCGAGCGCCGAGTCAACCCCACTCCTCTGATCGCCACTCCCCTCTCCAACCTACTGTTAATGCCACGCACAATATTGCACGTCATCTATAAGTTGACGTGCAATTCCCGTTTATCGCGGATTTAGCTTAGCTTCGAGATGCGTTTTCACCGCCGGCCATTCAGTCTTCAAAATTGAAAACATCACGGTATCGCGCACGAAGCCATCCGGCAGGATCATGTGTTTTCTCAAGACGCCCTCGAATTTGCCGCCGATTCGCTTGATCGCGTTTTGCGAACGCAGATTGCGACCATCGCACTTCAACTGCACACGACCACATCCCAACATTTCAAACGCATGTCGCAGCAGCAGGTATTTGCATTCCGTATTGATCGCGGTGCGCCGCGCGGCAGCACCCAACCACGTCCAGCCGATCTCTATCCGTTGATCACTTGGCGATAGATCGAGATAGCTCGTGCTCCCGACCGCTTTATCGGTTCTCAAATCGATGATCGCAAACGGGAGTCGCGTGCCCGCTTCCTGAGCAGCCAACGCTGATCGAATCGCTACCTCCACATCCTCGACGGACTGCGGTGCGAGGATCGGCATGTAATCCCAGATTTTCTTTTCGTCTCCCGCCACCGCCAGGTCCTTCGCATGATTGAGCGAGAGAGGCTCAAGTCGCACAAACTGACCGGAAAATGTGATGGGCTCGGGATTCATCAGACCTTCATTCGCCGCTTGTGTCGGCAACTCCGCAAACAAAAACTCCCTGCGATGTCTCTCCCGCTTTCCGCTATCAATCCACCCAGATGAAGGAATTGCTGAGCGATTTTCGAGTCCGCCGATTACTGCTGGCCAACATCACCGGATCGGTGGGTTCCGGCGTGACGATTATCGCCGTGCCTTGGCTGCTCGTGCAACAACCCGGTGGAGATCGCCTCTATGGTTACATCACTATCGCCATGACAATCGCGGTATTTGCCTTAATCCCCCATTACGGAGCCTGGCTGGATCGGCACTCTCGTAAACTCGCTCTCTTGATTGGCGAAGCCTTTGGCGCAATAACTACTTTGACCATGGCGACATGGATCGCGTTATCCGGTCACGCCGCGACTTGGCAGTTCCTCGTGCTCTATGCCGGAGGGATGCTCTATTACACGCTTCATTTTCCGGCAAAAGCAGCCTTCGTGCAGCAGATCTTTGATAAGAAGCATTATAAGCAATTGATCGGGCTTATGGAAATACAGGGACAGACGGCCTCGATGATTTCCGGCGGCGCCGCGAGCATGATGCTCGATCGTGTGCCCATTCATCTCATCCTCTTCGCTGATGCCGCGACCTATATCTTCAGTTTAATCATGCAGAGCACGATCCCCTATCGCGCTACTCATCTGAATAAGGATACTCCGCAGGAAAGCACGATTTCCTCGATCAAAACCGGACTGCGTTGGCTACGTGACCGCCCTAAGTTCACGCTCTTCATTATCTGCACGCTCGCCCCCTTCATCGCGGTCATGACCGGGAACTACCTGTTTCCCATTTACGTGCAAAACATCCTCCAAGCCCCCGCGGTGGTTTTCGGGCGCGGTGAAATCGCCTTCGCCTTCGGCGCCGTTCTCGCGGGTGTGCTCGGCCCAAAGTTAATCAATCGCTACTCCGCGCCCAACGTCGCGATGGTGATGATGGTCGTCTTTATCTGTGGCCTCATTCTCCTCGGTTCACTGCAAAGTGTCACCGCCTTCTACATCGCACTCGTGCTGGTTGGTCTGGGAGGTGCCGGCTCACGGGTTTCCCGCAGCACCGTCCTCTACACCGTCGTGCCCAACGAAATCATGGGGCGGGTAAACGTCACCCTATCCTCCGTGGATCGACTCCTCCGCACCCTGCTACAATTTGGCGCAATCTATGTCGTAGTCAAAGCCGATGCCGCCATGGCCTTCATCGGCCTCGTGCTCTTCGTCGGAGTGGCACTCATCGGCGCGTTCAATGCGAGAAACGCCCTAAAGGAGTATACGTCGTGATGAGAACAACCATCCTGTTCGATTTGGATGACACGTTGATCGACAGAAAAGCGTCGATCAGAAGGTATGCGGAAATGATTCTGAGAGATTTCTCATCTGATCTTTCGAATAACGATCCAGAAGCCTTAGCCAAAATCGTGATCTCGAGTGATCAAGGCGGATATATCCCGCGACCGGCAGTGAGCGCAGAGCTCACGCAAACCCTACCTTGGAAGAAGCCCCCAAGCGCAGATGTTTTACTCTCTCACTGGATGGCTCATTTTCCGCAAGCTTCGTGCATCAGAGCGCACGCACGGGAAGTATTACAACAGTTGCGAGATCACGAGATGACCATCGGCATGGTCACCAACGGATCGACCATCGGACAAAATCGAAAAATTGATATTCTGGAACTTCGTCCCTATTTCTCATCCATCGTGATTTCCGAAACCGTTGGGATCAAAAAACCCGCACCGGCCATATTTGAGATCGCACTGTCTCAGCTCGGCAAACAACCAGAGGAAGCATGGTTCGTGGGAGACAATCCTCGAAACGACATCATCGGTGCGGCAAGCTTCGGACTCTCACCAATCTGGTTAAGCGGCTCTCACCCATGGCCCAAAGGTGAACCTCCTCCTGCGAATCAAATCACCAGTATGGATGAAATCCCTGCTCTCATCCTGTAATCTAAACCACTGTGAAATCTGCGCGTTTCAATGTTCTCGGGGTTGGAGTATCGGCGTTGTCTTTGGACGACGCGACCCAATCGGTGCTCGCATCACGAAATCAAAAGAAGCTCGGCTACATCTGTGTGTGCACGGTGCATGGCGTGAGCGAAGCGCGACGTGATCCCGCACTGTGCGACATTTTCAATCACTCTTATTTGACTACCCCAGACGGGATGCCACTCGTCTGGCTCGGGCGACATCATGGAAACAAAAACATCACACGGGTTTATGGCCCGGACCTGATGCTGCGGGTTTGTGACGAAGGTCGCGCCTCAAATATGCGCCACTATCTTTATGGGGGCGATTCAGGTGTCGCTGAGTTACTGGCTGACAAATTGCGCCAACGTTTTCCCGGACTGGAGATCGTCGGCACTTACACGCCACCCTACCGTCCGTTGAACGAGACAGAATTCGCTGAGTTGCAACGCGATGTGGCCAAGAAATCACCTGACGTTATTTGGGTCGGCCTCAGCACGCCCAAGCAGGAACGTTTCATGGCCGAAACTTGGCAAAAGCTCGACACCGGTCTTCTAATCGGGGTGGGCGCGGCGTTCGACTTTCACAGCGGTCGCATCAAGCAAGCGCCACGCTGGTTACAACGCAGTGGGCTCGAATGGCTCTTCCGCCTCGCGATGGAACCCCGCCGCCTCGCCTACCGCTATCTCGTTTACAACCCATTGTTCGTAATACGAACTATCGCGCAGTTGTGCGGTTTTAAACGCTATCCGTTGGACTCGTTAGATTCCTAATGCAAACCCCTCCTAATCAGGCTGACAAAAAGGGAAATCCCTCTCAGTAATCAGCATTCCATTTTGCACAATATACCATCGCAGATCCTTCACCAAATGCGACGCATGTGGCGCCAACTCTTCAACGATCCAGCTGCTGAGGCGAACGCTACTTGCTGGGACCGTCCTTTCGATTTCTTGCGCCAGAAGTGGCACGAAGTGCCTGGCCACCTACGGGTAGACACTCAAGATTTAATTCGCCTCCCGGATGACGAATTGCTGGCTTTTTGGCAACGGGAGCTGCGACTGGCGACCAGTGGGGATCTCTACAGCGCACGAGGATGGTATCACGATAAATACCTATCGGAGATGAAGGGACGCCACCTCGTCGACTTTGGCAGTGGCCTCGGATTTGATTCCATTCGCTTCGCCGAGGTAGCAGAGCAAGTGACATGCGTAGATATCGTGCCCGAAAATCTTACCGTCATTAATCGAGTCGCCCAACTGCACGGGCGCGATAATGTCACAACCTGTTTAATCACTGGACTCGAAAGTTTCCAGTCTCTACCTGAGAGCTATGACGTCCTCCTCGCCCAAGGATCGCTGCACCACGCACCGGCACATGTTGTGATTCCCGAGATTCAAGCACTAGCCAGTCGGCTAAGCCCAGGTGGACGCTGGCTACAGTTAGCCTACCCAAAGTCGCGCTGGATCAGCGAAGGCTGCCTGCCTTTCCATCATTGGGGAAAAGTAACGGATGGCGCCGCCACCCCTTGGGCAGAATGGCTGGATCTTGAGACCGTAATCGCGCGGATGGCCCCACTCAAATTCGAACCCCGGGAAAGCTTCGATTTTCATAATGGAGAATTCATCTGGTTTGACCTGATCAAGCGAAACTCCCGGTGAAAAATTTCCCTATAGTAACGGTTGTTGTGCCGTGTCTCAATCGGGCCGAGTTTCTGCGGCCGACCATTGAAAGTATTCTTAGCCAGGACTACGCTTCGATCGAATGCATCGTCATAGATGGTGGTTCCTCCGACGGCACAATCGAAATTCTCCAGAGTTATGGTGATCGTATTCGATGGGTGTCGGAGCCGGACACAGGACATGCGAATGCTATCAACAAAGGCTGGCGAATGGGTCGGGGTGAGCTTCTCGCATGGCTAAATGCCGACGACATCTGGGAAAAACCCGGAGCTGCTGGAATCGCCGTTGACTATCTGCGAAAACACCCGGAAGTCGGAGTTGTCTATGGGGACTGCGGCGTCATTGATGCGAACGGTCATAAGGTCGGCCCCTGCTATCTGCGAGAATGGGATTTGGAGTATGCTGTGCTCAACTGCGACCACTGCATTCCACAGCCAGCGGCATTCGTCAGACGCACCGTGGTTGAGGGGGTGGGCTGGCTCAACGAGGAGTTCTATCAGAAGAAAGACCACGAACTCTGGCTCCGGATCGCCCTCGTGTCTAAAATCGTCCACATCCCTCGTTTACTCGCCCATGAGCGCAACGTTCGCGGCTTGTCGTTCGATGCCAAAACAGCGGCGCCAGCCTGCGCCCAGGTCACGCGGGAATTTTTCACGCAACGGGATGTTCCCTCGTCACTCCGTGTTCGCCGCCGCCGCGCCCTAAGCAACTCGTATCTGATGGGAGCAGAGTATGCCCTCTCGGGGGGACCGCTGTGGGGCACAATTCTATCCTACACGATCTACGCAGGTTTGATCGATCCCACCAACGCGCGCCGTGTTGTTGGCCGAATGATTAACTTTCTCCGAATCCGGGTTCGTATCTGGCGCTCCCATCGACCGTGGGCACAACGGTCAGCGCCGTCCTCTCACCGCAAATGACTAACGAAGAAACACTGACAATCTTCGCGGTCCCCAAGAGCTTCGATGGCCACATCGGCCTCATTCAGCGCAACGCCATCCTTAGCTGGTCACAGCTACCGCAGGTCCGAATCCTACTACTCGGAGATGAGCTCGGGACCGCGGCGATTGCCGAGGAAGTCGGCGCACTCCACATCCCCCAAGTAGAGCGCAACGAATATGGCACACCTTATGTGGCCTCATGTTTCGCAGTGGCCTCTGCCGCCTCGCCCACTGGCCTGCTTGCCTACGTCAATGCAGACATCATTCTGATGAACGACTTCGTCCGCACAGCAGAACGGGTCGCGAGGCATCGTCGGCCGTTCTTACTTGCCGGACGGCGCACGGATCTCGATCTCGATAAACAGTTGGTGTTCAAAAAAGGCTGGGACCTCACCTTGCGCAAACAGGCTAAGTATGAAGGACACCTTCGCGGCCCTGGGGCCATCGACTACTTTGTGTTTCGCTCAGGTCTTTATACCCACATTCCACCCTTCGCCGTCGGCCGTTGGGCATGGGACAACTGGCTGCTACACGAGGCAACTCGCGTGGGAGCTACCCTGATTGATGCCACACCTAGCATTCGCGTGATTCATCAATCACACGACTACAATCATGTCGGCGATCTCGGACGACCACTCAAGAATGGTCCTGAGGCTCTCTCCAACTTGGCCTTAGCTCCGGATCCGAAGCGAAGGTATGATCTTCGTCACGCAAATCGGATACTCTACCCATGGGGACCTGCCCCGGCATGGTCACCCAAACGAATCCTGAAAAGAACTGATTTGTGGAGACGCGACCACCCCAAGCTGCTAGCGCCAATCCAAGTAATTAGACGTGCGTGGCACGCGATCACGCAATGGAACCGAATGCGATGACTCTAAAAATGCCCGAGGCTGTTTTTATTCAATACGAGCTGAAACTCGGGAAAGTAAAACCGCATCGCACGAGACCACATTGAACTGTTCTTGGCTCGTTGCATATCTCGAAACTCTCTACTAACCCGCGCTGACCACTTACTTCCATAACCCCGTTTTTAAGCATTAGACATCATGACAGTATCTATTTTGGGCCTCGGCAAACTTGGCGTATGTATGGCAGCAGCCATGGCGAGTCGTGGCTTGAATGTCATCGGCTACGATAACCAGCCGGATACTCTTTCCGCTTTCGACGCAGGTGAGACTATTGTCGTCGAACCAGACTTAAAGGAGCTGATCTCCGCTAACCGCCAACGCCTCCGTGCAGCGGATTCAACAGCTGAAGCGATTCACGACTCAGCCTTCACTTTCGTTGTCGTGCCCACACCCAGCGATGACACCGGAGCATTCTCCTTGGAATACGTCATCACAGCGTTCACCGCTATCGGAACTGCGTTGGCCACAAAACCAGATTTTCATCACGTGGTGCTTTGCAGCACCGTGCTGCCCAACGCGATGCGCCAATCGCTCATCCCAGCATTGGAACAAGCCTCAGGCAAACGCTGTGGTCAGGATTTCACGGTAAGCTACAACCCCGAGTTTATCGCGCTTGGCAGCGTAATCCACGACTACCTCAATCCTGATTTTTCTCTAATCGGTGAATATAACCCAGCCGGCGGTGACGCTCTTGAGGCTCTCCTCAACTCAATCATTCTCAACGACTCACCCTGTAAACGTCTCACCATCGAAAACGCTGAAATCACAAAAATCGCGCTTAACGCATATGTGACCACAAAAATCACCTTCGCGAACATGCTCGCCGATTTCTGCGAAAAGATTCCCGGTGGCGACGCGCAGGCGGTGTGTGGCGCGTTGGGTTCAGACACACGAATAGGAAGGAAATATTTTCTCGGGGGAACTCCTTTTGGTGGGCCATGCTTTCCTCGCGATAACCGCGCACTAGAGTTTTTTGCGACGCAAATCGGATGTAGCGCAGATATTCCTCGGGCGACCATCAATAGCAATCGGGCAGGTCTTGGACGCCTCGTTGCAGAGGCCCTATCGTTGATCAACAAGTCTGGCTCAAAAATTGCAGTTCTCGGTTTGGCCTACAAATCGGGCACACCAGTTATCGATGAATCTCCTGGTGTGATGCTCTGTAGCGCACTCGCCGCCGCAGGGCACACGATCTCCGCGCATGATTTCCTTTCACCCTCCATCTCTCCCGAAGCACTTCCATTCTCGGTATCCCTTCACGACAGCATTCGCGAATGCCTCGAAGACGCATCCCTCGTAATCATCACCCTTCCAGAATCAGGCTACAGCACCCTCACTCTTACTGATTTTTCCTCTGTCGCCACTAACGCCGTCGTGTTGGACTGCTGGCATGTTCTTCCTGCCCATTTCGCAGATCAATCCGATCTTCAAATCCTGCGTAGAGGAGAAGGACGTGAATCCATCGAAACAGACTCTCTATAAATAGGAGAGCGCACCTGATACCCTAAAATAGATCTGTCTGCTGCATCGCGTCGCGTTTACCACCGTCGAGCGTGCTCAGTGCCAAGAGTTGCATCGTGGTCATCGCCGCCACCGTCGATTCGCTGGCGAGCGACAAGAGCAGCACGGCTCCAGCCAACGCATCATAGAGTGCGGCGTGATATTGCCGACGCTCAATCGGGCAATGTTGTTCGGCCAATCCGTCCAGCTCTGATTGTAATCCACAGATCGCGACCAAGTCCGCGAGTTTGTAAGACTCCAGTTGCGGATAGAATTGACGGTAAAGAGCACCCGTATCGATCCACGGTCCCCATTCAGTGGATAGGCGATTCGGACGCGCAAAATCAGGCGACGAACGCGGATACGGCCAGACCGATTTGAGCAGCGAATTTTCCGCTCCGGCAAAGTGCGCCGCGAACGGACCCGTTTTACGCCATTCGCCAAACGCTATGAAATCATCCGCCATCGGGGCTGCGTCAGCCAAAGTCGCTTCATCGAGCCCGTGCACTTCGACATCTTCCTTTCGCATCCGCCCCGTCGGATGACACAACCGCGTCTGCGTTTCGATCACTCGACCCTTGTGCAAGGTCACCACCCCGTATTCCACGATCCCCGAAGACACACTGCCCTCGAAATCGATAAAATGAATAGGTTGCTCGGTCCAGACGGAAGGCACAGTCATCACCGAATAGACCGCCTCTAAAAATCCGAGGATAAACTTTTCATCGCGCTCAACCCATCAACAGGGATTGCCCACCATCGATGTAAACCTCGGTGCCGGTAATATAGTCCGCCAAATCCGATGCCAAAAACCAAACCAAACGGGCCACCTTCTTTGGATCACTCCTCTCCCCTCCGAGCGGAAATTTTCCCTCGGGGAATTTCACCGGCAGATGGAGCCCCGCTCGATTACGACTTACTGTATTTTGCTGAATACTCGTTTTAAACGCTCCGGGACAGATCGTGTTTACGCGAATATTATCCTTCGCCAACTCCAGCGCGATCATCCGGCCGAATGCCACCATAGCCGCCTTGCTTGAGGCATAAGCCGTGGCTCCCGAAAGACTGAAATTCCGACTACCCATCGCTGAAGACATGAGGACAATCGAACCACCACCCCCTTGCTTCATCAGCGGCACACAGGCCCGCACAGTCAGAAACGCCCCCTTCATGTTAACGTCCATGGTCTGATCCCATTCTTCCGGAGAGATTTCATCAATTGGAGCCCAGACCCCATTCATCCCTGCATTGGCGACTACGATATCGATTCGATCCCACGCCTTCTTAATCTCATCTACCACCGAAGTGAGCCCATCAGCGGAAGTGACATCGCAGGGCAGCGCCATCGCCTCGCCACCCGCACCAGTGATTTCTTCGATTACCGTCTGCAAGCCCGATTCATCACGATCAATTAACCCTACCTTGGCTCCACAGGCCGCCAGCAAGCGGGCAGTCGCCGCGCCTAATCCTGAACCGGCGCCGGTGATGACTGCTACTTTATCCGTCAATGAGTCAGGAGGAGGATTCATACGGGCGAAGTTCTTTCGTAATTCCTTCCGATCGCAAGCCGATAGCGACGCTTTCGCTTGGACAACCCAACCTATTAGCCACCACGTTATAAGTCAGCATGGATCCCACCCCTTTTCGCACTTTCTTAACCGAACTGGCGACAGCAAGCGGTGATTTCATTCGTCCCTATTTCGTAAATCCCGATCTCAAGGTCGAAACCAAGCCACACGAAACCGTCACTTACCTTGAAAGCCACTGCGTTAGTCAGGTAGAGGCCGACACCCAGACAGTGGGCGATGAAGAAAACCTCACTTTTAATCGAATACAATCGGAACAACCCGGAGTTCAACCATGATGCCAAGAGCCCTCTCTACAGTGCATCGTTGGATGGTGAGACGTCTGGCTGCGCGACCACGACTCGAGCCATACCCGGGATGGCGTGTTGGTGATGGACATCGAACGTCTTGGCTCATAGCTCGACTGCGCCAAAAAATTTGGCTGCGTCTTGAGTCTCCGATGACTCTGCGATGGCTCGACGACCTTTTTTTACACATCTATCCAAACAACGAAACCAGCGAATGTCTGGTGTTGACCGGGTTGTTTGAGCCCAACGAAATGGCTTGGCTTGGCGGCCACCTACAACGTGGGATGACGTTTATCGATGTCGGTGCCAACATGGGTTTATACTCCCTGTTCGCCGCCGGCCGGGTCGGCCCGGAGGGGCGTGTCCTGGCCGTTGAACCCAGCGGCCGCGAATGTGAGCAGCTCCGATCGAATCTAGAGCTGAACGGACTGAATAACGTCGCGATCATGCGCACGGCAGCAGCCCGTAACATCGGCGAAGCACAGCTGCGTGTAGCGGAAAATCGTTGCGGCGGCCACAACACTCTCGGGACTTTCGCCTATCCGACAACCAAGCAGGCTCGAAAGGAATCGGTTTCGCTTCGGCCCCTGGACGACATCGTAAAGGAAGCGAATCTTTCTGAGGTGAACGTGATCAAGATTGATGTCGAGGGAGCGGAACTAGCGGTCTTAGAGGGTGCGTGCCAGGTCATTGAACAATATCGTCCGGCGATCCTGATTGAAGTATTCGACACCGCACTGAAAGCTCAAGGTGCCCACAGCACGCAGCTTTGGCAGTGGCTTACCCAACGCGGTTACAGCCTTTATGAGCTAGGGTCAGAGAGCAACTCGCTGGTTCGTGCACAACAAAAACGAAAATACGACGTTTCTTCGAACCTCGTAGCGCTGCACGACGGTGTAACACGCACTCTATAGTTTTCAACCCGTCCAGCCCATACGACGACCAAGGCCGTTATGCCTGTGGCAGTAATCAGTCCTCCACCTCGACCGTGCCTATTGGGGACTCAGAATTCAGATGCACCAGAATCGAATGATTCTGATGCATAAAACCTGTTCACTCCTTCAGCCCGCCAAAAGCCTATTGCCTCTCAGTAAACAGCACCCTCGAACGTTTCTCGAGTCATTGCGTTCAGCTCCATTCCGGGTAGGGCACCGCGATTTCAGAAACGCATTTTTCGCTCCGGCAAAATGCGCCGTAAGCGGACCCGTTTAACGCCATTTGCCAAACGCTGCGAAATCACCGCGCCATTGACCAAGGTTGCCACCCCCTATTCTACGATCCCCGAAGACACACTGCCTTCAAAATCGATAAAGTGGATGGGCTGTTCGGTCCAAGCGTTTGGCACAGCCAACAACGAATACGGGGAATCCCAAAAACCGAGGCTTTTTTCCGTGTCTTCCGTGTCTTCCGTAGGCAAAACTCCGTGTGTGGATCTCTCACCTTACCGCACTTTTCTCACTGAACTGGCTCAGGCCAGTGGTAATTTCATTCGTCCTTATTTCGCAAATCCCGATCTCAAGGTCGAAACCAAGGAAGACGACTCCCCTGTTACCGCTGCCGATCGCGGGGCCGAAGAATTACTCCGCTCGCTCATCAATAAAAAATTTCCCGACCACGGCATCATCGGCGAAGAGCACGGCAACGAAAACGAGAACGCTGAATTCGTCTGGGTGCTCGATCCGATTGACGGCACCAAAAGCTTTATCACCGGAGTCCCGCTCTGGGGCACACTGATCGCCCTCCTCCATCAGGGCCAACCTGTGCTCGGCTGCATCAATCAACCGATTCTCAATCAACTCATGATCGGCGACGGCGAAACGACGACTCTGAACGGGAACCGCGTGCAAACCCGCGCGACCAGCCGCATCGAAGACGCCACGCTGCTGACAAGCGATCCCCTCAATATTCGCAAAGTTCTCGGCGACCAAGCCGACGCCTATGTTTCCTCAGCCCGCCTCGTTCGCACTTGGGGTGATTGCTACGGTTATCTCCTCGTGGCCTCGGGTCAGGCGGACGTGATGATCGATCCACTCATGTGCCCGTGGGACATCGCCGCCCTCGTGCCGATCATCCGTGGCTCAGGCGGTGTGATCACCGATTGCAAAGGTGGCAGCCCCTACCCCGCCGAATCCATTCTCTCGGCGACAACTCTCGAGTTGCACGCCGCTGTTTTATCGGGACTTAAAGTTTGAGCTGTAGCTGTAGGGCGGGATCGCTGATCCCGCCATCGCTTCAGCGACGGAGGCTGATCCTATCTTTGAAGTCTTTGGATCCTCGAAGGCGGGGTTCGGCGACCCCGCCCTACAATTATTTCTTCTTTGCTTTCTTGGGCGACCAGTCGGCGGTGATCCGCGAGGAGAAACCGCCGCGCGCTTTCCAATTGGCGATGATGGAAAGTTTCCGCGGTTTCAGTGCCGCACCGAGATCGTCACAGATCTTGTTGGTCGCAGCTTCGAAGAAGATCCCTTCGTTGCGATACGCGTGGAAGTAGAGCTTGAGTGATTTGAGCTCCACGCAGGTTTTGTTCGCCACGTAGCTGATCGTGATGTCGGCAAAATCCGGATGACCTGTCATCGGGCAAACCGAAGTGAATTCGTGATGCGTGTGCTCGATCAGAAAATCACGATGAGTCGCAGGATTGGGAAAAGTTTCGAGGATCTTTGGATCGGCCATGAGGCTAGCGATAAGCAGTAGGCACTAAGCTTAAAGCTAAAAGACGGCCACCCCATCAGGAGTCATACCATCAAAGCGCGGTTCTCCAGCTTATCGCTTAAAGCATATAGTTTTTAGCTGCCGCGAAACGCGGCCTCACTTCGCGGTCTCAGTGAAACGCTGTTCACGGATCACCGTGATCTTAATTGAGCTGGGGTATTCCAATTCAGTTTCGATCTTCTCGCGGAGAATCTTCGCGATCCCGCGAGCACGCTCATCCGTGACGGTCTGAGGGGCGACCACCACTCGGATTTCGCGTCCGGCTTGAATCGCGAAGGCTTGTTGCACGCCTTCGATTTCAGTGGCGAGATTTTCAAGGCGATCCAAGCGCTGCACATAGCCATCAATCGACTCGGCGCGAGCACCGGGACGCACTGCTGAGATCGTATCCGCCAGAATCACCAACCCCGCATAAACGGTTTCGGGTTTCACCTCTTCGTGATGCGCCTCGACCGCGTTCACCACGATTGGCGTCTCCCCATAGCGTTTGATGTATTCGGCTCCGATGTGAGCATGGCTGCCCTCAAGTTCACCCGAGAGCGACTTACCGATGTCGTGCAACAGCCCCGCACGTTTCGCAATGTTGGGATCGAGCCCCACTTCGCTCGCAATCATCGAAGCGAGAAACGCCGTCTCCACGGAATGGTCGAGCACGTTTTGATTGTAGGAAAAACGATACTTTAAACGCCCGAGTAAGTTGATGATCTCAGGATGCACTCCGTTAAGCTTGAGTTTCGCGACGGCATCTTCACCGGCCTGGGTGGCAGTTGTTCCGACTTCATCCTGCGCTTGCTTCACAAAGTCTTCGATCGTGGCCGGTTGGATGCGCCCATCGGCGACCAAGGCTTCCATCGAGCTGCGCGCGATCTCACGCCGCACCGGATCAAACGAAGAGATCAGCACGGTCTGCGGAGATTCATCGATTAACACCGTAACTCCGGTCGCTTGCTCAAAGGCCTTAATATTGCGCCCTTCGCGACCGATGATTCGGCCTTTCATTTCCTCGCTCGGTAATTGCACGATGGTCGCGGAAAGATCGTTGTTCGATTTGGTGGACAGCCGCTGCATCGTCGCGATCAAAGTGCGCTGGGCCTCCGTTTCCAATTCGCGCTCCGATTTCTCCAGGATCTCACGACGCAATGCGCGCAATTCGTCCTGGCACTCCAATTCGATCTCCTCTCGCAAAGCCTGCTGAATTTGCTCGGCATCCATTTCCGAAACACCTTCCAATCGCTTGCGCACATTTTTCGACATATCGCGGATCGCATCGCGTGCCTGTCGCACTGCGGAATTTTCACGATTTACCCGATCCTGACGCTGCTCGACTTGGTAGTCCAACAGGGCGAGTGATTCTTCGTGAGCGCGGATTTCGCGCAGGCGCACTTCGCTGTCGATCTCAGCGCGCGCAAATTTTTTCGTCATCTCCGCCCGCTTGTGACTGATCTCCTGTGCGGCCTTTTGTTTAACCTCTTCCGCGGCCACCGCCGCTTCACGGCGAGCCACTTCGATCAGTTCTGCAGCCTGTTCATGAGCAACACGTCGCGTGTGCCGAGTCACGGCCCAGACCACGAAGAATCCGACGCCCATGCCAAGCACCAGCGCCACGGCCAACGGCCAATCAAATTGTCCGCTCACTGCAAGGATCGAAGTAAAATAGACTGGTTCTTCAGCCATCAAAGGCCGCAAAACCTACCCGGCCACTTCCAAAGCTCAAGCTTTCTCCCTACTCGATATTGGCAGGTATTTTCTGAAAAACTGGCACGGTGCCATCGAGAACTTCCTGCAATCGAGCCAAGGCTGCTGCTTCACCATCGGTGGCATCCGTTTGCACCAAAACGTAGGCCCAGCGATCCGCGCGCCCATGTCGCAATCGATCCCAAGCTCCCATCAACATGCGTTCCCAGTGAGACGCGACCAAGCGATCCGAGCTCACAAACCAATACGCCAGCAGCGCAGGTAGACGTTTCTTGCCTCCGTCGATCTCATGTTCGATCTGCAAAATCGTGGTCGGAATTTTCGTCTGATGCTGATCGGACAACTTAAACTCATGAGTTGACCGCCCATTGATCGTCCACCCCTGCCCCGTGACGCAAAGCTCGGGGCGGTGAATCGAAGTGCGATCCTTTCCGCTCAACACAATCGAGAAAAATACCTGATGCCCCGGCTGGTGCAATGCGATGTAGTGACGACGTGAATAGCCGGTATCGGGGGGCAGAATTTCACGTTCGATCGGAGTCACTTCCGCGGAACGCCCAACCCAATCAACCCCGATAAACGCCGGGAGGTCGATTGGATTGACACCCCCTTCCGTCAATCGCACGCCACTATCGGTGCGCACGGGCAACGTATCAAAATGCCGAACTGCTACGACACTGAGCACAGCCAGCACCACCACCACGCCAGTCTCCCGCCATGAGGATCCTGCGCCACCTGTTCGTGGCATGGACCAAAGAGGGCTTGGTTTCGGCAACGGGCCAATCACCGCACCCGGTGCAATCTTCCGCAGGATAGTTACACTCAGAAGCACCGATCCCAGCACCACGACAAACACGATAAAGCCCGCCCAATCGTGCACGACCAGCCCCGCATCCTGCCCCCACCATTCGGCCACAAACACGATCGCAGAGATCCGCACGACATTACCCAAGTAAGTAAACGGAAAGCTCAACAACAGGATCAGCCCACGAGCCCACCAGGACCGAAAGTTGAGATAACCGACCAAAAGCGAAAGCGCCGTCAGCGCCATCAGCGAACGCACGCCTGAGCACGCTGCCGCGACATCGTATTGATACGCCCCATCGGGTGAAAACAACTGAGTGCCATTACGCACCACTTCGATCCCGCAAGCATGCGCGAGCAAGTGGCTCGCTTCGATCACCCACATCCGCAACCAGAAACCCGCCGTGTCGAGCACATTGATCGGAATCGCAAATACCATGAACGCCAAGGGGAACGCCGCCGCGCGACCCCAGCGTCTTCCACCCGCCAAAACCGCGACACCCCACAGGAAGACCAACAATGCGATGATCGAAATCCGCGACTGTTGCACTGCATAGCCGAGCACATGCAGGGCCAGCCCACTCACCATCGCCGCCCCCGCCCACAGATGATCAGCCGGATTCGGCGTTACCGGCAATTGACGCGCGTTTTGCCAAAACAACCACAAACTCAAACCAAGGATAAACCAACCGTGCTCCATTTCCGAAGACGGATTCGTCCACTGAAAACCCCACCAATAGAACAACGAATCAGTCTCGATGTAACCGCGCGTGGCGTTTCCCCAAAATTGGAATACCAAAAATCCCACGCCGGCGCAGACCAGCATGGGTTGCCAAACGGAAAAGTGTGACCGCTGGTTTCTTGTCATCCCCGTGAATCAGAACTTAACTTTCTCCACTTGGCAAAACCAACTCCAGATACCGACATCAATCTTCTCGTCACCGAATTATGGGGTTTGGGAGATATCGCGGTCGCCCTTCCCTTTCTGCGCGCCGCCTCGCAACACGTGAAAGTCACCCTGCTGGCCAAGCCTCACGCGGCTCCACTCCTCCGGCGCTTCGCACCCGAAGTAAGCCACGTTCCCTTCACTGCTCCATGGTCCGCATTTCGTGGGAAATACCGTCTGCACCAATGGCCGTGGAACGAAATACGCGCGACTTTGCGCTCGTTGCGCGAGCAATCTTTCACGCATGCCGTCTCGGCGCGCCCCGATCCCCGCGAACATCTTTTCCTAAAAAGAGCAGACGCGAGCCAACTGATTGGATTTCCCCGGGCCGGTTCCGGATTATTACTCGATCGATCTTTGTCCCGTCCTGAAAACCCCCATCGTGTTTCCGCGTGGCGACAACTCGCGGCTCACTTTGATTGGAAGCTCGCGCCACAAGACTGCAAAGTATCGGAAGGTCGCCACATCGTTATTCACACCGGGGCAGCGCAGCCCGTGCGCTGCTGGCCGCGCGAAAGATTCGAACAGCTTGGGGTGACCCTGCGCGAACTCGGCTGGACGATATCGATCATCGACGATTCGCACGGCGATCTGGATTCACTCATCACATCCCTCAGCAGTGCAGATCGATTCATCGGCAACGATTCCGGCCCCGGGCATATCGCCGCGCTATTAGGCGTGCCCACCTTCACGATCTTTGGTCCGCAGCTGTCAGAAAACTTCGCGCCCCAACACCCGCAAGCCGCCTGGATAGAAGGCGTGCCCTGCCCCCACAAACCCTGTTTTGATAGCTGCCGTTTTGATCGGCCTCACTGTATCCTCGACCTCACCACCGAGATGGTAAGTGAACGCATCACCCGTTGGTTGAATAGCTAGTCTTTATAAACCGTTTGGCCGCGCTGAAATTGTTTGAGACCTGCTGGCTTGCCCAAGATCCCACCATTCCAAAAAGCGAGAAAAGCGTCGGTTAATCCGCGCAGGCTATAACCTTGTTTCTGCCAATAGCGAAAATGGTTACCCGGCAGATGCCTCAAGATACGATGGCCATGAGAAAGGCGCACCGCCACATAGGCTCCGTTCTGCAAAGACCAGAGTTCTTTATTACTGAGCTGTTGATGATTGGCCGGCGGAATTAAGTGATGGCAGTGAGCAGCGGGAGCCAGCACGCAGCGGAATTTCGCTGAAAGTCTTAAGGCATATTCAATATCAGTGCCTTGATACCATAGTTTCGCATCCGGAAACCCCACCGCCTCAACCGCCTCTCGTGCAATCAACATACAGCCCCATGTAGCCCATGTCCATTTGAGAGGCTTGATCCCACACTGCTCAACGAATTGATCAGGTGTCACCCCTGCGCGAACCAGGTCCCAGGCTGGCTGACTCAACGGCCCCGGATACCACGCTATCTGGCCGTTCTCATCAATCAGCACTGCGGTGACCACCTCGGCTTTGGAGGACTCACGCGCCTCAAGCATGGCCTTTAATGCATAGGGTTCCGTAACCGTATCGTCATCCATGATCCAACAATGCGTGGCCTCAGGGATTTCTAAAAAGGCTTTCAAGCCAGCCGCGATCCCACCCGCTGTGCCCAAATTATTCGGTGGTGTGACCACCTTGAGATTCAAGTCGTCTGACTCCAAATGGCCGGTGCCGCCGTTATCCACGATGATTACCCCGGCGAGCGCAGAACACTGATCATATAACGCGGTTAATGCGCGTCGCAATAATTCCGGACGACGATAGGTCGCGATGATGGCCCACACGCACGGTTTCATGATTGATTCAGGGTCGAGCGGTAAACCGCGAGGGTTTCACTTGCACAGGATTTCCAATTGAATTTCCCAGCCTGCTTTTGTCCGGCCTCCCGAAGAACCTCACGGGATCCGGCATCGGACAACACCCCGCGAATAGCTGCTGAAAAATCAGTCTCATTCAATTCCGCATAGCACACGGCATCCCCACCGACTTCTGGCAGGCTAGCAACATGGCCGCAAATAACAGGGCAACCAGCAGCCATCGCTTCCAACACCGGCAAACCGAAACCTTCATAAAAACTCGGAAACAACAACGCCTGCGCTCGACGATAAAGTGCCAGCAAAACTTCGTCGTCTTGATAGCCCAGAAAATGCCAATCATCCGGGGCACTCCCTTCAGCCGCGACACCTGCCCACCGAGCACCCACAATGATGAGATGCGGCAATCGTTTACCTGATTCCTGAGCAGCTATCCAGACCTGTCGGAGAAGCTCGAGGTTCTTGCCCGGTTCGAGCGAACCGACGAATAGTAAAAATTCAGAAGGCAGATCAGCGGGCAGCGATTCCTGGTTGGCCAGCGTCACCCCGTGATGCACCACGCTAATATTCGTGGCGGATAACTCCAACCACGCCATCGCTTCATCCGCCGTGAATTGGCTCACCGCAATCACGTGATCCGCTTGCGCTACTCGCCGCAAACGAGCCAAACCGCTTCGCCGTTGCCAAGGCCGAAAACGTTCAGGCTGCCTCATCAAAGCCAAATCGTGAAGCGTCACGACTTCTCGGCATGGTGGTCGATGAATCAACGAGAGCGCAGTGGAGTGAAGCAGGTCCGCTCTCATCTCGCGCAAGCGTCGCTTCGCGGGGCCGTAAGCCCAGATCAATTCACGCCACGCCGTCTTCAACATACGTTGCGGTTGCGCGTAATCGAAGTTTTCGACCGCCCACGCCAAGGGACTGATAATCGCATCCGTCGTTTCAATCTCGTTGAGTCCACTCTGCAATCCACGCACGTAACGCGCCACCCCGGCACGGGTCGTATAGAGAGCATGAGTATCAAGAGCGACTCGCATAAAGAATGGGGACATTCAACCCGACTCGTTTTCGGAAGACATCGCAAGCCAGTGTTGTTGACGCCCAAGGGTTGCCTTATGCCCAGAATCTCGAAATTTTCCCTGTCGGCTTCCATGACGTTTAAGCATCGTGATTTTTTCTTCCGACTGACTCCTGTGGTGCTCACGCAGACTGCTGGCCTCGCCTGCGGAATAATCGGAGTAAAACTGGCATCGCAATATGTGCCGCCAAATATCCTCGGCGATTACGGGATCTTTATGAGCTTTACCACGCTCGGCATGTGGGTCGTGCACGCCGGATTGATCAAGTATGTCACGCGGCATTGGGCGGGCGCCGAATCGAAGGCCGCTTTTCTCCGGCGAATGGTGCAGCTCTGGTTTGCTAAACTGCCCTGGATCGTGTTCGGATCGCTCGGCGCCGTGCTCGCGATTGCTCAACTCACCGAGCAGAACAGCTGGGGGCTTTTGCCTTCAATGCTCATCATCTCGGGTGTCCTCTCACTGGTGGCAATGGGCCATACCGCTCTGCAGGTGAATCGTGATCACTGGACGGATTTTGGGGTATCTGCGATCGGATCTCTGACCCGCACGTTTCTTCCCCTGGGATTATTTCTGCTCATCGGCAGCGCCGCCGGGCTCTACGCGGGACTCACGTTCCACATCTTGATTGGCATAGGAGCTATCGCCTTGGTGATGCGACGCTACTGGCGGGCCCCATCGAATTCAGCCTCGGCAAACTTCCAAGTCGATCAGATCTACACCGGATCGTATTTCACCATCCTAGCCTTAGCGGGTTGGGCCCTCACCGGGGCAAATCGTTGGGTGGTGGCGGGAAATTTCGGCAACGTCGAAGCCGGCTATTTCATCCTCGCGAGTAACATCGCGTTGATCGTGCCGACTTTCGCGGGAACGGTGATGACTCAACTATTTCAACCCGGGATATTCGCCATGGGAGATGGTATCGCGGCAAACAATCGTCGGCCCTTGCTTGGTCGGATCGATACGATCGCCGGTGCATTCTGCGCCCTGAGCATCGCAGGCGTATACGTTCTGAACTCCATTCTTCCGTGGCTGATTGGTCCGCTGATCCACGCCAACTACAATGCGGCGTTGCACTGGGTGCTGCCGGTCGGGTTATTCGGGACGGCTGTGATCGTCGGTCAGTTTTATCACACCCTATTGTTGGCGGCGCGGATGGAAAAATCCTGCGCTCCAGTTGATTTGACTACGGCGGGTATTCTGATCGTCGGCAGTGCTTTGGCTGCCTGCTTCGGCCGACAGACTTTCACCACTTGGTTGCTGGTTACTCCGCTGGTTCCGTTGGTGATTACCCGCACTCTGGCCCGGGCGTTTCTCTTCCGTGCCCCTTAAAACTCAATGTCGAGCATGGTTCGGACAGGTGAGCTCTGGGTCAGTTTTCAGGCTGGTGATGCTCGGTAACTTTGTCATCCGTTGAAACACTTGGCATGACCCTTTCTCCCCATTGGCGCACTCGAATCGCCGCCGTCCTCGCCGCGATCCTCGCGGTGTGGTTGGGCGCTGGTTTGGCTCAGGCCGAATATTTTTGGCCCGTGATCATCACCGGCGGACTTCTATTGCTGTCGGCGCAGCGCGTATTCGCCATGCCAATCGATGCGCTGTTGGTCGGCTGCATCCTGTTCGGCTACTTGCTGGGAAATCGTGGATTCGCACAAATTTCGCTCACGGGAAGTTTTCCAATCCTACCGGCCGAATTTGTTCTGCTGGTGGCGAGCCTGATTCTGGTTGTGCAGGGGGCACTATACCGTGTGACGATCGTGAGGCGCGAGCTGATCAATCTGGCGATTCTGGCATGGATCGTGATCGGTGTGGTGCGGCTGATGTTTGATATCCGCAGCTTTGGATTCCTGGCCATACGCGACTTCGCAATGGTTTACTACGCGGCGTTTTTCTTCATCGCCCAACATATCGCAAGCAACCCACGGCAACGCAAATGGCTCAACCACGCCTTGATCGCCGGGTGTCTGGGCATGGCCGTGTGTTATCCACTCATTCAGGTGATTCCCGATTTTTTCTACGGCGTATTCACCCTGCGCGGCAATCCGATCATTTTCTACAAAGGCGATCTCGTCGGCACGATGTTGAGCGCTGGCGCCGTCTTGATCTATGTGCGGCACATCAAGAAAAAGCCCATCCTCGCTACAGCTGCCACGCTCGTGCTGCTCGGCATTGCACTGACGACCAACAATCGCGCTTCGATGGTCGGACTAGCCACGGTCACCGTATTGCTGCTCCTTGGTCGCCAGTGGAAATTCGCCGCAACCCAGGCTATCGCCGGAGTCGTCGCGGTGATCTCAATTCTATTCTTCGCTCATCTGACAAATACGTCGTGGAGACAAACTCCCCTTCATGGGGTTTATGAGCGGGTCGTCTCCATTGCTGATCCTTTCGGGCAACGGGCCTACTCGGGTGAAAACACGTTTTTTAAGGGCGACAATAATCGATTCCGCGCCGTCTGGTGGGAGGCCGTTTATAATGAGACGGTGGATGGCAATCCATGGACGGGACTCGGCTTTGGCCACGATCTGGCGCGCCAATTCGTGCGCGAATACTATCCGGAGCAAGGCGAAGAATTCGATACACGTAGTCCGCACAATATCGTGCTGACCGTGTTTGCCCGCATGGGCCTTCTCGGGTTGATTCCGTTCTTTCTGATCGGCGCAATGATCGCATGGCGGATCATAAAGAGCGCTCGCGATGAATTAGCCGGCCTTGGGATGTGGTGTGCGGCTTGGGTTATCCTCATGAGCGCGTGTTTCGGGGTCGTGTTGGAGGGGCCGATGGGGGCGGTAGTCTTCTGGATTGCTCTGGGAACAGCCAATTCGAGAGACGAGATTGAGGGCGAGACCGAGGAAACGGCCTTAATCGAGCCCGAGCCATTGCCAAACGGTTCTTCATCTGTTTGATGCAGAGTCTTCTGTGAACCTTTCCTCGCCTCTCCAAACCCTCAGTTTTTTTAAAACGACAACTCGTGGACGTTGGGATTTAGTTAACCCTTTGGCCATCATATGCTTGAGTGTTTTTGGAGTGTTTTTCATCTACAGTGCGCAACTTTCCGTGCAGGGAAGCAACTGGATGACCCAACTGGTGTGGCTCACGGGAGGCGCAATCGTCTATCTTGCGGTCTCCATGATCGATTACCGATTCTGGCTCAGTGTAGCCCACTGGTTCTACTTGTTCGCGCTGATCCCCTTACTATTAGTCCTGATCCCCGGGGTTGGCACTGAGGTGTATGGCGCACAGCGATGGCTCGATTTCGGCTTCTTTGCTTTCCAACCCTCTGAGACAGCGAAGGTTGCGGTATTATTGATCTCCGCGAGCCTCCTCGTGCGCTTCAAAGTAGGCATCGTCAGCCAATCCATCGGCGTATTAGGCAAATTGGCACTTGCGGTAGGAATCCCACTGGTTCTTATCCTGCTACAGCCCGACCTAAAGTCGGCTATTGTGCTGCCCCCGATGGTCTTTTCCATGCTCTTCGTATCCAAGCTCTCCGCCCGATTTTTCGCAGGAGCACTCGCGGCCTTCCTCCTCGTGGTAGGTTTGGTGTCGTGGGACACATGGCGCTACGCGGATTTCATGGAGTCCAATGAACTCTCCTATGTCCGCGATAAAGGAGCCTTCGAGAAGCATTCTTTCATTCCGCTGCACGATTATCAGCGCAATCGCATTATTTCATTCGTCGCGCCCGACAAGATCGATCCCATGGGGATCGGTTGGAACCAACGCCAATCACTCATCTCCGTCGGCAGTGGCGGAGTGACCGGCAAAGGTTGGACCGAGGGCACGCAGGCCCAACTCGGCTACCTGCCCCGCTCTGTCGCGCACAACGATTTCATTTTCTCGGTTATCGCCGAGGAGAAAGGTTTACTGGGAAGTCTTACGGTTCTCAGCCTGTTTGGTTTAGTCATGTTTAATGGAATACGCATCGCCGGAATGGCCCGCGATCGCCTCGGCACAGTTATTGCCGTGGGCGTGACGGTGTTATTCATGGTGCATGTCTTTGTTAACATCGCGATGACCATCGGACTGGTGCCCATTACGGGCATACCGCTTCCATTTATTAGCTACGGTGGCTCCTTTGTGCTCAGTTGCTGCTTGCTGCAAGGACTGGTTCAGAGCGTCTATCGATTCCGCAAGGACTTCACATAAAAATGAAGCCTCGCCTCGATATCGACCTCTCAACCGGGATTTCCTGCGCCGCAACTTCAGCCCACGGCTGCCCCGTCACCCACCCACACATCACGCACCATGAGCGATCAATCATCACGCAAATCCGGAGGCCGCAAGGACTCCGCCCAGAAGTATGACGAAGAATTATCCAAACCACCCTCCGCGGCAGCAACCCCCGCAATTAACCAGAAAGAACTAAAAAACGGAGCTAAAGAACGCTCCAAAAAAAGGCCTATGCTCGAAAAGGTCCTCTCCGTCTTCCAAAAGGAGAAGGAATCCTACCGCGAGCTCATCATCAATTCCGAACCACTCGAAACCCGGGTCGCACTGCTCGTTGATGGCCGGTTAGATAAATTTGAAATCGAGCGCGATACCGATAATCGCATGGTCGGCGGCATCTACAAAGGCCGCATTAAGAACCTCGACCCCGGCCTCAAAGCCGCGTTCGTCGATATCGGTTATCAGAAAAACGCCTTCCTGCACTATTGGGATATGCTCCCCGCTGCGGCTGATTCCTCGGTCGAAGTCGTGCGCGTCAATCGCAAGAAAAGCTCCAAGCGCAACAACAAGGCCAACGAGCCCACCATCAAGGACATCCCTAAGATGTATCCCGCTGGTTCGGAAATCGTCATTCAAGTGACCAAGGGGCCGATTGGCACCAAAGGCCCGCGCACCACGACCAACCTCTCCTTCCCCGGTCGCTACCTCATCCTCATGCCCTTCAGCGAAGGCTGCGGTATCTCACGTAAGATCGAAAACAGTGCCGAGCGAAAGCGTCTCAAACAGATGCTCAACGAGCTCACTATTCCCGAAGGTATGGGCGTAATCGTGCGCACCGCGGGCGAGGGTAAAAAGACGCGCTACTTCGTGCGCGACCTCCATATTCTCATCAAGAAGTGGGAATCCATCACCGCTCGCATGGAAACCGAGCGCGCGCCCGCCTGCCTCTACCAGGAACCCGATCTCGTGGAACGCACCGTGCGCGACTTCCTGACCGAGGACGTCGATCGCGTGCTGATCGATGACAAGGAAGGCCATCGCCAAACGCAGGATCTGGTGGGTCAGATCTCGAAACGCTCGCGCTCAAAGATTGCCCTCTACGACGATACTATCCCGATCTTCGAGCGCTTCAACATCGAGCGCCAAATCGAACAGACCTACCAACGCAAAGTCGCCCTCCCCTCCGGCGGTGAAATCGTCATCGAGGAAACCGAGGCCCTGATCTCGATCGATGTAAATACCGGTTCTCATAAAAATCGCGGCGGTGACGAGAAGAACACCATCTACGCGGTCAATCTCGAATCAGCGGTCGAAGTTGCCCGCCAGATCCGACTCCGGAATCTCGGGGGCCTCATCATCATCGATTTCATCGACATGAAAGACCGCCGCCATCGCAACGCCATCTACGATACGATGGTCGATGCCATGGCCCTGGATAAATCGAAAAATCACATCCTCCCCATCTCGACGCTCGGCATCATGCAAATGACCCGCCAGCGCCAGCACGAATCGCTTTCGAGCAATCTCTACACCGATTGTCCGTATTGTCGTGGACGCGGTATCGTGAAAAGTGCCACCACCATGTCGGTCGAGCTCCAACGCAAACTCGCCTCCGTCATTCGACGTCTCACCGTGGATTCTGACAGTCCTGAATATTCGCTCCGAGTCCTCGTGCACCCGAGTATTCTCGAACGTCTCCGCAAGGAAGATGCCGATCTCCTCGTGCGCATGGAAAAGCTCCACAACGTGAAGCTAGCCTTCCGCGCCGACCTCAACTACCACGTCGAAAACTACAAGATCATCAACGCCGACACCGGCGAAGAATATCGATAAAATTTATCAACGCACAGCGTGATTAACACGTTGTAATTATATCGAAGCCCGACGCGAGTGATACACTCCGGCGGGCTTCTTTGCGCACGACTCTCAGGTTAGAGAAACTCCCCAAAGCAGGTGACAGATTCGGTGGGTAATCAGTGATTGTGTGCAGGTGCGTTTCTCAGGCGATTGGCATTTACTACAAGACCTGCTTAGGTTCTTCCGACTGACCTATCAGTTCCTGGAGGATGGCTTCCTTTACCTTCGAGGCGGTGAGTGGATCCAATTGATCCGTCGAAGCGACGGCGGCTTGTGCAACCGTCAGAATAGCTTCCCTTTCAGACAGCCCCAGATTGGCAGCGGCTTTCCTCGCGGCCAAGACAACTTCCACCGCAATCTCTTCCGGGTCTAAGCCTGCTTCGCTCGCACCAACGATTGCGCCATAGGCAGCCCCGCGAAGTGCATCTTTGGGATCGGCGGAAGTTCGCCCCAAGGCTTCCATCGTCGCGCCAACCGCATTCTTGGCTAACTCATTCCGTTCCTGGCGGGTCTTACCACCTGCAATATGAATCGCCCCGCGGACGGCACCGACCGCAACCGCGGCTGCTTGGTGCCCAATATCCTCTGCACCGTCCCGCGCTTTTTCCAATAGCCCCGTTAACCGAGAATAAAGTTGGGTCGCGGTTTCCTTGCCTTGGCCTAAGGTCTGCGCCGTTAGTTTTATGGAAGACGATAATTGATGCGCCGTTACCCCGAGTGCCACATCAAGACCGGGCACCTGGGAAAAAGGACGGATGGAAGCCAAGGGGAAATTGGCCACAAAGCCCAGTCCGGGCACCGAATTAAGGACTCGTAGATTCTGTCGGGTTTGCGACATCAGTTCGTCCATCACCTCCTGCCCATCAACTTCACCCTCTTCTCGCATCCGGGACAGTAATCCGACCGTAAAAATTCCGAGGACAAACGCGATGGCGAAGAGGAAATCAAACCCAGTGAGAAAGAATGCGGAAAAATCGATCAGGCGAGATGGATCCATCCACTCGATCATCAGTTTGAGGTGACGCACATCAAAGAAATCTGCGCAGGCGCCGCCAATGAGAGGTCCGAGACCTGCACCGAGACTGGCCGCTAAGGCGACCACCGTAAGATAGGAAGTGGCCTGGGCGGATGGCGCCATCTTCATGCGGATAGTCGTCGTCGTGATGTTGATGCCTGCGCTGGCGACACCGATCAGCATGTGCAGGAATACCAAGAGCGGAAATGTCAGCGCGTGAGTATCGGGCATGGTCGTGAAGGTCCAACCCAGGATGACCAGAAAGTAGAGCGACGAAGAAAGCGTGAGCACAATCTTGCTCCCGAATCGATCCACGATCGGTCCCCATACCCGCAGGAAGACAATGTTGAATACCTGACTGAGAACACCCAACCCCACTACCGCAGTGAGGGACATATTGAGCTTCACGAGCATATAGACCGTGAAGAAAGGCACCGCCAAGTTGGCCACGAAGTTCCACATGAAGGTAAACTTGATCAATTGCCGGAAGTTCGTGTCTCGTAAGGGAGCACCCAGGCTTTTGAGGATCGAAGGTCTGGAGCCCTCCGGCCTAGCCATTTGCGGTTCGGGCATCCGCGCCATGAAAGCGACAGCCGCAAATCCGAAAACGATGCTGCCAACGAGCATGGCGTAAGAGTAACCAAAAATCTCCGCCGCCGGTCCCGACTCTTTCCACCAATCAATGTAGCCAGCAGCCAGAATCGCCGCAATGACTGATGCGATCGTGGCCAAGCGGAGACGTTGGGCGAAGAAATTGCCCATGACCTCTTGTGGGATAATATCCCGCAGCCATCCATTCCATCCCGTGCTCACGAAAGCGTTAGCCATTCCTCGAAGCCCGATAAAAAAGAGCATCGCGGTGATTGCGGTCGGATTAGGCACTTCGAAGAAGAAAGGGATCAGCGCGACGGGAATCCACATCGTGTAGGCGATAAAATACGCCGTCACCGTAATGAACTTGCGCATACGGAGACGCTCCACGAGCACCACCGCCAACAGCTGCAACGGCTGAACGATCGAGGGTATCGCCGTCATGATACCGATTTGAAAGTTGGTGGCTCCGAGAATCAGCGCAAACGCCGCCAGAAAGCCGCCGGAGGCCAAACCATCCCCGGCAGAAGCGGCTACCGCCTGCATAGTCATATTGCTCAAACCACGCTCGCGGGCCTGGTCAGTCAGAACAGGAATGGGTCTGAGGAATTTTGGGATAATGTTCATTTCAACTAGATCATTGAAGCCCGGTCAGTCGATAAGTGAAAGCAGGGGGAGTCGGATTGCGAAGAGCAACCCTACAAAGCAAGTTTCATCGAAACTGAGGAGCCTTCCCCAGACACTCACGCCAACGCGGTTGACAGCGGCGATAGGCGGTCCGTGAATTTCTTCAATGGCCGATTCTGAAAACGCAGCGCTCCGGATTCTGATTGCCGACGATCAATCGGATGTGCGCGAGGCGTTGCGGCTTTTGCTCAAGCCGGAGGGTTATCAAATCCAATCGGTGAATTCTCCATCAGCCGTGATCAAAGCAGTCGAAGCAGACGACTATGCATTGGCGATCATCGATCTGAATTACCATCGCGACACAACCAGCGGCCAAGAGGGTTTAGATCTGTTGCAAAAATTGCAGCAGCTCGACGCCACCCTGCCCGTGGTCGTGATGACCGCTTGGGCGAGTGTGGAAATCGCGGTCGAAGCCATGCGTCGCGGTGCTCGAGACTTCATCACCAAACCATGGGATAACCCGCGACTCCTTTCGATTGTGAAGAATCAAATCGATCTCGGTCGCGCCGTGCGTGCCAATCGACGCCTCGAGCAAGAAGTCGAACTACTGCGGGGTGAAGATGGCCCTACTCTGATCGCCGAATCACCCGCCATGCGGCCCGTATTGGAAATGATTGCCCGCGTCGGGCCCTCCGATGCCAATGTTCTGATCACAGGTGAAAACGGCACCGGCAAAGGACTCATCGCAAAGACCCTGCACGCGGTGAGCAGTCGGAAATCAAAACCGTTCATTTCCGTCAATATGGGAGGCTTGCCCGATGGAGTTTTTGAGAGCGAACTCTTCGGTCATGTGCGCGGTGCCTTTACCGATGCGAAAAGTGATCGTGCCGGACGCTTCGAACTCGCCGACAAGGGCACGTTGTTTCTCGACGAGATCGGCAACATCCCCGCCAACCACCAGGCCAAAATCCTACGCACGGTAGAGACCGGTGAGTTTGAACGGGTCGGATCATCCAAAACTTATCGTTCCGATACTCGCCTAATTTCCGCGACAAATTCCGATCTGGAGCAAGCTGTCGCAGAGCGTTCGTTTCGACAGGATCTGCTATTTCGGCTCAACACGATCCACATTCATCTTCCTCCATTGCGTGAACGTCGCGAAGACATTGAGCCCCTCGCCATGCTCACCCTGAGAGTGCAAGCCGACCGCTATCGAAAATCCATCACCGGCTTTGCTCCCGAAGCGTTGGACACCATGCGGAGCTACAATTGGCCCGGCAATGTGCGTGAGCTCGAACACGCCATCGAACGCGCCGTGCTCATGGCACCCGAAAAAGTAATCCGCAGCGGAGACCTCGGCCTCAACTCCACTCAATCAGCCCCAAGGCTGGACGATATGAGTCTCGAAGAAGTGGAATCCTTCCTGATCAAGAAAACTCTCTCGCGATGCGATGGCAGCGCCCGCCGCGCCGCCGAAGAACTCGGCCTCAGCCGCAGCGCGTTCTACCGGAGACTCGAAAAGTATAGTTTGTAGCAGTAAGCTATCAGCGTTCAGCAGTCAGCCATCGGAGCCTCATCACCGTGAAAAATTACCGCGATTTAGCCATTTGGGAACGTAGTCATGCGCTTACGATGAAGGTCTATGGTGCCACCAAGGATTTTCCTGCCGACGAACGCTACGGACTTACCTCACAAATTCGACGAGCAGTCGTATCGATCCCCGCGAATATTGCGGAGGGCTGTGGGCGCGATAGCGATGCCGAGCTGAAACGCTTTCTAGATATCGCACATGGCTCTGCCAGCGAAGTTGAATATTTCCTCATACTCACAAAGGAACTGGGCTACATCCCTACGAAGGAATCCGATATTCTCTCTTCCGAAATCAGTGAAATCAAACGGATGATCGGTGCCTTTTCGAGAAAGCTGAAAGCTGAACGCTAATCACTGATGGCTTCTAAAAAACTCAGTCACGATCGCACCGTTTTCGTCTACGCGTTGGCTGCGGGTGCTCCTGCGGTCATTTTGGCGTTCACTCTGCTTTGGCAGTCAGAAACGAGCACGCTCAATAAAGGCATCCTATCAGCCGGCGTGCTCTTGTGCTGGCTCGGCGGCGCCGCCGCTGCACGGATGCGCGTGGTGCGTCCATTGCAAGTGCTGGCCAATCTGCTTTGGGCGTTGCGCGAGGGTGATTTTTCTCTTCGGGCTCGGGAAGGAAAGCGCAATGACCCGTGGAGTGATGTGGCGACAGAAATCAACTCGCTCGGCGCAACACTGCATGATCAGCGGCTCGAGGTATTAGAAACCAGTGCGCTGTTGAGCAAGATCATGGAGGAAATCGAAGTTGCTATATTCGCCTTCGATCAGGACGACCACGTATTGCTCGCCAATCGCGCCGCGCAGGATCTCGTGGATCTGCCTAACCTTCGTCTCCTTGGCCAAAGCGCTGAGCAGATCGGCTTGAGCGAATGCCTGATCGGCAAACCCACGAGGATGCTCGAGAGGACCTTTCCCGGAAAGACCGGACGCTGGGGCATGCGGCGCACTGGGTTTCGCGAAAGAGGTCTGCCCCATCAATTGGTGGTCATCAGCGATCTGAGTCGAGCCCTTCGCGAGGAAGAAGTTAAAGCCTGGCAGCGCCTCGTGCGAGTGCTGGGTCATGAGCTCAACAACTCTCTCGCGCCGATCAAATCACTCGCGGGAAGTCTTCACCACATCCTCCGACTCGATCAACGCGCGCCCGATTGGGAGGCCGACATGAGCTCAGGTTTAGAGATCATCGAGACGCGAGCTGATGGCCTCAGCAAGTTCATGGAAGCCTACGCCACTCTCGCGAAACTTCCTCCACCCAATTTGAAACCCTTCGCAATTGCCCCGCTGATCAAGCGTATCGTCATTCTCGAAAATCGTCTCCCCGTAAATGTGACCGAAGGTCCCTCCCTCTCGCCACACTACGACTCAGCTCAAATCGAACAGGCACTGATTAACCTTCTTTCCAATGCCGCTGAAGCCGCTCTGGAAACCCACGCCGATGATCCCAGCGAAGCAGTCGTTTCGATCCGCTGGGAAAAGCAGCGCTCCAATTTGGATATCATTATTGAAGACAACGGTTCTGGTCTCGCCAGCGACGCCAATCTCTTCGTGCCCTTCTTTACCACCAAGTCCGAAGGCACCGGCATTGGCCTCGTGCTCTGTCGCCAAATTGCCGAACAACATGGTGGCGAACTCACATTGGAAAACCGCACCGATGCGACCGGCTGTCGCGCCACTCTGAGCTTACCGCTCTGAACTTGCAGCGCGTCCACCGCTTACAATTTATCGCTCAGCAAGACAGCTGATTCAAATTTGAAGAGCAAAAATCAAACGGGCACAGGGACGTGCCCCTCCACCTTGTATTAACTGGTGGACGCGCCTGTCCCTGTGCCCGTGGTTTGCTCCCCTTACAATACTCACCAAAAACCCTTCAACACTTTCTCAGCGCCTACTGCTTATACGCTCACCGCTACCATTGCCGCTTGCCTTTCTGCGGTCTGCTGTGACGGTCAGCCCCGTAAACACGTTAGATGCTAGTGGTTGGTGGGTCTGCAGATGAGCTTCTGGTTCAGGTGTCGGTCCGAAATCCGAATTTCGGAAACGCGCTCAGAAGCTACGTTGTTTGCAACTACATAAAATGAACTCCAAGCTCTATATTGGCAACCTCTCCTTCAACACGACCGAAGATGGCATCCGCGATGCTTTCGGGCAATTCGGTGACATCACTGATGTCTACGTCGCCATGGATCGTGAAACCGGCCGCCCTCGTGGTTTCGCCTTCATCACCTACAGCAACGCTGACGAAGCCTCCGCCGCCATCTCTGCGATGGACGGTCAAGACCTCGACGGACGTAACCTCAAGGTGAACGAAGCCAAGCCCAAGGTCTAATCGACCCTCAGATTTTCCCAAAGGGGCGACGGTAACGTCGCTCCTTTTTTGTGCCCGGGAACGTCAGATTCCACCGACTCGAAAAACTATTCCATCTTCACCTCTCCAGTCGCAGTGAATGTAAACAAGACTTCGCCGGAGGTTTCCACCGGTTCGCTCCTACCTGCTCGCCACCAAGTGCCACCATCATCTCCTGTCGCCTGTTCTATTTTCACCGATTGGGCCGGTATAAATTTCCATTTTTCAACCGCCGTTTTCACTGCATCAAAAAAGGTTTTAGCCTCGGGATGCGGAGTGGAGAGATAAACCATGCTCGGTTTGACCTCAGTCACACGACCAGTCTGATCAATCACCAACCCGACACCCACTCTCACCAAACGGCCACGCCCATCCACAGAGATCGACGGATACACTGGCACGGCCAGTGGCAAAATCGCCTGCGCCGGCTTGAAAATCTCACCTTCGCTCAATTCACCCATGGTGTCTGCATTTTCATCGCCTCCCGGTGGCTCCTCAGTCCCCTTCCCCGTGAAAATTTGAAAAGTAGTTTCCTGGGGCACCAATGGTGCGACATCGACATGCTGGCATCCCGCCAACGCCCATAAACACATCGCAACCAACCCAAACCAAACAGTGCATCTAAAAGGCCTCATGCGGAAAAGTGCATAGGTTGAAACATCATGCTTCTCAACCAAATCTTCCTTCTATTCCGTCCGCAGCGCCGTCATCGGATCAACCTTCGCCGAGCGTCTCGTGGGTTACCAGCAGGCGAATTCGCGACATCACCAATAAGGGAGGACGCGCCACCTATAGGGACTAGATCCCCAATAGTAAATTGGTAGGAGCGTTCACCTGAGTCCTCGCTGGGAGATTCAAAGAGTAAGTCTCGACGGAACCAGTTAATAAATTATTACTGTAACCCTAGCATACGATTACTCGTCTTAACTGTTTTAGAGATTCTCAATCACGTATAGACTAGCACCCTTTATGGAGAAATCTCAGTCCCCACAATAACGCAGCGCCCCTTAGCATATGAAAACCTCCACGGCTTGTCTCTCCCTCATCGTCTCTTCGATTGCTTTTCTATCCACCGGTTGCGAGTCAAATGGCATCGCCAATCGCATAAACGAAAAAGCAGCTGTCTTTGCTACTCTCTCCCCTGAAGAGCAGGAATATATTGAGGACGGTATGATCTTCCCCGGCTTTACCGAAGACATGACTTACATGGTTATAGGGAAACCTAACTCTGTCGAAACCAAGATGAAAGACGGCAAGCCCGTCGAAATGTGGTCTTACAAACGCTTTTACCCCTCAAATCAACTGGGAGCTATCCTGACCGACTATTCACGGCTCAGAAATCCAAATTTGCAGCGCTCAGTGGATCTTGAATCGGGTAGTGCTAATGTAAGCGACCACGTGCCCGATAGCGGAGGAGTCCATCCAGGAAGAAGCACCGGCACTGGCTCTAGCACTGGCACAGCGGGCGAAATGGGTAGTCTCAGCCTCCCAGATGTCCCTGTTTACAATCTCTATGTCTTCTTCTCAGAAGGAAAAATCGTCGACATGAGATTGGAAAGCCTCGACGGCACTGCTCTCTGATCGTTTTCAGAAGCCTCCCTGCGAGTCCGCGAGACGCGGATTCTTTTTTTATCACATCAAGCCGCCATCGCTTCAGAAGCAGGCGGCTTTGTTGCTTGTCCCCATACCAGATTATTAATCCAAGAAAGCTGCGCTTACCCGCAGCTTTCGAAGGTTACACAAGACCGTCCCATTTTCGGGAAATGAGCATCCCGATACCGGGATGTTTTTTCGCGTCCATAAATCATCCAATATTTTAAAGTGCGATGTGCCAGTGCTTTGCGGATCCTTTCGAGCATATGGCACGCGTTATGCAATTCGACGCCCCGTCGAAATGTGCCGTAAGCCCTTGTGCACGTAAATTTTGAAAACCCCACCCACTGCCCTTTATGAAAATCCTTTGGTTCGAGCTATCCCTTACATTACGGCGTCTTTTCCGGCGGAAGGTAAATTCGAATCTATTGCTGATCACCTTTGCGCTGTCGGTGACGCTTTCTGCGCTGAGTTGGACCCTCTTTCATAACGTCCATTTGAGCCAACCCTCCTTCGATCCGAAAGGTGACTATCTGTTATTAGCGAACCCCCAAAAGCATATCTTAAGCGCCGGCCATCCCGGGCGAGAGGAGATGGAAACCTATAAGGCTTCCCAAACGGTGTTTTCTGATTTCGCGGAAGTCGCTCTTTTCATGTCCATTTTCATCGAGACACCGAGCGGTAACGAGAGGGTCCTTGGTGCATTCCCTTCCGCGAGAGCCCTGCAGATTGTAGGGGCCAAGCCCTTGCTCGGCACTCTCTTCAAACCTGAAGATGACCAGCACCGCGCTCCGGCAAAAATTCTCATCAGCGAAAAGCTGTGGACCAATTCCTTTGGTCGCGACCCGGAAGTGCTGGGCAGATCCATGAAATTCATGAAGTGGCAGGGCACCATCGTGGGTGTAATGCCACGCAGCTTTCGTTTTCCGAATGATCAGGATATATGGATATCTTACGGAGCTATTCCCATGAGGGATCGTTTTTCCAATCGCACCGCGTTGGTCAAACTGAAACCCGGCATTTCGATCGAGAGGGCGGAGCAAGACCTCGCCACGATCCATTCCACCTTTCCCGAGGAAAGCATTTCCATCCGTAATAATCATCCCGCGGCTGAACTCCGCACATTTCGCGGAGCCTTTCTGATGGACGATCTCAAGACCAGTTCTCTGATCCTGATGTCCCTCTCGCTTCTCTTCCTTGCCGTGAGTTGTGCCAACGCCGCCAACTTGATGTTGATCGATTTTCTTGGTAGACGGCCTGAATTGGCGGCCTCTCTGGCCCTGGGTGTGCCTCGAAGAGGAATTGCTCGAACGCTTTGCTGGCAAGTTGGACTCATCGCAGCCCTCTCCGCCTTGATCGCGGCAGCCTTACTCCCAGGAATCGCCCCGCTCCTCTTTGATCGTATCCAGATCCTCAATGCCCCCTACTGGCTCACTTATCAATTCAGTTGGAATAATGTCGGCATGGCCTTTCTATTTTCAGGAGTCGCTGCGGTAGTGACGGTGACGGTGCCCATCATCTACCTGTTTTGGATTCACCCCGATCACGTGATCAGAGAACACGCCGATGCTAACCGAGGGACCGAACGAGCGGTGTGGCGACGTCTATTACTAACTGGTCAAATCGCGCTACTCACAGTGCTAGGTGTATGCACCGCTCTCTTAGTGCGATCCAGCAACAACGTGGGAGAGTCAAACTGGGGCTACGACCCCACGACTCTCTTTAACGGGAAAATCAGTGTCGGGAGTATCCCCTTTACCGATGAGGAAGAAGTCGAAGGACGAATCGAAAGAATCCATCAATCCTTCCTCGAAATCAGAAAACGTCCGGAAACCGCTTCAGCTGCCTATACGCTAAACCCTATCGGTTTCGGATTCGGTCCTTACTGCAACTATGCGACAAACCCTGAAGCCTTGGTGAATGGAAGTGCAGTGGGTAAGGCATATTATTCCGACATCTCCGATGACTATTTCGATACCCTCGAGGTGCCCTTTGTCGAAGGAGTTGATTTCCAAGAGGAGCTTTCCGAGCGCGAAGCGAACCATGTAATCATCACACAATCACTGGCCGAAAAACTATGGCCGGGAGAATCCGCCCTCCAACGCAGACTCTACGTGAGTTACTCATACATGCGAGAAGGCGAGCCCCCTCTAAGTAGAATAGTGCAAGGTGTCGTGCGCGACTATCAGGTCTGTGGTCCCCGCGCGGAATCTAATGATGGCATCTTTACGCACTGGCGCGTCAATTCCGGAGCCTACATGAATACCGCACACATATACGTGCGGGATAAGGCGGGTATGCCCACACCCCAATCGCTCTCTGAGGCCATCCATCGTGAAGAACCGCTCGCTGCGCTTTATTATCCCACCAGCGTTAAGAAAATCATCACCCTAATGCTCAACTCGATGCGCATGACTTCCGATCTTTCTGTCGTCTTCGCATTCGCTGCGGTGATGCTCTGCGCGATCGGGGTTTATAGTCTCACCATAACTCAAGTTATCCAATCCTCACGTGAGTTTGGCATCCGCATGGCTCTTGGCGCTGAGCCTACGAAACTCTGGTGGCGATTTTCTCGCACTCATCTCCTCAACACTCTCATCGGAGTCTCCATCGGCATCGTCGGCGCGACCCAACTCATGCGCGTGCTCGAATCGCTCCTCTTCGGAGTCGATCCCTATGCCCCTTCGACTTACGTGGTCGTAGCTATTCTGATCCTCGTGGTCGCCGCCCTCGCGTGCCTCCCCAGCCTCGCGCGACTCAAGAGAATCTCTCCCGCCGATTGCCTGCGCAGTCTCTGATCTACAAAATTTACAATCCCTTCATCCACGAAACCCCAGCTCTGCTTCCCGTGAAAAGCCAAACTCCACCCACATCACTTCATTTGCGCATGCTTTCATCGTGTGCCTTAATCGCACTCTTGGTCGGTTGCACTAAAACCGAAGTCGGCGAAGGCGAAACTCTGTCATCGATCCGCACCGCGAAGGTCGAACTGCACGACATCTCAGATACCATCGACATCACCGGCGAGGTGGTGCCGGTCACCCTCTGGGAAATCAAATCCGAGATCAGCGGTCGCGTGATCAAGGTCAACGCCCAGCCCGGCGAGAACGTGACCGATGGGCAAATCCTTGTGGAGCTCGATCGCACCAAGTTGGAAAGCGATCAGCAAGAGGCCGAACGACTCGTGGAAGCCGCCGATATTTCCGCGCGCCACGCCGTGAAAGATCTCCGCCGACTCGAAGCGCTCTACAAATCGAAGGTCGTCACCGAAAAAGATCTCCTCGATGCGCAAGTGACGCGCGACCTCGCGCTGAATCAACGCGACGTGCAACGCGCGCGCCTTGAATCCGTGCGCCAACTCCTCATTCAAGCCGTAATCAAAGCGCCTCATGCCGGAATGGTGCTTCAGCACACGCTACGCGAGGGGCAAGTAATCGTGGGCGCCAATTCGTTTTCTCAAGGCACGGTGCTGATGCCGGTAGCCGACGTGTCGCGACTTCTGATCGAAGCCAACATCAACGAAATCGATTCACCACGCATCCAAACCGGCATGCCTGTGACCATCTCATTCGATATGATGCGTGATCAAAATTACCCCGGCACCATCGAAACCGTCGCCCCTTCCGCGACCATCGTTGAGAAGCTCCGCGTGTTCCCTATTCGCATCCGTTTCGATGGTGAACCACCGCCAGTGAAACCGGGCATCAGTGCCAACATCGCGCTCACCATTGAGGAAGTTAAAGACATGCCCGCCGTGCCTCTATCTGCCGTATTTTCGGATTTCAGCCGCCACTTTGTTTTCCTGAAAAAGGACGGTCGGTTCGTCGATACCACGGTGGCGATTGGCGTAAACGATATCGATTGGGTGCAGATTCGCTCCGGCATCGAAGTCGGTGATGAAGTCGCGCTCACGCGTCCGCTCAGCATCCACCAACAATAATCAAAAGCCCGATCTCACCATGGCTTCTCTCATCGAACTCAACAATGTGCGCCGCACCTACCAAGTAGGTGGCGAAGCGGTGCATGCGCTCGATGGCGTGGATCTCACGATCAATGAAGGTGATTTCGTCGCCATCGTGGGCACCTCCGGTTCGGGCAAGAGCACGCTCATGCACATGCTCGGGCTCATGGATCGGCCCGACTCCGGGCAAATGCGATTCGAAGGAAACGATGTCACGAAATTGCGCGCCGCCGCCCAAGCCACCCTGCGCGCCCGCAAGTTGGGTTTCATCTTTCAGGCTTTCAATTTACTGCCCCGGCTCACTGTCACGGAAAACGTGTTGTTGCCCGTAACCTATGCCCGTGATGGTCCCGGCGATGCGAAGGAACGCGTCGTCAGCACACTGGATCGTGTGGGCTTGGCGCATCGCGCGAAACATCGCCCGAGCCAGATGTCGGGCGGCGAACGTCAACGCGTGGCCATCGCACGGGCCTTGATCAATCGCCCGCGTCTCATTCTCGCCGATGAACCGACGGGGAATCTCGATACGCAAAACGTCGAACGAATCCTCACTTTATTTAAAGAACTCAACGCCGAGGGGCAGACCATCGTGCTCGTCACCCACGATCTCGATGTCGCCGCCACGGCCAAACGACAGATCAAAATGGCCGACGGCAAAATCGTGTCGTCGGACGAAGCGAGTGACTAGATCGCCATGCGTATTTTGCTCGATGGACTACTCCAAGCGGGACGCGAGCTGCGGGCCAATCCGTTTCGTGCTCTGCTGACGTTGTTGGGCATCACCTTCGGCGTCGCCGCGCTCATCGCGATGGTCGGCGTGATGGAATCGATGGTGAGCAGCATGCAGGCGTTTAACGATGCCCGCGGAGGAATCAGTAAGATCTCCATCTCTCAACAGGCTGTGCCCACCGATCAACAGTATCGCGCCGCGCTTTCGCCGGGTCGCACCCTGCGCGATGTCGAAGCCATTAAACGCCAATCGCAGCTCGTGCATCACGTTTCCCCGGAAGTTCATGTCGGCTGGAGACCCACCGTGCACAACAAACAGCACGATTGGTTTTATATCCAAGGGGTCACACCCGAATCGGCATACATTAAAACTTACGAAACGAGCCAAGGGCGCTTCATTTCTGATCTCGATGTCGATCTCGCCGCCTCCACCTGCGTGATCGGATTCGATATGGCGAAGCACCTCTATGAACCCGGCGAACCGGTCGTCGGCTCACGCATCATCGTCGATGGGGTCGCGCTCACCGTCATCGGAGTGCTGCGTGATTACGACGCGAAGGTGGCCGGGCGCAACGCGCTCTGGCGCAACAATTGGTCGGTCTATCTCCCGCTCAGCACCTCTCAGAAACGGTTCACATTTCAACGCACCGTCGATGCGATCGACATGCAGGTCATCGATCTCACTCAAATGGCAGCAGCCATGGAAGAGGTCACCAACATCGTGCGACCGCTGCATCGCGGGATCGCTGATTTCAAAGTCGAGAATCAGATCGATACGATGCAGGACTTCGGAGCGCAGCAAACTCGATTGCGCGTCGCCCTCGGAACCGTGGCAGGATTTTCTCTCCTTATCGGCGGCATTGGGATCATGGGCATCATGCTCGCGGGTGTGAATGAACGCGTGCGCGAAATCGGCGTGCGCATGGCGATTGGCGCACGGCCCGGCGATGTCTTCGCGCAGTTTATTTTTGAAGCCACCGTGCTCGGCATTGCGGGTGGACTCACCGGGATCGCCGCAGGCGTCGGCCTCGTGAAACTTCTCGAAACCCTCCTCACCGATCAAACTCCCGTGCTCGTGCCTTGGGCGCTAGCACTCGGGGCGATTTCAAGCACGCTTACCGGCTTCATGGCCGGACTCTACCCCGCACTTCGAGCCGCCAACCTCAACCCCATCACGGCGCTCCACTACGAATGAGAAAACGATGAAAATTCTCTTCTCCAGTCTTCGCGATGGGTGGCGCGAAATAATATATCATCCCGTGCGTTCGTTCATCACCATGATCGGGCTCGTCTTTGGCGTGGCCTCTCTCATCGCCATGATGGGGCTCGTGCAGGGACTCATCGCCGATTGGAAAGCCTACATCATCGAATCCGGCGGACTCGAAAAGGTCGCGATCCTGCAGGAGCGACCACCCAAGACACAACAACACCTCACTGCGATCTCACCGGGGCGCACCCCGCGCGATGGCCAACTCATCTTACGCAACGTGCCCGGAGTGTCCCATGTTTCACCGGAATATGCACTCCATCAATGGGGAGGCTCCACCGTCTATCGCGGTCGTCAACGTTCGCGAAACCTCATGGTAATGGGGGTTAACCCCGCCATCCTTGCGGTCAATCGACACGTCGTCGAATCAGGCCGCTTCGTGACTGCCATCGATAGCGAGCGCGGGCGCCAAGTAGCCGTGATTGGATCCGCCGTGCGACGCGATCTGTTTCCCCCGAATGAGGATCCCATCGGGCAACTCATTCACGTCCGTGGGCAACCCTTCCGAGTCATCGGCATCCTAAAGCACTACGAATTCAAACAGGGTGGTATCAACGTCGTGGCTCAGAAAAACCGTCGCGTGCATATCCCGCTGCAAACGGCCCTCAAGCGATTCGCCGGAGACCAAAAACTCACCTGGCTCAACTTTCGGATCGGCGACACCGCCAATCTCTCCGGCATTCTCGGCGGCGTGCAAAACGTCATGCGATTCAGCCATCGGGGCGTGGTTGATTTTCGGTTTAAAACGCAGGAAGAACGAGTGGACGGTTACTACGAGGCCGAGCGACGTCTCCAATCCTCCATCGGCGGCATCTCGGCGATCTCTCTGTTTATCGGCGGCATCGTCGTCATGAATATCATGCTCGCCTCGGCCAAGGAACGCGTGCGCGAAATCGGTGTGCGCAAAGCCATCGGCGCACAGCACCGCGATATCTTTCTCCAGATGATGTCGGAATCGCTCATCATCGGCATCGTCGGTGGACTTCTGGGCATGGCCTCGGGCGTGGGATTGATCGAGACGTTGAAATGGCTCCTCCCCGATCAGCCTCCTCCCATCGTGCTCCCCTCCGCTCTGATGCTCGGATTTGTCGCAAGCGTCGTCACCGCCTTTCTCGCCGGGCTCTACCCCGCCTTCACCGCCGCACGCCTCAATCCACTCGATGCGCTTCAATACGAATAGAACCCGTGCCTGCACAGTTGCCTGCGCGAGCGAACTCGCGGCCTACCTGAAACGATCCCTCAACCGAACACTCTGACTACCCGACACCCATGAAAATTCTCTGGTTCGAATTTCAGCTTTCCCTGCGTCGTCTGCTCCGGCGGCGCACGAAAACTCTCATCATGCTGGTCACCTTCAGCGTATCAGTCTCGCTGTCGCTGCTGAGCTGGTCGCTCTACCACAAAATGTTTCTGAGCAATCCGGACTACGATCCGCAGGGAGAATATTTGTATCTCACTCACTACGGCAGTCACGCCGCAGGGCACGATCATTCCAAACATGATGAAATGACGGCCTATAAGGAAGGGCAGCAGGTCTTCGACGAGTTCGCCGAGTTTTCTCCTTATATCTCGATTGAGATTCTGGGAGATGAAGGCGCTGAACGTTTATTGGGAGCCTTCCCCAGCTCGCGCGCGCTTCAAATCATGCAAGCCAAACCACTTATTGGGCGTTTGTTCACCGCTGATGATGATATCGTCGGCGCGCCTGCGGTGGTATTGCTCAGCGAATCCACCTGGGAACGGCGCTATAACCGTGATCCCGCTATCATCGGACAACAGATCAATCTGGCGAAGACCAATGCCATCGTGGTCGGAGTATTACCGAAGGAATTCATGTATCCCAATAAACAGGATATCTGGATCTCGTATGGTTATTGCTCCGACTCCTATGTGAAATATCAGCCCTTAAGTATCGCGATGGTAAGGCTCAAACCGGGAATCACCAAGGAGATCGCTGAGCAACAATTGAAGGTCATTCAAAATCAGATGCCTCCCGATTCGGATGCCCGGGAAAGCGATCTCAATCCCGAACTGAAAACTTATCGGGATCTTTATATTGTCGAAGATACGAAAGTCAGAGCCAAAGTGCTCTTCGCCCTTTCGTTGCTTTTTGTTTTGGTGAGCTGTGCCAATGCGGCTAATCTCCTGCTCATCGAATTTCTCGGTAGTCGGGCCGAGACCGCTTCCTCGATCTCACTTGGAATTCCTCGGTATGCGATTATGCGCACACTGGCTATACAAGTCGCCATCATCGCAATCGTCTCCGCGCTGATCAGTATCGTTGCATTACAATCTCTCGGACCTCTGCTCTACGGCTTTCTGCAGATGATCAGCGCGCCTTTTTGGCTTAAATACGATTTCGCGTGGCACGAAGTGGTCATGGCTTTCGCGTTAGCCGGAGTGTCCGGCTTCATCGCCTTGCTCGCGCCGACTGTTTATACGTGGCGAATGGATTCTGAGGAATTGATTCGCGATCACGGTTCCGCGAATCGGGGTAGCGGTCGGTCATTATGGAGACGCCTCCTTCTCATCGGCCAACTGGCCATGCTCGCCGTGCTGGGGATTTGCGCCGGGTTGCTCCTGCAATCGAATCAAAATGTCGGCAAATCCCAATGGGGTTACGATGCCGACAAGGTTTTCACCGGAAAGATCAGCACGCAGTCCATGAAATTTCCCTACTCGGAACCGGAGCGCAGCAGCGGCCGGCTCGCGGTTCACCGAAAGATACTCGATGAGTTTCGCGCACTGCCCGCCACCGCTTACGCCGCCGCACTCCACCATTCTCCCGGCTATAGCATGAATCCCGATGTCCGCTATTCGCTCAAACCATCCTTTCAATTCGACGATGGCCAAGGCGAAGCATTCAGTATCCGGGCAACAGAGGAATTCTTTGAGGTGCTCGATGTGTCCTACGTCGCGGGAGAGATCTATCCGGCTGAAGAAACTGAGGGTTCACCCAACTACTGCGTGATCAATGAATCGCTCGCCCAGAAAATCTGGCCCCATCAGGACCCTCTCAATCAGACGCTCTATGTGCGTTGGAAATGGATGAAACCCGAAATGGCACCGCTAACGTTTATCATTCATGGGGTCGTGCGCGATTACCAAGCCTCCGGCCCCACAGCGAAGACCAACGACAGCATCGTGGCACCGCTAAGTCCACGCACCGACGTCGCCGGTTCCGCTCATTTTCTGGTGCGCAACAAGGATGGCTCGATCCCCAAGACCGCCGAGCTCGCCAAAGCCGCGCATCGAGTAGATCCGAGAATTTCTCTCTACTTCCCCTCCACCATCGGAGGACAAATTTCCATCACGCTGAGCTCCGTGCGCGTAACCACATTCCTGACTGGAATGTTCGCCGCTGCCTCGGTGCTACTGTGTGCAATTGGGGTGTATAGCCTCACGATCACCCAAGTGCTCCAGTCGTCACGTGAGTTTGGCATCCGCATGGCATTGGGTGCTGAACCAGTGAAACTCTGGTGGCGCTTTTCGCGCGGACATCTACTCAACACACTAATCGGGGTCGCGATCGGAATCGTCGGTGCCGTGCAGTTGATGAAGGTCTTCGCTTCGCTCTTGTATGGGGTCGATCCCTACGGCCCGACCACCTACATCCTCGTCGCTCTATTCATTCTCGTGATCGCCGCCCTTGCCTGCCTCCCCAGTCTCGCGCGACTCAAGAAAATCTCCCCCGCCGATTGCCTCCGCAGCTTATAAGAAATCATGAGCGAACATTACCTCGTCCCAAAAAGGGGAATCCATCGTCCCAATATCGGGACAGTTTTCATTCATAAATATATCCATAAAAAATGAAAAGTCATAACCTATTGTCTGTCCGAGGATTACCAATCCATCCTTCATCTTGGCACGGTGTCTGCAATATAAATTGCACCTGAGCAACATCCTGAAACCTCCCTTCGCAGAGCAACACTTATCATTCTCCAACAAGATCCACCATACGATGAAATCAACTATGTTACTCAGGCTATTTATCGCCACCTTTACGCTGACCTCGATCCCTGCTGTTGCTTCGAGCGAAGACATGCCGTTGTCCATTGCAGTGCGTTCGGAAATCGATCGCCCGTTCGAAGGTTGGGGCAAAGCCGACATCAAAGAGCATGGTAAGCACTACATGATTGCCGCCATCGCTGAAGGTAAATCGCAGCAGAAACTCGTCATGCCCGTGGATGAATCTGCGCTCCTCGAACTTCTTCGTAAGGAACTCGACAAGCGAGGCTTCAAGGAAGTGACCACCGAGAAACCTGAAGTCATCCTCACTATCATGTATGGCCGAGGTTTCCTGAGAAATCCTTATCTCGACGGGGCCATTCTCGACGAAACCGGCGGTAGTATGGGCATGGGAGCACCTACCGTGAACATCACAATGGCTAACGTTGATTATCTCGTGAAACGCAAAGAATACGGCTTCGAAGAAAAGATGCAAAATGCCAATCAAGAGAAGCTCTTTATCCGGATCACCGCATGGGCCAATCCGGCAGATTTGACTCCGAAAAAACCAGGCAGAAAAGTGAAGCCAAAGATGCTCTGGCACACGACGATGATCACCGACGATCCCGGCCATCGTGATTTGAACCAGTTCATGAAAAAGCTCCTCGCTGCGGGCGCCAATTTCTTCGACCGCGAAATGGAAGACGATGAGGAATTCATTAAAACCGATTTACCCGAGGGATTCATCCACTACGGGGATGCGATTATCCTCGACGACAAGTAAGCGAAACTTTCACCGCCTGGAGACCCGCCGAAACCATTTTCATGGACATCAAACGCCCAGACCAGACCAAGGCTAAACGCAAGAAGCGGATCACCATGATCACGCTCATCGTAGGGGCCTTGGCCATCATTACTATCATGCTCGCCCGGCTCGAACCCGCCGCGCCATCCATCGAACGCAATCTCATGTGGATCGCCACGGTCGAGCGAGGCGAAATGATCCGCCAAGTGCGAGGACTCGGCACACTCGTGCCCGAAGAAATCCGCTGGATTGCGGCCCGCACCCGTGGTCGCGTCGATCGGATCGTGCTGCGCCCCGGCGCGGTGGTCGAACCGGGCAGCCTGATTCTGGTGCTCGCCAATCCCGACGTTGAAGAAGCCGCCGCCAATGCCAGCTCCCAGCTCAATGCCGCCGAGGCTGAATTCGCCAACCTTCGCGTGACGCTACAAAGCCAAGTGCTGCAAGCGGAATCCGTCGCCGCCAACGCCAGTTCCGACTACGAGCGACTCAAGCTTCAGGCCGAAGTAAATGCAGAACTCTTCAAGGACGGTTTGGTGTCACCACTCGAGTTAAAACTCTCCAAGGTCAATGCAGCCCAAGCCGCCAAGCGCCACGAAATTGAACAAAAGCGTTTCTCCTTCGCTCAAGAATCCATTGCCCCGCAGCTCGCCGTGAAGGAAGCCGAAGTGGATCGTTTACGTTCGCAAGCCAAACTGCGCCAGGATGAACGTGAAGCGCTCAACGTGCTTTCGGACATGCATGGCGTCTTGCAAATTCTCCCCGTCGAAGTCGGAGCCCAAATGCAACCCGGTGAAAATCTCGCTCGCGTGGCCGATCCCGCCCGCCTTAAAGCCGAAGTGCGCATCGCCGAGACCCAGGCCAAAGACATTCTGATCGGACAACTCGCCACGGTGGACACCCGTAATGGCGTCGTCTCCGGTCATGTATCGCGCATCGATCCTTCGGTGCAAAACGGCACCGTGACGGTTGATGTCCTCTTCGACGGCCCCCTTCCAAAAGGCTCACGGCCCGATCTATCGGTCGATGGCACGATCGAGCTCGAACGCCTCACCGATGTCGTTTACGTCGGTCGGCCCGCCTTCGGTCAGGAAGAAAGCACCGTTGGCATCTTCAAACTCAATGCCGATGAATCCGAAGCCAATCGCACGCAAGTGAAGCTCGGGCGCAGTTCCGTCAACACCATCGAAATAATCGAAGGTCTCCAACCCGGCGACCGCGTCATCCTCTCCGATATGTCCCAATGGAGCGCCAACGACCGCATCGAAATCGACTAATGAATATTTAGCCACAGAGACGCCAAGACTCCAAGTGCTGAAACGAACCGCATGAACCAAGCAGAACTAGATCAACTATCCGAACGCGTCATTGGTTTCGCGATCGAGGTTCATCGCACCCTCGGTCCGGGACTTTTGGAATCTGTTTACGAAAACGCCCTGGCATACGAATTGACTATTAACGGCCTCACTATTGATCGCCAAAAGACATTAGCCGTTAACTACAAAGGTTAGGGCATGGGAGAATTCCGCGCTGATTTCATCGTCGAAGATTCACTGCTCCTAGAACTAAAGAGCGTCGAAAGACACGATCCATTATTTGAAGCCCAAGTCCTCACCAATCTCAAAATCTCCGGACTCCATCTCGGGCTCCTCCTCAACTTCAACACTCGTCTACTCAAAGACGGAATTAAACGCCTCATCCTGACCTAAATCTCTCCGTGTCTCTGTGCCTCTGCGGCCAATTCCAAAATCCCAAATCGAAAATCCAAAATAATCAAATGTCCCAGAACCTCATCAAACTAGACGGAGTCACGAAGGTATTCCTGACCGACGAAATCGAAACTCACGCCCTCGCGGGTATCCACCTTGAAATCAACCAAGGTGAATACGTCTCCATCGCCGGACCATCCGGCTGCGGAAAGTCCACCCTGCTTTCGATCCTCGGTCTGCTCGATTCACCAACCGACGGCACTTACGTCCTGAACGGTCGTCCCGTGCAAGACCTCTCCCTCCAGGAGCGCGCCCGCATCCGCAATCGCGAGATCGGTTTCATCTTCCAATCGTTTAATCTGATTGGCGATCTGACCGTTTACGAAAACGTCGAGCTGCCCCTCACCTACCGCGGCATGCCCGCCGCCGAACGCAAAGCCGCGGTCACCGAAGCGCTAGAAAAAGTAGGCATGGGCCATCGCGCGAGCCATCTGCCTTCGCAGCTCTCCGGTGGTCAGCAACAGCGCGTGGCCGTAGCGCGCGCGCTCGCAGGCAAACCCGCCGTGCTGCTCGCCGATGAGCCCACGGGTAACCTCGATTCTAAAAACGGCGATGCCGTGATGGAACTCCTTAAGGAGCTGCACGATGGCGGCGCGACCATCGTCATGGTGACTCACGATGCCCGCTTCGCCCGCAACGCCGATCGCACGATCCACGTCTTCGATGGCAGTGTGGTCGACGAACAAATCGAGACCGATCCTACCCATGCGTAATCGTTAGCCCATCACGCATTTCAAAGATACTCCGCCCAATCAGGGATAGGCGGAGAAGCTCATCCTCCCATTCGATGTAACACCGCAGATGGCCCGCAGGCCATCCGCACAGTCTTACCATGTTTACAGACCTGAAATACGCCCTCCGTCAGCTCGCCAAATCACCCGGTTTTACCGCCGTGGTGCTGCTCACGTTGGCGCTCGGAATTGGTGCCGTCACGGCGATCTACAGCCTGGTTTACAGCACGGTTATTAAACCCCTGCCGTATCCGCAGTCTGGACAGCTCTATTACGTCTACGAAAGAAACGTTGAACAATCACGGGGCCGGACACCTTCGTTGGCTACATTTCTAAATTGGCGTCAGGAATCCACGACGTTTGAAGCACTGGCAAGGCTCAACACCAGAGGTAAAAACATTCTGGGTGCGGGTGAAGTGAAACGTGCCTATTCCGGCACGGTTTCGGTGAATCTATTCAATGACGTCCTCCGGACACGTCCACTCTTGGGGCGCACGTTTCGTCAGGATGAAGAGAATCCCAACAGTGAACCGGTAGTCGTGCTCACCTATGAATTCTGGAAGCGAGCTTTTCACGGTGATGAAACTGCCCTGGGAAAATCATTCCAGATTAATGGAGTATCCACGACCATCGTAGGAGTGATGCCGGAGACCTTTCGTTTCATGCGTGGGGTCGATATCTATTTACCGTTCACCATCAGCGCAGCCGGCATCTCGAATCAGAACGTTAGAAATGCCGGAGCTATCGGTAGGATCCGTGATGGTGTCACTGAAGAGGAAGCTCTAGCCGAAATGACCGTGATCAGCAGCCAACTGGCACAGTCTGATCCTGAAAGCTACGAAGGTTACCAAGCCGCGCTCAATAATATGCACGAATCGTCCACCCGTAGGAATGGCGAACAGTTTTATTTTCTCCTGGGATCGGTTGGCTGTCTGCTCCTGATCGCTTGCACCAATATCGCTAATCTACTCTTGGCTCGCGCGAGCTCTCGTGAATCCGAAATGGCCGTGCGCACCGCCCTCGGCGCCAGCCGAAGTCGGATCATTCGACAACTGCTCAGCGAAAGTCTCGTGCTCGCTATATTCGGAGGAGTTCTCGGCGTGTTATTTGGGAAATGGTGCCTCGATGCGATCGTCGCTTATCTGCCCAACAATACCAGCCGACTGGACGAAGTCGCCTTCGACGGGCATGCGATGATTGTTACGCTAATCATCACGCTCGGCACGGGCATTCTGATCGGTCTCCTCCCGGCAATCAAAGCCAGTCGCGTGGATCTCAATTCGGGGCTCAAGGAAGGCGAACGCAGCGGCACCTCATCAAAAGCGACCCGTCGACTACGCAGTAGTCTGGTCGTCGCGGAAATCGCCCTCGCCCTGATTCTTCTGACTGGGGCAGGACTATTTTTCCGCAGCATCCTCAAAGCCCAGAATAACGAGATCGGCTTCGAAACGGCCACGACCTACCTGAGCGTGCTCCTTATTGATCGCGATAAATATCCTACGCCGGAAACACGCAATGCCGTCGTGAATCGCTATATAGAAGCCGTGCGTAATGTGCCCGGCATCGCCGACATGACTTTTACCAACCACACCACGCCGATGACAGGCGGGCCCTTCTACGGCCGATTCAGCATCGCGGGACGTCCTCAGGTCGAAGCTAATCAGCGACCTGGCGGCTTCTACTACGCGGTGACTGAGGGATATTTCAACACCCTCAAAACTCCTCTGATTCTCGGACGCTTGTTCACGGAACGGGACGGATTCACCGCACCGCCGGTCGCGCTGATAAATCAAGAAATGGCGCGCACTCAATTCCCTAATGAAAACCCTCTGGGTCAGTTGATCACGATTCATAAGACCAATGGCACCGATGCCATCTGCGAAATCGTGGGAGTAGTCGGCGACATTCTTCAATACAGCCTCACGCAACCTCCTTCACCGCAGATTTATCAACCTTACGCCCAAACTCCCGAAGCCTCTACCTCTCTGATGGTCAGAACCACCGGCGGCCCACTCGATACCAAGGCCGTTATCGCAGCGTTTCAATCGGTCGATTCCGAAGTCGCGATCACCGAGCTGTATTCGATGGAGCGCGGCCTGTCGGACAGCTTGGGGAGTTATCGAACTTCACTCACAATCTATGGGATTTTCGCCGGTGTCGCCATCCTCCTCTCGATTCTCGGGATCTACGGAGTGATGTCGTATAACATCTCCCAGCGACGCAGCGAAATCGGACTGCGCCTCGCACTTGGTGCCAGCCGGCCCCACATCCTCTCACTTGTCCTCTCTCATGGCGGACGTCTGACCATTATCGGTATTTCCATTGGCGTTATCGGAGGCATCATTCTCGGCCGATTCATCGAAACCCGACTCTACGAGATCAGCCCCTACGATCCAATTACTCTGATCGGAATCTCCGTCATTCTCGGAACAGCTTCCATGCTCGCCTGCTTCTTCCCCGCCCGTCGCGCCAGCAAACTCGATCCCATGGTGGCCCTACGCGCTGAGTAACTTCGAGCTCTCTCATTCTCTTTCTTCTTAATCGTTCTCTTTCTCCCTAAACCGCATCTCCCTTTATCGCGCCATAGTCCCGCTCTGCGGGACGACGACGGAAACTCCCGACCCCGACACCGCCATGCTCTCCGATCTCCTACATGATTTTCGCTACGGTTTCCGACAGCTCATCAAGGCACGCGGATTTACCGTCGTCGCCATCCTCACGCTTGCGATCGGGATCGGCACCACCACCGCGATATTTAGCATCGTCAACAGCGTGGCGTTGCAACCCATGCCATATGAGGATGCGGAACAGCTGCTGGAGATTCGCCAGGTTCGCATATCCGACCAAAGGGCATTTTCACCCCTCTGGGAAACCATCGAGGAGTTGCAGAAACAGACCGAAGTCTTCGATAGGGTCACCGCCTCGACCGGTATGCACGGTAATCTCTCAGGAGTGGATTTCCCCGTGCGCGTCTTTGGTCATGCGGTGGCCCTGAATTATTTTTCAACGCTCGGCGTGCAACCGCTGATTGGTCGCACCTTTCTACCGGAGGAAGTCATCGAGGGAAATGGAAACGTAGTCATCTTAAATCACACGTTTTGGCTGACTCAGTTCAATGGTCGCGAGTCCGTGCTTGAAGAGAAAGTCCTGCTTAACGATGAACCCTACACGATCGTCGGCGTGATGCCACCGGGCTTTAGTAAGATCACCGGCGAGATGAGCAGTCCCAAGGCCTTTTCTCCTTTGGTCGCCAACAACGTCGTGGATAGCATGCGCTTCATGCGGGAATGCATCGGGCGGCTGAAGCCCGGCGCCACGCTTGAACAGGCCCAGGCCGAGCTTGATGTCTTCGCCAAGCGGATGGAAGCGGCTGATCCCGAACAGTGGCGAAATTTCAACCTCCGCGTCGAACCGCTGCTCGACTATCATGTCGGGGAGACCAAACCCACACTCTATCTTTTGCTCGGAGCAGTAGGCTTTTTACTCCTGATCGCGTGTGTTAACGTGGCGAATCTTTTGCTCGCGCGGGCCAGTTCACGTCAGCACGAAATCGCCCTTCGTTCCGCGCTCGGGGCGAGTCGCACTCGTGTCGTGCGGCAGCTGCTGGCTGAAAGTGTTTTATTGGCGGTGATCGGTGGCGCAATTGGAATCCTCTTTGCCTTTTGGAGCATGAATGCATTGCTCACGTTTGCACCGGTCAACATGCCGCGTCTCAATGAAGTGCACATCGATGGTTTCGCACTCTTCTTCAGTTGCGCGGTCACGATGTTAACGGGGATTGGCTTCGGGCTAGTGCCCGCTCTGCAAGCGACCAAAGTAGATCTCACGCTCGCGATGAAGGAAGGCGGACGTAGCGCAGGCGATGGTCAACACCGCACCCGTTTGCGCAATACCTTGGTGGTGATCGAAGTCGCCCTCGCTCTTGTTTTGCTCATCGGCGCAGGTCTGCTCACGCGCACCTTTGCCAATTTGCAAAATGTGGATCTGGGCTACGACGGCGACAACGTCCACCTCGCCCGCCTGATGATGTTGGATGAAAACTATCCCGACGATCAGTCTCGAGTTACGTTTACAGATCGAGCCTTGGAACAACTCTCCCAAAGACCCGAAATCGTCGCAGCATCCTTTTCCACGGGCGCACCCTACTTTGGCAACTTAAGAGTCCTTCTCGATATTGAAGCCCGAACCGAAGCCGACATGAGCCGACTCTCACGAGTAGCTCTTTCCACGATCACTCCGGATTATTTTCTGGTGATGAATGCCCCGCTTCTCAGCGGACGGACGTTCACCGAACGTGATCGTGCCGACTCCCCGCTGGTCGCCATCATCGACGACAATGTCGCACGACAGCATTTCCCAGACGAAAATCCAATCGGACAGCGAATTGCATTTGTGAGGAGCGAGGCTCCACGAGAGTGGCGTGAGATCGTTGGAGTGGTCGGCAATATTTACCTCCGTGGGGCAGCTGATGAAGCCGCGCCAGGCGTCTATACCCCATGGAGTCAATATCGCACTTTCAGTCCCAAAATCTTGGTGCGCGTAAGACCTGGTGCCCCCAATCCCGGACGGACTGTAGCCGAAGCCATACAAAAAGTGGATGCCGCCATGCCAGTGCCAACCACGATGTCCAACCTGAGTGAATTCGATGGGCACATGATCGCACCACAGCGCTACGCCCTATTCCTCTTCGGGGTTTTCTCCGGGTTCGCGCTACTGCTAGCCGCCCTCGGCATCTATGGCGTGATGTCTTATAATGTAAACCAACGCACCAATGAGATCGGAGTCCGCATGGCACTCGGAGCACAACCCAAAGACATCCTGCGACCCATCTTCATCCAAGGCAGCAAGCTCGTTTTGATCGGACTCATCATCGGAATCGGCGGAGCACTCGCCGGAACCAAACTCCTCGCGAGCATGCTCTACGACACCAGCCCAAGCGATCCTCTCACCTTCATCATCATCTCCACCGTGCTCGCACTCGTCGCGGCCCTCGCGTGCTACATCCCCGCCCTCCGCGCCACCAAGGTCGATCCCATGGTCGCGTTGCGCACAGATTAGAATCCAACTCCCAACTCTCAACTCCGACACCACCATGCTTTCCGAACTTCTCCAAGACTTTCGCTACGGCTTTCGCCAACTCTTGAAAGCGCGTGGGTTTGCCGCCATTGCGATCCTCACCATTGCCATCGGCATTGGTTCCGTCACGGCTCTGTTCAGCGTCGTCAACACCGTGTTGCTGCAACCACTCGCCTACGAAAATTCCCGGCGAATTGTTCAGATCGGCGAAACAATTGCCGGACAAGAAAATCCGAGATTTCGGCTATCGGGCGGTTTCTATTTCGATCTGCTGGAGCAATCGACTGTCTTCGAAGCAGTCACGGCAATCGCCTATGAATCCGTGGGCATCGCGCATGGAGACAATGTCATGCGGGCCTTTTCTCAGAATGTAGCCGCCAATGCTTCCGACGTTTATTCGATGGACGTCGTGCTCGGTCGTAATTTTCGAGCGGATGAAGCCGAGGCCGGTGCCAGCCCCGTGGTGCTTCTGAGTGTGGATTTGTGGGAAACCGACTTCGGGGGAGCCACCGACATCATTGATCAACAAATCATGGTTAATGAAGAGTCTTACACGGTGATCGGCGTGGTGGATGATCCCGAAAACACGTTTCGATTCATCGTCAGACCCGCCACCCACGAATCGCTTCGGGGGGACTATGAAAACCCTAGTATTTTTGTCTCAGCGATGCGGAAGAAAGGAGTCTCACTGGCACAAGTCAGGAGCGAACTCGACGTCATTGCCAATCGGATCGCACTGGCCCACCCCGCTACCTTTGAAGGACATGGCCTGGAAGCCACACCACTAATCGACCTCTATACCTCCAACGCCAGAGATCAGTTGCTCATTCTCTTGGGGGTAGTCGGTTTCCTCCTGCTCATCGCGTGTGTCAATGTCGCCAGCTTGCTACTGGCGCGAGCCAGCTCACGGCAAAAGGAACTCGCCGTGCGAGGAGCGTTGGGAGCCAGCCGGGGACGGATCGTCCGGCAACTGCTCTCCGAGAGCGTGCTCATCTCTCTCCTTGGCGGCACTCTGGGCGTGCTCCTCGCCTACGCGACCATGGGTGCGCTTTCCGATTTCGCCGCTGGCGTGGTTCCACGCACACAAGAGGGCGTCTCCATCGACACCACCGTTCTAAGTGTCGCCTGTGGACTCATGCTCTTGGCCGGTCTCAGCTTCGGCCTAATTCCCGCGCTGCAAGCCAGCAAGGGCAACGTAGGCCATGCCCTCAATGACACTGGCCGAGGATCCACCGGCAGTGGACGCCAAAACAGTGTGCGCAATACTTTGGTGATCGTCGAGATAGCCCTTGCTCTGATGCTCCTCACCGGCACTGGCCTGCTTTTACGCAGCCTGTATGAAATGCAAACCTTCGATCAGGGGATCAGGACTCTCAACGTCGAGGGAAACCAATTCGATCTGGAACCTGCTTCTCGCTACGACAGTCCGGAGAAAATCCTCAACTTCACTGATGAGGTGCTCCAACGCATAGCCGGGTTACCCGATATCGAATCCGTCGCGATGACCACTGCGCTACCCATGGGTAACCGCAACCGCGTGCGCAGCAGAGCCTTTTCCATCGATGGCGATACGAGCGTCCCCGCCGAGGAGAGACTCTCCGCCGACTATTATACGGTCACCCCGGACTACTTTGATGTGATGAGCATCCCTCTCATCCGAGGTCGCGGGATCACCGATGCTGACGTGCCCGGAGGTTCACCCGTGGTCGTCGTAAACCGTGAGATGGTAGAGCGACATTTCCCCGATCAAGATCCGATCGGTCAACGCATCATGCTCTTCTCCGGATCCGATGAACCAAATGTCTGGTATGAAATCGTGGGCATCGTGGGGAACGTCAAACCTCGGGGGCCCGCGAGTCCGACCGACCCTCAATTTTACACTCCTTTCGTGCAAGCCCCTCAGGCCCATATGACCATCATGTTGCGAACGAAAGGATCCGCCCCCGCCATCTCCCAAACCGTGACCAATATTTTCAACAAGCTCTCACCCGACACAGCCTTCACGCAAACCTACGATTTCGAAGCCACGATTTCCTACTCATGGAGACGCCAGCGGTTCATCATGAACCTATTTAGTATCTTCTCCGTTCTCGCCCTAGTCCTCGCCACCATCGGTATCTATGGAGTGATGTCCTACACGGTCAATCAACGCACTCAGGAAATTGGCATCCGCATGGCGCTGGGCGCCCTACCCAATAGTGCGATGCGGCTGATTCTGAGAAACGGAAGTCGGATCATTCTCTTCGGTATCCTCCTTGGTGCAACGGGTTCGCTCGCGGGTTCGCGGCTGCTCGAATCCTTCCTTTTTAACATCAGCCCCTACGACCCCGTCACCTTTATCGGAATAGCTGCAATCCTCGCAACGGTAGCTCTGCTCGCTTGTTACCTCCCCGCCCGTCGCGCCACCAAGGTAGACCCGATGGTCGCCCTGCGTGCAGAGTAAGCCCCTCCTTCTCGTTCCTCTAAATCATTCTCGTTCTCATGTTCTCGTTTCGCTCTATCTTCTCTTTCTTTGCGCTCGGCAGCAGCCTCACAGTAGCCGCGCAAGTGCAACCGCTGACCTTGGAGGAGGCCATTCATCTGGCGCTCAAAAACAATCAGCGGGTGATCGTCAGCGAGTTTTCGCCCCAGATCTCGGCCGCGAATGTGCTCACTGAATACGGACGCTTCGATCCCGAGCTGAGTTTCTCCCGAAGCGAGGGTGAAACGGAAACCCCCGGCACCTACCTCTCGCCCCTCTCTCGACCCTTCACACAAACCGACGACTACGCCCTTTCACTGGGTGGCACCGCTCCGTGGGGGCTCTCTTACAGCCTCGAAGCCTCTGCTCAAAACAATCGCGCTTCATCCACTGGGCTGACCGATAGCTACAGCAGTTTCGCCGGACTCAGCATCACGCAACCCTTACTCCGTGATTTCGGATTCTCCGCCAATCTGGCCAACCTGCGAATCGCCAAAGCCAATCGACACATTTCCAAATGGCAGCATCGCCAGACCGTCATCGACGTCGTCACCAACGTCATCTTCGTGTTTAACAATCTGCAGCAGGCACAGGCAAACCTCCGAATCGCCACCCTCTCGCGCGACCTCGCTGCGCGCCTCTTTTCTGAAAACCAAACACGACGAAGAATCGGCGACACCTCCGATGCCGAGGTAACCCAAGCCGAAGCCCGTGTGGCCAGCCGTGAAGAGGCGATTCTCAATACCGAACGCAATGTGCGAAACATCGAGAACCAACTTCGACTGCTCATCGGTCGCAGTGATTTTCAATCCGAAGGCACGCAACTCGCGATCGTCTCGCTGCCTCCGGCCACGCCGATCAAGGTGAACGCGGCCGATGATTATCAACAAGCTCTGGAGGCGCGCCCCGACTATCAGGCCGCTCGTCTCGGCTTAAACGTGAGTCGTTTCTCGCATCGCTACGCGCGCAACCAGCTCCTCCCCCGCGTCGACTTTGTCGGCAGCTACGGCTACGGAGGACTCGACGAGAAATTCCGCACCTCGCGTGAGCAAATCAGAAACCGCGACGCGCGTGCCTATTCCGCCGGACTCGTCGTGCGAGTGACCCTCACCTTTGCGCAAAATCGTGGGCGCGAGCGCGCGGCCAAACTCTTCATGCGTCAATCTGAAGCCAAACTCATCCAGCTCGAACAGGACATCGCTCTCACTATCGCCACCGCCGCAGGGGAAATCACGACCACCCAAAAACGTGTCGAAGTCGCACGGCACGCGCTTGACCTTGGGCGCCAATCACTCGCCAACGAGGAGAAGCGTCTCAAGGCCGGCACCACTACCACCTTCTTTGTGCTGCAACAACAAGAGCAGCTCGCCCAAGTCGAAAACAGTTACGCTCGAGCCCTCGCCGATCAACGACGCGCCCTCGCCAACTACGCGCGCGAAACCGCGACCACCTTGGAGCGTCACCAGATCACTTTGTCCGACGAATGAGCTGATTATGCAGGGTTGAGTTTTGCGATTCGGATGGCACGCTGACGGCCATGAAACACGCAATTACTTACGGTTTTTACATGGCTTTGGCCGGAGCCTTTCTGGTTCTGGCTCTTTTTTTCGCGGGGCTCCACGACGATGCCGAAAAAATGCAACTCGGCCAGACCATCGGCATGATTGGCGGGATCGCTATCTCGGTTATCGTGATGTTAATCGGAGTTCGTGAAAAACGCAGCCTCACTCCCGCTGATAAAAAGTGGGGCTATGGTTCCGCCTTCGGCACCGCATTTCTCATCGGTTTCTTTGGATCTCTGATCGCGGTGGTATTCAACTATGCGTATTTCTTTCATATCAACTCCGGCTTCAGCGAGTTGGTCTTTCAAACCGAGATTGCCAAACTTGAGGGCCAAGGCCTTGCCCAAGACGCTATTGATGGAGCCACCCCCATCATCAAGATGATGACGAGCCCCACTGCGATGGTAATCACCGGCGGCGTGTTTGGCGTGATTGGTAATACGGTGATCGCTCTGATCGTCGCCGCGTTTTGCAAAAAGCGCACCGAAGAAGTTCCTCCCCCGATCGCGGCCTAACTACCCTCACCCCTAATTTCGAAAACGCGGAGCCTCACTGCTCCGCGTTTTTTTGCGCCCTGAAATCAATACGTGTCGATGCGGCGTAGACCATTCTTTAGTGAAGAGGAACGGACAGCCGCGCCCTGCGTTCGCGGACGAATCACTCTCTTTTCTATTCCTTCAAAATCTTCATCGGTGTGAAATTTGAAGTGCGGCATTTGTTCGATCTTATCCAATCGTTTCAATAGCTCAGGGCTCAATTTTTCACGTTCTTCCGGCGTGCTGATTGGACCGGAAAAGACCACCTCCCCTTGAGCATTCTTGGCAATGAGTGTCTTCTGACCATCACGAGTGATCAGCTCCAGCGAACCCGCCTCGTCCTCAAAATCCATCGTGCTGTTATCGGCCTGAATCTCGATCTTCACGACGTGATCCCCATGTTGTTCAGTGGTAATGACGCGCCGCTCCTGAGCCCCCTGATCAAGCTCCATCAAGCGGAGTATCTTGTCGGCCTCTTTCCCTTCCAATCCGGCAAGTTCATCCGCCAGGTCGCGCCACTCAAAGAGTGATTCTCCGCCCTTGGTATTAAAACCATACTTCTGTTTTACGCGCATTTCTTTTTCACCAAGCGTCACTGTTGCCGTGCTTTCTTTGCCCCCCCGACGAAAGGTTAAGACGATCTGGTCACCTTTTGCGTGATTACGAACGAGCACCGCCAGTTGGTGGCTACTGACCAGAATTTGATCGTCAAACTTCACCAGAATATCGTGAGTTTTCAGCACTTCGACCGCTGAACTATCGGGCACCACACCCACAACCACCAGTCCGGTGCCATCCGGCAAACCTAACTGGGTGCGAAGCGTCGCCGAGACTTGATCCGTCTGCACACCGAGAAAGGTAACGACCTTCTTTTCACCGTGATCAAAAATCGATTCATCGAAATTGAGTTCTTTCGTGATCACTTTGCCGTCATTATCTTTCGAGATGAAGAGAGCGTGACGATCGCCTTTTCCATCTGAACTGCGGGCCTTCGTCTCACCCGCCTGGGCGAAGCTTGCACCGGAAAGAATCAGGAGGAGTCCAAGGAGGTAACGAGATAGATGAGTCATAATATTTTGAGTTGAGGTTATTGAAAAGAAAGTGGGATCACGCGCACTTCGTCGCGCGGCACACTCCAGGTAAGCGATGCGTTGGTCTCCGGATTTCGCCATACGACCTTATCGAGATAGGAGCGACGAGTCTGTCTCGCCAGACGACCATCCGCCAACTGCACGACCCCATCATCATGCGCGGCATAGAGAATCTCCTCGGAAGCAATGGGTTTAAAATCCGCGACCACCGACGACTCATTCGATGGCTCTGGGGCAAGACGATCGGGTTGGAGATCGCGTGGCCAAACAATCGCGATGATCAACGCCGCCGCTAGAGGCAGGGCCCATTGCAGCCAGCCCGGATTCGCCGGTTTTTCAGTCAGTTCATCTTGATCCAATTGCTGCTTAATCCCTTCGTGCAAACGCGACGAAGTCTCAGCCAAGGGCATTGCCGCGAGTTCCGCTTCCAGTTTTTTCAGATCCTCATCCATGATATTCTACCGGGTTCATATTTTCACGTAGTGCTCCCAATGCATAGCGATAGCGGGATGCTGCGGTGTTCGGCGAGATCGCCAATTGCCTCGCAATCTCATCAAACGTGAGTTCGCCCCATATTTTAAGCACCAACACTTCACGCTGAGTCTCGGAGAGGTTTCGGAGCCCCTGCTCGATCTGTTGCGTCCGTTCGTCTTGCTCCAGAGTGGCATGAAAAAATCGCGACTGATCTGCTCCATCGCTTTCTGCAACCTCCTCGCGACGGCGGCGGCGATCTTCCCGGCGCGCCAGATCTGTGGCCGCGCGGCGGATCGAAGTGAGCAACAGAGGACGCGGATCTCCGCCCAAATGACGTTGATGACGCCAGAAACGCACAAAAGCATCCTGCACCACATCTTCCGCATCAGCCGCCGAGCGCGTCCACTGCCGAGCGCAGAGCAGCAGCTTCGGGCCGTAGCGTTGAAACCAATCATTCCATGATGCATCTTTCGAAATTAACTCCATGCGGGGATTCGCGGGTGTATGCAGTGTAAGCGTCGCGGCACCTCGTATTTGTCTATCCTTAGCGGAAAAAGTTTCGAGTGATCTAGGATGAGCGGTCATCTAGACACAAAAAAGGCCCGGAATATCCGGGCCTGACTGTTTCGCATCGGTTCTCTTCGTGCGATTATTTGACCTGCAGACGCTTAGAGCTACTCGAACCGTATTCGAGACCCATCAGCGCTACCAGAACACCCACCGCCCAGAAGCCGACGAGTGATTCAAATGTGGTAGGGAAACTCAGGCCAAGGGAAAATAAGACGGACGCGACAAGTGCGCCGATGAAGACTGAAGGACTATGGATAGATTTGATCATGTTTTGCTTGTTGCGGTCACCCCCCATGGATGCCACGCCCCTACTATAACCCGACTTTACAATAATAATAATCATTAGTATTTATGTATTCGATAGATTTTTTCTATGGAATTATACCAACTCCGCTCCTTTGTCACAATATCCGAAACCGAGAACTTTACTCGGGCATCAGAGCGTTTGAATATAACTCAACCCACTTTGAGTCAGCAGATTATAAATCTTGAGAAAGATGTCGGACAGAAGCTCTTCCACCGTCTGGGGAGACGCGCGGTGCTCACCGAGTCGGGGCAAGTATTTCTAATTCGCGCTCGACGCATCCTGCTGGAGGCGGACAACGCCACCAAGGAGCTTCGCGACCATCCCGGATTGGACCGGCGTATCACAGTCGGCGCGATCCCATCAATCGCGCCCTACATTCTACCTGCCCTGATTGCCCAGGCTCGAATCGACTACCCTCACCTCCAAATCCATGCCCGAGAGGACTTCCGGGCTGAGCTGGTTCAAGGCGTCATGGACGGGGGACTCGATTTGGCCATCGTCTCCATGCCCGTGCAGGCGACATCAATCGCGATTGAACCTCTCACGCGCGAACCCTTACTACTGGTGGTCGGTCCTCAACACCCATTGGCCAAAGCGAAAACGGTGCGCGCCAAGGATCTTGCCGAAGAGACTTTCGTTATGTTGGGCACCTCCAGTGCGCTGGCAGAAAAGGTGAGCGATTTTTGTGGCGATCATCAATTCACACCCAAAATCGCATTCCACTGCTCACAGATCGCGACGGTTAAATCGCTGGTCGCATTGGGCACGGGGATTTCCATCCTACCGCGAAGCGCCCAATCATCCAAAGATATCGATAATCTCGTTTATCTGCCTTTGACTGGAATGCAGCCGGAAAGGGAACTGGTGATTATTCGACATCTGCAGCGCTTCCAGAGCCGCGGCGCGACCCAATTCATCAAAATGCTCAAAGAAGGCCTCCTGTTTCCCTCTACAAACTAACCATAAACACCCGCTTATCCGTCTGTCCTAATAGCACGTCATCGTATTCAATCATTTGCCTTCTTTCCACCAGCCATCCTCTCAAGAGCGACTCCTACTTTACACTCTGGCAGCCATCCAGTTCACCCTGATCATGGACTTTATGGTCATGATGCCCTTGGGATCGCATCTGATTCGCGCCTTCGAGATCAGCCCCGCTCAATTTGGTTATCTGATCGCCGCTTACGGGATCGCCGCTGGAGTGGTCGGCTTTCTGGGTGGCTTTTTTATTGATCGCTTCAATCGCCGCAATGCCCTGCTCGCCCTGTATACAGGATTCACGTTCTCAGCACTCGCCTGCGCTTTTGCTCCCAGTTATCATTTCCTCCTGATCGCACGGACTGCCGCCGGTGCATTTGGCGGCATCTGTGGATCCGTGCTCACGGCCATGATTGGCGACGCCGTGCCTCCAGAGCGGAGAGGAAGTGCGACCGGCACTGTCATGGTGGCAGTTCCTCTGGCATCCGTGATCGGATTACCCGTCGGTTTAGTTCTGGCCAGTTGGTGGGGTTGGCACGCGACCTTCATGTTACTCGGTGCGATCTGCCTCGTCATGCTCTTCGGCGCCCTGAAAGCCCTGCCCCATGTCTCCAGTCATCAGAGCGGAGCCCATCCCATGCGACAGATGTGGAATATTATCGCGCACCCCATTCATCTGCGTGCCTTCATGTTGCGCGCCAGCCTCGTTTTCTCGGGGAGCTGCGTCATGCCCTTCATGGCCGCTTCCATGGTCTACAACGTAGGTTTGAATGAGCTGACTCAGATCCCTGTGCTCTATATGCTCGGAGGTATTTTCACCTTCTTCACGATCCCCTGGTTCGGTCGTCTCTCGGATCGTTTCGATAAGGTAAACGTCCTCATCGGGGTCGCCATGGTCGGCATCCCTGTCATTCTGATTATGACTCGGCTGGGTCCGGGGCCTGTCTACATCACCTATACCGTGACGACGCTATTGTTTATCTGCATGTCGGGACGATTCACCCCGATTATGGCATTGATCACCAACTCGGTTGAGCCTGAATACCGCGGTGGATTCATGAGTGTGAATTCTTCCGTGCAATTCACCGTCGGCAGCTTGGGAAATGTCGTCGCAGGCAGCCTGATTGTGATGGGAGACGATGGGCGATTACATGGCTATCCTACCGCAGGTTGGATCTCATGCGCTGCCTTTCTCGCGATCCTTGGATTTGCAGCCTGGCTGCGCAAAGCAGCCCCTCATGCCGCCAAAAATCATACCACCCAATCCTCCGCGGCTTCCGCCTTGTAACAAATTCTCCGTTTGCTTCTGACAAGGGCTCGGTTAAATTTGAATCACTATGATCGACTCAATTAAGAAAACTATGCTCGCCGGGATTGGAGCCGCTATTATCACGAAAGATAAGGTAGAATCGGCACTCAGTGAATTCGTTGACCAAGGTAAAGTCACCGCAGCCGACGCTAAATCAATGGCAGAAAAAGTCGCCGAAGATGGCCGCAAAGAATTTGATCAAGTCAGCGATCAAATGAATGGGAAGATTAAAGAAATGCTCTCCAAGCTCAATGCAGATACCCGCGATGAAATCACCGCCTTGGAGGCCCGTGTCACTGCGCTCGAGAAAGCAAATCGGAAACCAATCGCTAAAAAGAAATCGTGAAACCGCTCGATCTCCTAAGTCAGGCGGTTCGCGCCAAGGAGATCCTCTCGGTCTTCGCCCGCCACGGTTTTGCAAATCTGATCAGCCAAGTTGACTGGCCCGTCGGCTGGTGGAGCCGTAAAGAAGACGACGAAAAGAATCCACATACCACCTACGAGCGAATTCGCCTCGCGGCCGAAGAACTAGGGCCCACGTTTGTGAAGATGGGCCAGATTCTTTCGATGCGGCCCGACGTGCTCCCGCAGGGGCTGATTCTCGAATTGCGCAAGCTGCAGGATCACGTGCAGCCCCTACCCTTCGATGAAATCAAGACTGTCTTGGATGAAGAGCTACCCATCGATCACACCAAACTCTTTTCATCGTTTAACGAGATCCCCCTTGCCACCGCTTCACTCGCACAAGTCTACGCCGCCACGCTACAAAGCACCGGCGAAAAAGTCGCCGTCAAGGTCCAGAAACCTGACATCCACCACAACATCGAGATCGATCTCGATCTGTCCGTCTGGCTGGCCGAGAAATTGCAGGATCACGTGGAAGCGTTGCAGACCATTGATGCGAAAAGTATCATGGAAGAAACTCGCCGTGGGGTGATGCGGGAGCTGAATTTCAAAACCGAAGCCCGCAATCAGGAGTATTTCAACTCGCTCAACCCTCGTCCTGAGGAGGTTTTCGCACCAAAAGTATTCTCCGAATACAGCACCCCACGGATCCTGATCATGGAGCACATCACGGGTTCGCCGATTGATCAACCGACCCTGCCCAATGATATCCTGCGCAACGCCGCGGGCTTCGGCGCGTCGTCTTTGATGCGACAGATTTTGGTCAACGGCTTCTTCCACGCCGATCCCCATTCTGGCAATGTGATGATCACCGAAGACGGTCGCCTCTGTTTTCTCGATTGGGGTCTGGCGGGACATCTCACCCGAAGACTGCGCTACGCGCTCGCGGATTTCTGGATTGCCGCCGTCGAACAGGATGCGGAGCGCATCGTGCAAATCGCCGCCGAACTCGCGCCCGTCGGGGCTCGCCCCAACCTGCGAGTGATGGAAAAAGACATCACACTGGCCCTGCGTGAAGAGCTCAATTTTTCCATCGGTCACCTCGAGCTAGGTCGCGCCATGCTCAAACTGCTCTACATTTTCAGTCAGCACGGCATTCCACTCTCCCGCGACTATTCACTGATGGCCAAAGCCATTCTTTCGATCGAGGAAGTCGGCCAGACCCTGGATCCGCAATTCGATCTGCGCATCCATACCAAATCCGTCATCCGCGAGCTCTACCGCGAGCGCAATAATCCCCGCACGATTTATCGTCGGAGTCGTTCACTGATTCAAAGCACACTTTCCAGCCTCCAGAATCTTCCCGCCGAACTCCACCGTTTGGTCCGTCGACTGGAGCACGACGATCTCACGATAAAGATGCAGCATCACGGTTTGGAAAGCCACGACGATGCGATGAAAGTGGCGGCTAATCGCATCACTCTCGGCGTGATTATCGGTGCGTTGCTCATCGGTTCTTCCCTGATCGTTACCACGGGAATCCAACCCCATCTATTCGGCTATCCCGCACTGGGGATCATCGGATATATTCTTTCCGCCATATTGGGGCTTTATGTGGTGTGGTCGATCATCCGCCAAGGCCACCACAAGTAATCACCTCTCGCTTAATGCTGTTGCGGCATCAAGCAGAGCAGAGTCTCCTGCGCTATGTCCGTCGAAAGCACCACTGCTGCTGAATCTCTTTCCGATGCCGTGAAGACCAAGAAATGGTCGCGCCCCGAAATCCTCGCGCCTGCTGGTGATTGGGACTGCGTGCGCGCGGCAGTCGAGAATGGAGCCGATGCGGTTTACTTCGGCCTGGAGCGTTTCAATGCCCGCATGCGCGCCAAGAATTTTACGCAAGCCGACCTACCAGCGCTCATGGAGTATCTCCACCGGCGCGGGGTGCGTGGTTACGTGACGTTTAACACGCTCGTCTTTGCCGACGAAATTGAATCGGCCGAAGATTACCTCAAAGGCATCATCGCATCCGGAGTCGACGCCGCGATCGTGCAGGACATCGGCGTCTGCCGACTCATCCGAAAACTCTCGCCTAATTTCCCGATTCACAGCTCCACGCAAATGACAATCTCCAGCGCGGCGGGCGTGGAGTTTGCTCGTGAGCTCGGAGCGCAACTGGTCGTCCTCGCCCGGGAGAATTCGATCAAAGAAATTGTCGCGATCCAGGACGCTCAAAAGGATGCGCCCGGACCGCTGCCACTCGAGGTCTTCGTGCACGGCGCTCTCTGTGTCGCTTACTCGGGACAATGCCTCACCAGTGAAGCCCTTGGCGGACGCTCCGCGAATCGCGGCGAATGCGCCCAAGCCTGCCGCCTACCCTACGATCTCATTTCAGATGGGGAAAAAGTAGATCTTGGCGATCGATCCTATCTGCTCAGCCCACAGGATTTATCCGGCTTGGAAGTATTGCCCGACCTCGTGCGGGCAGGCGTCGCTTCGCTGAAAATTGAAGGTCGCCTGAAAGCCCCTGAATACGTCGCGAGCATCACGCGCACCTATCGTCGTGCGCTTGATAAAGTGATGGCGGAACTGACCGGCGAACCCGTTCCCGAATTCGAAACGAAAGCAGCACGCTATGAACTTGAGATGAGCTTCTCGCGCGGCCTCTACACCGGTTGGTTCAACGGCATCGATAACCAAAAGCTCGCCCACGGTCGCTTTGGCACCAAACGGGGTGTCTACCTGGGTATGATCACCCGCGTGCAAGGTGAAGTTATCCATGCCAAGCTACTCGCGCCGGCCAAACCCGGTGATGGTCTCGTCTTCGACGACGGTAAACCTGCCGCGGGCGAAGAAGGTGGGCGCATCTATCAAATCGAGGCCAAGTCCGGCGAATCCGTGCTTCGCTTCGGACGCGGCGATATCAATTTCAATCGGGTCAAACCTGGCCAACGCATTTGGAAAACCAATGATCCCGCGCTGGATCGAGAAGTGCGTAAAACTTTCGAGGGAGAAAAAATTCGTTTCCACCGCGGCATCACGCTCGAAGTTCACGGACGCGTGGGCACTCCACTCACACTGATCGCCCACGACGGCGAAGGTCACACCGCGCGATTCGATTCCACCATTCAATTGGAAGCAGCCGAGAATCGGCCCCTGACCACCGAACGCCTGCGCGGTCAACTCGGTCGACTCGGCAACACACCATTCAAGCTCGCGACGCTCGACAATCAACTCGAAGGCGAAGTTATCATCCCCGTGAGCGAACTCAATCGCCTGCGCCGTGAAATCGTCGCCCAGCTCGACACCCTCCGCGCCACCCCCACACGCTGGACCCTCAATAATACAGTAGGGGCGGTAATCCCAAACCGCCCGCAGTCATCGTCCGACGACACGGCCCCCGAGATCATCGCCGTCATCCGCGACCTCGAACAGCTCGCGCCTGCCTGGCACGCCGGGGCGCGCACGATCTATTGCGAATTCGAAAACCCCAAACACTACCGCGAAGCCGTCGCCTCCTTCCGGAAACTCCAATCCTCCGAAACGCCATCTCCGGAAATCCAAATTCCGAAATCGAAATTCCAAAATTCCAGCATCTGGGTCGCCCCGCCCCGCATCTTCAAACCCGGTGAAGAGTGGATTCTGAAGCAAGTGCGCTCCAGCGATGCGGATGGCTATCTCGTGCGTCACCACGAGCACCTCAAGTTCTTTGCCGACGATCGCACTCGCGGTGATTTCTCCCTCAACGTCGCGAATCCCTTAACCGCCGATTATTTCTTGGATCACTACGGACTCGAACGCGTGACCGCGAGTTACGATCTCAACATCAGCCAGCTCGAAGCGCTCCTAAGCACCGCACCCGGCACATGGTTCGACATCACAATTCACCAGCACATGCCCATGTTTCACATGGAGCACTGCGTGTTCTGTGCGTTTCTATCCGAGGGTAAAGATTACCACGATTGCGGTCGGCCTTGTGAAAAGCACGAAGTTGCCCTCCAAGATCGTGTCGGAGCGAAACTACCGCTCCGCGCCGATGCGGGTTGCCGCAACACCGTGTTCAACAATCGCGCTCAAACCGGGGCCGAATACGTGCAACACCTGCTCGATCTCGGAGCCCGCACCTTCCGCGTCGAGTTTATCAACGAATCCCCGGCCGAAGTGACTCGCACACTCAAGAGTTATCAAAAACTACTCGTCGGCGAAATCACCGGCACCGATCTATGGCGTGAGCTCAAACTCCTCAACCAGCTGGGAGTGACCCGCGGCCAAATGGACGCGACCCCGCAGGTGATTCATCGGAAGCAATAACCCACGCCCTTTACGAAGACTTGCGAAGGACTCCACCGAGTCCGACTAAGATCAGCACCCCGCCGCCGACATAATACCAAAAATGATCGGGTTGACGGGCTTCACCATCGACCGCGTTAGCAACACTCGTTCCAATCGATTCCGAAACACCCGCCACGGAGTCTTCACGTCGCGTCCCCAAGATAACAACGGCGATACCGATGATAATGAGTAAGATGGAGAGAGTGCGCTTATTCATAGCGTGAATCATAGCCTATTTCCTACTGCCCACCAAGATCAGAGTCTCCCTACCCTGACCGCTGGCGCTTACCTTCTGGCGGAATTCTGGATGATATTTGATCACTCGATCCCATTTTCTGAGATGGACTCATTTTCACAGTCCTTCTTAGTGAGTGCTCGTAACCATGCCTGCCGCCGATAATTCCCCATCTCGCTCCACCTCCGGTGTCCCCAAAAACAAGCTCACCGATTTGGAAATCAAAGACGCTCAACTGATCTTTGAATACGCGTGGAGCCAAATCGAACCCGAAGTCGGACGGGAAAATCTACGTTTCCCGAAAGAAATCATTCTGCTGGGTGGTGCTCCCGGTTCCGGTAAAGGCACGAATACCGAATTCATCACCAAAGAGCGTGGGCTTACCTGCCCCCCCATTGTGATCAGTTCGCTCCTCGATTCACCCGAAGCAAAACGCCTCAAGGATGCCGGTGCAATGGTAGGAGATCGTGAGGTTGTGGGGCTCCTCTTGCGTGAGCTTATGAAACCCGCGTATCGCGATGGCGTCATTCTCGATGGGTTTCCTCGCACCCGCGTCCAAGTGGAGTGCTTGAAGATGCTCGTGGATAAGATGCAGCAATTGCGCCAGGAATTTTACGGCACCCCGCTCAGTATCCATTTCCGGCAGACAACGGTTCACATCATGGTGCTTTTCGTCGATGAGAAGGAATCCATCGCCCGCCAACTCAAACGCGGTCGGGAAACTCGGGTGCATAATGAAGAAGTGCTTCGCACCGGAGTCGGTTCTCTGTGGGAAGATCGCGCCACCGATCACGATGAAGCCCTTGCCCAACGCCGCTACCGCGTCTTTAAGGAGCAAACTTGGGATGCCCTCCAATCACTGAAGGAAATCTTCCACTATCACTTCATCAACGCTCAAGGTAGCATCGAGGAAGTGGAACAGAACATCACCAAGGAGCTCGATTATCAAAGCACCTTGGAGCTGGATCCGATCACCGTTGATCGACTGCGCAAAGTGCCCGTCGCCAGTGAAATTATTGTCCATGCCCGTCAGGAACTGGTCAAACGGCTTGATAGCTACGCCCTCGAGCACACTGCACTCTTTACCAAGGTGGTCTTGTTTATCGAGAGCAAGATCGTCCCCATCGTTTTACGTCATGCCATCTCCGGCAGTGCCTATATCAATACCGAGGAATCCACTCTCGAGAACCCCCTCGCGCTGGCGATGCTCATCGACGTCTTTTCTGAACGCGGCTACCACGCACTGGTCGATCTGCACAAAATCGAAGTGCCGCAAAAAGTAGACCTCACTTCCGGCGAAATTTCGTGCCGCACCAAAAAGGTGTTTCGGATTCACATCCGTTTCCAAGGCTCGGAAATCCGCCGAGGCTAGACCGCATTAATCGAGTCCGGGCAATCCGTCGATACTGGTGACGTTCTTACGGGAACGATATTCCGCCAATCCCTCCGGACCGAGTTTCTCGCCCAATTTGTCGAGCACATCTCGATGAGCCACAAAATCGTAGAACGGCACTGCATAGCCACACGAGTCGGCCACGCGTGACACTTTGATCCTGATGATCGTGCGCAGTCCCACTTGAGGAGGAAAGCGCTTTTCTAATTCCGAAAAATCGGGATGCGACGGTGTGATGACTTCTCCCTGTCCGTGCAAACGCACAATATTGGGGCCACCCTCAAACGCGCAAAACATCACCACAATCCGGCCATTCTCGCGTAGGTGCGCCACCGTTTCGATCCCACTGCCAGTCAAATCAGCATACGCCACCTCGTGCGGACCGAGCACACAAAACGAATCACCACCCTTCGGTGAACAATTCACATGCCCGTTCGCTGCCAAAGGAGCCGTGCTCACGAAAAACATCTTTTGCGCACTAATCCACTCAGTGAGCTTCGGTGTGATTTCCTCAAAGACTTTGCCCATATCCTAGAGTGGAGTCAGGCCCTTCCAGTCACCAGTCCAAACGACCTGCCCGAATCACGCCATCGATAACGTCAACTATTAGATGACATACAACTTCAGAGGCTGTGACAAGAGGTGGTGCGCGTTGTCCTCAACGCGCCATAGAATGTCCGCAAGCCCGGGGAAATCGTCTTGAGGACAAGCTGCTCCACCAGGAAGGCCGCCTTCTTACCAGCTTCTCAGGGTGATAATCAGGACACCTTAGTTCTCGGACTAGTAGTAGCGCGCAGGTGATCGGAAATCCAACGCGTGCTGCGAAGCCTCAGCGAAGCAGTAAACCCGACTTCAAAAATCCACCTTTGAATCACTCGAAGCGCAGCGCTTCAATCGGATCGAGCGAGGATGCTTTCCAAGCCGGATAGAATCCGAAGCCCACGCCAATACCCGAACAGACGATCAAGCCGATCGCGGCCCACGTCCAAGGAAAGATCACCGAGGCGTTCATCATCACCGCAAGACCGTTTCCGGCCACGACGCCGAGCAGGATACCGGCGACTCCACCGGCGAGTGAAATGACCACCGATTCGATCAGAAATTGTGTGAGGATAGAATTCTTGCGCGCACCAATTGATTTGCGGATGCCAATCTCCTTGGTTCGCTCCGTCACGCTGACCAGCATAATGTTCATGATACCTACTCCGGCGGCCAGGAGCGCGATCGCACTGATCACGAAGGCCCCGGAACTGACTGCATTGGCGATCTTGGCAAACGAGGCGACGAGCGACTCGTTGGAGAATAAGGAAAAATTATTTTCGTCTTCCGGCGCGAGGCCACGCGCGATTCGCATCGCGGTTATCGCCTTATCAATCGTCTCGTCATAAACCTCCTGCGAGGGGGCTTGCGTGGCGATATTCAAAGACTGCCGTTCGTTGCCATACTCCATGGCAAATCGGGTGATCGGCACGATCACGATACTGTCCTGATCGTTACCGAAAGATGAGCCTCTCTCTAAAAGCTGACCGATCACCGTGTAGGTGCTACTGCGCACTTTGATCATCTTGCCGATTGGATTTTCCGTGCGAAAAAGTGCTTTGGAAATGGCCGAGCCGATCAAACAAACCGGACGGCCCATCGCCACTTCCGCCGGGGTAAAGTTGCGACCAAAATCGATCGCATACTGGTTCGCCGCGAGGTAGTGCTGATTGCCTCCGCCAAAGGTAATGCCCGGTGTCGTTTTCCGATTCTGATAAGTGGCGCGTGGAGCCGAACGAAAATCGTAGAGCTCAAGACTCACCACATCGGCGATGCCTTCCATCAACCGCTGATACCTTTGCCCCTCCGTGAGAGTGATATTCGGGCGCTGCCTAATTTTCCGATTATTTCCATTGTTAAAACCCGATGGAAATTTCTGAAATTGAAACGCATTGGTGCCCAGAATATTTAACCCGGTCTCAATGGATCCCCGCATTGCCGAGACCACGGTCATCACGCCAATGACCGAAAACACGCCGATCGTGATACCAGACATCGTGAGAAAGGAGCGAAGTTTATTCACCCCCAACGAACTAAAAGCCATTCTCAGAATTTCTTTAAACACGGTGTTATGATTTTGGGTTTTGGATCGCGGAGTTTGGATTTTTCGGATCCCGAGCCGTTTTCAGTGAGCTGACAAAAATAGCCGTCAGCTCATCGGCCGGCATAGATTTAGGTAGACTGCCGATCATCTTATTGATCCGCAGCGCAAAAGCCTTCGTCCGTGTCTTTAGATCATGCTCCGTCATATCAAATCCAAAACCCGCATTCTAAATTCCAAAATCTCATCATTCATAACGCAGGGCCACGACGGGATCTAAACGTGAGGCACCCCAGGCGGGGGCAAATCCGGAGACCACACCGGTCGTCACGGCCACGATCATACTGATGTTTACCAAGTCCATCGAGAAGACGATGGGGAGCGAAGGCATCGCGGCTTGAATACCAAGACAGAGCCCAAAAGTGAGCCCCAAGCCGACGAGACCACCGATCATACAAATCGCCACGGCTTCGATCAGAAACTGGAGGAGAATCGTTCGTCGGCGCGCACCAAGTGCTTTGCGCGTGCCAATTTCTTTGGTGCGCTCCTTCACACTCACAAACGTGATGTTCATAATCCCAATCGCACCGACGAACAACGAGAGTCCCGTGATAAACAGCCCCGCCATCGCGATACCACTCTTGACCGGCTCAAGTTGATCCTTGAACGCCTGTTGTTGATTGATGGAAAAATTATCCCGCTCACCTGGGAGTTGACCGCGCACCCTTCGCATGGCGCCAATGAGCTCGTCGGTCGCATCCGCCAATCTATCTTTATCCGTAACCTTCACCCGGAGTTCCCCGCCCCCTCGGCGGGTGCCGAAATACTTCTTAAAAGAGACTAACGGCACGATAATCTGGGCATCAAAGCTGAACATGCCCAGGAAGGAACCCTGTTTCGCCAGCACCCCGATCACCGTATACGGCTGCCCCTTGATGAGCACGGTCTGATCCATGGCCGGCCTACTCTGAAAAAGTGCTTCCGCCACATCGTAGCCCAACACCGCGACTTGGCGGCCTCCCGCTGATTCCGTCTCATTGAATAAACGACCCGACTTGAAATCCGCCGACATCAAGCGCGAGTAAGAATCGGACGTGCCAAAAATGATCACCCCGCTAATCTGCTGCGAACCCGATTTCACACTCTCGCGAGTCCCCATCACAGGGACTGCGACTTCGAGCAGTGAGTTTGGCGTTTGCTCTATCACCCGGTTGAGGGCGACGGCATGTTCAGGTCGAATCCGTGGTCGGCTGCGGTAATTCCACCAATCCTCGACATTGCGCCAGGGCCACTTGTTTACGTAGAGCACATCGTCGCCCAGCATCGCCAAACTGTTCTGAAACCCACGGTCGATTCCATTGATCGCGGTGCCCATAAGAGTGACCGCCACGATACCGATTATCACGCCAAGCGCCGTGAGCACCGAGCGCATCGCGTTCGCCTTAATTTGGGCGAAAGCGATCCGAATGCTTTCGGTAAACTCGTAGATCAGTCTAAGCATGGGAAATTTTTTACTGAACAGGAGTGTCACTCTCGATGAGACCATCTCGCAGGCGAACGATCCGTCGAGCATGCAATGCGATCTCTTCTTCATGAGTCACCACGATGATTGTATTACCCAGTTCATAGAGATCTTCAAACAGCCCCATGATCTCCACTCCGGTTTTGGAATCGAGATTACCGGTGGGCTCATCCGCGAGGATGATTGAGGGCTTATTCACCAGTGCACGAGCCACGGCCACCCGTTGACGCTGGCCACCGGAAAGTTCGTTGGGTTTATGGTGCATGCGATCCCCCAAGCCGACCTTTTCCAAGGCTTCAGTCGCGCGTTGACGACGCTCACTCGGCGAGTAACCCGCATAGACCAACGGCAGTTCCACATTACTCAGGGAGGTCGCGCGTGGCAGCAGATTAAAGGTCTGAAACACGAAACCGATTTCACGATTCCGGATCTCGGCAAGCTCGTCGTCGATCATCGCCGCGACGTCTCGTTCGTTAAACTCATAGTGGCCACTCGTGGGAGTATCCAAACAACCGAGCATATTCATGAGGGTGGATTTACCACTGCCTGACGGCCCCATGATTGCGAGATACTCGTTGCGAAATATTTTCATATCCACGCCGCGCAGGGCATGAATCGTTTCCTCGCCCATGGTGTAGAGTTTGGAAACTCCTTCGATCTCGATCACGAGATCGCCTTTGGGGCGGAGAGTGCGCTCGTGGGTGGGGGCGGCTGGAGAAATCATGATTCGTCAGAGGCTAATTCAGTAAACCCATTCAGGCTCACTTCTTACCCTTTTTCTTCTCCTCGATTTTAATCATCGAGCCATCCTTCAAACGTCGGCTGATCGCGGCATAACTCCCGGAGACCACTTCGTCGTCTGCTTCGAGGCCTTCAGTGATTTCAATGTGAGTATTGTCGGCGATACCGGTCTCGACCTTGCGAAGGGTCACCTTGCCATCATTGACGAGGAAGACCACGCGTTCCAACTCATCGCGGCTGCGACGGGCGTTATCGCGCTCGTCGGTCATCTCCAAATCATTACCCGACTTTTCGCGGGCGGCCTTGCTTTTCTCCTGCTGTAACTCTTCAGCGGTTTTGCCCCCGTCCGCACGGACGGTGACGCTTTGAATCGGCACAGCGACGACGTCTTCAACCGTCTTAGTCTTGATGTCGGTGGTCGCGCTCATCCCCGGTCGCAAGCGCTTGTCGGCTTCAGTGATGCTGATTTTAACGAGAAAATTGGCGACTTCGTCGGAAGAGGAATTGGCCGAGGTGGCAATCGCGCCCGATGCATTCTGGGCCGAAGAACTGATCTCACGCACACTGCCTGCGAGTTTCGTATCCGGAAGTGCATCGATACTGATATCGGTGGTGTCACCAATCTTCACATTAACGATATCGTTTTCGTTCACCTTCACGCGCACTTCCATGTTGCTGAGATTGGCCACCCGCATGATTTCTGTGCCGGCAAACTGGCCGGTGCCCACCACGCGTTCGCCGATCTCGCTCGTGAGTGAGCTGATCGTGCCATTCATCGGCGCATAAATCGTAGTCTTACTCAGTTGATCGCTAGCCTGGGAAAGCGAACCCTCAGTGCGGCTGATCTGAGCCAAGGATGATTGGTAGCTGGCCTTGGCGACGTGAAAATTCGTTTTGGCGGTCAAAATTTCCGCATCAGAGATCAGCTGCTTAGCGTAAATATCCTGGGCCTGAATGTAATCCTGCTCGGCCTTGTCCAACTGCGCCTTGCTCAGCACACTCGCTGATTGGGCGGAAAGTAAGGCCGCTTCCTGTTGCTCGTATTGAGCCTGATAAAAGTCCGGTTTAATCTTGAGCAGTAAATCGCCTTTCTTGACGACATCGCCCTCTTTAACCGGCATCTCAATAATCTCACCTGAGACTTCCGGGGAAATCTTCACTTCGGTCTCTGGCTGGACCTTACCCGTAGCCGTGACGACCTGTGTGATGGTGGTGATGAAGGCTTTTTCGGTCGTGACCGAAATACCGGTATCTTTCTTTTTACGGGACATACCGACCGCCACGAGAGCGACCAGCAGGACGAGCGCCCCAATGATAATCCACTTTTTCTTGGATTTACGACGAGGGGCAGCGGGCTTAGAGGAGGATTGGTTCATAGGACTCAGTTGTAAGGAAAAATGAATGAGACTGCTTACGGACGCCACGTGGGGCGAGAATTAGCCTTATTCGCGTAAAAAACTGTGGAGGGGCCCACAACGGCCCCTCCACAACACAACAACTGATAACTACGAACAAGGCTGTATAAAACAGCCAACCCTCGGATTGTGAACTCCTCAGCGACCAATCCCACGCTTTCTGCGACGAATCGCATCGGCATTGAGATAGAGCGTTTGAGGTGAGAACAACCCGTGGGCATACTCTAACAACACCCTTCTCTTTCAAAAGTTACACGAAACTTTGATAAACGGCCCCCCGAGAGGATGAATGGGTGCTTTTCGACCCTCTTCTCGCCACGTCACAGCTTCTGTTTTAGCAATTCTGCGATCCGCTCATGATAACCGCGGCTCAACTTGAGTTTGGTGCCATCTTCGAGGATCACCGCGTATTCACCACCGAACGAAGGGCTCAATTTCTGCAATCGATCAATATTCACGATCGTCGACCGGTGAATGCGAATAAAGCGCTTCGGATCGAGCCGCTCCTCCAGCCGCGCCATCGTCTCGCGCATCAGGTGGGATTTTTCTCCGGTGTGAAACTTCATGTAATCACCCTCCGCTTCGATCCAATCGATCTCCTCGGCTTTCAGAAAATAGATGTCGCCGGAAGATTTCACCAAGACCCGATCCGTCTCCGGCACGGTCTTTCCGCCCGCCATCCGCGATTGCATGAATTCCAGCAACTGGTTCAGGCGTGAATTATCCGATTCGACCGACGCCTGCCGCACAGTCTTCTTCACTCGATTCAAGGCTTCCTCAAAACGCGCGTCGTCGTAAGGCTTCAGCAGGTAGTCGATCGCGTTGACCTCAAAGGCATGCAGCGCATGCACATCATAGGCCGTCACGAAGATCACTGCCGGATGAGCCTTATTCGCGACCTTTTCCAAGACTTGAAATCCATCGCAGCCCGGCATCTGCACATCGAGAAACACCAAATCGGGCTGCTCGCGTTCGATCAACTCCACCGCGTCGAGCCCATTGGATGCTTCGCCCACGATCTCGATCATCGCATCGCCCTTCAACATCAAGCGAATGCCCCGACGAGCAGTCGGCTCATCATCCACAATGATGGTGCGAATGAGTGACAGTTGGAGATCTGATGCAGAAGCCTTCATGAATGAAACGGCAGTGAGATCTCTACCACGACTCCACTGTTGTTTTCACTCTTAATCGATAGCTGTCCCTTCTCTCCGTATAATTTCGACAACCGCTCCCGAGTATTGGCCAATCCGATACCTTCACGATTATCATCGAGCCTTCCCCGGGAAAGCCCCGGCCCGTCGTCCGCTACTTCCAGCACCAGTCTATCCCCCTCGCGGCGCCCACTCACGCGCACGAGTCCCGGACCCGATTTTGGGGCCACACCATGCAGGATCGCATTTTCGACGATCGGTTGCAGGACCAGATTCGGGATGAGGGCGCTGCGCAGGTCGCGCGGAATATCCATCGTCACATTCAGCCGATCGGAGAAACGTGCCATTTGGATTTCGAGATAGCCTTCCAGAAAATCGATCTCCTGCTGTAAGGTCACCTCCGGCGATCGGGTCTGATCCAGAGTCGTGCGCAGGAGCGAACTCAGCCGGGAAAGCAACGTGACCGCCTGATCGTTTTTCTTTTCCCGCACCAGCACCGCCACGGTGTTCATTGTGTTGAAAAGAAAATGCGGATGCAGTTGCTGCCGCAATGCCGCCAATTCCGCTTCGATCAAACGCGCCTCCAATTGCACCGCCTTCAGTTCCTCATTCTTGTATTTATGGTAGAGCTCGAAACTGTATCCGAAAGCGAGCACACCCCAGTAGTAAGCCATATCGATAATGTTACGCCCGTAGAAATTGGTCCACGTAACCTCCCAAAACGAACCCACCGGCCATTCGTTCCAAAGCAGGAACATGAAAAACATCCGGCCGATATAAAACTCCGCCATCACCAAAAATCCGACCGCGAAGTGAAACGATATCCCACCGGCCCAATTACCGAGGCTCAAAGGCACCATCTTGCGTAATTTCAGGACAAACGGGGCGAGCAAGGCCCACATCACCGCGCGCCCAAACTGGGGAATCGCGAGGTCGATCACATCCCAATATTCGTTGTGCATGCTCGCCCGCATATTGAAGAGCACCTCGACCGAAAGCAGCAGCCCCACCAACGCCCACACGCCGATAATGATGCCCATTTTGACCCAACGATTTTGCATAACCTAAGTCGCGCGTTCTCAACGCTTCGCCGCCTCGATACAAGCGAATACCCCGATCCTGCGACGAACCGACGCTATTCCGCGATGAATAGCAGATTGTCTGCCACCAACATCACTGAAGCACCTTGCCCCACGACATCGGCGCAAGATAGAGACCGCCCTGCCCCCAACCCGCCCGACTGAGATACCAGTTCTCGCTCTCCGGATCTTGGACCACCTCAGATGCGTGTGAGGGAAACGTTCCCACTTCATTTGCCATCGCCCACTCATACGGGCTGTCACTCTCATAAACCGCAGACGTATTGTAGGGATCGTTGGTGCAGACAAAGAGGTAATACTTTCCGTTCCGATTCACCACAAAGGGCGATTCGGTCGGGCCTCCATAGGTGCCGGTTTTCGGATGTGTGAAGACGACCTGTTTGTTTCCCCAATCAACCAGATCATCACTCGTGACCGCCGCGACCACATGATTGCCGCCCTCCGGTGCTGAATTTGCGGTGTAATACATGATCCATTTTCCGTCGGCTCGCAGAACCATCGGATCGCGCCCATCGAACCCATCAATCACCATCGGATTGGCCGGGTGCCGAGTCCACGTCCACAAATCGGGCGAAGTCGCCAAATGAATCCGGTAGCGAGCGTGCTCCTCACCACCCGCACAATAAAACATGTAGTAGACACCATCGTGACGGACGATGTGCGGCGCCCACACATGCGTTTCGCTCCACGATTCGTCCGCCTCCAGCACATGCGGCTGACGCTCCCATTGCGGCGCGAGCAACTCGCGCGAGGTCGCGTGAGCAAAAAACGTTTCTTCTAGCGGCTTGGCCGGCTCCGTCTGCGTAATCCCAAACATATGCCAAAGCCCCGATTCATCCCGAATGAAACAGTGATCATTGATATACCAGGCTTCCGTCTGCCCTGCAGACGGATCGTAGATTCGGCTAAACAATTCGGCGATGATCATGGGCGTTACTGCGAGATCTAGAGGCTAAAGCATCACTTCGCTAAACGTGCCTGAAATCGATCTATCCACTCTACGGTCATGTCTTCCCTCTCACCCTCATCATCCTCTGAATCTCGAATTTTTTTCATCCAAGCGAGATCTTCCTCGTCTCCATATTTCACTAGATAATCAAATAATCCTACGTATCCATACCATCCATCGTCAGCTCTACTGATACGTTTCCGGCACTCGCGAACCGCAGAATGGAAGACCTCAGAAAAGTTCAACTTACTGGCGATTCGGCATAGTCTTGAGATTCCTTCATCAGGAAAAAGACTATTATTAATCTCATCAGAGTTTAGCATTTTTGCCATCAGCTCAAAAATTCTCTCCTCTCCTGCTTCTTTCAGAATCTTCTGATCAGCTTCCATTCTGACACGAGCATCAGGTTCTTCCTGTCCATTCGCGCAGATCCCATAATACACGTGAAAGAAGGCTTCCCTGAGTCTCGACTCATCTGGGGCATCCGCATGAATAACGACTGCGAACAAACAAAACAGTAATCCCTGAATTATCCTGTGCATTTTCATGTGGTTATCAAATTTAGCATCATCGTGTTCGTCAGTGATGCCAATGTCAGAATCGATCTGCCCGAGCAGCAGGATCAAAGTCGCAACGATCCCGCAAATGCTCGACCCATAGCCGAGCTAACCACGGTGCATAGAGCACCCCTTTACTGCCAAGAGCGCTGAGAATGCCGCGATTGGGATAGGCGGGGTGACGCCCAACCACAGGATGCATGTCGCGTGAAGCCAAACGTTGACCAACCCAATGCGCAGTTGGCGTGAAATTTTTTCCTGTGAGCTTTTCTGCGGTCGCGAGTAGAGCATCACGCGCAGCAGCGGTAGGTTTGACATCATCGATTCCCGGTTCGTGGGTCGCGCCTAGCCAAGCATCTTCGTTCTCCATCGGCAGCACCCAATGACCACGATGCAAAATCAATCCGGGATTTAAATTCGGCGCAGACACCCGCAGCACTTCTCCTTTGGACACCGCAAAATTCCATTCACTAAACGGACCGGTGCGCGCCGCTGCTCCCGTGCAATCGATCACGAAGGTATCGGCGCGATTCTCGAGTTCACCCCAATCCAACCGCCCCTCCTTTAATCGGCCATCGACCAACCAGCGTTGTCGTGCCGCCGTGAGCATCCCGTCCACATCTACGCGACCTACTGGTGCGATCACACAGCTTTCTTCGTCGATTGATTCGATATAGGGCGCGAGCACCCCACGCTCCATTTTGGAGCGCAGCACGCGCTCTTGTTTATCGGTGCGCCAAAAACGTCGCACCTTCATTTCACGCCACAACGGCACGTCGAGATCGGCACCGATGTCTTGATAAAACTGTTTCGCTTCCGGCCAGAGTTCGTCGACCCGCCACGTCTTCACCCAGCGCTGCCCCGTCACGGGATTGATCACCCCTGCCGCAACCCGTGATGCCGCGTGTTCATGTCCCGCGTCGATCATTCGCCAATCGATCCCCGCCCGATCCAAGCTCCAACCCAGCACCGTCCCGGCCAACCCCTGACCAACGATGAGGATATTTTCAGAATTCATTGTTACCACAGAAGGCAGGGATTGTCACAGAGCCAAGCCGGGTTGCAGACACGGAGATCAGGGAGTTGATACGCGGATTTCATAAAATCCAAACCCTCAGTGCCCTCGGTGTCAGTGCTCCATGAACTCTGTGACAAAACGATAATCTTGTTTAAGAAGATTTTTGTTCGGTGGCCCACAAGGCAGCGCCGACGATACCGGCGGCATTCAGCGATGCTGCCGGCACGAGCTTTGCGCGGGTATCGAGAAACTCGAAATACTTCTCGTGTTTGGCGCTCACTCCGCCGCCGATGATAATGAGCTCGGGCCAGAGAATTTCTTCCAGAATCTGGAGATAACTATTCAGTTCCTTCCCCCATTTTTTCCACGAGATATCGCGGCGTTTGCGTGCGGTGGAAGACACAAAATACTCGGCTGATTTTCCGTCAATCGGCAGGTGGCCTAATTCCATATTGGGACAGAGGCGACCATTGTGAAAAAGGGCCGAACCCACGCCTGTGCCGAGCGTGAGCAGCAACACCTTACCGGGCACATCGCGGCCCGCACCGAAACGGATTTCGGCCAAGCCTGCCGCATCGGCATCGTTGACCAAAGATACCGGACAACCCGTTGCTTCACTAAACAGCTTCACTGCATCGCAGTCGCAAAAATCTTCATGCAAATTAGCCGAGGTCTTGATCACCGATCCGTGAATCACTCCGGGGAAACCCACGCCAATCGGTCCAAGCCAATCAAAATGCTTAATGATGGTCTTGAGGATCTTCGCCATCTCTTTCGGCGAGGGTTTATGCTCTGAATCGATGCGGTGCCGCTCCGTGAGCAACTCACCTGATTCCGTATCCACCAGCGCGCCCTTAACGCCTGATCCGCCGATATCAATGCCGAGGATTTTCATGAGGTGAGGTTATTTTTGTCACCGAGCGCACTGAGTCCCGACACCGAGGTCACGGAGGTTTTCTTTAACTCGCCAGCAACTCTCGGGATTCTCCGTGTCTCCACTCTGGCTCGGCTCTGTGACAAATTAGAATGCAACATATCTTAAAAAACTCGAAATTCTAATCGCAGGATTCGTCACCACCCGCGCCATGTGAATGGCCGTGTTTAATCTCGTCCTCCGTGGCTTCGCGTGTTGAGACGACTTCAACATCGAAGGTCAGATCCATCCCCGCGAGCGGATGATTCGCATCGAGGGTGACGCTGTCACCATCGGCATCGACCACCGTTACAATCGGGGCGTAACGATCTGTATCCGTCTTAAATTGATCTCCCGGATTGAGCTCCCCTTCGACCGGCACTTCGCTGCGCTTAAGCGTGCGAATCTGCGATTCATCGCGTTCGCCATAGGCTTGAGCCGCCGCCACCTGCACACGCTGCTTGGTGCCCGCTGCGACTCCGCGTAGTTGTTGATCCAGACCATCGATGACCTGACCGGCTCCTTCGAGGTAAGTGATCGGTTCACCGCCGGCCGATGTATCGATCAGCTCGCCGGCGGAATCGCGTAAAGTGTAGTGGAAGGTAACGACAGATGGTTTCATGTTTCTTGGCGTAAAATTTCGAGAGGGGGATGGTCGGTCACCCCACGGTTGGAAAGCAAGCCCGCGAGCAAGGTAACCGCAACTACCGATAGCGTGGCGATCGCCAGCCCGCCCCAAGGCACCACCGGATCGATCTCAAAGACGAAGTGCGCCAACAGCGCGTTGCCACCGATCGCCAGCCCGCCGCCGACCCAAGCTCCCAGCAAGCCCAGGATCGCATATTCGGTCAGTTGCATTTGCCAGAGTTGCCGTCGGGTCGCGCCCAGAGTTCGCAACAAAACCACTTCGCGAATCCTCTGATAACGACCCGTCGCGACCGCACCAATCAACACGATTAATCCCGTGGCCACCGTAAAAAATGCCATGAAGCGAACGACATAAGACACTTTGGAGAAAATACCGTCGATAGTCTCGAGCAGCATCGTCAGATCAATCGCGGAAACATTGGGAAATGACTGCACGATCGCTTGCTGCAAACGCGCAGAATCAGCCGGCGTATCCGCGCGTGTGGCGACCACGTAAAACTTCGGCGCGGGTTCAAGCACACCCGTCGGAAAGACGACGAAGAAATTGGGCTGCATCCGTTTCCAATCGACTGTGCGCGTGCTGGCGATCCGCGTGAGCATCCGCACTCCCTGCACATCGAATTCGATCTCATCACCCAATGCTACGCGCAGATCGTTCGCCAAATCTTGTTCGATTGATATGGGCACGACTTCAGTGTCCGCCGGCATCACACCGATAAACTCACCAGCGCTCAACGTTTCCGTATCAGCAAGCTCGCCACGAAACGTCGATCGATACTCACGCCGCAAGGTCCACCCCGGCACTTTGTCTTCCTTGTCAGCGAGAATTTCATCAACACCGCGCCCCTTCACGGTCGCAATTTTCATGGTGACGATCGGAGCGCTGCTCTGAACTTCAAATCCTTCATTTTCAGCGAGCGCAACCAGCGGCTTGTATTGATCGTCTTGAATATCGAAGAACATCAGATTCGGACGCCCCTCCTCAGCCGTTCCCTCGATCTGCGAGAGCAAAGTCACGCGAGTCAGATAAAGCGTAAGCAACAAAAACGTGCCCAATCCCAACGCCAGCAACAACGTCACCGTGCGATTGTTCGGCCGGTGCAAATTCGCGATTCCCTGTCGCGCCACGTAGGGCAAGCTCCGTGGCATAAATCGTCGTGCGGCCCATGCCACGACTTTTGCGAGCAGCGCCAGAATCGCAAAGCCCACGAACAGGGCGACCGCAAAGCCCAACCCGAGACGTTCGCTTCCCGTTTGCCAGACCGCAAACCCTGCGACGGCCGCTCCGATCAGAAGATACAACACCCATCGCCACGGATCACGCAGATTGCTTTTCCCCACGACGGACGAGCGCAGTGCCACCAATGGCGAGACCCGCCGAATCGCCATCAAAGGCAGCAACGTAAAGAGCAGACATATCACCCAACCCGCACCGACTCCTTGCGCCACCGCTAACCATGAGATCGAAAACTCCACCGGAAATGGCAGCATGCCGCTCAACGCCTGCGGCAGCGCGACCTGCACCAGGATGCCTAACAACGCTCCTACCCCCGCACCAAACAAACCGATCCCGGCCCCTTGCACCAAATACACTCCAAAACCTTGTCGCGCAGAAGCGCCTAAACACCGCAGCACCGCCACGGTTTCAATCTTCTGGCGCACATAAACATGGATTGCACTCGCCACCCCGATCGCACCGAGAAAGAGCGCGACGAATCCGACTAAGCTCAAAAACGCATAAACATTATCCAGCGCCCGACCGAGATTACGTTTCCGTTTTTCGATCGTATCAAAACCCAAACGCTCTTGCGGAAAAGTCTCCTTCAATTTCTCGCCAATCGCATCCGGATCACTCTCAATCGGCAATTTCAGAGACGTGCGATAACGGAGCAAACTCCCCTTTCCCGCCAATCCGGTTTCCGGCAACAAGCTCAGTGGAATGTAAGCACGAGGTGCGAGCTGCGTAATCGACATCGACTCACCTGACACCTTGCGAACCGCACCCAGCACCGTGACATCGGATTTTCCCAGACGAACCATGTCGCCTGTTTTCACATTAAACTGGCTGAGCAAAGTTTCCTCGAGCACCACCACCGCACCGCCCTGCGCTAGCTGCTCGCGCGCGTTGGCCGGAGCTGTCTCAAACTCGCCGTAAAACGGAAAGCTCCCTTCCACGGCTCGCACTTGCACCAATCGCGTTGCATCAGCAGCAGTCGGAAAAACCATCATGGATGAGAAGCTAATCTCCTCCGCTTGTTCGCCACCGAGATCGTCGAGATAAGTGACGACTTCGGGGGCAAAGGCCTGACGCGAAGTCACGACCAAATCGGCCCCGAGTAAGCTCTTCGTCTGCTCCTGAATCGCGCGTCGCAGATTTTCGCTAAACGACCCCACCGCCACCAACGCAGCAATACCGAGCACGATCGAAAGCGAATACAACCCCAGCCGCCGACGCGAAGCGCGTGAATCCCGCCATGCCATTTTACAGATGAAGTTCATACAAAGATAGTGCCCACGGAACACACGGAATACACAGAAGAATTAGACGGCGAAACACAGCGGTTATTAACCACGAAAAACACTAAAGACACGAAAGAGGAATGCCCTGTTTTCATAGAGCGAGCCTTTCTGATTCCACTTTCGGATAGTGCCCGAAATTGACGAGCAAACCTAAACGATGGCCGGTCGCTCTCAGGTAATTATGAACCTGAGCGCGATGTTCATCAGCTAGCGAGACCTCCGCTTTAATTTCTACCACGATCTTGTCGTAACAGATAAAGTCTGGAGCATAGGTCTGCGTCAAAGACCGCCCCTTGTAGTTCAAGCTTAACCGAGGTTGAGCCTCGAAGGGGATTCTCTGATCACCGAATTCTAAGTCCAGGCACTCCTGATAGACTGCTTCGAGAAAACCGCAGCCTTTGTCCTTATACACCTCAAAGCATGCGCCCATGATTTGATACGATTCTTCGCGATAGATAATCTCATTCATCGGTATCCTTTCGTGTCTTTGGTGTATTTCGTGGTTATCAAATAACTTATTCCCCGGCCACGGCGCCGTTTTTTAATCGGAGGGTGCGATGGCATCGGTTGGCGAGTTCGAGATCATGCGTCACGAGCACGAGGGTGGTGCCGCGTTCGCGGTTGATTTCGAAAACAAGGTCGGCCATCGCGATCGCGTTTTCGCCATCGAGGTTTCCGGTCGGTTCATCACAAAAGAGGATCTTGGGTTGGTTGATAAACGCGCGGGCCAAGGCCACACGTTGCTGTTCTCCACCGGAGAGCTGCACCGGATAATGGTCGGTGCGATCCCCTAGCCCCACACGATCCAGCAAGGCGCGAGCTTCCGCTTCACGTCCGCTCTCTCCTCTTAGCTCCAAGGGCACCAACACATTTTCGAGCGCGGTGAGTGTAGGGATCAGTTGAAAGCTCTGAAACACGAAGCCCACGTGCTCGTTACGAATCCTGGCGCGATCATCTTCACCCCGTCCACTGAGGCTTTCACCCGCTAGCTCTACGTCGCCCGAACTAGGCAGATCCAAGCCCGCGCAGAGACCGAGCAAGGTGGTCTTACCGCTGCCACTGGGGCCGACAATCGCCAGGCTATCTCCAGCGGATAGAGCAAAGCTCACTTCGCGAAGAACAGTGAGTTCACCCGACGTAGTGGAATAAGATTTCGTGAGTCGCTCGACTTTCAGCATGTTATTAACACTCATGTAGTAATTGAGTTATCCAATCGTGAATTCTATCTATGGCTAATCCAAGCAGAGCATTTCTGCAAATGAGCAGAGGCATCTTTTGCCTCATCACCGTGCTGTTCGTGCAATTGGCATCCGCTCAGGAATCACGCACGATCGTTTTTCTCGGCGACAGTCTCACGGCTGGATACGGTTTGGACAATCCGAGCGCGCAAGCCTACCCCGCTTTGATCCAAGGGAAAATCGATGCCGCGAATCTCAACTTCCGTGCGGTCAACGCCGGCCTCAGTGGCGATACGACCGCGGGTGGACTCCGGCGAATCAATTGGCTACTCCGCCAGAAAATAGACATTCTGGTCATCGCGCTGGGTGGCAACGACGGGCTGCGGGGAGTTGCCCCTAAAGCATCCAAAGCCAATCTCAAGGGCATCATCGAACGCACCCGCGCGAAATATCCAGAAGCAACCATCATTCTGGCCGGGATGCAGATGCCCGCGAATATGGGCGAAGCCTATCGACAATCATTTCGACGCATCTTCCCGGAAGTCGCAGCGGAAAAACACACCCAACTGATCCCTTTTTTACTGGAAGGTATCGGCGGTGATCCAAAGTTTAATCAAGCCGACCTCATCCACCCAACGACCGAAGGCCAACGTGTAATCGCTGAAACCGTCTGGTCATCCCTTGAGCCCCTCTTGATTGATTCGTGAGAATCTCCGCCAACATCGACCACCCACCCATGCGCCAGCTTTGCCTCTTCGTTTTGCTGCTGGGCATGGGGTTGATGTTAACAGCCAACCGGGTCGAGGCGTGGTCACCCACGCTGCAGTTGGGGCTGGAGAGCAATGACAACGTCACCAAGTCGATCCGAGAGGAAAAAGGGGACCTAGCTTTCACCGCTATGCTCGATGTCAGCGCCCTGCGCATTCTCAATCGTGATTGGCAGCTCAGCTACGGCGGTACTTTCCAGACTTCAGCTTGGCAGGAATACAGCGGCCTCAATCTTACGGAACTGGGTGGGCACATCTCGCTGCGGCGAAAGTATGGCCTCGGACCCTATGCCCCCAGATTGGAAATACAGGCGGAATCCACCCGCCAATTTTCCAAGGTCGATGAATGGGAGGGCTATTGGCTACGTGGCAGTGCCACATTCACAAAACGCTTCACCCCGGAATGGCAGACAGCTTTGCGAGTTGGATACGATCAATTTTACGCCAAACGCGACGTGTATTCTACCAACAGCACCAGCCTAATAGGAACGATCAATTACGATCCGAACGAAAATTGGCGGGTATTCATGTCGACGGGCTACGCAACTGGAGATCATCTCTCTTGGTGCCGCAACAGCTGGGGATCTTTCGCAGGCACCACCCAATGGCTCGACGGCATCTTCGGCGGAGATTGGTTTCCCTATCAAGCCAGTGGGCACACGATAATTACAAGCATCGGCCTTGCTCGGGCACTGGGGCCAAATTCAACTCTATCTCTGGAATATGACGTCTCCGAGACCTTCTCACCTAAAGATCATGTCTATCGGGATCATATCATTCGCTTGCAGTTCATCCATGCATTCTAAGCAACATTACGAGCAAAGCTTCTGCCCGATCAAAACCGGTTAAAAGCAGCGAAATTCAATCTGCGAGTCTATGGTTGCTGACTTTTCCCCAAAAAACCTAGTTTCAAACTAGATCATGAAGTTTTTTAAGATCACTAGTTTATTGCTGCTTACGGGTTCTCTTGTGGGAGCTCAACCCGTGGGCCTGCTTTCGGGCCTGAATCTGCGGGTCTCTTCCACATGGACAGACAATATCAGCAGCACGTCTCACCTTCCCACTCTCAAATCCGGACAATACTTCACCGCCAGTGGTAGCTTGGCCCACCCGTGGCCACTCAACCGCGATTGGCTGCTGGTATTGGAAGCAGAAGCCATCCTTGAAGATGTGCCGACATTTTCCGCACTCAATTCCATCAGTGGGATCGGCCGAGTGAACTTACGCCGCAAATTTGGGCCGGGGGCTTATGCCCCAATGTTCGAAGTCAGCGCGGGGGCAACCGCGACTAGCTTCAAGGAAGACCCTCGCAGCGGCTTCCAGCTGGAAGCCGGCACCCGGCTTTCCAAACGCCTCAGCCCCAACCTGCAACTGGCAGGAGGCATCAATTGGGAGGACTACAATGCCAAACACCGCACTTTCGATCTGCGCACCCATCGGGTATTTCTGGAAGGAGTATGGGATATAACCGAACGCTGGAGACTCAGTGCCGGGGCTACTCGCATCTGGGGACAATTCATCGCCAATGCTGCCGGCTCGATTTGGCCTCTCGCTATCGGAGGACAGCTGGGCCCTGAGATTTTTCACCACTACAATACTTTAGCCTGGGAGGTTTCGGATACTTATGGTTCCGGCTGGGTCGCTTACCGCAACCGCGAAAGCACCGTGGACCAATGGTGGATGGAACTTTCTCCCGCTCTCACCGACAGAACCTCACTCTCCCTGCGATACGAATTCAACAAAGCCATCAACGCCATCGGCATCCGCTACGATTCCGTTTTTTGGACCCTCGGTCTTAATCACCAATTCTGATCCCCTTATCTATCATGCCACGTCTATTTGCTTATTTTTTGTCTGCACTGGCCCTGCTCTCAGCCAATTTACGCGGTGAGGAAGCCCAGTTCACCATGAAGTTCTTTCATGATGGCTCGCCTCTTGAGTATGCAGTTGCATCGCTGACTCCGTTGGATTTTCCCGTATCGTTAATCCCCACTTCCAACGCCGTTGTCACTCAGGCGGACAAGGAATACGATCCCTACGTGACAGTCGTCATGGTGGGCACTGAAACCAGCTTCCCCAATAAGGACACCGTCCAGCATCACCTTTACTCCGTCTCGAAGGCCAAGCGCTTCGAAAAACCCCTCTATGCCAGCGGAACCACGGAAACCGTTGTTTTCGACAAAGTGGGAGTAGTGACTTTGGGGTGCAATATTCACGACTGGATGCTCGCTTACGTGTATGTCGCTCCCACTCCGTGGTTTGCCAAGAGCGACGCAGACGGGTTGGCGGAAATCAAAGGCATCCCTCCCGGCCGCTACCAACTCACCGTCTGGCATCCCCGGATCAAAAAGCCCATTGAGCAGGAGATCACTCTCGTTGCCGGTCCCAATCTTCCCGAGGAAATGAACCTCAATCTCAAACGTGATCGTCGAATTCGCCGCGCACCCGCCGGTCGGGCCAGCGGTTACTAGCCGATGATCGGCCTCTTCCGCATCCGCCGGTTCCGCACCCGACTGCTTCTGATCATCCTCGGGCTGCTGGTCGTGGCGCTGGGCACCTCCTTTTTGTTGGTCAGTCGGGCCAATCGCACCAATGCGGTCAGCCATATTGAGGATAGCTTGGACAACGCGATGAGCGTGTTCTGGTTTTCGGTCGAGCTTAGTCAAAAACGGCTGGCCCAAGGTGCCGAGGTTGTCAGCGCAGATTGGCCCATCCGCGAACTCTATCTTCAGCCCGAACTGGATCGGAATACCCTACGATCCAACTTGTATAGCTACGCCAATCGCCTGCAGGTGCCCATCGTCGCGACTTTCGATATCGATGGCGAATTGCTCGCCACGACCAAGGACTGGCTCACCAATGAGCGAAGCGCACCCTTCCAACGCCTCATTGAACGGGCTGATGAGGAAGGCACGGATTACGCGACCGATTTCGCCTACCTCGATGGAGAACTGCACGTGCTCATGGTCGTGCCACTCTACGCCCCCCGTCCCAATATCCTCGCATGGTTTGCCGTCACTCTCCCGTTTGATGATGAATTTGCTTCACAGCTCAAAAGCAGCACCCAGGCGGAAGTCACTTTCATCCGTGGAGGGGAAGACACCAGCCAGCAAATTCTCGCCACGACATTAGATCCGCAAAGCGCGCAAAGTGTCGCCGCACAGGCCCCCACAATGAAGATCACGGCGTCGCACACGGGAATCACCACAGTAAATGACGAAGACTTTGTCACTTTGCTAACCCCCTTGCGAGTGTTAGGTGGCATGTCGGCGCAAATTGCCCTGCAACGCTCCCTCAATGCCGAAATGGCCCCGGCCCGCGAGTTGGAAAATATCATTTTGCTGATATCAATCGCCGCCCTGATGTTGGCCACCATCGTCGCGACCGCCGTCGCACGAGGCGTCAGCAAGCCGGTGCAGCGACTGTCCGCACATACCGAACTTATCGCGCAAGGCGACTATCAGACACGACTCACTCCGAATCGGAGCGACGAATTTGGCCAACTGGCCGAAAGCTTTAATCGCATGACTGATGGTCTGGCCGAACGCGACAAGGTGCGCGACTTGCTCGACAAAAATGTCTCGCCGGAGATCGCCGCCCAATTGATGCGCGATGGCGCCGTCCTCGGAGGAGAGGAACGCGAAGTGACCATTCTCTTTGCCGACCTTCGGGGGTTTACCTCCCTCAGCGAAAATCTTTCCCCACCTGAACTGATCGAATTGCTCAACAACTACCTCGAACGCATGAGCGCGGAAATCGAACGTCATGGCGGCGTGATCGATAAGTTCATTGGCGATGCCATCATGGCCGTCTTCGGAGCGCCCTTAAAACAGGAAGGCGACGCGGATAACGCCCTGCGATCAGCCCTCGCGATGGAACGCGCACTGGCCAAGCTCAATCTAGAACTCCAAGCCAGTGGTCGCCCCAAATTAGGCATCGGTATCGGCATCAATACCGCGCATGTTGTCGCTGGGAATATTGGTTCCCATCGCCGCCTCAATTACTCCGTCATCGGAGATGGCGTCAATGTCGCGGCACGGCTCGAAGCCCTTACCCGGACCCCGGAATACAACACCAATATCCTCGTCAGCGCAGCTACCATGAACGCCGCTCAAGGCGTATATGACGCGCACGATTTGGGCTATGTGACCGTCAAAGGTCGCCAGGAACCCGTCTCAATATTTTCCATCGAGAATACATCTTCGCAGAGCTGAAATTTCATCGAGATTTTCTCCGTAAAGTCGCGCCTTGAATTCATCGTTCTCATCACGCGACCTACCCCAATACACGAAGACACCTTAATGACTATTGCGCAGAAACTTGCGTAACAACGCAACTCCCTGTTAATAATCTTTTGAGAACATAAGCGCGCTTGCCTCCGCAGTTCTTTTGCATTTAAATATGAGCATAAAGATTCTGATGCGGCTGCGATACCCGTATCGCCCCCCATACTTTTCCTCTACTGCCATGAAAATTTGCGCCCAAACCGTCGGCCATTCTACTTTTTCTTCCGTCCGTCGCATCGCGATTGTCACCTCGATTTTAGGCGTTCTTGGCCTCGCGAATTCGTTGCAGGCCACTGCAGTCACTCCGGTCACTTACACTTGGACCGGTGCCGGAACGAGCAACAACCTCTACACTTCGGAAAACTGGGCTGACGAATCAGCCCCTCCCTCCAGTAGCTGGGATTCGAGCTTAGACATCGAAGGCATTTTCCTGCTCTTCGAAAATTCCCGTCGCGGTTACCTTACCTACACGGATCTCTATGCAACCAAGATTGAATTCCGCTCGATCGACCAAACATACAGTTTAGATAACCAATCGGCCAACACCACCCACATCGGCAGCGGGGGTATTATTTACAATCCCACCAGAGATATCGAATCCCGGATCAATGGCCCGGTCCGGTTACATGCTTCCCAAGTTTGGAACATCGCCGCCGGAAGATTTATTGTCACCGGAGAGATCACCGATAATGGTATCTCCTCTTCTTACAATAATCAGATCGAAAAAACCGGAGACGGCGAACTCGTGCTTGAGTCCTCCTCTGGTCATTATTCTTGGGGCGGCGGCCTGAAGCTAACAGCAGGTGAGGTCACATTTCGGTCAACGTCCTCCTCTTCTACCTCCTCATCAGGTCTGTTTGGCACCGGCACACTTACATTTAATGGGGGCACTCTTAATGCAGAGTTTCGTAGTTCCACGGGTGAGGGAATTAGCATCACCAATAACATCGTCAGCAACGGGCTAATCTCCCTCGAAACGCACTCGTCGTTGAACATTGATAATGCCGACTCGAGCACCAATTTTTTCCGTCTGGATGCCGATACCACCATCGAGATTCAGGGTCGACCAGTCTATGTGGAAAAGGACATCACCGAAAGTGGCGGTGCTCGTAAACTCACCCTCGATGCGAAGACTGCCCTAATCCTTACCGGAGCTAACAGCTGGACCGGTGGCACCCATGTAAAATCAGGTGCCCTAGTTTTCGGCGGGACCAGCAATACCCCCAGCACAGGCGATATCAAAATCGACTCCGATGGTTACGCCGGAATCGGAGTATCCAACAACGTCGCTTCGTTTCTCGGCAAAATCGACAAAACCAATTCCACCGGATCCATCGGTTTTGATTCTGATGTCGAGAATAGCATCGACACATTTTCGTCCGCCGTGGATCTAACGGGATTCAATTCGGATATCCGCCTCGGATCAGCCACGATGGCCATTCTCACTGGCACTATCACGCCACAAGGCACCGACTATCGATTCGGTGGTGGCGGTGGCACGCTCTACGTCGGAAGTCTATTGACCGATTCCATTACGGTCCCGGCCGGTGCGCCCGGAGTCTCTGCCTCCGCTGGTTCAACACCCCGCAATATCGTTGCGTCATCTCCGAGTGAAGCCCCCCTCACCGTCCAACTTCAAAATTCCAGTAATTCATTCTCCGGCACTGTCCAGGCAGACAATTCTGCGATTATCTTTGGAGATGGGGTATCTTTACCTGGCTCCACCGCTAACTTCTCCATGAATGCGAGCAGCTATATCGGAACCGCCCATAATCCCAGTGGATCCCAGACTGAAATCCCTATTTCCACTTTTCTCGGCCACTTCCCAACCAATTCTCCGGGTATCATTGGTTTCGACATTACCTCGACCACCACCAGCACGCGCACTGTCGATTTGACCGGTGTCGATCTCACCGGCTTTACCGGTGGCGTCGCTCTGGGCACTGCTTCTGCCCTTCGCGATACCTCGGGCGACATTACCGGAGCAGGAATCAATTTCACCGGAACTATCGGTGCTGACGCGAGTGGCGTGCATCGATTCTCAGCCTTCAAGGGAGCAGCATTGGAAATATCCGGTGCATTGACCGGCAGCTCCTTGATCATCGGTAATCCGGATTCACCCGGATCCTTTGGCGATCGAAATACCCAACAACGCTCCGCGGTGCTGATTTCTGGCAACAATACAGGCAAACTAGCCAGTGGCACCACCCTCTACGGAGGTGAGTTGAAAGTAGGCCAAGCCACGGGAGACGGCACGATCGGCACCGATGCCACCAACGCATTGGGATCAGGCGCAATTACTGTCACGAAGGTAAATTTCAACCTCAGTGATGGCGAAGATGACGACGCACCAGAACCTGCCCTCACTGTATCGGCCGATAATATCATCATCAATAATGCGATCTCCTTGGGCACGGATCTCATTGTGGGTGATTCACGCGACTTCACATTAGGAGGAGTCATTTCCGGCAATGGTGGGCTTTCGGTTGGTGAAGACTCTGATGACAGTTTGACCCTCACTCTCGCGGGAAACAACACGCACACTGGTGGGGTCTCCATCAACAATAGTAACACGGTCAACTTCACTCACGATAGTGCCGCCGGTATGAGTGAGCTCGAATTCGACGGGGAATCCAGCGGCATCGCCAACTTCACCACCGCCAACCCCACGATTTACGGCCTCCAAAGCCATAACAGTGGCGCTCGAGTAAATCTCAACTTCTCCGGCAATCGTATCTTCACGATCAACCAGACCGAAGGAACAACATTTAATGGTAGTATTCATGGCACAGGAGCCTCGACCATCGTGAAAGAAGGCACCGGGATGCTTCAGTTCCAAAACGGCACGATTTACTCCAGTGGTATCTCCGACGGACAAGGCAACGATGTCGCCTTGGAAATTAAAAACGGCACCTTCGTTTTCGGTGAAGGTTCCTCTCTAAATAGTGGAGCGATCAAAGTAAATGGAGGCACTCTTGCCGTCCAAGGTGGTCGCACCGTGAGTAATTCTATCGCGGTTTCTTCCGGCCGAATAGCCGGTTTCGGCACCTACGGCAGCTCGGTCTCGATTGGGGCTGGAGCTATTTTATCTCCCGGCCTGGACGGGCATGGTTTGACGGGCTCCATGACATTTAGCCATCTGGAACTCAACTCCGGAGGCACCTATGAGTTTCATGTTCAAGACCCCGATGGCTCTAATGGTGACGGTCGCGATCATATCAATGTCACGAGTAACGATACCTTGGTGATCAACTCCACTTCTGCCGATCCCTTCACCATCAAAGTCCTTTCTCTGAACAGTAGCGGAGAGGCTGGCATGCTCTCAGGTATCGATACAGACAACGGCATCTACTCATGGACCCTCTTCAGTTTCGACTCTCTGAGCATCCCCGGAACCAGCAATATTTTTAACGCCAATCTATTTTCACTGGATCTAACGGGATTCACCTCAGATATCTCCGGCGACTTCAGCTTGTTCAAGGATAGCAACAACCTTGTCCTTGGTTTCACCCCGGTCCCCGAACCATCTACATACGCCATGATGGCTCTTGGTCTCGGCATGATCGGATTCATGGCATGGCGCCGGCGGTCGCAGTCCTGAACAGAATATAATCTCAGCGTTTGAGTGCGGCTGCCTTCTCGACCAGTTCGAGAAACTCGTGGCGGTAACCACCGGGGTCGGTCGCGACTCCAACGCGAGCCCATTCACTGACCTCGGTCCAGCTAGTGTTACCGTGATGCTCGGAATCTCGTAGCATCATCCCGAAACCAGCAACCGCCGTCGCAAACTTGAAGTCCACACTCGCCGTTTCAAAACGCGATCCGTCATCAGTGAGAGGAAACGTCTGTAGAGCGCTCTGTTCCCCATCAGGCTCCTTTGCCCGCACCTTCAATGTGAGCAGCTCTGGGAAGATCGCATCACTGCGGTCGCGGTTCAGTTGCGTCATCTCCGGTTGATATTTCAGCGGATCAACTGATGGCACATCACGCTCGATCTGCACGCCTACTGGCACGACCTCGTAGAGTGCCGTCACCGTGTGCCCCGCCCCGATCTCGCCGGCATCGATCGTATCATCGTTGAAATCCTCTTTATTGAGCATGCGATTTTCATAGCCGATCAAGCGGTAGCGCGCGACCAGCTGCGGGTTAAACTCCACCTGGATTTTTACGTCCTTCGCAATCGTCACGAGTGTGCCGTTAATCTGTTCAACCAGCAGCTTTTGCGCTTCACGCTTTGAATCGATGTAGCCATAGTTGCCATTCCCCTTATCGGCCAACTGTTCGAGTTTCGAATCCTGATAGTTGCCCATCCCAAATCCCAGCACGCTCAGAAACACACCCGATTCAGCCTTTTCCTCGATCAGACGCACAAGCCCGCCTTCGTCACTCACGCCGACATTGAAATCTCCATCCGTGCAGAGAATCACACGGTTCAATCCACCCGGCACGAAGTTGGCCTTCGCGATATCGTAAGCCAGCTGAATTCCCATCGCGCCGTTGGTTGAACCGCCAGCCTGCAATCGATCCATCGCTGCCAGGATCTCCGCCCGACGATTCGCCGAAGTCGAAGGCAAAGCCAGACCCGAGGCCCCCGCATACACCACAATCGCTACACGGTCATCATCGCGCAGACGCTCCACCAGCAAACGCATCGCCTGCTTCACCAGCGGAAGTTTGTTCGACGCATTCATCGACCCTGAAACATCAAGCAGAAAGACCAAGTTGGCCGCCGGACGCGACCCAGTTGTCACCTCGCGCCCCTTCAGTCCGATTCGCACGAGGCGATGCTGCGGAGCCCAGGGAGCTGAAGTCACTTCCATGCTCGCCGCAAAAGCCGAGCTATCCTTTGGCGCAGCATAATCATAAGGAAAATAGTTGATCAGCTCCTCGATCCGCACCGCATCCACCGGTGGCAAATTCCCCGATTGGAGGAACCGCCGCACATTCGCATAGCTCGCCGTATCCACATCAACCGAGAACGTTGAAAGCGGATGATCCGCCACGCGGAGAAACCCATTCTCCTGCTGATAAGTGTAGGATTCTCGGCTGAGAAACTCATCCTTCTTCAATATCATCGAAGTTGCCATTTTCATTGGCGCAGAACGAGCGACCATACTCTGCATCTCCCGACTGCGCTTGGAGGACTCCTCCTTTTGCACTCTTTCAAAAGCAATATCCACATCGAGCCGCGCCTTCGCCAGCGCATCATCGGCTTCCGCAATCGCTATCGTAGGGGCAGGTGCTCCTGTATTCGCTTCTGGTTCTTCTACCGCCGGAAGCTCCAATACCTGATAGGCAAATTCTGTTTCACCTATCGGTTTCTGTTCCGGCTCATGCAGCGCAACCACCACGGCAAAACACGCTGCCGCCAATCCACCCGCAATATAATAAAAGCGCGGAAAGCTCAGCACTTTCGCTTTGGGTTTGTTGCAGGAAACCTCACTCACCTGCACATCCGGCAACGGTTCGGTCGCCAACGCGAATTCGAGGTCATTCACCGTCGCGCGGATGGCCTCGACGCTTGCCATCGCAGCGGGATTACGGGCGAGGAGTTTTTCAAATTCGATTCGCTCGGTCTCTTCCATCTCGCCCAAGGCGTAGGTGGTAAGTCGGGGATCGTCGGGTGAAAGTGGTGTTGTCTTCATAGTCTGTCCTTACGGCTGCATCGCAGCAAATTCTGTGCGTAACCGCGCCACCGCGGTGTGAATGAGAAAACCGACATTACTCACCGAGAGTGAGGTGATGCGGCTGATCTCCTTGTAGCTGAATCCATTTTGAAACTTCAGGCGGATCACCTCCTGTTGGTTGGGTGGCAAGAGCCCAACCATGTCCATGATCGCCGACTGCGTCTCCGCCGCTTCGAGCGCCTTGCCGGGCCGTGGCACGACAGCCACCACGCGCTCCACCTCTCCTTCCTCGAATCGTTTCATGCGGCCCTCCTTGCGCAGCACATCCAGGGCTCGATTTCGGCAGACCGTGAAAAGCCATTCAACCTCGTGGCCCTCCACTCCACGACGCGGCTGCGCCATGAGTTTGATAAACGTATCCTGCACGACATCTTGTGCCCGATCAGCATCGGCCAGCAACTTGCTGGCATAGCGAGTGAGCGAAGCCTGATGCTCCGCGAATAGGCGTTCCCAAAATTCGGTGGTCTCATGTGTCTGTTCCCGTTGGTTCATGTTTTCGTTGGCCATGGGTTTCAGAGAATAAGACGAAGCACTACCGAGTTTCTTAGAAAGAAACTGCGCGTTTCCTCTTTCCAACGCAATCCCCGCCCCCGCAGCCCCGCAACACCCATTCCTTCACGACAACTATTAGATGACATCTAATATTGAATCTAAATCGATGGATATACTGTGCTTTTCGAAAAGATATTCACCACAGGATCAAAAATGTGCCGTATATGACATTGATGACTTGCCTCATATCAGCGCGTTCCTTTTTCTCCGCTCCACTACCCCTTCTTTTACACCCCTCCCTTAATAATGATCACCCCCGCTGCACTTCCCTTATTTTCGATGCGCGCGCGGGCCGTTTGACCACCTGAGTCAAGCCATCCGCCCGCCACTCAAAGCGGGCTGAAAACTACTCATGTTTTCCGACCGCTCTAAACCGAGCGGTTTTTTTGTCGTCTCATTTTCTGAGCTAGTTCCCGAATGCTAACCCAACTCCAAACCATCTGGTCGCTAATGCGCGGACATCGTCTGCGCTATGGCTTTGCCTTGATCTCACTCGGCATTGCTTCGCTCTTAGCCTATGGAGTGCCGCTCGTGGGCAGTGCGACGATCGATTACGCGATTAGCAATAAAGAGATCACCTCGGAAACCTCGGGTCCGATCCTTTTCACTCTCGATCTGATGGGTGGGGTCGAATTCCTGCGGACCAATCTTTGGGTCGCGCCGGTGGCCATGCTCCTCCTCAGCGGGATAAGCGGATTATTCAATTATCTCAAAGGCTGGCATGCGGCCAAGGCCAGCGATGCGATTGCCCGGAATCTCAAAAACGAGCTCTACGATCACCTCAATCACCTGCCCGCCAGTTATCACGACAACGCCGATACCGGTGATCTCGTCCAACGTTGCACGAGCGATGTGGAAACCACGCGCACCTTCCTCACCAATCAGGTCATGGATATCGGCCGGGCAGTCATTCTCACCGCCATCGCGTTACCTATGCTTCTGAGCATCGATCGGGCTATGACCGGCATGTCCTTCATTCTATTCCTGCCCATTATGATCTATGGGTTCGTCTATTTCCGTAGTGTTCAGAAATCGTTCAAATTAGTCGCCGAAGCAGAAGGCGAGTTGACCAGCGTCGTTCAGGAAAACCTTACGGGCATCCGAGTCGTCCGCGCTTTTTCCCGTCACGATCACGAGCGCGAAAAATTCGCCAAGCCCAACTCCGCCTACCGCGACAATGCGCTGTATATGATCAAGCTGATGTCCCGTTACTGGGGCATCATGACTGGAGTCACTGAAACGCAGTTCGGGATCACCCTGATCGCTGGCTGTTATTGGATCACCACTGGTCGAATTACCGTAGGCGTGCTCTTCGCCTTTCTCGCCTATCTCGCGATCATGATTTGGCCCATCCGCCAACTCGGCCGCATCTTGACCAATCTCGGCAAGACCATCGTTTCGCTCAAACGTATCCGCACCATCCTTGCCGTAGAGCGTGAGCCAGAACCCGCCTCCCCCCATCTTCCTTCCGAATCACAGATCACCGGCCGGATCGAGGTCAGTGATCTCCATTTCTCTCACAAAGAGATTGAGTCAGCTTCCGATGGTCGCGGCGCCATCAACGGCATTTCCTTCGAAGTGAAGCCCGGTGAAACCCTGGCGATTCTTGGGCCCTCCGGTTCGGGCAAAAGCACGCTCATGCATCTGTTGCTCCGCCTCTACGATTATAAGCAGGGATCGATCAAGTTTGATGGTAGTGAGCTCAACAACATCGATCGCAAATGGCTGCGCAATCAAATCGGTGTCGTCATGCAAGAACCGTTTCTATTCTCCAAATCACTGCGCGAAAACCTCCGCCTAGGTCACGGATCCGCTCCCGATCAAGAGATCGAGTCCGCGGCCCGAGACGCCTTCATTCATGATACGATTCTCGGATTTGAAAAAGGCTATGAGACCGTGATTGGTGAACGCGGTGTCACCCTCTCAGGAGGACAGCGCCAACGCGTGGCCATCGCTCGCGCCGTGCTCAAGCGCGCCCCACTCCTCATCCTCGATGATGCCATGAGCGCGATCGATGCGGAGACGGAGACCCTCATCCTCGATGCGTTGAAAACTCGGCGCGGTCGGGCGACCACCCTCGTGATCGCCCATCGTCTCGCCACCCTCGTCCACGCCGATCGCATCATCGTCCTGGAGCACGGTCGTATCATACAAACGGGAACCCACGACGAACTAGCCGCAGCCGAAGGCCTCTATCGTCGCCTCTGGCAGATCCAGACCAACGTCGAGTCCGACTTCCAAGACGAAAGCAAACCCGCCTAAGCCATGCCTGCCCCCATAGAAAACGATGATTCCTTCGACTCCCGTTTTGACGTGCGTCTCTGGTGGAGAATTGGGAAGCGCGCGCTCACTTACCGGCGCTACCTCATCCCGTTATTTGTTTTGGCCATCGTCCTCGCCATCTGCGATGTGAGCTTTGCTCACGCGACGAGATGGACGATCGACGGCGTGATGCGCGACGGTATTGAGGCCAATCTTGTCGGCTATGCGTCACTCTACGCCGCTCTGATCGTGATCACCGGCCTCTGTGTCTGGAGCTTTATCAATCTCGCGGGAAACATTTCCAATCGCCTCGCCCACGACATTCGCAAGGAAGGATTCGATCGCCTACAACAGCTCGAATTCTCCTACTTTGACACCCGCCCTGTGGGCTGGCTCATCTCGCGACTGACCAGCGATTGCGATCGCCTCTCGCAAATCATCGCCTGGGGCTTTCTCGATATTGTCTGGGGCGTGAGCTCGCTCCTGGTCATTTCGATCAGCCTGCTCTTCATGAATTGGCACCTTGGTCTCCTTGTGATCGCAGTCGTGCCGCCTCTCGCGATCATCTCGCGTTACTTTCAGAAAAAGATGCTCCACAGCTCGCGCGAAATCCGGAAATACAATTCGCAGATCACCGCCCGCTACAACGAATCCATCCAAGGCGTGCGCACCACGAAGACCCTCGTGCGTGAGCAGGAAAACCTCAGCGAATTCCGCGAGATCTCCCACAAGATGTTCGGCGCCTCCGTGCTCAATGCGCGGCAAAACGCACTCTATCATCCTCTCGTCATGACGATTGGCAGTCTCGCAGCAGGCATCGCTCTTTGGCGCGGTGGCTGGCTTGTCGCGAGCGACGTCCTCACGCTAGGCACCTTGGTCGCCTTCATCAATCTCTCGGGAATGTTCTTCAATCCCATCAACGAGATCGCTCGTCTCCTAACTGATATGCAAGCGGCCCAAGCCGCCGGCGAACGCGTGATGGAGCTCCTGACGACTGACCCCAAGATCAAAGACAACCCCGCCGTCCTTGCCCGTATCGCCGCTCACTCAGAAAAGGTAGGGGCGGTTATCCCTAACCGCCCTGACCTCGCGGAGGACGGCCTACCCGCGCGCATCGAGACCATCGAATTCCGCGACGTCACCTTCCGTTATGAAGACGGCACCCCCGTGCTGGAGAATTTCAATCTCAAGGTTGCACCCGGCGAAACCATCGCACTGGTTGGTCCCTCTGGCGGCGGTAAGAGCACTCTCGTCTCGCTGGTCTGCCGCTTCTACGAACCCGTCTCAGGGCAAATTCTGATCAATGGCACCGACTACCGCGAACGCGGCCTTTCGTGGCTCCAGGCCCAACTCGGCATCGTGCTGCAAACTCCGCATCTCTTCAAAGGAACCATTCGCGAAAACATTCGCTACGGTCGCCTCGAAGCCACCGATACCGAAGTTGAAGCCGCCGCCAAAATGGTTAATGCCCACGAGTTCATTTCTGCAATCGAAGACGGCTACGATTCCAGTGTCGGCGAAGGCGGCAATCATCTCTCTACGGGTCAGCGCCAGCTGATCTCGTTCGCGCGTGCCCTCCTCGCCAACCCACAAATTTTCGTGATGGATGAAGCCACGTCCTCGATCGATACCGAGACCGAGCAACTCATCCAACGTGGACTCGAAACCGTGCTCGAAGGTCGGATCAGTTTCGTCATCGCCCACCGCTTAAGCACCATCCGACGCGCCAATCGCATCCTCGTTATCACCAAAGGGAAGATCGAAGAATGCGGGACCCACGAAGAACTGCTCAAACAGCGCGGCCATTACTACAGTCTCTACACCAACCAATTTCGCCGCCAACTCGAAGACGAAGTCCTCGAAGGTGACGAGGACTAAGCGTCAGCTTCGCTTGGCAAACACAGCGCGGCATGTTTCCTTCAAGACCATGCGTCGATCCATCGCTCCTCTCCTTATTGCTCTCGCGGGGTGTTTGCTCGTCGCCTGTTCCCCTCGCGAGACGCCGGTCGAAGAAGGTATCAGCACGAAGACCCTGCTGATCGGCAACTCAGCCGAACCCGGCACGCTCGATCCGCACCTCGCGTCGATCCTCACCGATCAGATCATCATTAACACCCTTTTCGAAGGACTGACCGTTCTCGACGAAGAGACCACGCGCCCCCTCCCCGCCGCCGCCGAATCGTGGGAGACCTCCGTTGATGGACTCATCTGGACATTCCATCTGCGTGATGGACTCGCGTGGTCTAACGGCGATCCGCTAGTTGCCGACGATTTCATTCAAGCCTGGCAACGCGCCCTCAACCCCGCCTTCGCCGCCGATAACGCATGGTATCTCTTCGCGATCAAAAACGCCGAAGCCTACAACGCCGGTCAGCTCACCGACTCGACCCAACTGGGAATCGCCGCGCCAGACGCTCGCACGATCATCCTCACCCTCGAGCAGCCGACCCCCTATCTTCCCGCCCTCGTTTCACTGCCCGCATGGTTTCCCCTGAATCCACGCGCGATGGAAAAATTCGGCGCCATGACTCAACGCGGCACGCCATGGACGCGCGCGGGTAACCTCGTGAGCAACGGCGCCTACCAGCTCACTGAATGGACCCCGGATGCGCGTATCGTGCTCGAGAAAAACCTTCATCACCGAGACGCAGCATCTGCCCAACTCGAAAAACTCGTCTTCCGCCCTATAGCAAAACCCGACGACGAAGAGCGCAATTACCGCGCCGGCCAGCTCCATGTTACTTTCAATCTCCCTGTGACAAAGATCGCGCCATGGCGTATGACTGGACCTGAACAACTCCGCGTCGATCCACTGCTTCAATCCAATTTCCTCCGCTTCAATATCACGCGCGAGCCATTCAATGATGTCCGCGTGCGCCGCGCCCTCTCTCTCGCCATTGATCGCAAGATCCTCGCCAAGACCGTGCTGCAAGGCAGCCGCCCAGACGCCCACAGCATCACTCCGCCCAATATCGGCGGCTATCACTCTTCCACCCAAGTCTCGGCCAATTTAGATCAAGCCCAACAACTGCTCGCCGAGGCCGGTTATGCCAATGGCGAAGGACTACCCACCCTCGAACTCATGGTGCGCAACGACGAGATTATGCCCCGTCTCGCCGAAGCGATTCAGGCCATGTGGAAAACCAAACTTGGCGTGATCGTTTCCATCTCTCAAGTGGAACAGAAGACCTGGATCCAGAATCAGCAAAATCTCGATTACGATCTCTGCATGTCAGCCTGGACAGCGGACTATCCCGACCCCGTCACGTTTCTGGAAATCTTTCAGGGCGATAGCTCCTACAACTGGACTGGGTGGAATCAACCCGCCTACGATGCACTCCTCGCCCGTGCCGCCCATATCACTAATCGCGAGCAACGGTTTGCGCTGCTTGCCGAAGCTGAGACTCTGCTGCTCAACCATGCCCCCGTCGCTCCACTCTTTTTTGGGGCTCAAACTTACCTCATCCATCCCGCCGTGAAAGGCTGGGCACCGTCGCCGCTCGGCTTCCGTCGTTTCCAATTGGTTTCACTCCAGCCCTGATGTCGGCTTGTGCCGATCGTCTCTTCCCCTCAATTTCAGTCCATGCGTCTCATCGCCGTTATCCTCCTTCTAGTCAGCATCGCCCTGCCCACTGCAGCTTTGGCGAAGGGAGGCAGTGAAGTAGAGTTCGTGCGGGTCTGGCCCCAATGGCGAGATGCTGATTCGTTTCTACGCATCTCCGAATATATCGGCGGCAAAGAAAACACGGGCCGCCAAACTGTCTTGCGCAGTCAGCCCGACAATCGCGATGGGTTTTACTTTCTCGTCCGTGCTCGCAGTGGTGACGCCTTTTATGGCGAAGCCAAATTCGTGCTCGAAGTCATCACCCCGGATTCGGCACGGCCAAAGGTCTACGAATTTCCCACGGCAATCACGAAACGGAGCCAGGCATTTAACGTCGGGCTGACAGGTTCGGATTGGGCAGGTGAGGAAACCCATCCGGTCGCATGGCGCCTTCGCTTGCTTAATGCCGACGGCGACGAACTCGCCTCGCAGCAAAGCTTCCTCTGGGCACTCCCCGAATCGGAGTAACCCAGATTTCATCGAGGCTACTCATAATCGAGTAAGAGCCGGCCAGTCTTAGAACTGATAAGCTAAGTTGAAACCGGCACCGGCTTGATGGCCTTGGGAATCTTTCGAATACACCATTCCGCCGCTAATCTTCAGCTTAGCTGTGAGCTCACTCGCGACCCCCAAGCCGAACACGAAAGAGCCGCTACCTCGGTTTTGACCAACGAAGGTTTGCTTAAAATCTGGATGAGAAACTAGCGCCGCTTTCACCTCGTGCTCCGAATTATTCGCAGCATACCAATCGTGTTCGTAACGTAAAAATGCCAGGGGATAGACTCCACCCACTTCCACCTCTGGGCCGAACCGCGCATTGATCCCAATCGACGTCACAATCGAATGCGCTGTGCTGCTGTCCAGCTTCAGACTTAAGTCGGGATTCCCCGATTCGGAAAAAGCTTCTTGGTCGTAAGAGATGTAGTTGGCCCCGAGTTCTGGAGACAAGGTTACCCAAGAACTCCGATACATCGTCGTAGAGGCCTGGATGCCGCCGTAGAGACTATGGCTTGAAAAATTTGCCTTGGGACTCGCCGAGATATTCGAAAAAACCGCCCGCCGTTTCGATTCGTTATCTCCGTAGCTATAACCCAAGCCTCCTCGAAGATTCCAACGGCCGACGTCGGATTTATCTAAATAGAGTCCGACATGGTAGGCGTCGCTGGTAAACTGCTGAGCCGAGATATCGTGTTCATTCATCTGGTGACTGGCATAGGAAAAATACGCTCCCAGCGTTGCGTCGAAAACTTCTGCGAAATCAGCGCCGATCGTCACATGGGATAAGCTATACTTGAAATCGCCAAGATCACCGCTGCCGGTCACCTCTCCCTGGGCATAGCCAGCATCCATCCACACTCGCCTGCCATTTTCACGTGATTCGGAAGCCGCTACTTTACCCGCGCTAGCATCACGTCCTCCTCCTGCCTGATTCAAAACTGTGTGCATCACCAACCCAGCCTGTTCGAGAGCGATGGTGATATTCGATGAGTAAGGTTCCGCATGCACACTGGCTGCGTGTGTGCTGATCTGCTGAGTAGTCACCGTATTCACGGCCACCTGATGCGTCGTGGTGGGAGGGGCCACAGTGGGGGGTGTCGTGGTCGGAGGAACCACCGGGGGTGTCGTCGTTGGAGGAACTACCGTAGATGGACCAGCCGTGGCCGCATGAGCGATTAAAGCGACCGCCCCTGCTTGATTGGGGGTCGTGACTGCCGGATGAGTCGCCAAATTGTTGTTGGGGCGAAGCGCTAATTTCACTGACACCAGATTGTCCGCACTCGGAGTCGCCACTTGAGTCGCAGTCAACAATGCAGGCAAACGATCACTCAGAGTAAAATTGGTTGTATCCGAGTCAGCCGTCGCGGCACTAATTCCAGAGGATTTGGCATTGAACACTACAATGTCATAGACGCCATCTTGAGCGCTTCCTCCAGTGGCGTAGTCATGCGCAGTCATATTCACTGCAAAAGGTTCCAAGCGCACACCGAGATTCGCGAAGCCCGTGACGGTGCTCGTAATATCCGTAAAAGCATTGAGCCGAGTAAAATACAGTGAGTCCGCGTAACTTTTGATACCTGTTACGATTCCACTATCGATCCCCACATCCTTACCGACTGGATCGATGCGACTGACAAATAGATTCTGACCGCTAAAGTCTATCTTCCCTTTAAAATCGGGATCGGGACCCAAATCGATCCCCCTAAATGCAAAGCTCGTCGAAGACGTGCGGCTCGCGCTTCCAATCTCCAGTTCTGCATCCTTGATGAAAGCTTTTAATAATTGGCTATTACCGAAACTCATCCGCCCTTCGAGTTTGGAATCTGTGACATGCAAAGCCTTAATATTATTAAATGTCAGATCCTTGCTGTTTCGGAGTATACTGCTGTTTTCCAGTCTCAGGACTTCGATCGATCCTGAGAAAAGATCTCCCAGAGCGACGTCCACTACAGCATTATCCAAATTCACATCGGCAGCTTTGATCACACCGCTTTGGGCATTGTTGGTATTTCTAATCGTCGTCGTGCCATTGCGAAACGAAAGCTCGAATAAAGGGACCGTCTCGTCGCTTCCGGCCACAATCGCACCAGCGCCCATATTAAGTTGATTATCACCCTCAAACTCGATGTTGCCAGCAACTATCACCCCGCTTGTGAGATTGTAGCTCAACAATTGAGTATTATTGTCCAAGTTGATGACACTCCTTCGAAAAACCGGGCGGGATAACTCCAAGCTTGAAGCATGTTTTCCAAATAGATCGGTGACATTGACTGTCGCATCTTGAATGACACTGGGCAGACCACTCCCATTAGCAGATATCAAGGCAACTCTGCTTTTGTCCACATTCAGCGTGCTGCCTGTCGCCATACTCAGCTGACCACTAAACGGGGCCGCGAATAGCATCGAATCGATCGTAAATGTAGCTCCTGAGTTTAGATTGAGATGCAACCGCTTGAGCGATTCACTCATCCCGGTCCCAGGTATTTTGATTAAGTTATCCGAGCCTGTCACATTGAAGACCGTGTCCGATCGGAAGAAGAGCACGGAATCATCACCGCCAAATGCATCAAGGATGAGGAGGTGCCCATTCTGGAAATTGATCGATGCCGGGTTCGCAGAACCAGTCTGCATAATGAAAGATTCGATGTAGTCTCTGGCCGCCGTGTTAGGGTTTACGTCGGGAGCCTTCCTCACGATAAAGTTTAAAGTAGCGTCCCTGATGGTGAGGGTCTTCAGAGTCGTGGTGACCGCGTTATCCGAACAAGGATTACAGGAGCCATCACTATGAGCAGCCCCGAGATTCCACACATGGGCCGTGGAATCGCTCTCAAATATCAGGTTTTGATAAGGACGATGATGCCCGTAGGCTCCGAAATAGGTCCCCTCCGTAAACACATTCTCACTGTATAAAAATTGGCCACCGCCGCCGGAGTTTTTAAACAACAAAGTATCAATATTCGCGTCCACCGTGTGCTGCAAACCATCCGTCATGCGAACGAGCAGAGAGACCTGTGTCGTCGAACCCGATTGGTAGACATTGGCCTGCCCATATACCGCGCTTGCACCTGTGAGACAGAATAAGACGGGAACCCAGAAAATTGAAAAACGCAGGGGGAGTAATTTTAGATTTAGCTTCATGGTCGGAGAAGGGATATAAATTATCACGGGAGCCGTTCACGCCAAAGCGGAATGCCCTGCTATTTGAATAACCTGCGAATTATCCCCCCCCCTCCTATCCATTGGCAAGAGACAACACCTTCCGGATACTCAGTTAAGCAATTGATCTCTTAAAGTTAACACACACAAATTTCTTAAGTCCTCATGATTTACTCACGACTCAACTGGTCAAATTGGCGTCCGCTACCCAATACTTCAGACATCTCCGCCGTGGTTCTCGCCGAGATTCTTGACGGCGGACAAACCTTCCGGTGGAAACAAGAAAGCACGCCCATTTGGACCGGGGTTTGGGGCAAGCATGTCCTGCGATTACGCAACGCTCCCGACTCGATCTCTGGATCTCTAGAATGGTCTGCACCCACTGGCACCAAGGCACAATCTGAAGCAGCGATATCTCAATACCTCAGGACCGACACCGATTTCGCCGACCTGGCCGACACCCTGCCATGGCGCAGCGATCCGCACATCGCCAAATGCATCGCAGCTTTCCCCGGCCTCCGCCTTCCCCGTCAGCCGTTTGGTGAGACGCTCCTGTGCTTCCTCTGCAGCGCGACCAAGCAAATCGTGCAGATCAAAGAAATGGCCGCCCTCCTCGCTAAGAATCACGGCGATGAGATCTCTTCAGAAATACATGCCTTACCCACTTGGGAGGCGATTGCTACGATCCCCGAAGATACTCTTCGCCAATGCCAACTCGGTTTCCGTGCCCGCTACATTGCCGCCAGCGCACAATTTATCGCAGCACGCCCCGGCTGGCTCGATGAGACCGAGCAACTCCCCTATCCCGAAGCCAAGCAACGGTTGATGGAATTACCCGGTGTCGGCGCGAAGGTCGCTGATTGCGTGCTCCTATTCGGCGCGGGAAAACTCGAAGCGTTTCCTGTCGATACGTGGATCCTCAAAGCCATGGCGCGACGCTACGATTTGATCGGATGGAAACCGGATCAAATCACCCACTTCGGTCGGCAACACTTCGGCCCCCTCGCTGGCCTCGCCCAACAATACCTCTTCGCCTACGAACGCGCACAAGCGCGAAGTAAAGAGTAACCCAATAGGTTACTTGGCGCCATGGTAGGGTTGGACCGCTGGGCCGACCGTGGATATCAGGCAGCTCTCTCTGTTTCCTGAGTTCCAACTTTCCACATTTAATAACTGACTCCTCACGATCAGCTTTCCGCCTTCGGTTTCTTTAGCAATTTCCACGGAAAGAAATACACGGCGTAGACCACCGCATAGACCGCGAATCCATCAATCTTCGCAAAGGATACCCCCGCAAAGAAGAAGATCAGAAGGTGCATGCGGATGACATTTTTGTAGGGCGCCATCATATTACCGCCCTGCGCATTTCGTGACTTCCGTTTGGCAATCGCCTGTGAGGTCACCTCTCCGGCATCCTTCACTTGGGCCTTCTCTCTAAACCCTGCTCTTTCCGCAATAAAAGCCGCTGGCAGAAAGATCCAATAACGACTGAACACCTCGCTATAAGTCGCCCCACTCAAAAAAAGGTCCTTCATCTTTTCGCCAGGCGTAATCGGAAAGAACGAATTCAAGAAAATGGAATGCCCCAGATGAAACCCGCCGAAATGAACCGTGAAAAATGCCAGCAGGAACAGAGCTCCGAGCAGTAATATTCCTCCGGCAACCAATTTACTTCCCGTCTGGCCAGGCGTCTTGTCGCGCATGGCTCCCAACGCAAACTCACGTAGCGATCGCGTCGCGACCCAAACGATCGTCGAGTAGCCCACGACCAAACTCGACAGCCACAGACTCCAAACCAGATCGGTCGTCTCCCACTGCGCAAACCACGCGATCGCCAATCCGCCTCCAAACGCCAACGCATCCGGCCAGGCTTTCACCCAGCGCTGCCCTTCTGGTTTACGATGATCGGAATTCTGCATTAATCGAATACTCCCAAGCTGGCCTTACCGCGACGAAGTGCTGACGTAGGCGGGTTTACCGCGCCGAAGCACAGGCGAAGGCGGGTCACTTGGCGCGTTGGATCAACTCCACCTCGTAGCCTTCCGGTGCATCGATGAATGCGATCACCGAGCCACTACTCGTATTCGTGGGCCCATCACTCAACTCGTAACCCTTGGCCTTGATCGCCGCTTCGTAAGCCGCGAGATCCTCGACCTCAAACGCGAGATGCATCAGGTCCTCCTGCACGGCAACCGGTGTCGCGCCATCAGGCATCTGACAAATCTCAATCTCCTCTTCGCTGTTCGGTGTCTGCAGAAACGCGAGCTGCGCACCACGCGGTGAGGTATGCTGTCGGCTCAGTTTCAAACCGAGAGCTTCTTCATAAAATTTCACGGTCGCGGCGAGATCGTTCACGCGCATGCGGGTATGGAGCAGTTTTGTAACCATCCCCAAAGTGTGCATTCCGTGATCCGCGCGGCAAGCTGACTTCGCGCTCAACTATCGCCCCGCAACCAGCTCATCCCAAGTCATCCGCACCAGATCGATGCGTTCATAAGCGTGCTGCTCTCCGGCCTCGTAAGCACAGAGAATCTGCCCGTCGCCCAGCACCGCCAAATCAGAATACGCCGCTGGCCCTGGTTGAAGCTCGCGGGCAAATGTCCACGTGAGCCCTTCGTCGTCACTACCGCGCACGGTCAGATTAGATCGATCATCAGGATTGGACGGATTCGCAAAAAGCAAGGTGGGCTTTCCCTCCGCCGTATTCGGACCGCGATGTAAACTGGCCTGGCATCTCGGCTCGAAAAGATCGGGCCGCACGAACTGGTCGCGCCACGTTTCGCCGCCATCATCGCTAAACGCCTGCTGACGTTGGCGAATGTGCCACGATTCATTTCGTGTGTTCATCAACAGACGGCCATCGGTGAGCTCAACCACAAGGCATTCGTTGACCCCTGCTCGGGGGGTGCTCCCGCCCAATCGCCAAGTCGCACCATGATCATCGCTGATGATCACATGGGAATAGTAGTAGCGGCTCTCTTTCTCGATATGATCGCAAGCCATCACCAATCGACCGGCATGCTCGCCGTGCTGCAATTGTATCCCCGATCCCGGTCCCGTCGCATACCACGACCAATCCGGATGCTTCGCTGTCGCCGTAATCTCCCGTGCGACCGACCACGTGAGTCCATCATCTTCCGACGATATCACAAATACCCGTCGAGTGTCCTCACTCGTGCCGTCGATAATCATCCCTTCGTGATCGCTTCCTTTATTCCACGTCGACAGCAACCAGACCGTGCCCGTTTCCCGATCCACAATCGGCGCGGGGTTACCACAAACATTCTCTCCATCCGTCCAGATCACCGATTGCTCGCTCCAAGTAGCGCCTCCATCCATCGAACGCTTCACCAGCAGATCGATCTTGCCCGTATCTCCCTGTCCATCCCGGCGCCCTTCGCAAATCGAGAGCACCGTGCCTGCATTCGTCACGGCCAAAGCCGGAATCCGATAAGTATGATATCCCTGCTCGCCTGAGCTCCAGATGGTCGATTTTTGCATATCGAAGACGGATAGTCTCGCGTCGTGAGTGAACCGCAAGCATTCAAGCAGACGCTGATCAGACACCTCCTCGGTTTCCCATATCATGAATACCTCAGAATTTGGTTTCTCCCCTTCATCGTCCGGATTGGACAACACCCGTGCGCTGCAAATAGCCGTCGATCAGGGTGGCACGATTAACGTCACCGAGCCCGGCACCTATAAGATCGCCGGCACCGTTTATGTGGGCAGCCATACCTCCCTGATTTTTGGAGCAGGAGTCGTTCTGCAAAAAATCGATGAAGCCGGTCCGTTCTCACAGGTGCTTCTCAACAAAGGTGCACTGACCAAAACCTGGGATGAGAACATCGTAATCGAAGGTCTCCACCTAGAGGTCAACGGAATCGATGTGATCAAGTGGGAAGTCTTCGGACTGCGTGGCCAACTCGGTTTTTTCTACGTGCGTGATCTGCTTATCCGGCGCTTTCGTTGCTACGATATGGGTAAGGGTCAGTTTGCGATTCAGGTCTGCACCTTCGAAGATCTGATTGTCGATGATGTCATCATTCACGGCGACAAAGACGGCGTGCACCTCGGTCGTGGTAAACGCTTTCGCATCAGCAATGGCGTATTCAAAACTTTTGATGATGCCGTCGCGCTCAACGGGCATGACTACGATACGGGCAACCCCGAGCTCGGCTGGATCGAAGACGGCATTGTCGAAAACTGCCACGATCTCAATGCGGAGAAGACCACCGGCTTCTTCTGCCGGATTCTCGCCGGCGCTTGGCTCGATTGGCAGAAGGGCATGAAACTGCAGAAATCCGATACCGTCGTTTCGTCTGGGCGGCTTTATCGTCTCAGTGCGAAGTCAGATGGTGAGATCTACACTTCAAATACCCAACCCACTCACAAAACGGGCACGGTTGAACTGGACGGTATCAGCTGGGTGATGGTGCAGGACGATCCCGTTTACAGCGCCGGTGTTCGCAACGTCGTCTTCCGCGATATCATTCTCCACAAACCGCGGATCGGTTTCTCCGTGCACTACGATGAAGATCACCACAGCCGATCCTTCTACCCCGGAGCAACTCCACCCGTGCAGCAACAACTCCTCTTCGATCACATCACGATCGCCCACGATCAACCCCAGCTCCTGCTCACGACATGCACGGCGGTTGATTCGCTCGCGATCACCAACACGACTTTTCGCAACTCGCCGATTTCCTTCTACGATCGACCGGCTTCATTCTATCATGGCACCACCCACGTCACCCTCACCGGCTGTGTGTTTACGGCCAAAGGCAACTTTCAACTGATCGAAAATACCTCCAAAGAAAAAACCGTGGTTCTAAAAACCAGCGGTTCAATCGTCCTTGAAGAAGACTTTTCAGCCACCGTCGAAGCCGGGTCCGGCACGATTCAAATCGATTCGGATCTTCCCGGCCTTCGCGATTAGCTCGTATCGAAAGCAAGACTCGCGACCTATTTCGGTAGCGAGCCTGAGATCGGAATCAAATTTCGATTCCGGTTACTAAATGGTGCGGTGCGTAGTCCGAAACCGCGATGCCAACGATACTAGCGGTTGTGAAGAGGCAGAATGCCAACTCGGCATTGATAAAAGCGACAGCGACCAGCGTAAGAGCGAGGGTGGAGAGGATTATTGTTTTCATATCCTGAAAACACCGCTGCCTCCGGAAAGTTGCAGCTTGGCCGAAAAATATTCAGCCAAAGTCTACTTGCCCCGACTGAAACCCACTTCGATCAGCGCATACTTATTGAGTGTGCCGACGGGAAAACTCACGCTAATCAATCCTGACTCCGAGTCGTGCTTTCCGATCAAAGCCTGCTCCTCTGCTTGATTCGGATCGTGGGCAAACACACCTGTCGGTTTACGCGAACGCCATGCGCGCGGCAGACTTATCTCGATCTCAATCAGCTGATCGTCATGAGCTGGAAACGGAATGCGGTCTTCATGATTCACACCCTCGGGAGTCTCATTCTCCAACGTCCCCGAGGTGTTAACCAGATGAACCACCAGCGCCGAATCATCCTGTGTCGCGAATACCGTAGCCAGCACCCCCTCCGGTATATTCTGAATGTTTAATCGATTGCCTCCCGGAATCATGGATGTGGTAAAATCCGCCAGCGTTTGAAATTCTGCCCGACGTTCTGCGGTGAATGATTCGTAAGCGATTCGTTGCTCTTTCACATCGGCATTAAACCGCATCAAATTGATACCCGTAAGCTGAGCGACATGATCAGCCTCGTTTTTCAGAAAGACGATCTGCCCTTCAGACAGCGCGACTCGCTCGTATTCCGGATTCGCCGGAATCTCGTCCACTCCAAGTAGTGCCGCCAATTCCTCGCCGGATCGGTTCGCGCCAAAGTGATTGAGCGACCCACTACCCCCTCCCCAGAGAACCGTGCCACCACTTGATGCAAAATCCCGGAAGGCGTGCACCTCGGCATCACTTAGCACAGCGACATCCGGCAGCGCGATCACCTCGTAATCCCCGATCCGGTTCAGTTCGCCGGACAAGAGAAAATCGCAGGCAATGTTGCCGAACATGCAGGCTTGAAACCAGGCCTTTGTCCATGGACCGGTCGAATCTTCGTAGCACCCGTAAAGTTCACGGTTACGTTTCGAATCGTAGAAGGCAAAGTTCGCGATTTTGCGGGGATTCTCCAGCAACCGCTGATGCTTCTCTTCAAATTGTCGCAAGCGATCTTCCGTTTCGTTGCCGATCACCCCCTCATCGGTCGCGAGATATTTCGCGCCCCAGCTCATGGCGAGCGACCAACAGAACATCGTAGTATCCGGACGATCCGGATAGAACATTGTCATCGGGGGGATACGTCGCATCCGACCAAGGGCATAGCGATGCCCCTGCTCCACGGCCCATTGCGGCCAGGAGTAACGTATGATCGTCGAAAAACACGATTCCTGAAACACCCAGTCCAATTCCGGAAGCGTATCGAGCGAATAGGCACTGCCATTGCTGTTTAGAACCGACGAACAGTAGTTCGGCCGGAGCAGACGCAAGTTCAGGCTATCGTAATGAGCCTTCACCGCCTGATGAAAGGACTCGACGCTTCGCATCCGGAAATCCAACCACGCGAGAAACACCGGATTCTGATAATCGCCGATCATCCGCTTCCATGCTTCTCCTTTGGCGGGTAATTCGTGGCCGGTCTTTTCCGCGAAACTTGTCCGGCAGTGTGGGCAGGCGCAACCATTGTGCCACGGGGTGCCGCCGAGCCATTGCACATCGTCGGTCATGATTCCATCGACGCCCGTTTCGTAGACACTCTCGAGATAGCGGAAATACGCGCGTCGATAGTGCGGGTTGTTATAGCACATCGAATAGCCGTGATAGACGTTGGGCATGAAACCTCCCGTCTCCCCATCGATTTGGATCAGCTCCGAGCGTTTGATATCGTCAATCAACACCGGGTCGCCTTGCGCCGACTCAATCATCTTCGGCCATGACTCCACCTGCGACTTCCGCACCCGCAGGATATTTTTCAGATAGGCCAAGTCGTCATCGCTCCCGATACAATGACTCAACTCCGAGGAATGATGCTCGGTGACCAATACGCCATGCTGGTGACAAGCCCGCACGACTCTCGCCAATGTTTCATTGAGCAAATCCCAGTAATCATGAAACGACCACCGAAAGTGCGTGCAGCTAAACGTGATCACATGGTTCACCCCTCCAGCCGCCAACTGCTCGACCTTGCGCTCCAAGTCCTGATCGGTATCGGTAAAAATCTCCTCATCGTTATACCAGAAAAACGCGAACTGCGTTTTCCACGGATCGAGTGTCGAAGCTCCCAGCGCCGTTTTATACGGTAATTTATTCAATGCAGACGACATAGTGCGGTTAATTCAGAGTAGACTCCGCTCGAAAAACCTAGGCGTGTCGATTGGGTAATCTAGCAGATCCGAAAACAGAAATGAGATGGGCGTCTCTTGCCCCCCGATTAAGATTCCAGAGTATATCTTGGTGGCTTCTCTCTACAAGACGCCGTGCGTATTATAAGCCTCGCGCAGAGTCTTACCCGCCATGAGATCCGCCCGACTCAGGTTCTCCTTTTCTATTTTCTCCAGAGCGAGGTTGAAGGCCTCATCCTCGACCGACTTTGGAACGACCACGACACCATCGTAGTCGGCCACGATCCACTCACCGGGATGCACGAGGACGTCTCCGCATTTGATCGGCACATCGATCGCCATAACCCGCCCCCTCCCCATCGAATCGAGCGGACGGATACCTGCGCAAAATACGGGGAAATTCATTTCGACGACTCTGACCACATCGCGGATTCGGCTGTCACAAACGCAACCCACAGCTCCGTTGCGCTTGGCCACCGTGGTCATCAATTCGCCCCAAGGTGCGTTGGTGCCGGCATGGTCGGTCGAGTGCACAACCACATCGCCCGGAACAAGACTGTCCATGAGTTCGATCTCAATCCCGTAAGGGTCTTCCTCAACGACATAGTCTGTTTCCATCCAACGAGCAGTGCGGGCCCGACCAGCAAATCCGCAGCGCTTCATGTCGGGGAGGATGGGACGCATGCGATGATGCATGGATTGGTTTCGATGCCCTAGGGCATCCAAGATGTCACAAAGCGCTGCGACATTCAGTCTTTCGGAGGCGAAGGTGCGGATCTCGTCGTCGGTCATGCTCCGAGAATATTGAGCCTAATCGGCCAACTCGGTCTAGCTATTAAGCTCATCCCTAAACCCTAAAATATGGCCCTCTTTTCATTTCCCCCATCTTTTGGTGTAGACCCTAGTCAAAGCTGGCGTGCCATGCGGAGCTCTTCGAGCGAAGCATGGTGCCCGGGAAAGGACTGGTTTCGCTAAGGCGAAATCTCGCGCAGCGAGATCGGCGTGAACGCCGCCCCATCTCCGCGATCTGAGGATCGCTCCGTCGAACCCAAGGGTTCTCGCCCTTTCCATTCAGCTTCGTATTCCATATGCATAGTCAAAGCTGGCGTGCCATGCGGAGCTCTTCGAGCGAAGCATGGTGCCCGGGAAAGGACTCGAACCTTCACACCTTTCGGCAGCGGCTTCTAAGACCGCCGTGTCTACCATTCCACCACCCGGGCAGGTATTGGATATCCGCGTGACATTGGCGACGCATCCGACGGGATCAAGCGTCCAATCCAATTTTCCTTAAGGAGTCGCTTCGCCCAATCGATCACCCATGCGCGCGTAAGTTTCCACGAAGTTGGCGCTGTGTTCGACCAGATCGTTTTCAAACTTAATCCTTCCGCGCTCAAAAAGCGTGATTACACAGGAACCGCCAAACTTGAACAGTCCCTTCTCTTCCCCCTTCGGAAGGACGCGTTCCTCGACAAAGGTTTGCACGATACTACCGACATTGGTTGCACCTACTTCGAGCATCGCCACCGATCCAAATTCCGGTGAATCGATCAGCGTAAGCATCCGTTTATTTTCGACGAGATAGTTGATATTCTTGCGCAGCGCGATCGGGCTCACCGAATAAAGGTAACCGTTGATCAATTTCGGCACCGTGGGCAGGCCATTCACCGGAAAGTGAAAGCGATGGTAATCCACCGGGCAGAGACGAGAGATCAGCATCGAACCACCGGCGAATTTCGCCGCCAACTCATCATCACCGAGCAGGTCGCGCATAGTGAATTTCGATCCCTTAACGTAAAAGCCCTCGGCGTCATCCACATTCGGAAACGCCAAGTGGCGACCATCCGCAGGAAGCACCGCAGTTTTTTCGCCTTTCGCAATGGGTCGGCATTCAGGCTTCAGCGCGCGGTAAAAAAACTCGTTGAAATTCTTAAATACGAAGGGCGATTTCACAAACTCCTCGGTGTCCATTTCATACTCGACGATGAAGGGAAGCACTTTGGTTGCACTGTAGCGGCGAGTCATTCGACGCCCGTAGTAAGCGGAAAAAAACCATCGCTTTGCGAGCGCCCAGACACCGAGGCGACCCAATGGATTTCCGTAAGCAAACCTTAACCATCCACCACCGTAAACCTTCTCGGTCTCGGTGGTCTTTTTGTAACGGTCGTAATAGCGAATCGGCTCGGACATAGAAATCACCATCGCTCAAAGCCGACTGGTCGCAAAGCCAAATATCACGCCGTCTCTTCCGCTTCCTTTTCCTGTTTCTTCGCCTCGGCTTTGGCTTTCTTTCGCTCCGCTTTTTTCTCAGCGGCCTTCACCGCATGCATGCTACGTTGGCGTAAGGCTTCGTAAATCGGCGTGTTCCCCATTGCTTCCGCCACCCCGTAAGCACACAGGCAGCTCACCAACAGTGGCAGCATAAAATCGTAGGTCGCGGTTAGCTCCAACATCAGAATAATACCTGTGAGAGGTGCTCGCACAATGGCAGTGAATAGCGCGCCCATCCCCAAAACGCAAAAAACCTGCGGACTGATTCCCGTGCCGCTCATGATCTGATCGACGCCTGCCCCGAACCATAATCCACCCAAAGCACCCAACACCAGCAGAGGGGCAAAGATCCCGCCCGCCGCTCCGGAACTATAGCTCACCATCGTGAGCGAAAAGCGTGCGACCAAATACAAAGGCAACAGCCCCACGGCAATCGAACCCGTGAGCGCCAGTTGCACCAACTCACCACCCGATCCCGCCAAGCCCGGAACCGTCCAACCGATAAATCCCACGAAAACACCTGCGGTCGCGCCAACCGCGAAGCCCGGCCATTTTAATAACCGCTCGCGCAAACTCATCGTCGCGAGCAACCCACGATTAAACATCACGCCTAAACCACCCATCGTCACTCCCAGCATCGCCGCCCAGGGTAGCGAAGCGACTCCCGGCGCATCGATCCCCAGCAGATAAAACACCGGTGATTCTCCCACAAATAATCGCGAAACCACATCAGCGGTTACCGAAGCCAAGAATGCGGCGACAAACATCACCGGAGTGAAATTACCGTGCAGCTCTTCCAGCACGAAGATCAGACCGGAAAGCGGTGCATTAAACGCCGCCGAAAGCCCCGCCCCGGCCCCCGCACTGATCAGTGCGCGACGCTCCCCCTCTCCCGCCTTCACCTTAAACCACTCCGAGACCATGAAGCCGGTCGCGCTGCCCATTTGCACTGTCGGCCCCTCACGACCCAATGCGAGACCACCACCAATGCTGGCCACCCCCGCCAAGAACTTCACCGGCAACAGCCGTTTCCACTCCGGCTCGACCTCTCGTTTCAGAATAGATCGTAAATTCGGAATCCCGCTCCCCGCCGCATGAGGCGCAAAACGCCGAACCATCCAGACACCCAAGCCACCTCCGACTGCTCCGATCATCAGCGCCATCGGCAAACTGAACCACCCCTCCGTATCGTTGACGACTTTGGTTCGAGCATGCTCAACCCAGTCCAGTGACAAACGAAACGCCGTCGCGAGCAATCCGGCCACGACCCCAACCAAAAGGGCCTTTAAAATGATATGGCGGCGGCGGACCTCATCGGCCCCGAGCCCTGAACTCTTATCTGCGTGCACTCCGTATCATAACGCCGTCCGCCCTCAGACTTACAAGGGAACTTTCATAAATTGTCCGATACGGAAGGATCACCATTGATGCCAATTCCTGAATCGCATCATTGTCATTCCACCCTTCGATGTCCGCTACCCCACTTAGCCACGGTCTTACCCTCCGCGAACCCGCCACGCGCTGGCAGGAAGCCCTTCCTATCGGCAACGGCACTCTGGGTGCCCTCGTTTACGGTCACATCGCTGAAGAACTCATGGTGTGGAATCACGACGCGCATTGGCTCCGCTCGGCCAAGCCAAAACTCAACGACGTATCCGACCAATTACCCCAACTGCGCACTCGGCTCGCCATGGGTGACTTTGCCGGAGCCCGTGATCACTGGACCGATTCGACCCAAGCTCCGTTTGGTATCGATCCTTACCAACCCGCGTTTGCCCTGGAGTGGAAACAAACGACCGGTGCTCCTTTCACCCGTTATCGACGTCACCTCGATTTCGAGCGGAGCGAAGCTCGGGTCGAATGGTCCGATGATCACGGCCCGTATCGCCGCACAGCATTTATTTCCCAGCCAGACCAAGTCGGCGTGCTCCATCTCGACGCACCCGCCGGAATAACCCCGACAATCCGCTTACGACTGCTGGCGCATGAGAGTGCCGCACAACAGTCCATGGGCGCCAATGAGGATGCTGATTCCCGTTCCAGAGCCTTAAAGTGGGAAACGCATTTGGAGCCCACCTCCATTTTTTATTACGGCTCCAATGAAGTCACTCATGCTGACGGAACTGCCACATCCTCATGCAGTGCCGCTCTCCATGTCCTCGCTCCAGCTGGCCGTGTCAGCATTGAAGGCGACACTCTGATGATCGAAGGAGCAAGCCATGTCACCGTGCTCGTCATGGCCACCACGAATGAATCTCGTGATCTGGCTTGGAATTCGTTAAGCCAATCACTGACAACGTTGCCCGACTATGCCGAGTTACGGCATCGTCATCTCACGCGTCAAACAGAGATCTCCAACCGAACCTCATTGCGCATAGGCCCTCGGGAAACTCCGCCCGCCGATGTCGCGGTGATTCAAACCGAAGCCGCAGACGGTCACGTGCCACTGACCTGGATCCCCACCTTGCACGACTTCGGACGTTACCTGCTAATCGCATCCTCATGGCCGGGAGATTTCCCTCGCAGCGGCTGGCCCTCCAACCTCCAGGGCCTCTGGAACGGAGACTACGCTCCCGCGTGGTCGAGCGACATTCACAACGATGTGAATATCCAGATGAACTACTGGCCCGCTCTCACCGGAGCTCTGCCCGAAACGCTGCTCCCCTTCTTCGATTACTTTGAACACTTCGTCGAAGACTACCGACACAACGCCCGACAACTTTATGGCTGTCGTGGCATCCTCCTCCCGATCTCGCAAAGCACGCACGGGATTGCCCGTCCTACCCTTTGGAATAACTGGACGGCCGGAGCCGCTTGGATCGCGCAGCACTTTTACGATTACTATCTCTATACCGGTGATCGCGATTTTCTCCGTGATCGCGCCGTGCCCTTCATGCGTGAAGCCGCCATTTTCTACGAAGACTTCTGCACGATCGATGAAACTGGCCGGGCCCGATTCTCCCCCTCGCTCTCGCCGGAAAACACGCCGCTCAATTCTCCCGAGCCTCACATCATTGCCTGCACCGACGCGACTATGGACGTCATCGTCACGCGCGAGCTGCTCACTCATCTCCTCTCTGCCTGTCGCGAACTCGATTGCTATCATGATCATTGGCCACGCTGGCAAACGCTCCTCGATGCGCTCCCTCCCTACGAAATCGCGCCCGACGGACAGTTTCGCGAATGGCTCGATGCTGGCTCAATCGACAACCCCCATCACCGGCACATATCGCACCTCTACGCGGTTTATCCGGGTTGGGAGATCAATGAAACCACCCCGAAACTCGCGGCCGCCTGTATTCGATCCCTCGAAGAACGCCTCGGCGCAGGCCTCGGCGATCAAACCGGCTGGTCCCTCGCGGCCCAATCCGCCACCTGGGCGCGACTCGGCCAAGGCGATCGCGCCCTTCATTGTCTGGAAATGCTGGCCCGTTTCTGCGTCGGACCCAATGGGTTCACCTACCACAACAACTGGTTCGCCCAAGGACCGACGATGTTCTGGGGCCACGGCAATCCGCCGCCCTTTCAAATCGAGGCCAACTTCGGCCTCACCGCCGCCGTGCAGGAAATGCTCCTCCAATCGCGCCCAGATGTGATCAAACTCTTACCCGCCCTCCCGGCCCAGTGGACCGAAGGTGAATTCCGCGGATGGAACACCCGAGTCGGCGTGAAGATCGATCTAAAGTGGAGCGATAACGGCATGATTTGGTCAGGTAAACTCATGGCGACTCGAGCGATATCCTTCACCCTCATACCCCCACCTAACTCGAGTCGTTCATCTCAAGTAATCACCCTTCCCGTCGGCCAAACGGTCTCCATCAAAGAGAAGCAGTGAATGCCAAACGGCATCACCGGTTGTCGTCTATTTCTGAAATCGCGGTAATAATCTGATCTTCCGTGCCGCTCTCATATGGGCCGGTGTTCCCGTTGTATTGCATGCTAGTGAAAACCTCGTAACCGCCCTCCGGTATTTGGCGTTCGCTGCAGACGTAACCCACCATCCCATTCGCATAGCCCATCGGCCACACGTGACCAAATCGTGAGCCCAGCTCCTTCTTGAGGCGCAAACCGTATTCGACACTCATTTCACCCGCCATTGCCACCCACACCAAGGATCGCCCGAATTGGATGGTTTGAAATTCAAACCCGACCTTCGTCGGCAGCTTCTCGTCGCGATCAATTAAGTCCCGATACCGCTGCGCCCATTCGACGATCAAATCGTCATCCGACTGCAACCAGTGTTCGTATTCCTCCCTGGGCAAAATCGTCGTCTGCAAATCGATCACTTGCTGACGCACCTCGAGCCTTCCGGAAACGTCTTGCCACCTACCGTGTTTGATTTCGCGGGTGACGGCATTCGCGAGTTGTCGGCCCATGGCTTCCACTTTGGAAATGGGATAAGCGGGAAAGCCTGCTTGCTGGGGATCAGGCAAAAAGGGTTTCTGATCTCCCGCGCAGCCCTGAAAAAAGGCGCAGGTGCAATCCAACTGTTGCTCGATTTCGAGCAGGGCAAAACCCGCGTAATCACCGCCAAATTCCAGAATCATTCCCGCGGCGGACGTATGTGCCGTGTAGCCAAACAGCACATGCTTGAGCCGTCCCCCGGCATCATCAAACGCGACGACCGGCACGGTGTGATCGTGCGGAGCATCCAGCGACGGCAACCATTGCACCACCCCTTTGCCATCGGGCCGTCGCCGTGAATGCGCCAAACCGCACCAGCCGGTGCTGCTGCGGATCGAGACCGGCTCACGCACATCCATCGCGGCTTGGGCCGTCGCGGCAATTTTCGTGAACGATGATTCCAAATAAGCCTCGTCGATCCCGGCGCGACAATCCGCCTTGATGTGTTTTCGAATCGGCGGACCGCAATGCGTATGCGTGCCACACAACAAAATATCACTGGTCGGCACACCGGTGGACGCGTGAATCATATTCCTTACCCTGTCCGTCCAATCGCTAAAGCCCAGCCACTCGATACTCACCAGGATCACGGTGCGACCTGAATCACGATCGGCGATCGCGGTCACAATCGCACGCAAAGGCAGGTAGACCCCCGTGGAGTCAGCCACACGATCTGCGAAGCCAGCGAGCTTTGAGCCCACCGCCGGAGTCACATCCACTTCCGCGACTCCGACGAGATAGGGGCAATGTGAATCGGACATCGGAAATATGGCTGATCACCTCAACTGGTCAGCAATTGTCGCGCAGCCTTGAAAATCTTCTCCTCCGTTCCGCTTTCATACGGTCCGGGTTTCATGATGCCCTGCATATTTGAAAGCACTTCATAGCCGCCCTCGGGCAACTGCCGTTCGCTGCATACGTAGCCCACCATCTCGTTGGCGTAACCCACCGGCCACACGTGATCGAATTGCGAACCAAACTCTTTCACTGCACGTAACCCGTATTCCACACTCATCTCTCCGGCCATCGCCAGCATCACGAAAGAGCGGCCAAACTTTACGACCTGCAATTCGAGTTGAATTGCCGTATCCGGTTTCTCATCACGATCGAGCATCTCGACATGAGCGCGCGCCCATTTTGCAAAAAAGGGATTCTTCGAATCCAACCACGAAGCATATTCCTCGCGGGGCAACACCGTCAGGTTCAGATCGACTTTCTGCTTCTGAGCCGAGAGCTCGCCGGACACTTCCTGCCAGCGACCAAAGTTGATTTCACGTTCCACCGCTTGCGCGAGCTGCCGTCCCATTTCGTGAACTTCGCCAATCGTGTATTTTGGAAACCCCTCCTCCTGCTTCGGCAGGTAGGCTTTTTGATCTCCCGCGCAGCCCTGCAAAAAAGCACAGGAGCAACCCAGCGCCTGCTCGATCTCGACCATCGCAAATCCCGCGTAGTCTCCCCCATATTCGTGGATCATTCCCGCCGAAGAAGTATGCGCGGTGTAACCGAAGATCACATGACGAAGTTTGCCCTGCTCATCGCAGAAACGCAACATCGGCACAGTATGATCGTGAGGAGCCTCCAAACTTGGATTCCACGTCACCCCGCCCTTGCCATCCGGACGACGACGCGACCGGGCCAATCCGCACCAGCCAGAGGTTGATGAAAGCGACATCGGTTGACGTGTCGCCATGGCCTCTTTCGCGGTGGCCGCAATGTTCGCAAACGCTTTTTCAAGCCATGGCCTGTCAATTCCTTCCCGACATTGCCCGTCCACAAATTCGCGCATCGGCGGGCCACAATGGGTATGCGTGCCACACAGCAGGATGTTGTTGGCCGCCACTCCCGTGAGCGCCTCGATCTGCGCGCGCACGTTGTCCGTATTGTCGTAAAACCCCAGCCACTCGAGACTCACGATGATGACCGTGTGATCCGTTGCCCTTTCCGTGATCGTGGTCGTAATCGCGCGGAGTGGCAGGTAAACGCCCGTCGCGCCTCCGGTGCGAGCGGCGAACCCGGCGAGCAAAGAACCCAATGGTGGTGTAACATCGACTTCCGCGACTCCTACTAGGTAGGGGCAATCTGTTTCTGGCATGCGCCCAAACTAGCTCCATCAACATAGCTTCCGCAAGCCGCGGATGATCTCATACTCACAATCCCATGAGATCCTGCATCTCGTTCACGACCTTCCTATTTTCAGTCAACAAATGACCGGCGCCCGCCACGTAGCGATTTTGGCAGCGTGGAATTTCCAACTGCAATCTCTCTGCCATCGCCTTGGTGACCAGAGTATCCTGCTCGCCATGCCACGCATGGACCGGCGTCGTGATATCACGCAAATCGAATCCCCAGCCACGTGTCGTCATCGCGATCTTTCCATCATGCATATGCCCGTGAAACCCCTGTCGGTAGGCCACGTTCATATCTTCCAGTATCGAAGCCCGAAACTCAGGATCCTTCAGCAGCTGCTTATCCGCTTCACCCATCTGGGCCGACATACTTTCGATCAACCCATCAGGATCTTCCGCAAATTTACGCTGATAGGATTTCACCATCATACCCACCAACCACGGTGCATATCGTCCGAGGAACATGCCAATCCGATTACCCATCGCCATCCCGCGAGTCGCGCCGGGGAAATTTGCCGGTGAGGGAGAGCTCAACAGCAAAGTCATCGTCACGCGCTCAGGTAAGTCATGCGCACAGGCCATCGCATGCGGGCCGCCCCCGGAACCACCCCCGACCATGAATTGATCCATCCCCAAGTGATCCGCCAACGCCGCGATATCCCTAGGCCAATCAATCAGCCTGCGGTTGGGTTGAAAATCTGAGATCCCGTAACCCGGGCGTTCCGGCAGGATAACTTTCAGGCCCGGAATTCTCACAATCGGATCGCTCTCCACCAAAACAAACCGTGACCCCGGCGTGCCATGAAAGAAGAAAAAAGGTTTACCGTTCGGGTCGCCCAGAATCCGGTAACCCAGCTTTCGGCCATCCGGCAAAATCAAACTGTCATCGATCACTTGCATACCCCAGCTTGCGGGGGACCGCTCTCAGTCTCAACGAAACTTGGATGAACGGTCGGATGAATAGATCACTACCCCAAAATGCCTGACCTACTTGCCTTCAATGAGAACCTTGCGAGCTGGAAAATCCAAATCAAACGCCTCATCGGGCGCTGGAGCATGATAGGTATTGATAATCACATACCGATCCTTACCCGCCGTATTCGCGGTCGAAGCGTGCACGAGACGATCCGAGAAAACGATGGCCGAGCCCCGCTTAATCGCGCAGGTGACGATATCGCCGTCTTTCCAATCACCATCTTCAATCGCATTGTGAAATTCTCCTTGCCCCGGATCACGAGCGACCATTCTCCAATCCCTCTTGTGACTTCCGGGCACGACCGTGAGCGTGCCGTTTTCGGCGGTGGTATCATCGAGAGGTATCCACACCGACAGCTTGGGTCGGGTATTGGGCCAATAGTAAAAATCCACATGCGGCGGCGTGGGAAACGATTTCTCGGCCGACTTATAAACGATCTTATCGCTCAGAAACATGATGCCATGCGGCATGACCGGCTTCAGCATTTTGAGGAGACGCTTATCTTCCGCCAACGCCCGATACATCTCACTGACCACCGCCACGTGCACATAGACGGATCGATTGGTCGTGCAGTGTTCATCGAGCACCTTACGTGCTTCGATTTTCAGCGTGTCGCATTCCTCTGGACTTAACAAATCAGGAACGATCAGAAATCCGTCACGATCATACTGGGCGGCTGGGGAAAGAGAGGCAGAGTTTTTCATATAGGGATCAGATAATCATGCCAGACATGGAGGGATTTGGCTTTAGCTGGAGAAAAATGTCATTTAGCAATAATCGCCATGCCCAGTTACTCCAGCAGTGGCGCTTCTCCGATTGAAAGTATCCGGATGGTGCATCAACTCGATTACACAAGATCGAAGCGAATTTTCCAAGCCACCTCTCTTCCCGGCCATTTGATCCACCTTGTTTTATCAGGCGAGGTCGCACAAAGCTGCAACGGTCGTAGACAGCATCTGCACCCGGGTTGTGTCGTTTGGTATCACGAGGATGAATGGGTGGAAGGACGTGTTATCCATTCTCCTTGGACCTACTATTCGGTGAATTTCAGCGCTCCCACCTTGGCCCCACCGGATTTTGATACACGCCTGATTTCCGACCAACAACACCTCCAAGACACGTTCAACGCACTCCATGGAACCTGGCAGCAACCACCCTCGCGCCAGCGTGATTTTCTCTGTCAGGCGCATCTGTTGAAATTGATCGCCGCAATCAATCCCGACACCGGTCAACAACCCTCCGTCACACCCAACGGTCGTTTATGGTGGGAGGTTGAAACCTGGGCCCGCCAGCACATTGAACGCGCGGTTACGTTGAGTGATCTCTGCCGTCAATTTCACCGTAGCGCGAACACCCTCGCGCGAGCCTGCATGGAAGCTGTCGGCCTCACGCCAATGAAACGTCTCAAGCAAATCCGCCTCAGCCTCGCGCGCGGCCTGGTCTATCACTCAGAACTCTCCATGTCGGAGATTGCGATTCGCATCGGCTACTCGCGCGTGCACGAATTTTCGCGCGACTATCGCAAAGCCTACGGCCTGCCCCCAAGCCACGATCGAAACTCACGCTGATCGATCCGGATTGGCTTCTTGTCTCGCTACATCCGCGACGAATCAGAGGCCTACGTGTGATAGCTTGTCATTGCGATGAGTCCGCAAAGCGGATGACGCGACAATCTACGCAAGTGGATCGCCCCGCCCGACTACGTCATTCTCGAGATGACAGACCCATTTTATAAAGATCAAATCCCTACGTCGCGACCGTCGCGAGACCACCTGCACAGAATCCCTTAACATCAGCTGCTATTCGTGCAGCCCAAGGCCAACGCAATCGCCGCTGGTATCGCTTGGACGTAGAGAATTTTCCGACCAACCGTCACCGCCCCAAAGAGTCCTGCGATGATGATGCAGCCGAGGAAAAACACTTTGATCACATAGCCATCGGCACCGGCCATTAATCCCCAGATTAAACCCGCGGCGAGGAACCCGTTATAGAGCCCCTGATTGGCCGCGAGCGATTTAGTTATCTCGGCGCGATCAGGAGTAAGTCCGAAAGTGCGGCGCCCGTTAGGCTTCGTCCACAGAAACATCTCCAGCACCATAAACCAAACGTGCAGCAGGGCGACCAAGCCCACGAGAAAGTCGGCGAGTTGTTTCATAACTACAGACAATCAGTCACGGCGTTTTCCTGCAATCGCAGAGTCAAAATGAACTCGTCTCTTCATAGTCGTGATATAGGATAGCCTCTTCCCTCACATATATGATGAAAATTTTTAAACTGTTTCTCGCTGGTGCATTGCTAATCACATCCGCCTTCGCTCAAGAAGATATCACCGCAAAACGCGAACTCGCCCGCGAGGTGATGAGCGCTTCGCAAGTCAACAGGATGTTCGATAGCATGGGCCCACAGCTCAAGCAGCTCATACTTCAGCAAGCCCCAATTCCAGCTGATGCCACTCCTGAAAAGAAGCAGAAATTCGAGGAGCTTCTTAGCAAGGTCATGGATCTATCCATGCAGGAAACAAAAACGATGCTAGCCAAAATGGACCTCATCTATGCCAAGGTCTATACTGAGCCTGAACTGCGCGCGATGCTCGCCTTCTTCAACAGCGCCGAAGGTCAATCCATGCTCGCCAAGCAGCCTCAGATCATGGCTCAAGTCATGCCGCTTGCTCAAGAGATGCAACGAAGCATGATGCCGAAAATCAAAAAGCTCGTGGATGAGGCTAAGGCCGATCTAGAGCAGCCTAGCCCCAAAGAATAGCAGAATAGGCACCCTTCCAAAAAATTTGGCTCACGATTCACCGTGAGCCTTTTTTGAGCTAAAGCACTTCACTTAGTCTCAACCTCGACTACTTATTGATCAGTGCCCTCCTCCTCCGCATCCCAACAACTGACCGGCGTTCTTGAGCGCATCATTTTCTTCAACGAGGAGAATCACTACACGATTGCGGAGTTTCGGCCTGACCCGAAGAACAAGAGCGAGGAGGAAGATACGCCCAAGACGACCATCGTTGGTGCCCTGCCTGGAGTCGAATGCGGGGAGACTCTCCATCTCGACGGCGAATGGACTCGCCACGCTCAACACGGTGCACAGTTCAAGGTCGTTGCGTTTAAGAGTGAGTTACCCGCCTCGGTCTATGGTATCCGCAAGTATCTCGGCAGCGGTCTCGTGCCGGGCATCGGCAAAGTTTACGCCAACAAGATCGTCGATGCGTTTGGCACGGATACGTTTCGCATCCTCAGCGAAGAATCGGGACGCCTGCGGGATGTCCCTGGCATTGGTAAAAAACGGGTTACCCGCATCAAACTAGCGTGGGACGAAAAGAAAACCGAGCGCGAGCTCTACATCTTTCTGCAGACCTATGGAGTCACGCCCTCGCAATGCGTAAAACTCGTCAATCGTTTCGGCAATGACGCGAAACAGATTCTGATGAACGATCCTTACCGCATTGCACGGGAGATCGACGGCATCGGTTTCAAGACCGCTGATCGCATCGCGATTAATCTCGGCTTCGCCAACGACGCCGCCCCCCGGATCGATGCCGGCATCATCTACGCCCTCGAAACTCTCCAAGAAGAAGGTCACACCGCATTTCGTGAAGTCGAGTTGCGCGACCACACCGCCACCCTGCTCGAAACCGATTCGAAACTAGTCGAAGCGCGAATCATCTTTCTCGTGGAGAACAAATCTCTCGTGCGCCATTGGCCTGAAGGCGTCGCCGACCCTTTGCCCGGATCAGGGTTAATCCAGCTTCCGCACAACGATCGTTACGAACAAAAGATTGCCGCCGTGATCTCACGCCTCGGCAAAGTCGCCAGTGGCCTTCCTCCGATCAAGATTGAGGCCGCCGTGAAGTGGGCCTCCGACAAGGCTGGTTTCGATTTTCACGCGCTGCAGGCCGATGCGGTCAAGAACGCCCTGCACCACAAAACTACCATTCTCACCGGTGGGCCAGGAACGGGAAAAACCACCATCCTGCGTGCACTTGTTGATATTCTCCGCGCGAAAAAAGTGCGCGTGCATCTCGCCGCACCTACGGGTCGTGCCGCCAATCGTCTCGCCGAAACGACCGGCGGCTACGCCACGACGATTCACCGCTTACTGAAATTCGACCCTTCGAAAGGTGGATTCGTCGCCAACGAATCGTCTCCGCTCTCAACCGATTTCCTCATTATTGATGAGGCCTCAATGATCGATACGCGGCTCGCGTCCGCCTTGCTCCAAGCCGTGCCCGCACGTGCACACGTGCTGCTCGTGGGCGATACCGATCAGCTCCCGAGTGTCGGCGCGGGCAATGTGCTCAAGGATATCATCGCGACGGACCAAGTGCCTGTCACGCGTCTGTCCGTAATTTATCGCCAGAAGGGACAAAGCCAGATCGTCACGACTGCCCATGCGATCAACGCAGGCGAAGTCACTCTGCCGCCCGTGCTTTCGAATGTTGCCGATGCGCAAGTGTGGTCTGATCTCAATTTCATCGCCGCCACCGATACGGACGATTGCGTGCGCAAGGTGATCGAAATCTGCACCGAATACGTGCCGCAAAAACTCAAGTGGCCCCACCCCGTCAACGACGTGCAGGTGCTCGCGCCGATGCATAAGGGCATGGCCGGAGTCGGCAATTTCAACCAACAGTTGCAGACCGCACTGAACACCAACCGTCAAGGGCTGCGTGCTTCGACGGGCGAATACCGACCGGGCGACAAAATCATTCAACTGCGCAACAACTACGATAAAAACCTCTTCAACGGCGACATCGGCAGTGTGACCTCGATCGACGGGATCAATGGCACCATGACCGCCAATTTCGACGGCGAACCGCAGACTTTTGAGCGCAACGAGTTCGGCGATCTCGCCCTCGCCTACGCCATCAGCATCCACAAATCGCAGGGCAGCGAATACCCCGTCGTGATCGTGCCGCTGCTCAAGGCGCACTTCATGATGCTGCAGCGCAATCTCATCTACACCGCCATCACGCGCGGTCGCAAAAAAGTCTTCCTCGTCGGCGATCCCGCCGCCTACGCCATGGCCGTGCGCAATAGCGAATCGAAGCAACGCATCACCCACCTGCAGCAGAAAATCACCACCACGTCTGGGTAAAGCCGCACCGCTCATCCCGCCTATGGGCCGAATAGCCTAATAGAGAACAGCTCATCGCTAACGGCTTGGCCCCGAAACCATCTTAACTAACCTCACCGCAAAATAGTTAATCCATTATGAAAATTGCCAAACTCCTGATCCTCGTCCTCACCGTTTCGACATGGGGACTCTGGGCGACTCCCACCCAAAACATCCCCGCGGCGAAAAAGGCTTCCAATGATGAATCCGAGTATCGGCGCTTCACCTTGGACAATGGCCTCAAAGTCATCCTCCTTTCCGATCCGAAGCTCAACAAATCCTCCGCCGCTCTCGCCGTCAGCGGCGGCTCCCTCTCCGATCCCGAAGATCGCCAAGGCCTCGCTCACTTCCTCGAACACATGCTCTTTCTGGGCACGGAGAAATATCCCGATGAAGCCGAATATGGCAACTACCTGAAGACCAATGGTGGCTACAACAACGCCTACACTGCGCGCGACCACACCAACTATCACTTCGAGATCCGTCACGAAGCCTTCGAAGGTGCCCTCGATCGCATGGCTCAATTCTTCATCGCCCCGCTATTCACCCCCGAGTTCACCGAGCGCGAAATGAACGCAGTCAATTCCGAGTTTCAGAAGAACCTCGAATCCGATATGTGGCGTCAATACCAGCTACACTGCTCCCATTATCCTGAATCTCATCCGGCCAACCACTTCAACATCGGTAGTCGCGAGACCCTCGGTGGCACCACCCAAGAAGAACTCCTTGCCTTCCACCGCGCGCACTACAGCGCCAACACCATGACGCTCGCCGTTGTCGGCAAAGCCAGCCTCGATCAACTCGAATCGTGGGTGCGCACCTACTATGCCCCGATCGAAAATCGCCAACTCGAGACCCCGCGTTTTAATCCGAATTTTTCTCCCGCCAAACCCGCCCTGCGCCTCATCCGGATGGAACCGGTCAAGGACCTGCGTTCGCTCGATCTCGAATTTGCCCTGCCCGCCACCACCAAGTTTTACGCCAGCAAACCCGGACAACTACTCGGAGCCATCCTCGGTGACGAAGGAGCCGGCAGCCTCCTCTCTGTGCTGAAAGCAGAAGGACTCGCCACTGGCCTCAGCGCGGGTTCTTACGACGATTCGCCTGACTACGGCATGTTTAATATCAGTATCCAACTGACCCCCGACGGACTTGCTCAATACCATCGCGTGCTGGAAATCGTCTTTGGCGCAATCCACCAAATCAAAGCTGCCGACTACCCGACTTATCTATTCGAAGAACGCCAAGCAATGGCTGCCCTCGATGAGACCTATGCCAACAAAGGCGAAGGCGCGGGACGCGCGGTCTCTCTCGCAAACCAACTACGTGATTACCCCATGGAAATCGCCGAACGCGAACCCTACCTCTGGCTCAATCCTGATCCCACTGGTTACAACCTCATCCTCGATCATCTGCGCCCCGATAATGCTCTGATC
>JAXMOJ010000003.1:0-332258 GCA_034669935.1 Cephaloticoccus sp.
CCATTGATGCTCGAGTCGAAATCACCGCCGAAGAACGAACCACCACCTATCGCAACGTAGAGTTTATCAATCATGAATGGGACAATCCCGACGCCTTGCGTGATCTCGGAACAATCCCGGCCAAGGAAATCAGCGACCTCTCGAGCGGATTGTTTTCCATGGATGTGCCGGTTTATGTCAACAAACGCCTCTTTGACTACGATCAAATCATCATCATCGGTCCGGTTTTCCCCCACGAAGTAGTTGGTTTCTCGGGAGGAAACAAATACCTGTTTCCCGGCGTGAGTGGCCCGGAAATCCTCAACTTCTTTCATTGGCTCGGTGCCGTGGTCACCAACCCCATGATAATCGGCAATAAGTGGACGCCAGTCCGCAAAGTGGTAGATCGCGCCGCTGCGATGATCCCGGTGCCCAAGCTCTGTTTCAGTCTCGTCGTCCAAGGCAATGGAGACCTCTCCGGGCTCTATTCAGGCACACCTGAAACGGCTTGGGATTCCGCCAGCGAACTGTCGAGGGAGCGACATATTACTTACAAAGATCACCCATTCCACACTGTGCTCTCTTGCGCTCCGGCCATGTATGATGAGCTTTGGGTCGCCGGAAAATGCATGTATAAACTCGAGCCTATCGTCGCCGATGGAGGCGAATTGATTATCTACGCCCCACACTTGAAAGAAGTTTCCGTAACGCACGGAGAACACATTCGACGCATCGGTTACCACTGCCGTGATTACATCTTAAAACAATGGGACCGATTTAAGGACGAAGCTTGGGGCACTCTGGCCCATTCCGCCCATGTTTACGGAATTGGCACCTATCACGAAAAGACTGGGATCGAGACCCCTCGTGTGCGCGTCACTCTCGCCACGGGTCTGAGCGAAGCCGAATGTCATGCCATCAACCTCGGATACCGTGACTGGCGCACGATCAATCCGACCGATTACGCCAACCGGGAAGACGAAGGTATCTTTCTGGAGCCCAAAGCCGGGGAACGCCTTTATCATTTGAAAGAAAAACCGGTCTGGGCCGGCGGTTAAAGGGAGCTGGTGAGGCCGGAGGGAGTCGAACCCCCAACCGTTTCCTTAGGACGGAACTGCTCTATCCAATTGAGCTACGGCCCCAGCCCCGTCATGAACGGAAGAACCTCGCCTGTGGTCAACCATCCAGAACAGGAAAATCCGGGTTGACATGGGCTGAAGAGACCTAATCGTCTCCCATTCCAATCAAGCTATGAGCACTACAGAAGAACAGCAGCAGAGTCTTACGCCAGAAAACTTCCCCTTCACTGCCCCGCAGATGATGAGCCGCTACGTCACGGACACAGGGAAAATTCTGCCTCGTAAATACACCGGTCTTTCAGCCAAACAGCAACGCGCCGTTACTCGCACGATTAAGCAATCACGCAATAATTTGCTGGCCTTGTAATCGCTTTCAGCGATTCCCAACATTCTCAGCCGGAGTATACACTCCGGCTTTTTTATGCCATGAGAACAAAGGTCACTGCCAGAGTCTATCGTGGGACACCGCACAACCTAGCCATGTTGGCCGCAAAATTGCGGGCAGGCGAGCTGGTGGGCGTCCCCAGTGAAACGGTTTACGGCCTCGCTGCTGATGCTCTAAATCCCCAAGCGTGTCGCAAAATATTTCGAGCCAAGGGTCGACCGACAACAGATCCGCTCATCGTGCATCTTCACCACATCAAGCAACTTGAAAGTATCGCTCACGTAAATCCGACGGCGTTGGCTTTAGCGAAAGCGTTCTGGCCGGGCCCGCTCACTCTTATTCTCAAAAAACAAAGCTGCGTGCCAGATATCGTGACCTCTGGTCTGGATAGTGTGGCCGTCAGAATCCCTCAGCATCCTCTTTTGAGGAAGTTACTCAGAATCGCTGACATTCCGTTGGCGGCTCCCAGTGCAAATCCGTTCGGATACGTCAGCCCCACAACAGCTAATCATGTCCGCGCCAATTTGGGCAATCGCATCCGCTATATCCTGGATGGGGGCGCATCAACAATTGGTCTGGAATCCACCATTATCGACGCTCGAGACGAGAGTCATATACGACTACTTCGCCCCGGGGCGATTACATCCGAACACATCAAAGGAACTCTAGGCATAATCGCAAAAGCAGCAAGTTCACATACCACCAGAGGCTCACAAGTCGCTCCTGGAATGTTGTCTCAGCATTATAGCCCACGGGCCAAAGTCGTTTTACACGACAAGCTGTCTCCACCACCATTATCGGAATCTACCGATGAAGCATACCTCTACTTCACCAGACCACCTGGTAAGACTCCAAAACAGACCTATTGGCTAGATTCGACAGGCGATCAGAAACGCGCAGCCCATAAGCTCTTTGCCCAACTCCGGCTCCTCGATGAAAAGGGTTACCGTATTATTCACGCTGAAAAAGCACCAGATGGTCCCTATGCTATGGCCATAAACGACCGCTTAAAACGTGCCGCCGCCAAACGCTGAAGTGCCTCGGCGGTAAAACGCACGAGGGGTTCGTTAGAGATGGGTTCTACCCGCGGGCGTCTAAGTCACTCTTTTGAGTCACGTAATAATCCTTATAGGACTTATCGTAATACTGCGCGTAGTAGTAACCTGACACGGCAAGATTAAGACCATTCAGAATTGCACCTAAATTTGGCACGTTTGATTCCTGAAGACGAGTGGCTGCAAATTGAGCAGCCTTCCGACGGACCTTGTTGAAGTAGATACTGAAAATTGAACCATCCACCAACGGAAGGATGATCATCGCGTCACTCACAGCAGCCAGTGGTGGAGTATCAAAGAACACCCGATCATAGCGTTTGCGGAGGTCCGCAACCATCGTCTCGAAGTTCTTACTATTGAGTAAATGCGTCGGATTCTTGGCCCGTCCACCCGCAGCGATAACATCAAGATTCTTATGAACATCCTTCATAATAACCTCGTCCAAAGACTTATCTCCAGTGCATACGTCGATGACACCTTGGGCATTTTCCAGTCGAAGTCCTTTATGAATGTTCGGCTTGCGCAAATCGCAATCCACCAAGACCACTCTTTCTCCATGAGCGGCAAAAGTAAGCGCGAGATTCGTGATCGTGAAGGACTTTCCCTCACCTGGAATGGTGCTGGTCACGAGCATACACTTCGCATTTTTGCTTTCATCATGGAGACGAAGGCTGGAATGCAGCGTGAGAAAGGCTTCTGAAACTTGACGGTCTGCGTTGTTCAGCACGATTTGCGCTTTATCGGCCATTTCCATCTTCTTGATCTGAGGAATGATTCCAACCAGTGAAAGTCCGATCACTCCTTCGATATCAAACGCGCTTTTCACCCGATCATCGATAAACGCGACAAAGAAGGCAAACGCCAGTCCCATGCCTGCACCGCCGACCAACCCAAGGGCGATGTTCAAGAGAACCTTGGGTGAGCTCGGACTTCCAGATGGTGTCGCACGATCAATAATTCGTGCATTCTGGGTTTCAATCGTGCTCGTCATTGAGGTCTCGCGAGCACGACTCAGGATCGATTCCAAGATCTGTTCATTGATCTTAAAATCACGCTCCAAATTGCCATAGCCAACCGCATAGCGGTCTAACTCTAAAGATTCTCCCTCCTGGGCAGCAAGCGCCTGACGAGCTTGTTCATCATTACGTTGGGCGGAGATGTATTCCGACTCAATCAGTGCAGAGGCAGAATCCAATGCACGCTCCAATTCACGTTGGACCTGTTGCAGAGATTCCCGTGCCTCAATCATCTTAGGGTGCTTAGCACGGTAACGCTCTGCTAATTGTGCTATCCCGATTTTCTGGGCGGCCAATTGACCAACCAAGGATCCAATCAGTGGCTGTGAGGCGATAAAAGGCAACTCAGTCAAATCTTGACCGGTTTTCTGACGTTCTTGGACCTGTTGCCAGCGTATCTCGCTTTCCTTCAACTTGGAGTTAGCTTGGGTGAGATAGAGATTTAGAGCCTTCAGTTTTTCGGTGACGATATCTTTGCGTTGGTCGAGTGAAACGAGGTTATTCCGTTCACGATACGCCTGCAATTTCACGGAGAGATCATCCACTTTTTTGCGCTGATCATCAGCCCGCGCATGGAGGTCTTCTACTGCCTTCATGGACTCATCGATTCTGATGCGAGCATTATAAGTGATAAACTCGTCGATAAATAAATTCGCCACCTGTGCTGCGATCAATGGATCGGGATGCTCATAACTCACCTGCAACACTAGCGATAATCTCTGCGGGATGACCTTACGATTATTGTAAATAATAGAAGTCGGCAGAATCGGATCACTGGAGTCCCCCTTCTCGTAAGGAGCCATAAACCGACGGAGATCATCTCCCGTTAAGCGGTCGGCCACATTTTGAATGATTGCACCACTCTCAAGAATTTTAACCTGCGTATTTAGATCTTCCGCAGATCGGATATCCGTATCCATCACCGCCTGCACCTGCATGACCGTCGGACCACTGCGGAAAACCTGCACTGAGGCGACCGATTCATACATCTTGGTCCGGCTGAATGTATAAACCAGGACCGAGGAGAAAATAACGAGGAAGACAACCACCACATACCAGATACGTTCCCGTAAGATCAAGAGGTAGTCTTTGATCGTGCGATGAGCCTCGCTCGTTGTATCCTCATAACCGTAGCCACCGGCTGAATAGCCGCTGTAGCCACCCCCGTAACCACCGCCGGCTTGTGTTTGCTTTGAATCAGAATCCATTACTATAAGATCAAAAAATACGCTCTGGCACGAAAATCACATCGTCACGTCGCAAAGGCCATGAGTCATTGGTGCCGCTCTCCATGAGCTCATCAACATCAATTACCTCGGTCAAAGTGCGCCCATCTTCATCTGTTCTCGATAACTTTACTTTTCGACGGTCAGCATAACGATTAAAGCTACCTGCGCGAGCAATGGCATCGACCAGTGTAAGTCCCTCTTCTTGAGGAAACAAAATGGCTCCCGGACTATTGACCGCCCCAAGCACATTAACTGAGCGCGGCGCATACTCGGTCACGCCGACATTGACCTGAGGATTCACTAAGTAATCGCGATTATACAAATCGCGGATCAAATCCTGCGCCTCTTTGGGCGTCAGACCAGCAACATCCACTGCTCCTATCAATGGCATCGTAATAGAGTTTCCCTGAGTCACACGGACCTCGCGGGTCAAATCATCCTCCTGAAATATCTGCACCTGAAGCAGGTCTCCAGGTTGAATAATGTAGTCATCCCGCGTTAGCTCCGTTTCGGCGTTATTGCCAAACGAGTATGTCATGACTAATGCCAAAATAGTTAACCAACGAAGTATCATCATAGGGAGAAAAAAAGCGGAAGCAGACCCTGAGGCCATACTTCCGCTAAAGCTAAAAGGCTTATACTGCGTTCAATTAGTAACGGAACTTAGCAGCTAAGCTGAAGACAGAGCTCTTGAAGTCTCCTCCAGCTGAGCCCGAATCATTCGACTGATAAGTCAAACCACCTTGAACTGTCACAATCGTGCTGACGATGTAATCAAATCCAAGCTTCAGTTCCGAAAAGCTATCCTCACGAGTGTAAAAGTCGATTTGCCGGAAGTTCACACCACCATTAAGCGACAATTGATCGGATACATTGCCTCGGAGAATGGCGCCCAGGGAAAAATTCTTCTGCTCTTCACCAGAACCAGAGACCCCAAAATCGTTCGATGCGGTAAGATTGAGAGAGCTTTTAGCCGTGAGCGCAATATCTAGCCCCGCATCCAAGTTCAGGATGTCTTCATCACCCCTCGTTCCGGTGAAGGAACGATTACCGACACCAACCGATACTGAACCAGTCGTTTTGGGCGAAAATTCACCTCGAGCACCGACGCTGAAGGTATGATCCTTTGAGTCAGGCGTGACTGCCACTTCGGTGCTACGGTAGCGGTATCCCAAGCTGAGATCGACCTTCTCCGAAACCGCATAGTAGTAATTTACGGGAATTGCGACAATCGTCGAATCTCGGTTTCCTGCGCGCTTATAATCAATGTTCTCATACGAGACACCGACTCCCACCTTAGATTTTGCGCTGGCTGATAATTCAGCATCAAGCCCAAGAGCAGTGACATCACGGCGAGCGAGGTTATTCCCACGGACGTCGACGGTGTTTTGATTCAATTCATCGTAACTGGCATTGGTGGTGAACTTAGATTTACCATCATCGTAGTTCGTGTTGAACTTTAACGATGCCAATTCAGTATCTAGTCCGCTGTTTTGAGAATAACGGGCAAAACTCTCAGTGAAGGAAACGCTACCTTGCGTGAGGGATCCTTTACCAAAAGTAAGTTCAAAACCAGGATTGATGTCGATGATCACATCATCGACTTCACCAGTGTTGGTGAGAAACAGGTTGTTATCGCTACGGACACCCAAGGTGCCGGTAAGGAATAGTTCTGCGCCATCACCGACAGCCAAAAATGGGGCCGGAAAGGCTACGGTAGCCGCTGCCAATGACAGGGCCAATATGCTTATACTTTTCTTCATGTGCTCGGTAGGTTGTCGGTTCTAGGTCTGAAAGGGTCTAGTAGAAATGCGTAAATATAATGCGAATAGAGATAACAAAGATTAAGCGTAAGCAATCCGAAAAACAGCTATACTGCAAAAATTCTTCAGTAAGAACCTGTCAGTTAGGAAGAACTAATAGTCCTCGGCAAGTCCATTCTGCCCCCAATTACATCTCCACACAGACTAAACATTCACCATTGGCAGTGCAGTCTGAATCCTCCAGGAATGCTGGGAGGTAAACTCCACAATTCTTTAGATGCATACCACAGATAGTCGAAATTACGCATGGCGTTGGATATCATATATTTCAACAGCCTTACTCGTTGTTTACTTTTTGCTCACGGGGGGTGCGTGGTGGTTTGTTAAACACCATCGTGGCGTGAGCCAAATCACCTATTTAGACATCGCCCTCCCATCCAATTGGGAGCGCTACCAAGTTAAGCGAGGCGATCATCATATCCAGCAGGCACACCACTTCCTGCAATCAGGGCAAGGCTCACGAGGATTCCAGCTTCTTCGGATGGGGCTGGCCCGATCCCCTCGCAATCGTGACGGACGCATCTTTTTATCTCAAGTCTACGCAGCAAACAACCGTATCGACCTTGCACAAAACACGCTTACCAACGGCCTGAAATTCCATCGATACGATCATGAATATATCGCCACCACACTCAGATTCTTGATCGAGCAAGAGGAAGACATCGCCGCGCTTACGCTGAGCAATGAACTGCTAGAAGATCCAAACTCATCCCCAAGCATAAGAGAACTTGCCGCGCTGAGTGCCGCAACCGTTCGTCACCAACAAGGAAGTTACGATCGCGCCGAGTCTCTTTTAATCACGAACCAAGTAAGCCAATCGCTCGATGGGCGCCTTCTTCAGGCTCAAATCGAATGGGATCGTGGGTATCACGAGCTCTCCTTAGTGCTGCTTCGGAGTCTACGTCAGGATTTCCCTTCATTGGAACGAGTCTACTCACATCTCCAAGAGGCATTGATCCTCGCGAATCTAAACGCCGAATCACGGCGCTTATCTATTCTTCACCAAATCAAACACCCCAACCGATCGCGATCTCAATTAGATCGAATTAGATCACTGCACACTGCAGGCGACATTCCCGGCGCGATGTTGGCGGCGCATCAGATGATAGAGACGTTTTCACTAAACCCACCTCCATTGCTCGAACTGGGAGACTTCGCCGCCACTACGAGCAACGTTACGCTAGCCCGAACACTGATCCGCCATTTTCAACGCCACGACCTCCCCCAACAGCCTATTGTTCAACTCCTCCTGGTTGAGGCTCTGCTGAATGCCGGCGATTATCGGGGAGTTATCGATGAAGTCGCCAGTATTCAGCAATCCAACCCCACCGCCGATCAGATTACCAACACAGCCAAAGGACTTCTTGCGATTGCTCACTATGGTTTAGGGAATGAGGGAGCAGGCGCGACCAACCTCACCGCTTTCATGGCCCAATCCCATCTTCGCCCCGAAAGCCTCCTAGCCATTGCAGACAGATTAACCAGTATGGGAAATCGAGAAGCAGCTAAAACCACCCTCACGCAGGCGTCACAACTTTCCCCCAAGAGCCAACCTATCCTGACACGACTCCTTGAGCTTAATCTGGAAGATCATGACTCCGCAGAGCTGTCTGACCGCCTCCAACGACTATTGGACATGCGAAAACCGTCGCCTGCGATTATGGCCGATGCCATGAAATGGCTAAATAGCGACCAGTTTATATTTCTGGATGGCCGGGCCGCGCTAATTGACAAAATAGAGCGACGTCTGAGCCAAAACTGAAACCTCTACCTAGCCCGAACCTACTTGATTAACGCCTTTAACTCGCGAAGAGCGGCTTCGTTTTGTTCGTGCGATCCCACCGTGAACCGCAGCCACTCCGGCATACCATAAGGTCCCATCGGACGCACGATCACACCTCGCGCCTGTAATTCTTGATAAATACGCGCCCCCGCGCCGACCTTCGCCAAAAGAAAATTAGCCACACTCGGCACATAGGTGGAGCCCATGGCTTCAAACCCAACCGCCAATTGCTCCAAACCTGCCTGGTTTTGCTCACGACATTTCGAGACAAAGTTATCATCAGCTAAAGCCGCGACCGCACCCGATTGAGCAATCGCATTTATGTTAAATGGTTGCCGCACCCGATTGAGCAAAGTCGCCATCTCCCGACTCGAATAACCATACCCGACCCGCAGTGCCGCCAGACCGTATATTTTCGAAAAAGTTCTTAGACAAATCACCTTACAACCTTCGGAAATCAAAGGCCGCAAATCAGGCGGCGATTCGAGATATTCCGCGTAAGCTTCATCATAAACCACAATGACATGATCCGGCATCTGCCGCGCGAATGCTCGCAACTCCCCCTCGGTATTTGCGGTGCCGGTTGGGTTGTTCGGGCTCGGCACAAAAACGAGCCGCGTTTTTTTTGTCACCGCGTCCGCCAAACGATTCAAGTCGTGCCTGTGATCGACTAACGGCACCTCCACCGGCTTCGCGCCGAACAGCAACGTGACGAGTTTATAAACAATAAATGCCGGGTTTCCCATGACGACCTCATCCCCCGGTCGCAAAAACACATGCCCGAGAAGTTCGAGAATCTCGTTGGAGCCATTGCCAATCACGAATTGATCCGGCGCGAACTGCCATTTTTCCGCCAACTTCTCCCGCAACCGATAACAGCCGCCATCGGGATACATTTCCGACTGCTCCAGAGCTTCTCGCGCGGCCTCTATCGCCAAAGGCGATGTCCCAAACGCATTTTCATTTGAAGCCAACTTGATGATCGAGGTGGGATCGAGTCCCAGCTCGCGCGCCACATCCTCAATCGGTTTTCCCGGTTCATAGACCGGCTGCGAACGCACTTCAGGCTTGGCTAACTCTTCGAAAGTCATGCTGGCACCAGAACACAAACCGGCTACATCGCAAAACACTTTCCATCAAACTGACGAGGAAGAGTTCCGTGGAATCCTCACCCATTTCATGCCCGCAGCTTCGGCCGCTTCGATTCCCAACACGGCATCTTCAAAAACCAGACAACTTTCAGCCGCGACTCCCATCTTTTCGGCCGCGAGCAAGAACGTATCGGGGGCCGGCTTCCCATGCTCCACGTCATTGGCCGAAACCACGACTGGAAACAGCGGAGCCAACCCCCGCTTCTCAAGAGTATCAATCACCACATCGCGCGGTCCTCCCGAGGCCACACTCACCGGATGAGTCCTCGCCATCTCCCGGGCAAATGCCACCACCGGTTCAATCAATGGGGCATCCGCCAACAGCTTAACAAATCGCTCCTCCTTTACTTCACGCAGCCTCATCGGCTCGAAAGAGGTCCCATAATGCTGATTAAATCTGTCAGCCACCACCGCTGCGGGCCGCCCACCCAAAGAATAGAAAAGGTCTTCATCCAGATCCTGATCCAACCCAAACTCGCGCAATGTATCACGCCACGCGACGTAATGCAGCGGCATGGTATCTACCAGCGTGCCATCCAAATCAAAGATGTAACCCGCGAATTCTCCGGAAGGGATGTCTAAATGCATAGTCCGCACCAGACCATTCAGGTCGCGGTAAGCTGGCAATCGCTGAGTGGCCCAAGACGTCTCCATCAGTGCCCTGCGCGAGGGTTTTGTTTTTCCTTTTTCTTTAATTCCGCTAAGGAGCGAGTCTTCTTTCTCGCAGCCCCCAGGGAGGCCTTAGTCTTAATGCGAGGACCTTTCGCCAACCGCTTCTTTGCAGAGCTAATCGCTTTCCGATACTGTGGGAGCCAAGCGCGCTGTGCCACGAGCAAATCATCCACCATCTGCCACACTTCAGGCGGATTACAGACTGCCCCGACTAACGGATCCATCAGAAACGCTTGGCGCAGCAACAGGTCATCGCCATGCACTGCGGCTTCCATACCTAAGCGCTGCACTGAAATACTGGCATTGCAGACCGCCGCACAGCCCAATGGTAAATCACCTACGCTAGGTGTATTAAAACCATGGCGATCGACATACCCCGGAGCCTCAACAATCGCATCGGAAGGTAAATTGGTAATGGTCGATGCGTTGATCAAATTGAAATGCCCACGGTAAATGCGTCCCGTCTCCAGCCCCTCAAGGATCCGACTGCCATGCTCATCGCTGCGATTCTCTTGGGTATATTCCATCGGCTCCGGCCTTTTACCCTGACCGAATTCTGATCGAAACCAATTACGCCCTTCAGTCACAACGCGGAGGTAACCGCCAGTCTCTCCGTTGGCCCATGAATATTTCAGATCAATCCAGTTTTTGATATCGTTGGGACGCTTTCGATACCATGGCAGATATTCGCTCAAATGACCGTTCGACTCCGTTGAATAATATCCAAAACGGCGCAGCATATCGATGCGCACCTTCTCGGAAATCGAGTATTCGGGATGCTTTTCAAACGCTTTCAACAGCTTGTTTCTGCAATCGCGACCTTTTGCTTTAACCGAAATATACCACGTCTGGTGATTAATCCCCGCGCAGATAATATCGACCTCGCGGCGCTTTAATCCGAGCACCTCGGCTATCTGGTTATGCCCATGCTGAACCCCATGACAGAGGCCGACACAACGCACCCCTCCATGCTTGTTTGCGGCCCAGGTCAGCATCGCCATCGGATTGGCGTAATTCAGGAGCAAACAATCCGGATGCGCGACTTCACGAATGTCGCGACAGAAATCCAACATCGCCGCAATTCCCCGCTGGGCATACATCAAACCTCCCGCACACAACGTATCACCTACGCATTGATCCACGCCATATTTCAGCGGTATATCGATGTCGTGCGTAAACGCTTCCAAGCCGCCGATTCGCACCACGCAAAACACATACTTTGCGCCTTTCAGTGCCTCGCGACGTTTGGTCGTCGCGCTGATCCGAGTCTTCAAACCATTCGCCTTGATATCCGTGCGACATAGTTCCGCTACCATTTCCAGATTGCGGCGGTTGATGTCGGTAAACGCTAACTCAACGTCGGCGAATTGCGGCACCGTTAAAAGATCCGCAACCAACTTACGCGTAAAGCCGATCGAACCGGCGCCGATAAAAGTAATTTTGAATGACATATTGATATTTAAAGTGTGGCGATAAAATCGAACCCCTATCCCTAAACCTGATCCATACCGGTCCGGATCAACGCGTGCTGAATTCTATAATTAGCGTTATCCATCAGAAAGTGATCACCCGCAGGTCGACACGGTATCCAGACAAAGGACACGAGATGATCATTGATAGATTCTCGCGGAAAATCCTAATGTCCGCCGCGCGGGTTGCCTTTATTGATGCGCTTCAACTCAGCCATCGAACGCGTCTTCAGGCGAGCGGCCCCCTTGCGAGCCTTTGTCTTAATCAATGGTCCTTTCTTGAGACGCTTCTTAGCCGCATTCGACGCGCGTTTGTATTGCGGTAACCACTGAGCCTGAGCCACGAGAAACTCGTCTACCATCTGCCAGATTTCCGGCGGATTGCAGACCGCCCCCGTCAACGGATCCATCATGAAGGCCTGACGCAGCAACTGATCATCGCCATGCACCGCCGCTTCCACGCCGAGACGTTGCACGGAAATACTGACGTTGCACACCGCCGCGCAGCCCAAAGGCAAATCACCGACCTGAATCATGTTGATGCCATGACGATCGACGAAACCCGGAGCCTCGATAATCGCATCCTCCGGCAAATTCGAGATCGTGCCATGATTCACCATATTAAAATGTCCGCGATAGACTCTCCCTGTTTCCAGCGCTTCGATAATCCGGCTGCCGTGTTCTTGGCTGCGATTCTCCACTGTGTATTCCATGGTCTCAGGACGCTTGCCGCGAGCAAACTCGGCCCGGAACCAGTTGCGCCCCTCAGAACAAACCCTTAGATAGCCACCGGTCTCTCCTCGGATCCAACTCCGCATATCGATCCATTTTTTAATCTCGCCCGAACGCTTACGATACCAAGGCACGTATTCGCTCAAATGGCCGTTAGACTCGGTAGAATAGTATCCGAAACGGCGTAGCATATCGATGCGCACTTTCTCCGCTTTCGAAAGTTCGGGATCACGCTCATACGCCTTGAGCAGCTTGTCCGTGCACTCCTTCCCCTTCACCTTCACCGAAATATACCACGTCTGGTGGTTGATACCCGCGCAAATGATATCCACGTCTTCTTTTTTCTGCTTCAGCGCTTGGGCGATCTGGGCGTGTCCACCCTGAACACCGTGGCACAAACCGACACAATCCACGCCACCATAAACATTCGCGGCCCACGTCATCATCGCCATCGGATTGGCATAGTTTAATAATAAGCAATCCGGAGCCGCGACCTCACGAATATCGCGGCAAAAATCCAAAATCGCCGCGATCCCCCGCTGGGCATACATCAATCCACCCGCACATAAAGTGTCACCCACGCACTGATCCACGCCATACTTCAGCGGAATATCAATATCGTGTTGAAAGGCTTCCAGCCCCCCTATTCGCACCACGCAGAATACATATTTGGCATCCTTCAATGCCTCGCGGCGCTTGGTCGTGGCCGAGATCTGTGTCTTTAAACCATTGGCCTCGATGTCAGCGCGACAAAGTTCAGCGACCATATTTAGGTTGCGCGAGTTAATGTCCGTGAAGGCCAACTCCACGTCGGCGAATTCCGGCACGGTCAGTAGATCGGCAACCAATTTACGCGTGAAGCCGATTGATCCGGCACCAATAAAAGCAATTTTGAAAGACATAGTAAAAATGTAAGGGTATAATTTCGTGCCAACCATACGGAATCATCTCCATTCTTGCCAGAGTCAGCTTGTGCTAATTTCTATCTTTTTGTGCTCCCTTTAAAAAATCCCCCGCCACTTGGAGAACATAACGTCTTCTTCCCTGAGCGCACGATCCCCCTACGTGCGATGCTGGGAAGCGTCGGGCACAGTAAGCAAAGCAGTGCCGACTACAATTGGAGCGGACGTAAGCGTGGTCGCGCAGAGTTTTCCCTTTTCCAATATACGCTCGGAGGTCGCGGTCAGCTTCGCGTCGGAAACAAGGACTACGCAGTCACACCCAGCTCTGCGATGTTGCTTCATTTTCCCGACTCAAACCAATACTGGCTACCTTCGGATTCTCAGGAATGGGACTTCCTTTACATCTGCTTGCACGGTCGGGAAGTATCGCGCCTCTGGAGAAATATCGAACATTCACTCGGCCCAATCACCACCTTGGCGCCCACAAGCAGTTCCGTTCAATGTGCCGCAAAAATAGTCTGCGCCGCTCTATCGAATAAGATCAAAGATGCGTTTAGCGCCTCCGCCCTCGCCTACGAATTGATGATGGCCCTTTCCGTCGATTCCGGACAATCACACCTAAATACCCAACCACAACCTGTTCTCGAACAGGTCAGGCACTATGCTGAGCAACATCTCGCCAAACCACTCAGCGTCGCTGAGCTCGCGCAACAAGCCGGTATGTCGCGCTATCATTTCACGAGACTTTTCAGCGCTCATACCGGTTTACCCCCGGCCGCATGGTTGTCAGAACAACGCATCAAGGAAGCCGCGCGGTTGCTTCGCATAACGACGATCCCCCTCAAAGAAATCGCCGCGAGATGTGGTTTCCCCAACGCAAATTATCTCAGTCGTGTCTTCCGCAAACACACCGGCATTCCGCCTGCCGCCTATCGACGAAGCGGAGCTTGAATTCTAGCCTCCATCAACGGCGCATACCACGGTGCAATCGGCTGGTCTTTTTCGGAGCAGCTGGTTGAGCGTTCTCATCGAACAATGCCGAATAGATATACTCGAATCCCTCGATTTTCTTTCGCTCAACGCCCACGCCCATGTAACGCTCGATGCTTCGAGCATTTCGCACGTCATCCTCGGTCAATAGTGTGAAAGCATCACCTGTGCTTTCCGCGCGCCCCGTGCGACCAACCCGGTGCACGTAGTCCTCAGCATTTTCCGGCACATCATAATTCACGACATGAGACACCCCCGCGATATCGAGCCCACGAGCCGCAATATCGGTGGCGATCAGCATTTCAAATTTACCGTTTTTGAACCCTTCCAACGCTTCGACGCGCTCGCGCTGACTTCGATCCGAATGCATCACCGCCGCCGTATGGCCAATCCGCTTGAGTCGTTGGGCGATCCGATCCGCCCCCATCCGTGTGCGAGTAAAAACGATAACACTCTTGAAATCCGTCTGCTTCAATAGGAGCTCAAACAATTCGAATTTCTGAGACGCCACGACGGGATAAAACCCGTGCGAAACCGTTTCTGCCGGGGCACGTTGTCGACCAATCTCCACGCGGGCAGGATTGTTCAATGCCCATCCCGCCAACTCCGCGATTTCCGGTGGAATCGTCGCGGTGAAAAACAATGTCTGTCGCGATTTAGGCGTCTGCTGCACGATCCGCTTCACGTCAGGCAGAAAGCCCATGTCGAGCATCCGATCCACCTCGTCGAGCACGAGAATATCGATATCAGCGAGTGAACAGTTTCTCTGTTCCAAATGGTCGAGTAAGCGGCCCGGTGTTGCTGCAACAATATCCATCCCACGCTTTAAATCTTCCAGCTGCTTACCATAGCCCACGCCACCGTAAATGATGGTGATCTGGAGATCGGTAAATTTGGCGTAAGTCTGGAATGCTTCTTCCACCTGCAACGCGAGTTCACGGGTCGGCTCGAGCACCAAACAACGTAGCTTCCCATGCCCGCCAAGCTTTTGGATAATGGGTAGAGCAAAGGCTGCTGTCTTGCCTGTCCCAGTCTGAGCCGAACCAATCACATCGCGCCCTTCCAAAATCAACGGAATCGATTGAGCCTGGATCGGAGTAGGTTCGGTGTAGCCCTTTTCCTGCACACCATAGGCGAGTGCATCACAGAGGCCTAACTTCGAAAAAGGGGTATCCATGGCCGGCACATCTACTGGCGTCGCTGGCTTGATAGACTCGCTTCTCGGGTGCTCAAATGTGTCGTCGCGAGGAGGTCTCTCCCGTTCACGCCTAGGACCACATGAGCCACTGCGCTGCGATTCACCAAGTTGATTGCGACCACCTCGACGCGGTTGCTCACCGCGAGAGCCCTCACCGCGTGGGCCACCACCACGTTCTCCACGCTCTGAGCGTTCACCTCGGGGTTTACGATTACGATTTGAAGGCTTGTTGCCCGAGCGTGAACGTGCCGGACGGCCATCTTTTTTCTCGGAGGATTTCTTCGCACTCGAGCTCGCTGGTTTCTCAGGAGTCGGCGTGGTTTTGCCGCGTAGCTTCGCGATGATCTTTTTAAACATGTGTTGTAAAGGGTAATACCCGCACAGAATTGCACGGTATTGCAATCACGTATCCCGAGCCCACTCAAAGGAGGCGGGACTTGCCCTATCCACTTCATGTGACGTTAACAGACTCTGAGAAAACCTTCCGCCCCCGTAACCATCAGACGCATCTTGCACATGAACATCCCTATTTACTGGATCGATGCCTTTACCCAGCAAAAATACTGCGGTAATCCCGCCGCGGTTATTCCGCTCGAAAACTGGCTCGAAAATTCGGAAATGCAGCTCATCGCTTACGAGAATGGACTCGCCGAGACCGCTTTTTTCGTCCCCTCGAAGTCTGGCCAGTATCACCTTCGCTGGTTCACGCCTAAAGCGGAAGTCGATCTGTGCGGTCATGCCACCCTCGCGACTGCTTTCACTCTATTTAACCACCTCGGATTTCTTGGTGATCAAATCACATTCAACACGCGGTCCGGCGATTTGGTCGTCACTCGAACTTCGGATGACCTTCTCAGACTGAACTTTCCATCTAGGCGCGCGAAACCGGTCACTCCACCGACCGCTATCATCAAAGGGCTGGGCAAAGAACCCACTTTCTTCGCACAGGCTGAGGCCAATCTCGCCGTATTCGCTACTGTAAACGATATCCGCTCGATTACTCCAGATTTTGCCGCCCTCGCGACACTTGAACAATACGGCACTATTGCCACCGCTCCGGGTGATGACTGCGATTTCGTCTCCCGATTTTTCGCACCACGAGTAGGCGTGAACGAAGACCCCGTTACTGGATCTGCTCATTGCGTGCTCACCCCGTATTGGGCTGATCGTCTGGGCAAAAACCAGTTACATGCCAAACAGCTCTCCCACCGTGGCGGCGAGATCTGGTGCGAACTGCATGAAGATCGCGTCCATATCAGCGGCCACGCTCGACTTTATCTGGAAGGAATGGTTTCGATTTAGTCCCGCTGATCTGTTTACTAGATGCAAATATGAGCACGCCACCAACGCCAGCCCCCAATGATGCAATCGCCCAACTTGCGGAAATATTGAGCGAAGAAGATGCCCGCGATCTGGTGCAAACCTTCTTCAAAGAATACGATGGCCTCCTGCGCAAACTGGTTAGTAGCGAGCGGGAAGAGCAGCATCTTGCGGCGCATGGATTGAAAAGTAGCTCGCGTCATATGGGTTTAGCTTCGCTCGCCCAAAGATTTGCGGTTCTCGAAGCGCGCCTCGCGGAACCTGATGGCGCGGTGAATAGCGAGGACATCGATATCATCAACGCAGAATACGAACGGGTTATTCCGCCACTGCGGAAATATATCCAAGGCAGATAACTTTCTCCGGGGAACTGATCAACCCTTCACGATACCCGCTTGCACGCAGTAGCGCACTAAACTGGCCACTTCGCGCACCCCGATCTTATCCATAATATTGGCACGGTGTTTTTCCACGGTGCGCACGCTAAGATTGAGTTCCGAAGCGATTTCTTTCGAAGACAGCCCTTCGGTAACCAATCGAGCGATCTCGATCTCGCGAGGCGTCAAGGTCTTTGCCGCCGCAAGCGAAGGTGACGAAGGCGGCGGCTGTTCATGTGGAGCAGGGCGAGCCACCGAAGAGGCATCCGTATTGGCCCCCTTCTTTGGCGAGACATTTGCCGCGAAAAACATGCCGCCCTTCATCACGGATTCCACCGCTTGGAGCACATAGCTCAAGGGTTCTGTCTTATCGACAAACCCATGCACGCCTTCACGAATCAATTGAGCCGGCAACTCTCCATCAGGGTGACCTGTGAGCACCAAAATTCTGGTCGACGGTAATTTCTCCCGCACCACCTTAATGATCTCGAGTCCATGCATCCCCGGTAGAAATAGATCCACCACGAGAAAACCGGGTTTCTCCTTGAGACAAAAATCCAGCCCATCTTTTCCGTTTTCAAACTCTCCGATCAACGACAAGCCAGAGACTCTGCCTAAAGCCATCCCGAGCATCTGACGAAATACAGTTTCGTCTTCTATGATGACAGTTCTTAAGGGCATACATAGGCAGAAGATGACAACCGCAAGCGGCTTTCAAGAACTAATGCTGATGGCGTAATCCCACTATGATTGCAGTAGCCCGATTATTCATTAGCAGTTCCAGCCTTTATGTCTGTATCCACCGCTTCCCGCACCGCCATTGGACTGGCCCTTGCGACTATCTACCTTACATGGGGGAGCACCTATTTGGCGATACGTATAGCGGTCGAGACGATGCCTCCCTTTGCCATGGCGGCGATCCGGTTCATCATCGCAGGCACGCTGCTATATGCTTTTCTCCGCTGGCGCGGTGCGTCGAAACCCTCCTTCCGTCAGTGGTTTGATAACTCGATTATCGGCACTTTCTTGCTGTTAGGCGGAAATGCATTGGTGGGTTGGGCTGAACAATTTATCGTCTCCAGCATCGCGGCTCTGCTGATTGGTGTTGGCCCCCTGTTCATTGTTCTTACGGAATGGGCATGGCCGGGCGGTGAACGTCCCACCCGATTAACAATTGTGGCATTGCTTCTGGGCTTGTTTGGGGTCGCTTGGCTAGCCGCACCATGGGAAAGCCAAAGCGAAGGCGGGCTCTCCCAAATCGGCGTCGTCGCGATTCTCTCGGCCTGTGCCTTCTGGTCCTTCGGCGCGATCTATTCGCGACATACTAAAAATGGAGCACGCCCTTTCATGTCTGCGGCTCTCCAAATGTTAGGAGGATGTCCAGCAATAATATTCGTCGGCCTGCTGTGTGGTGATTTCCAACACTTCGATGTATCTCAGGTTTCGACGCATTCTTGGTGGGCGGTCATCTATCTGATCTTCGTCGGGTCGTTGATCGGTTTTTCCAGCTTTGTCTGGTTAATGAAAAACGTGTCGCCCGCCCTCGCTTCCACTCATGCGTTCGTTAATCCCCTCGTCGCCGTCGTTCTGGGCTGGTGGATTCTCGACGAAAACCTCACCACACGCACGCTCACCGCCACGGCGATAATTATCACTTCGGTAGCCATCATTTCACTACAGAAGAAGAAACGTCTCGATGTCGTGCCGCCTCGTCAGGCAGTTGCCGCCATCAAATCCTAAGCCACTCGCGAAGAGTCGCGGCATCGCGGAGAAAGTTCTCGGGCTCATCGTCTTTCACGAACTCCAACATCGCATAGCGATCGCCGGGACTCTGTTGGGCGGCCTCGATAAACTTCTGCCATCGCTCTGCACCGGCCGACAAGGGGCACCGCTCCCTCGTTGAATCCCAATGGTAAACATGCAGATGGGATAATCGCGGAGCCAACAGTCCAATTGCTCCTACACAAATCTCGTCGCTCATCCCCATCAATGGTTGCCAGTAAGAACACAGATTATCGTGATCCACCTCAGCGAGGAGTTGAATCGTTGATTCATTCGTATCGGTTAACGTCCCACCGTGAAATTCCGTGGCAACTCCCACACCTGCTTCTGCCGCTAACTCTGTGATGCGACGTAAATCGTCTACGACTTGCCTGCGGCCCTCAGCATCCACGGCGGATGAACCCTCCGTCCCTGCCCACACTCGGATCACAGGCGCACCCAATTCTAAGGCAGAGCCCAATACATCGGCAAAGGGCAGCCCATTATCCTCGCTGTGACCCACCCGGAAATAACTGCCGTATGCCGCGACTTCGAGTCCCGCCTCCCTCGTCATCTCGCCAACTTCTTGAGCTCGCGTTAAGTCACCATGCGGGACGTGCACATCGCCGCCCCATTCAATCCCACTCAATCCTGCTTGGCACACCAGACCAACAATGGCCTTCGGAGTGAGTTGACGAAATGTGATCGAAACTAGCCCAGATGAGATCATAGTCACACCCTGATCCTGCTTCCAAAAACGCCAAGCCGCATTTGCATCTCCTCACAGATTTGATCACGTTTGCATACCTGACCCCATGACAACCCGCTTACTCATCTCCCTCCTGTTGCTGGGCTTGGCTGGCTGCAGCACTTTTGAAAAACGGTCCGAAGAAAAAGCCGCCGTTTTTTCAGCCTTGGACCCAAATGCTCAAGAGAAACTGCGACAAGGCATGGTCGAGATTGGATACACGCCGGATATGGTTTACATTGCATTGGGAGCACCTGATTCCAAAAGCGAGCGGACGACTGCCGAGGGTCGTGATATGATCTGGATCTATAGCGCCTACTATTCGGAGTATCGCGGCACGAGTAATGTGGGCTACCGAAGGATGGTGGAATACAATCCCGTCACCAAATCCTACATCGTTTTTTATGAACCCGTGCAAGTGGATCACTACGAAGAACGCGTGGAAGACCGGATTAGAGTCACCTTTCGCGACGAGAAAGTCGCCGTGATCGAAAAAGCAAAGTGAGCCGGTTTTTCCACACCGCCAACCATCGACTCCACGATTGACCGATACGAGGGGTGACACCCATGCTCACGACTTATGGCTACCCCTGATAACCGTCGAGCACACTGGCGGGCCAACCTGCGATTAATCGCGGGCCTCTTGTTTGTGTGGGCATTTGTTTCGTTTGGTTGCTCCATTTTTTTCGTGGAGTTTCTCGACCAGTATGAAATCGGAGGATTCAAACTTGGATTCTGGATGGCTCAACAAGGCTCTATCTATGTTTTCGTCTTGCTGATCGCATACTACGCGTGGCGCATGAATCGACTCGATCGCAAATACGGCGTCCACGAAGACTGAATCTCCGCCTCTTCTTTCTTCCCCAACTCTACCCCTAAGCTTTCATGACTGTTCAGAACTGGACCTTCCTTATCGTTGGTCTCTCCTTCGCTCTCTATCTATATATCGCCTATCGTTCGCGGGCCGGCTCCACCAGCGAGTTCTACGTATCCGGATCAAGTGTGCATCCGATTCATAATGGTATGGCCACCGCAGCGGACTGGATGAGTGCCGCCTCATTTATTTCGATGGCTGGCATCATCTCCTTTATGGGGCGCGATGGCAGCGTCTATCTCATGGGTTGGACGGGTGGCTATGTGCTGCTTGCTCTCTTACTCGCACCCTACCTGAGAAAATTCGGGAAATTCACCGTGCCAAATTTTGTGGGCGACCGCTACTACTCACAATTCGCGCGCCTCGTCGCCGTGCTCTGCGCGATTATGGTTTCATTTACATACGTCGCGGGACAAATGCGCGGGGTGGGGATCGTTTTCTCAAGGTTCCTTGAAGTAGATATCAACGCAGGTGTGTTTATCGGCACGTTCATCGTTTTCTGCTATGCCGTGCTCGGCGGCATGAAGGGCATCACTTACACGCAAGTCGCACAATATTGCGTGCTCATCTTCGCCTACATGGTTCCCGCAATCTTCATCGCGATCATGATGACGGGGAACTTCATTCCGCAGATCGGTTTCGGTGCGACCTTAAATGACGGTAGTGGGATTACGCTCCTTGATAAACTCGATGGCCTCAGCACCGATCTGGGTTTCGCAGCATACACTTCTGGTGTTAGACCCACGCTCGACGTCGCCGCGATCACACTCGCACTGATGGTGGGGACTGCTGGTCTGCCTCACGTCATCGTGAGATTCTACACCGTGCCGAGTGTCAAAGCAGCACGCTCCTCTGCATTCTGGGCCTTGCTCTTTATTGCTCTGCTTTACACCACAGCTCCGGCGATTTCCGCGTTTGCTCGCACTAATCTTCTGACCACGGTCCAAAACGCTTCCTACGCCGACGTGCCCGAGTGGTTCAACAATTGGGAGAAGACCGGCCTGATCAAATTCGAAGATAAAAACGGCGACGGTCTCATCCAATACTACAATGATAAGAACACCGACCCGGCCTTTCTCGCCAAACAGGAATCCGCCGGATGGAAAGGCAACGAACTCACGATTGATCGCGACATCATGGTGCTCGCCAATCCCGAGATCGCACAGCTCCCCAACTGGGTAATCGGCCTCGTGGCCGCTGGCGCGCTCGCGGCCGCTCTCTCCACTGCAGCCGGACTCTTACTCGTTATCTCCACTGCCTTTGCGCACGATTTTGTAAAATGCTGGGCAAAACCCGACATCTCGGAAAAAGGTGAACTCACCTGCGCACGATTTGCCGCCGGTGGAGCTGTAGTCATCGCGGCTTACTTTGGGATTAACCCGCCCGGTTTTGTTGCACAGGTGGTGGCATTCGCATTCGGTCTGGCGGCGGCGTCATTCTTCCCTGCTATCATCATGGGGATTTTTCAAAAACGCATGAACCGCGAAGGTGCGGTAAGCGGCATGCTGGCCGGTATCATTTTCACCGCATCCTACATCATCTGGTTTAAGTTTATTCACCCTGAGAATAACAACGCGGAACACTGGTGGTTCGGCATTTCTCCCGAAGGAATCGGATCGCTCGGTATGCTTCTGAACATCGTCGTGGCTCAAATCGTGGCGAAGGTTACCCCACCAACACCAGACAAGGTGCAGGAAATGGTGGAACACATTCGTGTTCCACGGGAACTACAAACCAAGTAATTCGCTCAAGCCACCGTGCCTGCGAATGGCACGGCAGTCTCGCTCTTCAGATCTCGATTCATGAGCGCATTCAAAGCGGCACCAGGGGCTTTGTCCGCAAACAGAATTTCATGAACCTCATGAAGAATTGGCGCATCGATTCCCCGTGAGGCACACAGATCGGCAAATGCCTGCGTAGTCAGATACCCCTCAACCACCGTTTTGCGGTTGGCATTTAGCTCTACGGCGCGAGCACCTTCACCGAGTTCCTGACCGAATTTTCGGTTACGGCTCCATCCACCGTGGCATGTCGCCACCAAATCACCGAACCCGCTTAAACCATAAAATGTTTCTGGTCGCGCCCCGAGGCCGACGCCGACGCGGACCATCTCGGCTAATGCTCTCGTCAACATCGCGGCCTTGGTATTATCGCCAAGCTTTAGCCCATCGCAGCATCCCGCCGCGATCGCATAGATGTTCTTCAAACATCCTCCGAATTCCACGCCGGGTAAATCTTCACTCGTGTAAACGCGCAGTTTCGAACTGCTGATCGCAGCCTGCACTTCAACCAGATCGCCCGTTGGCGAAGCCGCCATTACCATCGCTGCCGGACACCCCTGAGCGACTTCAGCCGCATTAGTCGGACCACTCAACGAACCGACGGGGATATCCACAAGCACCTCACCCATCACCTCAGAGGGACGTTTCTGTGTATTTAACTCCAAGCCCTTCGCCAGACTTAGAACTAACTTGAGCCTCGCATTGTGGGGCAGCAGATCGCGCACACGGACACATGTTTCACGCAGCGCCTGCGAAGGACAGGCCAGCAAGACGACCTCGGCCTCACATAAGCATCCCTGTAAATCCGCAGTGACGGTCAAACCCACCGGTAATCCGACTCCGGGAAGGTAATCATGGTTCTCTCGAATCTCGCCCAATGCCCTCGCATGCTCCTCGCGCCGTGGAACCAAAGTCACCGGTTGCCCTGTGCCCGCAAGATGCACGGCAAAGGCTGTGCCCCACGCACCTGCACCTATGACCACAAATTTCATTTCTTCACTATTCATGGATTATCGCTCTCGGCACGGATTATTTTGCCCAATGCCAATCAATTATAGCTTCCAGCTGAAGTCCCTGATGAGAAAAATACGCTAAAACCGCGAGGCGACCCACTTGCTACTTGAAAACCTGCGGCAGCATTTCACAAATAGATACTGTGTTGCGCGCGTTGAAAAAAATTTTCCACCGTCCGGCCATCCGCATGGGTATGGCGAAAGATCGCCGTGGACGCATGCGCCATCCTCGATTCGTGAGCTTTATGGCTCAGAATAATCGCACCAAACTCGATACGAATTTCCATGACAGCGTCATTCGTGGGCGACGCCTGCTCCGACATGCTTTAGTCCTCATCATCGCCGGCGGGTGCGCTTGGGTTGTTGTGGAAAGCGCAAAGGCCATCTCCGTATTCTGACGCTTCCCAGTCTTGCCGAAAGTCATTCGGTTTGTTGTCATGACCCTCATGATTCTCCCAGCACGCCTCTTATCGGTTCTCGCCTTACTTAGCTGTCTCTTTGTCACCGGCTGCGTGTCACCGCCCAAAGTTGGCGAAATCACCGTCACAATTGTAGACTTTACCGCTCCTGCACATGCACTTTCGCAGCCTCGGGCGGTTCTAACTCTGCGCTTCATCAACGAAAATTTCATCCCCGTCGCCTTATCTGGCTCAAAGCATAAGCTTTACCTCAACGGCACTTATGTCGGGGAAATCGAAAACACCGAAGCCGTCGGAATCGCTCCGAGCAACGTCACAACTCATGATGTGACCATCTTTTTTGAGAATCTAACACTGGTGCGCCAGCTCGCCGCTCAAACGAATCCCATGGTGAGCTACCGTCTCGTCAATCTGATGGAATACCGGGAAAACGAAGAAAAGAGCTACCTCAAATCGGAAACCAATTCTACAATTGATCTCTCTTCTCTCGTCGGAAAATAAAAAAGCGACTCCCGCATTTACAGGAGCCGCTCTCAGTGCAGGATGGCGATGAATCAGATCGCCGTCCCAAGTCTATGGGCATGAATCTCACCGTAATCATTAATGGTCACACCGATCACGGTGACTGCGACGAATAAGGAGAAAGCCATGAGAAGGCTGGCGCCCAGTGCCAAAGCAACCGGAGCGATGAGTAGAACAAGGAGGAGATAGATATTTGTTTTCATGATTGTAAGTGTTGTTGCCATGAAAACCCACGAGCCTCCTGAAAGTTGCAGAAAAATATTTGGGCGCAAAAAAACCGGGATCAAAGTCCCGGTTTTTTCATATACCACGCGAGCCATGCTCACGAAATACTACCTCATTTAGAGGTCTTAAACGCTTCGCGAAACGACGCTCGCAAATATTCTTTGTTCATTTTTGCGATGAAGTCATGACTGATCAGTTTCGGACAAGCGGCCGAGCACTCGTATTGATTAGTGCAATTACCAAAGCCCAGCTCATCCATTTTCGCGACCATGTTAAGCACGCGGGAATCTCGTTCCGGCTGACCTTGAGGTAGCAGAGAGAATTGAGAAACTTTCGCACTCACGAACAGCATCGCAGATGCATTTTTGCAGGCGGCAACACACGCACCGCAGCCGATGCAAGCAGCCGCATCCATGGCAAGATCCGCATTTTCCTTCGGGATAGGAGTCGAATTTGCGTCACACGCGGAGCCAGTGCGAACACTGATAAAACCACCCGCCTGCTGAATCTCATCAAAGGCAGCACGATCTGTGATAAGATCTTTCTGCACGGGAAAAGGCTTCGCCCGGTAGGGCTCCACGACGATGAGATCCCCGTCCTTAAAGCTACGCACATAAGTTTGGCAGGAGGCGATTCCCTCGTGTGGTCCATGGGGCTTGCCATCGATCACGAGCGAACAAGTGCCACATATGCCTTCCCGGCAATCATGCGCGAAAGCGATAGGTTCCTGCCCTTGACGTTCGAGGTCATCGTTGACGACATCAAGCATCTCCAAAAAGGACATATTGGGATTCAACTCTGTCGCTTGATAATCGACAAACTTGCCTTCGCCCTCAGGGCCATTCTGGCGCCAAACGCGGAGGGTAAGGGAAATATTTTTAGTAGAGGAATTGTCGGCAACCATGGTCTTAAGAGTTATAAGTTCCGTGAATTATTTGTAGCTACGCGTGCTCATTTTCACGGTCTCGTAGTTAAGGTCTTCCGTGAGGCGATTCGGCACGTTGCCTTCACCTTGGTATTCCCACGCCGCGACGTGGGCGAATTTTTCGTCGTCGCGCAGGCATTCGCCATCGGGATGTTGGTATTCTTCACGGAAGTGTCCGCCACAGCTTTCTTCCCGAGTAAGAGCGTCGCGACACATCAGTTCACCGAGTTCGAAAAAGTCTGCCAATCGACCGGCTTTTTCGAGGGCTTGATTGAGCGATTTATCGGAGCCGGGCACATTGACGTTGGCCCAGAATTCTTCGCGCAGGGCAGGGATAAGTTTGAGCGCTTCTTCGAGACCTTCCTTCGTCCGCGCCATACCGCAATGATCCCACATGATCTTGCCGAGGCGTTTGTGGTAATGCGCGACGGTTTCCTTCCCCTTCGTATTGAGAAGTCGTTGAGTGAGATCATCGACCGCTTTAGCAGCTTCCATAAAAGCAGGCTCGTCGATTGATGGTGTCGAACCCGGCTTTTGGCTAGCGAGGTAGTTTCCGACCGTGTAAGGCGAGACGAAATAACCGTCAGCCAGACCTTGCATCAGCGCGGAAGCCCCCAGGCGATTCGCCCCGTGATCCGAGAAGTTGGCCTCTCCCAGAACAAAGAGTCCGGGAATATTGGACATCAAATTGTAGTCCACCCAGAGACCACCCATCGTGTAATGCACCGCAGGGAAAATGCGCATCGGTGTTTCATAGGCCGATTCATCGGTGATCTCTTTGTAGATATCGAAGAGGTTACCATAACGCGCACGCACGGTGTCTTCGCCCAGGCGATTTATCGCATCGCTGAAATCGAGGTAGACGCCCAGCTTGGTCGGTCCAACTCCACGACCTTCATCACACATACGTTTGGCGGCACGGGAGGAGACATCGCGCGGTGCCAAATTACCGAAACTTGGATAGATCCGCTCTAAATAGTAATCACGATCTTCTTCCGGAATATCGTTCGGATTCTTCTCACAATCCTCCGCTTTCTTCGGCACCCAAATGCGACCATCGTTACGCAATGACTCAGACATCAGGGTCAACTTAGACTGATAGTCGCCCGAGACGGGGATGCAGGTCGGATGGATCTGCGTGTAGCAGGGATTAGCGAAACAGGCACCTTTCTTGTAGGCGCGCCATGCTGCGGTAGCATTAGAGTTACGCGCGTAAGTAGAGAGATTGAAAACGTTACCGTAACCACCCGTGGCCATGACCACACAATCGGCAGCATGCCGAGTGATTTCGCCGGTGATAAGGTTGCGCACCACAATACCTTTGGCCTGACCATCGATAAGGACGAGTTCGAGCATCTCGGAGTTGTTGTGCATCGTCACTCCACCCTGTCCAATCATCTTGGAAAGTGCGGAGTAAGCACCAAGCAACAGCTGTTGGCCAGTCTGTCCACGAGCATAAAAAGTCCGCGAAACCTGAGCACCACCGAACGAGCGATTATCAAGCAGGCCACCATATTCACGAGCGAAGGGCACGCCTTGGGCGACACATTGATCAATGATGTTATTCGAAACTTCAGCCAAGCGATGCACATTGGCTTCGCGTGAGCGGTAGTCCCCCCCCTTGACGGTGTCGTAGAAAAGACGATAAACGCTGTCGCCATCATTTTGGTAATTCTTGGCGGCGTTCACACCACCCTGTGCAGCGATGGAGTGCGCACGACGCGGACTGTCGTGGAAAACAAAGCAATCAACCTTGTAGCCAAGCTCGGCCATGGTCGCGGCTGCGGATCCACCGGCTAAGCCGGCACCCACCACGATGACGTTGTATTTCCGTTTATTGGCCGGATTAACCAACTTCATGTTGGCTTTGTAGGTGTTCCACTTATCAGCCAGGGGACCGGGAGGGATATTCGAATTTAGCGTGGCCATATCGGAAAAGTGTTAGTGTTGAGCAATCATTTCAGCCGCGGCAGTCGTGCCTGCGGCAGGTTCGACCAGGCCGCTTAAAATCGCGCCTGGAATCGCCAAGTTACCCAGTAAATAGATAATACAATAGAGAGCGACGACGCGACGGAGGCAGCTTGCCCACTTCACATTTCGCCAGCCAATGGTTTGGAAGAGCGATTCAGTGCCGTGCCAGAGATGCACCGTTAACAATCCAACCGCTACGATATAGAACAGGGAGACCAACGGGCTCGCGAAACCGAGGAACACCATGGAGTAGACGTCGTGAACTTCTGTTCCGGCAGCCGCCAGAGGGATGCCGAATTCGCGCACATCATGCTCAAGCACGACATGTGGCAAGTTCGACTTGAAGGTCTCTGCGCCGGCAAACCCAATGGTAAAATGAGCCAGATGATAAATGATAAAGGCCAAGACCACGATACCGCTCATCCGCATGTAGCGCGATGCGACAGAGGCCCTCAGCCATTTTTTCACCCCGTAGGCTTCGGGACCTCGCGCCGAACGACTTTCCATCGTGAGAGCCACGGCGGCCCAGACGTGAATCGCCACACAGACCAAGAGGAAGAGACGTATCGCCCAAAGGGCTGGTCCCAAACCTTGGAGAAAGTGAGCGTAGCCATTAATGTGATCCGGAGGGAGAAAGATTTGTAGATTCCCGACCAAATGGCCGGTTACAAACCCCACGAGGATCAATCCAGTGACCGCCATAAGGAATTTTCGACCGATGGAGGAGGTGAACAGAGTGCCGCAAAGAGTCATAGTCTGGTTGGAATGGGGAAATATCTCCGTGCTTATGCACGCGATATAAAGACGGGTAGCGTGCGCCCCCAAACTTGTAAAGCGCGCCCTCTGGCGAATTTCCCTAAATTAGCCCCTCTAAACTCGCACAGAAGACCTGTCTCCTCAGCGAGGCAGTGGTTTGAGTAAGGCAAACTTTCCACTCGCCGTCGGAGCGATCACCCGCCGTCGGAAGGCGTTAACTCTAATCCCCTCACCCAACATCGCTGCCAGATTCGTCTCTAGGTTGTCAGGAGCCGTTTCATCGGCAACGTAATGGAAATCCCAGCGATGCGCGCTCGTTTGCACGAGGCTGTAGTGCCAAGACGAGAAACCTTCGGGCAGTGCAGCATCAATATCGTAGACCGATACGACCGAACCATCCGGACGAAAATGCAAATCACGTTCACGACCAAGCAAACGATAACCCGTTGATAATTTCTGGACGATGTCGCCCGTGTGGTAGCGCAGCAAAGGCATCGCCACTCGATCCCTCGTCGTCACGAAGATCTGAAACACATCGGCCAGTTCCTCGCGCCAAGGCACGAGTTCAATAAAGGCATTTTCATCGACCACCTGAGAATTATCCTGAAATGCCTCGCCGACAAACAAGTATCCGGCCTCGGTCGAACCATACAGATCAACTTGCTTACCAGGGAAAACCTCCGCGATCCGAGCCCCGTGCTGACGGCTCGCTTTGCCATAGGTCAAAATAACCACTTTCACGCTGGGAACTGACACCCCGCGCTTTTTTACCGCGCGAGCCAACAAGGAAAGATAGACCGGTTCACCCTCGATGACTTCGGGCTTCGTGGCCTGTAGTTCTGTGACGATCCGATCCCACTCCGGCTCAGGAAACGAAAATGGATCACTCGAAAGATTCAGATAGACGGTGCCATCGAAATAACGATTCGGAAAAGGATGATCTTCGTATGGACACAAATTGCTCGAGCAACCGATCGGCGCGAGCACACACTTGCGATAGGGTCGCCCGACGAACTGCTTGAGAACCGGAGACGCGAGGTAAGCCCGCTCGGTCTGAGCATCCCACCACCCCTCTTCCATCACCACTGTCATGGGCAGCTGTGTAGTGCCTCCCGTCGATTCGTATTCGTAGCTATTATCCTGAAAACCACGCTCTATCTTGGTGTAGTCCTCAAAGAAAGCCTGCGGGCCTTGCTCAATAATATCCTCTTTAGAAAGTGTCGGCATCTCGCGATAGCACGACCATTGCAGAGTTTCGTCATGCAGAGGAAAGCGGCGGCCGTAGAGCGGACTGTGCTGATAGATACTCCTGATCTCCTTCTCAAACGAAGGTGGCACGTGCTCCTTACCAGAGGTCGCGTCTAAGGTAGCTGTGGAATTGGCAAATACGGGTACAGACATGAAAACTTACTTCGGGCAGGAAACTCGCCCTCACGGTGAAGTCAAACGCCGTGACCCTTCAATTCTCGCCACTTTGGCTCGAACATAAACAATGCATTGAGCACTAAACTATGAGTGATCCCGCCATGGCGGGCCAAGGAGAGCACATCTTCCACGGGCCGCAACGAAACCTCGATCTCTTCATCGGGATCCCAAGCGATTTCAGCCGTGCACCTCGCATCGGTGAGCATGATCAGGTGCGACCGATTACTCTGAAAGGCTGGATTGGGATCTACCGTGCCGAGCAACTGCGCATTCGTGCCTTCATAGCCAGTCTCTTCTCGCAGCTCTCGGATGCCCGCTGCGATAAAATCTTCGCCGGGATCAATCACTCCACCGGGTATCTCCAGAGCAAAATCATCGAGCCCATAGCGAAACTGTTTCACCAACACGATCTGATGATCAGGCGTCAGTGCGATCACGTTGACCCAATCAGGGGGGGTAAGCACGACGAAGTCGCGTTCAGTTTGTCGCACCGGATGGCGAAACTTTATTTCATCCAAATCAAAGATACGCGTCTTCGCCAGCGATCGGCTACCCAATCGCTCCCAACGTGATGGTGTATTTTCGGTTGATTGCATCAGGAATAAAAAAACCTCCAGGATCTGAACGATCGAGGAGGCTTAGAAAATTTAGCCAGCAGACTTACTTTTTTGGCAACTTGAGTGTCTGCCCGATCGCTAGACGATTCCAGTTAACTCCGGGGTTAACCGCCTGCAAGTCGCTCCAGGATACCCCTTGAGCTGTCGCGATCTTCGTCCCCCAGTCCCCTGCCTTCACAATATATTCATTCGGTCCCGCCACCGCTGGAGCCGTTGGCCTAGCCGTGTTATTCACGACCGGAGCTTTCGGAGCTTCGTTCAACTTCGTGATTTCACCCCGGAGCTTGGCAAGCTCTGCGCCGACTTGATTAAAAGCGTCCTGCGTCGAACGTGTCAGAGCGCTTACGTCGCGGGTCACTTTCTCGCTCGCGGAGGAAGAAGTGCCGACTTGGGATTCGATCGTATCGAACCGTGCCATTTTCTCCTGCTGTTCCGCGAGGGTGCGGTTGACGCTGGAGAGCTTGATAGCGGAATAGCCGCCGAGCAGCAGCCCAATTACGCCGACGATTATCGCGCCGACTGGTAGCATGCTGTTATTTTCGCGAGAGATAGTATCCATGGGTAAAAAGTGACACTGAGAACTACCCGAATCGTCCCCTGACGCAAGGATAGATTGTCTGCTCACGTCTCCGAGATACGATTATTTGCGCTTCAAATCTCCGCTTCGAACAAGGTTTTTTAAAATGTGTGGTCACCATCATTGACAACCATCGAAAAATCGTCCCCCTTGATCGCCTGTCGTCGGGGCGTAGCTTAGCCTGGTAGAGCGCCTGCTTTGGGAGCAGGAGGCCGGGGGTTCGAATCCCTCCGCCCCGACCAAAATTTAACCTTCGCCTATGCGAAGGTTTTTTTGTGCACGAGGGTGGGATTCGAAATGAGCCGTATCGCGGCGAGGCGGCTACGCCGCACCCTCAGAGTTCGACGAGCGTAGCGAGATGGCGCAGCAATCCCTCCGCCCCGACCATTATCCGCAGATGTTCGCTATGTGTGACCTGCGGATTTTTTGTGCAGCCAAATCCGGGCCTACTCGCTGCCCGGAAGATTTAATCGGATGACCGGTTCAGCATCCTCTGCAGTCTCCGCCTCTTCTGTGGCCGTCGGTGCAGCCTGAGCAGGCATCGAAGGAGCCTCTTCGATCTGCAGAGCGATCACTCGCTGAGCCCACGGACTGGCTGGATCGATCAACATGATCTGGTCGATATGAGTCTTCACAGCAGCGGCATCATTATTCGAATGCGCCAAACGAGCCAAATGGTAAGCCGCCTCAACGCGCACACCAGAAGCTACATCGTCAGACGATTCCAATACTTCCAGCGATCCGATGCCTTCAGCAGTTTTACCGGACATAATTTGCGACATCGCCAAACCCAGCCCAGCTCGATCAGCAAGCGGGCCATCTTCTAATGCCTCAACCGCTTCACGATAAGACTCAATCGCTGCAGCGGCCTGACCATCTGCATACGCCGCATCGGCGATTTGCACTCGTGCCACTGCAGCTAACTCATGCCCTTCATTGGCATCGGCAAATTGCTTCAGCTTTTCCGGAGAATCCGCCAGGGCATAGTCTGCTTGCACCGCCTGCATCTGTTGTCCGGCCAGATATTCTGTAATTCCCCGTCCCACGATAACGAGCACCACCACCGCACAGAGCGCGACAATCACGGTGCGATAGCGCCCCCAAAAATCATGCAGCTTTTCTTCAATGCTGGGAGTAAGAGGAGTTTCCTCGCCAGAAACGGCGGGAGAATGGGATTGGTCTGAATTGCTCATACTAATGGTTGGATGCTGAAAAACCGTGACCCAAACAAACCCACCACGGCATGTAAATGCCGTAAAATGGGTTCACTTAAACACCCGAGGGGAGATTCCACCGCGCAATACGAAGATTGCACGTTCTCGGCCGCAACAAATAGGAGATATCGTCTACGCCTATCCAATCACGTTCACATTACCCTTATACTGCTGAATCGGACGCACGCCCAACTCCTCTCGGGTCAACGCATGGAGGCCTTGCAATGCAGCTCTGGCCCCCGAGATCGTCGTCATGATACAGACATTGTGAGCATAAGATGCCGAGCGAATCGCATTTTCATCACGCCTTGGGATCATGCCACCAGGAGTATTTACGACCATCTGGAGTTCACCGTTTTTGATCATATCAACCGCGGTCGGACGTCCCTCAGAAATCTTTGCCAAGCGGGTGACGGGAAGACCGTTTTCCTTCAGGATCGCGGCAGTGCCACTGGTTGAGAATAGAGAAAAGCCCAACTCCGCAAGTTGCTTCGCGAGCTCCACCGCTCCCGGTTTGTCGGCATCCTTGACCGAGAGAAATACATTACCCTTCTTGGGTAATCCTGGTTTTGCCGCCGCCTGAGCTTTGGCAAACGCAATCCCCAGATCGGCATCAATTCCCATCACTTCACCGGTGGAGCGCATCTCCGGACCAAGCGTGATCGTCGAACCGGGGAAACGAGCAAACGGGAACACCGCCTCCTTCACACACCAGTGCTTGGGAGTTTGCTCCTGAGTGTAACCGAGATCCTTGAGAGTCTTTCCTGCCATCACCTGCGCCGCGAGCTTGGCTAAAGGAATGCCCATCGCTTTCGCCACAAACGGCACCGTGCGCGACGCGCGTGGGTTCACCTCCAACACGTAGAGTTCTTCATCTTTAATCGCGAACTGCACGTTCATCAGCCCGATCACCTTTAACTCTTTCGCGAGTGCATGGGTCGCCGTGCGCACAACATCCAACATCGTGGCGGACAACGTGTGCGGCGGCATCACCATCGAAGCGTCACCCGAATGCACGCCTGCAAATTCAATGTGCTCTAGCATCCCGCCAACAACTGACGTCTCACCATCACTGATACAGTCAACATCCAGCTCGATCGCATCTTCGAGGAATTTATCAATCAACACCGGTTTGTCCGGCATCACTGAAAATGCTTCACGGATCACCGCAGCAAACTCGTCTTCGTTATAGACGATAAACATCCCGCGACCACCCAGCACGAACGAAGGGCGCAACAACACAGGGAAGCCCACCTCGCGAGCTTGCACCAACGCTTCGTCCTCATTCATCGCGATACGATTGGCCGGTTGCTTGATCTGCAGCTTATGAAGAATGTTGGCAAAGAGCTCACGATCCTCGGCGGCATCGATACTTTCCGGTGACGTGCCGATAATATTCACGCCGTTTGCCTTCAGATCCGTGGCGAGATTCAGCGGGGTTTGGCCGCCAAACTGCACAATGGCTCCATCGCAACCTTCCTGCTGATAAATCTCTAAAACATCTTCCAACGTGAGGGGCTCAAAATAGAGGCGATCACTCGTATCGTAATCAGTCGAAACCGTCTCCGGGTTGGAGTTCACCATCACCGTCTCGTAGCCGATTTCGCGCAGCGCAAAACTCGCGTGCACACAGCAGTAGTCAAATTCGATTCCCTGCCCGATCCGATTAGGCCCACCGCCAAGAATCATGATCTTCTTTTTATCCGATGGAGGCATGATCTCATTCTCATCACCATAGCTGGAATAGTAATATGGAGTGAAGGCCTCAAACTCAGCCGCACAGGTATCCACCAGGCGATATGTCGTGCCAACCCCAAACTCCTTGCGATGTGCGCGCACGGTCGGAAAATCACTGTCCAGCAGATGAGCGAGTTGCACATCCGAGAAGCCATATTGCTTCGCGCGCCGTAACATGGCTGGATCGAGCGCAGCTAGTTTTTGCTGCTTCAACTCAACCTCCATCTCATAGATTTCATGCATTTGGTGCAGGAACCAAATATCGATCTTCGAGAGATCGAAAACATCCTCAATCGTCAGCCCGCGCATGAAAGCATAGCGGATATAGAAAATTCTTTCGGTGTTGGGAGTGGCCAGCCTCGAGCGGATTTCATCTATTTCGGGAGCCTCATCGAGACCATGTTTACCACCGCCACCAAAACCGGTCGCGCCGATCTCAAGCGAGCGCAGGGCCTTCTGCATCGATTCCTTAAACGTGCGACCAATCGCCATCGCTTCACCGACCGATTTCATCGCTGAGGTCAGAGTCGGATCCGCCCCCGGGAATTTTTCAAAAGTGAAACGCGGTATCTTCGTCACCACGTAATCGATCGTCGGCTCAAACGACGCCGGAGTTACCCGGGTAATGTCGTTTTGCAATTCATCGAGCGTGTAACCCACCGCCAACTTAGCCGCGATTTTTGCGATCGGGAATCCCGTAGCTTTCGACGCGAGTGCAGAGGAACGCGACACGCGTGGATTCATCTCGATCACCACTTGGCGCCCTGTTTCTGGATCCAGCGAAAATTGAATATTCGATCCACCCGTCTCCACTCCGATCTCGCGAATCACCGCAAAAGAAGCATCACGCATCAATTGAAATTCCTTATCCGTCAGCGTCATCGCCGGGGCGACTGTAATCGAATCGCCCGTGTGGACGCCCATTGGATCGAAGTTCTCGATGGAGCAAATCACCACACATTGATCCTTATGATCACGCATAACCTCCATCTCGTATTCCTTCCAGCCAAGGAGACATTCCTCGATCAGCACTTCGTGCACCGGGGAAAGATCCAAACCATTGGCCGTAATACTTTCAAATTCATCCTTGTTGTAGGCGATGCCGCCGCCCGAACCACCCAAAGTAAATGACGGCCGGATGATCAAGGGGTAACTCCCAAGTTGCAACGCGGCTTCCCTCGCCGCTTCCATCGATTTCACGGTGTGAGATCGCGCCACATCGAGACCTATTTTCAACATCGCCTGCTTGAAGAGCTCCCGATCCTCACCCTTGGCGATCGCTTCAGGTTTGGCCCCAATCATTTCGACCCCGTGCTTCTTGAGGATACCCTGTTCATCCAGATCCATCGAAAGATTAAGTGCGGTCTGTCCACCAAGCGTGGGGAGCAATGCCGAAGGTTTCTCGGCCATGATAATCTTCTCAACCACCTCAACCGTCAGTGGTTCAATGTAGGTCACATCGGCAAATTCGGGATCGGTCATAATCGTCGCCGGATTGGAGTTCACCAAAATGACGCGATACCCTTCCTCTCGAAGAGCTTTACAGGCTTGAGTGCCAGAGTAATCGAACTCACAGGCTTGGCCGATTACAATCGGGCCGGCGCCTATGATAAGGATGGACTTGAGGTCAGTTCGTTTGGGCATGGACGTGGATTTTGCCGAGGGTTGCGATCCCACTCATCCGTCGCAAGCGGGAAGTCGATTTACCCGCAAATTTGCTCCAATCTCCCCCAAATGGGGCCGCGTCCTAATCGAATTGAGACGTCTCTATCCCCAATACCCCCGCCGCCGCGGATTTGTCGCCATGACAAGCATGCAACACCATGTCACAATACTGGCTTTTCTGCCCACTGAGATACTCGTCCAGGGTTGGCCAGCTCTTCAATTCACTCAATCTGAGTGGCAGTTGTTGCGCTGTGATCAATCTGGCTTCGGAAGTGGAGACGATTTTCGAAATAACCTGAAACATCTCCGTGAGATTACCGGACCAATGATAAGAGCTCAGTAGAGCCATCGCATCTTCGGTGAATTCCACCATGTTCGTATCGAGATGAGGATTCGCCGCTTGCACGGTATAATGCTTCACCAACATGGGGATATCCTCCACGCGATCGCGCACCGCCGGCACCACCACGGGAAGTGAGGCCACCCGGTAAAACAGCTCATCGTGAAACTTCCCCTCATCGACAAGTATCTCCAGATCTTCAGCCGTCGTGCAGATCAATCGAAAACCCTGAGCCGTATTGCGTAACACGCTGACGAGGGCCTCCTGAATATCCATCGGTAAACATTGGACATATTGAAGAAAGAGCGTGCCTCCTTTGGCCTGCTCGATCCAAGTGCCTCCGACACCATTGTGCCCGAGGAGTCCTTCCCGGAAATCAGCCTCAGAGCTCAAAGAACAATCAATCCGCACGAGCTGCATTTCGGAATCACCGAGTGAATTATGCAGCACTTCGGCTACCGCTGATTTCCCCGTGCCATTTTCCCCTTGTAAGAGCACCGGTGTGCGCACCGTTGCGAGCTTCTTCACCTGATCGATCAGCTTGGTGATTTCCTTACTTTTACCGATGATCCTCTTCTCAATATCAGTCGTCTTGCCGCCGGGAGCCAAGCCGCCAATGGCTCGCTCATTCTGAAATTCCTTGAACTCAATGCCACGTTTGAGGGTCGCGATCAGCTCGTTAACTCGAAACGGTTTTTGAAGGTAATCAAACGCGCCGAACTTGAGAGCCTGAATTGCACTTTCGGTGCTCGCATAGGCCGTCATGATGACGATCACTGCACTCGGATCATATTGCTTTAATTCCTTGAGTAGGGTGATGCCGTCCATCGGTTTCATGTCGATGTCGGCCAGCACCAGATCAAATTTCTCTTCCTTGTAGCGAACCAAGGCCTTCTCTCCATCTGTCGCAAACGCCGTATTGAAACCTGTCGGCTGAATAACAGCCTCCAGCATTTCGTGGATAGACAACAAATCGTCAACAATGAGAACAGATGGCATGGGACAGGTAGACCTTTCCGAGAGGAGAAACTAAGTCAATTGCGCGGACATTCGCCGGTTATTCCAGCCCACCGGCCACCGCACCGAGTTGGAAGATCGGGAGAAACATCGCCATCACAATACCACCCACCACGACACCCAAAAATACGATGAGCAAAGGCTCAATCAGAGACGTCAACGAGGATACGGTCGCATCAACCTCGACGTCATAGAAATCGGCAATCTTCGTCATCATCCCATCAACATTACCCGTCGATTCACCCGCTTTGACCATATGTTTCATCATCGGAGGGAAGAAAGCGTTGGCCGCAAACACTTCGGACACCTGCCCGCCCTGGCTCACATGTTTGGCCACATCGTTACAAGCATCCTCAATCTGCACATTATTACTGGCCGCGGATACAATTTCCAGCGTGCGCAAGATCGGCACGCCCGATCGAATCAACGTCGCGTATGTGCGGCAAAAACGGGATAACGCGATCTTGTGAATAAGATTACCAAAAATTGGCGCTTTCACTAAAAAGCTATCCTTCATCCGACGTCCCTTCGGAGTCGCGACAAACTTCTTTGTCACCCAGAAGATCGCATAGCAAATCATCAGCAGGTAGAAGAAATTCGCCTTCAAAAAATCACTCAAATCGATGAGGAACTGAGTGGGGGCTGGGAGTTTGGCTCCAAAATCCGCAAACATGGCCGCAAACACTGGAATCACAAAGATCAGCAACACATTGACCAATGCGATCGCCAGACCAATCACCGCGATCGGATAAGTCATCGCCGACTTCACCTTCTTGGTAAGCTTGACCGAGGCCTCGAAGTAGCCGGCCACTTTACCTAAAATTTCGGCCAAACCACCACTGGCCTCACCCGCTTCAATCATGGAGATAAATAGCGTATTAAAGGCCCGAGGGAATTTTCTCACTGCGTCGGAAAACGAGTTACCCGTGGAAATATCCAACCGCACATCGCGGATGATAATTTGAAAAACGGGATCTTCAGTTTGATCCTGCAGAGCCTCCAAACATTGCACCAATGGCAGACCAGCGGTCAGCAGCGAGGCGAGCTGCTGTGTAAAAATCGCCAACTCCTCCATGGGGAGCTTATATTTTGTAGCCCGTTTCTCGAGCGACTTCTGCTTGGCCAGCGCCTGCGCGGCCATCAATCCCCCACCTTTCTTTGGTTTCGCAGCTTTGGGAGCGCTTTTCGACGATGCCGAGGAAATCATAGCCATCTCACCAGCCAAACGCCCCTCAAGAGCTTCGCAATCCCATTTGGAGCCTGAATATGTAAAAAAAGAGCGATAAAATCATGCCTAATTTCGCTCTCACCCCCCAAGACAAGCTTGACCAACATGCAACCTCCGCGAAGCTCCCAAACGCACGCGGGTGTAGTTTAGTGGTAAAACCTCTGTCTTCCACACAGATGTCGTCGGTTCGATTCCGTCCACCCGCACCACTTATTCCGTGCGCCACGGCCAACGAACACAGCCGTCGAGATCGCTGATTAACGCGAAATCCTGTTTCCCCTTAAATACAAACGGAAGCACTTCGATTTCCTCCGGCAGATGTTGCCGAGCCGCCTCCCAACTGCGACCAGACACGTAGACGTCGTCCACCAATAAAATCCGACGCCAGTCCCCCAGATCGGGAATTTCGGAAAGCAGCTTCGGCTCGGCATGCCGGGGCTCGTTGGCCTCATCGCGATAATTCAACGAGATCACTCTTAAACCGACGCCCAGCTGTTGTGCTACCATCGCCGCCGGCACCACACCCCCCGAAGCTATCCCTACGACTCCGTCGATTCGCCCGGGAAACTCCCACCCCTTTAAACGGGCGCTGAGATCTTCAAACTTCAATGGAGTCATCTGCTAACTACGTCTGCTGCTTCGGATACGCCTTGATCAGAGCAAGATTGATCGCCAGCAAGACCACCAATCCCGGGAGCCCGTTGCGTAATGATTCGATCCAAAATGCGCTCGGCGAACCGATATCACCAAACGGGGCCACAGTCATGTGCACCAAGGTTGAGGCCGCCTTTGCCGCCAAATAGCTCGCGGGCGCCAAAAACCAGAGGCGTGGAGTGCGACGCTCCATCCACCATGCTGCCATCGCAAAAACAATCAGTTCAAACCCCAGCACCATCTGCCAGCGTGACACCGGAAACCCGGTGACCAGTAAATTCATCACGGGCGCAAACAACCCCACCAACAGGCCCGTTCGCAAACCGAACAAATAGACACTCGCAAACGCCGCCCAAAACATCGGCAGCAAATGCGCCCCCAGAGGAATCTCCCCTTTCCACGGCAACACATGCACCAGAAACGGAATCATCCACGCAATCGCCAGCAGCACGATCGTCTCCTTAACCCCGGCGCGCTTGAATGAAGCCACCCCGGGAACTGTTTGCACATCGTTATTCACGATCATGAAATTTACGGCGCGACACCTTCTCTGCAATCCGCAATCTGATCCTCGGTGAATCTCATTCTCCTGCATTCCGAAGAAATCACACGCTCCCTGCCTAAACAGGACCCACGCGCTGTGCACATCCTCAAAGTGCTGCGACGCCAGATCGGCGATACCTTCGATGTCGGCCTCATCAACGGCCCACGGGGCAAAGCCACGCTCATCGCAATCAACTCCGATGACCTCAATCTCTCCTACACTTGGTCAGCCGAACCTCCACCCGCCGATCCTATCACGCTAATCATCGGCCTCCCCCGCCCGCAAACCGCTCGGAAAATATTACAGGAAGCCGCGACACTCGGCATCAGCGCGTTGCACTTTGTCATCACCGAGCGAGCCGAAGCCTCCTACGCCCAAAGCACCCTCTGGAGTTCGGGTGAATGGCAACGCCACGTGCAGACCGGAGTCGCGCAGGCCTTTTGCACCCGCATCCCCGAAGTCACTCACGGCCGAACCCTGGAGAGTGCAATCACCACGCTAGACGCCGACTCATCACGCATCGCCCTCGACAACTACGAAGCCACCACCGCCCTCTCAAAGTGTAACCAGGCTGGTTACACTTCAGTCGCAGTCGCGCTTGGGGCAGAGCGAGGTTGGTCGCCCCAAGAGCGGGATCTTTTGCGCGAAACCAATTTCACAATCGCTCACCTAGGCGAACGCGTGCTCCGGCTCGAAACTGCGGTCACCGCAGCCGTCTCGATCATCAAAGCGCAACGTGGGCTCATGTAGCCCGGCGGTAGAAACACACCGAGGGCTGCCGAGCACCTTTGCCGAGGCGTTTCATCATCTCCCAACCCTCGGGTGTCAATTCGATCTCACCGGGCATTTCAAATAGGATCCACGGATCCTCATGCTTCCCCAGCAATTCAGCTAACCCACAGAACAATCGATCCGACACTTCGCGGATAATCTCATACGGAGGATCGATAAACACGAGATCCGGCAAAACAGGATGACTCCATGGCAACGTCAGCGCATCCGCCGTCACGACATTCGAATCGGTCAGCTCGCGTCTCAGGCTTTTTCCCACTGCCGCGATGTTTTTTTTAATACACCCGGCAGCGCGACCGTTTCGTTCCACCCAAGTCCCATTGCTCGCGCCGCGACTCAACGCTTCCAGACCGTAAGCACCGCTCCCTGCAAAAAGATCGAGAAAAACCGCATCCTTTACACGTGGCCCCAAACTCGAAAACACGGCCTCCCGCATCCCGTCGGTCGCTGGACGCGTCGCATCCCCTTTGGGCGTGACCAAAGTGATGCCCCGCGCTTGACCACCGGTTATCCTCATAGGCGCAGACAAAACTTCTGAGCGAAGTTGGCAAACGAGAATGACTGCACACAATCTGGTGACGATGCCGCCCCCCTTCCCTATTTCGGACCACTGCAATGGCCACCGGTTCTTCAATCCCGGAGTGCATATCAACCGAAACTGGGGCGACGTGCTGCGATGGCGCATGACCAGCCGTGGGGAACGTTGGCCGAAAATAATCGAAATCGAAGCACACGATCTCCCGGCTAAACCGAATCAAGATGGCGTCGCCTGCACCTGGATCAACCACGCCACCACCTTGCTACGCAGTGCATCCACAACATGGATGATTGATCCTGTTTTCAGTCCCTGTGCCGGTCCATGGGGGCGGCTCGGTCCAAAGCGAGTTCATCCACCCGGAATCGCAATGGAGCAGCTCCCCACCATCGACGTGGTGCTGCTCAGTCACGATCACTACGACCACTGCGACCTACCTTCACTTGAGCGATTGAATGTCGAGTCACAACCACTCGCAATTACTCCACTCGGAAATCGCGGTCTGCTCCATCGAGCAGGATTCGCAGCAAAACGGATTGTGGAACTGGATTGGTGGCAGACTCACAATATAAGCCCCCAGGATCAGGTCACCCTTACTCCCGCTCGACATTGGAGCAATCGACTGAGTGGCGCCCGCAATGCCCGACTCTGGGGCGGCTTCTATGTGCAAACCGGGGGACGGCAAATCGCCTCCCTCGGCGATACGGGCTACGATGATCACATGTTTCGTGACATTCGCCAGCGAATCGGAGCACCAGATCTCGCGCTTGTTCCAATTGGCGCCTACGAACCCCGTTGGTTCATGGCCGCCCAACATTGCAACCCCGAAGAAGCAGTTCGTATCCACCGAGATTTGGAAGCAAAGCGAAGCATCGCCGTGCACTGGGGCACTTTCCAACTCACCGATGAAGGCCGCAACGCGCCGCCAATCGCATTAGCCGCGACCGGAATTCCAGATTCCGAATTCAGCGTGCTCGATCCCGGACAAACGATCTACGCCTGAAGGGCTCCCTGTTCTTATTGGCGGGATTCATCCAACTCGCTTTGCAGATGATCGATCCCCTGTAGCAGTGTGATAAACTTCCTGCCGAATTCCGTGAGTTGATATTCCACATGCGGTGGCGTGACCGGGAAAACCTCTTTTTCGCAAATCCCGAAACGCACCATTTTACGCAGTCGCTCGTTGAGCACCTTCGCGGTTAAGCCGGGCACGCTACGCTCCATCGCGCCGGGCCGATTTACCCCTTCGCGTAACAATTGCAGCACCACGAGCGACCATTTGCAGCCCACGATCGATTCGACCATCAACGCGACTTCGGAGGGTTTAAAATCAACGGAAATTTTCTTTGTCTCTGGCATCATGAATTTAGACCAAAAAGTGCCTACCCCACCGGTTTGTGGCTACTAGGCAGAAGTGAAGAGGTGAGGCATAGTGGTAGTGAAGCTTGGCTCGTTTGCCAAGCAACCAACCCATAAATCCAGCAAACAATATGAAAACAAAAGCTATCTTCTATCACGCCGGTTGCCCGGTCTGCCTCGATGCCGAATCACAAGTCGCCCACGCGCTCGATACCGAACGCTTTGAAATCGATGTCGTTCACCTCGGCGAAGACAAGTCGCGTCTCGGCGAAGCCGAATCAAGCGGGGTAAAATCCGTGCCCGCCCTCGTGATCGACGGCGCACCGTTTCATATCAACTTCGGCGCGGACCTTTCCGTGTTGAAGTAGGCTCATCTATCAGGCGGCGTTCATGCGCCGCCTGATTTCCGCCAACCATGTCATTGCGAGGAGGCCGCAAGCCGACACGGCAATCCACGACCACCGCTTCGGCTACACGAACCTGTGAAGACTGCCTCACCAGCCAAGCGGGCTCGCAATGACAAATCAATTCCACCTGAGCTGATCAGCTCACCAGATTCGCTTTGATGTAATCAAAACTCTGCTTGAGCGAATCGATCGGGTCACCCGGACAAGTGTCCTGCTCGACGATGAACCATTCGCAACCGCCTGCTTCGGCTTCGGCGATAATGCGATCAAAGGGCAAGGTGCCTGCGCCGATCTCGCACCATGTCGGAGCATTTTTCGGCGTGAAGCCGTAATCCTTGAGGTGAATAAACGGCTGGCGACCCCGTAGCTTCTTCACCCATTCGACTACATCGCCGCCACCGTAGTGAATCCAGTAGGTGTCGATTTCGCCAACCAGATTTTGCGGTGAGGTATTCGCGTAAATATATTCGAGCACCGGCGCGCCTTCAAACTTCACAAACTCGATCCCGTGGTTGTGATACCCCAGCTGCATCCCCGCTTCGCGCAGCACCGCGCCGGACGCATCCAGTTTGCGAACCAAGGTTTCGACGTGCTCGCGGTTAGTAAAATCGATATCCGCCGGATAAGGATACGCGGTCAGCTTGCAGTCCAAGCGTTGCAACCGCTCCACCACTTTTTTCGGTTCATCCAACACTTCGCCTGAAGGCTCATGCGTCGCACAAATTTTGAGGCCCTCCCCTTGCATAATCGTTAGCACTTCGTCGTCGGGGATCGGACCAATCCCACTGATCTGGACGGCTTCATAGCCAATTTCCCGCACGCGCTTCGCGGTCTGAGCGAGCGCATCCGACGTTTGGCAAAAATCACGGAGGGTATAAAATTGAGCAGCGACTTGGGATATTTTCATAGGATGCACTAAACCCGTCAGCGTCGCCCATTTGGGTCAAGGGTTCCTCGCACAAAAAAGCGCGCCTCATACGAGACGCGCTTGAAACTTTGAATAAGTAAGCCCGATTACATCTTCGGCTTACCCTGCGACAAACGACGGGCCCGCAGACGTAGACCATTCAAGCGAATGAAGCCCGTGGCATCGTTCTGATTATACCAACTCTGCACGCCTTCCATCGACGCGATGTTTTCATCGTAGAGCGAATATTTCGATTTCGAACCGCAGGCGATCACGTTGCCCTTATAGAGCTTGAGGCGCACCTTGCCGGTCACGAAACGTTGGCTCTCGTCGATAAACGCCTGCAGGGCCTCACGCTCGGGTGCGAACCAGAAACCGTTGTAGATCAATTGAGCGTATTTCGGCATCAGGCTATCACGCAGATGCATGAGATCACGATCCATCGTGAGCGCTTCCACTTGACGGTGGCCTTGCATCAAGATCGCGCCCCCCGGAGTCTCATAGACGCCGCGTGATTTCATTCCGACAAAACGATTCTCGACGATATCCACCCGGCCGATGCCGTGCTTGCCGCCAAGTTTGTTGAGCGCTTTAAGCAACTTTCCGGGCGTCAACTTCTTGCCGTTGAGTGCCACGCAATCGCCCTTCACGAAGTCGAGCTCAACGTATTCAGCTTTATCCGGTGCGTCTTCCGGTGCGACCGACAATTTAAACATGCCCTTATTCTCCTTCGTGGTCGGATCGAACCAGGGGTCTTCGAGGATACCGGCTTCGTAAGAAATGTGCAGGAGATTGCGATCCATCGAATACGACTTCTTCAGCGACGCTTCGACGGGAATCTTGTGCTTTTTGCAGTAGGCAATCATCTCTGCGCGGCCCGGGAAGGCTTCACGGAATTCATCCATTTTCCATGGAGCGAGGATGTTGAGCTTCGGATCGAGAGCCATGTAGCTGAGTTCGAAACGGCACTGATCATTACCCTTACCCGTCGCACCATGCGCGACGGTGTCAGCCTTTTCCTTTTGCGCGATTTCGACATGCGCCTTCGAGATCAACGGACGCGCAATCGAAGTGCCGAGGAAATACTGGCCTTCGTAGAGCGTGTTGGCCCGCATCATCGGAAAGATGTAATCCTTCGCGAATTCTTCGACAAGGTTGAGCGTATAGTGCTTCGAGGCACCCGTTTTCTTAGCCTTGGCCGCAAGTCCCTTGAGCTCTTCTTCCTGACCGACATCGGCGGCGTAGGTGATGATTTCAGCTCCGTAAGTTTCTTTAAGCCACTTAACGATGACGGAGGTGTCGAGACCTCCAGAGTAAGCGAGAACGATTTTTTTCATGGTCGGTAAATTCGAGATTAGTCGCGGACGGTTTGAGTGAGGGTGGCCATGATGGCCTTTTGCATGTGAAGCCGGTTTTCAGCTTCGTCAAAGATGATGCAACGCGGGTTGTCGAGCACGGCCTGTTCCACCTCTTCGCCCGCATGCGCAGGAAGACAGTGCATAAACAGCGCATCGGATTTAGCCGCGGCGAACAAATCAGAAGTCACCGCATAGGGAGACATCTGCGCGATGCGCTCTTGTTTCTCATCTTCTTTGCCCATGCTCACCCAGACATCGGTGTAAACCACATCGGCATTCCGCGCGGCTTCCATCGGATCAGTCGTAAACGTGTAATTCTTGGCCAGGCCTTCTTTGGCGAGCAACGCATCGAGTTCCGGTCCCGGCGCGAATTCCTGCGGCCCGGAGAGCGCGATTTGCATGCCGAAGTGAGCTGCACCCACGATCCACGAATAGGCCATGTTGCTGGCGGTATCACCGAAAAAAGCGATCTTCCGGCCCTTGAGCGAACCCACGAGATCGCCGTCGGTGGCCCAACGTTCGGCCATCGTAAAAGCATCCGTGTAAATTTGGCAGGGATGCAGAAAATCAGTGAGCGCATTGATCACTGGAATCGTAGCCCCGGCGGCGAGGCGTTCGACTTCACTATGATCATAAGTCCGCACGATCAAACCGTGCACGAAACGCGAGAGCACCTTGGCGGTATCCTCAACAGATTCGCTCGTGCCCAATTGGATGTCGTTTTTATTCAGAAACAGCGGATTGCCGCCGAGCTCATGAATGCCGACCTCAAAGGAAACCCGTGTGCGTGTGCTCGATTTGGCGAAGATCAACGCCCAAGTCTGACCCGCCAGCGTAGGCGGGGTGTGACGGCCACGACCTTTCTTCAAACTTTGCGCCAACGCGAAAAGCCCCGGCAGCTCATGTGCCTTGAAGTCAGTCTCTTTTAGAAAGTGTTTCATAGGAAAGCCGACCACCCTACACTCCGAAGAGAGCTCTTCCGAGTGAAAAGTGATGCGTTTTGTTACGCTTTAGCGGCAAGCACCGTGCGTAAGATTTCGATCGATTTGGCCAACTCCTCCGGAGTCGCTGTAAGCGGAGGCAACAGACGAATCACATTCCCACCCGCTGCCACAGCCAACAGACCATTCTCACGCAATGCTGTAATATACGGAGCCGGATCAGCAGCCATTTGCAGCCCAACCAGATAGCCGCGCCCCCGCACGATCTCAAGCTGAGCCGGATAATCTGTCGCCAATTGATTGAGCGATTCAATCCACGCCGGACTCTGCGCGTTTACTTTCTCCAGAAGTTTTTCGCGCTCGATCACATCCAGTGTCGCCAACCCCGCCGCACAGGCGAGCGGCGTGCCACCGAAAGTCGAACCGTGTGATCCGGCGTGAAAGAGATCCGCCGCTTTATCCGCGATCCAGACGGCACCAATCGGAAAGCCCCCACCGAGCCCCTTGGCCATCGCAATCGCATCGGGCCGGATGCCGGAAGATTCAAACGCGTAAAACGATCCCGTCCGCCCCATGCCGCATTGCACTTCATCGATCAACAGCAGGAGATTATGCTGATCGCACAATTGTCGCAGCCCGATGAGAAACTCAGGGGTGCAAGGATTGATACCGCCCTCGCCTTGAATCGATTCGATCAGGATCGCCGCCGTGCCTTCATCAACAAGATCCGCGAAGCTTTGCAAGTTGTTCAGTTCGCCGAATGAAAAGCCCGGCAACAAAGGACGAAAGCCTTTCTGAATTTTCTCCTGAGGCGTCGCGCTCATGCCGCCGAACATCCGGCCGTGAAAGGCGTTTTTCGCGCCGATAATTTTGTAGCATTTACCCTCCTCGCCGCTTTTCGCGACACCGTGCAACCGCGCGAGCTTGATCATCGCCTCATCAGCCTCGCCACCGCTGTTGCAGAAAAATACCCGCCCCGGTCCGGCATAGCCGACCAACCGCTTCGCAAGCTCACCTTGGTTCGGGTTCCGAAACAGATTACTGGTGTGAACGAGTTCGGCGGCCTGCTGCTGAATCGCGGCCACCCAATGCGGATGACAATGCCCCAACGCGCTGACGGCGATGCCGGAAGTGAAGTCGAGATAGGCATTATCTTTATCATCCCACACTTGCGCACCACGACCCCTCACCAAGGTCGCTGCGGCCTGGCCATAGTTCTTGAGCACATGGGCATCATAAAGATGAGTCGTGCTCGTGCGGCTGATCGAGGGAGAGTTCATGAGCCATTAATACTACGGTCATTCTTGATCCTGCAACAACCCCCGCTAACCAAATATCGAGAAAACTTAGTGCACGATCTCGGTGCCGACACCTTTGTCGGTGAAGATTTCGAGCAACAAGCTATGCGACATGCGACCATCGACGAAGTGAACCCGTTGCACGCCCTCCTGGAGAGCGCGAACCGCACTGTGAACCTTCGGACGCATGCCTTTGCCAATGACCCCCTTCTCTTTGAGTTCATCGACCTGACCGACTTTTAAGGTGGAAATTAACGACTCCGGATCAGCGGGATCAGAAAGCAAGCCCGGCACGTCACTCATGTATACCAATCGCCGTGCCCTCAACGCGCTCGCTACCCGACTCGCCACAGAATCAGCATTCACATTGTAAGGCTTACCATCGCGTCCTGTTGCTACCGGTGAAATCACCGGGATATATCCTTCGCTGATTTCTTTTTTGATGAGCTTCACCTTCACCTCGGTCACTTCGCCCACGAAGCCAAGATCGACAGAGTTACCCTCATCGTCCCTCTCCAGCTTCTCGCACACGAGCGCGCTGGAACCCGGCATGCCCATGGCCTTAGCCCCGGCCGTGCGAATCGCTTCGCAGACATCTTTATTCACGACTTCATCAAGGGTGCGTTTCACCACTGCAATCGAAGCCTCATCCGTCACCCGGAGCCCATTCGTAAATTTTGTTTCGAGACCCGACTCAGCCATCGCCTTCGTGATCGCCTTCCCTCCTCCATGCACCACCACGACGTTGACCCCAGCCGCAGCAAGAAACGCGATATCGTAAGCTACCATCGTGCGTTTGGCCGGATCGGGATCGTCCATGAAACTGCCGCCATATTTCACCACAAACGTGGAACCACGGAATTTCTGGATATAAGGCAGAGCCTCCAGCAGGACTTTCGCCTTAGCTGTGATTTCGGAAACGTTCATCAGGAGTTAAAATAATTGGGCACGATGGCGAATAGGAAGAGAGAGGAAGTGTAATTACCCGCATAAACAAGTGAATAGCTACCCACGCATTAACGCACTGCGCCCCGACATATCCACTAAAATATTGCCGCTCTGGATTTCTGCTAATCTCGATTGAAGATTTGCGCTTCACTCATCGGCCTGTCCGCCTCAGTTCTATCTAACCGTGTCCAGCACCTCACTCACTTTCTCTTCACACGCCTCCCATCGGGATTGGCTTACCAGCCAAGCCACCCTACCGCGTGGATTCCGAGTGGGCACGACGTCTTTTGAGTTCATCCCCCGCGAAGCCACCAAGCCCGCCAAGATGACGGTCACGGTCATCGCGCTCGACAAACCCACGCCAAATTTCGCCGCAGTCTTCACCCGCAACGCCTTACCCGGCGCGCCCATTGTCATCGGACGCAAACGGCTCGATGAGAAGCAGTGGGGCGCGATTCTGATCAACAACAAGATCTCCAATGTCTGCGCTCCAGACGGTGAAGCGACCGCCGAACATTTATGCGCAAAAGCTGCGGACCTTTTGAACATTTCTACCTCGGCAGTGCTACCTTCTTCGACCGGGATTATCGGTTGGGGGTTACCGCGCGACGAAATCGTGGCGGCCCTACCCGCAACGATCACTGCCCTGCAAAGCGATTCGATCCTGCCCGCCGCCGAAGGCATCGTGACGACGGATCTTTATCCCAAAATCCGGCGCATTGAAATCGGAGGCGGCAGCATTGTAGGAATCGCCAAAGGGGCCGGCATGCTCGAGCCCAACCTCGCGACGATGCTGGTTTATATTTTAACCGACTTGGACATCCCACGCGACGCGTTGCGGGCGATGCTCACTCGCGCAGTTGAGCCAAGCTTCAATAGCATCAGCATTGATAGCGACACGAGCACTTCAGATACGGTCGCGGTGTTATCGTCAAGCGAAGTGCCCTGTGGCGATCCCGCCGCCTTCGAAGCTGGCCTCGCCACGATCTGCGCTGATCTCGCCGAAGATGTGGTGCGCAATGGTGAAGGCGTGCGCCACGTATTGCGGGTTACCGTCACGAATGCACCTGATACCGCGATCGCACGCTCTTTGGGTAAAGCCATTATCAATGCTCCGTTGTTCAAATGCGCCGTCGCGGGGAACGATGCGAATGTCGGGCGACTCGTTCAGGTTATTGGCAAGCATGCCGGTGAACTCCCCGCCCCGCTTGATCTCAATACCCTGCGCCTCACCTTTGGCGGCACCCCTATTTTCGCGGAGGGCGTGTTTCAATTGAATCCTGAAAAGGAAGCAGCCCTCACTGAACATCTACGCACGGCCGAGCTCTATCAAAGCACACCGACCGACGATGGCGTTTTCACACCGCCCGTGGATTACCCCACGCATGAACGCTGTGTGGAAATCGAAGTCGACCTAGGACTCGGCGATCATTCAGCCACCGTAATCGGCGGTGATCTCACCCACGAATATGTGACTGAGAATGCGGATTATCGGAGCTAAGCTGATCCGCTTCACCGTGTCATCGCGAGTCCGCCGGAGTCAGGCATGGCGATCCACAAATACCAGTCGTTCACGCCATCTTGATCGAGGATTGCCGCAGTCGTTCCGCCGAAGCGGAACTCCTTCGCAATGACAATCCAGTTCAATCAGACGAGACCCGCGGTTTCCGAGAAACCGCACCAAAGGTTCATGATCTGCACTCCCTGTCCGCTCGCACCTTTCATGAGATTATCCTCAGCGGAAGTAATCACGAAATTTCCGGTGCGATCATCATAGGCCGCCGACATATCGATCCGATTCGAGCCTACGACATGCGCAGTGTCCGGAGTGTCGCCAGTTGGCAACAAGCACACAAACGGCGAATCACCATAAGCGGCTTCCCACGTTGCATAGAGTTTCGCGATGTCTGTCTCTAGAGCTGGCACGGTGATCGTCGTTGCGATACCACGCCGCATCGGCGCGAGGTGCGGATTAAACTGAATGACGGTCGGAGCACCGGTCAGTAAGGCCAGTTGCTCTTCAACTTCGGCTAAGTGCTGATGCTTCGTCAGCTTGTAGGCTTTCGCACTTTCTGCCCGCTCAGCATAGAGGTAGTCCTCGGCGAGCTTTTTACCTGCTCCGCTGACACCGCTCAACGAGTTCACAACGATGTGCTCACGAGAAACGATCCCCGCTTTGAGCAGGGGAACCAAGGGCACCAGCATACTGGTAGGATAGCAACCGGGAGACGCGATCAGCTTGGCCTCCGACTTCCACGATTCATCGGTGAGCTCCGGCAACACAAACCGAGCCTGAGGCATCAATTCGGGAGCGGCGTGCTCACCGTAATATTTTTGATAGACAGACAAATCTGTGATCCGAAAATCGGCACTCAAATCGATCACCCTCTTACCGGCGCCGACCAGTGCGCGAGCGTAGGTCGCGGCGGTGCCATGGGGCAGCGCGAGAAAAAAGAGCTCCGCCTCGCTCGCTGCGAGTGCATCCAACTCGGAAGTGATAAATTTCAATCCCTGATCAACTCCTCGCAAAGCAGGCACGACCTCCGAGAGTGGTTTACCCGCATGGGTGCGCGAGGTGACCGCGACGAGCTCAACCTGCGGATGAGCGAGCAGGAGCTTAACGAGGACTTCGCCGGAATATCCAGCAGCACCAACAATACCAACTTTCATAATAATAGAGATTCAGGGTTTGAGCAGAAGAGGAGTCACGAGAAAACGGGCATAAAAAAAGCGGACCGGAAAATCCGGTCCGCTGAAATTGCGTAGGCGTCTCGCTTAACGCTTGGAGAACTGGAAGCGTTTGCGGGCGCCAGGTTGACCGGGCTTTTTGCGTTCTTTTTCGCGAGGATCGCGGGTCAGGTGACCAGCTTGCTTCAGCGGAATGCGCAGTTCTGGATCGAGCTTCTCTAGCGCACGGGCGATGCCGTGAGCGACCGCCACCGCCTGGCCAGCAACGCCGCCTCCGTGCACATTGGCAGTCACGTCGATCTTGTCGCCCATTTCTACTGTAAGGAGAGGGGCAAAGGCCTGCTTCGCAAAATTCTCGTGCGTGAAGTGCGTGTCAAAGTCACGACCGTTGGCAGAATACTTGCCGGAACCTTCAGTGATGCGCACGCGAGCGGTGGCAGTCTTGCGACGACCCGTGGCCGCGTAAACGTTTGTTTCAGTGCTCATGATCTAATCAGAGGGAAATTTTGACGGGGTTTTGAGCCTCGTGAGTGTGTTCAGAACCACCGAAAACGCGCAACTTGGTGAGCATCTTGGCAGCAAGACGGTTCTTAGGCAGCATGCCTTTGACCGCGTGTTGGATAATGAATTCAGGCTTATTCTTACGCATGTCAGCCAAGCTGCGGTAGCTTTCACCGCCGACATAGCCCGAGAAGAACATATATTTGTTTTGCTCCTCTTTCTTACCGGTCAGCACTACCTTGTCGGCATTGATGATCACCAAGAAATCGCCGGTATCGACGTGCGGTGTGTAATGAGCGTTGTTGCGGCCACGGATAATGTTGGCTGCTTTGACTGCGAGACGACCAAGCACTTGCCCTTCAGCATCGATAAGATGCCACTTGGGTTGCACTGTCTCCTTATTTGCGAGGAAGGTTTTCATGAGAAAAGAGGCCAATAGCTAGGGTCTCTGAAAGCGGTGTCAATCAGTTTTGAGAAGAATACCCGCCTCGAGACCCGAGACGGGTATTCCCTACACCAAAATAATAGCTGAAAAATGGGTTCTTTAGAATCCGATCGACATACCAATCGTGCCGAGCAGGAAGTCGTTATCAGCCCCACTGATGTCACTGCCCGCATAATCAACGCTCAGGCTGATAGTGGCCGTGTCCGAGATGGCAAAAGGAATGCTAACACCCAGATTGTAGTAATTGTAACCACTGCCACCGTCGGGATCAACATGACCATAGCTTGCGCCGAAATCCAAGGAGGATGCAGCGCCTTCCAGAGGAACACTATATCCCAATGAACCTTCAAGCGTGAGAGTTTCCAGAGTCGTATCGTAATAAGCCGTGACCCCTGTCGCGATGCCATTTACTTCGCCACTGATGCCGATATATGGCTCGAACGTGTAATCGTCAACGGTGCCACCTGCGGTATCGAGCTCAGGATAGTAGTAGATCGTAGCACCAACGTCTACTCCCCACGTATCATCAATCGGCACAGAGAAACCGGCATAGAAGTCGATTTCGTTGTCAATGTTTGAGGTGATAGGCTGGGCGCTCCAAATACCTGCAGCGAAATTGCCGTAGCCGATTTCAACCGAAGGCATTAAGGTGCCTTCAGCTAATTCGACCCCACGAAATACATATTTCGAGGCATAAGTAACATCGACTGTCGCCGAGATTGCGGATTCTTCTTCCGCGCGAAGGCTCAAGCTGGCCAACAAAGCGGTAATAATCAGAACTGTCTTTTTCATAATAGGTTGTTTTCTAGGTTAGGTGAGCTGTCTGATCCATTCTTCGTTAACCAACCGGCCAAAGACTGTCTTTGCCAAGTTGGCTTACGCCGATTTCAATAATCAGACAACTTGCGTTGGTTTAGCAGACCTCAGGCCAGTTCTAAAAAAATATCATGTTTTTACGATTTTCCCTCATTAGCGCTGCAATTTTCGGGCTCACCGGCGTCGCTCTCGGCGCTTTTGGAGCGCACGCTCTCCACGGCACTTTACTCGCTCACGGCACCCTCAATGCATGGAAAACGGGCGTGCTCTATCAAATGGTGCACGCGATCGCCCTGCTCGGGGTGGCGGCACTGATCCAATCATCGGAGGCTAGTGTGCAGCGTTATCTGGGCTGGGTCGCCCGATTCTGGGTCGCCGGCGTGATTCTCTTTTCCGGCTCGCTCTACATTTTAGCTTTGGGTGGTCCCAGAATTTTCGGCCCCATCACTCCTTTAGGTGGCGTGGCGTTCATGCTGGGTTGGATTTACATCCTGATTGCGGGAATCAAACATGGCAAAGAATAGCCCCATGAAAATACCGGCCGTATTGCGCACGGTCATGGAATCTGTTCGCATCGTTGGCCGTCCTCGCATCGTTGGCGGCGGGGTGCGCGATTGGCTGCTCGGCTTGAAGCCCAAAGACTTTGATATTGAAGTTGCAGGCGTTGATTTCGACACGCTGCAACGCGCACTCGCGCCATACGGCGCGACCAACATCGTGGGTCGGAGTTTTGGCGTGATCAAGCTTCGCACCGCCGCCGGTGAGCACGATTTCAGCCTCCCACGTCGTGAATCCAAAACCGGCTCAGGACATCGTGGATTCGCGGTCGAACCTGATCCTGAGCTCAGCGATGCTGAGGCGGCGGCACGACGTGACTTCACCCTCAACGCCATCGCCTACGATCCTTTCGACGATACACTGATCGATCCGCACGGCGGGTGTGCAGATCTGCAACGGCGCGTGCTGCGCCACACAAGCGAAGCCTTCGCAGAAGATCCCCTACGAGTCCTGCGAGGGTTTCAACTCGCGTCCCGATTTGATCTCACCCTAGCGCCCGAGACGGTTGAGCTGTGCCGCTCGATCTCACCTGCATTTAGCGAACTAGCTGTGGAACGTGTTTGGGCTGAATGGGATAAGTGGGCCACCCAATCGATTAAACCCTCCCGGGGTCTCGAAGTATTGCTCGCCACGGATTGGTTGAAGCATTTCCCAGAAGTCGCCGCTTTGCCCGGCACCCCACAGGACCCGGAATGGCATCCCGAAGGCGACGCTTTTGCGCACACCCAATACTGCCTCGATGCTCTCGTAAATTTACCGGAATGGCAAAACGCCCCACCCGCGCATCGCCGACAGCTCACCTTTGCGGTGCTCGCTCACGATTTCGGCAAACCCGCCACCACCGAAAAAGGCGAACGTCGCGGCAAGCTCCGCTGGATCAGCCCCGGCCATGAAGCCGCTGGAGCGCCGTTGACAGATGCGTTTCTGAACAGGCTCGGAGCACCTCACGATCTGAAGGATCACGTGCGTCCACTCGTGCAGTTTCATCTTTATCACCATCATGGCGAACCGCCGTTTAGCGACAGCAGCATTCGACGTCTCGCGCGCAAACTCGCTCCGGCCACCATCAACGACCTTAGCCTGGTCATGCGGGCTGATCACGATGGCCGCCCACCACTGCATTCCGAAGACACCTTAAACCGCATCAGCGAACTCGCGGCCAAGGCTCACGAATTGGAGCTTCAGGATGCCGCCCCCAAGCCGATTATACTCGGTCGGCACTTGTTAGCTCTCGGTTACGCCCCCTCGCCCCAATTCAAACCCATCCTCACCACTGCCTTCGAAGCTCAACTCGACGGAGCCTTCGCCGACGAATCCTCGGGAGTCACATGGTTGCAAAAGCATTTGCGCGAACATCCACTAGAGGTAGGTTAAGTTTACCCTCATTTATCATGTCTTCCAACCAACTCGATCAACTCAAGCAATACACCAAAGTCGTCGCCGATACCGGCGATTTCGCGAGCATGAAGCAATATGCTCCGCAAGACGCCACGACGAATCCCAGCCTGATTCTTAAAGCGGCCGAAATGCCAGGCTACGCTTACCTCCTCGATCAGGCGATCGCCGACGCCGGAGCCGACGCCTCACTCGGCACTGTGATGGACCAACTGCTCGTGCTTTTCGGAATCGAAATTCTGAAAATTGTGCCCGGTCGCGTCTCCACCGAAGTCGACGCCCGTTTATCCTTTGATACCGAAGGCACCATCGCCAAGGCCCGCGAGATCATCACCCTCTACGAAAAATCAGGCATCTCCAAGGATCGCATCCTCATCAAAATCGCCTCAAGCTGGGAAGGTATCAAAGCCGCCGAAACGCTCGAAAAGGAAGGCATCCATTGCAATCTCACGCTCCTCTTCTCGTTCGCCCAAGCCGTGGCTTGTGCCGAGGCCAAGGTGCAGCTGATCTCGCCCTTTGTTGGCCGTATCCTCGATTGGTTTAAGAAGAGCACGGGAGAGGACTATACCGGTGCGGCCGATCCCGGTGTGCAATCCGTCACGGAGATTTACACCTACTACAAAAGATTCGGTCACGAAACCGAAGTCATGGGCGCGAGCTTCCGCAACACCGGTGAAATCCTCGAGCTCGCCGGTTGTGACCTGCTCACCATCTCGCCCGGACTCCTCGGCGAACTTCAAGCTTCGACCGATCCCATCATCCGCAAGCTTGATCCCGCGAAGGCCGCGGAAGCCGACATCACGCAAGTCAGCTTCGATGAGAAATCATTCCGTCTCGCAATGAATGAAGATGCCATGGCCACGGAAAAGACCGCCGAGGGCATTCGTGGCTTCGCCAAGGATATCGTGAAACTTGAGAAAGTGATTAAAACCAAGCGGAGCTAAGAGAAGCTCTCGCGATTCACAGGATTATTTGCAGGTGGGGTATTCGAATCCCGCCTTCGAATATCCAAGGGCTTTCGAGGAGGAAGAAGGAATCCCCGCCCGACATGAAGATAGCAAACCGAGTTGGGTAGGCTACCTGCTTGCAGGCGCATCTGAGGAACGAGCGCAAGCGAGCTCGCGGCCTACTGCTTACTTGCTGCCGAGTAGAGGCACCTTTTCTCGAACCACCAGCTCGGCAGAACCGGTCGTGAGTGAGCCATCACGTAAAATCTTTGCGCGAAGACCGCCGCGACCGCTTAACCACTCTTCTGCGCCGGGGGCGACCGCCTGTTCCATCCAGTAGCACGGCTTCGCTTCGCCCGTGCCCTCAAACAGCACACCCTGTAATTCGAAGCGTTGGCCGATCAAGGCCGCCCAATCCATTCCGGCTACGACTACATTGCGCCGAAACGCGCCGGCCGGGAGCTCAGGCACGTTGAGCGCGAGCTTGATCGCTTCGTAATCCTCCCAGGAGAAAAACGTGATCTGGCCTTTGTAGTCTTCTTTGAAATCGAAGAATCGATCTCCCTCGATCCCACGATTAGCCACGCATATTATCGTATCGACCTCCACCGTCGGGTCCTCACCGGGAGGCTTTCCGTGGTGGCCAAAATAATTATGGCCCGGAGAAATAAAAATCTGGCGGATGCTCGCTTTCACGACGCGACCCTAGCTCTCCTCTTCCTAACAATTCAAGATCCGCGTAAGGTAGAATGACTCCTTTCAAGGAGCTGGTCTTGGATCGAAGAAAAACCGCTTGGCCCAAAACTGGGAATTCTAGACAATAAAAATGGCGACCGGATAAACCGGCCGCCATTGGAAATATAGCGGAGTGTTTCTAAGCTAGCTTAGAATGCAAACTCAGCACTGATCCGGATGTAACGTGGAGTCTGACGCGCAGTTGGCGAACCAAACTCAGGATCAGGATCACCAATATCGAACTCAGCGATTTCGTAAACTTCGCGGACAATATCTGTATTGAACACATTGAATACGTCGAGGCCGAGCGTCAGGCGATTCTTCACCCAAGCGAAGTCTGGCTTATACTTTAAGGACAAGTCCAAGCGATGGGTCCATGGTGTTCTACCAAGAGAACCACGGGGGGCCAGTTCACCGTTAATGAAGAACGACTCAGCACCATAGGCCTGCGCAAACAGATCCGTTGGGTGAACACCGAATCCATTGATAGGGCGACCAGATTCAACGAGCACGTTGGCACCTACTTGAATCTCTTCCGTGAGCTTGTAAGCACCGAAGATCTTGAAGCTATGACGACGGTCATTCGGCAAATCACCGAAACCACCATCAAGCAGACCGGGTTGGTCAAACAGGGTGGTCAAACCAGCATCGTCCTGTGCATTATCAGAACGCACATAGCCTTCGTTATTACCATAGCTATGGGACCAGGTGTAGTTGAAGCTACCATACCATTTACCGTCCCACAGACGCTCAGCGAAAAGCTCGAGGGCGTAATATTTACGAACAGACTCGGGATACCCCAAATCGGCGGCTGGAAGCGTAACCTTCTCGGCGGTGCCTGATCCGAAATCAATCGAGACCGTCATTGGATTACCTGGATTGGTCAGCACGTAATAATCAAAGCCATGAGCATCGAAACCGTATTGAGTATCATAGCCCTTGGAAGCAGCATATTTGTTCAACGCAGCGTCAATCGCCACGTCTTCAATGGTGCTGCCGAGGTCGCGGTAAATACCCCGAACTCCTACTGACCAGTTTTGCCCCACTGCGGTCTGGTAAGCGAGAATGAACTCATCCTGATACATAGGAGAGATGTCCGCATCCACGATCGAAAGCGTATCCTTAACCTTGCCATCAGAAAAGACGACTTGACCACCGAGCTTAGCGCCCTTGGTCGGGAGGAAATTTCCATCCACACTGGTGAGCACATAGTAGTCTTCCGTGAAAAGCTCCGCACCGGCGAGACGCACATTGGTGTTGGAAGCAATCGGCAAGAAGTATCGACCGTAATTAGCAGTGATCTTCGATTTGCCATCCCCCTTCAGATCGAAGGCAGCAGCCAAGCGAGGTGCGATCTGATTATCCACTTTGATAAAGCTCGCATCTTGAGCATTCAAGTTATCGAAGGACTCACTACGAACACCAGCGGTGATCAGCAGGCGGTCATCCATGAGCTTGAAGGTATCTTCAACATAAAGAGCCGTGGATTCCACGGTGAAGTTACCGCCATTCTCATAATGACGCTCGCGAACATACTCAGTAGCGCCAGCGGGAACGGTCGCACCATTCACCACGCCCGAACCCGGGACATTGTAGTAACGGTAGTAAACGCCACCGGAATACTCGATTTTATCCGTAGAAGTATTCTTTTCGGTATCATAACCGAAACGGAGACGATGATTCCAAACCGTGAACTCACCATCAAAACGGAAAGCCTTGCGAGTATCGGTCATGATACCGGGCGTAGCCGCAGTAGAGAAACCAATCACACGAGTCGGAGGATTTCGACTTTCCACGAGGTAGGGATGCGTATCACCCGCACCTTCATCTGTGCGGTCATAGGTGCCTTCACCATAAAGAGCCGAAAGCATCAGACGATCATCGAAGAAGAGACCGGTGTAGCGGCCGATATAGTTTTTACCACCACGCTTGAAGGTGGACTCACCAACATAGGCAGTGCGACTTTCGGCGTTAGGGCTATTGTCGTAGAGCCAGCGATTGCGGATCGTTTCACGTTTGTCTGAAAAAGCCGTGAACTCGAGTTTCTGAGAGTCAACAATCTGCCAGTCCACCTTGAGGCCCCAGAATGGATCCTCGGACTGATCGGTGTAGTAGCTCGATTCGGTGGCAAACTTCGAAGAGTTGTCCCGAGTTTGATAGATACCGTAGAAGAACAGGTGATCTTTGATGATCGGACCGCTCAAATAAACGTTTTGGATAAAGCTCTCTTCATAGTCGTGCTCGTTATTTTCCAAACGTTGGCCATCCCAGAACTCACTGCGGAGTTGAGCGGCCAATGCATCGGGTTCGTAGTAAACGTTACCACCGAATTCCCAATTATTGCTACCACGCTTGGTTACGGTATTAACCACACCACCAGTCGAACGACCGAATTCAGCGCCATAACCACCGGTCATGACTTGAAATTCTTTGTAGAACTCGAAAGGAACCGTGCTTCCACCAAGACCATTACGGAAATTAGTGACATTGAATCCGTTGATAAAGTAGGCGTTTTCAGCGACCGAAGCGCCACCGAAGGAAACAAAGTCTCCGAAATCGTCATCACCTTGGGTCGTGCCAGGAGCGAGCAATGCGACACCGGCCAGAGTCCGAGGAACCGGCAGAAGATCGATCGTCTCTTCACGAATAATCGTGACGGTTGTCGTTTGCGATACATCGATCGGCGAGACCAACGAACCGCTAACGGTGAATTTCTCCAGCGCGATCACATCAGAGTCGGTCATCCCGCTGCTGAAGTGAACGGCAGAACCGGAGCCAATGCTAACTGAGATGTCTTCACGAGCTTGGCTTTCGACGCCGTCTTCAATCAAGACGACGCGATAGATTCCGACCGGGAGGGCAGAGACACGGAAATTACCACGGGGGTCAGGCGTAGCTGTCCGCCGAGCACCAGTGTCGATATTTTTGACAACAACAGTAGCATCGCCAGCTCCTCCAACGGAGCCGTAGATGTAACCGTCTGTGTTACTTTGTGCGTTAACTGTGCTGGTGAGTCCTAATGAAAGGACACCGACCAGAACAAACGCAATACAGGTAGCAGCGAATGAGTTGCATCCGGCGCGAACGCGGGAAGACAACCCAGCTGCAACTTTCCTTACGGAATGTTTCATGGGTGTGTAGTTCAGTTGTGTGTGTTGTGTGTGTTAGGGAAGAGGATGACGCTAAGGTCATCATGTTCTCTTGTTTATGACAAAGCCCTCGCCCTAACTCCGAATCAAACATAATTGTTACAGATACGTTACGCTATATGGAGTATAGCCAGAGCTCGGACGAAGCTTGTGCAGTAACCACTAGCACATGCCATTCCAACCGAAGCTACCCGCCCGATTTAGAGCAGCTCTTTCGCCGCACGCGCCTGATGAAGCGCTTCATCAGCAGTCGTGGCTAAGAGATTGAAGTGGCCCATCTTGCGGCCCATTCGCGGTTCCGCCTTGCCATAAAGGTGTAATTTCACCGCAGGTTCCGCGAGCAAGGCCTCCCAAGCCGGAACCTTGGATGACGTCGAGTTTTGATCGAACCACGCATCACCTAAGATATTCACCATGACGACGGAAGTGCGCAGACAAGGATCACCTAAAGGTAAATTACAGACCGCACGAATATGCTGCTCAAACTGCGAGGTCACACAGGCATCCATCGTGTAATGCCCGGAGTTATGCGGGCGAGGAGCCATCTCATTGACGACCAGTTGATCCGTATCAGTTAAGAATAGCTCCACCGCAATCAAGCCGACCGCATCCAACTTCTCGGCAATCGATAATCCCAACTGTTCCGCTTCCGCCTTGATCTTCTCGTCAACCCGAGCCGGCACGATGGAGAAATCAAGAATGTGATTCGTGTGGATATTTTCGGCGACCGGAAATGCTTTGGCTTCTCCACTGGCCGCACGCGCCACCACGACCGAAAGTTCGCATTTAAAATTGATATATCTCTCCACCACGGCGCGCTGCTCAGAAAATTGTTCTTTCGCATGAGCGACTCCCTCCTCATCTGTCACCTTTAATTGCCCTTTACCGTCGTATCCGAAATCCGCGGTCTTCACGACACACGGGATCCCCACGCTTTCAATCGCGGCCGCGATGTCTCCCCCCTCCTCTACTTCCGAAAAAATCACATGCGGGATCTCATTGCTTCGCAACCAGCGCTTTTCACGAAGACGATTCTGGCAGATTTCCAACACCGACCAATGCGGATGCAATTGGGTGAGTGATTCGATCTCCTTCAACGGCTCGGCGGGGATATTCTCAAACTCGTAAGTCACCACATCACAGCCGCGAGCAAACTCGCGTAACTGCTCCAGATCCGCGTAAGGAGCATTATACTCCTTATTGGCGATTGCCCCGGCCGGGCAATTCTCCTGCGGCTCAAAAATATGCACGCGATAGCCTAGGGTCTGCGCAGACTGCGCTAACATGCGGCCAAGTTGGCCACCACCGAGAATGCCAATTGTGCTACCGGGAAGAATCATAGACATAAAGCCATCTACCAAGGCGAACCCGCCCAGATGGGGGAAGGAAAATCATCACGCCGAAGGTAATCGAGATTTCAGCACGGTCGCGGTTTGCGTCTCACGATGAGAATCGACCGCTTTCTTTACTCGTTTATCGCTCTGAGAAATGATCTGTGCCGCAAACAACGCCGCATTGGTCGCACCCGCTTTCCCGATCGCAAATGTGGCGACTGGCACACCACCTGGCATTTGCACAATCGAGAGCAGCGAATCCATTCCCTTCAGCGCCGCCGATTGCACCGGCACACCGAGAACAGGTAAAGTCGTCATCGACGCCGTCATTCCCGGTAGATGAGCCGCCCCACCCGCACCGGCAATTATCACTTTCAAACCACGTTTTGCGGCATTGCCTGCATAAGTGACCATCAACTTCGGAGTGCGATGTGCGCTCACGACCTTCTTCTCGTAGGGCACACCCAACTGATCGAGCATTGCTGCAGCATGCTGCATTGTTTCCCAATCAGAAGTGCTACCCATGATGATTCCGACCACTGGTTTTGCCATGGAACTCATCATTAGACCGCCCGCGGCGCTGTCAGTATCGAAAATGACTTAGATCAAAATGGACGGTAGCCCAGCAGACGAGACGGCAGCAGCAGGAGAGTCCGCAGAAAGATAAACGCGGCCGAAACCACCATTCCCACTAACCGGAACGGTAAGGCGATCAACCAAAGCAAAGGCAACATCACCAAGAGCAACAAGGCGAACGGCCATGCCAGCACCAAGAGACAGCACCAGAGTAAAAATAGGATCATCGTATTCATTGGTAGCGGGTTAGACTAGGGACCCGCCTCGAGGGGTTCGGACCACAATTGTCCCTGCGATCTTATCGTGCCAAGATTGCTTCTCTGGATCAAACGCGACCCAGACGAATCCGATCCCAGCGACAACCAAGGACAGAAATCCACCCAAGACCCGCACAATGCCGACCGACCAATCCACCGGGCCTTCATCCAAGCGCACGATCTTCAAACCGAAGACAATTCCACCGATGGTCGTGCCCTTGGTTACCCAAAGCACCGCACAATACACCGCGAACAAAAGCAGAAACCAATCTGAGAGAAAGAGGATCGAGCCCACAATTCCGACCACAATCACATCGATGAGAGAGGCTGCGATCCGCATCCAGAAACCGACGCGAGGCATAGACGTTAAGGGTAATTCCGGAGGTTGAGGTTCCCCGGGAGATACAATCGCAGCTTCTGCCACCGCCGCAGATCCGTTCGAATCCGTGGGCGTTGAGCGATTCTTCCGCATTTCAAGAAACAAGCTATAGATCACGACACCCCAGCCGATGATTCCAAATACCTTCCAGAGAAGGAATCCCAGAAATGGCACTGTGTAGAGAAGCAGAATCAGAATTCCGCCCAACAAAGTGGCCACCGCCGCATGGTTGAGGACACCCTCACCAAAATATTTCGTGAAACGACGTCCCAGCCAGGCGCTCATGACCGCTTTACCAAACACCGTGCCGAAGAACACACCGAGGAAAATAAATGGGAGGAGAATAACCCCGACGCCGGTGACAGCCAACAAGATGACCAGGATGGGAGTAGCTAGTGCGGACAAGAGAACCGCCAACATCGAATACCCGGGACGTTCCTCCAGAGTCTCTACGCACTTATTGATCCCTTTCGGAAACATCAGCGCAAGTAAGACATAGAAGGCAAACACCGCGCCGGCTAGCACCCAGGCCCACTGCAAACCGCTGTTAAACGCGAGGGGGCGACCGAGCAATAAGCACTCATGAATCCACAACCGCATGGCATCCAAATTCGCCTGATCACCCATGAAGGAAATCTCCTGCACCCCTCCCCGAGCGATGGCATTATCGTCACGGAGTAATTTACCCCCCACGACAACAACTTCACTATCTACAACCGCCTTCGATCCCAATGTGACATTACCGAACACCGAAACCACGTCCCCCCCCACCGGCCCATCGATATAAACATCTCCGAATACAGCCACCACATCGCCCACCGCCTTGCCGGTGACGGTCGCATCTCCGAAAATCGATACCACATCAGAAAGACTTTCCCCTTTGAGCACGATATCACCGAAAAGGGACACCGCCTCCGCAACTACAGTGCCATTGGGCACCGTGTAATCACCAAGCTCGGCCTCAATCGATTCACGACGGCGATCATACCGTTCGTCATCTGACAGCTCTTCCATCGCGTTATCCACCTCAACGGTGACACCTTCGTCTTCATCACTAAGGTCTACTACCACCGCAATGGATTTTTCCGTCACGACGTCTTCTGACTCAACTGAGGTCGCCGCCGTAGAATCATCGAGGCGCCGAAGCTCAGGATTATCAGCCAACTCCTCATCAGCTTCACTTTGCGTTGTTTTTTCAGCCGGCTTCTTCGCTTCATCAACTGACGCGACTTCGGCTGGCTCTTCGACAGCTGTTGGCGCGGTCGGTTCAGATGGAGTCGTGGCCACGACCGGTTCAGCAGCGACGACCGGAGCCTGAGATTCCGTCGTGGTCTGAGCGCGTGAGACCACCGCTAGGGCTAAAGCGAAGCTGAGGGCAATCATCACGCTAACGAATATGTTTTTGGAGCGAGTTTGCATAATAGGAGGAAAATTAACGTTTAGAAATCAAAGTGCGGTAAGCAGTGGCGCCGACCCCGATGAGGGTCGCATACATCACCGCGATGAGAGCAAGGCCGCCATAGAGCCAAGCCGCCGGAATGGCACGTAGCACCAAAGCCCAGATCGCGTGTAAGGCAGAGCCGAAGCCTTTTACTTTCGCCAAGACCATTTCCGGACCGGACAACGCAGAAGCCGTATCGATCTGACCACCCCATTGGATGATCGAGGTGATCAGAGTAGCCGCCAGGATTCCGGTGAGCGCGAGGAACCCCGCCCGGGCCGCCATCGGCCAATGAGCGAATGACTGCCGCCACCAAGGCTGGGCCTGCCGGGCCTCGATCGCCGCCCATACATTCGCCTCAAGCGAACTTGGCGCTCGGCGATCCGGCAGGGAGCGGAGGCTATCATGGATGAGTTTTTCGAGATCCTCTGGATTCGGTTTCGACATGGTATTAATTGGTAAAGGTTTCGTGGGTGGCCCCACTGCGGCTTATCACTTGGGCCAAGGCAGCGCGGGCGCGTAGAATATCGGTTTTTACTTTACTGAGTGAGACGCGCAGTTGTTTCGCTATCTCAGTATAGGGCATATCTTCAAAATGGTAGAGCACGAGCGGCACCCGTTGGTGATCAGGCAATTGCTCAAGAGCCTCAGCGAGCCAGGCTTTTCTTTCATCGCTATCGATACCGGATAAGAAGTGATCCTGATCGGCAAACTCGATCTCGGTCTCAGAAGAATCATCCTGGTCCGACCCGGTGCGCCTGAATTCGGAAAAGAAACGCCAGCGGTTCCGATAACGGGTCAAATGATTGAGCGATAAGTTCGTCGCGACCTTCTTCAACCAGCCACCTGCCTTGGGGCTGGTTTCCAATTGGTCGAAGTGTTGATACGCTTTAAGAAAGACCTCCTGTGAAATGTCCTGCGCCTGCGCCTCGTTGCCAACGAGGCGGACCGCGGTAGAGAAGACCATATCTTGGTAGTTTCGCATGAACGTAGTAAAGTCGATCGGGGTGATCATTCCCTCTGGGTGGGTTCGCACTGAATTTTCATCTTTCATACCCAGAACACGGCTCATGCTGATAAGTCGCAGATTTTTTCATGTCAGTCTGCCCTCACGGAGCCAAGCACGATAAAAGCGGATCTAACCCACTCACCCAAAAAGAGTAGTGCTCGTATTTTTACTTCAAACCATCGCCCCCACATGATCACGAAAACCACCCAATGATGTGATTTGTTTGCAACCTAATCGATTTCTCACGTGTCCTGTCTGCGTGGATTACCTGATCTGGAGTGTAGTTGGATTTTTGATGATGGTTGGCCTCATTGGCACCATCGTGCCGATGCTACCCGGAACCACCTTTATCCTTCTCGGCGTATTTCTCGCAAAATTCTATATCCCCGAGTCTATCACCTGGGCCGTGATCGGATGGATCTCCCTGTTTTGGTTTCTTTCCGTGCTCGCCGACATCGCCGGTGTCATCATCGGCACGCGACTATTCGGCGGATCCAAATGGGGCATGACCGGAGCCAGCGGAGGGGCTTTGATTGGGATGTTTTTCTCGCTCCCGGCCTTACTCCTTGGCACTTTTCTGGGCGCAGTTGCCGCGGAAAAATTTGGCGCGAAAAAGGGTGATCGCGACTCACTTCGATCAGGAGTCGGTGCGACCGCCGGATTTCTTCTTTCAACTGTAGCTCGATTTGGCTGCGCCTTGGCGATGATTGCACTTTTCCTGATCGTTGTGCTCAGCTGGGCCAACCTATCGCAGCCTGTGATCTGAGAGTCAGTCTATCACGGCTGTTATTTCTTCACCCGTTTCGGCACCGGCATGTAACGGCGCAGGAGAGCATAATTCAACTCGAGTGGAAGCGGGTTCAGGCTCGGCAGGAGACGCTCAATTCGAGTCAAGGCACTCTTCCCCAGAAAGAACGCTTCGAGTTTGGTCAATCCCAGCGGGACTGTCGAAAAGGTATCGGTGATCAGTTTTCGCGCCAGCGCCATGTGTTCTTCATCACCTTGAACTCCGGCTGCACAGAACACCGAAATCACTGCCTCCAAACGCGCCTCGGCCGGATCCAGCGGCACTCGAATGAGTGCCTCACTCACCATTTTCAATAAGACCGGATCGGGATAGTCGACCAGGTGCACCGCCAACAGAACAATTTCCGTCGAGGTAATATTCCTCTCCGCCGCCAGTAGCGAGGAGAACTCACGGTGCAAACGGGCGCGATCGTCCAGGGTCGCATAAGCAGCGAAAACGAGTCGCGCAAAATCTCGCCCCGCCATGTCGTTGCGCACGATTTGTAAGAGCGCGAGGGCTTCACGCGGATAACCGAGTTGAATCAATTGCTCTACGCGATGCGCTTTCTCGTAAGCAAATCCCTTTAGCATCGGCGTCTTCAGCAACAATCGCGCCGCGTCTTCATTCGAGAGTCTGCGAGTCTGAATCGTTAGGCTGACCAATTCGCGCACCGGCTGCGGCACCGTGCTCGTGGAGCGGATGCTCTCCAGGATCGAGTCGTTGGGAAAATACTGGGTCGAGAACAAAACCGCATGCGTCCAAGCCGAGGCTTGCGAAGGTTCAACCGAAAGCTGTCGTTGCGCGAGCTGTGCGATCTCATCCATCCGCCCCCGCGACAACAAACTCTGAAACCACACGCGAGCCGTCTCGCTGCGACGATCAGGCTGTTCGCGCACCAAGGCCCGATAGAGTTTGTCCGCCTGAGCCGGATTCCCCGCTTGGAAGAAACGCGCCAACATCATCCCCACCTGATAATTTTCCGGATTGAGATTGTAGGCGACCGTAAGCGATTGGATCGCCTCGCGCACCTCCCCATCCGTATAATGCTGTCTTGCTTGAGCGATAAATAATTCCGCTTGGACCTCGCGTAATTCATCCCACGCCGGTGGCCAAACAATTTGCCGCAGCGAAACCTCATAACCGATCGCGCGCATCCCTCCATAAGTCAGCCCGGCGGCCAGCGCGATACTCAGCACCACAAACGATCCCACATAGGCAAACGTGCGTCCCCAGAAAGGCCGCACTTTATCAGCCGACACACTGCAAACCCAGGTGCCCTGATCATTCCGCGCCAATAGTGGGCACACGCGTCGCAGACGATCCGGCCGATCCCAATGCGTGATGACGTCGCATCCCGTCTCCATCGCTAGTCCTGAATCACTGGGATTTTGACATGGGCACTGGCTTCGCCGTTTCCGGAGCACGTAAAACGTTTTGCGCGCGTTCAAAAAGAACAACGCCCAGACGGTGCGGAACATATCGGCTAGCCAACCCTTCACACAGAGTTGGATAGCCAATGAGTCCGGTCACGGCAAGCTTGCGATGCCATACTGACTGACGTTACATCCGGCAGATCAACAGCTCGCGTTCATAAACCATCTCCTTGGGCAGGTGATCATGCAGATTCAGGAAGAGCTCTTCATGACCCATGATTTCCTGACGCCATGCATCCCGATCAACCTTCTGCAGTGCAGTGAATTGCTCCTTGGAGAAATCGAGGCCGGTCCAATCGATGTCTTCGTAGTTCGGTTGCCATCCGATCGCCGTTTCCTTGGCGACTGAGCGGCCCCGAGAGCGATCAACGATCCATTGCAGAATACGCATATTATCACCGAAGCCTGGCCAGATAAACTTGCCGTTTTCGTCCTTACGAAACCAGTTCACATTGAAGACACGAGGTGTCTCCTTGAGCGAGCGCTGCATCTTGATCCAGTGGCGGAAATAATCGCCCATATGGTAACCACAGAAAGGCAGCATTGCGAATGGATCGCGCCGCACTTTACCAATCGTGCCTGCTGCCGCAGCCGTCATCTCACTGCCCATCGTAGCGCCCATGTAGACGCCACCAGACCAGTTAAAGGCCTGATAAACCAGCGGCATCGTCGTGGCACGACGGCCACCAAACACGATAGCTGAGATCGGCACACCTGAGGGATCTTCCCAAGCATCATCCACCGTAGGGCATTGAGATGCCGGAGCAGTGAAACGTGCGTTCGGATGCGCCGCGGGAGTTTCACTTTCAGGAGTCCAAGGATTGCCCTTCCAATCGGTCAACTTCGCTGGGGGCTCTTTGGTCATTCCCTCCCACCAGACACCACCCTCAGGAGTAAGTCCGACATTCGTGAAGATCGAGTTCTTCGCGAGCGACTTCATCGCATTCGGATTGGTTTCGTCAGACGTGCCCGGAGCAACCCCAAAGAAACCGGCCTCGGGATTGATCGCACGGAGCTTGCCGTTTTCGTCTGGTTTAATCCAAGCAATATCGTCGCCAACCGTGGTGACCTTCCAGCCCTTATCCTGCAGGGGCTTTGGCGGAATCAGCATTGCAAAGTTGGTCTTGCCACAGGCACTCGGGAAAGCTGCCCCCACATAGGTCTTTTCACCCTGGGGATCTTCCACGCCGAGAATTAACATATGCTCGGCCATCCAACCTTCGTCGCGAGCCATGTTGGAGGCGATCCGCAACGCGAAACATTTCTTGCCGAGCAGGGCATTACCTCCATAGCCCGATCCGTAAGACCAGATTTCACGGGCTTCCGGGAAATGCACGATATACTTCTCTTTGTTGCACGGCCAGAGGACGTCTTCTTGCCCCGGTTCGAGCGGAGCACCCACCGAGTGCATACAAGGCACGACGCGCTTCTCTCCCTTATCAATCTCCTGAAAGACAGGCAGTCCAATCCGGGCCATGATCCGCATGTTCACCACCACGTAAGGCGAATCCGTGAGTTCTACGCCAATCTGGGAAATGGGGGAACCGACCGGGCCCATACTGAACGGCAACACATACATCGTGCGACCCTTCATGCAGCCATCAAACAGCCCTTTGAGACGCCGGCGCATTTTATACGGGTCTTCCCAATTGTTGGTGGGGCCGGCGTTATCTTTCGAAAGCGAACAAATATAAGTGCGGTCTTCTACCCGAGCGACGTCGGACGGGTCGGAACGCGTATAAAAGCAGCCCGGCCAGAGATCCTCATTCAGCTTAGTAAACGTGCCTGATTCGACCATATCCGCACAGAGTGAATCATATTCCTCTTGGGAACCATCCACCCAATGAATGGCATCCGGCTTGCAGAGAGTGGCCATTTTTCGCACCCACTTTTGAAGGTGAGCGTTCTTGCTGAGGGGTTCTGATTTATTTCGGGAGTCCATGCCCGTATCTTATTTTTTTACCCGATCCGGTAAATCATAAACCCTCTCTCAATAAATTTTCATAATACCACTGCTACGGTTTATTAGATAACTTACTCAAAAGATGCGTGATCCTTTCTTGCTCAATCAAGCTTCTGGTTGGCACTCGCCACCTCTTTACTTATAAAAGCAGTCAGTAGTCATGTCAGAGCTCTCGATCTCCAATGCCCTTGATCCCGTAAAACAGTTTTCTGTTTTCGCAGAAAACCATGTCGGTCGACTCTACGATCTCACCTCGGTGCTGAAAGATCACAACGTCCACATTATCGCCACGACCATCCTCGACACGACCGATAGTGCGATCGTGCGCCTGATCGTCGATGATCCGGATCGTGCCCGTGAGTTGATGGTGAACAATGATTTCCCTTACACTGAATGCGAAGTGCTCGCAGTGGAAATCATGGACGAATCAAAACTCAAAGGCGTGCTCGCAGCGCTCCTCGAAGCGGAAATCAACATCCATTACGTCTATTCCTTTCTGAAACGCCCCGAAGGTCGCTCCGCCCTCGCGATCAGCGTCGAAGATGCCGAGACTGCGGCTCAAGCCCTCAACGGCCGTGGCTATAAAGTCCTCACCCAAGGCGACATCTCACGCTGACTGATCTCAATGCGAATCACGCGTCACTTCCGCGCCTGACTTGCCCAAGAGAAAACCGAAGTCGCACCCCTCGTCCGCTTGCATCACATGATCTATGTAGAGCTTGGCATAGCCACGATCCGCAACCGGCGGCTCCGCTTTCCAATCAGCCCGCCGACTCGCGAGTTCAGCATCATCGACATCAAGATGCAAACGGCGGCCCGCCACATCGACCTCGATCATATCGCCATTTCGCACCAAAGCGAGATTGCCCCCGATTGCCGCCTCGGGAGCGACATGGAGAAACACCGTGCCAAACGCCGTGCCACTCATTCGACCATCGCTGATCCGAATCATATCTTTCACGCCCTTGTCCAAAAGCTTCTTCGGCAACCCCATGTTTCCCACCTCCGGCATCCCGGGATAGCCACACGGCCCCACCATCTTTAGCACCAGAATACAGGTCTCATCCACATCGAGATCATCGTCATCAATCCGTGCGTGATAATCCTCGATATTCTCAAAGACCACCGCGCGACCACGATGCTGCATGAGCTCGGGACTCGCGGCCGATGGTTTGATGATCGCTCCCCGTTCAGCCAAGTTGCCATGCAAGACCGCGATACTTGCGTTATCCTTCAGCAAGGGGTTCTCGGAACTGCGTATGACGTCAGGATTATAACACTCCGCATCCTGATTGTTCGCGTTGAGCGACTGGCCATTCACGGTCACACAACCGCCATTAAGCTTATCCGCGATCTCGCGTAACACGACCGGAAGTCCGCCCGCGTAATAAAAATCCTCCATCAGAAATTGTCCCGCTGGCATCAGATTCGCCAGCAGGGGCACATCGCGTCCTAGCTGATCAAAGTCCTCCAATTTAAGCGGCACCTCCAACCGGCGTGCGAGCGCGAGCAGATGAATCACCGCATTGGTCGAACCTCCAATCGCGGCGTTGATCACTATCGCATTCTCCAACGCCTCGCGCGTGAGAATCTGCGACATCTTCACATCTTCCCGCACCATCTCGACAATGCGGCTCCCTGACATCTGCGCCAAAACATAGCGTCGCGAATCCACCGCGGGAATCGCGGCGCCACCCGGCAAAGTCAGTCCCATGCCTTCGACCAAACACGCCATCGTCGAAGCGGTGCCCATCGACATGCAATGCCCGTTGCTCCGGTGCATGCAGGCTTCCGCACTTACAAATTCATCACAACTAATCTGGCCGCAGCGCAACTGCTCGCTGAACTTCCAGACATCCGTGCCCGAGCCGATATCCTGGCCCTTAAATTTCCCGTTCAGCATCGGACCTCCGGGCACCACAATCGTCGGCAAATCTACACTCGCGGCCCCCATCAAAGGTCCCGGCGTCGTCTTGTCGCAACCCGTCAAAAGCACGACGCCATCAATCGGATTTCCTCGGATTGATTCCTCCACATCCATGCTCATCAAATTGCGAAACAGCGCGGCGGTCGGTCTCAGCAAGGGTTCGCCCAACGACATCACCGGAAACTCCACCGCAAATCCCCCGGCCTCTGCTACACCCCGTTTCACGCTCTCCGCGATCCGCCGAAAATGCGCGTTGCACGGTGTGAGCTCCGACCACGTCTGACAAATCCCAATGATCGGTTTGCCTTCAAATTCGTGATGAGGGATTCCCTGATTTTTCATCCATGAACGATGAATGAATCCTGTTTTGTCGTTCCGTCCGAACCAGTCTTGGCTGCGTAGTTTCATGATGTGCCTGCGATGCGAGTGTTTTGCCCGAGCCCCTCGGGACCAAGGCCTTGATAGCCTCCATCAACCGGTAGATCCGTGCCTGTAATAAAAGATGCGGCGTCACCCAGCAGAAACAAAACCGCCGCCGCGACCTCCTCGGTTTTACCCATCCTGCGCAGCATGCAAAAATCCCCCCAAATCTTCTCATACTTTTCGCGGTCGTATCCGGCCGCCTTATCATTCTCGCGAGTCCAAATCCACCCCGGACTCACACTGTTCACGCGAATACCCCTCGGCGCGAGATCGAGCGCCGCACATCGCGTGAGCTGATTCACCGCGCCCTTCCCCGTGTTATAAGTCCACCGGTTCGGCTGCGCGATTACTCCGGAAATACTCGTGATATTCACGATCGCCCCGCCCCCATTCGCGCTCATCGATTCCTGCGCCAATTGCGTCATCTTCGCGTATGCAAACAAGCCGACATCGAAGGAGCGTTTCCAATCCTCCCGCTTCCCATCAGTCCCGACCGCGATAAACGAAAACGCATTGTTCACCAAAAGATCCACGCGACCAAAACGCTCGATCATCGTCGCCACCGTGCTCTCGCAAAACGCCTCGTCACCCATGTCGCCGCCAAACGAAACACATTCGAGATCCGACTTCGCAAACGCCTCCTCCCCTTCCGCGACATCAGCCGGTAAACTCGTCCAACCGACCGTCGCACCTTGTCGAGCCAACGCCAAGGCGATGGCCTGACCAATCCCCGACGAACCACCGGTCACGAGGGCAACCTTGTTTGCGAATGAGGGGGAATGACTCATAGGGTAAGACTCATCACGGGAGGGGGGCCTACCCAGACTGCATAGAGTGGACTGACTCCCAAGGACAAATGCTTAGCGTGAATCTTCGTAATTCTTCATGAAACGCATGATGCCTCGATACTCCGCTTCCTGCCGATTGTTTACCTGCAAGAACTCAGCCACAATCGGGTCTTCAGACGGACCCCCCTCTCGATCTTGAGCCAAGGCCCAATGCGCCATGATCGCCATTTCCTGTTGGCGTAAGGTTTGCCGCAATGTGCTCGTTTGCGATCCGATCCATTTAACAAACTCCGCCGCGCTTTCCGCATCCATCAGATCAGCAAACTCTTCGACCCCGCCGTTCCGCTCAAATAGCCGGTAGGAGTTCTGAAGATACGTCATGTTATTCCCCCGACCATTCATGCTGTCATACAAATGGACCGGGTAGCCAAGTTTGAGCTTACTCTTGGCGGCATCAAATTGTGGATCCGCAGCGACTCGCCAACCTGACTCCGAATTTAGCAGGGCCATCATTTCCGTCCCCGTGAGAAACTGCAGAAAATCAATCGCCTGCTCCTGAACCGGTGAACGCATCACCCCCAAAGTAAGACTGGAGCCGATCGCCAATTCCAACAAGGGGCCACGCACATATTTGCCATAAACCGGATCCGCTTTATCCGGCACGGGAAAACTCGCCTCGCCAATCTCAAACGAGGCCACTTCCTCTAAGTAGGTGAGATCCACATGACCGCCAGACACACCGAGCGAACGTTGTTGGGCAAATTCCATGATCCCGTCCGGCTTTTGGAGCTGGGCGAATCCCGGGTTCATCAGTTGCGACGCCTCCCGCATCAACCTCAAGGCCGCCTGCAATTCCTCCGTGTGATAACTCCACCTCCCCTCCAAAAATCCCAGAGCGGCATCTCGTCCCGAAAGCTGAAAATCGTAATTGCGATCCAATGAAAACTGCAGCGATTGCGTGACACTGCTAAACAGCATTTTAAACCAAGAGTAAGACGAAAAGTTGGAGCTCGCCATGGGCATCACGGTATGAGGATCAACCTCCGTCAGCGCGGAATCATTCAGCTGGTTTACCAACGGTAAAAACTCCTGATAGGTCCACTCCTGCTCACCGTCGAGCCTCGCTTCACTCATTGATTTATTAAAATAAAACCGATACCCGCCCACGATCAACGGGATGCCAAAGTAAGCTCGGAGCTTCTCACTGTAAGCGTCCCGTGAGTTCAATCCGTCAATAAACGTATCCCGCCAGGGCATCGCCTCCACTCCCCCTTCCGTGCGGTAGGGGTTGGGCTTTTCCACCCAAGGATCGAGCACGGTAAAGTGATGCATCACCATGTCTTCCACCCCGGGATTAAAATACGCGAACTGCATGATCTCAGGTGCCATTTCACCGACGATCTGAGTCCGCTGCCACTGGAGATAGACTTGCCGGGGAACATCCATCGGACGAACCCTCACCTGAGGATGCCTTTTTTCGTAGGCTCTCGCCGCCTTCGTCAGAAAGGCACGAAATGCTGGATCCAGCGTAAAATGAGCCACCCGGATCGTCACGATTCCCGGCTCGCTCGCATTGTCCTTGAGATTACCTCGCGTCATCGCGAAAGCGACGATTGTCGCGATCACAATCAGGAAATACCCGAAACGCTCCTTCATGAGGAACCTCCGTTCAACAGGGTCTTCAGCTCTTCGCCAGCCATGTATTTTCGATCATCATTGGGAAAGCTTCGGAGAAAGCTCTGATACGCCTCGATCGCGATCTCTGTTCGCTTCAACACGGTGGCCACCCGGCCAATCTGAACCAGAAGCGCCGCCTGGTTTCGCCCCATCAGAGTATTCAATTCCCGAACGGACATCAACCGTTCCAAAGCCGACGATAAATCTCCACGCTCCATATAGTAATCTGCCAAGACGTAGTGAAAATCACCCTGGGCATATCGGTTTCTCGGCATCGGAAGCGCTTCGATGACTAACCGTTCTTCCCGATTAGGAATCCCCCGCGGCATCTGGCCTAGAGCAATCAACGCTAGTTTCACCGCGGCACTATCTGCCAATTGGTTTTCGGGATATTTATCACGTAATTGCTGATAATAATACTCTGCTTCCGACTCCTGATTGACTTCAAAGATATGTGAAATTCTCCCGAGCAAATAGAGTGCGGCCGCCTGAAAATTCGATCTCTCTTCGACAGCTATCATCGCAAAAAGGATAACCCTGGCTCGCTCCACATTTTGAGGGGTCTGTGGATAGATCCCCAGCATACTCGTCGCCTCGGCCAGTTGCCGTTCCGGTGTGGCCGGTTGTTGCTCCAGCACTTTCATCGCTTCTCTTGCCGAAATCCCGGACATAAAATGCCACGCATCGGAAAGACCCGGGTTCTCTTTTCCCTGCACCGATAGCGCGCTCACCAGCAAGCTGACTACAACTGCAAAAAGATACTTCATGGATGGGTAGAAAATTGCCCGCTTCGCATTCCATGCGCGGGCAACTCCCTTAACTTCGAGGACTGGAAAAAAAGCAACCTCCAGTTGCTCTACCAAGTCAGTCTGAATGCTTATCCATAAACCTGTTCAGCTTCCGATATTCCGTCTCCTGTCGGTTATTCACCCGAAGAAACTCCGCCAAAGTTTTGTCTTCACCTCCAGACGAATTCTGCTTCCGTGCCAAGACCCATCGAGCGAGTATCGCCGCCTCTTGTTGACGTAATGTTTGACGCAATGTCGCGGCCTGCGCCCTCAACCAAACCCGCTGTTCCGACGGGGACTCTTCATCCAATTTATCCGCCAGCATCTCCGCTCCGCCATCTCGTTGAAAAAGCAGATGCCGGTTCTGGCCAAATGCCAGAATGTTCCCCCGTGAATTGAAAATATCATACAGAGAATCGGGATAGCCTGCCCTCAAATTAAGCCCCAAATCCGCATCTTTAACCGCCACCCGCCATCCCGTTTCTTTTAACAGGAGCGCCATCATATCCGTGCCGGTTAGAAACTGGAGAAAATCCACCGCTTGCTCCTGCAACGGAGAGCGCAACACCCCCAAGGTAAGCGTAGACGAACCCTGCAATTCGCTCACCGGCCCGAGCACATACTTTCCATAAACAGGATCCGATTGATCCGGCACAGGAAATCCTGATTCACCAATCTCGAAATCCGCCAGCTGCTTCAAATATGAGATATCAATATGCGCTCCGCCCAAGCTCAGCGCACGACCCTGCGCAAACTCCGCGACCCCATTATCCTTCCGCAATTGCCCGAAGCCAGGGTTCATCAAACCAGCACCGTCCCTCATCAACCTGAACCCCGCTTGGACCTCCTCCGTATGGTAATCCCAACGCCCTTCTAAAAATCCCATCGAAGTATCCCGACCCGACAATTTCAAATCGTAGTTGCGATCCAGTTTAAACAACATCGATTGCGTCATGCTCGCGAACAGCATTTTGAAAAAGGTGTAACTCGAATAATCCGAACTCGCCATCGGCATGACCTGCGCGCCGCCAATATCGGTTCCCGTTAATTGCTCCCCTAGGGAGCTAAATTCGTGGAAAGTCCACGGATGATCCCCGCCAATTTTCTCTTCGCGCATGTCTTGGTTATAGAAAAACCGATACCCTCCCATGATGAGGGGTATACCAAAATAAGCGCGTAGTTTACTACTGTAGGCATCTCGAGAATTCAGTCCGTCCCGAAAAGTATCACGCCATGGCAACGTCTTTGTTTCCTCACGATGATCATAAGGGTTGGGCTTCTCCACCCACGGATCGAGCACCGCGAAACGATGCATCACCATGTCCTCTACCCCGGGATTAAAATAGGCAAACTGCATGATCTCCGGGGCCATCTCACCTATGATCTGAGTGCGTTGCCATTGCAGATAAACCTGACGAGGAATATCCAATTGCTTGATCCTCACCCCCGGGTTGCGCTTCTCATACTCCGCCCCTGCCTTATCCAGAAAACTCCGGAAATGCGGATCGATCGTAAAGTGACTGATGCGGATCGTGACTGTTCCCGGTGCATTCGTGGTGGCCTTGTAATTCCGTCCTGCGACTACAAACGCCACAATTGTCACCACCACGATAAGCACATATCCGAACCGCAGCTTCATGGCTCGACCTCCGCATCCATCATTCGGATCTGATCCTGCACGACATATTTGCGAGTGTCCGAGGGAAACTCGCGCATAAAGTCCTCATAAGCGAGCCGGGCGACATCCTCCTGGCCAACCTCGTCGGCAATCCGACCGATCTGAATCAAGATATCCGCCTTGTTAATCCCCCGATTAATCCCCAGCTCCCGCACCTTGATTAACCTTTCCAACGCCGCCCTTAAATCACCTCTTTCCATGTAAAACTCCGCCAATGAATAGTGAAAATCACTCCGCGCTGAACGGTGCATCGGCACCGCCAGTGCCTCAAGTTCCTCCCTTATTTTCTTTCGAGACAAATCAGGAGAAAGTTCAGTCATCGTGATCAAAGCCAGCTTCACCGCAGCACTATCCGCCAGTTGATCATCCGGATAAGCCTGCCTGAGCTGTCGGTAGTAATGTCCTGCTTCAGCTAAACTTTCCTCTCGAAAAATATGTGCAATCCGTCCGAGCAAATAAAACGCCGCTGCCCGATACTCCGACTCTACATTTTCATTCAATAAAACCAACAAGATACGCTCTGCGGCATCCACATTATGTGGCGTCTGAGGATACTTGCCCAACAAAGCCGTCGCCATGGCGAGCTGCTGTTCTGGTGACGCTGGGCGCCCTTCCAATACCCTTAAAGCCTCTCCCGACGAAAAGCCCGCCATCAACTCCCAAGCATCGATGGCATTCGATTCTTCGCCCCCTTGGAATGACAGCGGGCTCATCAAAAAACTTAGAATGACTGCAAACAAATGCTTCATGAATTATTCGGAGCCTACCCTGCATGGCCTGTCACCACGAGCGATACTTTCCGTAAGAATCAATCGTGGATTGCATCCACCAAGGGATGAATTCATCAGTCTTCCACGTCAGAACGCAGCCTGCAAAAGATCGCTATTTACCCCCTCGAAATATCCGCCAATCGCATGCCCGATAAATCTACTGCGCGACCTCTTTTCTTTACTTCAAACAAAGCTGTTGCCCCCCATCTTCGCACTTGGGCGGAGTTTCGAAAGCAAATCAAAGCCGGATCCTACGGCCGCATGTGGACTAAGATTGCGAAGCAAGCCAAGCAGGATCTCAAAGAACCACTATTGACGCCCTCTTCGATGCCGCCAGGCCGGCAACCGGATCAAGCCCTGCATGCGAATCGTGATTTCTCGATCAGTGTCTCCGTTTGCCAACGAATTTTGCGAACCGCACTGCTGTTCAAGGTCACCGGCGATACAGCTTATAAAGCCGCCTGTCTCCATCAAATTGATACCGTATGCGACCCAAAGGTTTGGGTCGAGTGGCGCGACAAGTCTCATATTCCATTCGGCTATCCAGCCGATCTACGCACCGGTTGGATCTCACGCGATGTCAGTCTCGCTTATAATTGGCTTCGCTCATCACTAACGGTGAAACAGCGCCAAAAAATTATCGCCGGAATCGATCACATGGGCATCCGGCCGTATCTGGATTCAATCCCGATGAATCCGAATTGGCTCCAGAAACTCTCCAACTGGACGACGTGTATCGTTGGTGGCATGGGTGTCTGCGGGATGGCTCTCGGGGAAGATCACCCTGACTCTGCACGGCTGGTGAAAATCGCAAAAAACACCATGGAGGCATACTTCGATATTTTTGGGCCCACAGGAGAATTCAATGAATCACCCGCATACGCCGGCTCACTTATGTTGGTGACAAAGTTTTATAGTGCGCTCCAATGCGTCGAACCAAGTCAGAACAATCGACTGGCCGAATTCCCGTTTCCTCAAGCTGCTCGCTGGATTCAATATCTGGCCCTCGGCCCCAAACGTATGGCCGCCTTTGGGGATAGCCATCCCGACTCTCCTCCCTTTGTTCCCCACTATACTGCGGTGGCCGCGGCCACGGGTGACCCGGTGATTCAAGGCCTGGCCTTACATTACGGTGCCAACGCCCAGGGATACACCGCTCCGGATATCTATCAGTTGCTGTGGTTTGATCCGAAGATTCCCGCGAAACAACCGGATGCGGACTACCCCCGCTATGCCACCTTCAATGCGCACGGAGCGTGCTTCAGTAGTCGCAGCGATTGGAAAACCTCTGGCTCTGACTGCGTCGTCTATGGCAAGGCCGGGCGCGAGCCCTATCACTCCCATCCCGACGCTGGACAAGTATGCCTCGACGCGCATGGCGAGCGACTGATTCGAGATCTGGGTCTTCCCTCCGGGGGCTACCCAAACGGTAAATACGACAGATATTACAACGCCTCAGTGTTGGGTCACAACCTGCTCACGATTAATAATCAGGAACTAAACACTAGAGCATTCAAGGGACGATTCCTCAGCGAAGGCCCAATGCCTGACGGGCTCGGCGTGCATTGGGTTTATGATCTGACCGCCTTCCATTCTTCGGCCGTTAAGATAAAGAGAAGTGTCTTTCACTTCCTCCCTAATATCGTCGTTGTAATCGACGAAGCGCACGCCAAATCACGCTCCGGTTTCCGGCTCCGCTGGCACCCCGCTCGGCCGATCAAAATCAAAGACGACGGCTCCTTCAAATTCACCCAAGGCAAAGCATCCTTGAGTGCATGCGTGAAGTCCTACGGTCGATCAAAAGTTACCTACGAATCAGGCCGCCACGCTTATCGAGCTCCCTATGATTGCAATCGTCTGGGCGAGAAGCACCCGCAGCGACACGAGCCTTATGTCGATGCCTTGATCTCTGGCAAACAGTGCCAAACGCTCACCGCCTTTGCTACCAGCTCATCTGACTCACGGCTGTCATCATGGCAGGAAAATGACGGCACCCTGAGTATTCGCGATAAGAAGCACGGCACGTTTTCAGTGAGACTCGAAAAGAATGTGCTGCACTACAAAACACCACGTGGCGCAGGTTCATTTAGTTTGATCCAGCTCTAACTATTCTCAGTCCCATGCCTTCCCCGCTTTTCTTCACCGAAAAAAAATCAGACGCACCCCATTTGCGCACCTGGACGAAATTTCGCCGTCATATCAAAGCCGGAGACTATGGAGATTTGTGGCCTCAATTAGTCAAAGAAGCGGATCGAGAATCCGATTTCTCCGCGCTCACGCCGAGCACCGATTTTCCCGGTCGCGCCTCGCATCAAGCGGCGGTTGCCAACCGCGATTATACCGTCACTGCCGCGGCGACCCAACGTGTGCTGCGCAACGCGCTGCTCTTCAAAGTCACTGGGAAACCAAGCTACAAACACTGCGCCCTCCGCCAGATTTATTCGCTCATCGATCCGGCCATTTGGGTAAAATGGCGCGATCACAATCCAGTTGAAGCTCACATCCCGGCCGATCTCCGCACGGGCTGGATCTCGCGCGATTTGGGCATCGCTTACAATTGGCTGCGCTCATCCCTGAAACCCTCCGAACGCCAACGCATCGTCGACGGCATCGACCTGATGGGCATCCAACCCTTTCTCGAATCGTTGCCATTAAATCCACGCTGGATGAACGACCCCAGTAATTGGATGACGTGCATTGTCGGCGGCCTGGGCATCTGTGGGATGGCGTTGGGCGAAGATCACCCCAAGTCGCGCGAACTCGTAAAGATTTCCCAGCCAACGATGGACTCGTATTTCCAAGTCATCGGTCCGGAGGGTGAGTTTAACGAATCACCCGGTTACGCAGGCTCACTCTACCTTCCGGCGATCTACTACAGTGCGTTGCAATCCTCCGCTCCTAGTAAAACGGATCGCCTCGCCGACTTTCCCTTTCCCCAATGCGCGCGCTGGATTCAATACCTCGCACTCGGCCCCAATCGAATCGCCGTCTTTGGTGATGGCTACCCCGAAGCGCTTCCGCTGATGCAACACTACGCTGCCGTGGCCGCCGCGACAGGCGACCCAGTCATCCAAGGTCTCTCCCAGCACTATCGCACCGCAAACGTCGGCTCGGATTCCCAATGTCCGGATGTCTTTGAACTCATCTGGCTCGATCCTACTCTGCCGGCCCAAACCCCGGGACCTGATTATCCCAAGTTTGCCACTTTCAAAAAATACGCCGCCGTCTTCAGCAGTCGCTCCGATTGGAATCCGCAGGGATCCGAGTGTGTCGTTTATGGTAAAGCTGGCCGCGAGCCCTGGCATTCCCATCACGATACCGGACAGGTCTGCATTGATGCCTTTGGTGAACGGATGATTCGCGATCACGGTTTGCCCGCCGGTGGTTATCCGAAGAACTTCCATCTGCTCCGTCACGAGTATTACAACAGCTCCACCCACGGTCATAACCTTCTCACGGTCAATGATCGCGAACACCCTCATCGCGCGTTCAAGGGACGCTACCTCAGTAAAGGCGCACTCCCTGATAACGACGGCGTGCATTGGGTTTACGATCTCTCGGTCTGCCATCCCGATGCGATCAAAGTCACGCGCGCCGTCTTTCATTTCCTACCCCACATCGTCATCATCATCGATGACGCCACCGCGAAATCCCGAGCGGGATTTAAACTCCGTTGGCATACCGCCAAACCGTGCAAGATCGCCGACGACGGTTCGTTTAAATACGCGATCGGCCAAGCGCGAATGAGTGCGAGAGTGCAATCACACTCCCGCGGTAAGGTGAGCTACGATCACGGCCGTCACGAATATCTGCCGCCCTACGATTGTAACCGGGATGGCGGCAAACTCGATCAACCTCGCGAGCCCTACGTGGACATTCGCACGCAAGGGAAGCACTGCCGCCTCCTCACCGCTTTCGCCACCGGTCCGTCATCATCACGCCACGTTTCGTGGAGGGAGAACAACGGCACGCTTAGCTTCGAAGATAAAAAGCGCGGACGCTTTTCCGTGCGACTTTCACGCCACATCTTGCACTACGAAACCTCCAGCGGGACCGGTTCATTCGATCTTTCGATGATGAATCGTTAACCCTTCCTCGACCAAAATTCTCACCACTATTTCGATGCCCCATCCTCACCTCTTCGTCACCAAAGACCAGATCCCTAACCTGCGCTCTCTGCAGCACGTCCGTGACTCGATTGCCCAAGGTCATTCCAAAGTCCTTTGGGACGGTCTGCTCAAAAAAGTCACCGCCGAATCACAGGAAGCTCCGTGGATCACCTCCACACCCTTGCCTGAGCGCAAGCCGTCCAGTGTTGCTCGGTCCAATGCCGACTTCGACCTGGTCGCGCGGGTGTGCAATCGAATCATGGATGCCAGTCTGGTCGCCCTCGTCACCGGGGAACAACGTTGGGCCGATGCCGCACTGCGCCAAATCGAGTGTCTCTACGATCCCGAACAGTGGCCGGAATATGAGGATCAAACCCACCTCGCCCACGGCGATCATTGCAGCCTGCGGCGCGGTCAACTCGCAGTCGCGCTCGGACTCGCCTACGATTGGCTCTACGATTTTCTCAAGCCGGATAAGCGCCGGTGGATTATCGATACATTTGATCGGCGCTTAACGGATGCCTTCAAAATGGCGCTCAAAACCGAAGGGCGTTTTACCAAATACAAAAACAATTTTGTGCCCGTCATCTATGGAGGTTTCCAGATCGCCGCTATGGCCTTTGGGGATGACTACGCCGAAAGCGCTTGGCTCCAGGAAGTCTGTGACCCGAAGGTTGCGGATTACACCACTTACTTCATCGGCCCGGACGGCGAATTCGACGAGAGCGTGCAATACGCCGCCGCCGTGGATGTCGTCATCAATTACATCGTCGCCAAACAATACCACGAACAGCTCGGCGACCCCATCACGGCCAATCCCCAAATCGGGGCCTTCTTTCAATGGTATATGTATTTCACATTACCTCCCGGTCGCGTGGTGGGATTCGGTGATCCCTGGGCCGCGATGCCCCCCGTCGTCACCACTTACAGTGCCGCCGCATCCGCGCAGAAAAACACCCTATTTCAATGGTTCTACGAGCAGTATTTCGACAAGGCGCCCGACACGCACCGCAAACGCTCTCTCGAGCTACTCTACTACAATCCAGACATCCCCGCCGAATCTCCCGACGGCAAGATGCCTCTGGGTCGCGCCTACCAAAATTGCGCTCGCCTCGTTAGTAGCCGCAGTAGTTGGGCCTCCGACTCCGCCGTATCCGTCGCTTATGGAAAGGCCACACTTGAATCCAATCACTTCCATGCCGATTGGGGCCAGTTCTGTCTCGACGGTCACGGCGAACGCCTGATTCCGGATCTCGGTTCACCATCGGGATACCCGAAAACGTTCCCCAAGTCGCTCAACTACTACTACTATAATTATCAACAATGGGGGCATAACGTTTTCGTCTTAGGGCGGAACGATACCGGAGGTGTTTCGCAGGCCGAACGTGATCGTAAGGGACATTTCATCCACACCGACTTTGATGATCAGCGCGGGGCTACTTGGTCGATCGATCTCACTGGAGTTTACGACAAGGCACAACGCGTCACCCGCACGGTCGTGCACCTGTTGCCTCGTATCGCGGTCGTCATCGACGATGCCGTGCTCAAGGAGGCCAAACCGATCAGCCTGCGCTGGCACACTCTGTCTATGCCCGAACTCAGCACTGACGGTAGTTTCCTCACCACTGGTAAACATTCCCAATTGAGCGCCCGAATGATTCGTCTCGATGGCGATGCGGACCTCCAAATCCGCCAACACGGCTATCACGCCCCCTACCATCAGGACGCCTTGGGAGACCCCATGACGCAACGGCGCGAGCCTTTCGTTGAACTGACAACTCACGACAATCACTGCCGGATCGCGACGCTGTTTTGCGTGCAGGAAAAGCAATCCGAAGTCGCAATCTGGCGCGATATCCCGAACGGCTTCGCCATCGATTCATCGGAAGGCGAAATCCAAGTGACCGTCCAAAACGATTCACTCCACGTCATCAATCTGAAAACCCAATTGCAGTGGACAACTCCCCTCGTCACCAACAACCCGTAGTAATCCCCACCCACTTTCTTAACTCCCACCGATGTGACCACGGAACGCACAGAATACACGGGATAGATCCTCCAATCCTTATTAATCTGGAATTCATGAACTCATGAAAAGCCACGCTGCCTCCCAGCTCCGTTCCTGCCTTGTTTCCACTTTTTCAGCTTTCCACATAAATTCGATACCTCACGGATCTGTGCACTCGGTGTAATCCGTGGTTAACAAAAAACCTCACTCTCACTTTTCACTAAAGCTCCCCAAATATTATGAAAATTACCGATATTCGCATGATGCGTCTCTACGGCCCCCGCGACCACGGCGTTGGCGGCGGCGAAGCCAAAATCTATAAAGTCATCATCCGCGTGGATGGTGAAGATGGCCAATACGGCCTTGGCGAATGCGATCACTTCTCCGGCGTGCGCGAATGTATCAATTACATGAAAGCCTATTTCGTCGGCCGGAGCATTTTTTCCATCAACGCGGTCATCTCCGAAATGCTTTACGGCACGGCGGCTCCTCATCCCGAAGGCACCCCGACCGGTATCATGCCGGGCAACATCAATGCCGTGAAATTCTGTTCGCCCACCGCCACCCCATGGGGCCCGGCGGTGTGGGCTGCAAGTGGCGTCGATATCGCGCTGACCGATCTCGTCGGCAAGGTGCTCGGCACCCCTGCTTACAATCTGCTCGGCGGTAAATTCCGTGATCAATCCCGCGTCTATCTCGACCGCAGCTCGCCCGACGATATCACCGACCTCGTCGCCTGGCACGACATGGCGAAGGAAACCGCCGAGTCCGGATTCTCGCAGATGAAATTTGATATCGATTTCCTCGCCACCGATCAGGTGGACGATGTTTGGAATCGCTCGCTCAGCCTCAAGATGCTCAACCGCATCGTCGAACGCCTGACCGCTGTGCGCGAGGCTGCCGGGCCCGATTTCGAAATCTGCGTCGATTGCCACATGCAATACAACGTGCCTGATTCCGTTCGCTTGTTAAAAGTGCTTGAGCCACTCAATCTTCTCTGGGTCGAGGATCCCACCCCGATCACCAGTCCCGATTCCTGTGCCGAGATTCGCCAGAAAACCACCACACCGATCTGCGTGGGTGAAATGTTTATCGCCGAACAATTCCGCCTCTTCATTGATCACAACGCCTGCGACATTCTCCATCCCGACGTGCTCTTCTGCGGCGGCATGCATGAGATGCGCAAGATCGCCGACTACGCGGAATTAAACCACATCCCGATGGCGATTCACGGCAACGGTGGAGCCCTCGCGACCATCGCCGCCGCGCACGTCGGGGCCGCCTCCCGCAACTTCACCGGACTCGAATACCACTTCATCGAAACCCCTTGGCTCGCTGAATATGTCACGCGCGACCTTCCGCTCTTCCGCGACGGTCATGTTCCGCTCGACGATGCTCCGGGTCTCGGCATCGAACTCAATGAAGAGGTCTGCTTGGCAAATCTCGCCGAAGGCGAATCCCTGTTCTGATCGTCCTTCTTTCACCCTTCACTCCTCTCATTTCACTCTTCAATCATGTCTGATCAACCTCTCCGCGTCCTGATGCTCGAACGCTTCAAGGACGAGTTTCCCCGCGACCTTCTCCCTCCCCACGAATTTAGAACTTTCCACAATGAAAGCGATGAAGAGATGGCGAAGCTCATCGCCGAAACCGACGTCCTGATCTCCGGAGCTTACAAAGCCGCCTGGCGCGACCCCTCCGGTCAGCATCCCAAGTTCATTCATTCGGTCGGGGCTGGCATCGACGGACTCGATCTCGAGGCCGTGCCGGAAGGGTGCCCCGTCTGCAATGTTTACGGTCACGATAAAGGCGTCGCCGAACATGCCTTCCTGCTCTGTATGGCGTTGAACAAAAATCTCCCCAAGCTCGATCAGTCGTTGCGCAAAGGAGACTGGATTCAAGAACAGCCCTACCTGCCGGAAATGCGTAATCGCAAACTGCTGATTCTCGGCCTCGGCCACATCGGTGAGCAACTCGTGCGCTGGGGTAAATTTCTGGAAATGAATATCACCGTGCTCACGAGAAACATGACCGACGAACGCGCGGCGAAACTCGACCTCGATACTTACGGCACCCTCGAAGATCTCGATCAACATTTGCCCAACGCCGATTTCGTGGTCATCGCAATCCCCAGCGCCACCGAAACCGACGGTCTGTTTGGCGCTGCTCAATTCCAAGCGATGCAACCCACCTCCTTCATCGTGAACGTGGGTCGCGGTCCCGTGATCGACGAGAAAGCACTCTATAATGCGCTCAAGACCAAGGAGATCGCCGGAGCCGGCATTGATGTGTGGTGGCAATACTACACGCCCGACGAACCCATCAAGCACCCGTCGATATACCCGCTGCACGAGTTGGATAACATCATCATGACGCCGCACAAGCCGACTTATGAAACGATGGAATTCCGCTGGAAATTCATCGCCGAAAACATTCAGCGATTAGCTAAAACCGAACCACTCGAAAACCTCGTTCACGTCGGAACCAAGTAGCGAGTCCGCCTTGCAAAGCCGAGGGGCAACTATCCCCCTCCCCTACAGCTGATCTCATGATTTCGTGATCTGCATTAGTCTTATTTGTTAAAAGTCTACTCAATATTAGGATTCGTGTTTAGCTTGTGATGGGTTAATGTTCTCATTAACCCTACGTAAAATCGTGCTCAGAAAACTTTTTCTCCCCTCAGTATTTATCATTTTAGTCTATGGGTTCTGGGTCAGCCCGGAATTCCAAGAGATCTCAGCGGGAGTATCCATCTTGATGTTTGGCATGCTCGCGATGGAAGAAGGCTTCAGAATGTTCACCGGCGGCGTGCTTGAGAAGCTCCTCCGGAAGACCACCGACAAGCTCTGGAAAAGCATCAGCTTCGGCGTCGTCTCCACTACCATCATGCAATCCAGCGCCGCGGTGTCCGTCATCTCGATCTCTTTCCTCTCGGCGGGACTGATCACATTGGTCGCCGGTGTCGGGATTGTCTTCGGAGCCAATCTGGGCACGACGACTGGTGCGTGGCTTGTGGCCGGGCTTGGTCTCAAAGTTAAAATCTCGGTTTACGCCATGCCGATGTTGGTCTTCGGCCTCGTGCTGGTTCTGCAGAAAGCCAAAGGGCTCAAAGGCTCCGGCTTCATCCTCGCAGGCCTCGGCGGCATGTTTCTCGGTATTCATTTCATGAAAGAAGGATTCGATTCCTTCAAAGCTGCGTTCGATCTGACGGCGTATGCGGTCGACGGCTATCCCGGCATCTTGCTCTTCGCCCTGATCGGTGTGGTCGCGACCGTGGTGATGCAATCCAGCCACGCGACTCTCGTCCTGATTCTCACGGCCCTATCCGCCCAACAGATCACTTATGAAAACGCCCTTGGCCTCGCGATTGGGGCCAACATCGGCACGACGGTGACAGCCATTATCGGCTCTCTCACCGCCAATGTTGACGGACGTCGGTTGGCAGGTGCCCACCTGATTTTCAACGCGGTCACGGCGGCCGTCGCGATCGGATTCATCTACCAACTCACTGGTATAGTCGATGTGATCAGTGGCTGGATGGGCATCGCCAACGACAACTACGCGATGAAGTTGGCCGTCTTCCACAGCATCTTCAATGGGTTGGGTATCGTGCTCATGCTGCCCATGATCAATCCCATGGTCCGGTTTCTCCAGCGTGTCATCAAACCACGCGTTCGCACGGTTGCAGAACCTCGTTATCTGAATTCGTCCACGATCGATCTCCCCGATACCACCATCGAAGCCGTTCGCATGGAAACGCTCCGACTCTATGATAATGCCTCGGAGATCATTGCTGAAGGACTCAGTTTAAACCTCCTGGATATTCTCTCCGACCGCCCCCTCGACGAACTGGTCGCCCGAGCCCGAAGGCCTGCCAGTCTAGATATCGACGAACGCTACGACCTTAACGTGAAGGAGCTTTACGGTAAAATCGTGGAATTCATCAGTAATGCACAATCCAATATGTCTCCCCGGCAGGAAAACGACTTATTCGCATTGCGGGCCGCGGGACGCGATATCGTCGAAGCGATCAAGGATACCAAGCACCTCCAAAAAAATCTCTCCGTTTATCTCGCCAGCGAAAACGAAGTGATTCGTCGCGAATACGACAACATCCGCGTCAATCTCGCCAACGCTCTTCGCCAGCTCGACGTCGTGCGAAAACAAGATGACGAATCCAGCGTCAGCCTTTCTCTTGATTCGATCAAGATCGGCATGAAACAACACGACCGCGATCTCAACGCTAGGTTAAGCACCCTCATTAGGGACCACCTCATCACCGCACCGATGTCGATCTCACTCATGAACGACAGCGGCTATGCTTACCACGTCACCAAGAATCTCGTCAAAATGGGCGATGTTCTCTTCTCCAGCAGTGAATCGCAGTTAAGGGAAGCCGAAAGAAGCGTCTCCCTGGACGAAGGAGAACTCGAAGAACTTTTGCAGGAAACCCAAACCCCCAATCCCGGACGAAACGATGAAACTCAGTAAACTAATCGAAAAAACAAAGTCTCTTCTCGATCCGAAAGAGCGTAAAAACAAAGCGCAGAAAAAGAATCTGAAGCACGTGATCAAGAAGCTCCGGAAGCAGGAAAAAGCGCTGATCAAAAGTCTGGATGGCGAATCGTCGAAAGAGAAATCCGCTTTAATCCAGGATCAGGTCAACCTCGCTCACGCCCAGCGTAAAAAAGGCCTCAAGGTTCTCAAAAGCCTCAAGAAATCTTAGCGCAATAAGAGAACAAGCAGGCCTGTTAGTAGGCCAATTGATTTAGGTATCCGCCTTTAGCGCGGTCGATTGACCACGCATCATGATTTCATAAATAATGTATTCATCTGGAATTCGCGATCTCTAGACTTCCTCGACCGCATCCCCATACCCCGTGATTAGAAAACTTTTCCTCCCCTCTATTTTTGTCGTTTTAACCTATGGATTTTGGGTCAGCCCGGATTTCAAAGAAATCGCAGCTGGAGTAGCTATCTTTCTGTTCGGCATGCTCTCTTTGGAAGAAGGGTTTAAAGCCTTCACCGGAGGAGTGCTCGAAAAACTTCTTCGCAAGACCACCAACAAGCTTTGGAAAAGCCTCTGCTTCGGTGTCGTCTCTACGAGTGTGATGCAATCCAGCTCGCTGGTATCGGTCATCACGATCTCCTTTCTTTCCGCGGGTCTCATCTCATTGGCTGCCGGAGTGGGGATTATCTTCGGGGCCAATCTAGGCACAACGACTGGGGCGTGGCTGGTGGCTGGATTCGGACTGAAGATTAAAATTTCGGCCTACGCCATGCCCATGCTGGTTTTCGGCATCGTGCTGGTTTTTCAGAAAGCCAAAGAGCTCAAAGGCTCGGGTTATATCCTCTCGGGTCTCGGTTTTCTGTTTCTCGGCATCCACTACATGAAGGAGGGATTCGAAACCTTCAAAGGATCGTTTGATCTGACGGCGTATGCGGTCAGCGGTTACCCCGGCGTTATGCTCTTCGCTCTGATCGGCGTGTTCGCCACTGTCGTGATGCAATCCAGCCACGCGACCCTCGTCTTGATCATCACGGCCTTGGCCGCCCAGCAGATCACTTATGAAAACGCCCTCGCCCTCGCGATTGGGGCGAATATCGGCACGACGATTACGGCCATCCTCGGTTCCCTCAGCGCGAACGTCGATGGACGCCGTTTAGCGGGTGCGCATCTGATTTTCAACGTAGTCACAGCCGCAGTCGCGATCGCCTTCATTTATCAACTCACCGGACTGGTTGATGTGATCAGTAGCTGGGTGGGTATCGCCAACGATAACTATACTCTGAAATTAGCCGTCTTCCACAGTATCTTCAATGGCCTGGGCATCGTGCTGATGCTGCCCGCAATCAATAAAATGGTGAGCTTCCTCCAGCGCGTCATCAAACCGCGCATACTTACTGCAGCGGAACCACGCTATCTGAATTTTTCCACAAGTGGACTTGCGGATACCGCGATCGAAGCGGTCCGGATGGAAACGCTACACCTCTATGATAATGCTTCGGAGATTATCGCTGAAGGAATCAGTCTTAACCTCAAAGACATCCTCTCTCAGAGCCCCATCGAGGAGACCGTCGAACGTGCGCGTAAGCCCGTGAGTTTCGATATCGATGAACGTTACGCCCATAACGTGAAAGAGCTGTATAGCAAAATCGTGGAATACATCAGCCACGCTCAATCCAACCTGTCTCCTCGCCAATCGGACGAACTGTTCGCTCTGCGGGCCGCAGGGCGCGATATCGTTGAAGCCATCAAGGACACCAAGCACCTCCAGAAAAACCTCTCCGTGTATCTCACCAGCGAGAACGAAGCGATTCGAAATGAATACGACAATATCCGCGCGAATCTCGCTAACGCCCTCCGGCAACTCGACACCGTCCGTCGTCAAGGTGGCGACGCCAACGCCAGTCTTTCCCTCGATTCGATCAAGATCGGCATGAAACAGCACGATCGAGATCTCAACTCCAGGTTGAGCACCCTGATCCGGGACCATTTGATCAGCGCGCCTATGTCCATCTCATTGATGAACGACAGTGGCTATGCCTACCACGTCACCAAGAATCTGGTTAAAATGGGCGAAGTCCTCTTCTCCACCGCCGAATCGCAGTTGAGAGACGCGGAAAGAAGTGTGTCTTTGAATGAAGAAGAGCTCGAAGCGCTTCTCCCTAAACCAAAAAAATCGCCCCCCAGCCAAAACGATGAAACTCCGTAAACTAATCGAAAAAGCTGAAGCCCTGCTCGATCCGAAAGAGCGTAAACGCAAAGCGCAGAAAAAGAATCTGAAGCACGTGATCAAGAAGCTCCGGAAGCAGGAAAAAGCGCTGATCAAAAGTCTGGATAGCGAATCGTCGAAAGAGAAATCCGCTTTAATCCAGGATCAGGTCAACCTCGCTCACGCCCAGCGTAAAAAAGGCCTCAAGGTTCTCAAAGAACTGAAGAAGTCTTAAAGGCTGCGATCAAACGATCACGACCTCAGATCCTGTAAAACGCCTCGGCGTTGGTCACGTAGACTTTGCGGAGTTCGTCGTCGGAACAGCCTTTGAGCATCTCGTCCAAGGTCGATACCCAGCGGGGATACTTCGTGGCTTGCGCGGCGACGGGCCAGTCACCGCCAAAAAACAAGCGATCAAATCCAAAGCACTCGACCACGTGATCGGTGTAGGGTCGTAGATCATCAATTGTCCAATTTTCGAAATCGGCCTCGGTGACCAAGCCGGATAATTTGCAATGCGTATTCGGCAGGGCCGCGAATTCCTTCATCTGCTCGCGCCATGGATCGAGCAGGTGATCCTTCACGTTGGGCTTGGCATGATGATCCATCACAAAGGTAACTTCGGGACACTGTTCCACTAGCTTGAGCGTATTGGTCATCTGCGCATGGTTGATACAGAGATCAAACGTGAGTCCATGCTCCGCCAATGATTGCACGCCGCGCACAAAATTCGGTTGCAGACAGAACTCCTGATCCTCTTCAAATTCAATAATGCGGCGGATCCCCTTTATCAGTGGGTTCGAGGCGAGCTTCGCCAAATCGTCCTGAGCGCCATCACCTTTTTCCAGCGGAGCCCAGGCCACGATGCCTTTAATCCGATCGTCCTGTTGAGCAACCTCGGTCACCCACTCTGCTTCCTGATGAAACTGAGATTGATCCACTTCGGCTTGGAGAAAAACCATCTTCGAAACTTCAACGGTGCCGCAGGCCTGCCGATATTCATCAATCAGGTAATTGCGATTAAGCATCGGCACCCCCTCCAGCCACGGATAGCTGAGACGTTCAAGGTTCCAAATATGCAGGTGGGTATCGACGATGGGGAAGTTTGGCATGGTTAATTTTGGAGTTTAGATTGGGGATTTTGGATTGGGTCTTCGACCGGCACAGGTCCTGCGGAGTTTTGGTAACGTCTTTAACCGCTAATGAACGCTCATCGACACTAATGCTGAGGGAACTACTCAAATGAGTGGATTCCGACAACCTTTTGATCGAACGAAGTCCGTTTTTTTATGATTCGGTTTAGCGAAAATTAGCGTTCATTAGCGGTTAAATTCTTTCTCATTTGTTAACTTGGTTTTTCACCGGTTCGCCTTGCAAACCACGGACCACTTCTTCGGCGGCGAGCTGTTGCAAGCGCGGGATGCTGCTTTCGCTATACCAAGCGACGTGTGAGGTGAGTAAGGCATGCTTGGCCGCGCGCAGTGGATGATCATCCGGGAGAGGCTCGTCTTCGAAAACATCGATGCCCGCTGCGGCGATTTCGTCACTTTCCAAAGCAGCCGCGAGCGCTGAGGTATCGATCAAGGGGCCGCGCGCGGTGTTCACCACGATCGCAGTCTTCTTCATCGAGGCGAGCCGCTCCTCGTTGACCATATGCTTGGTTTCATCGTTCAACGGTAGATGGAGAGAGATGAGATCAGCCTGAGAAAACAATTCGTCGATCTGCACTTTGGTGACGCCTTCTTTTTCCATCACCTCCGCGGGAACAAAGGGATCGTAAGCGATACGCTTGCCACCGAAACCACTCATCATCGTGTGAGCCGCCCGCGCGATCCGACCAAAACCAGCCGTCGCAAAGGTCATCTCACCTAGCGATAACATCGGACGATCTGGAACGATCTTCCAAGTGCCTGCTCGCAGACGCGCGTCAATCATCGGCAACTGTCGCGCGAGTGCCAAGCCGAGCGAGACCGCATGTTCCGCGACTTCGTGCACCCCGTAATCAGGAATGTTGCAAACGGGGATACCACGCTCTTTCGCCGCGCCCAAATCAACGTTATCCACGCCGATCCCGTAACGCACGATCACCTTGCATTGGGTAAGTTCTGCTATCACCGACGCATCCACCGGTGCCCATTGCACGAGCAGCGCATCCGCATCGCGCGCGGCCTCGATCACCTCGGCCGTCGTCGTGCATTGCGTCACAACCAGCTCACCACCGGCCGCGCCTATCACGTCCTCTTCGTGCCTAAGGTTAGGGAAACCGTGATCGGTAATAACTACTCGGAATGTGCTCATAAAAAATAGGGTGAATTGGATTAGTTGTGGGGCGGGGTCTCAGAGCCCCGCCTTGAAAGTGTTTGGTTAATCGAAGGCGAGGTTCGGTTCGGAGACCCCGCCCTACATATCTAGCATTACTTACTCCCCGCGATTTTGCTCGATTCGCCGAGACCTTCGGGCCCCATCCCGTTGTAGCCCCCATCGACCGGTAGATCCGTGCCCGTGATGAACGACGCATCATTGCTTAACAAGAACAAGGCAGGGCCAGCCATTTCCACCGGATGCCCCATCCGGGCAAACATGTGGTAGCGCCCCCAAACCGGATCAAATTTCTCGCGATCATTACCCGCCGCTTTGTCCACTTCGCGCGTCCAAATCCAACCGGGACTGATGCTGTTCACCCGGATGTTTTCCGACGCCAAATCCATCGCCGCGCAGCGCGTAAGCTGCGTGACCGCACCCTTCGACATGTTGTAGGTCCAGCGATTCGGCTGCGCGACCCACGACGAAATACTCGACACATTAACCACGGCCCCACCGCCGTTTTTCTTCATCTCCTCGGAGGTGAGTTGAATCATCAAAGCAAAACCCAACGGGCCAACTTCCAGCGAATAGAGGAAGTCTTCCCGTTTCGCATCGAGTCCTTTGGCGATAAATGAAAATGCATTATTCACCAAGTAATCCAAGCGGCCAAACTTTGCGGCCGTGTCACTCACGAGCTTACGACAAAACGCTTCTTCACTCATATCCCCCGCGACGATCAGCGGTGAAAATCCTGCCGCCTCGAACGCCGCGCGACCTTCTTCCACATCTTGCGGCAACCCACTTACCGCGACCTGCGCACCTTCACGTAAGAGCTCAAGCGCGATGGCGCGTCCGATTCCATTGGTGCCGCCGGTCACAAGGGCCACCTTGTCCTTAAATCGATCTTTCAGAGGAGTGCGAGTGGGGTCTGTTTTCATGAGAGGGGTAATTAGGTAGGGGCGGTTATCCCTAACCGCCCAGTTTGATTCGCGGGAAGACAAGGGCCGTTAGGGATAACGGCCCCTACCCTATCAGCTATTACAATAATGTGTCGTCAGTTGAAATGTATTCACGGGCAAACCACTGCTTTGATGTCGTTGCCCTTAGCCGCGATCATGCGTTGAAAAGCTTCGACGCCGTCTTCGAGTGAAAATCGCTGCACCCAGGATTCGGCATCAATCTTACCTTCGGACATCAGGTCGAGAGCGTGCTGCAGTTCTTCAATCGTGGCGGCGTAACTTCCGAAGACCTGCTTTTCCGGAAGCGTGAGGCCGTAAGAATTAAATGTCATTTCGTCTTCATGCAGGCCGATCCAAACCGAACCACCACCGGGTCGAATCGCATCCACCGCCGTCCGCTTCGTGATTCCCGCACCGACAGCATCGACACTCAAATCAGCGCCTTCACCACCGGTCGCTTCCTTCAAGACTGCGACGACATCCTCATCGCGAGGATTGATCACGCGCACGGCACCCAGCTTCTTGGCGACTTCCAAACGCTCGTTGCTCAGATCGGCCACGTAAACTTTCGAACCGCGCAAAACTTGCATCGCTTGTTGGCAAAATAGACCGATCGGTCCCGCCCCCATCACGAGCACCGTATCCGCATTGAGATGTCGGCTGACATGAACGACGTGCACTCCATTGGCCATCGGCTCGGCCAGGGATGCCGCTTCGGCCGAAACATTTTCGGGCCAAGGAATCAAACAGCGAGCGGGCACATTCACATATTCGGCAAACGCCCCCGGACGATGCATTCCAAAAATTTGGCGCGTTTCACAAAGATGCGTATCGCCGCGATCACAACGCACGCAACTTACGCAAGGCACGAGCGAGTTACTCACGATCTTTGCCCCCACTTGCCAATCACTCACCCCGGCACCTGTTTCGGCAATCGTGCCGCAAAATTCATGCCCCATCACCAAAGGCGGTGGACGCCGCGGGCTCTTGTTTTTATAGGACTCCAGCTCACTCCCGCAAATCCCACAGGCCGCGACCTTGATCTTCACCTCATCGGCTTGAGGGGCGACATCATCAATGTCGCGAATTTCCATCTGTTCAAAGGCAGGATAATGTAGTGTGCGCATGCGTAAATTTGGGGTGGTTAGCCAGACTGAAGATTCAAAGGCGAATTAAGTCGGAGGAAAGAGCTAAGACATGCCTTCGAGTAATTTCCAGCAATACATCTGCATCCTCGGTAAATGAAACGGCCCCTTAAACGTGCCGCCCTTCAGACCTGAAGTCGGTTTCCCCGCCCGATCGAGATAGCCGAACCACTCCCCGTGCTCGGGATCCGCGAAATGTTCATGCGCCCAATCGTGCACCAGCCTGTGCCACTTCAAATACTTCGCATCCTTCGTAAGCTCCCACGCGAGCAGCGTCGCGATCACCGCTTCATTCTGAGGCCACCAAAACTTCATGTGATGCCAATACTCCTGCACCGGCAGATCGCGCACATCGACATTGTAAAGAATCCCGCCGAACTCCGGATCCCAGCCGCGCTGCCACATCCCGTCGAGAATCGCACAGCCCAACTTCACCAGCCGCGCGTCTCCGCCCCGCTGCTTCGCTTCGTGCAAGATAAACCACGCCGCTTCAATCGCGTGACCGGGATTGAGCTGCCGCCCATCGAAATGATCCAGCAGCGAACCATCCGGCGCGACCATTTCCATCAACGCACCCAGATCCGGTTTAAAGAAATCTTTTTCGATTTCGGCAATCGCCTGATCGATCCACTGCGTGCAGGTCGCGCCTCGCACTTCCTGATCGCCGAGCAGTTCGCGCAACTCCTGCGCGGTCGCCATCGCGATCATCCATGGAGCCAACCCCTTCGCGGGTCGCGTGCCAGGCTCCGTCTTCGGTGCCATCACTCCCGGCGTAAAACTGTGATGCAGATACGTGTCCCATGCTCGCCATGCATCGGCGGACAGTGATTCATCGCCGGAGATTTTCGCACAAGCCGCGAAGCCAATCGCGGCAAACGATTCGCTGAAAACGTAGCGGCGCATCCGCAGCGGCTGACCATCGCGCGTCAGCGTGAAATACATTTTACCGTCCGGGCCGTAGGCGTGTTGTCGCAAAAAATCAGCACAAGACAACGCCACCTCGCGCCACTCCTCGCGGGGCTCGGCCAATCGATACGCGGTCGCAAACGTCCACGCAGCGCGCCCCTGAAACCAAACCGGTTTATCATCATCGATCAGCGAGCCGTCACGATTCAGGCCGGTAAGCATACCACCCTGTTCATGATCGAATCCGTGCTTCGTCCAAAACGGCAGCACATTATGGAGCAGGCCTTCGCGGTAAACCGCCATCAATTCATCACGTCGTTCGGGAGTCATCTCAGAGCCACATTGTCGCGCCGCTTCTCTCACACAACCTTGCTTTTACGCGCTGCTATTTCACAAAAGGCCATCCGCTTATAATCGACCTGCTGACACGACTCGCCCTTGTGTTTCGCCCCAAATTTCTTTTCCCCTGACTCCACCTTTTTATTATGAGCAACCAACTCTCATCCTTCGCCGACCTGAATGTCCGCAGCGTCTCCTTTCCCACGAAGAACGTGCCGGTTGAAAAAACCGCCGCCGATGAACTCGCGCAACTCACCGGAGTTAACGCCAAGCCATCCTCGCGTCCCGGCAAGGGAGTCAACGTCGCCCTCGCCTCGCGCAAATGGGCACCCGCCGCCCAGAAAGCCGCGAAGCATGCGGACAACTGGATGTGGTTGCGCCTCGCTGAGAACGGCACCGGCGAAATCATCGCCAGCGAAGGCTCCGGTCTCTTCGCCGCGGTGCGCCTGCTCTCGCACGGATTGACGGGTGCCACCCGCGAGAAACTCGCCGCTGGTCTACTGATCGAACGCAGCTTCAGCATGAACAAGCCGATCTGGGATGGCTCGTTCGCGCAATACTGGCACTCCAATCGGAAATTCTGCCCCGAGCAATACGCCGAGACACTCGCCGAATCCGGTTTCACGCACATCGAAGTCAACAGTCTGCAGGCCAGCTTCCCTTATGAGGATTCCGTGCCCGGCGAATACTACTCGCAGTTCTACACCTACTGCCCCGGCTTCAATCACTTTATCGATACGCCCCTCACCCGCGGCATCTGGCCGACCCAATACCTCGACGCCAATCTCGAACGCCTGCAAAACCTCGCCGCCCTCGGTCGTAAATACGGTCTCAAGCCCGGCGTTTGTCTCTACGAACCACGCAGCTTGCCTGAAAGGTTCTTCCAGAAATACCCCACCTTGCGTGGTGCGCGGATCGATCATCCGTTCCGCTCGCGTCTCCCGCGCTACACCTTGGCGCAGGATCACCCCGTCTCCAAACATCACTACAAACTCGCCACACAGGAATTGATGAAAGCCGTGCCGGATCTCGACGCCATGTCGATTTGGACCAACGACAGCGGTGGTGGATTCGAGCACTCCGCTTCGCTCTACATCGGTCGCAATGGTGGGCCATACATGATTCGCGAATGGCGCAATCACGATGCCATCGCCCAAGCCTCTGGCCAAAGCATCGGCGTCTTCCTCCGCAACCTCCGCGACGCTGCGGGAGAAATTAATCCCGACTTTAAACTCAGCCTCCGGATCGAGCCCTTTAAGGTAGAGCATGATCACCTCAAATCCGAGCTCGGTCGCGGCATCCATTGGGAAGGCGCTTCGATGTTTTCGCGCGGTTACGGATCTGCAGAGTATCCGCATCCTCATTACAAAGATCAATTCGTCGCCGGTGGCATGTTCCACTGCACGATCGACAAACGCGAAAAGGCTGAGCTCGCCAAAGAGCGCTCCCAAGGCATCGAGCCAATCCTTACGTATTCCCCCGGTCCTGTCTGGAATCAGGAGCCCCTCATCGGCATCCCATGGCCGCGCATGATTCACGCGCGACTCACACAATTGAAAGGAATCGGGGCCGATATGGTCAGCGCGATGGGCGGCCTCGCCAACACCACCGCCGCTCCCTACTGGCCCAACACCGCCGCGATCCGCGCCGCGCAATTCACCCCAAACCGTTCCATTGATGACGTGCTCGCCGATGAAGCCGTGCGCTTCGCTGGAGCCACGCATGGTCCCGCCCTCGCCAAGGCTTGGGCGATGTTTGAAGATGCCGTCACCTGGCAACCGGTCGTAGGGCTTTACTGCGGTTTCGGCTGGTGCTGGCAACGCACTTGGGATCGTCCCATCGTGCCCGACATCGAAGCCATTCCGGCGGAAGATCGCCACTACTACGAGCGCCATGGTTGCATGCAGCACAATAACCCCAGCATCAACGATCTCGGCAAGGACGTGCTCTTCGATCTGATCCCCCGTGCGGAGGCGGATAAGATGGTGCCGCGCTTCGACAAGAACCTGCTGCCTCGCATCGCGAAAGCAGAGAAACACGTCGCCGCAACTCTCGCAAAAATTCAGGCGAACTCCGAACTCCCACCTCCTATCTCCGACGAAGCACAACGCGCTGCGTTGGTCTTCGCCGATCTACGTGACCGCCTCCGTGCCTATCGCCACTGGGCTACGACGCTTCGCACCGTGATCGCATGGTGCTCGGGCGTTTACGGCTATCTCGAAAGCAAGACGGCTGCGCAAAAGAAGAAACACGAGAAATTCCTGCAGGATTCCATCGATCTCGAACTCGAAAATGCACGAGGCTTCCTCGATCACTTCGAGAACTCGCCCACCGAATTCATGGTCGTGTCCGAGACCGGTGAGAACACCTTCATCTACGGCAAAAATCTCGGTGCCCACGTGCGCAAAAAAATCCGCCTGATGGAAAAATACCGTCACAAGAAGCCCAGCATCGATCAGCATATCCTCTGGCGCCCCGCCCCCGAACAGCCTTGGCCTAAAGGTTTCCCTACCGAGTAACCCTTTCAGCTCCAAGCCATTCAAAGAAAGTGTAACCAGCCTGGTTACACTTTCTTTTTGGGCAGGATGTCCATCATCTTTCGATTCCTATCATTGCGAGTCGCGCAGCAGCGAAGCAATCCATGAAGACTCGCTTTTAGGTCTAAGCGTGTTCGGGGATTGGCGCGTCAGCCTACGGTCTTCTCGCAATGACAGTTGAAATACCAAGTGAAGTTCATCCACCCTCTGGCACTGCGTTCGTTGGTCGCGAGGTATTAAAATTGGTAAATAATCACCATATTTTCATGCGGACCTTGCACCCATGAAAAGCGCGGATTCTGCATGTTCTTACTTACTTTTATGAACACTGAATCAAAGCCCCTCCTCGCCGCACTCAATGTGCAGCACATCACTTACCCCACTAAATTTCAGGAAGTCGAACAGACGGCGGCGAACGAACTCGCACGGCTGGCCGGAACCACCGCCACGAAATCAGCGCGTCCCGGGAAGGGAATCAATGTCGCGCTCGCTTCACGCGGTTGGGCGAAGAATTTTCCGAAAGCCAAAGCCAACACGCCCGGCTGGATGTGGTTGCAGATCAAAGAAGACGGCACTGGCGAAATCACCGCCGACGAAGGCGCGTTTCTCTACGCTGCCGTGCGACTGCTCGCGAATGGGCTGACAGACGAGACGCGCGCTAAACTCGGTCACGGTCTATTTTTGCCCGTCTCCTTTCCTTGGCATCGTCCACACTGGGATAGTTGTCTCACGCAATACTGGCGCAGCGCGCGAAAGTTTGATCGCGAACAATACGTGGCCACTCTCGCGGAGACCGGTTTCACGCATGTTGAGGTCAACGGACTCCAAGCCCACATGCCGATGGAAGACTCGGTGCAGTCGGAATACTACCCGCAGTTCTACACCTACACCGCCGGCTTTAATCACTTCATCGATACGCCACTCACGGAAGGCCTCTGGCAACCGCACTACCTCGAAGCCAATCTCAACAACCTCAAAAAGCTCGTTGGCCTCGGTCGTAAATACGGACTCAAACCCGGCATCTGCATGTTCGAACCACGCACGCTGCCGGAGCGTTTCTTCCAACGCTATCCCACGCTGCGTGGAGCTCGCGTGGACCATCCCTTCCGCTCGCGCCTGCCTCGTTACTGCTTGGCTCAGGACCACCCCGTTACGAAACAACACTACCGGGCAGCGATCCAAAATCTCATGAAGGCCGCGCCTGATCTCAGCTATATGAGCGTGTGGAGTAATGACAGTGGCGCGGGTTTTGAACACTCCGGCTCACTCTATGTTGGCCGCAACGGCGGACCCTACATGATTCGCGAGTGGCGCAATCACGACAAGGTCGCGCAAGCTTCCGGCGAGAGCATCACGCGCTATCTCAGCAACATCCAAAGCGCCGCCGCCGAGATCAACCCCGACTTCGACATCATCCTTCGCCTCGAGCCCTTCAAGCTGGAACAGGATCACATCAAGAAAGGGATGAACAAGCACATCACGTGGGAGGCCCCCAGCTTGCTCGTGAAAGGATATACCCTGCCCTACACTCACCCCAAATATCCCTCTATGAGCGGGGTCGCGGGTAGCCCCCTGCAAACAGAAATCGACCCAAGCGAAAGCAAGGTGCTGGCAGAATCACGTGCCCTCGAAGCCGAACCCACACTGCAATACGCCGCGAGTTCCACCGCCTGCTTTGAGCCCTTGCTCGGGATCCCTTACCCTCGATTGCTACGCAAAAAATTGGAATCCATGCGCGATCTCGACCTCAAGCGCGCCAGTGCTTTTGGTGGACTCAACAACCCGCAGCAGACCCCCTATTGGCCCAACCCTCCTGTGCTTCGCGCCACGCAGTTTACGCCGGAAATCTCCATCGACGACGTGCTCCACAATACGGCTCGCGGCTACGTCGGTGAGAAATACGCAGCCAAGCTCATCGCCTGTTGGGACGCTTTTGAAGAGGCCATCAGCTGGCAGCCACCCGTCATGCTCTTCAGCGGATTCGGCTTCACGTGGCAGCGGACTTTCGATCGCCCCTATGTGCCCGACATCGAGGCCATCCCGGCCAAGGAGCGCGCCTACTACGAACGCCATGGCTGCTTCCAGCACAACAACCCCGGCATGAATGATCTCGGTAAGGATGTGCTCTTCGATCTCGTCAGTAAGGAGCAGGGCGTCGAAGCCACTGCGGCCTTCGACAAAAATTCTATTCCACGGGTCGACAAACTCATCGCCAAGTTGGAAAAACTCGAAACTCAAACCAAAGGTGAGCCCAAGGCCCAAGCCGTGTTTAGCGACTTGCTCGATCGCGCACGAGGTTACCGTGCCGTCTGTGGTTCCCTACGGATGGTCTGCGCATGGTGCGCCAATGTTTACGGTTATCTCGAAAGCACCAAGGCATCGGAGAAAAAGAAGTATGAGAAACAACTCCAAGCCGCAATCGATGAAGAGCTGGTCAATACGCAGAACCTGATAGCTCTGTTGGAAGCCGATCGCACCGAGTTCATGGTGCTCTCCGGAATCGCCAACAACACCTTCTGCTACGGCGAAGATCTTCCGGAACTCCTCCGCAACAAGATCCGGTTGATGAAAAAATACCGGCATCGCGCGCCACGAATTGACAAAGATATTCTTTGGCGACCCATCCCCGGCGCGGACTGGCCGAAGTTCGATTAAGTAAACAAAAAACGGGATCGTTGATCCCGCTTTAGTTTCTCGTCACGTCAACTCCGCTCGAAAGATTTCAGCCAGTCCAGCCTTGTCTATTCGCTTCTCTGCAATGCCGATCATGGCATCGTAGAGTTGGTCGTTGGTGATGGGACTCGTCGCAATTCCATTCAATTCGAGAAACGCCAATGCAGTAGTAACGGCAGTGCGTTTATTGCCATCAATGAAGGGTTGGTTCTCCGCAATATGGTAGGCATAGGCGGCAGCCAAATCGAATAGGTCTCCCTGCCCATAGCAAAACAGGTTCAATGGTTGTGCCAAGGCGGACTCCAACCCTGATTCGTTTCTCAGCCCGTCCTGCCCACCATGTGCCTCAAGCGACATGCGGTGCAAAACATCGACCCGCTCGCGGGTGATGAAAAGCGGCTCGATCATTGCGCGAGTTTACGAAGGAGCTCTTTACGTTCGGAAAATATCTTAGCCGTCACTTTCGCAAATGCGGCCTCATCTCCCTTCTTCACATTAGGATTCTGCGCAGCCGAAGTCGTGTCCACCTTCTTGGTGACGTAGGGCACGGTAGGCTCTTCGACTTTATCCGACTTGCGATTCACGCCACTAAACTAGCGGCCGGTCTGTTCGTGTCAACCGGGCTGCCAACCAGACCGCCTGTGTTGAAACGCATCACTTGTGCGCCTTCTTGCGAAAGCTCGATGGGCTCATGCCCATGACTTGCTTGAAGGTTTTGGAGAAATGGAAGACATCGCAGAAGGCCAACTCGTCGGCGAGTTCCTTGAAGCCATGACTGCCTTGATAAATCGCGGCACAGGCTCGATCGATTTTCTTCCGCTTTTGAAACTGACCGGGAGAGACGCCTAGCTTCAGAGAAAACTGCTTCCGGAAGTTGTCGTAGTTTAGCCCCACTTCATGCGCAACCTCCTCGGGTGAAGGCCAGCCGTGGTCACCTCGATTGGCGAGGATGCGTTGGCTTTCTTCCAACCAGCGTTCGCGGGCGAATCGGGCGGAGCCCTCCGCATCGGCTGCCGACATATCATAAATCAAATGAAGGAAACGACCCATCACACGTTTGGCCCCCACTTCGGTATGCCAATCTTCACTCCCAATCACTTCCTCGAAACGACGGCGCCAATAATCGACCGGCTCCAAATGCCAGATTGGATGCTGCGAATCCAAAATTCCGCGCTCTCGAAGGAAATCAAACTGGGGGCCGTTAAAGACGCAGTAGATCTGATCCCACTGTTGGCTTAACCTTGGTCCGTAGGCGTGGGCCAGCTCGGGAAATACCACCATCAAATCTCCATCCGCAAGATTCCGACGGACCCCGCGGGCATCGACATAGTAGCCCTTCCCCTTCACCATGTAGATAAAGGAATAGCTTCCCAAAACACGCATCGAATTAGGATCAAGGCCCTGCACATCGCTCAGTGCCCCCGCCAATTGCAGCTCGCCGCCGGCAGCGCTAATCGGGCTTTCCAACCACACCTGACTGTGGAATTGATCGGGATGAGTTAAGGCCATGATCGAACTCCAAAATCTACATGCCAAATCTCATTTCAACCATTTTGTCTCAGCAAATTATAGTGTATGCTGGAGGGCTATACTGGAAAGTCTCATTTCCATTTTCATTCTGTTACCTTTCGCACTACAATTTCACCTATGAGCACTGCTACGCTCCCCCAAATCATTTCCTATGGTCGTGAGCTCGAAATGAGCGACGACAAGTTCGGTATCCTCCGGGATTCCGCGGATGCCGCCGATGACTTCGAAGAGCTACGCCGTCGCTGTGATGAAGATGGTTACATCTACATCAAGAATTACCTCGATCGCGAGAAAGTCCTCGATGCTCGCCGCGAGATAGTAAATCGCCTCGATAAAGAAGGCATCCTCGACCCTGATTATCCCAAGATGGACGGGATCGCCAAGCCGGACTCCGGATATGGCTTCAAGCCCGAGATGGCCAATGGCTGCGTGCCCTTGCAAGAGCTGCTCTATAGCGGAAAAGTAACTGATTTTTATCGTCAATTCTACGGCGAAGAGATCCGTCACTACGATTACACGTGGCTCCGAGCGGTCGGTCCCGGATTGGGCACCAATCCGCACACTGATCTCCCTTATATGGGGCGCGGCACCACCAAGCACATGACGTGCTGGATGCCCTACGGAGATGTTTCGTATGAACTCGGCGGTCTCATGATCCTCGAAGGATCCCACAAACGAATGGACCTCCTTGAGAACTACGCCTTCCGCGATGTGGATGGTTACTGCGAGAACAAGGAGAGTGACGTAAAGAAAGTGGTTAAGGATGGAGGCTGGTCCTTTACCGGCACGCTTTCTCACAACCCGCCCATCATTCGCAATAAGTTCGGCGGACGTTGGCTTACCACTGAATTCGAAGCCGGTGACTTTCTAACCTTCGGTATGTTTCTCGTGCATGCTTCGCTCGATAATCAAACCGAGAATCGCCTCCGCATTTCCAGCGACAGCCGTTATCAACGTGCGTCCGAGCCCATCGATGAACGCTGGGTCGGAGCCAATCCTCCGGGCCATGGTCCCAACGGAAAGCGCGGCTTGATCTGCTGATCCACCACACTCCTTCTTAATTCTCTTAATCTTTCTCTTTCTCCGATTCCTTACGTCGTCCTTCTCGCTGAAGAACGATTATGATAAAGAGGAAAAGAAAAAGACTCAAAACCCATGTCCACTGCTTCCACCACTGAACGTCCCGCCTCCGGGCGCATGGCTGCCGTCAATGAGATGACCCGGCTGCTTCGTCTTCTCTTTGAAGTCGAACGCGAGTTTCTCCGCACCGTCACCACCCTCGTCTATCGCGTCGGCGAACCAGAGCTCAAGTATCTGATTTGCCAACACGCCTGGGAAGCTGCCGGGCATGCCCGTTTCATCCGCGAACGCGGACGCGAGCTGACCTCCTTCGGCACCCACGACGATGTGCGCCCTGAGATCCGCAAATTGTTCGACGAGGCCGTCGGCACTGCTGAATCCGATCCCCAAGTAATTCTCGCCGGTTTCTACGAGGTGTATAAGCCCGCGCTGCTGGCTGCTTATCACAGCTACCTCGAGATCACGGACCCATTGGCTGATTGGCCTTCCAAGAAGCTCGTCGAGGAATTCATCGCCGACGAGGAGCGCCATGCGAAGGAGATCGCGCCTTATCTGAAGGACGTGGATGCACGTGAATGGAACCTCCATCTCACCCAAGCCCTCGACGATCTCGGTGGTTGGCTGGGACAGGAAACCCGTTTGCCGCTCGCCGCCAACTACGTGTGGCAATATCAGGAAAACCCCTTCAAGCATCCCGAGACCTGCAACCGCGGCAAATACCCCGTGTGCTCGAGTATCTTCGGACAAGATCCAACCGAGGATCCCATCGTGCGCGATTGGCTGGCTGATCCCAAGACCGATGCGAAGGTGATTCGTATCATGGTCTACGTCTGGCTCATGATGGAAATGGATGCGGTGGATTATCTCGCGACCGTCTTTGTGGAAACGCCCACGGCACCTTTCGATCTGCATTTCGATCTCGCCCGCCATCTCTGGGATGAATCCCGTCATAGCCAGTTCGGCTACCGGCAGTTGCCCAAGTTTGGCGTGGATCTGATGACCGTCGAACAGTCCTTGGAACTCTACAACATCCTCATCCAAATGCCCCCGCATGAACGCTACGCGATGATGACGATGGAATTCGAAGCCGGCAGTTTTCCCATCAAAGCCTTGGTGATGGATCGCGTGCGCGAACTCAACGACTTCGAAGCCGACACCCTCCTGGCCTTCGATCGTAACGACGAACAAAACCACGTGCGCTACGGCCATCGCTGGTTGCCGGATATCATGGCCCTCTTTGGCGAGACGCAACCTGTCGAAGAATTCGTCAAAGCCACGCAGGAAAAATTCAAGAAATACGCGGAAACCTACGGCAACATGACACCGCATTCCTTGCCTAAGGAAACGCGATTTACAGGCGAAAAAATCCTGAAGCTGGTTGAGACCACTTGATCGGCATTACTGCTTTTCTACCCCAAAACGCCGCATCTTAGCGGCGTTTTTTACATTTCAACGCCATTTACGTGAATATTCGTGAAATAGGGTCTTGAACATCATTGCCCCGCCTCCCTCTATTTGCCCCCCATGCCCCTCAAAACCCTTCGGCGCGTAAGCACCCTGCTACTTCTGTTTGTTGCCTTCGGCTTGTCAGCCCACGCCAGTGGTCTGGTTACACTGCAATCCACCCAGCTCTCTGCGTCCGAAGTCGAAAGCATCGCGATCGCAGCCCCCGAGCCTGAGATCCCCGCCCTGAATGGTGCCGCCGAAGGTGTCACCCCCATCAGTGCCCTGTTTCACAACGAGTCCCTCTGGATGCTCGGCACGGATGCGGCCGGACAGCAAGTCTGGCTCAATCATACAGAAGACGGCTGGGCCCTGAAAAGCGCCGCCCCAGCCATCCTCCGGCCCGAGCTCCAAGCAGGTGGTCAGGCCCATATCCTCGCTCTCAGCGCAAACGATGAAGGAGAAATATCCTACATCACCTACCATACGATTACGAATGTCTGGGCTGATCTCGGCAGTGCCCCCATCGAAGGCACGTTGCAATCGGTGCAAAACGCAGAGGATGGCTTCATTATCAATTCCCTCGGAGCCGAGGGCCAGATCTCCCATAACCATCTCAATGTCGCGTTGACCAAACGGCTGCTGAAGCCGATCGACTGGGCCCTGATCGGGGGCTATCTCATCTTCACGGCCTACATCGGCTATTTTTACTACCGCAAAGATAAGCAGAGCAAAGATAACGCCGACTTCTTCCTGGGCGGACGCAACATCCCCTGGTGGGCCGCAGGAGTAAGCCTCTACGCCACCGGCACCAGCGCGATCAGTTATATTGCCACGCCGGCCTATTCCTTCGCCAATCAATGGCTTCTCCTCGCAAACAATGTCGTCGGCATGATCGGCACCGTCTTTGTGGCGATTTGGATCGTCCCTTTGATTCGTCGTCTGAGTCTGATGTCGGTTTACCACTATCTCGAAATGCGGTTTCACCCGCATATTCGTGTGCTGGCCTCAGCCCTCGCCATTGTGCTCCAGCTGGGTGGACGCATGAGCATCGTGCTTTTCCTCCCCTCACTCGCGATGTCGGCGGTGACGGGAATCAACGTCACCTACGCCATTCTCATCATGGGCGTCGTCACGATTCTCTACACCGCACTCGGCGGAATGAAGGCGGTGATCTGGACAGATTGTATTCAAGTCGCAGTGATGCTGGGGGGTGCCTTTGTGGCCTTTGGCTACATCGTCATGCACGTTGACGGAGGTCTGGGCGAAATGTTCCGAACCGCGATGGCGGACGACAAAATGCGCACCTTCGATTGGAGCTTCAATATCACTCAAGCCACCGTTTGGGGTTTCCTGATGCTCAATATTCTGGGGGTCCTCGTTTATCCGCAGGATCAGGTGATGATGCAGCGTGTGCTGTCTACGAAGTCAGATAAAGCTGCCGGGAAGTCCGTGTGGACGCTCGCCGCCATTGTCGTCCCGGGAAATCTCGCCTTCTTCGGCATCGGCACCGCGCTCTACGTTTTCTACAAACAGCATCCCGCCAACCTGAATCCGCTGCTCAGCATAGATTCGACCTTCCCGCAGTTCATCGCCGCTGAGCTTCCAGCCGGTATCACGGGATTAATCATCGCCGGTATCTTCGCGGCTTCGATGTCCACCCTTTCAAGCTGTATCAACAGTGTGGCCACGCTCGTGTCGGTTGATTTTTACGAGCGTTACTCGAAAAAGGCGACGCAGAAGAAGACCCTCAAGGTAGCGGAGTTCGCTACCATTATTGGCGGCATGGTCGGCATCGGCACCGCCCTCCTCCTCGCCCGAGCCAACATCCAATCCGCACTCGAAACTTCGTTCGCCCTCGGTGGGCTGCTGGGTGGTGGTTTTGCCGGCTGTTACGCTCTGGGTATCTTTACCAAACGTGCCAACTGGCAGGGTGCCATGATTGGTGTGGCGGTAAGTATTGTGCTCACTCTTTTCGCGTGGACTCAAGATGCGGTCCATCCGATTTTCTACCTTTTCATTGCAAATCTCACGACTATCTCGGTCGGCTATTTCTCTAGTTACTTCTTCCCGGCACCATCTCAAGACCTCCTCGGTTTGACCATTTATACACCACGGAAGAAACCGATCGTGATCGACCCTGCTACGCTATAATCATTTCTGTATGAAAACATACCGCGCCGTTCTCGTCGGCACGGGTGGAATTGGCGAGGCGCATGTGCGCGCCGTCGAGTTCACCCAAGGCCGAGTCCAACTCGTCGCTGCCTGCGACATCAATGCAGATCGCGTTCGCGAATTCTGTGAGAAATTCAATGTGCCTACCCCGCACACGGACTACGCAACCATGTTGCGTGACGAGAAGCCTGATATCGTCCTGATTGCTGCACCTCCCGGAATGCATGCCGATATGAGCATCGCCGCGATGGAAGCCGGCGCCTGGGCATTGTGCGAAAAACCACTCTGCGCATCGCTGGCGGAGTTTGATCGGATCGAAGCTTCCGAAAAAGCGACCGGGATGCGCACCGCCTGTGTCTTTCAGATGCGTTTCGCGACATCGCAAACCCATGTGCGCAGTCTTCTTAATGCGAACACCTTTGGCCGTCCGCTTGTCGCCACCTGCAACACACTCTGGTATCGCGATGCTGAGTATTACGCCGTGCCTTGGCGTGGCAAATGGGCCACCGAATTGGGTGGACCCACCATGAGCCAAGGCATCCACACAATGGATCAGCTCCTTCATCTGATGGGTGACTGGACTGAAGTCCGCGCCGTGACCGATACACTCTACCACGACATCGAAGTTGAGGATGTTTCCATGGTGCACGTGAAATTCGCCAATGGCGCACGCGCTTCGATCACCAACAGCTCGGTCTGCCCACGACAGGAAACTTACCTTCGTCTCGACTGTGAAAAAGCCACGATCGAGCTCACTCACCTTTACGCCTACGCTCAGGAAAATTGGAAGATGACTCCCGCTGATCCTGACAACAGTGCAGAGATCACCGCCGCTTGGGACAAATTTCCCGAAACCGATGTCGGTTCCACGCATGGAGCACAGCTCGTGGAGATGGTTAAGAACCGGGACGAAAACACCGTCCCGCTCACCAGTGGTGATGAAGCACGACGCACGCTTGAATTTTTAACCGCGATCTACAAATCGGCCTTTACCGATACCACTGTAACTCGCGGCAGCATCAAATCTGGCGACCCTTACTATAAGGTCCTACACGGCGGTCACGCGACGCCCTCCCAGTAAAAAATACAATCTCATAACAACCCGGATCGGTGCCTCTGCATGCGACCCGGGAAAGGGATACTTATGCAACCTGTCTCGAATCCGATCGAGCGGAGCACGATCATTGGCTTTCTTTGGGCCTCCCGTCGTCGCTTTGTCTACGGCTTAACCTTGGTGTTACTGCGAAGCGTCGCTGCCGCACCCTGCACCCTCATTATTCAACGCATCATTGATCGCCCTCTCAAGGAAGGCCGGATCGATGGCGTCATAGAGCTCAGCATCTATTTCATAATCTGCCTGATTTTCCATTTTGGCTTTTCCGTCTGGGGGGCCAAGTCGGTCGCCAAGACTCTGGCTCAACTCATGGTCGAACTGCGCAGCCGCATCTTCTTCAGATTGCAGTTTCTGAGTTTCAGTTATCTGGACGGACAAAAAACCGGACGCCTCCTGTCGAAATACGCTTTCGATACCCAGAAGGTCGAAGGCCTGCTTTATATGATCCTCAATTCGTTGCTCCCGAGTTTGGTCATGGGCATCGCCATTTTGATCATCCTCGCTTGGCTAAACTGGGTTCTGCTGCTCGTGCTGATTCTCTGTATTCCGCTCTATGCGACAGCTAAATATTTCTTCTTTGATCGGATCAAGAAAGTGAACAATGAGAATCGCCTGGCTCAGGAAAAACTCACTGGCACCGCTTCCGAATACATCTCGGCCCTGCGCCTCGTGCGCAGCTTCGGCGAAGAAGAACAAGCGGAGCAAGCGCTCAACCAAAGCAGCACCACGTTTGCCACCTCCCGGGTCTCACAATCCTACGTTAACGCCCTCTTCGGCACTTACGTCCACGTGGGCATGCAAATCCTCTCTCTCGTCGTCATCGCCGGAGGAGCGATCATGGCCATCAATGGGCAGATCACCATTGGCACGCTCTTCGCCTTCATGGCTGGCTTCGGCTACATCCTGCAGCCGGTCCACATGTTTATTGGCATGAGCGAGCAATACTTCGCCGCGCAGGAGGGTTATGTAAGTATTAAGGAACTCGTCGATTCACAGTATGTTGAGAAGTGGCACGGCAATCACCGCGAAGATCGCATTGAGGGTAATATCTCCTACCGTGGCGTTTCATTCGCCTACCCCAGCGCTCCAGACAAGACGGTCATTGATAATCTCAATCTTGAGCTGAAGGCCGGCGAAAGCGTGGCCTTTGTCGGCCCATCGGGCTCCGGAAAGAGCACCCTCGCGAATCTCCTGCTCGGACTCTACGCCCCCACCGCCGGTCGCATCTTTATCGATGGGATGCCTCAATCGGTTTGGGACATGCGCTGGATGCGACGCCAAGTGGCCGTCGTGATGCAGGACAGCATTTTGCTCTCGGGGTCGATCTTCGATAACATCCGCTTCGCGCGACCCACGGCAACCACCGAGGAGGTGCACCACGCCGCCCAGCAAGCCAACGCAGAAGAGTTCATCCTGCGGATGCCGGAAGGCTACGACACTCTCGTCGGCGAACGCGGCGGCTCCCTCTCAGGTGGCCAACGTCAACGCATCGCCATCGCGCGATCCATCCTGCGCAATCCGCCTGTGCTCATCCTAGATGAAGCTACCTCGGCTCTCGATTACGAAAGCGAACGTCTCATTCAGGAAGCGCTGGAACGACTCTCTGAAGGCCGCACTGTCATCACCATTGCTCATCGTCTCAGCACGATTAAAAATGCCGACCGCATCATTGTCCTGCGCGATGGTGTGATCGTGGAACAAGGCGGATTTAAGGAACTCAGCGCCCAAAAAGGAGTCTTCTCAGAGTTGATCGCCGCCCAATCAGCGGGATCAAAATTCCTCGACACTTGAGCACTCCATCAAATCACTAAACGGGCTCAGAGATGTTTTGCCCCCGCCCGACTCTTACTCAACACTAACCCGCTATGAAACGACTCCTGCTCGCCTTTCTAATCACTTCGACCTCCGCTTTTGCCGACACATCCTTCCCTGGAGTCACCTCTATCATGAGCCTCAAGGAGTTTCACGCTGCCGGGCTCGATCAACTGAGCCCGGAGCAAATCAAGGCCCTCGACGGCGCGATTCTGCGTCACTTCGAAGGAGCCGTGAAGACCGCGGCCAAGAAAGAAGCCAATAAGATTGCATCGGAAACCATCGCCCTTGAGGAAGAGCGCTCTCTCCTCCAACGCTTCGGATTGCCGAGCCTTTCGCTCTCTCAGGATTGGCGCGATAAACCCGCCCTTACCGGTCGCGTAACCCGTTGGGTCGGCGGAAACAGCTTCCAACTCGAAAACGGCCAAATTTGGGAAGGAGCTGAACCCATCGTCTACGAACTTGTCGGCAAAGAGATCGAAATCTCTCCGCGTCCCAATGGCCAGTTCTCCCTCATCGTCGAAGGCAAGAACACCACGCTTCGCATCCGCCGAAAGAAATAACCTCGGACGTTCCGCGAACCGGTTCGCACCTCCCCCATGCTAACGCTTTCCAACGTAGATCTGAGCGTAGCTCTCATCGATCCGGCAAACCCCGCTGAGCGCGATCTCCTCGGCACACGCTTCTGCTGGGGTGGTTATATCTGGCAAGTCGAGGATTCTCAGGTTGGACCTCTGCTCGCAGGCCCCGAATGGCCCAAACCTGACCCGATTCCATTCAATGGCCAAGGCCTGCCCGAATCCTTTCGCCACGCCGAGTTTGGCACCGGCCGCCAACTCATGCTCGAAGATGGACGTGGTTTCATTATCGGCATCGGCGAAGTCGGTCCCGGCGATGAGGGCGAACTCTCCGTCCTCAAACCCTGCCCCTGGTCGATCACAAGCAGCCATGGCGCGATCGAGTTCTGCACCGAACAATCCGGCAACGGCTATACCTGCCAGCTCACCCGCCGCATATCTCTCGAAAACCGCAAACTGACTTCATCCACTCGTCTCGCCAACCTCGGTGAACGCACGATTCCGCTCCATTGGTTTGCCCACCCTTTTTTCGCTTTGGATGACCGCTTACTCACCTGCCAAATTCCCGCGTCCTGGGACATGGCAGAAAACGTCGGCTACGAATTCGACGAAGCTCACCGCCTCACTTTTAAGCGACGCTTCAAAGATGAGTTCGACGGCCATTTCGAGCAACTGATCGTCGATCCGCAAACCCCTCTCCGCGCAACCCTTTCGCATCCCAGGCTCACCGAGGTCATCTTCAGCACCGATTTCGTGCCCAGCACCTGCCCCATCTGGGGCAACGCCAACACCTGGTCGATCGAGCCCTACATGGCCACCGAACTCGCGCCCGGAACAGATCGCACTTGGAATCTTACCTACGAATTCGGGCCCGTTGCATAGAGCGCGTTAAACGACACGCGTGAGCAACACCACTGCGGCGGCCCATTGGCCCTTGGGCTGCCAGTTGAGTTCACCTTTGCTGACCGACACGCCGCCGGGTTTTTCCAAGAGCGTATCCGCGATCTTCCACTTACCGGCTGGTAAAGGAATGTGCAGCGTGGTTACTCCGGGTTTTTCGAAAGTATGCGCGACGACGAGGGCTTGCTTCTCGGTGCGATTGGTTCGCACCACAGCCTGCCAACCTTGGGCATGACGATACGATTGGATCTCGGGTCCATAGCGCCGCGATCGTCCGCGACGGATGATCGGTGCGACGCGTTTATAGAGCGCGATCGCCTGATCCAAGAATTCACGTTGCTTGGGTCGCAATGTCGCGAAATCACCCGAGATGCAAAGACGCCCCAAGAATCCTCCGGCCAACAAATAGACGATCCGGCGTAGATCCGCCTTCGCGCGCAGCACTGCCCAAATCTGACTTTGCCGCGGCAACATCAAGCGATGGAGATTCGCGGCGATGATAGGAATCTCTCGGCATTCGTGCGCATCGGAAAAACTGCTCATCGAGGTGAGCCCCATCATGCGAGGTTCGAGTCGTTGACCGCCCGAGGCGCAATTCTCAATCACCAGATCGGGGATCTCGGTGCGCAATCGCTGGAAGAAAGCGACCACCCCATCAAGATGTTGACGCAATCCTTCTCCCAGAGATTCCGCCCCATCGACGCCGATGCCAATGTTGTCGTTATAATCCACCTTGAGGTAGCCGAAGTTTCCGGCCTTGAGCGTATCGATCACCTTCCCAGCCAAGTGCTCCACCACCTCGGGCTTGCGCAAATCAAGAAAACGTCGCGTGCCCACTGTGATCGGCATCCCATCGCGATGGAGCAAAAATTCCGTGCGGTGAAACATCGGCGAAGCGTGGCCCACCACTTCCATTTCGAACCACAGGCCGGGGATTATGCCCTGCTTCCGAATCTCATCCGCCGTCGCGCGGATGCCATGCGGATACATGCCCGCATTCGGCGTCCAGTCGCCCTGCGCACTATCCCAAGTCGCGTTCTCCGGTTTATACCAACCGGCATCCATCACCAAATATTTGAAACCCGTGCCGCGCAATGAAGCGGACAACCTGCTCATGTTTTCATGACTCGGATCGCCCCAGCTACTCGTCCACTCATTGAACATCACCGGTAAATTCGCCTCGCTCTTCGGCAGATTCGCAAGTGGCACTTCCTGCGCGGCCGTCAGCGCATCGCAACACTCATCGACGCCGCCTTGCACGCACGCGAGCATCGCCGGAAGCGAGGTAAAGCTCTCGCCCACCTTGAGCTTTTTCATCCAATGCCCGGTTTCACGATCCGCCAATCCGCCGGAGATCGCGGCCAAATCATCGCGCCGATAAACCTCCATCTGCCACGAGCCGGGATGCGCGAGCTGCGCTCCCCAAGTCACGCCCGCCTTCGTGTCCTCCACCGCGAGACACGGGTGAAACCCATTGATGGGCATCGAACCGATCGAACCGAAACGCTCATTGCGCACGCCCCAACCCGCCCAGGAATGCTCCAGCTGCAACTCTTCGAAAGACCGTGATTCCAGCCGACCTTCCATACTCCAGACCCCGCGGAAACGATGCAGTTGCAAACGCCCCGGCGCATCATTTTCCGCAAAAGGCGTGAGCCCTCCGAGCGAGAAACTCGCCAGCATTTCCAACGTCACCGCTTCGTCGGAAGTATTCTGAATCGTCACGCTGCTATCGAACCACGAGGCACCTTTCCTCCAGCTCAGATCGTGATGCGCGCGCCAGCTTTTATCCGCGTGTTTGAAAGTCGTGCGCACTTTCAATTCGTTTTTCAATTGCTTCACCTTCTGCCCGGTAAACTTGAGTTTATCCACCGTGACGTTGTTGCGCATCGTGCAGCCTTGCGAAAATGCGAACGACTGCGCGTCGCTCAATTCCTTCACCTGCATGAGCGAATCAACCGCCCACGCCGGCATGCCAGCACCATCGGGCGCTTCCGGCAAACCTTCGACTTCTACCCCACTCAGGCAAGTGCGCCGTGCCACCACTTGCTTGCGCATTTTCGTCGGCACCAGCCAGAGCCCCATCTTACCGGAAGTCTGATCGCGCACATAGAGCACGGTTGTCGCGCCGCAACGAATCTCGCGGTAAATAGAAGGGAAAGAGGTCGAGTTCATAGGAGGTAGCGGGACTTAAATCGATGAGTCGGTTCAGCAGTCACCCCAGCGTGATGAAAAACAACCCCGTTTCGCAATGAGAGACTAAACCAAGTCCATTGATCGTAGGATTGATTCATTTCCTCTCTTGGGTTGTAGTCGCGGCATGCCCCTCGATCCTGATTTGCCGGATAGCATGCCTTCTGTTTCTGAAGCAGTCACTACTGATGCGGTGGGGGCACACGCAACCGAGCCCGGCCCGAACAGTCAGCCCACCCACACTCATTGTGAAAACTGCGGGCAAGAGTTACAGGGGCCCTTCTGCCATCGTTGCGGGCAACACGACTTCGACATCAATCGCTCATTCGGACACACGTTCCTCGAAGCCTTGGAGAATTTCTTCCATTTCGACACCAAACTGTTTCGCAATCTGCATACCCTGCTCTTCAAGCCCGGGCGGATGACCGCCGCTTTTAATGCGGGGAAACGAGCCGCCCAAGTGCCCCCATTCCGGCTCTATGTTTTCGTAAGCATCCTTTTCTTTTTCCTCACCTTTTTAGGCCAAGACCAATCGGCTCCCGTCTTCCAAGCTTCCTCGAATGACGGGGCTCACGCCGGATTCACGATCGACGGTGAGCCAGTCAGTGTGAAGGAAGCTTGGGATGCTGCTCTTGAGGGGGCGGAAGACGATCCCGAAGCCAAGGAAGCCCTCGAAAAATTAAAGGCGGCTACCGGCTCACTCGGGCTGAGTGACAAAGAAGACATCGCGTCAGAGCTTGAGGCCACAGAAGACGAGTCCGCTGATGCAGAGATGTCGGATTTTGAGCGTTCAATCGAAACGAAGGCGAAGAAACTCGCGACCCCTGAAGGTCAGCGCCAGATGCTCCACCGCTTCCTCGCGGCCACGCCAAAACTCGTGCTCATCTGCCTGCCGCTCTTTGCTCTCTATACCCGTTTTCTCTTCCGCAAATCGGGCCTAGTCTATCTGCAGCATCTGGTGATGGCGCTCCATTTCCACACCTTCATCTATCTTTGGCTACTCACGTCCAAAGGTTGGTCATTACTGGTTTCGATCCCTTCCGAAACACTCGGGGGATTGGTCAGCTTCTTCTGTGGTCTTTGGCTCATGGTCTATCCGTTCATCATGTTGAAACACATGTTCTCTAACTCATGGGTCCTCACTATCACCAAGACATTGATCCTGAGTTTCGTCTACATGATGACGTTGGTGACCGCGTTCATTGTCACGGCCGTGCTAATCGTGATGGCGCTGTGATTACCGCGAAATTTGAGCACATCAGTCACGGCCTCTTTCATAGGTAAATCAGTCCTCATTTTTGCCCCTGAAAACCCTGTCCTTGACACACCCCCCTTTCGTGAGGCATTCCGGTCAACTCTTAAACAAGTCAAACCATGCTACCTACTTTTCGTCCACACCGCTTAAAGCGAGCCCGCAAGATCGGATTTCGCGCCCGTAAGGCCACCGTTGGAGGCCGCAAGGTCCTCGCTGCACGTCGTGCCAAGGGCCGCAAACGCCTGACGCAAGTCTGAGCGTTTACTCCGGCGCAAGCCTCCCATGCGTTTTCGCCCTGAGCAGCACGTTCGCCGCCAGAGCGATTTTCGCAAAATCCGCGAACAAGGCCGCCGTATCCATGGCGGTCTTTTCACTCTCTGGTGGCTCCTTCGTGAAGACTCGACCGATGACACCCGACGCCTCGGAGTCGTCGCCTCGACCAAAGCCGTCGGGAATGCCATTCACCGCAACCGCGCCAAACGTCGTCTTCGTGAAATCTTTCGCCGCCATCAGGAACTTTTACCACCGGGGATTGATCTTCTTCTGGTCGCCCGTCGTGATTTGAATCAGAACTCTTTTTCTGTCGCCGAGGAACGCTTCGTTTCCCTCTGTGCGAAACTTCCCACCGCTACCCATGCCTAAATCGAACCCAGCCAGTCAAAGGTGGAACGTGTTGTCCTCCACGCGTAATTCGACAGTAGCTGGACCCCGAAAGCGACATGAGGGCAAACCTCTCCATCTGATCGCCCGCCTTCCGGCCGGAATTTTGCTCGGATTCGTCCGTCTCTATCAGCGAGTGGTCTCCCCGGTCCTTCCCGCCATCTTTGGCTCTGCCTGCGGTTGCCGGTTCCATCCCACCTGTTCGCACTATGCTGCCGAGGCCCTCAGTCACCACGGTGCGCTGACCGGCAGTTGGCTCACTTTAAAACGACTCGCCAAGTGCAATCCTCTGCATTCCGGCGGCCTCGACCCGGTGCCCCTCCCGCGATGCACCCGCGTCAGCTCTCCACCCAAAACCACCCTTTCCCATGGATAAGAAGAACATGATTATCGGCGTAGCTCTGCTCATCGCCGCATTTGCCAGCATGATGCTGACACCTACCGCCCAGCCGCCACCGGCCGCTCCAGCCTCGGCGACTCAATCAACGCCGACTGCGACGACCCCGGCTCCTGCGACCACTTACACAAATGCGGACACCACCGCGCCACGGGCCACCCCGCGCCCGACTGAAATCAGCGCCGTCAAAAAAGATGCCGTTGGGGCGAAGGTAAATTTCCTCGCCAATAATTTCGTCGAAATCCGCTTATCCAATTACGGTGGCGCGATCAAAGATGTAGCGCTGCGTAAATTTGCCGAGACACTCGATTCCAAGCAGCGCTTCACTCTCAATAATGAGCACGTCGAACAGATGCTCGGTATCATGGGCCTGCCTGGTCTCGGAGAGGAAACGGCCTATACCATAGTTTCTCAATCGGCCCGTGAGGTCATTTACCGGGCGGTGTTTGAAAATCGCATCGAAGTCACCCGCCGCTATGCCTTGCCCGATACCTCGAAGCCCGGCACCGATCCGTATCAAATTCGTCACGAGACCACGTTTCGCAATCTTACGGATCAGACCCTCCCGCTGCCAAAGATTGCAATAAGCCTCGGCACCGTCTCTCCACTCAACGACACGATCTACGGGCAACAGCACAACTCCGGTTACTTCGATGGCGAAGACGCCCGCTTTATTGAATATACCGATCTCAAGGGTGGCGGCATCATGAGCTTTGTGGGAATCGGCTCACGTGAGCCTGTTCCCGTGCTCACCAAAACAGGCACCGTCAATTGGGCTTCGTTGAGCAACCAGTTCTTCACCAGCGTGCTCACGCCGGATCAACCCGGGATGGCACTCGTTACCAAACGTGTGCCGGTCAAACCCTTCGAAGATTCTCCGGAGCGAGCCAACTTCGGCCTGAGCGCAGAAACTCAATTCGATCTCGCGGCACTGCCTCCCGGTGGAGTGGCGACGCTGGGGCTGAAATACTACATCGGCCCGAAGGAATACAAGCGCCTCGCGAATGGTGATATCTTTACTCAGGATCAGGATGAAGTGATGAACTTCGGTTTTTTTGGATTCTTCAGTAAAATCCTTCTCACCACTATGACTTGGGTAGAAAGTTGGATGGAGAGCATCTCCCCCACTTGGGCTTGGGGCTGGGCCGTGGTCATCACGACTCTGATTCTCAAGACCGTCTTTCTTCCTCTCACTCTCATCGCCGCCAAGTCCGGAAAGCGCATGCAGAAAATTCAGCCCGAGATGAAGGAGCTGCGGGAGAAGTTTAAGGACAACCCGCAGAAAATGCAGGCCGCGACGATGGAGCTCTTCAAAAAGCATCGGGTGAATCCGATGGGGGGCTGTATTCCTATCCTGCTCACGATGCCGTTTTTCTTCGGTTTCTTCATCATGCTACGTAGTGCGGCTGAACTGCGCTTCGAGCCCTTCCTCTGGTCAGCCGATCTCGCGGCTCCCGATACCGTCGGTCATATCATGGGACTTCCAATCAACGTTCTCCCTCTCCTCATGGGGGCCACGATGATCTACCAGATGAAACTCACGCCGCAGCCGACCGTGGACAACGCGCAGGCCAAGATCTTCAAGTTCATGCCCTGGATGTTCACGCTGATCTGTTACAACTTCTCCGGCGCTCTTGCCCTTTACTCCACCATCAACGGTCTGTTCACTATCGGACAACAGCTTGTCATCAATCGGATGAAAGATGAGCCTCTTCCTCCGGCACCCGTTGCCACCAAGGGGAACAAGAAAGTCAAAAACGTCACGCCCAAGAAGCGTAAATAAACCCTAACTCGTTTCGCCCATGTCAGGTCATAGCAAGTGGTCCACCATCAAACGCGCCAAAGGCGCCGCCGACGCCAAGCGCGGTAAAATTTTCTCCCGCGTTTCGCGCGATATCACCCTCGCCGCGAAAGATGGCGGCGGCGATCCCGATACCAATCCACGCCTCCGCACCGTGCTTCTCAAAGCGCGGGAAGCCAATATGCCGGCTGACAATATCGACCGCGCAGTCAAAAAAGGAACCGGCGAACTCCCCGGTGTCGTTTTCGAAGAAATCACCTACGAGGGCTACGGCTCCCACGGCATCGCTTTTGTCGTTAAGGTGACGACCGACAACAAAACTCGCGCCGCACAGGAACTGCGCTCCACCTTTTCCAAAGGCGGCGGTAATCTCGCGCAAAGCGGCGCGGTGGCGTTTCAGTTTTTACACGCGGGGCAGTTCCTGATCGCCGAAGATCAGACCGATGAAGAGCGCTTGATGGAAGTCGCCCTTGAAGCGGGAGCCGATGATATCATCACCAGCGATCACGGCTTTGAAGTCCGCTGCGATCTCCACGATTTCGATAAAGTGATCCACGCCCTCGAAGATGCAGGCATCAAAACCGAGAGCGCGGAGATCAGCTATATCCCAACCGTCACTGTGCCGATCTCAGATGTGAACGACGCCAAATCGATTCTCAGACTGCACGACGCCCTCGATTCCCTCGACGATGTGCAAGCTGTCTTCTCCAACGAAGAGATCGACGAAGCCATCGCCGAAGAGGCTCACGCCGAGATCGGGTAGGTCCGAACAGGCCGTTTATGTGCCGATAAGGCTGCTTTTGCTCCTGTCATTTACTTGAATGAGCAGAATGCAGCGGTTTGAATTGTGGGGAGCATAGCCTCTTCTGAAGCCCACCAAATCGGGGGGCTTCCATAATCAAGCAAATGAATCACTCCGCGAACGTTCGCAAACACCGGCACCAAACGGCGACCAGTGCTTTGCCCATCGCCGAAGAAATCGAGGCCGGCCGCGCCGTCGCGCCATTTCAGCAGCAGCTAAAAAACCTCGCCAGTGATCACGCACAACCTGTCCGCGCGGCCATTATCGCCGCCAACTCGGATGATCTCCATGCGCTGCTTTCCGAAATCATTGGCCACGATTACAACGTGTGTAAGGTCGTTGTCCCTTCACGCTTGGGATTCAGCGAGGTGCTTTTGCAAGAGCGTGGCTTCCTGCTCGACACCGGAGCCGGCCCGCAGGAGTTCGATGATTCCGGCACCTTTCTGACCGCGCTGCAGGAAGCGCATGCGCTTCATCAGGACGATGACGATCAGGGCTTGGAGCCTCTTCGCGTCAAACTTAAGGGGCCCACTCATCTGAATGGTCTGTGTTTGCTCGTGCCCCATAGTCTGGAAGCTCTCCAGAGCAAACCCGCCCTCCTCTCCACATTGGCTGATCAAGCCGACTGGGTTTTTCTCGTGGGTAATCAGGATACGGAATTCACCCCGGAACAAAGCGCCACCATCCAACTCCTGTTGGACAATGTCACCGGCTTACAAAACGTGATGCACCCCGGGCTCGGCACCAAGACCAGTCCTGTCGAATGGTGGAAAGACTGGAAAGTCACCTTGAGTTTAGGATTGGTCGAAGTAGGCACCGATCTCCTTCGTTCTCGTCTTTCACTACTCACTGCGCCCGACAGCGAATTGCGTCAGTATCTCGTGGAATCGCGCCGCCAGCGTGAACTGGAAATGGCCCTGGGGCTCATGAACGAAGAGACCCAGCAACTCACCCTCCAACTGGACACGCGCCTGACCCTTTCCAAGGAGGGTCTTGTTGGGGCTGGTGCGACTGGTGATCTGAGAAAAACTGCTGAAGCAATCCGCACGCAACTCAGCGATGAGCTCGAAAGCATCAACCAAGCCATCGAGCGCGACACGAAGGCGGCGCTTGCCCCGGAAGGAGCGATCAACCAGCGGCTACGGGAGTGTGCCAACTTAATCGACTCCGATGACATCGAACAGACTCAAAACGAGACATTGATCAAACTCGGGGTCGCCGCGGAAACCAACCAACGCCTTTCGCAAGTCATTCTGGATATTGCCCACGAACGTTTTCGCAATGACTACGAGGAATTGCGTGAAGGATTTGCATGCTCGCTAAAAGACGCCGAGAAGGCTCTCGAAAGCGCCACGGGGGTGCGCCATCCCCTGCCGATGGAGATGCCTGATGATACCACCCTGTGGGAAAATATCTCCAATCTCTCTCGCCCGGAAATTCGTTATCGTGGAGAGATGCCTCGTCCCACTCTGATGAGCCGTCTGTCCGCAGCCAGACAAGGGATCATGAGTTTGATGATCGCAGGCACGATCCTTGGTGGGGCTGCTACCCTTACTGGCGAAGGTGGCGGACAAAACATTCGCACCACCCTCTACGCCCTGATGCTACCGCTGCTAGTCATCGGCTTCCTGTGGACCTATGTGAGTTTCCGGAAAAAAGAACGCCAACTTCTGGAGAAGGAAGTCGAAAAGCTTCAAGACGGCGTCTTTAGCGAACTCCGTCGCGTGTTGCAGGAGCTCTACCGTGAACAACAGTCACTCATAAACAAATCTCTGCAAAAAAACCTCCGGTCGTCCCAACAACTGATCGAAAGAACCCTCGATCAACTCGACAAGCAACGTCAGCGTGATGCGGATGACACTCGCCGCCGGCAAGGCGAGCAACAACGCTCAATCGAGCAACGCATCACCCGGTTGCGCGAAGTCACTAGGCAACTCGATACTCTCCAAAACCAACTCCCCGTTGCCGATAAACTCCAAATCCAGTGGCTGGGCGACTGGATCAAACGCTTCAACGAAGGCAAAATTTAAACAGAATCATCATGGCTAAAGACCCCATCACTGATGCGCAGAATACTGCCAACCTCACCGAGCAGGAGCGCCAACGAGCCGCCGCCGCCGCTGATGCTGCTGAAGGCAGTGCGTCACAAGCCAATCAATCCGCCGCCCAAGCCGATTTCCAATCCGATCAAGCGGCTGGGGCCGCCGCCCAAGCACAGCAACGCGCGATTGAAGCCGAGCAAGCCACCGCCAGCACCCTCGCCGACGCTCAAGCAGCCCACAATGCCAGCGCTTCTGCTCTAGCCGATGCACAAGCAACTCAATCCGCAGCTTCCGGGGCCGGAGCGGATGCCGCGACCGCTCAGGATGCCGCTGCCCGAGCCGTAGCCGATGCGCAGGCCGCCCACCAATCCAATGTGCGCGCACTCGAAGATGCCCAGACTACCCACGATGCAGCCATTCGCGCCACTCAAGAGGCCATGGATGCAGCCCAAGCCAGCGCACGCGCCGAACAAGAAGCCAGCGAAGCAACTCAGGCCAGTGGCACCGCCCAAAGAGAGGCTGGAGAAGCCACCCGCGCCAGCGATACTGCCCAGCGCGAAGCCACCGAAGCGACCCGCGCGAGCGACACGGCGCAACGCGAGGCAACTGAGGCCACCCAATCTTCCGACCGCGCCCAACGTGAAGCGACCGAGGCCGAACAGGCTAGTAACCGGGCTCAAAGTGAAGCCACGGAAGCGGAGCAAGCCAGCGACCGCGCGCAACGTGAAGCGGATGAGGCCACTCAAGCCAGCGACACTGCTCAGCGTGAGGCCACCGAAGCGACCCAAGCCAGCGCTCGGACCCAAAGCGAAGCAGCTGAAGCCACTCAAGCATCCGACCGCGCTCAACGCGAAGCCACTGAAGCGGAACAGGCCAGCGATCGTTCGCAAAAAGAAGCGACCGAATCGGAGCAAGCCAGTGACCGAGCACAACGCGAAGCTACCGAATCTCAACAAGCCTCCGATAAAGCTCAGCGCGAGGCTACCGAGGCGGAACAGTCTTCATCCAAAGCCCAGACCGAATCTCAGGAAGCTCGCGAAGCCTCCCAAACAGCACAGACCGAAATGTCCGCGGCAGAACAGGCCTCCGCTAAGGCGCAGACAGAATCTGCCGAAGCCGAGCAGGCCTCTTCCAAAGCCCAATCCGAGTCGGCCGAAGCTGGTCAGGCTTCATCCCGGGCCCAACAAGAAGCGTCTGAAGCGGGCCAAGCCTCCTCTCGCGCCGATAGCGAAGCAGCTCAGGCAGGTCAGGCCTCCATGCGGGCCACCTCCGATGCGGCTCAAGCCAGTGCTCAAGCCCAAATGGCAGCGACGACCGCGGCAACCGCTGCTGCGGCCGCGGCCGCAGCGGGAACCGCCCGTGAACAAGCCGAAGGGGCCGAAGAAACCGCATCCAGTTCCGCCGAGGAAGCTCAACGCCAATCCACCTCATCATCCGATTCCGCTCGATCCGCGGAGCGCGAAAGAGCTCGCGCCGAGCGTGACGCGGAGGCCACCGAGAATCTACGGAGCAACGCCGAGCAAGCCCTAAGTGAAATCCACACCATCCGCGACCAGATCATTGAAACACAACGTCAGGCGGAACGATTCCTCGAGATGACGCAAATCACTCATGATCGATGCGTCTCTATCTTTCGCGAAATCGAGGAGCTGCAGCGAAACAGCGCGGAACACGAAGCAGAAGCCCGCGCCAGCGCAAGAAGTGCTCGAGAACATGAGAATGATGCACAGGAATCGGCCAACAAGGCATCCGCAGCGGCTTCCGAAGCTCGCTCTGCCGCCTCCGAAGCTCGAAGCGCTGTGCGCGACTAATCTTTAAAAGCCATGACTCCGACCGAAGCCGCCAAACTCCTCGAGATTTCTCCCGAGGCCACGCCTGAGCAACTCGAAGCGAGGTTTCTCGAACTCCGCACCAAGCTGGAAGATAAAATCGTCAAGGCACCGACCCCCGGTCTTAAAGCCAAGTATCGCGAATCGCTTGAGAAAATCACCGAGGCATTCGAGAGCCTCACCCTGGCCGCCGATAGCTCGTCGCTGCCAATTCTTAACAAAGGGGAAGCTGCTTCCGCTGCCCCGACTCCACCTCCACCGGCTACCCCTTCTCCGGAACCGACCGCTTCATCTCCTGCGCCTAAACCCCGGAAGAAAAAATCCGGAAATATGGAAATCGTGCTGGTGGCCATCGTGGCTATCCTGCTGCTCGGCGGAGGAGGCTGGTGGCTCATGAAAGTTCGCTCCGAGAATGCGGAGAAGGCTCGGATCGAAGCCGAACAACTACGATTGGCCGAAGAGGAGCAAGCGCGCCTTGCTGCGCTGGCGGTTAAAGTGCGCACGCAATTGGCGGAGTATAAAATCATCTGGGAAGTCGCCGAACGCGAGGAGAGCGATGCCGAAAGGCGCGTGTCCGAACTTCGCACCGAATTGAGAAATCTGCGCAATCCCCTACCTGAGCAGCGCACTACCCTCATCCGGCAAATCAAAATCGCCCAGCGTTACTACGACTGGCTGCGTAATCTTCTGCTCCAACATCCCACCAAGCTCGCCAGCGCCAAAGTGGAGCAACTACTTGAGGCCAAGGTTTACGACGATCTCGAACCCACCGGAGCAGAACTGCAACAAGCCGTGCAAAAGCTTCAGGAAGTCTTGGAGCACAACCGCAATGGCAAAGGCACTCTGGAAATACAAACCAACTTGCCCACCTTGAGTTGGAGCCTGCGTGATGATTTAAACCGCGTCATCCAGCAAGGGACAGGACCGACCCTGATCAAAGGCTTGGAGTATGCGAGACACTACCTGAGCTATTCAGCGCCCAATCTGGGCCAAGGCGGTCGCAAGCCCCTCGATATCAATCCCGGCACACGCTATCCGGTTAAACTCGAATTCGATTACAACCGAGTCTCCGTGGAGGATCTACCGCTGGAAGCGAGACTCCAAATCGATGGGCAACCGGTGACACTGCTCCCCGATGGCACGGTCGCCGTGAAGCAAAGATCCATTCTAAGTGCTTATCGGGCTGGTTATCTCCCCATGGCCAAAAATGTGGATACCAAGACGGAGGTAGCCGCATTTGAATGGATTCCACTGAACACACCCGATCTGGCTAACTTTTATCTAGAACGCATCGCCCCCTACTCACCATACCAGCGAGCTTTGCACTTGAAGCAACTCCAGCTCAGCCTGCGCGGGTCTAACGTCATCGATCAAAACCGCTGGGTGGAGCTCTATAGCAAAGTATTAGAGGATAACGATCAGGAACCACACTTGGTCGGCCGGATTAAGACCCTGCTAGGTGTTGCCAAGAGCACGACCATCGTAGATCGAGCTTTCACGATCAAGGTGCTGAACCAAGCCGCCGATCTGATCTCCTCCGCTTCAAACGAAGACATCAAAAAATTAAACAGAACCAGCTTACTGTTCCAAATACCTGCATGGCGCTGGGCGCCCGAAGCTGGTAAGAAATTTTCCGCCGCCCAAGAGCGCGCGGGGAACCTATCCAATGCCTTCTATGGCTACATTCGGGCTGGAGCATACGGCGATGCCGATCGCGTGGAGCAAGCGTTATGGCAAAAACTCCCCGCTAACAATCGCGAATGGAGGCAAAACTCACATAACTCTCACCGTAAAAAAACGGAATTCACCTTAAACTATGTGCTGCCACTGGAAGCAGCACTCGCCCGTCGAGACAGATCTGCCTATTCGAAAATAATCGCGACAGGGATTCCCGAATCTAAGGAGGGAGGTTCGGTTTACACCATCAGCACAATGTTATGGCATTATGGCCTGCAATCTCAGGCGATGGAGCTGCACCATGAAACTAATAGCTCCTACGCTCCAGTCTGGCTGATTGAAGGACTATTAATGAAGGACCGGGTTGATCTACTCGAGACCTGGGTCACTTCCTCTCGCTCTCGATCCCGCAACTATGGCTCCACCAACGCGAAGATTGGCCTACAATATGCCCTGAGTGGAAATAAGCAGAAGGCCAAGGAGATGCTCGCACAACCTAGAGGCGAGAGAGATGTAAAAGTTACCTACACCGAATTAAGCGAACGGGCACTCGCCTATGAAATCATTGGAGATCGTGAGGCTTCCAAGAACGCTCTCAATAGCTTGGAAAAGCATTCAGACTTAAAAGAAAAAACTTGGATCGGAGGCATCAGTCACGCGATATACGCCTTGCATCGTCAAGGCGATCTCAAGAGGGCGAACCGGCTGCTCGAAAAGATCAAGAAGACTCCACGTGACATGAGCCGATGGTCGACTTGGTCTTGGACTGGCCAAGTCAAGAAGGCGACTGATGCCCTGCTCGCGCGACTCAATGGAGCGAGTTTCAAACCCGCGGTTTATCAATCGTTCTACAAGCAATGGATGAGCCTGGCCGAATTCAAATCGCAAGATGTGCCTGTCTGGGCAGACGATAACTGCATCGAGGGTCTGATTCTTGCCCAAATAGATTACAGTTATCGCAATGGAAAGTTTTACAGTAGCAACTGGCCTACCCCTCATGCTCAGCAAGTAGCCGTCACCCTCAAGCAGCGCACCGGCTTCTATTTCCCTAATGACGCGGTAGAACCCAAGGGGAAGGCCAGCGTGGAAATCACTGTGAACGACAAGGGCGAGCCCATCGCATACAAAACCATTTCCAGCGACGATCCCGCTTTTGCCGCAGAGCTGATCAAGAGAATGCCTGATTGGGAATTTTTCCCCGCCTTAAAAATGGGTAAGCCCACCGAGGGCACCTATACGTTTACGGGTAATTTCACCAAGAAGTAGTAAACACCGGTCACCGCAAATCGACCAAACATCCTTTAAGCCCTCACGACCAGTTTCTCCAATCGCGCAAACATCGCCGTGAGATCGGCCTCAGTTTGCTTGGAGAATTCTCGGGCGACTGATTCACCGGTGCGGCCATCTGTGGCCGTGACGGTCACTCGTCCCGCGCCATCATACCCCATCTCGACACTGACCGGATGCCCCGTCTCAGGACGACGAATCGGACCGAAGGAAAACTGACCGAGCGTTTCCGGTGGCGTAAACGGATCCTTCCGTTGTAGCAGCTCAATCGATAACGAGGTTTGATCAGCCTTTTGCGTGTAGAAAGTCTGCTTCGCTGTCGTGGGCACCGGCACGTTTTTCTCGATCATGGCATGAAAAACCGGCTTCCGATCCTTCACATCTAAAATCCGCAACCCCAGCTCATTGCTGGTCACCTGCTGTTTCAATGGAGGGGCCGCGGTTTTCTTTTCACCGTAAAACTGTTCCGCGAGAAGAGCCGCGCCATAGGCAATTGAAGAGTGAGGTTGCTCCCGACGAATCCGCGCCGGCTGCAGACCGCTCATCTCCCTCACCTTGCGCTCGATGCAAGGCACGAGGCTTGAGCCACCGGTCAAAATCAGTTCGTCGATATCGTCCCAGCCGAGGCTCTGACTCTTGAGTGCACGTTCGCATACTTCCTGGCACGCCTCCAGCCAAGGATCCGTCGCGGTCTCAAACTGCGCGCGATTAAACGTCACCCGCAAAGACTTACCCGCGAGGATCACGGGTTTGGAAATCACTCCCGCCGCCGGTTCGGAAAGCGCGATCTTCGATTGAGTGGCAAACATGCGCAAACGTTGCGCTGCTTCCGTATCCTCACGCGGATCAGCTCCAAACTGACCACGATACTGATCAGCCACGATTTCCATAATCAACTCATCGAAATTCTTCCCCCCAATATTATCCGCCCCTTCGGTTGCGATCGCGTAGAGCCCCTCCGGGGTCGCGCTGAGAATGGTCGCATCGAGGGTGCCACCTCCGATATCAAAAACAAAAATCAGCTTCTCGCCGCCCTTGGTGTTTAAGCCAAAAAACGTCGCGGCAGCCAAAGGCTCCTCGACCAAACCGAGCACGGGGATTTCCGCCAGACGTCCAGCGTTCACTGTCGCTTGCCGTTGCGCATCATTAAAATTCGCCGGCACCGTGATCACCGCACCAGTCACGGGTTCGCTCAGCGCAGCCTCCGCATCCTCCTTCAATTTTCGAAGCACCAAGGCGGAAATCGCCTCCGCGGTATACGACTGCCCCAAATGGTCTTTGTAGATCGTGACCTCGGGTTTACCCATACTGAGTTTGGCAAAACGACAGACCGGCAAACCCGGTTCTTCCTGCAGCAAACTCTCCACCAAATCGCCGACCAAGGCCCCCCGCTCTCCGATATGCACGACGGAAGGCGTTTGAAACACCTTCGGATCACGGCGCGAAGGAATGAGCGTAGGCGTGCCCACACTGTTGATGTAGCTGATCAACGAGAATGTGGTGCCCAAATCGATGCCGACGATCATAAGCGCATGAGTTTCGCGAGCGAAAGGTCGTTGCCAAGCAGCAAGTGAGACTCAGCCCACGCACAATCGACAAGCCTCAACCCATTGCCGTATGACCTTACCGCCGCTTGCGCTTCCGCCAAAGCAACGTTTTGCTTTCCCAAATGTCTGAAGTGAAGACCAGTCCCCCCCCTTCTGACGCTGTCGATTCCGGCAGCGTGGGTATCGTGGTGCCGCAAGACTTCACCTCCGATCAGCCCTTCACTTTTAAGAGCGGACAAACCATCCCCGGTTTCAATATTCGCTATGAGACCTACGGCGAGCTCAACGAGGCGCGCAACAACGTCATTCTGATCTGCCACGCCCTGAGCGGTAATCACCACTGCGCCGGTCGCCATTCGGCGGATGAACGCAAACCCGGTTGGTGGGATAACATCATCGGCCCGGGCAAGGCCATCGATACCAACAAATTTTTCGTGATCGGCACTAACTGCATCGGCGGATGTTCGGGATCGACGGGCCCGTCTTCGATCGATCCTACCACGGGCCGCCCCTACGGTAAAAATTTTCCCGCGCTCACCATCCACGACATGGTGCAGGCTCAAAAACTGCTGATGGACCACCTTGGTGTGTCAGCCCTCCACGCGGTCATCGGTGGATCGATGGGCGGCATGCAAGCCACGCTCTGGGCCATTCTTTATCCTTCTTTTGTTCGACGTCTGCTGGCAATGGCTACCACCGCCCGTGAGGGAGCCCAGGCGATCGCTTTCAACGAGGTTGGCCGTCAGGCCATCATGCAGGATCCCGAATGGAATCAGGGCGATTATCCCGAAGAAGGAGGCCCCCGCGTCGGTCTTTCGATCGCACGGATGATGGCGCACATCACCTACCTCTCCGATGCCTCGATGGATCGTAAATTCGGTCGTCGCAAACGTGCCGCCGTGGCCAACGGCGATGTGCTCAATTTTGACATCCAATTCGAGGTCGAAAGCTACCTGCAATATCAAGCGCAGAGCTTCATCAACCGCTTCGACGCCAATTCCTATCTCTATATCACCCGAGCGCTCGATCAGTTCGATCTTGGTCACGCTTATGGATCGCTGGAGGCGGCCTTCGCTCCAGTGCAAGCCGAGACTCTCGTCGTGGGTTTCACCAGCGATTGGCTGTTTCCGCCCGAACAAAATCGCGACATCACCATCGCGCTGCTCCGCGCGGGTAAACGCGCCTGCTACGCCGAACTCGCCACCGATCTCGGTCACGACTCCTTCCTCCTCGAATCCGAGGAGCTCTATTCTCTAGTGCGTGGTTTTCTCGAACGCGAAGAACAACCCGTCGTCGATTTCTCCATCTGATCATGAACCATCCTGTCGAAAAACGCACTGTGGATATGCAGATCATCGGCGAATGGGTCGAACCGGGCACCCGGGTGCTCGATCTCGGTTGTGGTCGCGGCGCTCTCCTCACCTACCTGCAACAAACTAAGCAGGTCACCGGAATCGGGGTCGATATGGACTTCGCCAAAATCTCCGCCTGTGTGCAGCGTGGAGTCACCGCCTATCAAGGCGACATGCATGAATTCACCCGCGAGTTCCCCGACGGTCATTTCGACCGCGTGATTTGCTCGCACACCGTGCACGAATTATCCGACCCCACCGATGTTATCCTCGAAGCTCTGCGCATCGGTAAATCGGTGACCGTGGGTTTTATGAATCACGGGTTCTGGAAAAACCGTTTCGACTCGCTCCTGCGAGGTCGTAAGGCGCGCAACGCGATCTACACCACCGAGTGGTTCGAAAGTCGCCCTGCCAATCCACTGACCATCGCCGACTTCGAACATTTTTGCCGAGTGAAGAAAATCAGTATCACACGTCGCGTCCACCTGATGGGTGATTGGCAGAATCCCTGCCTGCTGTTCCCTAACCTCTTCGCCGGCTACGCGCTCTACGAATTGTCGCGGTAACGCGCAGTTGAAGGGGCACGTCTCAATCTGGAGATATCTCAGCCGAGGGCGCCGACTTGTCGATTGAGCGCTACCTCGAGACTTCCACATACCTGTTCGCAGAGTGTAATAATCGAGGTATCTGCAATCGTATAGAAAACATGCAGGCCTTCTTTCCGCCGCGAGAGGATGTGCGCATGGGTCAAAGTCTGCAGATGACGCGACACATTTGCCTGCGTCCCCCCAGTGAGTGCCACCAAGGTGCTCACGTTTTTTTCTCCATCGAATAGCGCGTGAACCAACTTCAATCGAAGCGGCTCTGACAGCGCGGCAAAGCGACGAGAGATCATCACCACGGCTTCATCGGTCAATACCCTAGGTTCATTTGACATGGAGAGAGACGATCACACTTGACTGTTAATGTCAAATATGCTCATATACTCATACTCTAATTCTATGAATTCTTTTCATTAGCATTTACTAATACCTTAACCCCTCTTCCTAAGATAAGGCATCCTTTCTTTCTCATCAAGTAACCTCAAAAAACAAGACCATGAAAACCACCGGTCGCTCACTGCTTCCTCTCTTCGCCATACTCGCGCTTGGATTAACCTCCACCCGCCTTGCCGCCACCAACGGCATGAATATGGAGGGTTATGGCCCCGTGGCTACCGCTCTGGGAGGAGCCTCCTTTGCCTACGACAATGGCACGGCTGGGGTAGTCAACAATCCCGCTACTCTCTCGTTGCTCGATACTCCCGCCCGTCTCGACTTGGCCCTCGGAGTGTTAGGCCCAAACGTTTCGGACACGAGCCCCACCGGCATTAAAGCCGATTCCACGGCCACTTCGTTCTTCATGCCCGCATTTGGCTACACCCGTCGCAACGGCGATCTTGTCTATGGCGTCGCGGTATTTGGGCAGGGAGGGATGGGCACCGAATACGACGCCAAATCATGGCTTGGTCTCGGAAACAACCTGATCAACCGCACCGAGGTCTCTATCGGCCGTGTGATCATCCCTGTAGCCTATAAGGTCAACGATCGGCTCAACATCGGAGCCACCGCTGATTTCGTTTGGGCGGGGATGGACCTGCAAATGGCGATGACTGGCGGCCAGTTCTTTGACCTCGTAGATCCCACGAGCCAAAATTCCGGACGCGCCTCCGGAACCATCGTCCAAACCTTCGGCCAGATCATGTCCACCCTCCCTGCAGGGTCCGGCGTCGATTATGCCTACTTCAACTTCACGAACGACAATGCCTTCACCGGCGCCGCCCGTGGCTATGGTTATGCGGGAAAAATTGGCCTGACCTATGAAGCCACCGATATGCTCACCCTCGGCCTGACTTACCACACAACCACCAACCTTGGGGATCTCGAAGCCTCGGGCAGCAATCTAGCGTTCCAACTCAATATTGCAGGAATGGGGCCCATGGCCCAGGAGCTCTCCGGTGACATCCGGGTAAACGACTTCGAATGGCCCGCTATGCTCGGTGGAGGCTTCGCTTATCGCCCCAATCCTCAGTGGCTCCTTGTCGCCGATCTGCGTCAGGTCTTTTGGGCCGATGTCATGTCACAATTCTCCATGACTTTCACCGCCGATGGATCCTCTACCAACGGGACCTTCGCCAACCAAACCCTAGACGCCGTTCTCTTCCAAAATTGGGACGATCAAACCATTATCCAACTTGGTGCAGCCTACTCCGTCTCCGACGTCCTCACCTTGCGGGTAGGCTTCAATCACGGGAAAAATCCCGTGCCCGACGTGTATCTCAATGGCCTCTTCCCTGCAATTGTGGAGACCCATTTCACGGGTGGATTTGGCTATAAAATAAACGAAAGCCGTAGCGTCGATCTCTCGGTCACCTATGGTCTGGAATCCAAAGCAACCAGTGGTTCTAATGAAAAGGTCAGTCATGGCCAAATTAACGCTCAAATCATGTATAGCACCCGCTTCTAATCGAAGCTGATGCGATTCAACGAGCTCCCCACATCTAAACGCTAGACTTCCCCACCAATGAAAAAACTCCTCATCCTCGGCGCCGGCACCGCTGGCACTATCATGGCCAACAAAATGTCCGGCGTGCTCGATCGGGACCAATGGCAGATCACCATCGTGGACCGTGATGGAGAACACCATTACCAACCCGGTTACCTCTTCGTTCCATTTGGCATCTACTCACCAAACGATATTGTGAAGCCGCGCCGCGACTACCTCCCTCGCGGAGTCGATGTGATTTTCTCAGGAATCGATACCATCGATCACGCCAAGAATCAGGTCCATCTTACCAACGACCAGGTTCTCGGATACGATTTCCTCGTCATTGCCACCGGAGCCCATCCCGATCCTAAGGAAACCGAAGGGCTCGGCGGCGAGGGTTGGCGGAGAAATGTGTTCGACTTCTACACCCTTGAAGGTGCGACCGCACTCTTCCGTCACCTGCAATCATGGGAAGGCGGCAGATTGGTCATCAATATCGCTGAGATGCCCATCAAATGCCCGGTGGCTCCGCTTGAATTCGCCTTTCTTGCCGACTGGTGGTTCACCACCAAGGGCATGCGCGACAAGGTGGAAATTGAATACGTCACCCCCCTCCCAGCCGCCTTTACCAAACCCAAGGCTGCGGCCCTTCTCGGTGATTTTCTCGACCGTAAAAATATCATTCTCAATTCGGAATTCGCCCTCGCTTCGGTTGATTCTTCCGCCAACAAAATCGTCTCATGGGACGAACGGGAAGTCCCCTACGATCTGCTCATCAGTGTGCCGGTCAATAAAGGCGATGAAGCCATCGCCCGCTCCGGCATGGGGGACGAACTCAATTTCATCCCCACCGATAAACACACGCTCAGATCTAAAGTTGCGGACAATATTTTCGTTCTGGGTGACGCCACCGATCTCCCCTCCTCCAAGGCCGGGTCCGTGGCCCATTTTCAAGCCGATATTCTTTTTGAAAACCTGCAGGCCGCCATCGACGAACGCCCCCTCACGGCTAAGTTCGACGGCCACGCCAACTGTTTCATTGAATCCGGCTTCAACAAGGGACTCTTGATCGATTTCAACTACGAAACTGAACCGCTTCCCGGCAAGTTTCCCCTGCCTGGCGTCGGCCCATTTTCTCTCCTAGAGGAAACCCGCATGAACCACTACGGCAAGATGATGTTCCGCTGGGTCTATTGGAATCTCCTCCTCCGTGGAGCTGAACTCCCTATCGAAAGCGAAATGACAATGGCGGGGAAACGCCGTTAACTGACGTCCTTACCTCCCAGCTATCACTCGATTTACAAACCTAAACCTCGTTCGCCATGACCTCCACCGCCCCCGCCTCCCTCGACGCACGCCTCGAATCTCTCGACGCGAAACTCGACTTGGTGCTCGCCGAAGTCGACGAGATACGCCGCCTTCGGCGCGAAGTTGAGGAACTCAAGGAAGACCTCTCCCGGGTCGGCAAGGACCTGCTCTCCTCCACCGTCAACGAGCTCGAAGATATTGCCCCCTTCGTGCGCACCGGCGACTTCTCCGACCTCATCAAACGACTCCTGCGCAACACCAACACCTTCAACGATCTTCTCGTTCAACTCGAAGGCGCCCGCGATTTCGTCAAGGATGCTACCCCTCTGGCCAGTGCCCTCATGCAAGATGGCCTCAGAGCGCTCGATACCCTGGATAAAAAAGGCTACTTCGAGAAAGGTCGCGAACTCACCCGGGCGATCGATAACGTCGTCGGCGAATTCTCCGTCGAGGATGTTCATCAACTCGGTAATAACGCCACGACCATCCTCCACACCGTTAAGAATCTCACTCAGCCCGAGATGCTCGATGCTGTCGATAACGCCATCGAGATCTACCGTAAGATCGATTTTAATACCATCGAAGAGTATTCTCCCTTCAAAGCCTTTCGTGAAATCAACAAACCCGAGATGCGCCGTGGTCTGGGCTTCATGATCGTCTTTCTCCGCAACCTCAGCGCCCACCAACCCACGACGCCGAAATCTTAGCTCACTTGCGTATCACTTTTCCCTATACATATTCTCTAAACTCAATCCACTTCAACTTCCAATCCCTAAACCCTCACAACCATGCCAACTCGCACTATCAATCAAAAGGAAATCGACTTCGACGACGAAGGTTTCATGACCAATCACCTCGATTGGGATCTTGAAATCGCCAAAGTAATCGCCGCCGAAGATGGCATTTCTGAACTCACCGATCGTCACATCATCGTCCTCGAATTCATGCGTAAGGAATTTGAGGAAAAGGGCTCTGGCCCTACTATCCGCCGGCTCACGAAGGAGAGCGGTGTGCCGACCAAAGAGCTTTATGCTCTCTTCCCCTCAGGTCCGGCCAAAAAAGCCGCCCGGATCGCTGGCATCAAAAAACCCGTGGGCTGTATCTGACCCACTCGAACGGATACCCACACCAAATTAGTCAAACTCACGGCTTCTCCTGCAGCGGCCCGGTCACATCGTCCTCCACCAATTAAATCACACTGTCATGAGCACTCCCGACTCCACTCCCGAAAAGATTAAGAAAGTATCGATCGTCATCTCCAAAGGTTCCCTCGAAGGCATCTATCCCGGCCTGATCATGGCCAACGGCGCTCGCATGGAAGGCATCGAAGCGAATATCTTCTTCACCTTCTTCGGACTCTACGGAGTGATGAAAGACTACCAGGACAAAATTCGGATCGCCACGGTCGGTAACCCCGCCATGCGGGTGCCCAATGCCAAAGGGTTCGCTCTCCCCACCCTCCTCGGCGCACTTCCCGGCATGTCTGCTTTCGCCACCTCCATGATGCAAAAGGAGATGGAGGCACTCGACATCCCACCCATCGGTGAATTTGTGGAAATGATTTCAGACGCCGGCGGACACCTCTACGCCTGTAAGGCTACCGTCGATATGTTTCATCTCACTAACGACGACTTCATTCCCCAGATGGAGAAGGTCCTGACGGTTGGTGATTTCTATGAAATGGCCGGCGGCGGTGAGATTATCTTCACCTAGATTCTTTCTTCGGAGCGGATTTCCCAACCCACAATCCGAGGGAGCCTAGGCTCGAACCCTCAGTCTATTCCCTGGGTTGAGCTCCAGGTCCTCCGGATTTTGGTCACAATAAGACGTTGACATCATCTACCATACATGCGCATATGCTCATATAGTAAACTAATTTATCCAATGAAAATCGACTCTCTCATTCGCATTCTCGCCGGAACCATGGTGCTCCTCAGCGTAGCACTTGCCCACTTTGTCAGCCAATGGTGGCTCCTCTTGGCCTGTTTCGTTGGCGTGAATCTCATTCAGTCCTCCATCACAGGCTTTTGCCCACCTTCTATCATCCTCACAAAGCTCGGCTGGCTAGGAGAAGATGGAATCGTCCGGATCGGTGGCTCAAAATCTCACTAGTATACGCTATGTATAGCCTATCCATGAAACCGCTCTCCATCATTCTTGGCCTCTCCCTCTTGATCGGTTGTAGCCAACCGGAACCCGCTTCCGCCACCATCGAACCTCCTTCCATTGCAGTGCGGGTGGCCAAAGTCAGCACCGATACGATTCCTCACACGCAGGCTGTTTCCGGGATCGTCCGCCCGGTTGATCGCGCGATTATTGCAGCCAACATTATGGGCACAGTGACGGTGGCAAGATTAGCCGTGGGCCAATCTGTTTCCGTCGGCGAAATCCTCGTCGAAATGAAAGCCGAGGAGATGGACGCCCGCCTCGCTCAAGCTCGGGCCGCCCTGGCTCAGGCTGATCGAGACTATGTCCGCGAAAGTGCACTCGAAGCCAAAGGTGCCGCTTCCCGCGAATCGGTGCGCTCCAGTGAAGATCGTCGCCGCATCGCCCGGGCCGCCGTTCAGGAAGCCGAAGCCATGATACGGCACCTGCAAATCACCGCACCATTCTCCGGCGTGATCACCAGTGATTTCGTCAATCCCGGCGACCTCGCTACATCCGGACAACCCCTCTTCGAACTAGAAGGCACCTCACACCTCCGCGTCGAGGTGGTCGTGCCGGAATCTCTACCCACCCCGCCACTCGGATCATCCATCGCCATCGTCCTCGACGGCGTCACGACAAGCGGAGAACTCGTCGAGCTGTCCCCCTCCACCGATCCCAACTCGCGCACCAGACTCGCCAAGATTGATCTTCCCGCAACCACTGCCGCGCGATCAGGACAATTTACCCGCGCGCTCTGGCCCGCCGGTAATTTCACCTCGGTCACCATTCCCTCCAACGCACTGTCTCTCTTTGGGCAAATGGAGCGCGTCTTCGTCTTCACCGACGGCCGCGCCCAGCTTCGCATCATTAAGACAGGTGCAACCCAAGATGATCGAGTCGAGATTCTCTCTGGGCTAGAATCGGGCGAACAAGTGATCATCGCACCGCCTTCCACTTTGCGGGACGGCCAACCTGTGGAGATCATCAAGTGACCCCGCCGGATACCACCTCTCTCACCCAGCCAGGCTTGGCGGGTCGACTCGCTTCGTTTTTTATCGATTCGAAGCTAACTCCCATCGCAGTAATCGCGTCAATTCTGCTTGGACTCTTCGCCGTGCAGATGCTTCCGCGGGAAGAGGAGCCTCAAATCAAAGTGCCCATGATCGATGTGCTCGTGGGCATGCCCGGAGCCTCACCAGCCGAGATCGAGAATCGTCTGACTCGGCCCATGGAAAAACTGCTCTGGGAAATCCCTGGAGTGGAATACATCTACTCCACATCGAGCCCCGGCCAAGCGATGGTTATCGGACGATTTCTCGTGGGAACCGATATCGAAAAGGCCCTCGTTCGTCTCAATCAGAAGCTCCAAACCAATTTTGACCGGATCCCCCTCGGCGCCACGTCACCCATCGTCAAACCACGCACAATTGATGATGTGCCGATCCTCGCGCTTACCCTCCACAGCAAAACTCAGGATCATCTCACGCTCCGGCGCCTCACCGCTCAAGTGGACGATGCCATCAAGTCCATTCCCGAGGTGGCCGAAACGACTTTGATCGGCGGCGTGCGGCGTGCCGTGCGAGTGCAACTCGATCCTGCTAAGCTCGCTTCTCGCGGTCTCACTGCCACTCAACTCATCCCCGCCCTCCAGCAGGCCAACCGGCAGCAGCAACACGGATCGCGCGCCTTCAACAACACCGAGATTCTCTTAGAGACCGGTCAGTTTCTTCACAATGCCAAGGATGCGGGATCAGTGGTCGTGGGAGTTCATCAAGCACGCCCGATCTATCTCCGCGATGTCGCCACCATTACGGATGCGGGTGAAGAACCCGCCAACTACGTGCTCCACGCCGGACCGACGGGGAACCTCGAATCCGCGGTCACCCTGAGCATCGCCAAACGGCCCGGCGCCAATGCCATCGATGTGGTCAACGACGTGCTCGCTAAAGTAGAGATACTTCGCGGCACCCTCCTCCCCGGTGATGTCGAAGTCACCGTCACTCGCGACTACGGTCACACCGCCGCTGAGAAAAGCAATGAGCTGCTCCTCCACATGGGCATCGCCGTCTTCGGTGTCGCGATCCTGATCCTGTTCTTTCTCGGCTGGCGGGAGTCGCTCGTCGTGCTACTCGCGATCCCCACGACCCTCGCGCTGACCCTTCTCGTGATCTATCTCTACGGTTACACCCTTAACCGCATCACTCTCTTCGCCTTGATCTTCTCCATCGGGATCCTCGTGGATGACGCCATCGTGGTGGTCGAAAATATCGTGCGACACCTTCGCCTCCCCTCGGCCAAAGGAAAGTCTATGAACGAGATTGCTCTCGAGGCAGTCGCCGAGGTGGGTAACCCGACCATCCTCGCCACGTGGGCGGTGATCGCGGCAATTCTTCCCATGGCGTTTGTCGGCGGGCTGATGGGCCCCTACATGCGCCCGATCCCCATCGGATCGACGGCCGCTATGCTGTTCTCGCTCTTCATCGCGTTCACGATCACGCCTTGGGCCGCCGTTCGCGTGCTCCGTCGCCGGATCGGCGGAAGCTCAAACAAGACGGAATCTGACGATCACGATCATGCGCCCGACGATTGGTTCACGAGACTCTACTACCGATTCATGGGACCTCTACTGGATCGCGCGCGCTGGCGCTGGGCTTTTCTCGGTGGCATCGTCGGACTGCTGATTGTTTCTGCCGGGTTTGTGCTCACGGGCGCAGTCGTTATCAAGATGCTGCCCTTCGATAACAAATCGGAGTTTCAAGTCGTGATCGATACGCCGGAAGGCACCACCCTCGAGCAGACCACCCGTATCGCTCAGGAAATGGCCGCCGTCATTCGCACCGAACCCGAAGTGCGCGACAGCCAGATCTACGCCGGCACCGCTTCTCCGTTTAATTTCAATGGACTCGTGCGCCACTACTTCATGCGGCGCGGACCTAATGTCGCCGATATTCAAGTTAACCTCGTGCCAAAGGAAGAGCGCGCCGATCAGAGTCACCCCATCGCAAAGCGCATCCGTCTTAAGGTCGCCCCGATTGCCGCAAAATATGGTGCGGTTGTCTCCGTCGCCGAAGTGCCTCCCGGTCCGCCCGTGCTCCAGTCACTCGTCGCGGAAATTTATGGACCCGATGAAAACCAACGCATCGCGCTGGCCCAATCGGTAAAGGACATCTTCGCCCGCACTCCAGGCGTCGTGGATCTCGATTGGTATGTCGAGGCCAACCAACCTAAGGTCCGTTTCATCGTCGATAAGGAGAAAGCCGCGCTCCACGGCGTGAGCACTGATGCGGTGGCGCAAACGCTGAATCTCGCCACCCAGGGAATGCACGTGGATCTACTACATGCGGATGCCGATCGCGAAGATGTGCCTTTTATCGTAGAGCTCCCCGCTTCGATGCGTTCTCACCCTGCCGAAATCCTCGCGTTGCAAGTGCGCGCCGATCAAAACCCTGCTGCCCCACTCGTGCCGTTATCCGAACTCGTGCACATCGAGGAGACGGTAAGCGAGCGAAACCTCTATCGCAAAAACTTGAAACCGGTTACTTACGTGACCGCGGATGTCGCCGGTGTGGTTGAGAGCCCCGCCTACGCGCTCTACAAAATTGATCGCGAGATTGCGAAACTCGATGCACGTGACTTCGGCGGACGCGATGCCACGCTACCCGTTTACCATCTCAACCTCCCTTTCGATGACCTCGCACCGTCGCTCAAGTGGGATGGCGAGTGGCACATCACTCTCGAGGTCTTTCGCGATCTGGGCATCGCCTTCGCCGCTGTTCTCATTCTGATCGCCATGCTGATGGTCGGCTGGTTTCGCAGCTACGTGACTCCTCTCGTCGTCATGGCCGCGATTCCGTTCTCCCTCATCGGCATCCTCCCTGCACACTGGGCATTGGGGGCATTCTTCACCGCCACCTCCATGATCGGATTCATGGCGGGAGCAGGTATCGTCGTGCGCAACTCGATCATCCTCGTGGATTTTATTGAGCTCCGACGTGACCATGGACTCCCGCTCCGTGACGCGGTGATCGAGGCCGGAGCGGTCCGCTTTCGCCCGATGCTACTGACGGCACTCGCGGTGGTCGTCGGGGCCAGCGTGATTCTCTCAGATCCCATTTTCCAAGGCCTCGCCATCAGTCTCATGTTCGGCGAAATCGCCTCGCTCCTCATTAGCCGCATGGCCGTGCCCGTGCTCTACTACATGGCCAATCGCCGTAGCGAGGTAACCGCTCTCGCTCCATCCTGACACTGCATTTCAACCCACATAAAATTATGAAAACCAACATAGGATCCATTGATCGCACCCTCCGTATTATTGCGGGCCTCGCCATTCTCGGCGCAGGCTATTACTATCAATCATGGTGGGGGCTCGTCGGGATTGTTCCTCTGCTCACCGCCGTCTTCCGGGTATGCCCGGCTTACCTCCCCTTTGGACTGAGCACCTGCTCTCGCTGTAACGAGAAGAAATAAAACTCCGGCCCTATCGGTCTCACCCTCGAGACAATTACCGGAAATTCACCTCACCCATTCTAACATTTAACGCCCTTAGATTATGAAAGACAGCACCACCATTGATATCGGAATCAAAGAGACTGACCGGAAAAAGATCGCCGAGGGCATTTCCCGACTGCTCGCAGATTCCTATACGCTCTATCTCCAGACTCACAACTTTCACTGGAATGTGACCGGACCCATGTTTCAAACACTCCACGTCATGTTTGAAACGCACTACACCGAACTCGCCACCGCCGTCGACGAGATCGCCGAACGGATCCGTTCGCTCGGCGTTACCGCCCCCGGCACTTACGCGGAATTCATCCAGCTAAGTTCCATCAAGGAAGTGAGCGGTGTGCCTAAGGCCAAGAAGATGATTCGTATTCTCGTTGAGGGACATGAAACCGTCGTCCGCACCGCGCGTTCCATTTTTCCGGTCGTGGAAAAAGCCGGAGATGAAGCCAGTGCCGACCTCCTCACTCAACGCATGCAGCTCCACGAAAAAACTGCCTGGATGTTGCGCAGTCTGCTGGAAACCTGAGTCCAACACCACCCCGTCCGTCGTAAGCATGATGTCGATCATTACTTACCTAAACCACCCATAAGCAAATCACCCCGGCTACCACGGCGAGGATCCCATCCATGAACACTGGGCTCCTCGCTGGATGCGCCACTGACTGCCAACCTCATTATCCAATGTCGAACCAACCGAATATTCGCCTCGTGATTGTCGGTGGGGTCGCGGCCGGGGCCTCGGCCGCCGCCCGTGCGCGCCGCCTAAGCGAATCCGCCAATATCACCCTGATCGAACGCGGGCCCGACGTCTCCTTCGCTAATTGTGGCCTGCCGTATTTCATCGGTGACGAAATCAAGCAGCGCAACGCCCTCGCGGTCCAGACTCCGGAAACCCTCAAGGCTATGCTCGAAATCGGCGTGCTCACCAGCACCGAGGTTACGGCCATTGATCGGACCGCCAAACAGGTCCAAGTGCGCCACCTCGACAGCGGTATCACCGAAACTTTGCCGTATGATAAGTTGGTCCTCGCTCCCGGGGCCGTCCCAGCGCGCCCACCGCTCCCGGGCATCGATAATCCGCGCATCTTTACGCTGCGTTCACTGCAGGACATGGACCGCATCAAAGCAGCAGCGACTGACGCTCAGCGCGTTGCCGTGATCGGTGCCGGATTCATTGGGCTCGAGATGGCCGAACAATTTGTTCGCCTCGGCAAGCAGGTGACCCTGATCGAACTCACCGACCAGGTCCTGCCTCCCCTTGATCCTTTGATGACATTGCTGCTCAAGAACGAACTCCATAAACATGAGGTCAAACTCGTGCTCGGTGACAGTGTCGCTGCTTTTGAAGACGGCTCGGCGCTCACATGCCACCTCGCTTCCGGCAACGCCGTCGAAGCGGATCTCGTCGTCCTCAGTATCGGAGTCCGCCCTGAAACTTCTCTGGCCCGCGATGCCGGCCTCGACTTGGGCCAACGCGGTCACATTCGCGTGAATGGTTTCATGCAGAGCAGCGATCCCGACATCTATGCCGCGGGTGACGCCATCGAAACCGAGGACTTCATCACCGGCGATCCCGCCTGCGTTCCCCTCGGCGGTCCCGCCAATCGCCAAGGCCGTCTCGTCGCCGATCACATTTTTCGCCCCGCCGAAGCCAAACCCTACCCCGGCGCCCTCGGCACGGCCATCGTGCGCGCCTTTGATGTCGCCGCTGGACTTACCGGGTGGAGTGAAAAGCGCCTCCAAGCTGCCGGCCGTGATTACCGCGCTGTCACCGTCAATGACAACCATCATGCCGGTTATTTCCCCGGCGCAAAACCGATTCTGCTTAAACTGCTTTGGGATCCGACCACCGATCGCGTGCTGGGAGCACAATGTTCCGGACTTGCCGGGGTCGACAAACGTCTCGATGTGATCGCCACCGCCATCGCAGGCGGACTCACGATCGATGACCTCGCCCAACTCGAGCTCTCCTACGCCCCCCCGTTTGGCGCCGCGAAAGACATCGTTAATCTCGCTGGTTTCGCCGCCTGCAACACCCGCGATGGACTCGTCAATCCGGTCGATGTCATACCGGACGAGCCTAACGTGCAAATTCTCGACGTCCGCCCACCGCCGTTGGTGCTTTCGCACCCGCTGCCGATCGCCAACACGTTGAATATTCCATTGGGGGCCTTGCGCGGGCGTCTCGGGGAACTCGATCGCAACCGGCCGGTCGTGACCGTCTGCGCCCTAGGCAAGACCGCTTATTTTACCTCCCGGGTGCTCACGCAAAACGGCTTCCAAGTCTCCACGCTCACCGGTGGCATCCGGGCGCACTTCGATCCGCATTCTCCAGCCAAGTTACCCACGCCATAAATCTCTCGCTTTGAAAAATTCACCCTTCCTCCTCATCCCCGTGCGCCAATAACCTTCACCGCAAATGTGGAACTGGGCTCAATTCATTGCTGATCACACCGTTCGTCTCGTCGGACTTGATGCCGAGCATGGTGGCGGGGCCGCCCTGCACTTCTTCGTCTACGATCTGCTGAAGATCGTCGTGCTCATCGCCGTGGTCGCATTCATCATGGCGCTCGTGCGGGGGGCGCTCCCACTGGAGCGGATTCGCATTCGCTTGGAGAGTCGCGGGGGCCGGGTGTTAGGTTACCCAGCGGCCGCAATCTTCGGTGCACTGACTCCTTTCTGCTCCTGCTCCTCCGTGCCCATCTTTCTCGGATTTGTGCAGGCACGTTTTCCCATCGGAGTAGCCTTCGCATTCCTCATCACGTCGCCGCTGGTCAATGAAATCGCAGTCGCGCTGATGGCCGCGACCTTCGGTTGGAAATTCGCTCTAATCTACACGATCGCAGGAATCTCCCTCGGGATCAGTGGTGGCTTGATCCTGACGATGCTACGAGCTGAACGTTGGCTCGCACCCGGAGCTATCGCCCCAGCCGAGGAGGAACAAGAGCCTCCTCCCCACGGCTGCCGGGCGAGACTGATCGATGCGGCTGATACGAGTCTTTTCATTCTGCGAAAAATCGCTCCGTGGCTATTCCTCTCGCTCGCTCTGGGGGCTGGCATTCACGGTTTTGTGCCCGGCGGTTTTTTTGAAAATCTCTTTGCTGGCACCGGAGCATGGACCGTGCCTCTCGCCTCACTCGCCGGATTGCCTCTCTACGTCAGTGCCAACGCGACCGTGCCCCTGCTGGAAGCCTTCGTCACCAAAGGCGTGCCTTTGGGGACCGCCCTCGCGTTTCTTCTTTCCGCTGTCGGCGTCTCGTTTCCCGAAATGGTGATGCTGCGGGCCGTGATGTCGGTGCGACTGTTGGCCATCTTTTCTCTGGTCGTGCTGGTCGGCACCACTTTGGTGGGTTGGCTGCTCAATGCGGTATCGTGAAATCTGTCCTGCAACCATGCTTCCCATTCCTGATCGTGCGCCCGCCCAAGGCACTACCCCCTCTGATCAAGGGCACGGAGCCAATCGCATCATTTCCAATACCCGACTGATTCTCGCCTGTGAGCATAGGGATACCCGAATCCTCCTGCTCGATCCGGACCGATCATGGACCGACCCCGAGGCCATCGTCTGGGAGTGGCGACCCAAAACGGATCCTTTGGTGGGTCCCGAGCGCATGTCGTGGTTTGTCAATCCATCGGATGCCAAGCGGGTTCATGGAGGAGCCTCCATTTTGGCGAGTTTCTGTCTTGGAGCGGTCGTCCTAATCGATGTGGCCACAGGACGGATCAGCTTCTGCAGTCACGCGGGGAACAATCCTCACTCCGCCACCCTGTTACCACACGGCTGTATTGCCACCGTCAGCAGCACAGGTAGCGAATTGCGCCTCTTCCAAACCGGGCGTGATCAACCGTCCTCAGCCGTGGCTTCCTACCATCTTTTCGACGGTCATGGAATTCACTGGGATGAAAAACGCCAATACCTCTGGGCTCTGGGCGGCCAGGAGTTGCGCTGCTATCAATTCAACTTTGCCGCCGGCAAATCTGAATTGCAGTTGGCTCAGTGCTATAAGCTCCCGGAAATCGATATCAACCGGACCGACCCAGTCTTCATCCACGGACATGACTTGGCCAAGACCGAAAGCCTGGACGCTTTCTATCTGACGGATGTCGCGAGAATCTGGCGTTTCCAACCCGACAAAGGCACCCTGCGACCGGCCATGGAACTTCCGCTGTTGAACAATATCAAGAGCATCAGTCGACACCCCGATACGGACGAAATTATCGTCCAACAACCCACGGAATCCTGGTGGTCGGACACCCTACGCAATACCGACGGCACTTGGATTCGCACCCTTCCCGGGGCACGATTCTACAAAGCCCGTTGGTGGGTCGATTGAGCATAGCGCCGAGGAATCTCCCTGATCGGTGCAGGTTCGAACCGTCACGCACACAAGCTACCTGATACGTTGCGATCATGTCGGGACAATAACCAGCACGGCGGGTCAAAACCCCAATCGCTATCCGGATGACCAAGCGATCCGACTATCCTAACTGACAACGGCGTAAAATGATTCGCGTCACGGCAAAAAAAGCCGAGTCAGTGCAGGCACCGCCAATCAGCGACCGGCACCGATAATGCGGTCAAACTCATCCTCGGGGAGAATCTGGGGAGCATATTCGATCCCGCGGGATCGGAGATTTCGCACAAACGCGCGAAGATGATTGCGTGAACCGGCCTCCAGTATGGTGGCCACCGACTTCAAATCCTCATTGTCAGTCGCCGCAACCAAGGTTTGCAGATCGGCGATGTCCTGCTCCTCGAGCAACGCACCGGCCTCAAAGGCGGAAATCAACGAAGCTTCTCCACTCGCTAGTAAGGTATCGTATCGCGCCTGCACGGCAGCCATCTCAAATCGACCAGCAGTCGTCGCACCTACGGGAGAGAGCCCAGCACGAGCAGCCAGTTCAAGGAGGAGCGCGTAATGACGATCCTCGGCGCGAGGAATATTCTTAAAGGGACGCGCGCTCCACTGCTTACCGAATGCCCGGTAGAGTTCTCCGGCCATCCGTTCCTCATCGATTTGGAAGCGTAATGCCGCCTCGGCGGACGCACTCAACATCACGGGGGCATTGGAGTCCGGCAACGCCGCACAGCATTCGCCGTTTTTCTGAGCGCATGGGCCTGCTGTCAACACGCTGGTGCCGAGTAAAAAAGAAAGGGTGATGGCGTATATTTTCATGAGAGTTTTATTCACCTGATGAAACCCCGGCTATCCACCGATATTACAGATCGGGACTATTTTTTTTTGGCTTCTTGCTCCAGAAATTTTTCTGCCATTTGCCGGCGATATGATCCCTTTTTCTCAGGTGGCAGGGATTGCAATTCCGTTCTGATTTCTGCCCTGAGTTCCGGCGTGGCACCTTGCATCATCTGGCGCCATGCGTCCTGTAGCTTCTCCTCGAGTGCCCCCCAACCCAGACGCAATTGCCGGCGTTCCGTTGGCGGCAACTGCCGAAATCTCTCCATCTCAATCCGCAATGCAGTCTTCTCCTCTGGACTCATTGCGCGAATACGAGTGATCACCTGCTGCATCTGATCAAGGTCTTCATCGCTCAGATCCAGAAAATGTTCAAGAGCCGCCATCTCCCCAGCCGCAGGTGGTGCTGGTGCGTCCGTATCGGCATCAACGGCGGACATTGAATTGAACGTCAACAAGCTGGCTAGCAGCAGAGTGGGAATCGATGTTTTCATGGCAAAAAAGGTCATTTGATCAGTGGGGTGCGGGTAGATTAAGCAACGCCGAGCGATTTTCTTCATCGAGGAGAGGCAGGGCCTGGCCGAGAACTTCATCCATCGACATGAGCTCAGCAAGTTGGGGTGAAATGATCAAATTGGTCTCCGGTAGAGGGGCTGGCATGCGCACCGTATAAACAATAAAAACGACTGCCGCCGCTGCGCCAATGATCCCAAGCCACCCAGCGATATTCCAGGGACCGAATGCACGAACCCGCGTAACCGGCCGTTGGCGCAGGTCGCGCTTAAGGTTGACCCAGCGGGTTTCAAACTCTGGGGAGGTGTCACGGTATTGGCGCGACAGGAGTTGGTTTATTTCATGCTCACTGGGCAGAGGTTTTGGTTTTGAATTCATGTGGCCGTCTCCATTTCAATTTTCAGCATTTGGCGGGCGCGGTGCACCAGAACTCTCAGTGCATTCTCCGTAATCCGAAGCGTCGCCGCCACTGTGCGGTAGTCCATGTGTTGTTGCTGGATCAAAAGCAGAGCCGAGCGGTGCTTTTCCGGCAAGCGGGTCATGGCCTGTTGCAGAGCCTCCTCCAATTCATTCAGGCGGTGCTCCGAAGGGAACTCTTGCGGCAACAAATCAAATAATTCAGGGGGCACGAGATCGGCCGGCTTGCGCTTCCGATGCCTGATTTCGTTTCGCAACAAGTTCTGTGCAATGTGAAACAGGAAGGTGGAAAACTTGGCCGTCGCCCGGTATTTAGGTGCGGCGCGGTGCAGACGCACGAAGACCTCCAAGGTCAGATCCTCAGCGTCGGCATGCGACGCCAGTGAACGATAGAAAAAACTGAGCAAAGGTCGTTTCCATTGGTCGAACAGATGCTGCAAAGCAAGTTCATCACCAGCAGCCACTCGTGCCATCCATCCGGCTTCCTTCTCCTCCTTGTTTACGGCACAAGCCACTTCGCTCCGCCAGATCAACGAATTAACGAATCGAAAAATAAATGAGGGAGAAATTGCAATGACCACTACAGGAATAAACCCCGGACCTTCGGGAACATTACAAACAAACGAAGTAGGCCAGAGTTTTTAAAAGAATGTAATAAGTCTCCGAGACCGGGGTTTCATCCTAATGAAAGACAAAATTATGAAAACAAAAATTATCCTCATTACTTCTCTCATCAGCATCGGCCTCCTGACAGGCGCAACAACCTACGCTCGTGGGGGTGGTGGCGGGGGCAGTGGATCCGGTGGAGGCAGCAGTTTCCGCTCCATCAAACTACCAAATCTTGGCAACCCGAATTCGAGCGGCACTCAGCTCAAGGACGGCTCTGGTAGATCAGCCGATCGCGGCAATTCCAAGTCGACCGGAACCAAACTTAAGGATGGCTCTGGCAAGGCTAATGCAAAGGGACAGGGGCCCAAAGACGGCACAGGTCTCAACGCCAATTGTCCGAATAAGTAATCTGCGTTTGCATTGCTCTCCCGTCAAAGGGCCGGCTGTTAGCCGGCTCTTTTTTTCGCTTCCAACTGGGTGATACGCCTTCTTTTACTTTCTCCCTATCAGATTGCCTTCGTTTCCAATTATGCCCCCGCCCACCTTCCCTGATTTTCTCCAGAGCCACCCTTTTATCCTCGGCGAAGGAGCGGTGGTCGAACGTCTGCGACGTCTGCCTGCCTCTATTCTTGACCCCTATCTGATCAATTCCTCCTTTGTCTATGGCGAAGGTAGCCGCAAGACCTTGGAAGCAATTTACGGGGAATACCTGCAGATTGGTCGGGAGCACCGGCTGCCCATGATGCTGACCGCCCCGACCTGGCGGGCTAACCCACAGAATATCGCTGCGGCCGGCTTGGAAGATCACAATGTCAACGCCGACAATCTCCGTCTCTTACAGAACCTGAGGATCCAGTCTGGAGGCTATGCAAATCAAGTTTTGATCGGTGGATTAATCGGCTGTCGAGGAGATGCCTATCGGCCTGAGGAAGCCTTGAGCATGGAACAAGCCCGATCATTTCACGCCTGGCAAGCCAGACAACTCACCCAAGGAGGCGCAGACTTTCTTCTTGGGATAACCCTCCCCGCACTCAGTGAAGCCATCGGTCTCGCGATGGCTATGGCGGAAACCTATTCCCCTTATTTGATCAGTTTTGTGGTCCGCCCCTCGGGGACCTTGCTTGATGGCAGCAAACTCCATAATGCGATTGATACCATTGACTCACAGGTTACTCCCCCACCCACGGGTTATCTGATCAATTGCACCCATCCCGACTTTGCCCAGACCGCGCTCTTTCATCCCGTGAATTCATCTGATTCAGTGCGACAAAGAATTATCGGTTTACTGGCCAACACCGCAGCCCTCACGCCCGAAGAACTCGACGGTCGTGAGCATCTCGTCGAGGAAGAGCCGTCACGTTTCGCGGCTTCAATGATGGGGCTACATCGCGATCCTGGATTAAAAATTCTTGGTGGCTGTTGTGGCACCGATGGGCGACACATTCGCGCCCTCGCCAAGTTACATACTCAAGCTTCAGCCAATTCCTAGACGAACGCTCCAACTCGGATTGCCAGCGACCAAAATATGATATCTTCTAATTGAATGAAATTTGCCCTGATCATTCTCGCTGTTGTCGTTGTCCTCGTCGTCGCCAATCGAGCTCTCGCGAATCGCTTCATGCCTCCCGCAGAAGCCGCCCAACGCGTCGCCGATGGCATCGCGGTGCTCATCGATGTGCGCGAGCCGGGCGAATGGGCGAGCACCGGTGTCGCGGAACCCGCAGTGCTCCTTTCACTCAGCGATCTCCGAAGTGAGCGGGTCACGTGGAAAGCATTTCTCGGAAAAAACAAAAAAAAGGAACTCATCCTTTATTGCCGTTCCGGCAACCGTTCCGGCGTCGCCGCCCGCATTCTTGAGCAAGAGGGGTTTCAGGTCGCCAATGCCGGTGGTTTCAAGCACTGGAAATCGGCCGGACTGCCGGTGCGCCAAGTCGAAGCAAAGTAGTCATGCCGCGATGTTATCCAAGACGGCGGTCGCTTCCCGTCCTCGACATAGAAACAGAACAATAACCCGCCACTTTTTCGCAAATAATGCGCAGGGTTAACAGTTCATTTCCTTTGCTCCTCCGCTATGATAACTGCGTGCAGTAAAGGAACCCCCCGTGTAACATGAAAAAACAATCGATCCGAATATCCGTCAGCGTTTTCGTTGCTCTCATGGCGACTGCCGTCGTCTCATTCGGCGATACTTCGGAAGCGCGAGAAGCCGTATTTGTCGAGCCCTCTTCACCTGAGGCGCGCTTGATCACCCGCTATGGCGAGACCGCCATCAATCGTCTCGCGAGCGCCATGGTCAAAGAACTCACCATCGCGCTGAAAAAACAATCACCGGAAGAGGTCGTGAGTATTGCTCACCTCAAGTATCTGACCATGAAAGGCGATACGATCAAAGGGCTGCGCCGAATCAAGGCGGTGAAGTTGACGAGCCTCAAAGTGCGTTCCCCGTCCAATGCACCCGACGCGGAGGATAAACTCGCTCTGAAGGAATTCGAATACCTGATGAATTACGGTGACTCTATCCCAAACCTGCTCGTGCAACGGATTGATTCCCCGGAATCTGAACGCGAGTGGAGAGTCTATCGGCCATTAGGAGTGCAGCAGCAATGCCTCGTCTGCCATGGTGATCCCGCAAAGCAATCACCCGAATTGCAAGCCAAGCTCGATGAGCTCTATCCTTCTGACAAAGCTACCGGCTACTCGATTCATCAGTGGCGCGGGATGATTCGAGTCACCGTGCAGGAATCCGAATAGAGCGAGATTGTCATGGCTCAGTTTCTCACCGGACCGATGTTCGATTGAACGAGCCTCTGACGAGAAAAAGTTTCCAATCCTGGATATCAGCTCGATCGCCTGCGCCTGCTCTGTGATCAGGAATAGCTCGGCATGATGATTGCCTGAGATGCCGCTGGACTCTCCTCATCGTCAAGCAAGGCTTTCCGCCCTAGACGCATGACTCCGGAAATCATCATAGTGCTCGGCATTCTGGTTTGCGCGGTGATTTTATTCGCCACGGAAAAACTCTCCGTCGATCTGGTCGCACTGCTAATCGTTGGGGGCTTGTTGGCATTTGGGCTCGTGACGCCTGAGGAAGGTATCTCGGGATTAAGTAATTCCGCAACCGTTACGGTCGCGTGTATGTTTGTCCTCAGTGCCGGACTTCAGAAAACCGGTGTCGTGAGCGTGCTGGGCGAACTCCTCGCCAAGGCAGGTCGCACGCCCCTGCTCCTTCTGATCGTGATCATGCTGGGTGTGGCGGTCGTCTCTGCTTTTCTCAACAATACCGCCGCCGTCGCCGTGTTTCTGCCCGTGGTGCTGGCCACGGCCGCAGCCCGAAAAACCTCGGCGTCGCGTCTGCTCATTCCGCTTTCCTACGCCTCCCAATTCGGTGGGGTCTGCACACTCATCGGCACTTCAACCAATCTGCTCGTCAGCTCCATCGCCAGCGATCAGGGGTTGGAGCCATTTAGTATGTTCGAATTCGCTCCGCTCGGATTGATCATGCTCGGAGTCGGCACTGTCTTTATCCTACTATTTAGTCGCTGGCTTCTCCCCGAACGCTCCACCGGTCAATTGGTCGAAACATACGGGTTGCGCGAATATGTCACCGAACTCCACGTGGGCGCTGATTCCGCAGTCATCGGTCAGAGTCCGTCTCAGATTGCCGGGCTGGAAAAAGCGGAAGTAAACATCGTCGAGCTGATCCGTGCTGAGCACCGCATCCTTGCGCCGCGCACCAAGCTGATCGAAGAAGGCGATATGCTGCTGGTCCGGGGTCAGCCTGAAAAAGTCATCGAATTTAAAGACAAAATCGGACTCGAACTGCGCTCCGATTTTGAGCTTAAGGACGATATTCTCACTTCAGAGGAAAACGCTCTGGTCGAAGTGATGATCGGTCCGCATTCACGATTGGCGGGGGAATCACTGAACTCATCGTATTTCGAACAACGTCACAGATTGCTCGTGCTAGGCTTGCAACGGCGCGGCCATACGACTCGCGAGAAATTGGCCAATATTCGCCTGCGCTTTGGTGATGCTCTGCTCCTCTGCGGCCCTAAAGAGGAAATTAGTAAACTGGGTTCGCGGGGCGACGCGGTCGTCCTCAACGAACTCGGGCGCGAGGCCTTCACCCGTCGCAACCGCATGTGGGTCGCTATCGGCGTCATGGCCGCGGTGGTTGGCCTGGCTGCTTTCGAAGTTCTGCCTATTCTGGTCTCCGCTTTGCTGGGCTGCGCTGCCATGGCCCTGACGGGCTGCCTCCGTGATCGAGAGGCCTACGAAGCCGTCGATTGGCGCATCATCATCCTACTCGCTGGGGTGCTTCCGCTCGGCCTTGCCATGCAAAAAACCGGAGCCGCCACTCTGATCGCCGATACGGTTCTGGGATTCGCCGGTGATTCGGGACCGCTCGTGATGCTTGCGGTTTTCTACCTGCTCACGGCCATCCTCACCGAATGCATGAGCAACAATGCTTCGGCCGTCCTCCTTGCCCCGATCGCCATCTCCACCGCCGCGGGTCTCGGGGTCGATCCGCGACCGTTTCTCGTCGCCGTCACCTTTGCTGCTTCCACCAGCTTCGCCACGCCCGTCGGTTACCAAACCAACACCATGGTCTATGCGGCCGGCAATTATAAGTTCACTGACTTCCTGCGCATGGGGCTGCCGCTCAATCTGATCTTCTGGGGCGTCGCGGTGTATTTCATCCCGCGCTTCTTCCCATTTTAAGACTCACCGTTCCACCTACGTATCCGATCCGCCCGGATCAGGCAGATACAATCCGATTCATCTTCGGTCTGAATCCAACGCGGTTTCAGCGCGGCGAATTCTTCATCCATTGCTTCGGCTAAACCGCCGACTTCGATCAGCACAATACCATGCGGCTTGAGCCGATCCCGGGCCTGCATCAGCAGTTTGCGGATGATATCGAGCCCATCGCCCCCACCATCAAGCGCGAGCCGTGGTTCACGCTTAAATTCTTCGGGAAGCGCATCACAATGTAAGCTCGGTTCGTAAGGAGGATTACTGAGAATGACATCATACTTCACCAGAGGCACTGCATCGAAGACATCGCTTTCATGGAGCGTCACGCGATCAACGAGCTCGTGTTGCTCCACGTTGATCTTCGCGACTTCGAGTGCCCCGGCGGAAAGATCCACCCCATCGACTCGCGCCTCCGGAAAATGCTTTGCCAACAGAATCGCGAGACAACCCGAGCCCGTGCACACATCCACGACATTCGTCACGCTGACTCCTTTTAATCGTAGGGCGGGGTCGCCGAACCCCACCTCCGCACCAAGCTGCGGGATGAGTTCGAGAAAATAGCTGCGTGGAATCAGCACGCGCTCATCGACGTAAAAGCGTTCCTCGTTCAACCAAGCCTCACGAGTGAGATAGGCCGCCGGAGTATGATCGATTACCCGACGCCGAAACACGTCGATCAGAGCGTGGCGTTGCTGCAGCGAAATTTTCTGGTCCAGCACGCTCGGATCACTGTCGAGCGGGATCTCCAGCGTATGCAGGATTAAATAGAGCGCTTCATCGTGCGCGGAGGTCGTAATCTGCCCGAGAGCGAGGTCGTATTTCTCATACATCGCCTCGGCAAAAAGCAGCCACTCACCCGGAGTGGTGAGTTCGTCCGCCTCGGCCATCGGATCCACTGTCTTACCCATCGGATACGATGTGAGGGTGATTCCTAATATGCTCAGAGCAGTAACACTTACTACCGGAACATTTCGAACAATAGCGAAAATCCTCGGTGGGATCAGTGAGATCGGTCTTACCGCAAACGACACATTTGTGCCGGGGTTCATCCTGCTCGGCCCGTTGCTGAATTTTTCGCTCTACATTACGTTTTCTCTGCTTCGTGCCGCGGATAATATCCCTAGCAAAGAAGATCAGGAAATTTCCGATCGAAGCCAGAATCATCAAACGCACCGCGCCCGGACCTTTAAGAAAGGAAACCGCATAAAGCACCCAAGTGATCACCGCCAACCACTTGACCTTCACCGGTAAAATAAAGAACAGCAGAAACTCGAAATTGGGATTCAGAAATGCGAACGCGAGAAACACCGAGCCCGCGAGGAAACTGTTCGAGACGACGGACATCGGGATGAAAAACGATAGTCCGGTCGTCAGCACCCACCCGAGCAGCAGAAACATATTGAATCGAAATGCCCCCCACGCTTCTTCCAAGGCGCTGCTCATCATATAAAAAATATAGAATGCAAACGCGATTAGTAGGTAGCCGAGCATCCCCGGAGGTGGCGGCACCAGCAGATAGGTGAACACCCGCCACCATTGGCCCTCCAAGACGTATTGCGGCACTAACACCAGCCAGCCTATGTTGATCTTGCCCAGCATTGATGCCAGCAGGACAAACACTTGGCCGATCACGAAATATATCGCGATGTTGTTGATCGCGTAACGCCCCCAGCGCCGTTCCATTTTATCCAGCAAAGCCATAGTCAGGTCACTCTTCGCTGTCGTCGGGCAATTGCGCAACCAGCTTTTGTTTCTGCTCCGCCAGTGCGGGGTCGGTCACATTAGCGAGCAACAGCTGGGCATGCGCAGTCTTGCCGAGCTTGAGGCAGACGTTCGCCGCATGCAGCCGCATGGCCTCGCGTTCGGGAGCACTACGCGCCTGCTCCTCCAGCGAAGCCCAAACCTTCAGCGCCGCATCCCAATCAGGCTCGGGCAAATCGTAAAACGACTCGGCGTAGCGATACGTGAATTCGATCCGATCCGGCGCGAGCTCGGCCGCTCGGCGAAAGCCTTCGTGCATCGCCGCATCCACACTCTCCTCCGTCCACTCATCTGATAACACAAAATCATCACGCGCCTGATGCAACAACGTGCCGAGCTGGTAGTGATAGAGCGGTTCGTTCGGCGCGAGCTTGATCGCCGCCATGAAATAGCTCACCGCATCGAGCGGCCGCCCCTGCTCGGCCAAAAAGTTGCCGAGTTGGTTTTTCACTATCGGGATATTCGCATCGTATTGATTAGCCTTCATCAACATCGCCGAGCTCTCCCGATCCATTCCAATCTGCCGCAGCAGAAAACCAAAAGCCGCGTAACCGGCCGCAAACTCCGGACTCTCCCGCAAGAGTTCTTCGTAGCCCAAGCAGACCCGTTGCATCTCCCTCTCGAAATCAGACTGATCGAAATCATCCCCCGCGCGCGTCGCCTGTTCGAGTATCACGCGTTGACGCTCCACCAGTTGGCGCAGAGTGCGCTCGGTCATCGATTCACTACGGGGAGCAGCCGAAACGACCATGGAGATGGCTAAAAATAGAATCAGGAAATACTTCATGCGGATTCAGGTGCGACAGCGTCAATCGACCAAGGTGCCCGCGTAAACATTCATTCGCGGTTTTCTGAGGAAGCCCACCAGCACCTGACCACTCGCCTGCGCAAATTCTACCGCCGCACTCGTCGGCGCCGAAATCGCCGCCACGGCCGGAATCCCCGCCCCCAGTGCCTTTTGCATGATCTCAAACGACACGCGCCCACTCACGAGCAGAATACGATTCTCCAGCGGCAAACCATCATCGAAAAATGCGCGCCCCACGACCTTGTCCAACGCGTTGTGCCGTCCCACATCTTCACGCATCGCCAACAACGTGCCGTCTGCTGCAAACAACGCGCTCGCATGCAGCCCCCCCGTGCGATCAAAACCCGCCTGCACCGCACGTAACTTCTCCGGCAACTCCTCCAACACCTTTCGCGCAGGTGAGAGCTGTTGTGCAATCGGCGGAAACTGAGCCTGCACCGCTTCGATGCTCGCCTTGCTGCAAATCCCGCAACTCGACGACGTGAACACGTGCCGCGTGAGTTTGCTCAAATCGACCTCGGCCTCAGGCGCGAGCAACACATCGAGCACGTTTTGCTCCGGCTCCGCGTTGTCTCCCCGACAGTAAACCATATCGAGCACATCCTCCCTGCGGTGCAGAATCCCCTCGGTCACCAAAAACCCCGCCGCCAATTCACGATCATGCCCCGGCGTGCGCATCACCACCGCGATGCTCTTCCCATCCACGCGGATCTCCAACGGCTCCTCCGCCGCGAGGAGATCATCACGTGATTCCGGCGCCGCATCCCCATCGAAGCGGGTAATCGGGGTCGAACGTGTGCTTTGGGCAAGGGACATATTTCGAACAAAACAAATACCTCCATTCCTGCGAAGCGAAAGTATTCCGTCCCTTTCATCCGATCACGCCCAAGCTTGCTCCCCCTCGCTCGACGTATTCTCTCACTCCCATGCAAGCCCCCCGCGTGATCGCCTTTGATGCCGATGATACTCTTTGGCACAATGAAACCGTTTTCGCCCGCGCCCACGAGCAGTATCGCGAGTTGCTCTCCCATTATCACGATATCGATACCGTGGATCGCATTCTTTTCGCCACCGAAATGCGCAATCTTCGACTCTATGGCTATGGTGTGAAAGGCTACACCCTGTCGGCCATCGAAACTGCGATTGAGCTCACCGAGGGAAAGATCAGCAGCGAGGAAATCAGCCTGCTTCTACAACGTGGCCGCGAAATGATCGATCATCCCGTCGAACTCCTCGATCACGTCACTCCCACGCTCAATGCCCTGTCGCCGCAATTCGAACTGTGGCTAATCACCAAGGGAGATCTGCATCATCAGCAAAGCAAGCTCGACCGATCCGGGCTCATCAAGCAGTTCCAAACCATCGAGATTGTCGCCGAGAAAAACGCCTCCGTTTACGCTAATATCCTCCGCCGACACAACTGTGCTCCCGAAGAATTTCTCATGGTCGGCAATTCCATGAAATCGGATATTCTCCCCGTCCTTTCTCTCGGAGCCTCCGCGGTCTATGTGCCCTTTCATCTGACCTGGGAACACGAACGCACCGACGAAAAACCCGAAGCCCCTGATCGTTACCACAAGTTGGACCATCTCGGTGAACTTCCGGGTTTATTGGACCGAAACATTTAAGCCCGATATCTTGGGCCAACCGGTGGCCAACCCCTTAATATCCCAAACAGTTCCCTTTAATCACACCTCTGATTAGACATCGCCTTCGAAGGTGACACATATGGTATAGTGGCCCTTCGCGCTCCGTTCTCTTCCGATTACATATCTCTGTGCCCTTCACTCTCTCCCCTTCACGCCAACTGGCCACCAGCCTAATCCTTGTTTTTGCTCTGTTCGGCTTCTTTGGCTGCAAGGCCGAAAAAAAGCGTAACGCACGGAATTCCTCGCCGCCGGTGGAGGCCACCCAGGCCAAGAGTGGATCGTTGCCCTTAGTCGAACGCTTGAGCGGCACCGTCTGGGCGGAAAATCAGGTCGTGCTCTATCCGGAGATCTCCGGGCGTATTTCCGCGGTGCTGGTGAGCAACGGTCAGAGCGTCACCTCTGGACAAGCCCTCGTGCGGCTCTCGGATGAATCAGCTCGCGAGCAGGTTCGCCAAGCCGAGGCCGGATTGAGAATCGAAGAAGCCCGGCTGCGCCAATCGACCGCCTCTCTGGCCGAGGTCGCAGCCCAAGCCAAACGCATCCAGTCCCTCAGTGATCGTAATCTTGTGACCGAGGTCGAACTCGAAACGACCAAAGCCCAACGCGAATCCGCCGAGGCTGATGTCGAGCTCGCCGAGGCGCGCGTCGAACAAGCCGCCTCCACGCTCGCTGAGCGACGCGACTCACTCACCAAAACGATCATCAAAGCACCGATTGCCGGAATCGTCGGCGGGCGCGCGGCTGAGGTCGGCATGCAGGTCACCCCGGCCACCCGACTCTTCACGATTGGCAATCTCGACAAAGTCATCGTGCGCATCGACCTCACCGATTCCATGCTCGATTACATCGCGCCCGAACAAGCGGTTCACGTTTTCCCGACCGAAACGATGCAACAACCCATCGTCGGCACTCTCACGCGAATTTCCCCGTTTCTCAATCCCGTCGCCCGCAGCACGGAAGCCGAGATCGAGCTGATCAATACCGATCGTCAACTGCAGCCGGGCATGTTCGTGCCCGTGGACATTCTCTACGGGCAAAGCCGCACCGCCACTCTCGTGCCCACCAGTGCTCTCTACACCGATTCAAATACCGGACGCGAAGGCGTCTACCGTCTCAAAGCGGATCCCGAAGACGATCCCGAGGCCGAACTCAGCAAAGCGGTGGATGTTGAATTCGTGCCGATCAATTCCGTGGCGCGAGGTGCGGCCGAAGTCGCCGCCTCTGAACTGCAGCCCGGCGAATGGATCGTGACCCTGGGCCAAAACCTTCTCGCCACCGGTCGTAGTCAGGCCCGGGTCCGCTCCGTCACTTGGGAACATGTGATGGAACTCCAGAATCTCCGACGCGAAGACCTCCTTGATGAAGTCATCGATCCGAAAAAAACAGCTCAGCGCTAATTTTTCATTCTCATGCCGCTGACCGAAACATCCATCAAGCGCCCCGTCGCCACGATGATGGTCTTTTTGATCATCATCACACTGGGCATCTCCGGCTTGAGACACCTCCCGATCGATCTCCTGCCACCTCTGGAGTTTCCCCAACTCTCGATCTGGACGGCTTACCCCAATGTGGGACCGGAGGAAATCGAGCAAACAATCACCGACCGCCTCGAAAACGCTTTGGCGGGTGTGACCGGAGCAGAACGCATGCGATCCAACTCCGAAGAAGGTGGCAGTTGGATCAGTATCGATTTCACCCGGGGCACCAATCTCGACGAAGCCGCCAATGATGTGAGGGCCGCGCTCGATTCCGTCCGCGATGAATTACCCGATGAAGTCGAAACTCCCCGCGTCTGGAAATTCGATCCCAACAACGCCCCCATCGTCGTGGTGGGTGCCAGCTCCGACACCTGGGATTTACAAGAGCTCACCCTGTTACTCGAACGCGATCTCAGTAAACGGCTCGAACGAATTGATGGAGTCGGTTCGATCAGTATTTGGGGAGGTGTCAACCGGATCGTCAAAGTCGAGCTGCGTCGCGACCGACTCAACGCCAGTCGCCTCTCCGCGCAAGACGTTCGCAATGCCCTGAACTCCGGCAATATCAACAGCCCCGGTGGCAATGTCTCGATCGGAGTGCGGGAGATCTACGTGCGCACCCTTGGCGAGTTTTCCAACCTCGATGAAATTCGACAAACCGTCGTCAGCGAACACCAGGGCAAACCCATTCGCGTGGGAGATGTCGCGGATATTTCCCTCGGATATGAAGACCTGTGGCGGATCGTGAAAATCGACGGCAAACCCATGCTCCGTTTCGGCGTCCGCAAACAATCCGGCTACAATACCGTCGCCGTCGCTCAAACGATCAAAGCAGAGCTAGAAAAGATCAACGCGGAGCGTTCGGACGTGAACCTCTTCATCGTCTCTGATGAGAGCACCTTCATTCTGAACTCAATCAACAGCGTGCGGAACTCTGCCTTCTGGGGCTCCATCCTCGCGATTGTGGTGCTCTACACCTTTTTACGGCGTGGCTCATCCACCTTCATCATCGCCGTCTCGATTCCCATTTCAATTATCGCGACCTTCGGTCTGCTCTACTTCAACGGTCTGACGTTGAATCAAATGAGCTTTGGTGGATTGGCTCTCGGAGTGGGTCTGGTGGTGGACAACGCTGTAGTGGTGCTCGAAAACATCACCCGACTGCGCGAAGAGGGTAAAGATCCCGTCGCGGCGGCCCGTCTCGGGACGAAGGAAGTCGGAGGTGCGATCATCGCCTCCACTCTGACCACGACCGTTATTTTCCTTCCGGTTGTTTTCATGCAAACGATCACTGGCGTGCTCTTTCAACAGCTCGCTCTCGTGGTGGTGTTCGCCTTGTTCTGCTCACTCGCCGTCGCGCTCACCCTCGTGCCCATGCTGGCCAGTCGATTGCTCAAACGGCGGACCAAACCAGAAGAACGCGTCGGTCGTTTCCACCACTTTTTCGGACGGGTTGAAAACCGCTATTCACGCGTTCTGCAAAGCTCGGTCCGTCGCCGGGGTCGCGTGCTTATTTCGTGCATCGTTCTCGTTGTCGGCGCTTTTGCTCTCGTGCCTCTGATCCCCGTCGAACTCACCCCTCCATCCGAGGCCGAGGAAATCGATATCGACCTTTTCATGGCCAGCGGCACCAACATCTCCGTGTTGAATCGCGCCCTCGGGGAACTCGAAACCAAAGTGCGTGACCTCGTGCCGGAAGGCGCCGTCGAACATTACTCGACGGACATTCGCGATGGCCGGGCCGAGATCGAATTCGCCCTCGCCAAAGATAGTCCCATCGGCACTACCGCCCTCGCGGATAAATTGCGCACCGCTCTCGACGGACAAATCCCGGGCGCAGATATCCGGGTGAGAGCGCAATCCGGGCTCTGGATTTTGCGACGGATCTTCCGCTCGGGCGGCAGCAACGATGATATCTCGATGCAGATTCGCGGCTACGATTTGGCTCAAGCCGAACTCCTCGGAAATCGTATTCAAACCGCGATTGAAGATTTGCCCGGAGTCGAGGGTGTGCGCGTGGGTCGAAATACCGGCCAACCTCAAACCGACTTACATCTCGATCGTGCAAAACTCGCCGAGCTCGGTCTCTCGGTCCGCGATGTTGCCAGTGTTATTCAGGTCAACGTGGGCGGAGGTCGCGCCGGCTCCTTCCGCATCGGCGGGGAAGAATTTCCCATCGTCGTTCAGTTGCGTCCGGAAGATCGTCGCAACACCCAGAGTCTCTCCAATATTCCGCTGCGTCTTCCCGATGGCAGCATCATCCCCATCTCTTCCGTCATCGATCCGCAAAGTGCGCTGGGACCTCCCCGGATCGGCCGGATCGATGGTCAGCGCATCACCTACGTCACCGCCAGTCTCGCCGAAGGCACCCCCATGGGTGAAGCAGTAAAAGCGATTCGCGAGCGCGTGGCCGAATTGAGCTTACCCCCCGGCTTCTCGGTCTATTTCGGGGGCGAGGTTGAGGAACAGGAAAAAGCCGCGGCTGACTTCCGACTCTCTATTCTCATCGCGCTCGTGCTCGTTTACATGGTCATGGCCGCCCAGTTTGAGCGATTCCTCGATCCTCTCATCGTGCTCTGCGCCGTGCCCTTCGCCGTAATCGGAGTCGTGCCCACGCTTTTCATCACCGGCACCACGCTGAACATGCAAAGCCTCATGGGCGTGATCATGCTCATCGGGATTGTCGTGAATAATGCGATCGTGCTCGTGGATTATATAAACCTGCTGCGACGCACCGAAAATCTCCCTCCCGTCGAAGCGGTGCAACGCGCTTGCCGCCGCCGTTTGCGACCGATCCTCATGACCACCCTCACCACCGTGCTCGGACTCCTTCCGCTCTCGATTGGAATTGGCGCCGGAGCCGAAATGCAGGCGGCACTCGCTCGCGTGGTCTTGGGCGGACTACTCGCTTCGACCATCGTCACCCTCGTGTTTATTCCCGCACTCTACCTCAGTGCCCACGACCTGCTTGACCGGGTGAAAGCAAAATTCGCGTAAGGTCGCGCACCGACTCGTCAACAAAGCGCCTTGTGCGTAACTCCCGCATCTGCGAAGTAATTCAGCGCTCATTGTGAATCTGCTCGATCGTTACATCTTCAAAAGCGTGCTCGGATCCTGTCTCGCGGCAGTCGGGCTCTTTGGGTTTGTGCTCATGCTGGGCAACGCGATTCGCGATCTGCTCGGCTACGTGCTGGGAGGGCAACTCCCTCTCGCCACCTTCGGTCACCTCCTGCTCCTACTGATACCCTTCGTCGCCTACTACGCGCTGCCCATGGGTATGCTCTGCGGCGTGCTCCTCACCTTGGGACGCATTTCCGCCGATAGCGAAGTCACCGCCATGCGCGCCGCTGGAATCGGACTCGGGCGAATCATGCGGCCCGTGCTCATCCTCGGTATCTTGGGCACGGCGCTTGGGCTCTATATCAATTTCGAGGCGATGCCACGTGCGCGTCTGCACTATAAGCAAGAATTGGTCAAAGCCGTGCAAACCAACCCACTGGGGTTTATCGTGCAACGCACCTTCATCCGCGATTTTCCCGGCTTCGTCGTTTACGTTGGCGAGAAACAGGGCCCCGTGCTCAACGACTTCTGGCTGTGGGAACTCGATGAAGAACAACGCGTCAAACGCCTCGTTCGCGCTGAAAGCGGTCGCTTCGAATACGACGCAGAAAGCCACGCGCTCTTGCTCACGCTAACCCAGGCGCAAGTTGAAGCCCGCGATCCGGATCAACCCGAAGAGTTTTCCCGCCCCCCCCTCATCGGCACCTTTGGAAAAACGGAACAAGTGAAACTCCCTCTTGATGGGCTGTTCGGTCGCAACACCGTGAGACAAAAAATCAAGTGGAAGACCTATGGAGAACTGCGCGCCGAAAGCGATCGGCTCGCCGCCATGCAGGTTCCACCCGAAGACGTCGCCAAACACCGTAAAGACCAAATGAACGTGAAGCTCGCCGTGCAGGAGAAGTTTCACAACGCCCTCGCCATTTTCGCCTTCGCCCTGATGGGCGTGCCTCTCGGCATCAAAGTTTCCCGCCGCGAAACATCCGCCAATCTCGGCGTCGCCGTGATGCTCGCGCTCACCCACTATTTTCTGACCGTCATGGTCAACTGGCTTGACCAGCACCCCGAGTATCGCCCCGACCTACTTTACTGGATTCCCAACCTACTGTTTATCGGTCTCGGGATCTGGCTCTTTAGTCGCATCGACAAGAGGTAAACGGAACTCCGTAACCACGGAGACCCAGAGCTGCTTGAGTTTTTGAACCATGGATAAACACGGATAGACACGGATTATGTTCATACTAAATCCCTCACTAATCTGGAATATTCTGGATCCGTGTTTATCCGCGTCCATCCGTGGTTAAAGGATTGGGAGCTAGGGCTTCTTGGGACCATTCGTGTCGATTAGTGTCCATGTCAGACCATTCACTCCGTTCATAGACGTGGTTAATAAAATCGGTGCTCAGCTCTTGTGATTTCTGAGCCTCTTTGCGGCCAACATCATCATTCCATCCGGTGCACGCGAAACACGCGACGCCAGAGCAGGAATCCGATCCAGGCGATCAACATCGTGATCACGACATGACCCAGATAGTGCGAACCCACCACCATCTGATAGAGCCCCATCGACCAACCAAAAGCCATCGCCAAACCCACGCCTATTCGCTGCCCCCGTCGCGTCATCGCCAAACCAAGCAGGCCCACCAGCGCGAAGCCACCACTCGGGTGACCCGCCGGAAAACAGCGACCGCGACGATCCGGATAATTATCCTCCGGATAACTTTCCACCACCCGCACATACGGCATCTCACCGCCATAGCGCTCGATCTCCGCCGGGCAGAAAATGTTGGTTGATGACTTCAATTGCCCGATCACGGCGGGCACCGTGCCAATCGTCAAAATCGCGATCCATAAATGCCGCCGCCCAATGTTCTTAAACGGCAACTTCGCACGCCACTTCTGCGGCATCAAAGCCAGCGCGAGCACACCCAAACCAAGAATGATGATCACGTCCTTCGGCCCATCATAAAACCACAACCGTGGCGCTTCCGAATTTCCATCCACCACCCAAGTCTGCGTTTCAAAATTATAGCACTGATCCTGCACCGCCAAATCCAACCCCGTGTATTCAAAAATCAGAAACGCCACCACGAGCAACCCCACCGCCGGCCACAACGAACTGTCAATCCGCCACCGTTTATTCGATTGGGAAGAAGAATTCATAATCAGAAATTACCATCAGTCCCGACCACGACCGCAAGCGAACTCGACTCATCTTTTAATCACCCTCAAACTGTTATCGGTAATCGTCTTCAAACCAAACCACTCATGTTTCGTATACTTGCACTATTTCTAGCTCTCTCCTCGATCTTATCTGCTGCAGGTGGATCGGGTGTGGGGGCAGTTCCATTATCACGAACGACCGTATCCATGTGGATACTAGGTGAAAAGATTGATGAGGAGCCACAACCACTCGTGCTCGTATATTTTACCGGACCCGAAGATTGGCATCAACGCAGTTGGCAATCGAAGTTTAGCGGGAATACCAAGAACGAGCATCGCATAATCCATAAACTGCTTTCACCTCCAGTAGCTTTAGAAATTGAAGTAACGATCGATCGAAAGCACGTGCTCATTCAGGGTAAAGAATATACACTTCTAGATAGCAATGTCTTCGTCGTAAAAGGGGCTAACGATCCCCAGACACAGCAGATTGAAAGTCTAGGGAAATATACGTTACCCGTAGGATCAAAAGCCCCACTGGCAATTTCCGCTCTAGAAGAAAATCCAGAATGGAAGTCTCACATCGAATAGTGGTGTCTTCTCCCCCAAGAGGTTTGCGTTAAAGAGGTAACGCCACAGCCGTCTAAACCTAAGCCAACACGCAGAGCATATTTCTCGAAATGAAAATCGCGGCCTGCCAACCACCCTACCTCCACTGTGACATTCCGCGTGCAGCCGAGACCATCCTTCGCTTTGCGACCGAAGCGCAATTCGGGGAAGCCGACCTAGTCTGTTTTCCAGAATGTTATCTGCAAGGTTACCTCTTCGATGAAGGCGAAGCGGCGGATTTGGCTCTCGATCTTAAATCCAAAGAGTTCACTGAGGTGCGCAACTCACTCGCTCACTTAGACATCACGATCGTGTTTGGACTCATCGAGAAAAGCGGCGAACGATTATATAATACTGCCGTCGTTGTTAAGCAGGGGAGGCTCCTGGGGACTTATCGGAAAGTGAATTTGCTCGCGGGAGAAAGCGTGTTCTCGCCGGGCGACGGCTATCCTGTTTTCAAAGTTCAGGGAGTCGTGTTTGGGATCAACATTTGCAATGACCTCAACTTCCCAGACAGCGCAAAAGCCGTCGCCGATCGAGGGGCACCTCTACTCATTTGCCCGTGCAATAACATGATGGGACTGGAGAGCGCCAAACGCTGGGAACATCGTCACAATGAACTTCGCGCTCCGCGAGCAATTGAAACGGGGATATTTCTGATCTCTTCCGACGTCACAGGAACATTCGGAGAGCGAGCCGCCTACGGCCCTACCGCCGTCATCTCTCCCGATGGTTCAGTCCTCAAGCAAGTTCCTCGTCGAACTGAAGGAATCATTTTCCATAATATTGATCGCTGATGGATCATAGCTCATCAGAAAACATATACAGCTTCACATTAAGAGGTCCTTCGAAGAATGAAAACTTTAGCAACTTTAACCATACTACTCTTCGCTGCGGCCAACTTAGGCTACGCGGCCAACCCGCTCACCCAGGAATCTCGGGAAGTAGACCTCATCAGTGATCCCGATAAGACAGTAACCGTATTTGAAGGGATGGTCTGGTATAATTCGAGAAGGCCAACCCATGGATTAAGAATGCCAGCCGGGATATATGTGCTGGAGGCAGAGGATGAAAATTTCCTCTACTTTCGCTCAAAAACTCCCCTTGAAATGAGACTATTCAAGAATGGCAAAGTCACAGACGGTCGAAATCTTGAAGGCGGAGTTATGCTCAATAAAAAGTGGCTCAGTCGCATTCCAGCAGCCTGCTACATAGACGAGGTCGATTCCACTAAGCTGATGATATGGAAGCTCGGGAAAAGCTTCATCAAGCGAGAAGGCAAGGACTGGGAAAAAAGCTTTAAATGAGAAAGCTAGCCATAAATCACGCTGAATCTTCAGAATCTGATTTTCGCATTTAGAACTCATCTGATCCATCTTTGCGGCCTTCGCGATCTTCGCGTTGAAACCAAACGCTCCAATGGCATAAAATCTTTAGGAAAGTCAAAGCAGTTGAATTCAGTCCCACCCACATCTGCCGACTACGCTAAACGCATGCCGCGATTCGCGGAGGCGACCCAATTGCAGACAGTCGGAATCGATACCTTTGGACGGGAAATTCAGATGGCACCAGACACCGCTCAGGCGTGGTTGGAAATGAAGCGCACTTCCAAAGAAGCAGGCGTCAATCTGCTCCTGATCTCCGGCTACCGCAGCATCTCGCGCCAAACCAAGATTGTTCAACGCAAGCTCGATGCAGGCATAACCTTGGACGAAATTCTTCGCGTGAACGCTTATCCCGGATACAGCGAACACCACACCGGCAGAGCCCTGGATCTCGGTTCACCCGATGCCGAACATCTCACCGAAGCCTTCGAATCAACGCATGAGTTTCAATGGCTTCAAACCCACGCCTCCCAATTCGGATTCCGCCTTTCCTATCCCAAGAATAATCACCACGGCATCGCCTACGAACCCTGGCATTGGTGTGGGCATAGTTAACCCGGATCGACCTTCGCGCCCTCCGCGATCTTTGCGGTTAAAACTCTCCCCACTCCGGCCGGTTCGTTTCCACCTTTCCAGCCTTCCACATTCAAAACCACCCACCCCGCCGTCTCTACTTTTCCTTTTTCGGAAAATGCTTCCGCCACCATCTTTTAAAGTCGAAGCTCACGCGGAGTTTACCGCTCACACCCAATGCGGTGCCGTCGGTGCCATAGCTCACCTTCGTGCTCACGCCAAGAAACCAATCCCCCTTGGCCCTGAAGGTATATTTCTTCGGTAACTTCCAAATGATGCCGGGACGGATCGTAAACACATCGCGGTCGCGGGTGCTCGTGAGCCGCGTGGTCGCGTAAGACATTTCGAGAGTATAACTATGCGCCGGGAGCTGCCACACGAAGCCGCCACTAAGACTCACCGAATCATCGCCGAGATCGTTTTTCTCTAACACCACGGGACGACCGGTCGTGGAAACATCGTCAGCCCCGACCGCCCAGAAGATGCGCCAGTCCGGCATAGTTTCGAGTTCGCGGGAGAAGGAAACGTGGTATGCGAAATGCCTCAGACCATCACTCACATCGCCGGGTGGACTGCTGACCGGGGTGATGTAATCGACCCCTAATCCCATATCCCAATGCGACCATAAACGATGCCCAATCCGATACTTGGTGCTGAACCGCGCAGCATAAAAACCGTATTCGTGCATCCAATCCACAGCACCGAAGCCGTGCGCGAAGTAACCTTCGATCCCACCCGTGACATCCCAATTATCGCTGAGCCCATAACGTAAGGCCAGCGGCACGCGCAGATAATCCTTTCGGTGGAAATCTCCGAAATGAGGACGAAACAAAAGCTTTAGCCGGTGCTTTTTTTCCGTGCCGGGGAGCGCGCTATTAAACACGCCTTCGATCTGCATATCCCCATCCGAGACTTTCTCTTCTTCTTCTTCTTCGGCTGCTTGCAATCCCGGCAACGTGGTCGCCGTGAGTAAGGCGACGAAAAGAAACCGAAAGAGGATGTTTGGGGTTTGGGGTAGCAAAAGCATCGGCGTTTCTATTCTGGTGGACCGTTTTTGTAGCGCGCCAATTCATCGGGCGTCAGCTCGCGGTAAGTGTCTTCCTCATACATCTTCGCTGCCGTTTGGTAATAGGCCACGGCAGTATCGTGAAAGGCTTGATCTTCCTGCTCGAATGGAGTGACGACGTAGGTTTCCGGATCGAAATCGAATTGGCTAAACTGCTTCACGGGTTTCAGGATCGTGAGCTGATCATCGCGGAAGAGACCGAGCTTTTGGTAATTACCCAGCACGACGCGCGGACGTCCCTTCGTGTTCATCACATCCCATCCGTAGAAGCGGCTCGGGTAGCTCCAATTGAGCAGACCGAGAAGCGTCGGTGGAAAATCGATCTGACTCATCAGCGTATCGACGCGACCTGGTTTGATCTGCCCGCCCGGAGCGTAGATCATCAGCGGGATGTGATAGTTCTGCACCGGCAGCTCGCTCTTGCCCGCGACTGACGCGCAGTGGTCCGACACAATCACGAAGATCGTGTTTTTATACCACGGCTTCTTCGAAGCATCTTTCAGAAATTTGTTAATTGCGTAGTCCGTGTATTTCACGCCGCCATCGCGACCGGATATCTTCGAAGGCAAATCGATGCGGCCATCAGGATAAGTGAAGGGGCGATGATTGGAGGTCGTCATCACAAAGTAATGAAACGGCTTACCGCTCTCCGCGCCTTGATCGGCCTCACGCAGAGTCCAGTTAAACAGATCCTCGTCGCAGGCACCCCACGCATTGGCGAAGGTGATGTCTTCCTTATCCACTGAAGCGCGATCCACGATACGGTATCCGTTGTTACCGAAAAAGGCGTTCATGTTATCGAAGTAGCCGTAGCCGCTGTAGATAAACGCGGTATCGTAGCCGCGACTGCGAAACACGCTGCCGAGCGAAAACATATTACCGTTGCGCAGGCGCTTCACGATCGAGCGTCCGGGAGTCGGCGGCAGGGAGAGCACCATCGCTTCCATCCCACGGACCGTGCGCGTGCCGGTCGCGTAGTAATTATCAAAGACGAGGCTCTTCTCCATCAGCGCGTCGAGATGCGGCGTGATAATCCGGTCCGAACCATAGCGGGCCATGAATTCCGCACTGAGACTTTCGACCGTGATCTGAATAATGTTGGGCTGGATCGGCGTGCCATCGTTGTTCACGAAACGCAGGGTGTCGTGCGGATTGTCGGTCAACGGCACCGAACCATCGGCGGCCAACTCCGTGCGCAGTTGCGCAAACGCTTCGTCCACCGGCATCGAGGGATAGAAGGTTTTGTAATCGAGCTTATTGTTGCGAAACGCCGCGACAAACGACCACGGACCATTCTTCGCCAACTCGCGATTGTAGTCATTTTGAAATTCCGGGAGATACCGCGAATCGAGCAGCAGACCGAATGCGAGCGGCAGAACGAACCAAGTCGTGCCCGCCATCAAGCGACTCTTCATCGGCACGCGAGAAGCCTCCATCCAGAGTTTCAACAAACCCGTGCGGGCGAGCAGCCAGTAGATGATCGCCGTGGCGATCCCGATCCCCGCAAAGATTGCCGGCATGTTGTAGGACTCGCGGATATTGCCGATCACCTCCACCGTGTAGACGAGGTAATCGACTGCGATGAAGTTGAAGCGCACCGAAAACTCATCCCAAAACGTCCATTCCGAAACCGCCGTGAACAGCAGCTCGGCCGTGATCCCCAGTGCCACCAGATGCGTGAGCACGCGCGCCCAGCGCCATTCAAACCATTTCGCCGGCAGCAAGGTCAGCATCAACGTGATCGGGAGGGCCCACAATCCCGCCGCCGCGAGATCATATACAAAGCCCCAGAAAAACGACGCCAAGAGACTTAGATCCCAGCCCACGCTCCCGGCCGACTTAAACAATAGCGCAATACGCACGACCAACGAGATGGCCATAAAGAGCAGGTAGAAAATAACGGTGCCGCCGTGACGGGTGGCCACGAGACGTTCAAGGAAAGGGGGCAATTTAATCAAAACTGCCGACAAAGTGAGTTTCCTCCACAGGGCTGGCAAGTCAGAGCGGTAATTTTTGACGTGCGCTGTTCGCCCGTTCATGAACAACTCAAAACCTATGTCCGACAAGCCGTTCACTTTCATCTGTGGTCCCGACGACTTTCTCGTCGATCGACTCGGGAAGGAACGCTACGCCGCTCTCACCAAGGATATCGACGACGAGTTTTCTCAGGAAGTGCTCAGCGGATTCGCCAACAACGTCAGTGAAGTCGAGACGGTCATCAATCGATTCCGCGACAGCGTGCAAACCGTATCGATGTTCGGCGGACGTCGCGTCGTGTGGTTGAAGGATGTCAATTTTCTCGCCGACAGCGTGACCGGTCGCGCCGACAGCACCCTCAAGCTCGTCGATGATTTGAAAGAGCTGCTCGCAGCCATCAATCCAGCAGACACCGCCGTGCTGATCACCGCCGCACCGATTGATCGCCGCCGCGCCTTTCCCAAATGGTGTGAAAAGACCGGCGACTTCACGCTCGTGGGGGGCGGTGATGATGGTGACGCGCTGGCCGGAGTCGTCATCACCGAGGCACGCGCGCTGGAAGTGAGCATCACCGCAGATGCCACCAACCTACTACTCTCCAAGATTGGGAGTAACACTCGCCTGATCGTCGAAGAACTGCGCAAACTCGCCAACTACGTGGACGATGGCGAAAGCATCGAAGACAAGCACGTCGCCGAACTCACGCCCAATGTCGCCGAAGGAGATTTTTTTGAATCGGCCGAAGCATTTTTCAGCGGCGATCTCAAATGGACCCTTGCCGCGCTCGAGCGCCATTTCTTCGCCGGAGGTGACGCGCGACCCGTCATCAGCGCATTACAGAATCGTAATCGCATCCTGATTCAAGTTCGTGCCCTGATCGATTCCGGCGAAGCACGAATCGGCTCGCGTGGTCTCGATGGTCTCAAACAAGCCGCCCCCACCTATGCGGAAAAATTCGGCGAAGCCGCGAAGGAGAAAAGCGCCTACAATCTCTTCAGCCAAAACGCGTGGTATGTCGGCAAGCTCGCGTCGGGCGCCAAGCTCCCGACCCTGCGTCGCCTGATCGACAACCAACAGGAATTTGTCTCCGCCTTCGAGACCATCATCCAACGCCCGCGCGAACAGGAAGAAGTCCTCCGCGAAATGGCCACGCGATGCTTATCGACCGGTTGAATGTCACTTAATAAGTGACATTCGATTTGTCCGCCCGATCGCGACCATAATTATCGAATCGCCGTTCTAACTCTGATTAAAACAGGGATTGATCGCCTGCCCATCACGGCAAACACGGTCTTGCGGCGTAACTCGAAAATCGTTTTCACCGAATCATGTCCACCATCCCTACTGAATTTCCCAACGTAACCGCGCACACCAAGGCCAATATTTATTTCGATGGACGGGTGATGAGTCACACGCTGATCGACGCGCAAGGGGTGCACAAAACTCTCGGCTTGATTCAACCCGGCACCTACCATTTCGGCACGGAGGCTCCCGAGCACATGGAAATCGTCGCCGGAGCCTGCACCGTCGTTCTCGATGGCGAAAGCACAGAGACCTCCTACATCGCCGGGGACGTTTTCGATCTCCCCGGCAACAGTGGTTTCAACATCACCAGCACCAACGGCGTCTGCGAATACATCTGCACGTTTCTCTGAGAGAATTTGAATGTCACTTAATAAGTGACATTCAGATAAGGCAAATTCACGCGGCGAAACATCATCGGTGCGCATGATCTCCCTGGAAATGCGTTTGCCATTGGCAAGCGCCACGACGGCTGCTCAAATCGTCAGCTCTCACGTGAACGACACTCTACCTATTACCAACGTCCTCGCCGAGCGCTACGCATCGGCCGCCATCAAAGCTATCTGGTCCCCCACGGGGCGGGTGTCCCTCGAACGCGATTTTTGGATCGCCGTCATGAAGGGCCAACGCGATCTCGGCGTGAAGATCCCCGCCGAAGCGATCAAGGATTACGAGAAGGTCAAGGATCAGATCGACCTCGCGTCGATCGATGCCCGCGAACGCGTGACGTTGCACGATGTGAAAGCGCGCATCGAAGAATTTTCCGGTCTCGCCGGGCACGAGTTTATCCATCTCGGCCTGACCAGCCGCGATCTCACGGAAAACGTCGAGCAGCTGCAGATCCTGCGCTCGCTCAAAGTCGTGCAGATGAAAACCGCGGCAGCGCTTAATGGTATCGCCAAACAGGCCGAAACGCATCGCGACGTCATGATCACCGGTCGCACCCACAACGTGCCCGCGCAGCCCACCACGCTCGGCAAGCGCATTGCGATGTTTGGGCAGGAATTACAAATCGCCTACACCCGACTCAGTGAAGTGATCGCTCGTTATCCCGTGCGCGGCCTTAAAGGCGCTGTCGGCACTCAGCTCGATCAGCTCACTCTCCTCGGAGGCAATGCGAAGAAAGTCGATCAACTCGAACAAAGCGTCCTCAAACACCTCGGCTTTAAAGCCGCGCTCGAATCTGTCGGCCAAGTTTACCCGCGCAGTCTCGATTTCGAAGTCGTCACTGCGCTCCAACAAATCGCCGCCGCCGCCGCCAGCTTCTCGACCACCCTCCGTCTGATGGCCGGTCAAGGCTTGCTGACTGAAGGTTTCCAAAAAGGCCAAGTCGGCTCTTCCGCGATGCCGCACAAAATGAACGCCCGCAACTGCGAGCGCATCTGCGGTTTTGCCACCATCATCAGCGGTTACGCGACGATGACCAGCGGACTCGCCGGACATCAGTGGAATGAGGGCGACGTATCCTGTTCCGTCGTGCGCCGTATCGCGCTCCCTGATTCGTTCTATGCCATCGACGGACTACTCGAGACCTGGCTCAACGTGCTCAATCAGATGAATGTGTTCCCCGCTGCCATCGATGCGGAAAACGAACGCAACCTCCCCTTCCTCGCCACGACCACCATTCTCATGGAGGCCGTCAAAAAAGGCGCCGGACGCGAAACCGCTCACGAAGCGATCAAGGAGCACGCCCTTGCCGCCGCCACCGCGATGCGCAACGGAGGTGACGCCGATCTCGTAGGCCGTCTCGCCGGTGACAAACGTGTGGGCCTCGGCAAACGCGCGCTCCAGAAGATCCTCTCCGAAACGCACCGTTTCATCGGCGGAGCCCCTCATCAGGTGGACACCTTCGTCGCCGAAGCCCGCAAACTCGTGAAACGCCAGAAAGGCGCCGCGAAATACCAGCCGGGTAGATTGCTTTAAGCCGAGCCAATTGGGTGGATCTGTAGTATTCGTATGCTGCGAGCTTGCTCGCTCAACGTCTGCTGCGCCTGCAGGCAGGCAGCCTATCGTAATATCACTCATTTTCTCCGAGGATCGGACGTCGCCAAATATCCGTCGGTGAAGTTGCTTTAGGCCCATAGTAACCACGCTTCTTTTTACCCCAAATCGGCGTTTCCGGCGGTCCGTTTTCACCTCGGGGCAAAATTGAGTTTGCCACCCTTGGTCGCGCTGCGCCACTTTCTCCCCTCACGTTCTCTTCAAACCTTTTTATCACCACTCATGTCTGAACTCGTAGGAAATGTATTAGTAGGCCAATCCGGTGGCCCCACTTCAGTAATTAACGCCAGTGTGGCGGGCATCGTTTCCGAAGCCCTCAACCACGAATGCGTCGAAGAGATCTACGGCACCCTCAACGGTGTGCTTGGCATCTTAAACGAGGACTTCATCGACCTCGCCGACGAATCCCAACAGCAGATTCGCGCCCTCAACCACACTCCCGGTGCGGCCCTCGGCACCTGCCGTTACAAGTTGAAGAGCCAGCAGGATTTTGAGCGCGTGCTCGAAGTCTTCAAAGCGCACAACATCCGCTACTTCTTCTACATCGGGGGAAATGATTCTCAGGACACCGCCGATAAGATCTCCAAGCTTGCTCAAGAGCAGGAATACGAACTCCGCGTGATCGGCGTGCCGAAGACGATCGACAACGATCTCCCCGGCACCGACCACTGCCCCGGCTACGCCAGTGCAATCAAGTATATCGCCACCACCGTGCGCGAAGTCGCTTGCGACAGCGAATCGATGGGCCAAGGCGATCTCGTTTCCATCATCGAAGTGATGGGCCGTTCCGCTGGTTGGCTCGCCGCTGGTGCTTCCCTCGCGAAACGTCGCGACCACCCGCACGATCCTCCTCACATCATTCTCCTTCCGGAAGTCCCCCTCAACCGAGAGAAAGTTCTCGAAGACATCCAACGCGTGCTCAAGCGCGAAAAGTTCTGCTCCATCGTCGTCGCCGAAGGCCTCGTCGATGAAGACGGCAACTATTTCGCCGCCGAAGCTCAGACCGATGCCTTCGGTCATGCCCAACTCGGTGGATCCGGTGATGCCCTTTCCGATCTCATCGGAGCTAATCTTCCCGGCATCAAGGTTCGTGTCGCCAAGCCTGGCCTCATGCAACGCGCCGCCGCTCACAGCGCATCGAAGACCGACGCCGACGAAGCTGCCCTCGCAGGCAAAGCTGCCGTCGAAGCCGCCATCAATGGTGAGACCGATAAGATGGTCACACTCCTCCGCGGTGAAGGCGATAGCTACACTTGCGAAACCGGTCTCTCCCCGCTCTCTGAGATCGCCAATGGGGTGAAGAAACTTCCGGCCGATTGGATCAACGAAGACGGCATCAGCATGAACTTCCAGTTCCTCCGCTACGCTCAGCCTCTTGTCCAAGACGAAGTCGAGATCCCTTACGAAAACGGGGTGCCTACTTTCGCTCGACTCAACAAAGTCCGCGTCGACAAGCAGCTCGCGCCTTACGTTTCCGCGTAATCGTAATTCAACGCTTTAAGAAAAAGGCCGGTCGCATTTCGCGACCGGCCTTTTTGTTAATAAATCCACCGACATTTTGACGCACGGTATCGAGGTGCCGTCATGAAGCGTGTGATCCTGCCTTGCGACTTCCTGACATCCCATTGCCTGATAAAATGGCACGCTGGTCAGCGATGCATCCAACCAAACCTAGGACAGCGCTTTCGTGCGAAGCGCTTCAATGACTTTGTCAAAAAGTCTTCGAGCCACCCCTTTTCGAACAAATTCAGGGTGAACATAGACCGCGCAGATTTCTTTTCTTACCTCGTGATACTCTCCAAAACCGATGATTTTTCCACTCTCATCGTCGACAAGGAGTCTTCCGTTCCTGATGGGTCTCAAATAATCGGTAGGTTTCTTCGGTCCGGCCCCATGCTTCGATTTGTTCAGACGTCTAATCCCCCGAGCATAACTCTCGAATCGCTCGAGTATGCATTTCGCATATCCCGGGCGAATCCTGCTCGGCGGCCCGGCGAATTGCAAAGCTCACGTCAGCACATGTCTAAGGTTAGACCTGAAAATAAATTTAGATATTGGTGGCCGGAAACGAAGAGCCCACCTTCACCGGCTCGATCGCGTTGTCCTCGATCAGGCCCTTGGTCTTCGGGAAGAGTTTGATCGCTTCGATCACCATCCATGCTTCGAGCACGAGGGTGACAATAGCGATACCGACGAGCAGCCAGTTGCCTTGCATGAGCCAGCTCTTATCGCCGACGAAGGCCTGAAGCGTCATCGCCCATGCCGGGAGAATCAGCATCATGATCATGGGCACCACGAGGAACCAGATCGGCAAGCTGCGACGCCAAAGATAAAAGGCGATGACGAGGAAGGAAACTCCACCCAGCAGTTGATTAGTCGCACCGAAGATCGGCCACAGAATCATGCCGCCCTTACCCGCATTGGCCAGAGCCCACTCTTTACCCGCCGGAGGCACCGCGGCCATCAGCATGGCCGTGCCGACCGCGAAAACCGTGGCGCCATGTTTTCCTTGGAACCAGCCAAGCCAGCTGGTGCCATCCACTGATTTCGGCGCAATCGCCGAAGCGAGTTCCTGCACGATGTAGCGTTGCAGACGGCAGGCCGTATCAAGGGTCGTTCCCGCAAAGGAGGCCACAAACACGCCCATCAGGGCTACGGACACTCCAGCTGGCACTCCGAGTGCTTTCACGAAATTAGCTGAACCGGCAACAAATGCGCCGACCTTACTGCCAAGAGTCGAACTGGTGCTCCAATCGGCATAATGATGAGCCCAGGCTTCGTGCCCCACCAGCATGACGCCGGCGTCGCCCATCGAACCGAGACCGATACCCGCCGCACAGGCGATAATTACGAGTGTCGCCAGAAATCCTTCCGTCAACATTGAGCCGTAGCCAATCGCGCGTGCATCGGGTTCGCACTTGAGCTGTTTACTGGTCGTGCCCGAAGAGACAAGACAGTGGAACCCACTGATCGCGCCACATGCGATCGTGATAAATAGAAACGGAAACATCGCCGGAGCACCGACCGGATTGGGGTTAATTGCCGGGGCTGCTAACTCGAGAGCGGGACGGGCTCCACCGTCGATGAGTGGTGCCCCACCAAAAATCGCCGCCGCAATCACGCCCAACACCACCAAACCCAGCACCGAGATAAGCTGTAGCGCGTTGATATAGTCGCGAGGCTGCAGCAATGCCCACACGGGGATCACCGAGGCGACGTAGGAATAAAGCAGGAGTAAGACCACCCAGGTAAATGCCGACCACGACGCCATCGCCGTGTTGATCGTGTGGAGAAATCCGGTATCACCGTAGATGACCGAGAGATACATCACGATAAGAGCGATGATCGATGGGATCTTCAGGCTCAGGCCGTGACGGTTGAGCCACATACCGATGATAACCGCGAGGGGGATTTGAATCATACACGGCACAATCGCACTCGGGAACATTTTGAAGACGGCCGCGATCACCAGACCGAAGATCGCCAGCACGATTGCCAGCGCCAGAAAAAGGATGCAAAGAAACACAATCCGCACTCTACGGTTGAGCATGCGACCGGCGATATCGCCCACTGTCTGACCATTATTGCGCAGCGATACGACCAGCGCACCGAAGTCGTGCACCGCTCCGATGAAGATTGAACCAAAAATCACCCAGAGCAGTGCCGGGAACCAGCCCCACAAAATGGCGATCGCCGGCCCGACAATCGGGCCCGTGCCGGCGATGGATGCAAAGTGATGGCCGAAAACGATCCCCTTCGAAGTCGGCACGTAGTCCACGCCGTCCTTAAGTTTTTCTGAGGGACAAACATGCCCCGCGGAGAGTTTGAAAATTTTACCACCCAGCCAACGGCCATAAGTGTGGTAAGCGACGATAAAGCCAAAGCCGGCAAGCAGCGCAATCAGGAGGGTTTGCATACAGAGGTGGGGATTTAATTTCGCCGCGAAAACAACGGCTGATCGGCCCTGTTTGTAAGACTCCCTTAAAGCCACGCAACGCCGAATTATCATGAGGCCTACTGAACCAATTTTGCTTGGTTTCATCCTCGACGTGAACGGCCACACCACATTCACCTATTTCCAGCATGATTAAACTCGGCGTCATCGGATATGGGAGTCGCATCAGCAATATCGTGAAAGCCGTCAGGGCGCACGATCCGGAGTTTCAGGTCACTGGCGTAGTCGATCCCGATGAATCCAGTGCGAGGAAACGTCTGCCCGAAGCAGATCGCGACGAGGCAAAGTTTTATCCTTCGCTGGCCAACTTGGTGAAACGCGGCCGGCCCGATGCTCTGCTCGTCGGCACACGCTGCGACCTCCATGCACGCTACGCGATCGCTGCCGCTAAAACCGGTCTGCCTCTCTTTCTCGAAAAACCCATCGCCACAACGCTTCGCCAAGCACGCGGGATCGAACGTGCTTGGCGTGACGCGAAAGCAGAAGTCGTCGTCAGCTTTCCGCTGCGGGTGAGTCACCTCTGCGAAGAAGCCAAGCAACGGCTCGACACCGGATCGGTCGGCCCAGTGGAACATTTGCTCGCCACCAACTACGTGCCATACGGCAACGTGTATTTCGACCGCTGGTATCGCGACTACCGGATCACCGGTGGTTTATTTCTCCAGAAAGCAACCCACGATTTTGACTACCTCTCCTTTCTCGCCGGATCGCCCATCACCCGCGTGGCGGCCATGATGTCCCAAGGGCGCGTGCATCAGGATAAGACTCTCGAGCCCTCCGGTGGAAACCCCGATGTCGCCTATTACCCCGAGATTGGCACCCCCACCACCGGGATGAACGAAGACTCGTCTAGCGCTCTGCTCGAATTTGCAACCGGCGCGAAGGGTGTTTACACGCAGGTGTTCTACACCCGAGGGAAAGCGGCGCAGCGTGGCGTCACCGTCTCCGGTCTGCATGGCACGCTCCAATTCGACTGGTATGACAATAATCTGCGAGTCGTGCCCCACGCAGCCGATACTGAGCCTGAGTCTTACCAACCACCGGAAGGTTTGGAACATTTCGGCGGTGATGCCGTCCTTGCGGCCAACTTCTGCGATGTGGTGCGCGGCAAGGCTCGTTCAAAAACACCATTGCGAGCAGGATTGCAAAGTGTCTACGCCTGCCTCGCGGCTCGGAAGAGCGCTCAAACGGGACGCTTCGTCGACGTCGAGCAAGTGACTGATCTCTAGGAGATAGCTTACGCAGACCCACCAAGTAAACGCCGAGCCGGCAATCGCGCCGCCTCACCGCTCTACTAAATACCAAGTCCTTGCAATAAACCGTCCAACGTCGAAGCATGCTGGATATCTCTCCAAACAGTCCGTGCGTTGTCCCAAACTAATCTAGAGTCCGGTTCATGATTCTCTCCATAATTCTCATCGGTGTCGGTGCCGTGGTGATGCTCCTCTCTATTATGGAGACGAAAAAGGTTCTGCGAGCATTGGTGCGTAACAAGTATCGCCCGGTATGGGTCGTGCTGCGGATGTTAATGGGATTCTTTCTCCTCGGTTATATCGGAGTCGCGGCGCTGATATACAACGAGCAGGATTCATGGATCGTCTTCCTAACCGGATGGGTGTTTTTCTTTGGCTCGGCATTTGTCTACACCGTTGTCAGGACGGGTTATCTGAGCCTTCAGGATTTCCTGAAAACTCAACGCAAGGCGCAAAAAGCCCGCCGTGCGCAAATGGCCGCCGAGGAAATCGCGAAAGCCAAGAGCGAATTCCTCGCCAACATGAGCCATGAGATCCGCACCCCCATGAACGGTGTGATCGGGATGACCGGCCTGCTCCTCGATACCAAGCTGGATACCGAGCAACGCCAGTTTACCGAATCGGTGCGCAACTCCGCGGACAATCTCATGGTGATCATCAACGACATCCTGGATTTTTCCAAAATCGAAGCGGGTAAACTCACCTTCGAAATTCTCGATTTTGATCCCCTCGAAGCCGCCGAAGGCACCTTGGAGATGCTGGCGGAAAGAGCGCAGAGCAAGGGGCTCGAATTGATCGCAGATACCCCCGAAGAGCTTCCCCGTCGACTGAGAGGTGATTCCGGTCGCCTCCGCCAAATTCTCACCAACCTCGCTGGTAACGCGATCAAGTTCACGGAAAGCGGCGAGGTGGTGATCAAGGTCGGCGTCGAAGAGGAAACTCCCACTCACGCGACTTTAAGATTCAGTGTTATCGATACCGGTATCGGTATCTCACCTGAAGGGCAGGAACGCCTCTTTAAGTCCTTCAGCCAGGCGGATAGCTCGACCACCAGAAAATACGGGGGCACTGGACTGGGACTCGCAATTTCCAAACAACTGGTCGGCATGATGGAAGGCGAGATCGGAGTGAACAGCGAAGTAGACCAAGGGGCCACGTTCTGGTTTACGGCTAAGTTTGCCAAACAAACCGGCGAACCCAAGAAACCCCGGACTCCGGTTAAGAATCTCTTCAATCTGCGGGTGCTTGTCGTTGATGATAATGATACCAATCGACAAATTCTTCAGCACCAGATCACCGCTTGGAAAATGCAGATGGGTAGTGCCGCCAGCGGCAAGGAAGCCCTCAAGATACTCCGCGACGCGGCCAACCAAGGTGAGCCTTTCGACCTCGCCCTTCTCGACATGCAAATGCCGGAGATGGATGGCCTCATGTTGGCCAAGGAAATTAAATCAGATCCCACGATCGCGCAGACTCGTTTGATCATGCTCACCTCACTCGGATCCAGTTTCAGCCCGGAGGAACTCGATGCTCTTGGTCTCGACGCTTACCTGATCAAACCGATCAAGCAGTCCCGACTTTTTGACTCCCTGATCGAAGTGCTGGATGAAGTTGAACCGGAACCTTCCGAAGAAATCACGGCAGAAGAACCGGCTTCCACCCTACCTGCGATGCATGTTCTCGTCGCGGAAGACAATCAGGTGAATCAAAAAATCGCCGTCTCACTATTGAGAAAACTGAACTGCACCGCTGATGTCGTCGCCAATGGGCAAGAGGTCCTACAGCAACTCTCTCAAATCAAATACGATCTCGTGCTTATGGATTGCCAGATGCCGGAAATGGATGGCTACGAAGCGACTCAAGCCATCCGTAAACGTGAGGCGGACACCAGCCGACCGTGCCGATGGAAATCACCCATGCATGTGATCGCCATGACCGCGAATGCCATGCAGGGCGACCGCGAAAAGTGTATAGAAGCAGGGATGAACGACTACGTGAGCAAGCCTACTCGGCTCCCTGATCTACAGGCTGCGCTGGAGCGTTCCTGCCAAGAGAATCCTTCCTCCTAAGCCGGTAAGATTGGCGACACATGTCTGATCGGATACACATCACGGAAATTGCTATCATCGGCGGTGGTGTGGGCGGATGTGCCGCCGCTCTTGCCGCGCTCGAAGCTGGAGCCCGAGTGATACTCACCGAGGAGACTCGCTGGATTGGAGGCCAACTCACCTCACAAGCCGTGCCCCCCGATGAACACGGCTGGATCGAGCGATTCGGCCGCACAGCCAGCTATGCGCGCTTCCGCGATGCCGTTCGTGAATACTATCGTGAGCATTATCCACTACGGCCTGAGCATCGTGACGATCCGAAGCTCAACCCCGGCAACGGCTGGGTCTCCCCCATCTGTCACGAACCCAAAGTCGCGCTCGCTGTGCTTGAATCGCTGCTCGCGCCGTATCGTGAGAGCGGACAACTGCAAGTCTTCCTCGAAACCACGCCTGTCGCGGCTGAAGTCGAAGCCGATTCAATCACCGCCGTGCAACTCACCTCCCGCGATGGCACCAAGCTCCGCATTGAAGCCCCCTATTTTCTCGATGCGACCGAGCTCGGTGACCTGATCGCACTCAGCGGCGCGGAATCCGTCACCGGCCGTGAATCGCACGCTCAAACCGGAGAACCCAGCGCACCCGCCAAATCGCAGCCGGAAAACAATCAGGCCTTCTCTTGGTGCTTCGCCCTCGAGCATCTCGAAGGCACCAATCAGATCGGTAAACCCCCAAGCAACTACGATACCTGGCGCAATTATCAGCCCAAGATCACTCCACCCTGGCCCGGCAATTGGCTCGGATGGAGGGGGTTAAATCCGCGCACGATGGAAGCGATGCACTATAAATTCGCGCCCCATCAGGAAAAGCTCGGCCTGTTCTCCGGTCTCTGGACTTTCCGTCGCATCATCGACCGCGATCTCTTCGAACCCGGCAGCTATCCCAGCGATCTCGTGATGATAAATTGGCCGATGGTCGATTACCTCGAAGGAGATCTCATCTCCGCCGATGCCGAACGGCGCACCAAACTCTACGCCGGCGCCAAACAACTCAGTCTCTCTATCCTGCACTGGCTGCAAACCGAAGCGCCACGTCCCGATGGCGGCACCGGTTGGCCCGGACTGCGTTTGCGTCCCGATCTCCTCGGCACCGAAGACGGACTCGCGATGGCCCCCTACATTCGCGAATCCCGCCGGATCCAAGCCCTCACCACGATTCGCGAACAGGATGTATCCGCCGCCCACTTACCCACGGGATCGGATCGTGCTCGACAATTTGAAGACAGTGTTGGCGTGGGCTACTACCGCATCGATCTGCATCCCTCCTGCGGAGGCGACAACTACCTCGATGTGCATTCGCTCCCGTTTCAAATCCCACTCGGCGCGCTCATCCCCGTGCGCATGAAAAACCTGCTCCCCGTCTGTAAAAACATCGGCACCACGCACATCACCAACGGCTGCTATCGCCTTCACCCCGTCGAATGGAACATCGGCGAATCAGCCGGCACCCTGGCGGTGCACTGTCTGCGCGAGAAACTCACCCCGCAACAACTCCACGCCGAACCAGCTCGCGTCGCCCAATACCAGCAACTCCTCCGGGATCGCGGCGTCGAACTTGAATGGCCCGATCAACCCCTCGATCTCGTCGAAGGCGATCCCCACGCGCATGTAATGCATCTTCCCGAATAGGGAAATCTTTCTTCTTTCTCTTACTCGTTCTCTTTCTCTTTCTTCCCAAGCGGACTACTGCAAGATTGAAGACCCATGCCTTAGTTTCGTGTATTTAGTGTATTTCGTGGTGGCCATCATTCACCCCTCCGCATCGAAGATTGCTTCGATTGGTTTCTCGAAGAGTTGAGCCAATTTAAATGCCAGCGGGAGACTCGGATCGTATTTCCCAGTCTCAATCGCGTTGACGGTTTGACGTGAGACACCCAACTGGTCGGCCAGCGCCGCCTGCGACCAGTTGTTTCCAGCGCGTAATTCTCGTAACCGGTTTTTCATGAGTAGCGACGGTTCGCGAGGGAGACCCCGAAGCACCACAGGATGAACATCAACATATAGGTCGCGCCCATTTCCAGACCATGGGGATAATCATCCCAAATCATCCCATGCGCATTCATCACATTGATGACCGTGCTCACGACCACCGTTCCGAGAGCGGCAAACAACCACGCTTCGAGTTGAATCCTTCTCTGCAGTTCATCCTTACTTTTAAGTAAACGTATTCCGGAGCGAAAATAAAGCAGCCCGGGAATAACCGGTAGCAACGTCAGCGTTACTTTCAACTGCGGTGCCCACTCCGGATGATCTCTAACCAGCAAAAGTGTCACCAAATAAGTCGCCGTCGCCACGGCCAGCCAACCGTTGAATTTGAGCTCTTTCACAAAGGATCGGCGAATTGAACAACGCTCGTTCCCGCTATCATTTTCTGTTTTAGTCATACATCGACATGTAAAGGCTACTTGTCATCTGTCAAGTTTACTTTACATGTTGATTTTGAATTGTGCCCCTCTCATCCAATCAGAGGTAGTTCTTCTGCTTAAAGTCACGGGCCCGCGGTTGCGCGTCACGCGGGGCGGAACCGTCAGAAGAAAGCGGATAAGTGCTCTTGCCCATCACTTCACCCGAGAGTTTCACTGCCGGATGGGTGTTGACCAAACGTCGGTTCGCGGAGGTCCAATCGAGGAGCTTGCCGCGGGCTTCCATAACGACGGATTGATGCGCCTCATCCTGAGCGAGATTGTTTAACTCATCCGGATCGGCCTCCATATCGTAGAGCTCGTCGTGGTTGCTGCCGCCAAACATCGCTTCGGGATAGTGAACATAGCGCCACTTGCTCCAGCGAATCGCCTTGCTCCACGGATTCTCCGTCACTGCCACGGCCTTGCCCGTGGCATCCTCACCCGTGAGTTGCGGGGTGATATCCACGCCATCGGTGGTGACAAAACCCTCGACTCCGCACAGCGCCGCCAACGTCGGTGCCATATCGATATTTTCGATCAGGCCATCATGAACCGCGCCCTTCGACGTCAGACCCGGCACGCGCCAAATCATCGGCACGCGACACACCGCATCCGAACAGATGCCCGGGGCTTTTTCCTGAATCCCGTGGATGCCGTGATACGCGCCATGATCGCTCCCATAGATCACGATGGTATCGTCCTCAAGATTGTGATCGCGCAAAAATTTGAGCAAGCGACCAACGACATCGTCCATCTGCGTCACACAGGCGAGGGTGCCGCGCCAGGCGCGACGGGCATGGTCGTGAAACGTATCGCCCGGTTTCGCCTGCTCCCACTCCATCTCGCGGAACCGTTTCCACATTTCCTGAAAGTGCGGCGGTCGCCCGGTCGGTTCGCGATCAATCGTCGGCGGCAACGGCAGATCCTCCGGATACCTGTCCCAAAACTCCTGCTGAGGAATCAACGGATGATGCGGACGTTGGAGCGCGATCTGGATGCAAAAAGGTTTACTCGTATCCTCAGCGATAAACTCCGATGCCTTGCGCGCCGCCCATCGCTCCATCGTGTGTTCGTAGGGCAGCTTCGAGGGGCAGGCATCGTTGGGCAGTGACGAACCGTAAGGACTGTCGTAGTTGCGCCAGCTGTCTTCCAAATCGCGCAGCCCGAGACTCGTGAGCTCGTCGAGATAGTCGGATTTGCCAATTTCTCCATCGGGGGTTTCATACGAATCGCCGAAGGTGTCCACATCGTCAGCGATCCAGTTGCGCGGCGAGTTGGGTAAATGCAGTTTCCCATAGGCCGCCGTCCGATAGCCCGCCGTCTTGAAGTGACGGAAGAGATTAGGCAGCCCCGGTTTCACGGGTCCGGACAGACCGTAGTAACCGTGATTCTGACAATACTGTCCGCTCAAAATACTCACGCGGCTAGGCGTGCAAATCGGGTTCTGACAATACGCATTAGAGAACCGCACTCCCTCCGCCGCTAACCCATCGATGTGTGGCGTCTTCACCCCATAGCGATCACCCGCACATCCCATCAATCCTGCGTGATGCTGATCAGCGAGAATCATCAACACATTGCGACGGCGGGGAGCAGGGGAAGTAGGCATGGTGCCATCGATTACTCCCCTTACCGCCTACTGGCGCAATCTTGATCTACAAGGAGCTGGCATCACATCGACTCGAAGACGTCATACACCGGGAGACACCTCGTGACTCATCCATTGTTATCCTCCGGCAAAAACTGATCATTCAGGACAATCTCACTGCCATGGTTCTGCTTTTACGAATCATAGGCAAGTTATATATTGCCTATTTAGTTGCTATGCAATATATAGATTGCATGAAAGCGAGTCCAAACCGTTTATCCCTTCAATCGCTCACCGCACTCATCCCCACAAACCTCCCTATGTCGCAAAAGCCGGCAGAAGGATGGCTACGGGCGATCAGGAACACCCTAAGCACCAGCCAGCATAAACTCGCAGCGCGGTTGGGCATCAGCCGCCAGGCCTATGCACAGTTTGAGACGGGCGAGAAAAATGGCACGATCAGCATGAACTCACTGCAAAGAGCCGCCGACGCGATGGATTGCGACCTCGTCTATTTCGTCGTGCCTAGAAATTCCATCGCCGACTCAAAGAACCAGATCCCAGTCCCCACCACCACCCACAGCCAAGAGGAAACAGATTCGGAGCCATTATCAGCAAACGTCAGCACCGACCTCTTTCAATCCGGCATCGTCAGTCTCCCCTTGGATAAAAATCCCGCCGATGGAAGTTAATCGATCCGCCCAAACGCCTTAAAACTACGAAGCAGACGCACTGTCAGTTGACCCTGCCATTCGATCTTTGCAGCCTCCCATTCTTCTTCATACTGCCCCCAATTCCAAAACGGATGCCATGATCCGTCGGCCGTTTGTTGCCCGATTTCAAAGTCGAGTTGGGCGTTCACCGCCTCGGACAAAGAATCCATCAAGGGTGAATCCGGACCCGACATAGTCCACAAAGGACGCACCCCGTAGCCCGTCCATTGCGCCGGATCGGTCACCACCGCATTTGGTGCGATGCGGTTAAGCGTTACCCACACCGGTTTACTTTCATCGGGCTCTAGCGCTTCTGCAAACTCGACAAAGGGCAGAAAAACGTGCCCCGCGAGCGAATCGCTTTTCGCCACCAGAGCAGCCATCGCCTGATCGGTGACCTCATCCAGCATGCTCTGCGGCACGAGCGACGCATAACGTTGCAAGTAAGCCACTGCACAGGCGGAGGGGTTGCCCCAATTATCGATCACCTCCTGATCCGCTTTCTCCGAAGCATATCCCCACCATATCGCCCTCGGGTGATCGTTCACCTCCGGCGGGAGCATGCGCCATCCTTTCAATTTCTGATCATAAGTATTGATCAGGTAACGAATCCCTCCTGCGACCAACGGATGATCTGTGGGCGCGTTCGTTTGCTGCAAATATGGAAACGCCGTGATCGTGCCCAAGATTGACGATGCCGGTAGTCGGCAATCCGGCTCCATCCCGTGACCGAAGCCGCCGTCCTCATTGGCAAACGCACCGAGTGCCTCCCAGACCGCCTGCGGCCCTCCTCTCTCAAAAGTGTAGGCAAACAAAGCCTGATCCACCGGCCGGGCCTTCGCCTTTACAAAATGCCGCGCCCGCGTGAAGTTCTCCGCACTGAGAGTTTTCATCGTGCCTTTCTAGCTCCATCGCAAAGAAACGCACGTCGTAAAACCTCACCTTACCCCATGCCCAAGATCATTTTCGAAACTGACCGTTTAACTGGTCGGCATATCGCCCCCGACGATCTCGAAGAAATGCTCGTGGTCTATGGCGATCTGGATGCCATGAAATGGGTCGACGATGGCACGATACTGAGCCGCGAAGATGCCGCGGCTTGGGTCGATAAAACGCTCCGCAACTACGAAACCCAAGGCTACGGGTTGTGCGCGTTGATCGAGCGTAGCACCGGAAACCTGATTGGCTTCTGTGGCCTGGGGCATCCCGGCGACCAATTGGAAGTCGAAATCAAATACACCCTCAAACGCAACCACTGGGGCCGCGGTCTCGCCACTGAATCGGTGCGCGCGATGCTGGACTATGCGGATCGCACCCTCGGGCTCCGTCATATCATCGCGACGACCGATCCCGAAAATATCGCTTCTCATCGGGTCTTGCTTAAAGCCGGATTGATACGCGGAGAGCGGCGGCTCGAAGCCGACGGCCACTATACCCAATACTTCGACTGGCGTCCTAGCGAACTAAGTCCATAATTAAAAATCGATTTTCATCCCTCTTCTCGTGACCACTGAAACTTCCCCTCCCCCAACCAACCTGAACGAACTCGCCCAACGGCTCGATGGCGAACTGCTCCATGATCATGCGATGCGCACGCTCTATGCGACCGACGCTTCGGAGTATCAATCCCTGCCTCTCGCCGTCGCCCTCCCGCAAACCGAGGATGATGTGCGTGAACTGATCCTCTTCGCCCACACGAATCACGTCGGGCTAATCCCCCGTGGCGCGGGCACGTCTCTCGCAGGCCAAGTCGTCGGTGACGGGATCGTGGTCGACCTCGGTAAGCACCTGAATCGTATTCTCTCCTACGACGACGCCACGCATCGCGTTCGTGTGCAGACCGGCGTCGTGCGCAACGATCTCAATCTCCACCTCCAAGCCCACGGCACCCTCTTCGGTCCGGAAACATCGACAGCCAATCGCGCGATGATCGGTGGCATGGTCGGCAACAATTCCTGCGGTTCCAATTCCATCGTCTATGGCAGCACGCGCGACCATCTCATTTCCACCCGCGGGTTCTTGAGCGATGGTTCCGAAGCAACCTTCGGCCCCCTCACCGCCGACGAGTTTGCCGCGAAATGCGACGCCCCCGATTCACTCGAAACGCGCATCTATCAGCTCGTGCGTGACCTGCTGGGCGACAAATCCAATCAAACGCTCATCGCCGACAATTTTCCCAAGCCCACCGTCACGCGACGCAACACCGGTTACGCGCTCGATCAGCTTTTGGACTGCAGTGTTTTCGATCCCGAATCGGACAAGCCATTCAACCTCTGCCGCCTCCTGGCCGGTTCCGAAGGCACCCTCTTTTTCGGGGTCGAGTTTGAGATCAACTGCGTGCCGATTCCACCACCCAGCACGCTCATGTGCGCCCACTTCGATTCTGTCCTCGACTCGCTCAAAGCCACCCTGATCGCGATGAAGCATCAACCCTTCGGATGCGAACTGATCGATCGTCATATCCTCGAATGCACCAAGGCCAATCTCGAACACGCAAAAAATCGATTCTTCGTCGAGGGTGATCCGGGTGCCGTGCTCGTCGTCGAAATTCGTCACGACGATCAGGAGCACGTGGCCTCCGAGATGGCCGCCATCGAAAGCGAGATGCGTGCCGCGGGACTCGGCTACGCATTTCCCGTATTGCACGGCAGCGATACCGACAAGGTCTGGGAGCTACGTCGCGCGGGCCAGGGATTGATGAACAACGTCGAGGGTCCTGCCAAGCCACGAGAAAACGTCGAAGATACCGCCGTCGCGGTGGAGGATCTCCCCGCTTACATCGAAGAGTTCGATTCACTCATGCGCGATAAATACAAGATCAGTTGTGTTTACTACGCTCATGCCGGAGCAGGTGAGCTGCACACGCGACCTCTCTTTAACCTCAAAACGAGCGAAGGGCTGAAAATGTTTCGCGATGTCGCCACCGATGTCGCCGCACTCGTGAAAAAGTATCGCGGCTCCCTTTCCGGTGAACACGGCGATGGCCGCCTGCGGGGTGAGTTTCTCAAGTTCATGATCGGTGATGAATGCTACGCGATGATGCAACGCGTGAAGGAGACGTTTGACCCACACGGCATTTTCAATCCGCACAAAATCATCGGCACCCCGCCGATGGATACCTCGCTGCGGCACCATCAGGATCGCACCGAACCGGAACACGAAACCCTCTTCGATTTTTCTGCCAGCGAAGGCGTGCTTGCCGCCACCGAGAAATGCACCGGCGTGGGTGAATGCCGTAAATCGCATCAAATGGGCGGCACGATGTGTCCAAGCTACATGGCCACGCGTAACGAAAAAGATACGACGCGCGCCCGCGCCAATATCCTGCGCGACGTGTTGTCGAAACCCGTCGGCGATCACAATCCGTGGGACAGTAGCGAAGTCGCTGCGGTGATGGATCTGTGCCTCTCCTGCAAAGGCTGCAAATCGGAGTGTCCGTCGAATGTAGATATCGGCCGGCTCAAAGCCGAGTGGCAGCAGCACTACTACGATGTGAATGGCGTGCCATTCCGCTCGCGACTGGTCTCCAATTTCACGCGTAGCATGAAACTCGCGTCACTCGCTCCCGGAATTTATAACTGGGTGGTCAAGTCGCCCACGCTCTCGTCGTTGATGAAGCGCGTTTCCGGGTTCGCACCCGAGCGTAGCTTACCCCCGCTGCACAAAACTACGTTAGCAAAATGGCATAAGATACACGCCAACAAAACAGGTAGGGCGCGACCGCTGGGCGCGCCGTCCGATTCCGCCCTGCTCGGAGATCAGGTCCTACCAAAAAACAACGGGCGGCCCAGCGGTCCGCCCCTACCCGATTTTCCGAATGGTCGCGTCTACCTCTTCTGCGATGAGTTCACCAATTACAACGACACGCCCGTCGGGATAAAGGCGATCGAACTGCTCAATCGCCTCGGCTATGAAGTTGTCATTCCCAAACACGTCGAAAGCGGCCGAGCGCATTTCTCCAAAGGGCTCGTGCGCGAGGCGCAGAAATTCGCGATTCGTAATGTCGAGCTACTCAAAGATGTCATCAGCGATGATTCTCCTCTCATCGGGATCGAACCCTCCGCCCTCCTCGGTTTCCGTGACGAATATCCCGACCTCGTGCCCGCCGAACTAAAATCCGCCGCACAGTCGCTCGCGAAAAATGCGTTATTGATCGAAGAATTTATCGCGCGAGAAGCCGACGCAGGCCGGATCGCCAGCCATTCGTTCACGGATCAGCCACAAGCGATCAAGCTCCACGGCCACTGCCATCAGAAATCTCTCTCTTCGCTCACGCCCGCCGTGAAGATGCTTGAGCTCCCTGCTGAATACGAGGTGCAGATGATCCCCTCCGGTTGTTGTGGTATGGCCGGTTCCTTCGGTTACGAAAAAGAGCACCACGCGGTCTCTCAACAAATCGGTGAGCTCGTGCTGCTTCCTACGGTGCGTGCCGCGCCAGATGAAACGATTATCGCCGCCCCCGGCACAAGTTGTCGTCACCAAATCAAAGACGCCACCGGTCGGATCGCCCAACACCCCGTCGAAATCCTTCACGCGGCGCTCAAATAATTCCCCATGCCTTCAGGTAAACAGCGCAATATCGTCGTCTTCATCACGGACGAACAACCCGCCTACATGACGGGTTGTTATGGCGACAAGATCGCGCGAACCCCGACGATGGATCGACTATCGTCAAAAGGCGCGACCTTCGATCACGCGTATTGCGCGTCACCGATCTGCTGCCCGTGTCGCGCCGCGATGATGACCTCGCGCCACACTCACAACATCGAGGTATGGGACAACGCGAGCCCGCTGCGCAGTGATTGGCCGACTTTCGCGCACACCTTTCGCGCCTCCGGATACCGCACCGTCCTCTGCGGGAAGATGCATTTCGTCGGCCCGGATCAGCTCCATGGTTTCGAAGAGCGTTGGGTGCCGGATATCTATCCGGCTTCGTTTGAATGGACGCGCTCCAATCGCGCCGAAGTTGCCGTGAATACCGGTGAGCAAACCATTCGCTCCGTCATGAAAGCGGGTCACGGCGAAACCGACGATATGCTCTACGACGAACTTGTCGTGCGCAAAGCCGAGGAAGGTTTACCAGCGCTGCTTGAAAATGATCGGCCCTTCCTGCTCGTGGTTTCAATCACCGGACCGCACTACCCGTTTATGGCCCCGTCGCCTTACTGGGAAATGTTTAAGGATGCCGATGTGCCGCTGCCCGTTTTGCCCGAAAATTTTATGGCTACTGAACACCCGTCGATTCAGTGGACACGAAAGTCCGGTATGTTTGAGGAGCTCGCATCCGACGAAGTCTGCCGCAATGCGCGACGCGCAATCTACGGTCGCATTGCGCTGGCCGACGATCATCTCAAACGCATCATTACCACTCTCGAAAAAAACGCAGCCTGCGACGAAACGATCATGGCGTTTATCAGTGATCATGGCGATATGATGGGTGAACACGGCCTGTGGTATAAGAACACCGCATTTGAGGCTTCCAGTCGCGTGCCGATGATTTTTTCCGGACCAGAGATTAAACAAACCCGCCTCCAGGAAACCGTCAGTCTGCTCGACCTCGGACCGACGTTAGCCGGATTGGCCAACATCGATCCGCTCAATGTTCCGAGCGATGGACGTAATCTCGCACCTCTACTTCGGGGCGAACGCGAACCAGAAACCGGCAGCGCGATTATCGAAAATTACGGCGAAGCGATTCACCGTGGCATCCGCACCATCGTGCAGTGGCCCTACAAACTGAATCTTTGCCTCCGCACACCCATCGAACTGTTCAATCTCGAAGAAGATCCCGACGAATGGACAAACGTCGCCGATGAACCGCGTTACGCCGAGATCGTGCAAAAGCTCCGCACCGAACTCGAAGCCGCGACCCCCGAACCGGAGCGCTACGACGAGCTGCGTTACCAAAACGAAGAACGCCGTCTCGCCCTCCTCGCCGCCATCCCTGAAAACGAGCGCCCGCGCTGGCGCGATGATTGGCACGACACCTATCGGGAGACCTTCGGTCGAGATCCGATTCCTAAAGCATAAGCCACCGGAGAAAGCTTTGACATTCGTCACGAATCTTTCAGTGTAACCGACCGGTTACCATTGCCCTAAACCAGTATCTCTTTCCCATGAAAAACCCTTCAGATCTCTCAGTTCTCCTCGTCGGCACTGGTGCGGTGCGCGCCCATCCCGAACGTGGTGGGCCCTCTTTCATTGTCACAATAGATGGCAAGAACCTGCTCTTCGATTGCGGGCGCTGTGCAATTCACAATATGTCTCGTTTCGGCGTGCCTCCGGAATCAATTACGGAAACCTACATTACCCATCTGCACTTCGATCACATCTGTGACCTTCCGCTCCTACTCTTGCTTTCATGGAATAATGGACGCACCCATCGCATGCCCATCTACGGTCCTCGAGGAATCGGTGCATTTATGGAGAACGGTCTCCGCCAAGCCTACGAACACGATATCAAGAGTCGCGTGGGACACGGCAAAGATGCCTCCCTCCTCGAATGGGATGTCACCGAGCTGACCAAAGAAGGTGTTGTCGTCGAAACTGACACCCATCGCATTGATACGCTGATCACAAAGCACGGGGGCCTCCTTAATATCAACTACCGCATCACCACAGCCGACAAGGTAATCGTGGTGATGAGCGATTCGGAATACGATCCAAGGATCGTGGAGTTCTGTCGCGACGCTGATCTCGTTTTGGTCGAATGTTCCGGCACGCAGGAGTTTCTTGATACTGTGCCTTGGGGCAGCTGGCATATGACCCCCGAGCAGATCGGAGAAACCATGCGTGATGCAGGTGCCAAGCAGGTCGTGCTCAAGCATCTCGTGATCGAGAGCTTTAAGAACAACGATATGAACGTTTCTGAAGAGATGGCCAAAACCGCTCAGGAAATTCATTCCAACGGCGAAGTTATCGCGGGCACCGATGGCATGAGATTCAACTTCTGAGGAAGATAGCGATGCTCGCCGAAATCAGAACAAGGTGGATGGGCACGCTTGCCCGCCGTAGCCTTGGCGAAGGTTGGTCTCTGTGCCCATCAAAGACTCGCAGAGAGACCTGCGAGCCCACCTCAATCAGAAACGTTCACTCAGGCTGTTCTAGCTTTTCCTATGTCTGATACCCCGTTTTACGATTACATCATTCTCGGCGGGGGCCATAACGGCCTGATCACGCAGGCCTACCTCGGCAAAGCCGGATTCTCTACCCTCTGCATCGAACGCCGCAGCTCATGCGGAGGCGGAGCCGCCACGATGGAGGATCCGCGGTTCCCCGGATTTCTGCATAATACCCATTCCTTCTTTCACCGCGGCATCACCAACATGCCGTGGTATCGCGATCTTGAGCTCGAAAAGCTCGGTCTCTCCTACCTTCAGCCTGAACTCTGCACGGCAGTGGTCAGACGCGACGGCGAGATCCTCGAGTGGTGGAGCGATATCAATCAAACCGCCGAATCGTTCGCCCGCTTCAGCAAAAAGGACTCCGAAACCCTGCTGCGTTGGCGCAATGACTTCCTCCCGATCGTCCAAACGATCCTCGAACCCGAAGCGTGTTCCGTTCCCGTGCCGCCCGCTGAACGTGAGGCGCGACTCAAGCAAACCCCCGAGGGTCGCCTGCTGCTCGAAACGAGTAAACTCTCACCGCTCGAATTCGTGACACGTGAATTCGAGCATCCCACGATTCAAGCCGGATTGCTGTTTTTCAACGGTCTCCGCGAGGTCGATCTGCGCTGCAAAGGCTTCGGGCATCATATCCCCGCGCTCTTCGCGAGTGCGGGTCGCCCGCAAATGGCACGAGGCGGATCGAGGAGCTTGGCCATCGCTCTGCAAACCGCCGCATCAAATGCCGGTGGCGATTTTCTCCTGCATGCCGAACCCGAACAGATCATGGTTGAGGGTGGCAAAGCCGACGGCGTGAAGCTCACTGATGGTCGCGTGATCCGCGCGAAGCACGGCGTGGTCTCGAGTCTGAATCCGCATCAGACCTTCGTCGATCTGCTCAGCCCCGATTCGCTCTCCAGCGAATGGCGAGGTAAAGCCGAGCAATTCGAATACAATCTCATCGCCCCCCTCTTCGGGCTGAATCTGAATCTGCGAGAAGCGCCGGTTTACAAGGCCGCCGAGAAATATCCGCAGCTCAACGACGCGTTGATGATCGTGCTCGGCCTCGAAACGTTCGACCAGTTTCACGACATCGTGCGCCATCACGAAGCAGGCACCATCCCGCCGACCGTCATGTGGGGTTGCACGCCGAGTCATTTCGATTCCACCCAAGCCCCTGCCGGAAAGCACACCGCCTTCATGTGGGAGAAGCTGCCGTATCACCTCAAGGGCGATCATCGGAATTGGGATCGGGAAAAGGACGCCCACGGCCAAGAGATGCTCAAGCTGTGGACGGAGTTCGCACCGAACCTCGAAGGTGCCGTCATCGATTCGTTCACCCGCAGCGCTGTCGATACAGCGCGCACCTTACCGAACATGCAGAATGGCGATCTCCTGATCGGTAGTTTCCAAAACGACCAAGTCGGCTACAACCGCCCCTTCGCTGGAGCCGGCCAATACGAAACCGTCATCGACGGACTCTACCTCTGCGGATCGAGCTCCCACCCCGGCGGCAACATCACCGGCCTCCCCGCTTACAATGCCGCCGGTGTGATTCTCGGGAAAAGCGGCAAGTCACGGTGAGCACGTAGCCGCAAAAATACCAAAAGGCTAACCAGCTGAGAAGCTCTCCATCGAGCCTGCTTGTCGTCCGTAGCTTCAGCGAAGGATGATAGGCGCGCGGAAACGTAACCCTGCAGCCTGACTTTTTTTTGCGACTCTTTGCGGCCAATCCTTCCCATCTCACTTTGGATCGAAGGACGGGATCTTCAATTGCTTGCCACCTTGTAATGCAGATTGATGGGCGACAATCCCCGGTGCGGTGCAAGCAATCGCAGCGTAAATATCGACCAGTGGTTTCCGGTTCTTAATCACCGAATCGATAAACTCGTGCGTGATGAAAGTGTGCGATCCTTCGTGACCGCTATCGTGCCGGAGTTGCGGCGGTAGCATATCCGTTTCCCACCAATTCGGCTGGTCATATTCGCCAAAGCTATTCGCCGATCGCACGAAGCCACCCGAGTCTTTCTCCTGCGTCTCTTCGCGTTTCACGATGATCGACGGAGTCTTGTTGGGGCCACCGTGATAGAAACTCATCTTGTCGCCATAGTAACGCGCACGTTCTCCGCCGGTCTGCGCACCGCGCCACCACACCGCGACGCGCATCGCATTGCCGCGATCTGTTTTGAAGAGAGCGGTCTCATTCCAGAATGGGTTTTTGTATGGATTATCTTTGAGGATCGGGCTATCGTCGCCCCACCCGATGCAAGTCACCTCGGTTAATCTCTCGCCGGTTACGCCCACCAAATGCGCGGTGCAATGCGTGGGATAACCCATCGGCGTCATCCCGTAACGCCAGGTGCGGGTCCCATCTTCATTGTGGTAGAGATGCTCCAAGCCCGAGTGATGATATTCGGACTCCACGTAGTAGAGATTCCCAAACGCGCCCTCTTCGTAAAACTTGCGCGCCGAGATCGTGTGCTGCTGCCAGTAGCTCGTCTCCGCCATCATGTAGATCAGCCCCGTTCGTTCCACGGCTTCCACCATTTGACCGCATTCTTCCAAAGTCATCGCGGCGGGCACCGCGCTAAGCACATGCTTACCGGCCTCCAAACACATCAGTGTGTGCTTCGCGTGCAACGGCACCGGCGTCGCGAGAAAAACGGCTTCCACTTCCGAATCGCTGAGCATCGATTCCAGCGAATCATAACCTTGAGTGCATCCGTAAATGCCCATCAGTTTCTCCCGCGCCTCCGAATCGATATCGGCCACCGCTTGAATCGTGCAGTTGGGATGTTCGTGGAACTGGAAACCTGTGCCGAAGCGCGCACCGGCAATTCCCAATCGTAGCTTTCGAGTCGTCCCGTAGGACTCCGCCCATTCTTCAGGTGTCGTCATTACAAAAATTACTGAGGTTAGTTTTTCGTGCTAAATAGTTCCCGTAATCCGTCCACCACGGCAGCGAAGATCTTCTCATGTGCACCCCGCGCCAGTGGCGACTGCCAGACCGTGTAGAGATCGTGATCGTAGAGCGGCGCAGGCGGGATGTAGCCGATATGACCATTGGTGGTGTTGAGCATGATAATCGGCACCTTCGGGAAGGTCGCCCGCAGCTCAATTTGAAAACTCGAATACGCCTCAAACGGCATCGCGACTACCGCCGCATCTCCCAACCTCCAGATCCAAAGCTTCGCCGTGAAGTTCGGCCCATCCCCTACGGATTGACGCACCCCCTTTTTTCGCATCCACCGAGTTTTCTGATACCCGTCCTCCACTTTCGACAGCGCTTGCTCAACCTCAGCCATCGACGGCAAGTCGGGCTTCAGCGGAAGATCGATTGGAATCACCATGGCACGCACCGTCGGATCGGCTGGTTGCGAACAAGTCTGCCATATCGCGAGAGGTGCGCCGGATTCCATCAAGCCCTCGAAGCGTAAATGCGACTGCCCTGACCAGAGAGGCGTGAGCGTCGCCAGCGCGGAGTGCCCCAGCTCGCGTCCATGACGATCCGCGAGTGCCGGATCGCCGCTATACTGTTCGGCCGGCGCGAGCTCTCCTGAAGCACCCTGCAAAAACAAACACCGCGCCTGCGCTGTTTCGGTTTCGACCAGCTCGCGCATTGCGCCCGGAAAATCGGGTGAGATCGCGGTATTCTCCCACGCGAGTGTCGTCGGGTGACACGCGTAATTGACCAGGGTAGCCAACGCTTCCCCCTCTTTATTCAGCGTCAACGCCGTGAGCAACGTATCATCGGCCGGGGCTTCCGGATTAAAGCCCGTGAGGAAGCGATTGGGATTTTCGGGATCGATCAGATCACGTTGCGTCGCCAGCCCACAGCGCCCGGTTCGAAACAAGGTTGTCGCCGCTTCTTGATTTGCGATCGCCTCGCGCCCACCAGCCACACAAGAAGACACCACCTGCTCCATATAATCACGGATGGCCTGCGGATTCGATTCAGGGGGCGCATCAGAATCGATCACCGGCCCAGCGTGGGTATGCGTGAGATGGATCAACACGTTAGCCTCGGGCAATTCGAGCTCGTGCAGGATTCGTTCGCGCCAAGCTTCTGCATCGCCATGACGCAGCCACCAACCCAGATCCATCACAATCAGGAGCAAGGCGGGGGACTCTGCTTCAACTGAAGAGATCGCCAAAGCGGTGCCCGTGAGCGGACGATGCACGCTCTTGGCAAAGATATGTTTTGCCGCACCCCAGTTTCGCGCCGCCACATCGAGACCCGGCGTGATATCCCACCGGCTCGTCCCCACGCGGGAGTGCAGACCAGGAAACTGTTTATGCATACGATCGGTCATTTTTGAATTGCTTCAGTCCATCCGACGCCGCGCCGAAAGACCGCCATCGAGCAGCAAGGTCGAGCCCGTCATGTTGCGATGGGTCGGCGAGCAGAGATAGGCGATCGAGGCCGCGACTTCCTTCACGTCGATCAACTGCTTATTCGGAACCATCTTGCGTGCCGAAGAGGCGAGCCCCGGTTGCTCCTTGAAAATTTCTCCACTTAAGCCGGCATCGACAAAGCCGGGCGCGATCTCGTTCACGAGGATTCCCTTGTCAGCGAGTTCGAGCGCCATCGTTTGCGTCAACATCCGCAGACCCGCCTTCGCCGCGGAATACGCCGCCATCTTCACATGCGGCGCGTGGGCGGCCCAACTGCCAACGAAGACGATTCGTCCCGGTAATTTCTCATCGAGCAAACGTTGTGCACCCGTGCGGGCCGTGAGCCACGCTCCGGTCAAGTTCACATCCAGCGTGCGTTGCCAATCCGCCAGACTCGCCGACATCGCACTCCCCAGAAGCACGATCCCCGCATTCGCCACGATCACCGAAGCCGGCTCGCTAAAGTGTTTTTCGGCGGCAGCAAACCACTGTCTGACCGAGACCTCATCACTCACATCGACTTGCTGATAATGCATCCCCTCGTCGAGATCTGCAGTCGGTTCCATATCGCCGATCGACACACGGCATCCCGCCTTGGTCAATTCTTGCGCCGTGGCCCAGCCGATATCGCCAAGGCCACCGCTAATCATCGCGACCGGATTTTTAGGGAGTAAAGCATTCATGAGATTGTAGGCTGATCGCACATGGCACGCAGCGCCGTGTATAAACGCAGCGCTTCTTTTTCGGTCGCGAGATCGAGTCGATAACCGACCGGACCGCGCACATGACGATTGGGGAAAACTCCCTCGTGATTCAGCAGCATCTTTTCCACCGCGAGAAAACCATCGAGCCCCTGCTGTAGAGAAATCAACGGCGCGATGAGACCCTGCAACTCCGTCGCGCGAGCCAGATCACCTGCTTGCAACGCATCCCATTCCGCGCAAATCGCCCAAACGATCTCCGCCCCCGGCATCGTGCCCTCCACGCCGCGTTGATACGAATCGAGCAGCGCGATCCCGCCGCTTCCCTCAAAGATGGGCGCCAGCCCACCCGTCGCTTCGCGCAGCAAAGTTAGATTTTGCCCCAGCGGTTGCGCTTCGGGTTTAAACATCACGCGATCGGGATGCCGGTTAAACATCGAAGCTTGGGCCGATATCGGCAGCGGAGCTCCCACGTAGCCGCTGGCATCCTGCACTATCAAGGGCAGCGAGGTCGCATCGAGAATCGCTTCGTAGTAGCCAATCACCTCATCCGCCGATGCGGGTGTATTCGTCGGCGGGATCGCCATCAATCCGGTCGCGCCGGCTGATTCCGCCGCGCGAGCATGACGCTTCGCCTGCGCCGCACTTTCCGCGCCCACGCTCATAATCACCGGCCCGCGACCCGCCGTAAATTCGGCAATCTTCGCGACCAGTTCATCGCGCTCAGCATCGGTTAATCGCAGCACCTCTGTGACCATCGCCGCAACGACGCCATTCGCACCTTGATCAAAGACCACATCCACCTCTTTCCGCAAAGTGGCCCAATCGATGGATTCATCATCCAAATAAGGAAGCTGCAAAACAGGTAGAACGCCGGAGATCGTCATAAAGGGGTAAGTGTAAAGCTAACGAGCCGGATAATGAATAACCACCGCCCCGTGTAAATTTGTATTATTCCGACTGATAGAATTTTGTGCCTCCCGGATTAGCGGGTATGAGCGTTCATCAGCGGTTTACTTCCGGTGATCGTTCCCGGTTCTACGCGAAATCCGGACCACTGATCGCAAAGACGCGCGACCAATCCGTGGGCAGTGCGACACCCTCGCGGCCCATGCGAAGAAATCCACGCTGCGGAGCAAAGCCCCATTCGCCCATCAGCTCACTCCACGCGGTATCGGTCTCGGGCACATCGATCATGATTGGTCCCTCGACATGCTTGAGCGCCTCCGCGACCAAAGCAGTCGCCGCTTCACGCGAGTCGGCCACGAGTGGCCCGATCTGTGACGCCACGCGGCCCTCACGCCCCGCCACGAATCCGCGTAGCGTGCCCGATTCATCCGTGAGCTTCCACGCCGCATTCGGCAAACGCGTTTGCCAATCCGCCAGCATCGCTTCGCGATCTACACCCAGCACGCGCGCGTCGAGTCGCGCCGCGGCAGTGACATCATCAGCTCCGAGGGGCGAGATCGCCATTCCGACCGGTGGAGCAAATTCTGCATTCGACGTGTTTCGCTCCTCTGAAAATAAACGCACGATCCGATCCTCTCCGGCGAATCCCAACTTGGAGTAAACGCGTTGGCCCATATCGGTCGCATCGAGCAGACCTCCCCGATTTGCCGTCGACACATCACGCAGACATTGCTGCATCAATTGCCGCGCAATCCCCTGACCGCGAGCGCTCGGCGTGACCAAGACCATGGCGATCCACGAATACTCGGTGCCCCACTCCCACGCCATCGTCGTGCCGAGCAAGACGCCGTTCTCATCCTCGAATCCGTAACCGCAACAATTGGCCAAAAGGAAACGCCAGTCCGCTTCGGTTTGATTCCAATGCGCCTCCGTCGAAAGTTCGAGGCAGCGATTGAGATCGGAAAGTTGCAGAGCGCGAATCACGAGGCGTAAGCAAGAAATCACTCTACACAGAGTCAACCACTAGATAACCATTTGGTTACCGCTTGCCTCGTTTTCAATCGAGAATATATCTCTCCCATCGAAGTTGTTTAATAGCCCTCCATGCCAATTCACCAACCTTCCTTCACCAGTGATCAGCTGAGCTCACGGGACAATCTCCTAAAAACGGCCATCACCCTATTTTCTGCCCGAGGCTACGACGGGGCTTCAGTCAACGACATCGTCGCTCATGCCGGGGTCAGCAAGCGAATGGTCTATCATTATTTTCAAAGCAAGGAGCTCCTCTATCAGGAAACGATCTCCTACGCTTACAATGAGCTGCGTAATATGGAGCAGGATGCCATCAATGAGGCGCATACGTTGGAAGAAGCGGTCAAGAAATTGGTGAGGGTCTATTTTTCCTGGCCCCGTGAGCATCCTCTTTACTCTCGGCTCCTCCGTTGGGAAAACCTCAATGACGGTCGCGGTCTCAAGAATAGTCGGTTTCCCATTTCGAAAGACGTCATCGTCAATCGGCTCAAAACGATCATCAAACGTGACGCGGACGGCATCAGGTGGCGGACCGATCTCAAAGCCCCACTTTTGCTGATCACGATTATCGGCATGTGTCAGATTTACGTATCCCACCGCTACACGCTTTCCCAAGGACTACATCTCGATCTCGGCACCCCCGCCGCAATTAAGCGCGGTATCGCCAATGCAGAACACTACCTCCTCGCCGGCATGCGCCCGAGCTAGCCCCCTCCCCCAGCGAATCGACGATCAAAACCCCACAACCCCATGACTACCCCCACCCCAGGAATTAACGCTCGCCGATTATTTCAAGCGAGCTGCCTCGCGCTGATCGTCACCGCGATGACGTTTGCAATCCGTGCCGGTATTCTCGGCGAACTGAGCGCAAGTTTCTCCCTCAGCGATACGCAACTCGGTTGGATCAACGCGATGGCTTTTCTCGGCTTCCCCGTCGCCACGATGGTCGGAGGTCTGCTCTACAATTATCTCGGCGCGAAGAAGCTCATGCATATCGCCTTCTTCGGTCACGTGCTCGGGTTGTTGCTCACGATCTGGTCCGGCGGTTTCTGGGGGCTGATCATATCCTCATTTTGCATCGGTTTCGCCAACGGTTCGGTCGAGGCAGCCTGTAATCCGCTGATCGCCGACATGTATCCAAAGAACCAAACCACGATGCTCAACCGCTTCCACGTATGGTTCCCCGGCGGCATTGTGATCGGCGCGCTCGTCTCACAATTCATGACCGGTGCCAATCTCGGTTGGCAGTCCCAAATCGCCGTGATGCTCATCCCTACCGCGATCTACGGTTGGATGGTCTTCACGCAGCCGTTTCCGAAATCTGAAAATATCGAAACGTCCACCTCGACGAACATTCGGAGTCTCTTCACTCCGCTCTACATCTTCATGCTTCTCTGCATGACGCTCACCGCCACTTCCGAACTCGCCACTCAACAATGGGTAGGCCGCATTCTGAGTAACTCCGGTGCATCGCCGATGATCATCCTCGCGCTTGGCACCGGCTTGATGGCAATCGGACGGCAATTCGCCGGCCCCATCGTTCATCGTTTGCATGCCGTCGGCGTGCTGTTCGCCTCCGCGATTGTCACTGCGATTGGGCTTTATCTCCTGAGTATCGCCACCGGTGGCATGGTCTATGTGGCCACTATCGTGTTTGCACTCGGTGTCTGTTACTTCTGGCCGACCATGATCGGCTTCACCGGCGAATACCTGCCGAAGACCGGCGCACTCGGCATGTCGCTGATGGGGGGTATGGGGATGTTCGCCGTATCCATCTGGAATCCGATTATCGGTGGTTGGATCGATGCCTCCCGCACTGAAGCTGTGGCCAGTGGACTGACCGGCGACGCTGTCGAACTCGCCGCCGGACAATCCACTCTCGCCAGCATGACCATGTTTCCCGTCGTGCTGATTGTCGCCTTCGGCATCCTCTTCGCGATCCGCGGTCGTCTGGAAAAAGGCGCCCACACGCAATAATCAACCGACAGAAACTAGTCATGACCAACGACGAAAAAGCTGATCGCGTGATGCGGCAGACCGAAGTCTGGCCGGATAACTTTCAGCTACCCGACGGTGTTGAATGCCAGGAGTATATTGAAAACGGGTTGGCGGACGATCAGATGCTCAACGTCACTTGGTTCTCCCGAAAAAATACCGAGGAGATCAGACCAGCAGTCGTCTTTGTTCACGGAGGTTCCTGGAAATTTGGAGACAAGCTTCAGTTCTACCGCCAAGCCGCATGGCTCGCCGAAAAACACAATATCTTCGGCGTGTGCATTGAATACCGTCTGAGCCATGTCGCCAAATATCCTGCGGCCGTGCATGATTGTAAGACCGCGGTCAGATGGACGCGGTCAGTCGCCGACCAATACAAGATTGATCCCGCCCGAATCGGCATTTGCGGTGCCTCCGCCGGCGCTCATCTATCCTCTATGGTGGCGACGACCAATGGCAACGCTTCCTACGAAGGATCCGGCCCCTACCAAACCCATTCCAGCGAGGTGAGTTGTGCCGTGCTTTTCAATGGGCACTACGATATGAGCGATCAGTTGAAGGATCATGTTCAGGATAAAGACATGTATCGATTTTTCGGAGGTCATCCTTGGGAAATCCCCGGGGTTTATGGCGAGGCTTCACCCTTCCTGAGAGCGAGCCAGACATCGCCGCCCATGCTCCTGCTTCACGGCGACCAGGACCACTACCCTCACCGGCAATCCGTCGCCATGGCGAAACGACTGCAGGAGTTTGGAGTGGCCGCCGAACTCGAAATCTATCCGAACAAAGGACACGGCTGGTTCAATCGAGGAGAAGACAACCTCATCACCACCGAACGAGCCGCCAGATTCTTCGCGAAGCATTTTAATCTCTGAGCCTACCCCTAGAATGTCACATCTGTGCCATTGCTGACCGACGTAAAATTTCGTTTAAGCCAAAGGCGGGAAGGTCAAATCGTGGATAACATCCCCTGCGAGATTGTGTGTGCGCAGACGTAGCTCGGTCGCGTTGGCGGTGCTTTCGATCCAAGTAGCTCGTGCCGGTTGATGATCGCCACCGATGAGCTGACCATAAGACCATTCCTCTGTGGGTGGCATCCACGTCGGCTTGTGATTGTGTCCTGAGATGATCAGTTGGGTCCGCCAAGCCACGAGCGAATCGTGCCAAGCGGCGCGGCTACGCCCACTGTGCCGATCATAACCTCCGTTGGCGTAGTCCTGCTGTTTCTCATCTATCCACCGAAGCGGAATATGGCAGATCACTACTCGGTAAGGAGCGTCTCGCATTTCGGGCCGTTGAATCACCTCAGCCAACCAAGCAGCCTGCTCTTCTCGCAACCGGTCGAATGCCACCCGGCCTTGAAACCCCGGGTGCGAATCGGGTTTATCTTCTCCCGTGTGCAAACAAATGACACCGACTGGCCCACTGCGAAACGCATAAAACGGACGCCCCTCTGGGGTCGCGACGATACTAGGCATCCGAAACGCGTGCGGGCCCCGCACATCGTGATTGCCCCATATCTGAAACAGCGGTCGCCCATCGGAGATGTCGCATCCGCCGGGATTAAGTAAGGTGGGCACCAGCTCCGTTTCGTCGTTCCAATCGTTACACGTGTCGCCATTCCAAACGAGAAAGTCAGCCGAAGGCGTCGCCGCCTGCAGCTGTTGGATCCCCTCGTCGTCCTGATGCGTATCGTTCCAGACCACGAAGTGAGTGGAAGCGGCTTCAGGATCCAGCGTGCGAAACGTCTTCCAACCACTGGCAACCGTTTCTTCGTCATCGATCGCCGTGGTTATCGAGCGCACCCGATATGTGGTCCCCGGCGCGAGATCATCTAGACGCACTCGGATTACCTCATCGCCCTGCGGCGCAAAACCAAAGGCATCGCAGCCAATCGTGCACCGTTCTCTGTCAGGCGTTTCTAACTCAACATGCGCCCGGCTAGGACGACTTACCGCCCAAACCGCCTCGATCCCATCGGTGCGAGGTGCCATGAGCACGAGCGGAGAACGAAGCAGATCCGGCCGGACTTTCGGATCTTCGGATTTGGGAAAAGGATGAGAGTCCATGATAAATTATATAGTCGCCAAAACTATCGCGAAACATGCTTACAAGACTACGAGCACCCGCTGTTCTCGTTTGTCCGTTCGCTTGAGATTAAACAGCCCGACGTTAAGTCGCTGCAGTATGACTATCAGGTAGCAAAAATCAGCAAAACAAGGGTCAAGGATAGAGGAATATATTCCCATTTGAAGCGGCCTTTCTTTCGAGTCCCATACTTGGGATATGGCTCTTCGGTTTCTTCTTTCTTATCTATCCGCTGGAGAAAGTAGACGAAACCGGCCGCAAGAATACCTGCCAGAATAAAGTTTGTGATACCGTAGATCACATTCTGCGTCACAAGATAAAGAACAACCCCCTTGATGACACCGAGAATCGCAGCGGCTACATATGGATTGAGCTTCTTCTTCGCCGCACCAAAGACGACTACGATCAGGATGATATTCAGGAGCATGTTTTGGTAGTTAGAGGTTCAAATGGGACGGGCAACACTCTTCTATGATTTCGGCAATTCGCACAGTTCAACGGAACCGCCGTGCAGAACTACCGGGTGCAGCTTCAACAACTCGATGACCGCTTCTCTGTCGTCAGAATCGAAACGCATGTAGCCGCCAATATGGGCCGTCGACTGCGCTGAATGCGGGTCTCCCAAAACCTCTCTGTCTCCGATCTCACTCCCGCCCGCAAAGGTGCCGCTGGACTTGGCTGCCGCGAAAAACTGCTCCCATTCTTCGGCCGTCGATTCGGTCTGCTGGTTGTTCTGAATGAGGAGGAGATATTGATTCATCGGAGTGGTCGTAATGGTCAACTAAGAGAAAACCGATACACTCAACCCTTCACGCCGCCGAGCTGAATCCCGCTGATGAGGAATTTCTGCATAAACATGAAAAGGATGATCATGGGCAGAACTGACATCGTGACGGCGGCCATCAACAGATGTGTCGATTGACCGACTTCGGAATCAAAGAACAGCAAACCAACCGGCAGAGTATATTTTTCCTGATCGCGCAGCATCACGAGTGGCCAGAAGAAGCTCTGGTAATTACCGATGAAGGTGAAAATCGTCAGGGCAATAATTCCGGGACGGCTGAGTGGCAGAATCACATCGAGATATATGCGCCATTTGCTCGCGCCGTCCATCTCCGCAGCTTCATCAAAGGAAGCTGGGATCGAGAGCATGAATTGTCGCAATAAAAACGTGCCGAAAGCGGTGAAGGCGGAGGGAAGAATCAGCCCCGTGAGCGTATCAACCAATCCGAGCTGAATCATGATCTGATAGTTGGTAATCACCACGACCAAGCCCGGCAGCATCAATGTGGAAAGATACAACAGGAACACCTTGTCGCGCCCCGGCCATTGCAATCGGGAAAACGAAAACGCGGCCAGCGAACTCGTGATGACTTGCAGAAACGTCACCCACGCCGCGACAAACAGGCTGTTCCAATAGAAACGGGCAAAGGGAATGACTGAAAAAACTTCGCGATAGTTTTCCCAACGAAACACGCTTGGAATCCAATCTTCCGAGGCGACCTCCGACAGCGGTTTCAAGCCCGTGAGCACCATCCAGACAAAGGGCAACACCATCACAAGTCCGAGCGTGGCCAAGAGCAAGTGATAACGCATGCCACTCTTTCGCGTCGCGGATAAGGTGGGTTTAGTGGACATGGTTCAGCGTCTCCTTTCGCGGCAATGTTGCCAGTATCTGACCCATCCAATCGTCACTAACAAGGTGGAGCGGCTTATCTTCAAGACACAGGGAGGAAGCGAACCAGAAACAACCTGTTGAGGACAACAGGTTCCACCTTGAGGGGCTTGAGGGAGCTTCAGTCGTTAACATTGCGATTGCCGAATTTGAAATTGATGAGAGTCACAAACATAACCATCGCGAAGAGCGCCCAGACGACCGCCGAAGCGTAGCCGAGTCGGCCCGATTCAAAACCCTCGATAAACACGAAATAACTGAGCGTGGTGGTCGCGCCCGCCGGGCCGCCTTGGGTCATCGCGCGCGCCATTTCGAAACCGCCCTGCAAACCATGAATCACGCTCATGACCACGATGAAGAACGTGACAGGTGCGAGTTGCGGCCAGGTGACATTCCAAAATCTCGCCCACGGATTAGCGCCGTCAATTTCTGCTGCTTCATAAAGCTCTTGGGGAATGTTGGTGATTCCAGCGATGTAGAGAATCATGTTGTTGGAGCCGACGGCGGCCCAGAAGGCCATGATCATAATCGCGGGTTTAGCCCAGTAGTAATCGGCGAGCCAATCCGGCGGTGCCATTTCGCCAGTCGCGGCCATCGCGGGTAACGCGATCGCTACCATCGCCAAACCGACAAAAATCAATTGGCCCACAATCGCTCCGGATAGAGGCAGCACCAAACTGGCAAACCCCACTCCAGCTGAAACCGGACGAAATGGTTTTTGCAGTCCGCGACGAATCACCAAGACGCCCAACAGCACCAATTGCCCGGCACAGAAACCGATCGCGAGCCAAGAGCCTTCCATCCATCGCCACGCGAGCACGATCGGCAAAAGAGAGATCACCGATAAAATCAACAACGCGCCCTTGCCCAGTTCGCCATCGCTCCAAGCCTGCCCGAGACGACGATATAGAAAACCGCCAATCCCCAGTGCAATCATGCCAGCCGTGATTCCCAGAATCGGCCCAAAGATCGGCGGGAGCGCTTGAGACACCTCCTGTATGGTCGAAACCACGGGTCGCAACGCCGCGTTGATCGGACCAGTGTGCGGATTATACATTTTCTTCCACAAGAGAAACGTCGCCACGCCCGCCGTGAAATGCGGGGCGTAAAACATGGTGCGGTAGACCGTCGCTTTCCCAAACAGCCCCGCCAACAGAATCCCCCCAAATAAGAGCACAATGAGCAGCAGCATATTTCCGAAATCAAATCCGGTGAGCAGGAGCACTGCCAAGGAGATCAGGAGCACGCCCATGGCGATAAAATGAATCCGGCGCAGGGCGGAGGGACCATTAAGCTCTTTCGTCAGCAAAAGCGCTGCGACCAGACTGCCGATAATCGCCACCGGGATACCCAGCATGAAAAATAGGGTATTGCTCAGATACTGCCAGAAAGCGGGATGGGTGAACATCCGCTCAAAGTTATCCCAACCGATAAACTCGATCGATTCGGTGCAAAACATGTTGTGCCTCCGCACGTCCCAATTGGTAAACGCGAGGACAAAACTGAGCACGAGTGGAATCACCGTGAACGCGAGGAATCCGGCGATGCTCGGACCGAGAAATGTCAGACCAGTCACCAATCGTCGAATGATGGGGCGATTGATAGTCATGCGTCCGTGCTCCATCCGCGCTCACGATAGTAGCGCTGGTAAAAGGGATTGGTAATCAGGTGAGCGGGGACCAATTTCCCCTCCGCGCGGAGTTGTTCAATCGTTTCCTGATCCTTGAGCAACTTGTCATGACGAGCCTTCAACTTTGGATCAGCCGAGATGTTCTGTTCGATCTCCCGATTTACTGCCTTCTCGGCCCGCGCCATGGCTTCTTCCGGTGTGTAAATTCCCGCCAAGGCCGCAAGCCGGTATTCTGATTCGATCCGATTAAACGAGGTCGGTATAATGAAAGGACTCGCCTCAGGGGTAGTCGCAAACTCCATGAGATTCGCCGTCTCACCGTGAACCTGCCACTCCTGCGGATAGTCCGCGGGATACAAATATTCTTCCCGGGCGGAATAGGCGGGAATCGGTGGAATGGCGTCGGCCGTCTGCACCACGTTCATATTATATGTTTCGCTGGTGAAAAACTCGAGCAAGTAGGCCGCGAGTTCCTTGTGCTTCGAATTCTTATAAATCCCCACACTGCCGGTTCCCATGAGCACAGTCGGATAACTTTCATAAGGGAGCATCCGAACTTCCAACTGGAGGTCGGCATGATCCCGCAATTGCACCAGCGAGTAGCGCGCGCCGGTTAACATCGCATAGCGGTTACGAACGAAAAGCTGCACACGGGAGGTATTTGTGTCCGACCCGGCAAAGAAATCCAAGTCTGCCTGAGTGGGGATAATCCGATCTTTCGTGGTCCACTTGTCCATCAGTTTAATGACGCGAATCGTCTCAGGGTTATCCAGAGTGCCGCGAGTCATGGTTTCGTTCATCACCGCACGGCCCATGCCGCGCCGCAGTGTCGCCACATTGATCATATCAGCAAAAAATATGCGGTCGCGCGGATCCTTTCCTTGATTCGCCGCTTCTACGAAGGCTTTTCCCGTTTTTTCAAATTCATCCAGTGTCCAACGCAAGGGAGGCAACGGAATCCCGTATTTCTCGAACAACCCTACATTGAGGAAATACGTTTGCGTTGAGATCGCTCGAGGAAAACCAACCTGCTCGCCGTCGATCATAAACGAAGGGGCCGAAGCCGCCCAAGTCTTGTCGAGAGTGAAACCGTGTTTCTCGGCCAGAGGACGGAGATCCTCGAGCATCCCGGTGGCATGAAAAAGCCAGGCTTCGTCCCGCGCCATCGAGATGATATCCGCCCCGACCCCGGAGACACCTTGGATCAGCTTCTTCGAAGCATCGGAATTGGTGCTATCCAAACGCACTTCAAATTCCGGATAACCTTTCACCTGCAACCATTCATGAAACAACTTCACCTGCTCAACCCGGGCGCTGTTGATATTCGTCACCCAATATAAAATCGGCACCTCGCTCTGCACGGTCGATCGCGAGGAATGATCAATCGCCGTCGCAATGCACAACGCGGCAAAGATACTGAGGAGAACGTATTTCACAGGGCTTCGTAGTGCGACGAACCACAAACAGAACTTCGTAAGTTACTTGGCCGGCATTTTAGCAATCGCGTCGATCTCGACTTTGATGCCTTTCATTAAACCAGCTTGAACCGTGGTTCGAGCCGGACGCACACCCGTGAAAAATTCACCGTAGGTATTATTGAAACCTTCGAAGTATTTCATATCCGAAAGGTAGCAGGTGCAGCGCACAACATGATCACGATCGATCCCCGCATTCTTCAGGATCAACTCCAAATTCCTCAAGGTGCGCGCCGTTTCCTCTTCAATCGTGCTCGCAAGTCCCACGCCGGTTTTCATATCGAGAGGGCCTTGCCCGCTAATAAATAACCAACCGTCGATCTCTACGGCGGCGGAAAAGAGGCCGTAAGTGAATTCCTTTTCAGGATGTTTGATTTCTTTTTTGTCTATCATGGGAATATTTATTTTTGAGATGAGTTCGATCCACTGAATGCGTCACGTCATCCGCTGGAAGGTGGGTAAATCGACAAGATTTTCCAAAGGTTTACCGGCTAAAAAGCGCTCGACGTTTTGCAAGGCACGTTGGCCACAATCACGTCCCCGATCAATCGTGGCTCCGCCCATATGAGGGAGCAGAAAAACATTGGGCATCGTGCGCAGCGGTGAATCCTGAGGCAGAGGCTCCTGGGCATAAACATCGAGGGCGACTTCGATGTTACCTTCACTCGCCACTTCGATCAGAGCCTCTTCGTCCACCGTCTTGCCCCGGCCATTATTCGTGAAACAGGCTCCTTCCGGCAACAGACGCAGCAGCTTTTCATTCACACAGCGTTCCGTTTCCAAAGTCAGTGGAAGCAAATTAACCAGCACATCTGATTCCGCGTAAAGCGCCTCCACTGAAGCCGCACGTTTCACTCCGTGGTCAGCCAGAACTTCGTCGCTCACAAAGGGATCCCAGGTCGAGATCACCGGATTAAACGGCTGCATCAATTTACTCAGTGCACGAGGAATACCGCCGAAGCCGTGAATCCCCACCCGCTTGCCGTAAAGGCTGCGATTGTGCGTGGTGCGTTCCCGCCATTGGCCGTCTTCGCGCAATTGATAACCCCATTTTGCCACGCGACGCAGCGCGCTCAAAACCAAGAGCAGGGCACATTCGGCTACATACGGTCCGACCCATGGCCCCCAGGTCGTCAGCACCAGGCCCGCTTTAAGATGCTCTTCCGTGATTTGCTTTTTCGGTGAGCCGCACAGAAAGCAAAAATATTCTAAACTCCCTCCGTTGGTTTTTAATACTTCCAAAGGAATCGGGGCCATATCCCACGCACCCATGATGATCTCAGGAGCATAATCTGTAAGTGCTTTTTGAAAACCTGCCACGTCGGTCGCGTCCAAATAGCGGCACTCGTTTGGAATCGATTCGATCCATGAGTTCAAGCCACCCGGGAAGAGATGGTCCTGTTCAAAGGCACTGGTGATGATGAGAATTTTTTTCATGACTGGTCAGGCTTAAGAGACACCAAAGCGCCATGCTGATGGGCACTCTGCGCCGCGGCTTCGAAAAATGCGATTGTCTCCAGCGTTTCATCCAACGAGACAGGCGCCTCTCCTCCCCGATAAAACTCGAGAGCCGATCGGAGGAACGCCTGATAGCGATCATACTTCGTGTCTTTCACCTCGACGAGGGCGGAACCTTCCGCCCCAAGAAGCCACCCTCCAAAAGGCCGCCGCTCTTCATGATTGGTCGCAATCGTGCCGACGCGACCTCCCGGCCAAAATCCGGTCACGATCCCCGTGTCGCCTTCCCGCGCACAGGCCACGCGCAAACAACCCCGCCCCATCGCAGCGTAAAGCATTTCTACTTGGTGAATACCGTAGTAGAACCAACCATGTAGCCCTTCCTCCAGGGGCCATTGACCGTGCAGGTGGGCGTGATAACACGCGCCATCAAACGAATGGAGCACTTCATTGAGCCCGAGTGAAAATCGCCAGACCGAGGAAGAAAAAAGTCGCGTGCCGGTTTCTTCAGTGACTGCCTTAATCCGCGTCGCATCTGCTGTGGAGGCACTTAGCGGTTTATCAATGTATACCGGTTTACCAATCTTCGCGACTGCCTCGAACTGTTCACGATGCACACGACCATCAACGGAAAGAATCATCACTGCGTCGACTTGCTCTGCAACCTCCTCGATCGAACCGAACGTCGGCACGCCGAATTCGTTTTCCATCCGCTCCCGAAATCCGGGCACCCGCGAATAACTTAACTCCCAATCGGGCGATCCACCGGCAAACGAAGCGACGATCCGCGCCTCTGGCACATGGTGGGAATGTGAGTCATCGTGCAACAGTTTCGCATACTCCACGCAGTGGCTGGAGTCCAAACCCACAATACCAATTTTGATGGGATCACTCATGAAAATACATGTGGCGCGACCTTCTCCATAATCGGTTCTACGCCCAGCCCGGGGAGATCACTCAAATGATAGGCTCCTTCGCGCGGTCGGATCGACGGGGTGAAATATTCGTCGGACACGTCGATTTGAGTCGGTTGAAATTCGAGTAGAAACAATCGTTCCGTCGCCGCCGCGACTTGCAGAGCCGAGGCCGTATACGGAGCGAGGCCGGAGCCGATATGTGGCGCACAAGGAATCCCCGCCGCGCCACACAAGGTAGTCACACGCATCCCTTCGGTGATGCCCAATCGACCAATGTCCGGCTGGGCGATGTCGAAGCCACCGGCATCGATTCGTTCCTTGAACCGGAACCGCGTGCGAAACTCTTCACCCAAGGCAATCGGTAGATCGAGTGCCGCGCATAGCTTGCCGTATTGTGCAAAAATTTCCGCGTCCATCGGACATTCCATAAAGCCGATATCAAGTTGCTCAAACGCCCGGCCAATCTTGATCGAATCATTCAGATTATAAACCCAGTGCTGATCGATCAGGAAGATAGGATCATCGCCGAGTTCCTTGCGCATCCCCTCCATATGCGCGATGTCCTGTTTCACGCCGTAGCCGAGCGAGATCTTGAAACGATTGAAGCCCTTCTCCTGCCACCCACGAATGTGATCGGCCTGTTCCGCCACACTGACCGCGGGAACACCAGATACATAGCAGGGGATTTCCTGACGATAAGCGCCGCCCAGAAGTTTGTGCACCGGGTTGCCCTGCGCTTTGCCGAGCAAATCATAGAGTGCAATGTCGCAGGCCGAGATTGCATCAATGAGTTGCCCCCCGTCATGCCCGCGGTCGCGAATTTTGTCGTAAGCCCGATCTCGCAGCACCGCGACATCAGAGGGATCTTCTCCGATCAAACCGGGTGAAACCAACTCATCGACAATCTTCGCCACGATATGCGGAGTGATCGCCGCCTGAGTTTCACCCCACCCCACCACACCATCATCGGAGGTAATTTTCACGAGGAGAGTCTCCGCGTTCATCGTGTAGATCGATCGATACACTTCGTGCGTGGTGTAGCTCCCATATTGCCCAACATTTTTGCGGGTATCGTGGCCACCACAATAAGGATGGCCGGGGATTCTGATCGGGAAACATTCAATCGATTGGATGCGCATAATAAGATGTGGGTTTAAGTGTAAGAAATCAGGTAAGGCGTTTCGACTGGATGCTTCTCGGACCAGCTGCGGGATTGGCCGCGACGCAGATCCCAAAGTGTCGTCAATGACCATGCTTCAGGAATCGCCGCTTGAGCATCGGCATCCAGCACCAGGGCAAATTTTCGATCGGCCATCACGATAGAATAGAGCGAGCGGGTAAATCGGGACACTGTATTTTCCTCAGCGCAGTTCTCATCAGTGTCTAGGTGGTGCATCTTGCCCCCAAGACGCTGGGGTGGTGCGGTCGATTCACAACGCGTTGAAGACAACGCGTTCCACCTTTCATGGGTAACTTTTGTTTCCGGAAATAAAATCCCATTCAGCGCACGATAAACGGCAAATGAAGGTCGGGGGTTGTGCAAGGTGTCAGTTAACCCATTCCCTGCATCCATCGTGCGATCGTGGTCCGTGAGCGGATCGACCAGTAGTCGTGATCCGGGGATCGCGAGGCACAGAGCGAAGGCTTCGGCCAGCGCCAGGCAATTTTGATCATCATCCGTCGAATCGAAACCTAACTTTAGATCCCAGGCCGGATCACCCGAAGTTCGTTGCTGGGCGAGATCAGTCCACACGTCCCATGGATTTTCGTCGAAGCCCAAATCGATCACCAGACGGTCCACCCTCTGCTCGCGCTCATGAAGCCACTTGAGAATCTCCACCACTCCGGCGACCGAATAACCGATCCGAGTTCGGGGATGCTGTTTTCCCTTTTGCGCGCTACCCGGTATCACCGGGGCGAGAATTGTTTGCAGATCCTTTTCCCGACAAGCCTGTGCCCATGATGGGAAATCTTGTTCCGGAGGAGTTATTTGTCCCGGCAACTGCCATTCCAACGCCGTCGGGCCACACTTTTTCGCGACATCTGAAGGTATGTCCGGCGGAGTCTCCTTAAGTGAAAATAACGTCAGCGAAACTCCTTCCTTCATCAGATGCGACAAACGACTACGCTGTGATTCATCCTCCCAATCATGAGACGGAACACGCAGATGAGCCGCTCCCATTTCCCGCAGATTATAAAACGGATAATCGTTGCGCACGCGTTGCCGCACCACTGAAGGAAAGGCGATCGGCACTTCCACTTCGCGCAGAATCGGCTCGCGTAAGGTGACACCCAGCGGCGAACCGCGCTGGCCCCCATCGGCCGGGAAAACCACCACGCGCGACCCCGGCGGGACCAGCTCTTCAACCCGTCGCGCACCCGCCGTGCGAATGAAATGCTGTTTGATCGCATCGGGGAAAATCCGCACCAGGTAAAAACCGAGCTTGCTCTGATCGTTCCGGCCTCGCTCCGAAGGCGGTGGGGACGAAAAGAGGTGTGAGAATCCCGGGCGCGTGAAACAGGGCGACGCGAGCTGATGATATTCCGTGCGATCGATCGTATCAAAAAATGCGAAATGCACATGCGCACCGGACACCATGCTCACGTCGTGCTTCGCGATAAGATCCAACAACCACCGACGCGATGGATTACCCAACACATCGTAGTTTCCTGTCGCGGGTTCATTCGAGTTACCCAGATACAAGGGCAGGTGCAAAAAGAGCAACACGCGCTTGCCCGCGCTGTTGGACAATTCTGATTCCAACCAAAGCCGTTGTTCATTTTCCGCCGGCATTCCCGAGTCGAGAATCTGGCTATTGATCACCAACAGAGCGCAATCCTCTCGATCGATCCGATACCACGAACGCCCGCAGACCTCGTGATAATACGCGAGCGATTCCTCACTCGCAGGATGGGTGGGCATCGTGCGATCCGGTTTGTCTCCCACATCATGGTTTCCGGCCACATGATGAATCGGCATCGGCAGCTCATGGAATGCTTTGACCGCCGCACGAAAAGTTTCCGGAAACGATTTGGTCTCCGGATACTCCTGCACAAGATCTCCCAGATGAATCAGAAAATCGGCCGGTAATCTATGAAGCAAAGCCAACAAGGTCGTCACCCGATCGTGCTGCCATTGGCGCGAAGGAAACTCCGGATCCACCGCCGCCGTCGGGAGCTTGTCATGCGAATCGGCCACGACCACGTATTGGAACAGCGGTTCTTCCAATAAGCTGAAATCAAATCCGGTGGTTTGGCTCATACAGGTAAATTATTCAGACGGTTTACTTGTCAGCCATGCTAATCCGCCAGCCGTTCCAAGGAGAGCCCCTGGGATGTAGACAGCAAAATGCTATCACCAAGGGCAATAGCCTTAGCCCAATCTCCGGAGTCCACCCACGGTTCGATCATACCAATAGTGCCCGAATCCTTCAGCTGCAGCCGGAAGGCCTTACCCGTCGCCAAACCGATGAGAAAACCTTTGCCGATCTTATGAATCGAACTGATCCCGGCTTCAAATGCTACCCGACCGAGTTGTTCACCACCAAACCCATAACAATAGAACAGGCCGACAGAATTCCCGACCAGTAAGTGTTTATTTGGCGCATCAATGAGAAGGGACGTGGTTGAACCAGGGAGAAATTGAAGCCAACGCTTAAGCAGAGGTTGTGAGGCATTCGACTGCACTTCGATGAAGTGTAAATTGCGGCGAAAATTAGCCCCAAAAGCGGCCCACTTCCCGCACTGTTCTGATCGAACCTGTGACGTCATCCGACTAGTCCAACCTTCGACATCCATCTCCTGGATCAATGCCCCATCCGCGTTAAGTAAGCGACACTCCGCCCGATTACTCATCACTTCGCCTCCCACCATAATCTCGTCGATGCCATCATCATTAACATCCATCAGTCCAATGGTGCCGGGAATGCCGTTTTCATAACGGAAGACCCAACGGCATTCCCCATTCGGGGCAAATGAGCGCACATGCATATCGCCACATCCGACGATCAAACCTTCAAATCCAGACTGCGGTCTAGTGGCGACCACCCGGAGAGCCGCCGTGGAAAACCATTCCCACCACGGGCACGAGGAAGGTATTCGTTCAAGTCCTGTCGTCCAAACCAGGCCACCATCCTTCAAGGATAATGCTGAAATCGAATTCGCCGCATGCCCCGCATAGATCAATTTTTCATCAGCATCGGCATCATGAATCGGACCTGCTACCGCTGCTTCCCACGTGCCGTTCCAATTCGCATCGTATCCGACAATCTTCCCTTCAGTGTAAACCACGGCCACCCCTCCGGCGACCAAAGGCACCAGTTTCTTGATCTCACCTTCCAGACCGCCAAGCACAACTTGCGAACTCCCCACTTTCGACGGCCCTACATTCGCCATGAACGAACCGCCGGCCTGGAAGCAGAGATCAAAATGACTCTGCACCGTCACATCCGCTGCGTCCCCTGCCACCACCAACCCACGGAGACCTTCGATTCGCAGCGAAGTCTCCGCTTCCGAACTTCGCCGCGCATGGGCATAGTGAACAAAAGAAATACTCTCCCCTTTCTCCAATTGTGCGTGGATTCGTGAACGCACGATGCTGATCTGAATATCCTTGGTGCCGTAACGCCGCCACCAGGCCTCCACCACATTATCTTCGGGAGGAACTTCTTCCTTCCCTGCTACCAATCTGATCTGCCCTTTCTTATCCTGTTCGACAATCTCCAACGACGCCTGATCGGGTATCTCGGATTGCAGGGTAAACACGATCTCCGAGCCATCTTCGGCTTGGCGTCGCGCCGTGGTTTTACCCGCACCGTGCTCTACTTTACCGGGGATGCGGAGGTTGCATTGAATCGTAAAATCACCGTTTTCTTCTGCGGTGACGTGATCATGAATAATTAACCCTTGATCGCCGTGGAAAAATAATTCCCGGGTCCACGTGCAGCCATTGTTACCCCGCAAGGAGAGGCGGGCATACCCACACTCCTTCGCCTGATCCCAGATGGCTTCATCCCATTCCGCAAAACAAGGGGTAGGAGTGCAGACTCCATCTTGGGCCACCGTCACGATGGAATGGCTATCCGGTTCCGGAGCTTGCAGCCCGGAGTCTGACACCAAAAAACTAAATCCCAATCGACTGTAATCATCTATATCCAGCGCATCGTCATAGGCATGCGACCCGCCACCGATTCCGTCGATCAATAGATAGGCATCCTCACGATTCCACCCCTCGCGAAAGGCCACCTTGTCGAAGCATTTTTCAACCGAGGCCGACGGGGGAACTTTGAACATCCAATGAGCCGCTTCGGGAGCGGCATCGTGGGCACCATGAAGTAAAGGATCCAAAGGCACGACGGTCAGGCCAGCCTTGGGTTGCCGGCCTTTGACGCCGATATCAAATGCCCGCGGGAGAAAGGCATGCGATCGCAGCCTACGATCGTCGGTCGTCATCAAATCAACGTAACGATACTCTTCGTTTCGATACCAAGCCGCCGCCGTTCGCAAAGAATCGCTGGGAAAAGATCGCAGCAAGTGCGCGTCGCCCGAGGCAGGCATCCAACCGAAATTATTGACTACCGCCACGGCACAATCAGCCGCTCGTCGGGCGCCTTCGTTTCGAAAGAAACGATGCTCTGGATCAAGCAAGCCGTATTCCAGCAGAACCGGCTGTTCGAGCCACCAGCCGTGACACAGCCCCTCCGAAGCAGGTTTCCAACTTCCATTCCAATAAACGGAAAACACTTTATCCGACAGATCTTCCCAAAGCGCCGGCTCATCTTTGATTTCCGGATAATAATCGCGCAGATAAGAGGCCAAATAGGATAACGCGAGCGCCGGAAGCGTCCCATGGTTTTGTCGCTGAATTCCCGGCACTAAGGGCCCTTCATGGCTCAACCAAGAGACACCCTGATCGCTGTTCACCCAAGTGATAAAATACGCCAAGATCGGAGCGCGGAGATCCTCGTCAATGAGCCCGACCGTTTCCAGCATGCGAAACGCACAGAACGACATCGCCATTCGTAAATGGAGATCCTTGATGTTGTGGTCTCCATCCTTAATGCCATAAGCCAACACCCTTCTCCACACTTCCTGGTATTTCGTGATCAGAGTCTTGTCTCCCTCCAGATAGCCTAGATAGCCCGAGAAGGTGCTGTTATTGTCCGCCATGAGCATCCAATCCAAAGGAGGAAACTCAGCATTGTGAATGGCTTCCACCATGAAATCAGCAATCGGCAACGCTGTTACATTCACCTCCGAAAGATGAGGAGTAACCGGAGCGAGTAATGCCAAAAGTTTCTCCCATCCGACCTGCAATCCCGCGTCATCAGAAAAGCCGAGATGAATAATATTCGAGTCCGAACCAAACGGATTCATCAGCGTGCGCAACTCGTAGCCACCCGGCCCGGGATAACGACAATCCGTGACGAGCAAAAATTTGAAATAGAGCTCCCGCACTGCGTCGTTATTCGCGAGGTTCCCCCAGACAATCACCGGACCGACAATATTTTTAAGCGTGTCGCTTTCCGCAAAGTCCTTCAACTCCACCTTGGCACCGAGCCCTTCTAATTTGGCCTGCAGATCACTCGAATGCGGACCTCCCGTTTCCCGAGGCGGAATGACTGTCACTAATTCACCTCGGAGGCTCGTCTCGGGTCGTAGCGCGCGGGGAGTTAAGGAAAGAGAGGTGCTCATAATTCGGTTTTGTTAGCGTGCTGAGACAGGCGTAATGGCCTTCCACTTCCAAACGGGCCGGATTCAGAAATCCGCCCTGCAAATAAACAATCATTGGTCACAGCTGAATGATGCCGGGACAAAAATAGGGGAAGGGAATCGCTCCCCTTCCCCCATGAAAATCAATCACACCAATCAGAACTTGCGAGTCGCCGAAAGTGTCCAACGGGAAGCTTGCGCCGGTAACACCAGCCCCACCCGGATATAGCGATACGTGAAGTTCTCATCAAACACGTTACTCCCATTGAGTTGGACTTTCCAATTGTCCCAAGAGTAACTGGCAAAAACATCGACAGTCTGGTAGCTATCAATTATGCGGGAGCCTCCATCTGAAATGGCTTCGCCCACCCAATTGGTGCCACCCCCGAAGGAAAATCCTTCGAGCGAACTGCCTTCCTCAAACTTGTAGCGTCCGAAGAAGTTGAATGTCTGGTTAGGTTCACGGTCGGGGCGTAAACCTGAGTCTTCATCAAGCAAATTCCCATCGTAATACCCTCCCACCAAGGTGAGCCCATTATAGTCCCATGCCAATGAGCCCTCCCAACCCTTATTGCTCAAAGGAGGACGAATCCTCTTAAAACCAACATTGTTGGGGTCATCTTGCAGACGATTGGTCACGTTGATGTCAAAGAAACTGATCGTTCCGGTGAAGTTATAGACCGAGTCCATCTTTACCCCGAATTCAATCCCAGTGCTAATTTCCGGTGGAGCAATACCACCACCAACCAACAATGCGGTGCCATTGCCTTTAAAGGCATCCGTGCTGCCCCAAAATACACTCATGTTATTCATCGGCTTGATCACCACACCATAACGCTCGCTGATGTAATCATCCTCAACCGCTTCACCTTGGTAAGGGCCTAGATCGGCACCCGGAATAAACTTTCCGGAAACCGGATCGACCGCGGCTGGAGCCGGAGCCCGTAATCGCTGGCTAGAAACATAATTGTATCGAAGACCACCCGTCAGAATAAGCCGATCATCGAAAAAACTCAGTTCATCCTGCACAAAGTAACCCGCGGCCAACTCGGTCGAGTTAGTGCGGTCATTCCACGGGATGGACGGGATAGGTTGATTGTAATAGGCGGCCAGATTATTGTAGTCCACAGCTTGCACACCCGTGCTACTAGATCGATTAGAGAAACCTCGGCGGTTTTCATTCGAACGGTAGTTCATATCAGCTCCAACCGTTACGCGGTTTTCAAGGAAGTCGTTGCGAATGGACCAGGTAAGATCGGTCTGAGCATTGTGATGATAGGTCTCACCATCATTCAAAGTCCCGGTAACATTGAGAATTCCACTAGCAGGAACCGCTCCGCCCGCAGCAGAAAAGAAGTTACCTCCAGACTCACCATATTCCATGGCATAAAAAGCCTGGAAACCAATATCTTCAGACGGTTTGGCCGTAAAACGAGCATCCAAATATGTCATCTGGATATCCCATTTCCCCTCAGGAAGAGGCTGCCCCAAGTCAAAACCACGAAGCGGCACACCGGCTTTACCGGGATTAGCCCTAGTTCCATTGGAGGCTGTCTTAAGGTCAATGATAGTGCGCAATCCGTTATGGTTTCTATCCTGATGAAACGCGCCAAAATCAAGAGCCGCTTTAGGGCTCAAATTAAAGGTCACACGGCCATACGCTAAGGTCGAATTATCAAATGCAGGAGCATAGCCAGGGATCTCTCCATCCGTAGCTTCAACCACAACCCGATAGAGGATGTTCGGATGATTCTCACTTATGGGACCGGAGATATCTGCCATCCCGCGCATAAGATTATCCGTTCCTATCGTCGCGGTGAGTTCGCCCCGAAATTCTTCAGTCGGTTTTTTGGTAATGCGATTCACATAACCACCCGCCGCTGAGAATGAGCCATAAATCATTGAAGCGGGTCCTTTAACGACTTCGACGCGGTCGAGAATCGCCGAGGGTATTGCGGTAATTGAGCGCATGACCGCCCCATCAAGAGAACCCACGATTGAACGGAACCCACGGATCGTCACATCCATCGCATTATTGTTACGGAGCGTCACCCCGGGAGAGGTATTTTTAAGGATCTCCATATCCACCATCGCACCGGAATCTTCAATGTATTCCCGGGTGATCACGTTGATCGGCTGTGGAATATCGACGATTTCGGTCGTGGCACGGTTGAGTGACACACTTTGCGAGGCGAGATAGCCTTGAATGGAATCATCACTGACTTGGAATGGATCGAGTTTGATGACTTCTTCCTTATTGGGGGATGATTGCGCCACCACGAAGGGGGACAGCATCAATCCAGCCAGCATCATGCCAGCGAATCTGCGTATTATTTTAGACATAGCCATGGTATGCACTCCTAAGCTTTTCGAGGTTTATGGGGTTTATTGGGTAACAGTAACCAATCGTAACCGGTCGGTTACTTTTTGTGGTTGTAACCGGTCGGTTACTCAAGTCAAGTAAATATCCCCCAGACTGAAATAACCCCCTTTTCAGTTTCACCTAGTAATACGAACCACATTCAGAATTGCGATGACCTCCAACCCACTTGGTAACAGCGAACTCCACGTCTCCTCACTAGGATTCGGCGCCTGGCCGATCGGCGGCACGACCTACGGCGATATCTCACGGAACGAAGGACAGCAAGCCATAGGACGTTATCTCGATCTCGGAGGTCGTCACATTGACACCGCCCGAGGCTATCGCACGAGCGAGAGTATCATCGGAGATGTCCTGAGCGCCAATAACCTCCGATCAGAGATCGTGTTGGCCAGTAAAACCAAGGCCAACACTCCCGGGGAAATGCGCCTCGATCTGGAGAATACTCTCCGCGAATTGAAAACAGAGTATGTGGACATCTATTACCTTCACCAGCCACCAGCGGATCCGAAGGAGCGGGATATTGCCATCGCAGCAATGAGCCAATTTAGAACAGAGGGAAAGATTCGCGTGATCGGAGCTTCCATCAACGGCCCCAATGTCACCGCAGAAACGGAGCAAATGTGCCGTGACTACATTGCGTGCGGCCAGATCGGTGCGATTCAGTTAATTTTCAGCATTTTTCGGCAACGTCTCCGAAATATCCTGCCTCTCGCAAAAGAAAAAGGAGTGGGAATCATTGGTCGCACCGCTCTCGAAAGCGGTTTTCTGACTGGGAAATACTCAACGGGTTGCCGCTTTCCAGCAGGCGATCACCGCAACCGTTGGCCGAGCGCACAACGCGATCACATCATGGAATCCGTCAGCCAAGTGCATCAGCTTCTGAAAGAAGCTTCTTACTCCGCGGAAATACTACAGGCTGCGATTCGCTTCGCGGTGGATGAACCCGGTATTGATACGGTGATACTCGGCGCTAAAAACTCACTTCAATCCGAGCAGACCTTTCGCCTCGATCAAATCCCCCCCATCCCTGAATCGCTCCGTCAACAACTGATCGCATCCTTTGACCGTCAAGACACACTGTATAATCTGCCATAAGGTTTTAACGCTCTCATTTCGTTGCCACTTTGGGAGCTAAACCATTCTCCTCCTCGGCTATCTCATCCTGACTCTCCGCCATTCCTCACCCCATGACCTCCTCTCAACGCATCATTGACTGTCACAATCACATCGGAGCCGAACTGCTCTTCTATCTCCATGGTGACCACCCCTACTGTCAGGACATTTCCGCGATGGTGGAAAACGTGGGATCGCAACGGATCACCGACTGGATTGTCTTCCCATTCGTGACCAACGTCTCGTTTGAGTTCGCCGGATTTCAGGACGGTGAGGTGGTCTACAACCCCCGCAGTGCCGTTCCTTACGTTTATGAAAACGAACGCCTCCTGCGTGAAATTTATGACTACTTTCCGGAACACGCGGAACGAATCATGCCACTCGTCATTCTCGATCCCTCGCGTCGCGTGGCCGAGCAAGTCACGGCGTTGCGGGCCTTGCGCGAGAAATACAATTTTTCGGGGTTCAAGATTCAGGCCACCATCATCAAATCTCCCATCCGCGCTCTGCTCAACGAAGGCCGCGCGTTTCTCGAACTCGCGGAGGAATGGGACTGCCCGATTTTGATCCATTCGAGTATCGCCGAAAACGACATCTGGTCGCAATGCAGCGACATTCTCGATATCGCGGAACAGACGCCCAATGTGCGTTTCTGTCTCGCGCATTCCTGTCGTTACGATCGCCCCTCGCTTGATCGCATGGCTACGCTTGATAACGCATGGTTCGATTGTTCCGCCCATCGGATTCACTGCGAGAGTGTCACCCGAGGCTTGGAAAATGTGGCCAGCGGAGATCATCTTTTCAAAACGGACTACACCAATCCCACCCAAGTCCTCCACGATCTCAATGCCGCCTATCCGAACAAACTCATGTGGGGCAGCGATTCTCCGTTTTACAGTTGGATCACTTCCAAGGGTCGCTTTCCTTTTTCTCTGAAGAGCTCCTATCAAGAAGAAACCGACTGCCTCTTTGGCCTGAACGAGGAGGTCATTTCGAAAATTGCCTGCGACAACATTCTGAGCTTCCTTTCCCGTGACTCCTAATCCGTTTTCGCTTCAAGGAAGCACCGCCCTCGTCACTGGTTCCAGTAGCGGCATCGGTCAAGCCGTCGCTGCTGCGATTCAAGCCGCCGGGGCACAGGTGATTCGCCACGGCATCGAAACTGAAGATCCTGATCCAGCCGCTGGCACACCCTACATCGCCGGTGATCTGCTCAGTGAATCCGGTCCGGAAGACCTCATTGAAGCCGCATTCGCCCACAGTCCCGATCTCAATCTGCTCATTTGCAATGCGGGTAATTGCCACAACGCACCCTTCCTTGAGATGACCCGCGAGCGCTGGGATCTCACCATCGATCTCAATCTCAAGGCCAACTATTTCGCCATCCAGGCCTTCGCAAAAAAACTCGCCGCCGAAAAACGCTCCGGTTCCATCGTCGTCACCGGATCGGTTAATGGCTTTCAGGCCGAAATCAACTCCTCCGCCTACGACACCTCCAAAGGCGGCGTTGCCATGATGGTGCGCGGACTCGCGATGGAACTCGCCGATCACAACATCCGCGTCAACGGCATCGCTCCCGGCCTGATTTATACTCCGAAAACCCGCATCGGATTTGGCCGCAATCCCCAGCGCCAGGCTCATTATGAAAAGAAAGTTCTTCAGGGCCGACTCGGCGAACCGGAGGATTGCACCGGCACCGTCGTCTTCCTACTTTCCCCCGCCTCCGAATACATCACCGGCGAAATGATCGTGGTCGACGGCGGCCTGACCGTCGCGCAAGTGGGCAAGATGGACTAGCCTTCAATCCGACATAGTTGTCAGCTCGAGGCCCTGATCGGTCGGCACGAGGAGTGCGTCGTCGAGCGCCAAGGCATTCTTCCAATCACCTGAGATTATCCAAGGATGGATCGATTGGATCGCGCCGGACGAATCGAGGTGCAGGCAATGCGCCGCGCCATTCTCCAGACCGATCAGGAAGCCATCACCTATTCGTGCGATCAAAGAAATCCCCGCCTCAAAAGCGAGCCGACTAAGCTGCTCGCCCGAAAAATCGTAGCAGTAGAACAAGCCCATCGAATTGCCGACGAGGAGGTGTTTTTCCGGCGCATCGATGAGCATCGCGGTCGTCGATCCCGGTAGATATTTGAGCCAGTGCTCATGCAGGGGTTGATCTGCGGAGGGGTTGATTTCGGCGAGACGCAGATTGCGGCCCCAGTTGGCTCCGAAAGCCACCCATTTACCATCCTCGGAAATAGCCTGCGCAGTCATCCGGCTGGTCCACCATTCGACTTCGACTTCCTGCAACAAGTTGCCCTCGGAATTCACCACGCGACACCAGGCACGATTGCTCATCACCTCACCACTCACGAGCAGTTCATCCACGCCATCGCCATTCACATCCATCAAATCAATCACCCCGGGAATGCCGTTCACATAACGGAATTTCCAGCGATACGAACCCTCCGGCGTGTAAGCACGCACGTGCATATCGCCACAACCCACCACCACACCGGTAAAGCCGGATTGAGGCCGCGCGGCAACCACGCACAACGCCGCGCACGAAAACCATTCCCACCACGAACAGGAGGAAACGAGACGAACCAGCTCTTCGTGCCAAAGCTCCGTGCCGTCTTTAATTGAAAGCGCAGTCAAACCGGTGGGACCGTGCCCGAGATACAGACGCTCGTCATCCGCATCCGCATCGTGCACCGGTCCCGCCACCTCCGCCTCCCAGCGACGCTGCCACGATTCATCGCAGCAAATCACTCGGCCCGAGGTCAACACCACTAACACGTCGCCGGAATCGGTGCGCACGAGCTTCTTCACGACGCCCCCGCAAGGGCCTGAGCCCGTTGAACGTCCGCCCAATTCACTGAGCACGATTCGTGATTGTCCCACCGTCGTCTCGCGAACGGGTGAACTTGCAGCTACGGCTGGGGCGGCCAGCCCGAGCGGAAAGTGACTCTTCAGCACGATGGGGTGAGCAAAACCCTCAATCGCAAATCCGCGTTCACCCTCGATGCTCAGCGAGGGCTCTGCCTCCGAGTCTAATCGCGCATGGGCGTAATGCACAAACGACACGCCCTCGCCTACTTTGAGGCGTCGATGCACACGCGAACGCACGATGCTGAGTTGAATATCCTTCGTGTTGTAGCGGCGATACCACGCCTCGACGACATCGTCTTCCGGCGCCGTGCCTTTTTGCTCACGCGCATCGCGCACCTGCCCTTTCTTGTCCTGCTCCACGATCTGCAGCGAAGCCTCATCGGGAACGATGGATTGCAGATTGAAAACGATCTGGGCGCCTTGTTCCCCAGTGCGCCGCGCGATGGTTTCACCACTGCCGTGCTCTACTTTTCCGGGTATGCGCAGGTTGCACTGGATCGTAAACTCGCCCGCTTCCTCCGCCACGATGTGATCGTGAATGATGACTCCCTTGTCGCTTAGGAAAAACAGCTCCCGCGTCCATGTGCTGCCGTTGTTATGCCGCAACAACAACCGCGCATAGCCTTCCTTTTTGGCTTCATCCCAAGTCGATTCATCGCATTCGCCAAAACAAGGGGTCGGCGCACAAACACCATCGCGCGCCACGGTAACAATCGCATGACTGTCCGGCTCGGGGGTTTGTAAACCGGAATCAGAAACCAAGAAACTGTGTCCCAATCGGCTGTATTCAATCAGGTCCAGTGCATCGTCGTAAGCGTGCGAGCCACCTCCGATACCATCGATCAGCAGGTAGGCGTCGTCACGATTCCAACCCTCGCGCATCGCGACCTTGTCGAAACATTTTTCCACCGGAGCCGACGGCGGCACCTTGAACATCCACGGGGCCGCATCGGGCGCTTTCTCGTGCGCGCCATGCACCAATGGATCCAACGGCACAACCGTCACCCCTGCGGGCGGCGTTTTGCCCCGCACCCCAATATCAAACGCGCGCGGCAGAAAAACGTGGGAGCGAAGCCGCCGATCATCAGGCGCCAGCATTTCAACAAAGCAATACTCCTCATTGCGATACCACGCCGCGGCCGTGCGCAGTGAATCACTCGGGAAGGAGCGCAGCAAATGCGCATCGCCCGATGCGGGCATCCACCCGAAATTATTGACGACCGCCATCGCACAGTCGGCCGCCCGCGCGGCGCCTCCTTTGGTGAAGAATCGGTGTTGCGGATCGAGCAAACCGTATTCCAGCAAGACCGGTTGTTCCAGATACCAGCCGTGACAAAGACCCTCGGAGGCCGGTTTCCAACTCCCCTCCCAATAAACCTCAAAAACGCGATTCGAAAGCACCTCCCACTCCGCCGGTTCCTTTTCAATCTCGGGATAAAAATCCCGGAGATACTCCGTGAAATACGCCAAGGCCAAGGCGGGAATCGTGCCATGGTTTTGTCGCTGGATTCCGGGGACCAGATTGCCCTCGTGAGGCAAACGCGAAATACCCTGATCACTGTTGGTCCAATCAACGAAGAATTTCAGAATCGGCCCGCGCAGCTCCTCATCGATCAGCCCCGCTGTTTCATACAGTCGAAACGAACTGACCATAAGCGATATCCGTAAATGGAGATCCTTGAGATTGTGATCCTTCTCGGCGATGCCGATAGCCAGAATCCGCCTCCAGACTTCTTGATAATGAGCAACCAGATCCGCGTTGCCCTCCAAATAACCCAGATAACCTTTGAAGTTATTGTTCACGTTGGAGGGGAGCATCCAATCCAAGGGCGGAAAATCGGCGGTGCGAATGGCATCGACCAAATAGTCGGCCATGGGCAATGCCGTGGCGTTCACTTCGGCCAAACGCGGCGTGATCGGTGCCAGTTGCGCGAGCAGTTTCTCCCATCCAATCGCCCAGCCTGCGGCATCCGAATAGCCGAGGTGAATCATATTCGAACCCGTGCCAAGCGGGTTCATCAACGTGCGCAATTCGTAGCCCCCCGGCCCCGGATAACGACAATCCGTGACGAGCAGAAATTTAAAATACAGCTCCCGCACGGCGTCGTTGTTGGCGAGATTTCCCCACAGAATCACCGGCCCGGAAATCGTTTTTAGAGCATCGTCTTCGCCGAATGAAATGACCGCCGCCGTAGCTCCACATGCTTCGAGCTTGGCGAGAATGGCTCGCGTGACCTCGGGAGCGCTTTCGCGCGGAGGAATCACTGTGACGCGTTGCCCTTGGAGTGTTGTTTCGGGATGCAGAGGGCGCGGGGTAAGCGAAAGGGAGGTATTCATAAAGGACGGATAACCATGATCAGGAAAGCGAAGGGAGCTTTCAGAAAACAACAACGTGACCGCATTGGATCCCACACTCAAGCAATCCGCTAAATCGGTGATGTCATCGCCACCCAAAGAGATTGCCGCATCATCCGCTTCGCAGATTCCTCGCTATGACAAACCATACCTCCACCACTGTCCAAAAAGCGGAAACTTTGGATGGTCAGAAGCCGATCTTTGATTTGTCGTGATTAAACCTCCAAACCGTAAACCACAGAGTGCACAGAATTCACGGAGTCCGATCCAGCTGACAAATACCACCTGCCTTTATTCTGAGTATTCCGTGCACTCTGTGGTTAGAATCCCACGATAGCCACCAAGCCTAATCTCAAACCCACTTTTCATGTCCACTCCTCCACGTATCATCGATTGCCACAATCACATCGGAGCAGAGTTGCTCTTTTATCTGCACGGGGATCACCCCTACTGCCAGGACATCCCCGCGATGGTTGAAAACGTCGGATCGCAGCGGATCACAGACTGGGTCGTCTTCCCTTTCGTGACCAACGTGTCGTTTGAATTCGCCGGATTTCAAAACGGCGAAGTCGTCTACAATCCCCGTGGTGCCGTGCCCTACGTTTACGAAAACGAACGACTGCTGCGGGAGGTCTATGATTACTTTCCAGAGCACGCCGATCGCATCATGCCCCTGGTGATCCTCGATCCCTCGCGTCGGGTGGACGAACAGGTGGCCGCCCTGCGCAAACTGCGGGAGAAATACAAATTCTCGGGATTCAAGATTCAGCCAACCATCATCCAATCTCCCGTGCGCGCTCTGCTCAATGAAGGTCGCCCTTTTCTCGAACTCGCCGAAGAGTGGGATTGTCCCATCCTGATTCACTCCAGCATCGCGGAACACGATTTCTGGTCGCAATGCAGCGACATCCTCGACGTCGCCGAGCAGACGTCCGGCGTGCGTTTCTGCCTCGCCCACTCCTGTCGTTACGATCGTCCCTCGCTTGATCGCATGGCCTCCCTGCCTAATGCGTGGTTCGATTGCTCGGCGCATATCATCCACTGCGAAAGTGTCGGACGCGGGTTTGACAACGTCGCGCCGGCCGAACGCCGTTTCGAAACCGATTACACCAACCCCACCCAAGTGCTCCACGATCTCAACGCCGCCTATCCAAACAAACTCATGTGGGGCAGCGATTCGCCCTTCTACAGTTGGATCACCTCGCAAGGCCGCCTCCCCTTCTCACTGAAAAGTTCCTACCAGATGGAAACGGACTGCCTCTTCGGACTCGAAGATCAGGCCATCAGCGAAATCGCCTGCACCAATATCCTGAACTTCCTTGGTCATGAATCCTGATCCGTTTTCGCTCAAGGGCCGCACTGCCCTCGTCACAGGTTCGAGTAGCGGAATCGGTCAAGCCGTCGCTGCAGCGATTCAAGCCGCCGGGGCACAGGTGATTCGCCACGGCATCGAATCCAAAGACCCCGAGCCCTCCTCGGGGTCTCCTTATCTCGCGGCCGATCTCTTGACAAACGACGGTCCTGAGCAACTCCTCCAAGCTGCCTTTGAACTCGGTCCTGATCTAGACCTGCTTGTCTGCAATGCCGGCAATTGTCACAACGCACCCTTTCTCGAAATGTCGCGCGAGCGCTGGGATCGCACAATGGACCTCAACCTGAAGGCCAACTACTTCGCCGCCCAAGCCTTCGCCAAAAAACTCGCTGCTGAGCAACGCCCCGGAGCCATCGTCGTCACCGGATCAATCAACGGCTTTCAAGCGGAGCTCAACTCCTCCGCCTACGACATCTCCAAAGGCGGCGTGGAAATGATGGTGCGCGGCCTCGCGATGGAACTCGCGGACTACAATATTCGCGTCAACGGCATCGCTCCCGGTCTGATCTTCACGCCCAAAACACGCGTTGGATTTGGGCGCAATCCGAAGCGCCAAGCCCATTTCGAAAACAAGATCCTCGCGGGTCGAATCGGGGAACCCCGCGATTGCACCGGCACCGTCGTCTTCCTGCTCTCCTCCGCCTCCGAATACATCACCGGCGAAATGATCGTGGTCGATGGCGGCCTAACCGTTGGCCAAGTCGGCAAGATGTAGTGAGCGTTTAGGAAACTCTCCTCGCGTCACCACCAGCGGTTCGTCCTGGCCGCGATGAGGGCGGTTTCGATGGTGGGTAAATAGGTATGCCATTTGCGGGCCCACTCCAAACTGAGGCAGCCGCGATAATCGCTACCACGCAACACGTCGCGCAGCTCGGCCATGGGATACTCACCGTTTCCCGGCAGCGTATGTCGCGTGCCCTGCATGTCCTTTCCGGGCACGGCATCCTTCACGTGAATATGAGCGACCGATTCGTGAATCGCATTCCAAGTATCCGCAGGTGATTCGCCGCCGAGATTCCAAGTGTGCAGCGCATCCCACAGCACGAACGTGCCATCCGGGGTCGCTTCGAGCACGCGGTTGATTTGCGACGAAGTGATCATCGTATCGTGAGTCTCGATCATCAGATCACAGGTCCACTCATGCTCAGCGCGTTGCTGTTGCCACCAGGTGAGCATGCCCGAGGCGCGAGCCAATTCGGTTGCGTCCAGTTTCTCGCCACCATCAAACACACGGATCAACGCACCGCCAAGAGCATGCGCCCACGGTGCGAGCGCGATGAGTTCGTCGCGTTCGCTCTCATCGTTGCTGATCACTTTGCATGACGCATCGAGTGCGACTACCTTGATTCCCGACGCAGCAATATGATCGGCCAGCGCTTCCGGGTTTTTGAATTTCTCTTCAAAGTAAGAGACCAGATCGATCGAATCGGCCAAGGCCCGCAGTTCGACCGCCTCGATGTTGTTGCGGCTCGCAATCTTCAGCACTTCGTCCAATTCAAGCTCGGCACAGCCCAAACTGGAAAAGGCCCGAAAGTAACTGTGGGTCGCGTTGCTCATCAGTCGGTAAGTTCGATGGCCGGCACCAATTCACGGTCGTCGATGCGACAGGTCTTGGAACCTTGAGCGGATTTGATCGTCACGGTGACGCCGTCGTCGTCTGCCTTGAAATCAACATCGGCCGCCGCCCCGCCGGTTTTGCCGATGGCAAACGCCGTCACCAAAGTGGTGAGCATCGTCGAAGCAGTTTCGACAGCGATAAACGGATGCTTCGCCGCGCGCTCGGCGGGAATCGGCAGCTTGTCTTCGCGAATCGTGAGCGCTTCACGGCTCCACACTTTCGCCTGAGCAAACCCGCGGGGTCGCCCGATGGTGAATTCATCCGCACCGGTGGAAAGGGTCGCGTCTCCCTCCCAGTTGTCGGCAAAGAAGCGCGCCTCGAATTTGGCGGGCTCTTTCCACTTGGCCAAACGATCCACAACTAAAACCGTTTCCAAATCGAAGAGCACCACGACCGCGCGCACCACGTTTTTGATTTCGATATTTGCGATCCGGTAAGCCTGGGTCGCGTCGCTGATCCAGTAAGTGCTGCCGGGCGCATCCTCATGTTTCAGAAGCTTCGCCTGTGCATGGGTAGAATTGGTGCCCTCGGACCCGTTGTTATAAAAGTGCCCTTCTCCATCGACCAGGATCGCGCTGTGCCCCGCGGTCGTGCGCATCATCCAATCGGGATCCGTAAACGGATAGGGAGGTCGGATCGGATCGACGATGAGCTGATCGCCATGGCCTTTGATGATGATACTGTTGCGATCGGCGTGCTCGTGATTCCAACCGATGCCACTGCGCAAACTCACTTGGAGGTCTTCGGAGCGAAATCCTTTGCGAGCCACGATCCAATCGAGATCCGAATACCATGTCTGCGGTTTGTTCTCCGGCGGGATCGCCTCGACCGTCTCATCGAAAAACGCCAGCGACCAGATGTTGTGCGCGGCGGCCATGTTTTCCCCAAACCATTGCGCAACCCCATCACGATATTCCTTCGCGACCCAGAACGGGAGAGCCGAGCGACTCTCCGCACGACCATCCGGATGCTGAAAAACCGCATGCCCACGATGGCGCCCCGCATCACCAATATTGATCACCTCGTAGGGATTTTCGTGGGTGGGCATCGCCATATTGAGCATGTAAGTGGCGTTGCCCTGCCAATTGATATTTACCTCCGGATCACCGAGACCAGAACTGCGGAGAGCGACAATCGCCATGAAGATGCTTTCCGAGGTGTAGTTGCCGTAGTTCACGCCTTCGCCGTAGGAACCATCGGGCACATACATGACTTCCATGGCTTTGAGCGTGGTGGTGCACATCTCCAACCAACGCTCCAGCTCGGCCGGTTGCTCATCCGCATACAATTTGATCGCCGCCGCCGCGATACTCAGACCACTGGTCGGGGCCGCGCGCAAATTGGTAGTCTGCGTGATCTCGGGCCGACGCGCACTATCGGTCGGATAAGCCGCCCGCTCAGCATGCATCACGCTGCGCGGATTAATCTCCCAATTCGTCGATTCACGGGGATAGCGGATGTGTTGCAGACTTAACCAGCACGGTTCGCAACCCCGGGTCATCAATTCGCGCAGCCACATCTGCCGTTCAGCGTTGTCCACCTTGTCGCCGAGCCAATCGATCACCGAAGCCACCGCGATCGCACAACGGGGTGCGCCCTGCACGCCAAGCACTTTGCCTTCGGTGATAAAAAAATCCCAAAACGGAAACTTCAGCAACGTGCGTATGCACTCAATCGCCAGATCAGCCGCTCCCTCATCGCCAGTCATCAAATGAAGAAAGGCCATGTTCTGCGCCGAATCACAGGTGCGCCGAATATCCGAACGCTGATCATCCAAATTGATTTCGGACTGCAAAAATTTGTATTCAGCCGCCTGATCGAATTTTTCCAGGCTCGCGCGCATGGCCGCGAATCGGGCGTCTTCGACAAAAAGCCGGCGCATATTCGGCAGATCAGCGGCAGAAAAAAACAAACGAGGAGAAGTAGGGGCAATGGTCATTGGGAAAAAGAGGAAAGTGAGTAGTGAAACCCGCCACGGTAACCACCTGGTTACCGTGGAATAGAAAACACCTCGGCCCTTGAATCCGTCAAGCCTTCCGCTCGGTCGCAAGCAGTTACAAACCGTTAATTAACCCAAAGTATCCTATCGGTTACTAATTGGTTCGCACCGATAATCGTGACTTTTATTATCAGATTCACTAGCAACCTCTACTCATGCGCGTCTTCGATATCCACACTCACCCTATCCTCCGCCGTGAAGGTTGCGGTCAGGAGGCAATCCAACGATTGATCCGCGAAAGTCGCGCTTTGGGCATCACACGCATGAACATTCTTGGCGATGTCGCTCACCACGGGCCCTGCCAAACCGCAGAGCAAGTGACCGCCATCAACGAAGAGAGTGCGCAGTTGCAGTCCGCGCATCCCGATTTCTTCACCTTCTTCTGTTACCTCAATCCCACTCTCGGCGAAAAAGCGGTGATGAGCGAAGTCGAGCGTTGTGTGAGCCAACACGGAGCTCTTGGCATTAAACTCGAAGCGGCCAATCACGCGGCAGATCCCTGCATGCGCCACGTCGCCAAGGCTGCGAAGGCGTTTAACCTCGTCGTGCTGCAACACAGCTGGAGCACGGATACGAATAACAAAGCGGGCGGACTCAAAGTGCAGACCGATCCCGATCACACGGCTCTTTTTGCCAAGCGAAATCCCGACGTAAAAATCATCATGGCTCACCTCTACGGTTGCGGGCACCGTGGGGTCATCGCGGTCAAAGCATTGCCCAATGTGTGGGTCGATACTTCAGGTGCCTACCCCCTTGATGGCATTCTGGAATACGCGGTCGAACATCTCGGTGCGGAGCGCGTGCTCTACGGTTCGGATATTCCGATTCGTGAAAGCGGCGTAAAGATCGGTCATGTGCAGGGAGCGCGAATCTCGGCCGCAGATAAAAAGAAAGTTCTCTACGATAACGCTGCCGCCTTGCTCGGAATCGCGTAACTCTAATCCCCTTCCCAACCGTCACACTTCTTACCATGTCTCCCTCCTCACCCATCGTCGATGAACCCTTCCCTTTCCCCCAACGTTGGGGTGATGAGGAAATCGCACTCCTCTCCAAGGCCATGCGCCAAAAGTCGCTCTTCTATTGGAAGGGCCCGCAAACCGAAGCACTCTACGACGCATTTCGGGCTCACTATCCCCTGAAACATATCTTCCCCTGCTCTTCCGGCACGGCCTCGCTACACGTCGCGGTGGCCTCGATGAAGTTGAAGCCCGGAACTGAAATCATTGTGTCACCCATCACGGATATGGGATCCGTCATTGGTATTTTGCATCAACAATTGGTGCCGGTATTCGCCGACATCGATCCGCATACCTACAACACCGATCCCGCCTCGATCCGGGAAAAGATCACACCAAAAACAGGCGCGATCATGGCGATTCATATGTGTGGAAACCCCTGCGACATGGGAGCGATCATGGCCATCGCCAAGGAGCACGATCTCATCGTGATCGAAGATGCCGCCCAAGCGTGGGGCGCGCGCTATCGTGGCACTCATGTGGGCCTCATCGGTGACTACGGGTGCTATTCATTCAACGATTTCAAGCACCTCTCCTGTGGAGACGGAGGCATGGTCGGGACCAATAGCGATGATATCGGCTCGCACCTCGCGAAGTGGGGAGACAAGTGCTACAACCGCATCACCAACGTCCGCAATCCCGACGAGCTCACTCACAACTATCGCATGAGTGAACCTCTCTCGGCGATCTGCACGGCCCAACTGGGCAAACACGATAACATCATCGGCAATCGGGTGCGCACGGGCACGATTCTGAATGAGCGACTCGCCGCTACTCCCGGCATCTCGATTCCAAAAGTTCACCCCGAAGACACCCATAGTTTCTACAACTATATGTTTCGCCTTAAATTCGACGAACTCACTGCCACGAAGGAAGAATTTATCGCGGCCCTGCAGGCTGAAGGCGTCAACGCCAACGAAGGCGGCACGACCGAACCCGTTTACAGCTACACGCTGTTTCAAACTCACAACTTCTACGCCGGCACCTGGCCCGCCCGGGATCTCGGCCTCACCACGATGGACTACACCCAAGTGTGTTGTCCGGTCGCCGAAACCTTCCTGAACGAACGCATCAATATGCCCATCAATGAGGCTATGTCTGAATCCTACGTCGAAAAAGTCGCTCTCGCCATCAACACCGTCGCTCAACGTTTCGCTAAATAACTCTGGTCGGACGAAATAATGGGTCTGCCGGGTCCACTCTGCTCAGATACTATTGGCCGCAAAAAACACAAAACCTCCAACTGCATTTCTGAACCTCCATGCGCCTATAGGCGCTCGCAAAGCACTTCCACGCCCGAGTATTTTTTGCGTTTTTTTGCGGCCATTCCTCAGTCTGTCGTGAATAATTGTGAGCCATCCTTTTAGCGATGATCAGCGTTCATTAGCGGTTTAAAACAATTAGATAATCATCATGCCCACATCCGAAAACCGCGTGCCCGACCCCAGCCTGAAAGGTCTCGAACACAACTCGGATATTCTGGTCTTCGGTAATCAACAACATTGGGAGCTCTACCCGACCGATGAAGCGCTTTCATTTCGCAGCGTCGAACGCACCTCCTCCGGGATCGGACTCGTGCTCACGCTCGCAACCTCATTCGAATTCGGTTCGCTCGAAGTTACCGATGAGGGCCACGCAATCGTCAGCACGGAAGGTGCCATCGTTACTGTAACATTTCCCGACGAACAGGCAATGGAGCCGCAATTTCACACGATCACCATCACAGCCGTATCGACGGCCGGTGAACGCACGGAGCCACATCAAGTTAAGGTGCAGTTCGCTTCCAAGGCGCGCGATGCGGCCAACGGACGCACCACCAACGATCGAGTCATCGTCAAAGAAACAGATCTCAAACTGAGCTACTCTTTCATCAAAGATTGGATCATCGATATCCCCACGGAGGAAGACCGCTCCTATGCTCAAAAATGCTGGGGTGATCTCATCTCAGACGAAGCCGCGCCCTACTCCCGCGCCCGCGTGATCGCGCGTGCCGTGATGGATGATTTCGAACCACAACGTGGCACGCCCTCCGATGTGATGAATCACCTCCATCCATTTCGTCAACACGAACGCATCCTCGCCGGAATCGATCACGGCTGGTGCGCCAATATGGCCGAAGTGCTTTGCCATGCGCTCAACAGCCTCGACATCCCCGCACGCTTGTTGCGCATGCGTAATACCTACCACCAAGCCGAGTCCGATCAACCAGGCCACAACTTCGAGGTCCTCCTCGCCGGGGGACACACTATCGTCGAGATCTTCGATCGCACCCTCCAGCAATGGATCTGGATCGATCCGAGCCAACGCCAACTCGGCGCCCGCGACGCTGGTGGGCACTATCTCAACCTCGCTGAAATCCACCACCGGGTGAATCAGCCCCATCAAGCCACCGACCTAAAACTCGATCGCTACGATCCTGCGAACGGCGAAGAAACCACCGACACCTTCGCCGACAGTCCCGTGCGCCTCAACCTGCTCCACTACGCCAAACGCGAGCAACGGTTCTACTATTTCAAACGCCGCGACGCGTAAGCGTTTTCAAAAGCCTCAAGCCTTCGTCACCCGGCGGCGGCGTAAGCCGTAGATGCCCAGCAGGCTGACCGTTCCCAAAATGAGAGCGTAAGATGAAGGCTCAGGCACAGCTGAAACCGCGACGGTAGACTGAATATCACCCCAAGGTTGGGTGCCTGCCACACGATCATCAATGCCCCAAGTCAGCACGAGATTGCTGACGGCCGAGGGATTAAATCCGCCGGAAAACAAATGGCCCATCGTGAGCTGCAGAGGACCATCAAGTGATTCACCGGTCACGAGCGGTCCAAACGAAATAAACACATAGTCGCCAAACATGATCTGATCTTCCGCCCCACCGGAAGCAAAGGCATCATCACCCAACGAAGCAGTCGAACCGACCACCGAGGCAGAATTATCCTTCAGAATCCAATCCTGATTAAAGGAGTCCGCCGTGATGTAGAGCATGGTATCACTGCTGACGGCTGACCCGACCAACGAGCCCCCAGCGTTAAGAGTGATCTTCAACTCTTCGGTCGTAAACGTATCGATCGTGAAGGTGAGCTGAGCACGGGCTGCTGACGCGCCGACCACGATGACCAAACCAACGAGGCTGAAAAACTTAAGAAGACTTTTGAATCGGAGCATGTAAATGAATATTAAGTAGGTAATACACAAAGTGTTACAACAAGGCCTAGAAATAAACAAAAGCTACCTGCAATAGGTCGAGTCATTTTCGCTTCATGTAATAATTAAAAATGGCGGTCCGAACATTCACTCCAGTTTCAGCAACACCGTGCTGCGAGTCACCAGAATGACGGTTGCCTTTCGGTCGGGGCGCAAAGCCCGGCCTAAGTGTTTTACCCACTCATCGTCGCCACGCGGGCGGTTGGTCAAAACCCAGATACGCGGGGTATCGATGTGGGCTAGTTCTTGTGTAATCTCATCGGTCTCCTCTTTGACCCAAGCGCTGCTGTGGAGCCAAGTGGCAGAATCGAGATTGAGCATCCGGGTGTAAACACGTGCGGAATAATCCAACTCTGAACTCATCCAAACCGTGTCTCCGGATAGCTGCTCACGATTCACATGCTCTAAGAGCGGGCGCGCATCGATCATGTTATTATGATCACCAAGCCGCGAACGCGCCCCTTCCTTAACCACGACGCACACCCAAAAGATCACGACGAAGCGGAGCGGCCATTGCAGTAGCTTCAGTTTCGGCCCAGCCCGCCACCACGCCGCGGCTCCTGCGCCCAACGGCAAACCTGCCAGCGGCAGGGAGAACAACAGAAACCTCCCGTAAAACGGATAAGACTCCTGTGAGCTCGCGATCCACATCACGAGCATCGGCACCAACAGCAAGATGACAGTCCCTGGAGTGCGCCGCCAAAAAATCCATAAGCCCGTGAGATAAATCGGCACCAGATAGGATCCCAAATAAGTCCCAAAGAGAAACTTCGAGACCACTCTCCATCCCCACCGAGCGCTCCACTCACACGTAAAGGGCAACGGTGCAAAATGATCCGCCCACCAGACCTTCGCCCACTCCTCACCAGCCAATTCGCGAAGTTGCAACACATAGAGCGCTGCCAACCCCAAACTCCAGACCGCCCCAATCCCCATCACATTCATCAGCTCCCCCCGGTCGTCTTTCGCGGCCACGGTTCGCCACAGCAAGGCCAGCCCGAAACCCGCCATCCCAAAGAGCGCAGCATGGCTCAGCCACGGCAGAATCAATCCCATCACCGCGAGCCCTAGCCAAACACGAAACGAGTGCCGTCCCTCAGGTAAACGACTCCACACCCAAAGCATCCCCGCCGTGGCCGCACAATCAAAGGCATATTGTTTGACCTCCGGCACATAGAGCCCGATCTCGCGATGAAAGATCACCATGAGCACCGCCAGTGTCCCCGCCATCGGATCCGCCAATCGTCGGGCTGCATCCCAGACCAACCACGGGATCAGTAATCCCGCAATCAGAGTCGGTAAACGCAGCCCCCATTCACTGAACGACACCCAATCTATCATCGCTTTGTGTAACCAAAGAAATCCCACCGGCGCGCCCTGATCATAATCCAGCGGTTGCAAAAGCTCAGCGTAATTCCGCTCGAGCAGATTCATCACCACCCGCGACTCATCGTAACGCAACCCGAGTCGCGCGAGATATCGCATCAACGCGAGCCCCCAACCTAATACCACCACCCCCCAACCGACGCGGCTCCACAGTCGATCCGCAACCGGTATACTTTGGACTGAAGCTGAGGCGAACAAACCCCTGACACTTTAAGTCCACCACGCAGGAGCAACCTCATACTGTCCGGAATTCGGCCACTTAACTTGATCGAGATCAGCTCGACTAAGCTAAACACGAGCCGTGCTTCTACTCTTTCAAGCAACGCTACGAGTGAAGAAGGGACCTGACACTATCATTTTTGTAAAGACGGCCCCCTCAAAACTCGTTCAGGTTTAGACGGCAAGAAGAACGACTAATTCTCAGTTGCTCCAGGCGGTTAGAAACGCCCTCACGAGTTGTGAGAGGTGGTTACTATAGCCTCCTTCGAGAATCGCGGCGGTGGGGAGTCCGGTCGATTGCAGCCAATGACCGAGTTCAGCAAAATCCGACGTCTTGAGCATCAGGTTGGCCAGAGGGTCGCCATGATAGGCGTCAAAACCGGCCGAGACCAATACCAGATCCGGCTTAAAATCCAGCAAACACTCGAGTGACCCTTTGAGTGCCTTCATATGCTCGTGGCGGTGAGCCCCAGGCGGGATGGGCCAATTACGGGAGTTCCCCACACTCATGACGCCGGTCTCTGGATAACCGGGATACTGATGCACGGAAGCAACCCTGATGCCTTCACGATTCAAAAGGATCTCTTCTGTGCCGTTCCCATGATGAGCGTCGAAGTCCCAAACCGCGATGCGTTCTATCCCGCGTGCTACCTTCGCATGCATCACGGCAATAGCCATAGTGTTGAGATAGCAAAACCCCATCGCATGAGATGTTGTCGCATGATGCCCCGGTGGCCGCATCAGCGACATGGAGGGACCCAAGCCGTCGAGCACGGCATCAACCGCTCCGATGGCTGCTCCCGCAGACCGACGAGCATGCCCGTCGATTCCAGCATACCAAGGAGTGTCATCATCAAAGTCTTCCCCCGCTTGCAGACTATCCATATGTTCCGTCGAGTGCACTCGGAGAATCGATTGATCGGTCGCTTCCGGAGGCACGAACCAACCCCAATCAGACCGCGTTTTTTTCAAATAGGCCACCGTGCGCGATACTCGCTCAGATCGCTCCGGATAGTGATCGGAGCCATATTCAAGACAGAGAGGATCGTAGAACAAATTCATATTCGCCAGCCAGTCGGCGAAGCTCGCTGCACGACGTGTAATATGTGGCAGGCAGCCCCTGATAAATAGCGATAATCAGGAAAGTATCTTGTTCAACCCTCATCTATTCAATAGCCTACAGAAAGATTCGGCCTGATGTCGCTCTGCTGGGATGAGGTCGCTCAAAACACCTCAGCCATGAATACCTTCGAGAGCCTACAAACTGTTTTCAACCCACGTTCGATCGCTTTGGTCGGCGTCAGTAACCGGCCAGGAAGCGTCGGCAATGCACTCTTGCGCAATATGCTGGGCGGGGACTTCAACGGGATAATTTATCCGGTCAATCCCAAGCATCGCAGCATGCGAGGCGCAAAAGTCTATGCCACGCTCTCGGCGATCCCCGACCCGGTCGACCTTGCAATTATTGCCACACCACCGGCACACGTTTCGGAGGTGATTGAGGAGTGTGGTCAATGCGGGATCGGCAATGCCGTCGTGATCACCGCCGGATTTCTCGAATCGGGACGAACGGGAGCCGCCTTATTCCGCAAACTCGTGCGCACCGCCCGCAAGGCCAACGTGCGACTTATCGGTCCGAACTGTCTCGGGTTTATCCGGCCTCAAATCGGGCTCAATGCGAGCTTCGCCGCCCGGATGGCGCTGCCCGGTAAACTGGCGTTTATTTCGCAGAGTGGTGCTCTGTGCACTGCAGTATTAGATTGGTCCATACGTGAACGAGTCGGTTTCAGTCATTTCATCTCCGTCGGCTCCATGGCCGATATCGGCTATCATGATCTAATCGACTACCTGGGAGCCGATCCCGACACCTCCAGTATCCTAATCTATATGGAGTCGTTACAGAATGCGAAACGCTTCATCAGTGCCGCACGATCGATCGGTCGCACCAAGCCGATTATCGTGCTGAAGGTAGGACGCAGTTCAGAGGGAGCGGCCGCCGCGAGTTCACACACGGGCAGCCTCACCGGCGATGATGCGATCTACGATGCCGTGTTTGAAAGGGCGGGTGTTGCCCGGGTCAATACGATCAAAGAGCTCTTTAACATCTCCCAATCCCTCTCGATGCAGCCTCAGCCTCGCGGCAATCGTCTGCTCATTATTACCAATGCCGGCGGTCCGGGAGTAATCGCGACCGACATCCACGTTTCCCAAGGGGGCCAATTGGCACCGCTCTCAACGACATTACGAAAAAAACTCAACAAGGTTCTGCCGAATGCGTGGAGTCATTCAAATCCCATTGATGTGCTCGGCGACGCCGGCGTCACCCAATACAGGGAGACTCTCCGGCTCTGCCTGGAAGAACCCGACGTCGATGGGATACTCGTGATCCTCACACCTCAGGCGATGACCAACGCCGACCAGATCGGACGATCTCTGGGAGAACTCGCCGCGGCCTCGGATAAAACCATCCTCGCCGCGTTTATGGGCGCAAGTGATGTCGAAGTGGGTGCCAGAGCACTCACGCGGAAAGGCATCCCGGTTTACGACAATCCGGAGGAAGCCGTCACCTGTTTCAACATCATGGCGCGTTTCGCCCGCAATCAAGAGATGCTCGCAGAGACCCCGGATGCGGTGCCCTCAGAGTTTAAGCCCAAGACCGCTGCCAATCATCGATTACTGGATCGCGTAAGAGAAGCCGGTCGCCACACTCTTAACGAGAAGGAAGCCAAGCAGTTTATTGCCAACTATGGCCTGCCTTCACCTCCGCACGCCCAATCGCACACCGCCACCGATGCTGCCCGACGAGCTGCCGAGTTTGGATTTCCGGTGGCGATGAAGATCATGTCTCCGGACATCATGCACAAAACCGATGTCAACGGAGTGGTGCTCAACCTGCGTTCGAAGCGAGCGGTGCAACTCGCATTTCACCAAATCATGAAAGATGCCGCGCGACTCCGTCCCAAGGCTCGGTTGCAGGGCGTGATGGTCGAAAAAATGGTCACCAAGAAATACGAGCTTTTCATCGGGAGTAAAAAAGATCCCGTTTTCGGACCGGTTATCCTCTTTGGCATGGGTGGGGTGGGAGTCGAAGTGTTCAAGGATATCTCCATTGGTATTCCCCCCCTCAACATGGCGCTGGCTAAGCGAATGATCGAGAAGACCAAAATCCATACGCTGCTGGCCGGTTACCGCGGAATGCAGAGCGTCGATCTGCAGGGGCTGCAGTTTCTACTCTGCCAGTTTTCCCACATGATCATGGATTTTCCAGAGATTGCGGAGATCGACATCAATCCCCTCGGGATAGATGCACAAGGCAGCGTCACCCTCGACGCCAAAATCGTGCTCGATGCTGAACCGCCACCTCGGAATCGCTCACCTTACAACCACCTCATCGTCACTCCCTATCCACGTGAGCTCGAGCGCACCGTGCGACTTTCCAACCGAAAAAATGTGCACCTAAGACCAATCAGGCCAGAAGACGAGCCCTTGGAAGCCGAGATGTTTCGCGCCATGTCTGAGGAAACCCAACGCTTCCGCTTCTTTGAGCTTATCAAGGATATCACCCACGAGATGCTCGTCCGCTACACTCAAATCGATTACGATCGGGAAATTGCGATCGTGGCCGAAATGCGGGAAAAGGGCGTGCGTAAGATGGTCGGAGTCGCCCGAATCATTGGCGATCCCTACAACGAGACGGCCGAGTTCGCCATCGTTGTGGCCGATCCGTGGCAGGGCATGGGCTTGGGTAATGTGCTGACCGATGCGGTGCTCAATGCAGGCCGACGCCGCAAATACCAATCGATTTACGCCGATTTTCTCGCGGGCAACCACGCCATGCACCATATCCTTGGCAAACGTCACTTCACCTTCACGACCGGAGAGGATCCCGTTCGAGCCACTCTAACGAACCGAGGCTAGTCAGAAATGAGGAGATTGAGGACCAAACTATCAATAAAACGTGCAAGGAAATCCAAATAGCTACGCTACAAGCGAGCGGCGCTTCCTCTAATTCTACTGTCACGTTTCATGATCACAAAAAAGGCGCGTGAAAATCACGCGCCTTGGGAAACAGGTTGAGGGGCGATCACGCCGCGCGACCTTACTTGATCGAGATCAGCTCAACTTCGAAGATCAGGGTCGAACCAGCGGGGATCGGGCCTTGGGGCGAGTTGCCGTAGCCGAGCTCGGCAGGAATGAAGAGTTTCCACTTCGAACCAACCGTCATGAGCTGAAGCCCTTCGACCCAGCCCGGGATCACACCCTTAACCGGGAAGGAAATTGTTTCGCCGCGGCTCACCGAGCTATCGAAGACCGTGCCATCGACCAAGGTGCCATGGTAGTGCACCTCGACAGTTTGCTCGGCGGTAGGCTTCGCGCCTTCAGCGGCGGTCATGATCTCGTATTGCAGACCGGACTCGGTCACGACCACGCCATCGCGGGCCTTGTTCTTTTCGAGAAAGGCCTGTCCGGCTTGGGTCTGCTCAGCAGAGCCTTCAGCCGCAGCGGCCTCGACTTTTTCCTGTGCGCTCGCGAATGCAGCCTTCAAATCTTCCTCGCTCACCTGAGGTTTTGCCCCACTGAGGCCATCTTTCAAACCGGCGAGAAATGCGGTCGTATCAATCTCGACGCCACCCTGTCGGGTGATGTTCGCGCCCATGTTCATGGCGATGCCATAGCTCACGCGCTGATCGTTGGTTTCGAGGGAAAGTTCTTCTGAAGACATAATCTGAATCTGGTTTTGGATGAAGTGGCGCCGAACAAAATGCCCAGCACCGAAGTATGAACCCGCCACCCCATAGACCGATACGTCGAAGTGCAACCCCGCAGACAGAGATCGCCAATCGCAGCGTCATTCGTATCTTGGGCAAGATCGTCCCCTGCTAACCTCACCTCGAAATTGAACCGAATCAGACTGATTGCCGCAAAGAGCGCAAAGTTCCGTCCAACAATTTAACGCCCCAGTGCGCTTATAAGCGCGAGAACAGGCCTACACTGCATTTTCACCCCCTTTGCGTTCTTTGCGGCTAAAGATTCTGATCATATTCAATCGTATCCCCGTAAACCTATGCATTGCTCACACATGTAGCCCTACCCCGATGAACCACCTCAAAAATATCGCCCCGAACACAGGGCCCGTGGTCATCATCGATCATCAATCCCGATGGGCTGACGAATTCCAAACTGCGGCGAAGCAGCTGAAAAAGGTGCTCGGAGATTCCTCGCAGCGCATTGATCATATCGGTTCGACCTCCGTGCCCGGCCTGGGAGCAAAGGACATCGTTGATATTCAAATCACCGTGGAGTCGCTCGACGATCTGGATACATTTACCGAGAAGATGCTCGCGGCGCAGTTTCTAAGACGAGGCGACATTCACTACGATTGTCTCGTGGGGATCGACGACCCGAAGTCTCCCGAATTACGCAAAGCGTATTTTCGCGAACCTGAAGGGCAGCGTCGCTGCCATCTTCATGTCCGCCAACAAGGGCTGCAAAACCAGCGCTACGCCCTTCTCTTCCGCGATTTCCTACGCGCCAATGAAACGGTCCGGCTCGCTTACGAACGAATCAAACGTCGACTGACTGAGATTTTTCCCCAGAGTATCGATGGTTATCTTTATATCAAAGATCCACTCATGGATATCATCTACGAAGGCGCGGAGTCTTGGGCGAAGACTACCGATTGGTCGCCAGACGGTTTTTATTTATAATGCGACGGAAAAGACCCGCCGCATAATCTATTGCTATAAGCCCACCCCCTGATTCGCTGAATTTCAGTCTTACCTACCCCTTATGAATGATCTCATCCTCACCAATCTCGAAACTGTGCCGGGGCGCCGGACGGTCGAACACTACGGTCTCGTTTCGGGCAACACCGTGCGCGCGAAAAATGTCGGACGCGACATCGCGGCCAGCCTCAAGAATCTCGTGGGCGGCGAGCTGAAAGGCTACACGCAACTCCTTGCGCAGTCGCGTGACGAAGCGGTTGAACGCATGAAGGAGCAGGCCGTGGCGATGGGCGCCAATGCGATCGTGAATGTGCGTTTCTCCACCTCCTCGGTCGCGCAGGGTGCAGCCGAGCTCTATGCCTACGGCACCGCGGTGCGAGTCGAGTAAACGGACTCTCGCATGACTCCTGATTACGGACAGTCCGAATCGGTGCACACGGCACTGATCATCTTGTTCTACGCGGCGCCTTTCATCGCGTTGGTCGTCTTTGGTTTCATCGGTATGTTGGCCGAGAGGTCACACTACAAATCGATCCGACAGCGTGAACAAAATGGTTTGCGCATACCTATTACTCCCACGCGCCGTTTGGAAGCAGGCCACATCGTGGCCGAATCACGCTTGGTTGCCGCCTCGGTGGTGGTTTCGCTCGATTATTTTAAGCGTTTTCTGGCCAACCTGAGAAACCTCTTCGGGGGTCGGGTGCGCTCCTACGAATCGCTCTTGGATCGCGCGAGACGCGAGGCAATCCTGCGCATGCAGGACGAGTGTCCCGATGCGGATATGATCCTCAACTTTCGGATGGAGACCTCCAGCATTGCCAATACTCGTGGCAAACAGGGCGCCGGAGGGGTTGAGGTCTTGGCCTATGGCACGATGGTGCGCTACGCCGCACCGGGAACGACTCCACCGAAAATATCCTGATCTCAGATGAAATATGTGCGGCGGGATTTACGTGAAGCAGCTGACGCGAGCTCGGGTGGCGGCATTCGCGGGTTGGGCCGTGAAATCGCGACTTTGGTCTCGGCTGCCATCATTCTCAGTGCGGTTTTCTATTGGGGGATCGGGTGGATCGTAGAGTGGACGCTGCCGAAGATTTCCGCTGAGCGGGAACAGGCTTGGTTCTCATCGTTTCGAACCGATGAAGGAAGGGCCGAGACAACTGAGGATGAAAAAGAACAGCGCGAATATGCGGCTGGTGTTTTGGCTAAGTTGACCGAACACCCCGAGGTGCCGGATATCGATTTCCAGTTAATCGTGATCGACGACGACGATCCCAATGCGTTTGCGATTCCCGGCGGCACGATTGCCGTCACAACCGGGTTGCTGCGTGTGGTCGGCGATGATGAGGTCGCGCTGGCCTTCGTGCTCGGCCACGAACTGGGGCATTTCGCGCAACGTGACCACTTGCGTGGCATCGGCCGAGCGATCGGACGCGGCTTGGTTTGGATGCTCATTTTTGGAGGGACTGGCGGGATCGATCTGATCTCGGAGCGCACTCAACAGCTACTCAACCTCGACCATTCACGACAGCAGGAAAGTGGTGCGGATCGTTGGGGTATACGTTTGGTTCTGGCCACTTACGGAACCGAACAAGGCAGCGATCAGCTTTTCCGCTGGTTGGCCGCACGCGATCAGACACCCGCCTGGTTCAATTTCGCATCCTCCCATCCTGCCCCGGCAGATCGCATCGAGAAACTCCGGATTTACGCACGTGAGATTTCCGACCAGCACTCTCAGAAATAAAGCTCAGCGCTATGATCATCACCCAACCCCGTCCGCTCTATTTCGAGACTCCATTTGGTCAGGATACAGGGATCCAAATTGCCGCGCCGCGTTCCGATCACGGCCAAGCCGCGGCGCGAGCCATCCAGCTCACATTGCAGGAAAAAGGAGCAGCTGTGGAGTGGCTCGACGATCCGGAAGGTGCGATTCTGAGATCCGCAGACCAACCGACCATCATCGTCGGAAATCTCGCCGACAGCCAATGCATCAAAGAGCTCTACTATCATTCGTTTTGCGCAACGGATCTGTATTATCCCGGACCGGGTGGCTCGGAATTGCGCACACTCTGCGATCCGTTGGGCACGGGACATAATGTGATCACCGTGGGCTACAGTGATGAGGCTGGAGCAGCGGAAGCAGCACAGGTTTTCCAATCCAAGCTCGGCGACAGCATACCGCATCTGCGCGAGCTCAACATCACGCGCTTGCCCATCGCGGATTCATTTGTCGAGGAATACCGGACGGGCGCAATCCCAGCGACGGCGGCAGAAATCACCAATACTCTAGAGGGTGATAACATCGGCTATCTCTACTACCTGACCGGAGAGCCCAAGCTGGGAGAAATCTATCGCCGAGTCTGGCAGGCGATCATCAGCTGCGGTTTCGAAAAGACCGATATCATCGTGCAGAGTCACCTGTTCAGTTTGTGGCGTTTCCTGCCGTGGCAACTCGTGGAACACACCGGCTTGTTTAACGACGAAGAGCGGCTCGCGATCACCCAATACATTTACGGTTGGGCGCAGAGCGACGAAGGTTGGCCGCATGTGGCCAATTGTCCACGCACGCAACGCCCTCACAATCCCCGCCAAAACCATGAGTTAATACCCGCCGCGGCACTCATGTTTGTCGCCGATTATTATGAGACACATTATCCGGAATTGACGGGGCCAGAACAATGGCGAACGGCGGGACGCATGGCGTTTGAACCTTATGGTTCATCATGGAAGCCATTATGCGATGGCTTGTGCCACGGCATCACCATGTCGCTCCCCGTCATGATCGAATACGGTCTCATCGATCCTGAACATCGTTTCTTCAACGAAGGGGGGGTGCGTCAGGCAGCGGAATACATGATGGCTGTCGTGAACAACGACGGTTGGATGCCCTCGGCCGGAGATGGTGGAATCGCCCGCGCGTTTCCTGGACCGATCCTTCGCATTGCCGCTGATTTTCTCGGTGATGGCCGTTATAAATATTTGCATGATCGCACGCCTCAAGAGCGACGTTTCGGCTGGCAACCGATGCTCGCGCGAGGCTTCGATAGTGGGGTAACACCGGAGCTACCACAGGATCATATCGGCATCACGGTGATCCCGATTGACCCCTTGGTTTATGAAATTTGGAATCGCGAACCCGAGCTGGCCGTAGATGCCGTTACGACCCCACCGACCGCCCCCATCGAGCAGTGTTTCGACAAACTCGCCGTGCGCACCGGTTGGGAGTTAGCCGATGATTATCTGCTCATCGATGGACTTGGTGGCGGCAGTCATTCCTATGATGACGCAGGTGGGATCCTCGATTACGCGCGTCTCGGTGTGTCCGTGATCGTGCAAGAAGATAGCCTCATTCATTCCGCGCCGGAGCATCACTCACTTGTCACGATAGTGCGCGATGGCGAGACGGGGATCATTCCGGGTTTCTCAATTTTGGAGGAGCAACGCACAGATGCTGACGGCTCGATTTATCTGCGGATCAAATCGAAGGATTACGCCGGGGCCGATTGGGTGCGCGAGATTCACATGCTTCCCGGCCAGTGCGCCGTCTTTATCGATACGGTGACGGCAAACATCGCGGGTGACTTCGCGGTCGAGGCTCATTTCCGCACTCCGACTCGTCTCGAGCTAACCGACGGAGGCGCGAGTGGTGAGCGGATGAGCCCGTGTTGCGATCACGTTGCCATCAACCTACTCAGCTCCACCGATCAGGCACATCAAAGTCTCACGGATATACCCCAGCATTTACGCTATCACAAAGAGGCAGAGAAAGATCTGTGGAAGCTGCGCTACCGCACCGACGAGGTGGTGCTCACGGCATTCGCCGCGCGGGAGACAGCCGCACTGAAGAAGGGAGAATCGATTCGAGTCGCGCATCTTGTTCAGGCCTGTGCACCGAACGAGTCTCTCTTTGCTCTCAACATCACAGGCGATGTCATCAGTATCAGCGATGGGCTAAAATCCACCGCGTTTGAAACGTTTCCCATATCAGAACCAACCGCCTCCTCAGCAATAAAACAAACTCCGTCTCAATCTGCCTCTCTCGAACCCCACTTCCAGGCAGACACGACGATCACCGCGATGTGCGCGGGTCAAGAAGGCGACTTATTCGTCGGCAGCCAAAGCGGGACGCTGTGCCAACTCGATTCAGCCGGTCATGAAATCTGGTCCACCGAAATCACCGGGCCAATTCACGACATCGGTTACGCGCAGGACGAGAATCCATTATGTGTCGTCGGTCACGGTGCCGCCCAACTCACCGCTTTTGATGCAAAGGTCCACCCGCAATGGACTCATAAAATCGAACGGGAACCCTCCCCTTGGCCGTGGTGGGAACTCACGACGCCTGCCCCGATTCAAGTCGCGGGTGGCGTGAACGATGGCGAAGCCTTTTTCGCCGTCGGCTGCGGCGATCTGCAATTACGCGGATTTGATCGTCAGGGAAAACAACTCTGGCTGTGGCGCTACAACGAAGGCGTGCCCGGACGCGTGGCGATCACCGATGTCGATGGATCGGGCCGAGATAGAATCGTCGTCGGAGGAGAGATTCTCAGCGATCAGGCCACCTGTCGCATTCTCGAATCCGATGGCACGCAGCTCGCGGAACTCGAAGTGGAAGGTTGGACGAGCATGCTCACCGCCCTCGCATTTGGAAATGATGGCACCCGTCACCTCATCGGTTGCGGAGCCAATCGCGGGAATAATCTTCACCTCTACGAATCAATCGCGGGTGGATGGAGACGAAACTGGTTCAAGCGTCCCGGAGGACAGGTCACAGGTATCGCTATCTTCGTCGAAGACGATCGCGTGATCGTCGCCACCACCCAAGGATTTTTACTCTGTTACGATTTGAACGGAGTCCATCAATGGCACCATCTCTTCCCTCACGGCCTGCAACATCTGGCGCGTCTTGAATACCGTGTCGTCGCAATCGATCAGGCGGGCATTTTTCGAGTGATCGATCTTGAAGGTAATCTCGATCAGCAGGATTCGCTTCCCTCACCCACTTCATTGATTATCAAAGATCAGGACACGCTCTACCTCGCCTGTGACTCAAAACTCCTCAGTTACACGGGCACAACCTAACCTATTCTACAGACCTAAAACGCGCTCGCGGCTCACATCCGCACACACACGCGCAAGCAAACACAGCTACATATATGAAAATCGAACACACTGCTTACAACGTCGCCGATCCCGTGGCAGTCGCCGCGTGGTATGTCGCCCATCTTGGACTGAAAATTGTCCGTATCGTTGATGTCCCTGCCAAGACTCATTTCCTCGCTGATGATCAAGCCACGGCAATCGAGATCTACTGCAACCCCGTGGACCAAGTGCCTGACTACGCTGCGATGGATCCGCTCGTCCTACACCTCGCTTTTTCCAGTGAAGATCCCGAGGCCGATGCGGCGCGCCTGATCACCGCGGGAGCCACCCTCTATAAGGACGAACGTTTTCCCGATGGCGCTCACCTGATCATGATGCGCGACCCCTGGGGGCTGGCCATCCAGCTCTGTAAGCGCCCAACCCCACTTTTATCACAGCTGAATTGAATCAGGTGAACAAATATCAGTAAGCCGACTTGTGGGGAAAAACCATCTGCCAAGCCGTAATCAAAATGATGCGAATGTCTGACCAGACGGACCAATTGGCTGAATAGTAGAGATCCCAATAGACCCTACGGTGGAGTTTTTCCGGATCGGTAATACCTCCCCGGAAACCACGAATCTGAGCAAGCCCCGTGATACCCGGTTTTACCAACGAGCGCATCCGATAAGTAGGATCTATACGGCTAAAGGCCTGATCATGTTCACTCAAATGTGGTCGTGGACCAACCAGAGACATTTCGCCAGTGAGAACATTAATGAATTGGGGAAATTCATCCAAACTGCTCTTACGCAGAAACCTCCCCAGGGGAAACACCCGTTCGTCATCGGTCGTGGCCTGTTCGGCAACATCGAGATTACCAACATACATGGATCGGAATTTAAGCATCGAAAATTCCTTGCGATGCTTACCTCCACGTAGGCGCACAAACATGAGAGGTCCGGGAGCTTGAATTCTGTGAGCCAACCACACCATCAAGCTCAACGGAGGAATGATCAGCACAACAATGGGTAGTGAAACGACAATATCCAATGTCCGCTTAATCGCCCGTGCCACAGGATCTTCCAAGGGCTCCTCTTGCATCACAAAGAAATGCTGCCCCCCTTCTTCGCTCCCAATCAAGTTTCGGGCAAAGTTAGTGGCGAAACGATTGTGAATCATGAATCGGCATCCTTCCTCTTCACAAGTCTCGACGATGCGCTCCATCTCTTCTTGATCATCAAGCCAATCGAGCAGGATGACTTGGTGGATATTTTTGTGTTGGAGAACTTGCTGCAAACTATCGGTCTTACCGAGAAAGGGTATCCCCTTAATCATTTCTTCGGGCGTCTCTTGGTCGGCCAAATAGCCCACAATCTCCACCCCCAAATGGGCGCGTTGCCGACTCCAACGCAATAGATCTACCGGGGTCGTGCGATGACCCACGAAGAGGGTTCGTGACCTGTCGGCAAACAGCATCCGAGCAAAAAACCGAGGAACCCAGGAGTGCAAGAAAATGAGCAGAAACCAAAAGAGAACGAGGTAGCTGCCTAAAAATAATCGGCTCACCGCCCGATCTTTAGTCACAAACATCAGGGCAAAAACACAGGCCGCCACAATCGCAGTCTGTTTGAGGGCCAAACTCGCCGTTGCCCCTAAAGGCATGGCATGGAGGCGAAACGCTTCTTTGCGCATACTGCCTCCTGCAGCAAGCACACCCACAATCACCGCCAGTGTATATGGTCCCATATTGATGTAACTCAACAGGCCGATGTGAGGGATCCATACGGAAACTTCGGCGAGGACCAAAAGCAGGGCAACGGCAACCAATCCGATAAAGATCGAATAGAAGTTGATGAATCCGCGCTGCCGATGCTCAATCATTGCTTAAGAGAGACTCGCCATGTCGTAATCATGGCAAGTTTTTAGAAGAAGGTTCGGTGCCGAGAGAAAGCCAGCTCCAACCATTTGATGAATAAGCCATGGGATCAGTTGCCTAAGACTGGAGGGATTCGGTGCTTATACTGGGATACGAGACGGATTAAGCGAGCTGCTCTCATGTAGCGGGGCACAAACCGGCGCGGCTCATAGAGGCTGCGAAACAACCAACCTAAGTAGAACCGATCAGCCCATCCCGGAATGTTCGTCTGTTCACCGCTGAGAAAACCGATGGCCGCACCCACGCAATGGATGCCCATTTTATGGCCCGCGTTGCATTTCAAATACCAACCCAACCTCTCCTGAACACCGCCCCCCAAGGCGATGATCAAGTGCGAGGGTTTGCGGGCTTTGACCCATTTTAGCAGCTCCCGATCTTCGAGTGCTCCAGCTCGGGCATATTGTGGGGCAATGTAACAATCCTCTGGTTTCGTCCGATATCCGATTTGTCTCAACCAGGCCAAATTGGTATCGCGAGCCACTGCATCAGGCATGATCCACGCGACGTCTTCGCATGCAGAAAAGACCGGATCTCTGAGCAAACCTTGCATATAAGCTAAGCCTGAAACCCGGGTGAGGCGTTCTCCCGCGAGTAAGCGCCAAGAAAGCACCATCAGTCCCGAGTCGATGACCGCTAAATCTGCATTCAGGATTGCCTCTCGGTGGGCCTCATCTTCCTGCATACGAACGATCACTGGGGCCGATGGGACCACAACTAGCCCAGCTGAAACTCCAGCTTCCACCACCGCTGCAACAGGTCCATTGAGGTAAGTGACACCAAGAATCGTGTGATGTGATACCGTATTCATGGAGTAGCTTGTCTCATCTGGGTTTGGAAAGGGGGTCAAAAGACAGTTTGCTGATAAGCCAGCCCATAATTACTTCAGGAGTCATTGTTTGGAATCTCACGAGGACCGGCGGTGCATAAGAGAGTGACCCACAGAAAAAGCACGGCCGGATTATGCAGAGGAAAATCGACCAACGCATAGGCCATAATTATCAAGACTGCACCGCCACCCCATCGAAAGAGCACACTGCGAGACCGCCAAATATTCCGCAGTCGAATCGCTACAGGAACCAACAAAACCAGCAAACCTAGAAGACCGATTTCCGCCCACATTTCTGCCCAATCATTATGAGCATGATGCACCCGGGCATTAATTTTCCCCTGATCATCGCGAAAATAGTCGCCCTGATACTTCGGGAATATTAAGCGGTAACTCCCCACACCCCATCCCCAGATCGGCCGATCAGCCGCCATCGCTATCGTATCCCGAGAAAGATTCAATCGCAGCTCATCCTGCCCTTGAGACAGCCCATGAATTTGTGCCACCGTCCGGCCCCAGTGCTTCCGGATTTCATCACGATTAAATGAAGCTCCAATCCCAACGGTCACACCCAGGAAGATGATCAAAGCGAACACGCCTAGCCTCTGAGCAGGAGATGCAAATTGCTTGAAGCGTGCTCGCCACAATATCCAAGCCATTCGCAACAATGCTCCCCCGATAAGTATCGCCACAACAACCACCCCGGATCGTGAGCCCGGAATCGGCAAGGTAAGGGCAAGCATAAAAGCCACACATAAGCCTGGGAGCACCGCATCAAAACGCCCGTGCGCAGTGGACCAGCGGCGAAGGGCAGAGAATGAGAAACCGTTCGATAATGAGACCAGAATGATCACGTAAGCCGCCCAGTGATTACGGTAAATGAACGAAGAAAAATGATAACCATAGGGATCGCGAAAGACCCCAAGCACCAAATATCGATTGGTGATGTAAAAATACACTCCGACCGCAGCCACCAAAAGACCATGAACTAACAACGCGCCCCACAAGAGACGCACGCCACGGCTACTGAATGAAGCCTGCCGCAGAGCAGCCCCTAGCAAAAGTGCCGCGAACCAAGGCAGGCTTTCAGCTATTGTATGGTCGCGATCTATGGTGCTTGGCAGCCAGGGCAACCATCCTTCACGAGGAGCCCAAATTCCCGTTCCATACAGCTCAACATAAGACGGATTGAGCAAACTGATGGAAACCAAGACAAGGAATAGCAACGCGGGTAAGAATACCTTGAAATTGAACGCCAACCCTTCACGAACAGAGACCAAGACAGAGAGTATCGCGGTCAGAATGGCGAGTCCGGTAAAGACTGGAGGCACCCAACCCGCCCGACCAGCAATCGCCCAAGTAGTGAGTGCCACCGTGAAAAAAACCAGAGCCCCCGTAATTTTCTCGTTGGGGCTAAATGCGGCTGAATCCGAATTTTCAGAATTAAGCATGGTTGGGCACCTTTACGCAGCTCTTCGCCTGACCAAAACATCACCTCAAGTGGCCACTTTGGCTACGCTTTATCTGATTTTTTATATCCCGAGTAGTGCTTCGAACCGTAATAGCCATAGCCAGAATAGTAGGCCGAGCTGCTCCGGCCGGCGGGCATCATGTTGAGAACAATGCCGGGCTGCTCAATCCCGGTGGACCCGATTCGCTCGATTATTCGTCGCACCGCAGGACGCGACACATGATTATACCTCACCACATAAATCATTTCAGCGGCATGTTCAGCCATGGCCAGCGCATCCGGGAAAACCCCAGCCGGAGGAGTATCGATAATGATCAGACCAAACTCTTTCCGCAGAGCCTCAAGTAACTTCTCAACTGGTTCGGAATTGAGAACCTCAGATGATCGACGTGTAATCCCTCCGGTGGATAATAAAAACAGATTATCTGAACATTCCCGGATACCAAGATCCTTATCCTCAAGTGGTCGTTCCGGAACGGCCGCATTCTGATTAAGCCAATGCAAAAAGCCCACATCGTTAGGAACATCAAATGAACGATGCTGAGTAGGCCGGCGTAAGTCCGTATCCAAAAGGAGGGTCTTCACCCCGTGGGCGGCAAAGGCTGCCGCTAAATTCGAGGCGACAAAACTCTTACCTTCGCTGGGGAGCGTCGATGTCACCATAATAGTTTTAGGGACATCGATTTTGGAGGATAACTTCAGCTGTGAGTAAAGGCTCCGAACCGCTTCCTGTGCTTCTTCATCATCAGACTGGGTGAGCAAATGAGGCCTCACGGCGGCATCCAGCTTCTTGAAAGAAGGTATTTCACCCAAGAGAGGCAGCTTCAGGTAGGTTTCAACGTCCGCCCATCCACGCACCCGATTGAAAAGCAATTCGAGACCAAGGGGGTAGGCGACGAAAATACTGAGCCCCACAAAAACCAACATCAGCGTGATCTTACGAGTATCCGGAGAAATTGGAGTGGTAGGCACAAAGGCTTCGTCAGCGAGACGGACATTCGAACTTTCGAGCCGGGCCGTCACCATCGTTTCATTGAGTCGGTTGAGCAGTTGCGAGTAGGTGCTTCGATTCGTTTCCGCTTCTCTGCGCAGAGCATTAAACTGGATAGACATCTCATCCAAACGAAGGCTTTCTTTCTCCGCCAATGCCAATTCGCGCTGAAGGTCTGCTTCTCCATTGCTCGCTTTCTCCAATTGATTCCGGAGGTTGGCCATGGCTGTAACAATGAGCTCGCTCCGAAGTTTTTTTAGTGCTTCCAAGGATCGATTGCTATCAATCATCGCCGGATGCTTGATTCCATATCGCATGCCCATGATAGCACGCTGGGTCGTGAGTTCATCGATTTGATTTTGAACACTCGCTAAACTGGAAAACTCAGCCGTAGTCGCCAATTCCAGTGGATCCCCGCTTGTCTCAAGAATGGTTTCGGCCTGTCTCAGCTTGGCCTCAATCGCCAAGCGAGTCACCCGGGCTTGGGTGACCGTAGAACTTAGCGCCTTCATCCTGTCCACCACGATGTTTCGGCTTTCATCCAGTGAAACCATCCCGGTGCCTTCGCGGTATTGTTGTAATTTTAGCTCAGATTCATCTGCTTTTTTTTTCAGTTCCTCCGTCTGGCTCCGGAGGAATGCGAGCGCGGAATTATTCACCGAAGCATTACGATCTAAAAGATAGACAATAAACTGACTCGCAAAACGAGAAGCTAACAATGCCGCGCTTTCAGGATCCCGATGTTTAACGCTAATCCAAAAGAAGAATGTGTTTCCCTGCTGACTGGCGTTGGCGTTATCGGACACTATCCTTGTGATGATAGAATCTAAATTATGCGGAACCGGAGCATCGGGGTCCGCATAAGGTCGCCAAACTCTAATCTTTTCTTCTTTCGAGAGGGTTTCGATGACCTTGGTCGCAATAGGTAATCCAGTCGCTTGTTCCAAATAGGTCGCCAACATAGCATCATTCCGATTGCCCGTAATCGACTGATCAACTACTTCGCGAATATTCACCACCTGCTCTTTGCGATCAAACAAGAGACGAGAGCGGGCTTGGTATTCTTTCGGCTGACTTAATAACCACCCACCCAGCAAAGCACAGACCACAACGGCAACGGCGGCGGCAGACAGTGCCCTTTCCCTAATACACAGGATGATATCACTGGGAGTAAGCTGCAGAATTTTGCTGTCATCAGCTGATTTGGAAGCGCGCGAAGAAGCCGCTGCCTGTTTGGTAGGACGTGCCATCGGTTAGAATAAGCGTTCGGGCACGAAAATAACATCGCCCGGATAAACGATGAAAAGCTCTTCTTTGCTGCGGCCTTCAATCATGCTTTCTACATCTACATTAAACACCTCTTCCTCGCCGGTTTTAGAATTCTTTCGTGTCACTCTGACATTATCAGCGCGAGCAATTCGAGAGAATCCCCCCGCGAGGCTGACCGCATTCACAATATCCATCTGAACGGATTCCACGGGTAGAGATATTTTCCCCTGCCGACCGATCTGCCCCAAAATAGATATTTCCTTCTTACTGTATTCGGATACCTGCAGGGTAATCTGGGGACGGATAAAAATCTGTTTTTCGATGTAAGTTTTCTCGATTTTTCGCTCTGCACTCGCGAGATCCAAACCCACGATATGGATATCGCCCAGGAGAGGCACATTGATCATGCCGTTGCCCGAGATTCTCAACTGGGTTGAAATATCAGGTTCTCCATAAACGGACAGGGAGACCAAATCCTGCTCAAACAACCGGTAGGCCGTTTCTGCGGCGGCAGACAAAACAGCACCGCAGAAAAAAACTGCGGTGCCGATAAAAAGAGGAATTCTCTTCACCACTTGTTTGTGATTAGAAGCTATAAGTTGCCGATACCGTTGCGGTATTACGCTGGTAGACCGCACGAGCAAGATCGGATTTACTGTCGCGCCAGCTGAGCGAGGCTTGGATATTTACCTGATCATTGGCTCGGTAAGAACCATTGATCCCGAAAGTGTTAGACTTATCCGTGCGCTTGGTAGGATTCGTATTACCGGGGGTCACTCTTTGCTGCAGTTTAGAATTCTGGTTCGTAAAGGTGAGTCCCGCACTGACTTTCGAAGACAGGGAATGCCGAGAAGAGATGCCAATCGATCGATTCTCCGCCGATTCGGCACCAGGAGTAGTATCGAAATCATTGGAAGCAGTGAGGGAGACACTGTTCTTTTCATCAACGGACCATGAAACACTAGAGTTCACTAAGGCGGTGCTCGTATCACCACCAAGATCAAAGTCACGGTATGCCATACCAACTTGAACGTTACCGGTTAACTTAGGAGCCAATTGACCTTCTAAGCTCACCGCAAAACGATGATTCTTGCTACTGGGATTACTGACGGGGCCAGCCCCTAAATTACTGGCCTTTTCAGGACTGTAGCCGTAGGTAGCAGATACGGTGAGTTTCTGAGAATACTTATAAAGCAGACCACCACCAAGAGAGTAGGATTCAATGCTGTTGTATCCGATCGAGATAAAATCTGAAAAGCGGTAACCTGCATTCACGCGAATACCCGTTTTTTCACTGTAGTAGTAGTCGATCTTAGTCGAACCACGGAACTCATCAGACTTAGCCCGATCATTGAGAGCTTCATTGGCATTCGTGGAGCGAATGTAACTCAGGGATTGTCCCACACTGCCTTTTTCCGCCCGATCAACATTGAAATTGACCGAGACCGAAGGATCGATGGAATTTTGAGCTGTGTTATCCTGGAAGTTGATCGAGCTGACGGATAACTGAGCTGATGTGCTCACCTGGCCCACACTTCGGGCGAAATTCAAACTAGGGCTGAAAATCAGGCTGGAGTCGGATGTCTCGTTATTATTCGCAAAGATATTAGTATCATGCGTGTAGCCTAGCGAGGCGGTCGCAGTAAGTTTACCCCGAGCGACCTCGGCAAAGCCGAAAGCGGAGGGAGCCAGACCCACAACCAACAAGGTAGAGGCGAAGAAATGGATAGTTTTCAGTTTCATCGAATATAGCGTCATTTATTCACAGATGTGATCTGCCAACCTTAAGACGAGACGAGACTATCGCCGCTCACAATTACCGTTTCCTGGCCCTCTGGAGTGTTGAGAATAATTTGCTCCCCTTCAACGAGCTGAGCAACATAGCTTCCGACCGCAGCAGAAAATTCAGGAGAGCTAGCGGTGACCGTCTCAAGAGCCGCCTTAACGGCATTGACCGCTTGAACGACACTATCGACTCGCGCGGCGGGGATTAACAAAGCAGCGGGCACGGCAGCTTGAGCCACCGACGTAAGAATAGCAGCTTTTTGCTCCGTAGTTCTGCTAGCTTCCGGTAGCGCAATCACTGCTGAGACCACCGTAGTAGTATAATCCGCCGCTTCGGTTGGAAACTCAGCGATTAGGAGGGAAATCAATGTAGCCGCAATATCTGGATTTGCTTGAATCGCTTCCTCGACGAGTCGCTTACGATCGGATGGTGTCGACTCCTTAACAAAAGCGACGACCTGCTCCGCTGTTTGCGGGCCTGCTACAGGAGTGCCACCCACGCCTTGAGCGTTAGAAACAGCTGGTGCAGCAGCGAACAGCAAAGTAAGTATGAAGATGGATAGTTTTTTCATAGGAAGATAGGGTGTTGACTCTAGTATGGGAAGGAGCATCCCGAATGCCAAAATGAAAGCAACCCCATACTTCTCATCATTTAAAGCTACATTTTAACAAATTTTTGCCCAGTTTCAGAGAAACTGGCTCTCAATCCTTTATCCCAACCTTTTAGCCAACGATGGAATTCGACCCACCTCTCAGAATAAGTTGTATAAACTAACCGCTTCTCGCTTAAACACAGGGTTCCACCCTCCCGTTAGCCATCATCAATTACTCAAACCATTTTCAATCAAACGATAAGAGCTCAATGTAAATGACGTCACCTCCCCCAGAAATCAATCAAAGCAAGGCCCACGCGATTGAAATTCGCATCCGCCCACGGTCAAACTGGATGTTGTTGGATTGGCGCTCGTTGGTGGACTACCGCGACTTGATTTACCTCCTCGTTCGTCGGGATTTCGTCTCCAAGTATAAGCAAACCATCCTCGGGCCGGCATGGGCAGTCGTCACTCCAATCGTCACCGCAGTTGTATTTGCATTCGTGTTTGGTCGCGTGCTCGGCGTTGAAACAGATGGGGTGCCTCCTCAATTGTTTTACCTCTGTGGGCTACTGGGATGGAATTATTTCAATCAAACGTTGAGCGCCACGAGCAATACGCTCAGGGGCAATTACCATCTATTCAGCAAAGTCTATTTTCCACGCTTGGCCGTGCCACTCGCTTTGACATTGTCAAATTTGGTCGCGGCAGCCGTTCAACTGGTGACCTTCTCCGGGGTATTTGCGTTCGCTGTTTTATCCAACCCCGCGATCACGGCACGCCCCACTTGGGCGGCACTCGCCCTGCCCTTCCTCTTCCTCCATCTCGGAACACTTGCGTTGGGAGGCGGGCTTTTTCTCTCCGCAATTACCGCTAAATACCGGGATTTTCAGCAAATCGCCCCATTTATGCTCAACTTGCTCATGTATGTGACTCCTGTCATCTATCCGATTTCCAAGATTCCTGAAAAATGGCAGTGGTTAGCAGCCATCAATCCCGTCTCAGCAATAATTGAAGGCTTCCGCTCGGTGCTGCTGGGAACCCCCGGATTCAACCTTACTCACTACGCACTCTCCATCGCTGTCACGGGTGTGGTCTTTATTATTGGGGTAGGCCTATACCAGAAACTCGCCCGAGATTTCGTGGATTACGCGTAATCTAACCGTCCCCCACTCCCCTTCTCTCATCGCCATGTCCACTCCTATCATCGAGATCCTAAACATCTCGAAACGCTATCGTCTCGGTCAATTCGGCATGTCGAGTTTCCGGGAAGAATCTGAGAAATGGCTTCAGAAGCTGAGAGGAAAAGCTCCGAAAGATAACTCAGATAGCAGCAACCGCGACTTCTGGGCTCTACGTGATGTTTCGTTCTCGGTCCAACCCGGAGAGGTCGTAGGCATCATCGGTCGGAATGGCGCAGGTAAAAGCACTCTGCTTAAAATCCTGAGCCGCATCACAGAGCCGACATCCGGTGAAGTTATCCTACGCGGCAAAGTCGCCAGCTTGCTCGAGGTAGGCACAGGTTTTCATCCTGAGCTTAGCGGTCGGGATAATATCTTTCTCAACGGTGCCATCCTCGGGATGAAACGCGCCGAGATCGCCGCAAAATTTGACGAAATCGTCGCCTTCGCAGAAATAGACACATTCGTGGATACACCCGTGAAACGCTACTCCAGTGGCATGTATGTGAAGCTGGCATTCGCAGTCGCGGCCCATCTTGAGCCGGACATCCTGATTGTGGACGAAGTTTTGGCCGTCGGAGATGCCGCCTTTCAGAAAAAATGTGTGGCCAAAATGGGTGAAGTCTCCGGTCAAGGTCGCACCGTTCTCTTTGTCTCGCACAATGTCGGGCTCATTAGCGAGCTCTGCCGCAGTGCGGTCTTACTGGAACATGGAAGTATCGTATATCGAGGCGACGTCACTAAAGCTATTGAGCTTTATACCAACCAAACGGGAGCCTCGGAACAATTCACCCGTCCGGATACGGGAAATAAAACATCAGGGACCGGCCCACATATTTGCTCAGTCAAAATTAGCAATATTGAGGGCGGAACCCTCATCCACACGAGCGGCGGCTACAATGTGCACATTGAGGCAGATCGCGGAGTCCCCTATTTGGGAGCCCTCATCCGTATTCGAAATCACACCGGACTCGCCGTGCAATACTTCAACACCGCTTTTCAAGGCGATGACGATAGCTGCGACAACACCTCACCGAGTAAATTTGCCCTAGCGGTTCCGAAAGCCGGCCTTCCACCAGGCCACTACGTTCTTGATGCCGAACTTTGGCTCCCAGAGGGACGCGTCGATGGCGTCGATGGCGCGTGCCGATTCGAAGTGAACGACGGCTACTTCGATGGTAGACAAGCGAATCTGTTCGTCGGCAAATGCACAACTCTCACTCCCCACCGCTGGAACTCAGAGAAATAAACCACCGATGTCTCGCCCTCTTCTGACACAATCTTCCTCTAGATCCAATGCTTGCTGAAGCGCAATCTGGGACCTCTCCAATCAGCAATAGCATCCTAATCCCGGAGTTCAATTTCAGCGCCGGCACTGAAACCGTTGTTCTTAAAATCACAGAAGCTTGGGTCGCGACCGGGCGACGTGTGGTGCTCGCCGCCCCAGCTCATCGTCTCAACCATTATGACCGCATTGGGTTGGATGCAAAGGTCATCCGCGCACCTTTCCTTTGGCCACGCAAAGGCTGGCAACGTGTATTGCGCGGACTCCAGAAATCAGGCCGGGCACCCACTACATTTCAGCATTGGCTGCTCTCGTGGCGTTTTCGGCAACTATCCAAGCAGCACCACTGCACTGTCGCATTCATTCCATGGTTGTTTGATCTGCCGAATATGCGCCTGCCTTTGCCATACGGTGCACTCGTTATGGATCTTGCATGGCATCATTTTCCAACCGGCGCCTATTCACCGCGACCCAGAGAGATCCTCGATAAACGCTTTCGACGATGGTTAGATCATGCCGCCACCTATTTTCCCATATCGGAAGCGACTGCCACTGAGATAAAGCAATCTTTCCCGCATTGCCGCACTCCCATGAAAACCATCCCGCACGGAGCTGATCTGATCAATCGCTCTCCGCGCTCTTCTCCAGCCCAAACACCGCTCTTTATCTATCCTGCCGGTTTCAATGTAAACAAAGCCCATCTGCTATTATTACAGGTTAGCAAATTACTTCTGGAATCAGGGCTCACCTTTCGCCTCGTCTTTACCGGACACGACACCGAGCTCATTACTCGACCGGATCAATTCGCCCCTCCCAACCTCCGGCCTGTTCAGGAATTTTACCGGCAGCACACCCATCTCTTTAGCGGACACATCAAAGCTCTCGGATTCATCGATCGGGACAACCTTGAGCAACTCTACGCTTCAGCTCGTCGTGTCGTGTTGCCTTCAAAGTATGAAGGATTCGGACTTCCGTTAGTTGAAGCATTCTCTCGTGGAGCCGACATCATCTGCTCCGACATTCCTCCATTTCGTGAGCAGATTTCCAGATATTGCATGGATGATCGAGTTCACGTCGTTTCCGATTCTACCCCGGAAGCTTGGGCCGACTCCATACGATCTGCCATCGAACAATCACACCCCGTCCCGATTCCCCTCTCGGAACTCCGCATGCGCCTTCATAGTTGGTCATGGTCCGATGCAGCAACTGCCTATCTTGAAGAACTCGATAAAATCACTCGCTCGTGATTCCGGTTACTTTCAGTCAGTTATGTTTAGGTTGATGCACAACCTTTCATCTGGCGTCATCTCATGTGAAAAAATGGGCATGAGCCTACTCAATTTCAGTTCTTCATTCGAAAGCTTTTCTCAATCCACTCAAACGACCGCCTGTGAAAATCGCCTATGTAAACAACCACTATCAGCTCGGGGGGGCCGAAACCGTGGTGCGACAGCTTCACGAAGGGGTTCTCGCCCGCAGGCATGAATCCTGTCTGCATGTCGCCGAAGGGGGAAATTGGCCTTACGAGACCGGTCTGAAACCGCTTTATCCACGACTCCTCGCCCAGCTCGATCATTCCCGGGCGCACGGATTCATCAATCGCTTCGCGCCACGTCACGAATGGACTGATCGGGCATTTCGCAACCTCGCGGCCACAGACAGCGATATCATTCACCTGCACAGCTATCACGGCACCTATGCCTCATTGGAAAGTTTCGCCTCTCTGGCCAAAGCCAAACCCCTTGTCTGGACCTTCCATGGATCCTGGGGAATAACCGGTGGTTGTGATCATCCCCTTGATTGCAACCGTTATCAAACTGGCTGTGGGGAATGCCCTCAAATCGGGTGTTTCGCAGTAGGACCAGTCGATCATACAGCAACGGAATGGCAGACTAAGCAAAGCCTTCTTTCATCTCTCCCACTCAATATTATCACTCCATCTCAACACCTTGCGACCAAAGTAAGGGAAAGTGCTCTGGGTCAAAATTGGAGAGTAAATGTCATTCCAAATGGAGTCGATCCCCTCAGCTTCAGCGGCAATCGGAAATCTGATCCGAACTTTCGTCGCACACTAAATCTCTCTCCCAACTGCACCATCGCCCTATTGATCTGCCGCGATTTTAAGGAACCAAGCAAAGGATTTCCTCTCTTACAAAAAGTCCTCTCTGCCCAAGCTTGGCCCAACCTGCAAGTCGTCCTGATTGGAGGGAATTCCTCTTGGGCGCGAAGTCGGCTGCCCAACACTTTGAATGTGATCGATCAAGGCTATGTGCGTGATCGCACTCAACTGGCGACGTTCTGTGAAGCAAGTGACCTGTTTTTGTATTCGTCGGCCGGCGAAAATTTTCCCTGCGTGATACTTGAAGCAATGGCGTCGGAATGTTGCATCGTCACATCGCCCGTCGATGGAGTTGTGGAGCAAATCCAAAATGGCATCTCCGGTCTTATCGCCTCGGACAACACCCCCGAAGCATTGACCGAAGCTCTGTCCAGAGCGCTTACTTTACTTCCCCATGATCGGCGTTCCTTAGGCATCAATGCACGTCAACGTGTTGAAATGAATTTCTCAGAAGATGGCATGATCAACGACCACCTCGCGCTTTACGCGAAAATCGTTCAAGAAAATGTCACTGCATAATAAAAGTAATATCAGTTGTGTCGCGTAGGACGTGTTTGTTCCCATTTAATCTCGTTTTACCTCCACCAAATAAGGGATAGATCTGCGCGCTTCGTTTAGCGGCCACACACAGAAAATCATGAGGATTTCCGCCTACATCCCTTGTTACAACAACGCTGCAAATCTTGCTGGGGCTATCGCCAGTATCCGTGCGCAGACCATCCCCGTGGATGAACTCTTCGTAGTCGACGACGGGTCAACCGACAATTCGGCTGAAATTGCAACGCAGCTCGAGGTCGAGGTGCTTCGAGAATCGGTCAATCACGGTCGGGGATATACCCGACACCGCGCCATGAAACGAGCGAAGGGTGAATTCGTCCTTTGTCTGGATGCCACAAATGTCCTGCCTCAGGATTTTTTAGCTAAAGCCCTGCTCTGGTTCGATGATCATAAAGTAGCCGCCGTCTATGGTCGCATCGTTGAGCAGCGCCGAAAAACGGTCGCTGAACGCTGGCGCGCCCACCACTTATTCAAAAACGATACCCGTATTCTATCTCGGCGGCGCGCCGGGCTGATAACCTATGGCACCGTTGTTCGACGCAAAACCATCGAAGAAGTCGGCGGATTCTCTCCCACCCTTCGACATTCCGAAGATCATGAACTTGGTGAACGTCTGCTATCAGCGGGACACGATGTCGTCTATGACTCCAATTTATACGTCGCTTCTCAATCCAACAATTCCGTGTTAGAAGTTCTTGAACGTTATTGGCGCTGGTATGCTGGCCACCACGAAACATTTAGCCTCACCGCATACTCACGGCATGCTTGGTATTGTTTACACAACATGGCTAGAAGAGATTTGCGCAAACGCGATTACGCTTCGGCTATTGTTAGCATCACGCTCCCAATCTACCTACTTGCAAAGACGATGGGGCGCAGATTCGCATCCACTAACCAAAACTTTCCTGTAACTCATAATGAAGCTTAAATACATCGTCACCTTGGCCAACGCCCCAGTGCGTCTGCATCTTCTGGCCATGGAACGCTCCCTCCGAGCGACCGGCTGTGACCTGCCATTAAGAGTCATCCCATACGACGATCGTCGCTTTAACCTTCCCCCGAATGCAGAATGGTGGGAAATGCCAGAGCTGACCTCCTGGTTCACCAGTCATCGAGCCCATCCGATGATGCGGAAATATCAGTGTCTTACTCTATCGAACTACCACTTCGTAGACACCGATTTATGCTTTTTACGAAACCCGACCACCGTCTTGGCCCCTCATCACGGCTTTATCACATCATGTGGTCACTGGCGAAATCCAGATGACACGGTGACCCCAGAGTCTCAGGTAATCTTAGCCGCCAACTCAACTACTTGGCAAACGAACGTATTTAACGCCGGTCAATTTGCCTGCGACCGCCAGCTATTCACCGTTGATGAAATTTTGCGCAAAGTGGAGGAACCTAAGTTCGCCAAGACCTGCCTTCACTTTCCTTTTCATGATCAACCCGGGCTAAATCTTCTCGTTCACTCCAGTAACGTTCCTATTCACAACCTTACGCTACCACCTCATAATATGCAGTCGACTTGGGCTGGAGATTATCCCGATGACTACTCCTCGTTCTGGCACTCAGAGGAGCAAACTCCCTATCTCATCCATTGGGCGGGCAAACTTATGGAGCAGCCACGCCCCATCGATCAGCTATTTCTGAAGTATCTGAGACCCGAGGAACTGGTTGAGTGGAATACATTGCTCTCATCAAAACAAAAGTCCTCTCAAACTAGCCGGCGGAGACTTTTTGCGCGCCATCTAAGACAAGCGCTATCAGCTCTCAGATCTCCCAAAATTTAATGGCTTCGCCTTTTATCTCTGTAGTCATCCCTACATGCGATCGTCCTGATGCATTACGCTTATGCCTACACAAATTGGAAGCAGACACCCAGACCTATCCCCGCACGAGTTATGAGGTCATCGTGAGCGACGATGGGCACTACCTCTCAGCCCAAGATGCCCTCGGTATGGATTTCCCCGGCGTATGCTGGGTCAAAGGACCCCAACGTGGCCCCGCCGCAAATCGCAATGCGGGAGCAGCCACAGCACACGGTGAAGTCATTATATTTCTCGACGACGACTGCCTGCCGCAACCAGAGCTTCTTGCGGCATATGCCACCGCTTTTACAGATTCACACCTCCTTGCGGCCGAAGGACGGATCATACCTGATCGCCCCCCTCTCCGTATGGATGAAGAAGCGCCCACCAACGAAAAGGGCGGTTTATTCTGGAGCTGCAACATCGCAATACGCATCGATTTTTTCAACAGGATTGGAGGATTCGAAGAAAAATTTACCACCGCCAACATGGAAGACGTCGAACTCCGTGAACGTATTAATCGCTCAGGAGCGACTATCACGTTTCTGCCCAACGCACTCGTTATTCATCCCCTAAGACGGATGAAAGGCTGGTCCTCCATCCGCAATGAGGCCAAGGCCCACGGCGTTTATATCCTCCTGCCCACCTGCCACCTGCCCTCACCCTCCTGGCGTCGGAGTATTTGGGATACCCTAAGGATTATTTACCGGCGCTTCCTTCCTCAATTATGGACGATGCGTGGACGCGGCTGGACCCGAGCTGGCGTCCAGATATTTCAGATCCTGTGGTGCACTTGGGAAATGAAAAAAGCACAACGTAACAACCAGCGCTCGAAGACAAATCAACCCATTGCGAACTCGCCCTGATACAAACGCGATGGCTGCAAATACGAACCTATCAGCACCTACCTCCCTCGCTTTTCTGGGTGCAAACTTCTCCTCGGGCAAAGGGGTGGGAGATTACACCCACAGGCTCTCCGCCAGCCTGACCAACTCTGGGCATCAGTGTATCGTTTTGGACCGGCGCCAGGAAAGTTGGCCCAATTTCGTGAAGACAGCCCGGGCCCGCATCGCTGCCCAAAATTCGCAATGGGTGGTCTTGCAATTCGTAGCCTACAGCTGGGGATGGCAGGGTGTGATAAATAAGACAGTCATGTCCGGGTTGCGAGAGATCTGCGCAGGTTATCAAGTGGCCATCTATTTTCACGAACTCTGGATCGGAGAAGAGGTCGGGGCATCAATCAGGCATCGTTTGATTGGATCTCTACAGCGCAGAAGAATTTTAAAATTACTCCACACACTCGCTCCTACCCGCATAATGACTAGCAACGCCGTGTATCAAGCCATGCTCGAGCGTGAAGGCTATCAAACCTCAGTTCTACCTCTATCTGGGAACCTACCGCTTCCCACCGAGAACGAAAAAGCCGAAGCCAACGCATGGCTCAAAACTCATGCGTCGTTTCTGGCCAATAAAAATCAGCAAACCGTGGGGGTTATATTTGGCACCATCCATCCCGAATGGGCCGCGGGACCAGCCATGGTGGAATGGGTCTCATACGTCGAGTCGCAGGGTAAAAACGCAATTCTTCTCACACTAGGCATTCATGGCCCGGAAGGTGGGCCATTGCTCGATGCTCTAAGATCACTCCTGCCTTCCTTAAAAATAATCACCGCTGGAAGGCTCTCTTCCGGGGTAATCGCCGCGTTACTTTTAGAGGCCGATATAGCTTTCGCCACCAGCCCATGGACATTGATCGGAAAAAGCGGCACGGCAGCCGCATTTCGTGACTTTGGTATTCCCGTCGTTGTTCCCCGAGACAACTGGAAATGGCGTCGTGGACCGACCCCCAGACCTACTGCCACGCCCGACCTACAGCCATGGGCTCCGGGATTTGATTGGGTATCTTCCCTTTCCTCCAAAAAGAGTGTCGCCCTTTCGTTCAACCGTGCCGGCGAAGAATTGCTGGCCGTCCTAAGTAACAACGAGGGAAACATGTAAATGCGCATAGCCTTAATTTCCCATCTCTTTGCTCCCAGTATCGGGGGAATCGAAACGATGTCTTCACTCCTCGCGCATGCCTTCGCTTCCCGTGGGCATGAAGTTCATGTCATCACGTCCACCTTATCCGATTCTATCGAAGATGATCAGGGTTTGACGGTGATACGTTGTCCCCAACCACGATCTCTGGTGCGAGAGATCTCTTGGTGCGACGTGTGTTTCCATAACAATATTTCTTTATCGTTTTCGTGGCCACTCATGTTCATGAAACGACCCTGGGTTGTCACAACCCAGACTTGGATCAAACACGCCGATGGCAAACTCGGCTGGCGCGAACATCTCAAACGCCTCCTGCTCCGTTGTGCCCATTCCGTTGCAATCAGTAACTCGATTGCAAAATCGTTGCCCGTTTCGTCGCCAATAATTCCCAATTGCTATGATGCCACGACTTTCCACGAGGCATCGCACGGGAGCCCCACACCTGCTCGCGACCTTGTCTTTGCCGGGCGGCTCGTCTCGGCCAAAGGGGCAGATCTCGCGCTTGATGCTCTCGCCATCCTAGCGTCCAGAGGCCTTCGCCCAAGTCTGACTATCATCGGTGAAGGTCCTGAGCGTAAAAATCTACAAGCGCGAGTTGCGAAGCACAAACTGGATGAGCAGGTCCGTTTCACCGGGTCGTTGCAAGGGACCGCACTGGCCAAAGAGTTTCAGCAACATCGAATTCAGCTCGTGCCTTCACGTTGGGCGGAACCATTCGGGATTGTGGCACTCGAAGGCGCGGCCTGCGGATGCTCAGTCATTGGGTCTTCGATGGGAGGACTTCCCGAATCCATCGGTCCGTGTGGGGTGACATTTCCTAATGGAGACGCTCCTGCTTTGGCCCAAGTGATTACCAAATTCTTAGAGAAGTCAGTTATTCAAGATTCGACCGAACTTAGAATGCAGCATCTAAAAAATCACTCGATCTACCCTGTCAGCGAAGCCTACCTGAAAATCTTTAATCAACTCACCGCTGATACCACTTAAAGTCTCTTCATATTCTGCACGCAACCTACGATACTCTGCGAACCATACGTTGATTCAATCCTATCCCTGACTAAGTCCATGCTACTCCAGACTCATCCCACCGGTAATGCATTCGTCCGCAATCTCGGGGAAGGCCTCGTCGAGGAGAACCTCCTCTCGGAGTTTTGGACCTGCTTGGATTATCCGGAACGCGATGGCTGGCTTCGACCATTTCCTCAAGCATGGCTCAGGGAGGCTCGGCGACGCCAAATATCAAGTGCTGTTAAGCCCTTCGTTCACCTTCAATCCCTTCGAGAAATCGGACGGCTCCTCGGAAACCGGATCAATCTAGGTCCGTGGATTAACTCTGAAAGGAGTCCATTCTCGGTGGACGGAGTCTATCGTGCCCTTGATCGCCGGGTCGCCAAACGGATTTCGAGGAGTTCAAGAATCCGTGGGGTTTATTCCTACGAGGACGGATCCGAAGCCACGTTTACCTCAGCACGCGCAAGAGGAATTAAAACGTTTTACGATTTGCCGATCGGATATTGGCGTGCCGCTCGACGAATTTTAGAAGAAGAGGCAGAACTCTCGCCCGATTGGGCTGCCACGCTCAGCGGCAATCGCGATAGCGAAGCCAAACTCGCTCGCAAGGATCGCGAACTCGCATTGGCCGAAACCGTGATCGTCGCTTCCTCATTCACCCGGTCCACTCTATCGGAAGCACCACACCCTCCGGTCGACATCGTGCAAGTGCCATACGGGGCTCCAATGATTGAACCCAGTGTGCGTCCCGCGATTCGCGCGCCCGGCTCTCCACTACGCGTGCTCTTTGTCGGCTCTCTGGGACAACGCAAGGGCCTGCGCTATCTGTTCGAAGCGATGAACCAACTTGGATCTGGTTTCGAACTCACCCTCATCGGCACGGTGCCAGCCACTCGTTGCGATCCACTCGCTAAGGGACTACGTCGACATCGGCATATTTCAAGCCTTCCTCACGCCGGTATTCTTGAAGAGATGCGACGACATCACGTTTTCGTATTTCCCTCGTTGTTTGAGGGTTTTGGTTTGGTCCTCACTGAAGCCATGGCCTGCGGACTCCCTCTTATCTCCACCCCCCATACCGCTGCGCCCGATCTGATCACAAGTGGAGATGAGGGGTTCATTATTCCCATTCGCTCCCCGGAAGCGATCGCTCAAAAACTAACCGAACTCTCGGTAGACGAAGAGCGCCGACAAAGTATGGCAAACCGAGCACTGCAAAGAGCACGCGAGCTTACATGGGTTTCATATCGTCGCAATCTGGTTGCCCATCTGCGGGCTCGCTTAAACGCTGAATGAGCCGCGTGATCATTACAATGAGTCTGCGTTTTTCGATACTCTGAATGGACCAACTTATCAAACGCCTCATCTGGCTATATTTCTTACTCTTGGTGGGAGAAGGGATTCTGCGTAAATGGATATTTCCGGGACTATCTCAACCACTGCTGATTATCCGAGACCCAGTCGTCTTTGGCATCTATTTATGTGCATTCCTCAGCGGACGGTTTCCTTTCCGAGCAGCTCTTTTCATCATCCTGATAATGATCTTCGGAGCGATTATCTTTGCGACCATTGCAGGCGCGCCGCCTTTGGTCGCACTGTATGGGATCCGTATCGATTTTCTGCATCTTCCGCTGATATTCATCATAGCAGAAGTATTTAATCGCGATGATGTCATCGGCCTTGGACGCGCCGTCTTGTGGCTCACGATTCCTATCAGTATACTGATGGTCTTCCAGTATTTGGCCGGTTCGCATTCATGGCTCAATGTGGGAGCGGGTGGAGAGGTCGGAGCCCAACTGCGTGGCGCACTTGGGAAAATCCGACCACCGGGCCCCTTCTCTTTTATCACTGGCCCTATCCTTTGGTTTCCATTGGCTACCGCCTTCACTTTTTATGGATGGGTTCACCGCAGTATCTATTCTCGCTGGCTACTCGTGCCCGTCACGTGCCTCATCTTTATCGTCATCCCAATTTCGGTGAGCCGTATGCTCATGCTCTCGGTCCTTGTTGTCGTAGCTTTTGGCGTTGTTTCACTTCTGCGCAATCCACAGCGCGCTCTCGGTGTTTTCATCCCGCTACTCCTGATCGCCTTAACCTACACGGCGATCGGGAATGGCGAAATGACGGAAGCCTTCGAGAGCCGATGGGAAGACTCAACTCGAGGGGGTATCTCGTCTTCCATTTTTGAACGTTACTTCAACGAGTATGTCGTTGGGATCGAGACCATCGGTCACGCCCCATTCTTTGGCCATGGAATCGGGATGGGCTCCAATGTCGGCTCTCGATACACCACGGGTGAAATGGGATTTCAGTTAGCCGAAGCTGAATGGGCGAAAGTCATTCTCGAACTGGGACCAATTCTTGGGGTCGCCTTTATCTCGTTTCGAGTCTGGCTCGCTGTTTCCCTTCTACTCGCAGGTTGGAAACGTATCTTCACCGAACACGACAGCCTCTCCTGGTTGATCTGCGGTGCCTGCGTGCTCACCGTGATCTCCGGCCAATGGGCCCCTCCCACAATTCTGGGCTTCGCCGTGTTTGGGGCCGGTTTGACACTCGCGGCCGCTCAGCCTGGGGACGATTACGAAGACGAAGAAGAAATCGATAAGGACGAGATGTCTTCCGATTTTGAACAAGATCCCGATCCGCGGGAAAACCAATTCTCCACCCGTGGGTAAACTCAGTTCCAAAACTTCTCTTCTCCACATTTTACTCGTCGGCAATTTTCGGGCCGACGGCCAACAAAGCATGCTACGATTCGAACAAATGGTAGCATCAGGACTTACCGCCAAAGGGCATCGAGTTTCCACCATTTCACCGAAACCGTTTTTCTCCCGGCCCACCCGATCCTACCGTTATTCCGGCTGGAGAAAATACCTCGGTTATATCGATAAATTTATTCTCTTTCCCTTCACGTTGCGTCGAAAAGTTAAATCTCTCTGCCCCGACGTCATTCATATCATCGACCACGCCAATTCCGTTTATGCCCGACGACTCTCTCGCTGTCAGGTGCTGGTTACTTGCCACGATCTTCTTTCCATACAGCTCGCTCTAGGCCAACTCAAAGGACCACGCCCCGGCATCCTAGGCCGCGTTTTCCAGCAATGGATTCTTCGCAATCTGCGGCGCGCTCCTCTCGTCGTTTGCGTCTCCACCAAAACCCAACACGACTTGATCCAACTTACCGGCCGCAGCCGCGACCGGACCCCTGTCATTCTCAACGGACTCAATTTCCCCTTCCAACGCCAGTCAGCTGAACAGGCTTATGTAAGCCTCGAAGGACTCGAAAAACGTAGCAATCTGGCTGCCACTATCCGTGGGGGTTTTCTGCTGAATATAGGCGGCACCCAATGGTATAAAAACCGGCGAGGGCTCCTCGATATTTATGCAGCACTTCGGCCGCGGTTACCAAACGCGCCCGCCCTGATCTTGGTGGGCAAAGAACTTACGTCGGAACTCAAATCTCATCTTACCTCTCTGGGCTTGCAAACATCCGTCTTCGAACTTGGCCCCGTTTCCAACAATGAATTGGAAGCCCTCTATTCACTAGCTGACGGATTGATTTTCCCATCATTAGCGGAAGGATTCGGCTGGCCGATCGCGGAAGCTCATGCGTGTGGATGCCCGGTCTTTACCTCTAATCGTGCGCCCCTAACTGAAGTTGGCGGCACCAACGCTGTCTATTTCGATCCCACAGATCCCGAAGGTGCTGCCCAAACCATCGTCGATGCCTGGCCTCAACGTGAAAAACTCCACGCTGGCGGTCTGCAACATGCCTCTCAATGGTCCGCTGATCGCATGATTTCCCAGTATGAAAACGTCTACCGGCAGTAGTGCGCCTCATCGCATTGTCTTCCTCGTGCCCGGAGACCAATCGGGCCTGTGCGGAGTCACCGACTACTCGCTCTGGCTAGCGCGCGCGGCCGCCGAACAAGGGCATCACATTTTGGTGCTTTCCATCTATTCGTTTACCCCCCGGGCATTCATGGCCGACTTTTCAACTATAGCCGGCGGGACAATCACAACCCAATTACCTTCCAAACCCCCAGCCACGGCGGAGGAAATCGACCGTGCATTGGCTACTTTCGAGCCAGATTTCGTCATCCTCCAATTTTCGACTCCTGTTTTTCGCACCGGTAAGTTCGTCTATCCCTTCTTGGCCCGAATTTGTCGTGTGCTGCGCACTTATAAGGTATCCCTCATGGTCCACGAAACATGGATCAGCTCCGATACCCGACGATCGATCCGCAATTATCTACTACAAAAGATTCGCCGTTTTGAAATTTTGGCGGCTTGGCGACTCCTCCATCCGAGGTCCGTCTACGCCTCCAACCCCACCCATCTTGAGCAACTCAAGTCGGCAGGTCTGGCCCCACGCCACCTCCCCATTTTCAGTAACATCCCCTCCGCTCCACGCCCTCACAATCCCGGTGCTGCTCTCAATGCGATGCTAGAAACTCGTGGTAACTCCGGCTTTCTGCCGGATACACCATACATCGTGATCTTCTTCGGTCGCATTCCTGCCACTTGGGACCCCGCTCCAGTGTTAAGACAAATTCAGCAAGAAGCCGAGCACCGTGCTCACAATTTATGCTTAATTTCCATCGGAGAAACGGGTTATTCCGACCAAGGTTGGCAGCGCGTAGTGCAAACAGCTAAGACCACCCCAACTCTACGGCTGGGCAGAAGTGCACCCTCGGAGATCATCACGCTGCTCCATGCCGCCGATTGTGGCGTCACTCACAATAGTTTGAGCTATTGGCTAAAAAGCGGCACCTGCGCTGCCATGGTCGGATGCAATTTGCCTACTGTTTTTTCGGAAACGACCATTCCTGCAGATATCCCACTCCCTCCACACTTCGCCACCCTCGGTCATACTAGCCTCGAGTGGCATCAGCCCGCAGCTGATCGCGTCATCCAAATTTCTACACCCAAAAAAATCTGGCAACTCCTCGAGGAAGACACCTTCGCAATCACAGACTCTGGACATGCTCAATTCCAGCCTCCGGCATGAAGATCTCCATTCTGATCAACAATTTCAACAAAGGTCCATGGCTGCGAGAATGTGTTGATTCAGCTCTGCGGCAAACCCGACCCGCCAATGAAATCATTGTTTACGATGATGGCAGCACCGATGATTCCCTTTCGATCCTCCGTTCCTACCGAGATCGCATAACGCTGATAGAAGGCGCGCATAACTCTTCGCAATACGGTTTGGCAAATCAGCATAGCGCCATCCATGCCTCGCTTCTAGCCTCCCAAGGCGATCACATCCACCTTCTGGATGGCGATGATGCATTCCTTCCCGGAAGAATTGAATCCTACGAGCGACTCTGGTTAACCCAACCTGATGCCGTCATGGTTCACGCTCCAATTGAAACCATCGATGGAAATGGGTGCCCCCTAAAATCAGACGGGCACATCATGATCCCGCCCGAACACCAACTCAAATGGATCTATCAGCATAACCGTCCTGAAGGCTCCTTTCCTACCAGCGCACTGGCTTTCCGGCGCGATTTTCTGGAGCATTATTTGCCGTTGGATTTCTCCGATCAACTCGAATACGCGATCGATATTCGCCTCACCAACTTGGCCCTCTTAACCGGTTCAATCCTACTTCTGCCTGAACCTCAAACACGCTACCGAAAACTTCGCGACTCGCAACATGCCTACGTTCGAGCTCAGACACGGGCAGCCGTCACCCGTCTGAATTGCAAAGGTTTTAACCTGATGGCCAACCTGGTCGGGAAACCTACCATCAACTACTGGTATGATCGTCGATACTATCAGCAGCGCCTGCGTGAAGTGTTACCAAAGAAGATCGGGGGCGTTCTGGCTCAATTTCTCAAGCGATGACCTCATCTTCCCCGCACAAAAGACAACCGCAAGCTCCTCCCATTATCTTTCATGGAGTTACCTTACTTGAAGGCACCGGGGGTCTTAACCAATACGCTTTCGCTGCGTTGACGGCCCTCCGGTCAGATCCAAAGCAACCGTCTGTTGAAGTTTGGATTCCTTCCGCTCTTCGCCATCATCCTAAATTTTCCCTTCTTGGATCAGTTCACTTCTATGTGGCACCTCATCCCCGCCGCGGCTTCGCCTTCAATCATCTCTTCTGGGTCAACTGCCTCGCTCTTCATCTCCGTCTGCGACGCCCTCGCTCCCCCGTTTTTTCACCCATCGAGGTCTACACCCTCATTCCGATGCGTCATCTACTTGTCACCGCCCATGACTGTTATGCTGACCGCTTCGGCTCACCGTATCATCCCGGGCGCACAAGCCTTGGACGCAAGCTCGCTATCCGACAGCTAAAGCGCAGCCGGATACTCTCTGTGTCGCAGTTCACCACCAATGAACTCCATGCACTGCACCGGATTCCACTCTCTCAAATCGAGACCGTCCAAAACTGGCTGCCGCGCAATTACGCACTCAATCCCTCTCCCGCCCAACTCGAGCAACATAAAAACCAATTCAACCTCCCCGACCGCTTTTGGCTGTATATCGGCGGCTTTCGGCTCAACAAAAATCTCCCTTTCCTGTTTGAGGCCTATGCCGCCGCCCGCGAGACCAATTCCAACGCACCCCCGCTCGTAATCGCGGGCAACTACCCCAAAGCGGACACCCCTTTTACGGGCCCTTTCCACGAAGCCATTGACCGCCATCCCGGACTACGCCCGCATCTGCACTTCCCCGGTTTCATTCCAGACGAGTATCTATCCACCCTTTACAAACTCGCCGAGCTCACAATCTGCCCCAGCACTTATGAGGGGTTCGGATACCCTGTCATCGAAGCCACCTCCGTGGGGACTCCCGTCCTTGCCGCCCGCGCTACATCTTTCAATGAACTCGGACTCCCTCCCTCCAACCTATTCTCCGTTGACGACCCGCACGAACTAATCGCCATGCTTCGACAGGTGGCTGATGGTCATGTCTCGCAATTCCACAGCCCCTGCCCCTCCCAATTCTCCACGTCTAATGGTGAAAGCCGTTTTCAGGCTGCCATCTCAAAGTGGCTAAAATCAACTTTACCTTCTAAAAATTGAACGCCCATCGCCAGCTCCTCTTCTCGTTCCGTTCTTGAACGTTCACTTCATGCGAATCACGATCCTCCAAGGTGCTTTCTTCCCCGTCCCCCCCGTGCGTGGCGGAGCTGTCGAAAAACTCTGGCATCAGTTGGGAATCGCCTTTGCTCGACGCGGCCACGAAGTCACTCAGATTTCACGAGATGTGCCTGAACTACCGACGACTGACAACCGTGATGGCGTCCGGCACATTCGTGTTTCCGGTTACGATCAGCCTCCCGGAACTCTCGCCCTCAAATGGCGCGATCTCTGTTATACGCGTCGCGCCCTTCGCGTTGCCCCTCCGTCCGACATTCTCGTGACCAACACTTTTTGGGCCCCTCTCCTGGCCCCTCGCAAACTCGGGCGAATCCATGTCAGCGTCGAACGTATGCCCAAAGGTCAAATGCGTCTCTACCGTCGCGCCTCGCGTTTACGCGCTTGTTCTCAAGCCGTAGCTGACGGTATCAAACGCGAAGCAGCTTCTCTTTCGGATCGGGTTATTGTCATCCCCAACCCACTTCCATTCGTTCCCGACCGCCCCGCGGAAACTCGCTCAAGCTCAGATCAAATTCTCTATGTGGGGCGCATTCATCCAGTCAAGGGAGTCGAACTCCTCCTTCAGTCATTCACCCGGGCCAAAGATACTGGAACTATTCCAAGTTCAGGTCACTTGGTTTTGGTGGGGCCCGCCGACACCGCCCGCGGAGGAGGCGGTGATAGCTGGTGGCGCGATACCCTCGCCAGATATGATAGAACCGACATCAAATGGGTTGGGCCCATCTACGACTCTCTCGAACTCGATGCCCACTATCGTTCCGCCTCGGTGCTCGTATATCCCACGCTCGATGAAGCGGGAGAGGCCATGCCTGTCACCCCTCTTGAAGCAATGGCTTGGGGCTGTATTCCCGTTGTCTCTGATTTGGCCTGCTTCCGTGACTACTTGGAGTCCGGTAAGAATGGTTACACATTTGATCATCATTCCGACACTCCGGTTGATGCGCTCGCAGGCACTCTCGCTCAAGCGCTCTCCCCCACTGGACAAGGACTCGCTTCAGCCGCACTCAAGGTGCGTAACTCGCATGCCGTCGAAACAATTGCCGATCAGTTTCTGTCCGATTTTCAAAAAATTAAATCAAAGAAGTAAAAGAACAGCTCTGACCGAAACTGGCGTGAAGGCACATCATCCCAGTTTCTCACAATCCTTGATCTCTTTGCGGAAAGCATCGCAGAATGCCTCTGGCGAAAATCTCAGACCCAGTGGGCGCGCCGCTTGATGAAGTTCAGCCTGCAACTCAGGCGAAGAACACACCTCATACAATAACCGCCCCCCTTCTTCTTCGTCAGCGTAAACTTGACGGCGATCGGCCAATATCTCCGGTGGCCCACCTGAGTCATGAGCAAGGACTACACAGCCCGCCGTCATCATTTCCGCAATCGCGATCCCGAAATGTTCATCGATCATCGCATGCACACCGTATTTGCTACTTCTAACTAGATTCTGAATGTCATCACGGCAAAGACGTTCATGCCATTCGATCCAATCATGTCCTGAACAAAGCCCCATTACCTCGGCACGCTCACTTGCTGATGAGTCCCAGAATCCGGCAAACGCCAAACGTAAATTAGTCGCTCCGGCCAGCCGTGCTCGTTTCACAATGTTCACCACGACATCCATTCGCTTAAGTGGATTCCAACGTCCCAAACATACAACACGCTCTTCCCGTTCCGCCCAAGGAAGACCGGGAGGATAGGGTGGCACCGGTGGATAAATCAAACCAACCTCCCGGCCACCCGTTGGGGTAAGTGTTCTCACTGTCCACGCCGAATTGGACACCGACCTATGAGCACTGGGTGGTGCCCCCATATTCTTTCCCAACCGCAAAGAAGCCCTTTCCAGCAAAGTCCAAACCTTCCGCCGTAACCATGACCAATCAACCGGCCGCGTGGCCAACCGATCAAGGTGAGTATAATCGGGCATATGGATATACTGAAGCCCCGGTTTGGGCATCGTCGTCTCGTTGTCAGTGCTCACCCAGATTCGAGGCTTCCAGCGCCGATCGATCCGGCGAAGATCCCTCAACGTAAGAGACTGCTTCATCAACAACCCTTTGCCCGGCCAGATCATTCTCAACCACGCCCACCTCTTCGAAGGGAGAATCACCTTCGGTGGTCTTTCGGACAAATGAGTCCCATATCTGTCATCAATCCGCTCAAAGTTCGGCATTTTTTCACACCACAAAATCGTATCATAGTCCTCTTGGAGGATCTGGAGTGCCCACGCAGCTACCATCTCGCCTCCGCCAAAATCTTCAAAAGGAGGATGATAAACCCCCGCAATGGGACGGCTAAGATCTGAACGCATATTGGAAACAGACGTGGATTCCTCGCCCTCTGCAATGCTCAACTAAACTTCACTGATAATCTCATCGCACGCCATACCTGACCAATCACCCGCCGTGCGACATACATGCATTGGTCCATCACTGTCGGTCTACAATTTACGAAGAATCTTCATCGCCGTCTCCACGAATGCAGATACGCCAAACGAATTCGCACGTTTTGAAGCAAGAAACGATTGTCCCACCATCCGCATAGCCTGCCATTCCTTTTCCGAACAGTTTACCAGATAGCGCAACAACATCTCGTGGCGCTTGAATTTTCTCGCATCAACAAAAGCACCCGACGGAACAACTTCACCAATGGATTCCTCCCCAAGATAAATCGGGACCGATCCAGCTCGGATAACATCCAATAATTTCTCCGAAATATACCCCTTGGTTCCTCGATAGTTTTCAACCGCAACCCCGAAACGATATTTCCCGATCAGCGAAATTTTCGTTGAATACTCTTTCACGGTCTCTCGATCCACCAAGATATCATCATCAGCGCATCGGTAGGGTTTAGGTCGGGCTACCGGCAGCCAAGTGATAATTTGGCCCCGCCATCCTGCCCCATAAATATCCAAGATACCTCGATCAACCTTTTCCGCCGCTCGGGCAAAATTTCTCCGCCATGAATATAAATCTCCCCGGGCAGGATTGAGCAATCGATCCTTCGACCCGCCCCAACCGCTTAGAAATTTTCCAAGTCCGGGGAATTTCCTTGAGCCCATCTTTCCAGACCCAAACCAACCCTCCATCTTATTGCTATTAATCATTACCACACATCGACGCTCGGAAAACGGAATACCGCTTTCTTCCAAGGATAAGTAATTCGGAATTTTGTAATGATAGCGGCGAGGATCAACCGAACACAGATTTTTATAGGTTAGGATAAAATCACATAGTGATTGGTTACTTACCACGTGCGATTGCGGCGTGATCAGCGGCGATTCCAACTGCTGTAAAACCACCTTGGTCGATTGCTTCTTAGACCTGATCAACTGATCAAAAATTGACCGCTTTCTAGGTAGATCGACCAACCAAACCCCATGAGCCTTTGATGGCGGACAGATGTCATCCGTATTCAGGGAGTAACCCTCCTTCGCAGCGAGAGCCCGCCAAAGGACAAACGCTTCATCATTGGCCTCATTCTTAGTGTTGAAGATACGGTTGCCCCTAAAAGCATCCCAAAAAGGCACGACACAAATTTGCTTCATAGGGTTAGCTTACTCGAGAGTTACCGATGTGTTGTCTGCGTTTCACGGGGCTGGGATCATGAGATTTTCCGAAGTATCTCCATCGCTGTCTCCGCAAATGTGGACCGACTAAATTGCTTCGCGCTTTTAGAAGATAGAAACGATTGTCCCTCTAACCGCATTGCCTTCCATTCATTTTCCGGGCAGTTCATCAGATAGTTTAACAACATGCCATGATCTTTAAACTTTCGTGCATCGACAAAAGCACCCGGGGGGAGGATGTCACTAATTGATTCTTCTCCTAGATAAATAGGGACCGATCCCGCTCGTAGAACATCAAAGAGCTTTTCGGAAATATACCCCTTGGTTCCTCGATAGTTCTCGGTCGCAACTCCAAATCGATAATTAGCGATTAGTGCAATCTTGTGATGATACTTCGCGACTTTATCAGGATCGACCAGCAAATCCCCCGCAGCATTTCGATAGGGTCTCGGTCGAGATACTGGTAGCCAGGTGATGGGATCGCCCTGCCATCCTGCTCCATAAATATCCAGAGCCCTGTCCTGACACTCCTCTGCGGCTCGAGCAAATTTTCTCCGCCAAGAATATAATTCTCCCCGCGCAGGATTTAATAACTTGGCCACTGATGTATGCCAACCAGTGATAAACTTCCCCACGCCCGGAAATCTCGTCGAGCCCACCCCTCCCGATCCAAACCAACCCTCCTTTTTGTTGCTGTTAATCATGACGACACAACGACGCTCGGAAAAAGGAGTATCGCTTCCAGAAAAATCCAGATAATTGGGAATTCTGTAATGGTAGACCCGAGGATCAGCGGATCTCAGTTGGGAGTAAGTTAAAATAAAATCGCACTCACTCTGATTTTTTGACTCATGAGATTGCGGGGTGATCAATGGCGATTCAAATTGCTGCAAGATGATCTTGGTTGAATCCCTGAGGGAACCTTTCAACTCCTCAAAGAACCTTCTCTTTCTCGGCAGATCCATCAACCAAACCGCATCGGCTTCTTGGGGTGGACAAATATCAATGGTATCCAGGGCAAAGCCTTCTTTCGCTGCTAGCTGTTGCCAGAGATAGCATGCCTGATGTAACGCCAAAGTATTGCCGGGCCGGAAAAATTTATTTTCTAATCCGGAATTCCAATACGGAACAACGCAAATTCGTTTCATCGCTTGCCTGTTAGGTTTCGACGAGAATACGATCCACATTCCATATAAATGGTTTCGATCATCATTTTCTAGGATACCTCTTCGCTGACATCTCCGCGATATTGAGCGAGAAACCAACACTGTAAAGTTTCACTCCAGACTAGGGAACTCTCGAAACTCATCGTCAGAAGGCCCGATCCTCAGTCGCTTGGGATTAGCAATCGCATCTTCATCACGAGTGGGGCTAGATTGACTTTCTCAACATGGCTTCACTCGTAAAACTTTTCACCAACATTGCCCATCGGCTCGGGATTAGCCCACTTATGATGCGGGCACGGCGAGATGTTCGGGCACATGGAGAACGTCTCAGCTTCGGACTTTCAGGAATATCCTTAGTGAGCGCCAATGGTAACACCTATGTATTCTCTGGCGACCAACCCCATCAGTTCTGGAAAATAATCCAAGGATCAAGGTATTGGATAGATCGGATCGTCACTTCGCCCAATGGACCGAAACAGATCTTTACTATGCGTGACCCCATCCTCTACCGGATGCCTTCCGGAAAGCATATCTTGATGCCTGGGATAATCGAAAAGGCGGATACCTGCAGTGGATATCTCGCTCGAGGAGGACCGCGTCTGGGTGATATGGTTGTAGATGCAGGAGCTTATTGCGGAGAACTCACGGTCGAATTGGCTATCCTGGTTGGACCCAGCGGCCATGTCTTCTCCCTTGAACCCGATCCAGACAATCGAGCCTTGTTGCAACGGAATCTTGATCTTCATGATCTCAAAAACGTCACTATCCTGCCATACGCCATCTGGAGCCACACCACAGATCTAGTCTTTGCCGCCGCTGAAAGCTGTGCGTCTTCGGTTAAAAGTATTAGAAATTCAGATACCGATCCGAAAGAACTGATCACCATTCCAGCCCTCTCTCCCAGTGACCTTTTTACTCGCATCGGCCACATCCCCGATTTCATCAAAATGGATATCGAAGGAGCTGAAGTCGAAGTGATCGAAGCACTCGCCCCATTCCTTGCCAAATCTGATAAATCTATGCGATTGGCGATGGCCAGTTATCACCTCCGGGAAGGGAAACCCACTCATAAGCTAATCACGCCGCCATTGGTGGCTGCAGGTTATCAAGTCGAGACCGGTTATCCCGATCACCTCACCACCTGGGCTTGGAAGAATTGATTCACATGAATCATTCCTCACTGGCCATAGTCATCCCCGCCTGGAGATCCCTTCACTTCAGAGCCGCGCTCGCATCTCTTCACGCGCAAACAGATCGTCGCTTCCGTCTCTATATCGGCGATGATGGCAGCCCGGACGATTTGCCCTCCATCGTCGAATCGGTCGGAGCAGGTTTAGATATCGTATACCATCGCTTTCCAGAAAACCTTGGGAGCCAAGATCTCATCGCCCACTGGCATCGCTGCATCGCCCTCACTCAAAACGAACCGTGGATATGGGTGTTTTCAGATGACGACATTGCTGAACCTGAGTGTGTCGCCTCATTTTATAATTTGATCGATTGTGGGGCGACCGAAGCCTCCCTCCTTCGTTTCAACACCGTGATCATTGACGGTTCAGGAGAGATTACCAGAACCCCGGCTCCTCACCCCAGAAAGGAAACCGCCCCCGAGCTATTGCACGCTATGCTCCATAGCGATTCACGTGCTTGGCATTTACCAGACCACATTTTTTCGCGCTCTACCTATCTGAAAGTTGGCGGGTTTGAAAACTTCCCCAAAGCACTCTTCTCAGATCACGCCACCTGGATATTATTCGCCGAAAAAGGAGCCATTTATACGATCCCCAATGCCCGGATTCGATTTCGTCGATATGAACAGGGAACCAGCAGTGGAATGCTGGATGCCTACCGCCCCGAATTCATCACCGCCACAGGGAACTTTGTCGATTTCGTCATCACGACGTGTCGGCGACTAGCCCCGAAGAAACTAAATTATTACAGCCGCTTGGTTCGCAAACTTGGGATCAAAGTAATCTTTAGATCTCCTTCCGGGATCCAATTTCATGAAGCGGCATCCATCGCGAAATACATATGTCGACCGATATGCCTGCGGTGGATCTATTACTTTGCGATCCAATTCTATGCTTTCAGGACTTGGTTGCGATCACGACCAGGCTTTCAGGTCCTTGCCCAACGTCGACTTAGCAGCTCCCGCGAGTAATTCATTCCTCTTAAGGATTGTCTCCCAAAAGCTGAAAGTTCTTCCTGTTGAAAATTCGACCTTGAGCAAAATCCACCCTATTTCCGACGACGGTTTTGAAGAACGTTTAGCACGATCAGATACCACCCTCTTCGAACCTATATCCATCAGCGCCTCCCCTGAGGATCAACGTTCCTTGCTCGCCCTGCACCAAGTGGTGCGACACCCCGGCTACTCCTACTTGGAAATCGGCTCAGAACATGGCGGCTCGCTGCAAACTCATCTCGCGGATCCGTGGTGTTCCACGGTATTTTCCATTGATCTGCGAGTGGGAAATGTGCCGGATGTGCGTGGGTCCGTATTTTCCTATCACGGGGTGACAACTGCTCGAATGATAGACGGATTATCTCAACATTATGCGACATCTCTTTCGAAACTTCGCACGTTTGATTTCCCTGCCTCGGAGGTGCCAGTCGAAGCGATCGTGCCGGCACCCAGTCTGGTCTTTATTGACGGAGAGCACACCAATAAAGCCGTGCAGGAAGATTTCGCGGTGTGCCGGCGTTTCATCGCATCCGGAGGGCTGATCGCCTTTCATGACGCCCAACTTGTGCACCAAGGAATAAGGGGCTGTCTCAAGACTTTAAAAAGAGAGGGTAGAAACTTTCATGCCGTGGGTCTGGCCGGGGCCGTATTCGTCGTGGCGATTGGTGCGGATGCACAAGAACGGCTCAGCCGAATCAAAATTGCCCAAGTCGATAGTGCTGAATTCTTTCTAGACGCCCCAGCTTATTTACGCCAAGCCCGCAAAGAGCTCCATCCATCCCGGATCCGTCTATTCTTGCGACGATGCCGTCAATACCTTTTCTCGTAAACATGCCATGGTCCCCGCAGAGTCTCGAACTCTTTAAAAAAGTCATCTCGGGTGCTGTCTATGACGAAAGCGCGTGGGAGCCAATCGGTGCGATGGGCCGGGGTGATCGATCTGACGTCCCCCCATGGAAACGCTTCCTTGCACGTTGGCTGCACCGCGTTCTGGGCACCCGGAGATGGACGCTCGTGCGGCAATGCGACTATAACCCCGCAGCGCGCGAAATGGGCGAAGATTGGCCTATATTAGGTTATACTATGATTGGACACCGTAGGCTCGATAATATCCGCGAATGCCTGGAGACAATCCATCGGGAAAACGTGCCGGGAAACCTCATAGAAACCGGCGTATGGAAAGGTGGCGCCTGCATGTATATGAAAGCAATTCTCTCTTCTCAGGGAGATACTCGACGCACCGTCTTTTTGGCAGATTCATTTGCCGGACTGCCTCCTCCTGTAAATGCCGCCGATGGAGCGGACCTAAGTGGTAACCCATACCTTGCGGTAAGTAGCGAGCAAGTCCGCCTAAACTTCGAACGCTTTGATCTCTGGGATGAACGCGTAAAATTTATCAAAGGATGGTTTAAAGATACCTTGGCCACTACCCCTACCGGTCCACTAGCCTTGCTTCGTCTGGATGGTGACCTCTACGAATCGACCCGCGTCACCTTGGAAGCTCTCTATGATCGGGTCAGCCCTGGTGGATACATCATCGTTGATGATTATCATTCTTGGCCCGGATGTCGTCGGGCCGTTAATGAGTTTATCGAAGCACGAAGCCTAGAAATCTCACTTATCGATATCGATGCGAATGCTGTATATTGGCGTAAGATTTCTGACTCTGGTCACACTCTGTCTTCTTAACCATGTCCTCAGTCTTTAAGTGCCGTGGCTGCGGTGGCACGCATACCACAAGCAACTGGCAAGTGCGAGAACGCATGTTCGGCACCGGAGATACCTTCCACTACGACGAATGTGCCGACTGCGGCGCTTTGAGCATCGACCTAGTGCCCTCCGATCTCAGCCGACACTATCCTCCAACTTATTGCTCACTCCAAACCGTTGATCCTCATGAAATCAAAAGCTTATCTTTCTTGGATTCTCTCAAAGAGTCATTAGTTGGATCGACCTCAGTCAGCAAGCGTATTGAAGGCCTGCTCGGTCAGATCGCCCTGTCTCCAGTCGCACAAATTTTGGATGTCGGATGCGGAAGTGGCACTTGGTTATATCAGCTGCAGCAAAAAGGATACAAACACCTGCACGGCGTGGACCCTTACATTCCCCTCGAACAGGAACGCCTAGGCTCAATCAATCTACGTCGTGGGACTATACAGAACACAGAGGGCAACTATGACCTCATCACATACCATCATGTATTAGAGCATATCGCTGATCCACAAACGGAAATCGCCGCTGCCAGCAGGCGCCTGAAGCCCGGTGGGTATCTAATGGTCAGAGTGCCCGTGGCTGATTGTTGGGCCCGTCGTAAATTTCAGACCGATTGGGTGCAGTGGGATGCACCACGCCACCTCTGGATACCCACCCGAGAGGCCTTAAGCAATCTGGCTGCTGAGAATGGACTCATCGAAATAAGCTGTATTGAAGACTCAATTGGATTTCAAATCTGGGGAAGCCGGCGTTATCGAGCCAACCTCAACGGATGCACAGGAAAATACTCCCCCTATAATCGTGGACGCGGACTTGCCCTCTCACTCCCCAGCTTAATCGCGGCAAAATACTGGGCCCGTTGGCTTAATCTGCGCAAACAAGGAGACCAAGTCACTCTCCTCTCGCAACGACCTCTGGAGTGACACCAGCTGACGTATTTGCTTCCACATCCTCCGAATCCCTTTTTTTCTCAGAGGAAGTCTTCGGCGTGGATTCAAGCAGCACCGATAATTAGGTGGAGCTTGCCCAATCGCATGGGGCACAAGTCGTGCAGTTCATTTTCTTACTCGCAAGCGATGCAGCGAGCAATTATATAAGATAAACTACAAGGCCTGACCCTTTTATTAAAAAATCCAAATGATTCGGATCGCAATCGGCTATGACCCAAGAGAATCGGTCGCCTACCACACCTTCTGCCAAAGTATAATCGACCACGCGACTGCCCCATTGGCATTCACCCCGTTGGCTCTGAATACTCTTTCGGACTATAGGGAAACACACACCGATGGGAGCAACACTTTCATCTACTCCCGATTCCTGACTCCATCCTTATTCAACTTCGAAGGATGGGCTATTTTCGCCGACGGTGATATGATCTGCCGCGATGATATCGCTAAACTATGGGCCTTGAGAGATGACTCCAAGGCACTCATGTGCGTCCAGCACGATTATAAGACTAAACAGAGTAAAAAGTATCTGGGAAACGCCAATGTCGATTACCCACGCAAGAATTGGTCGAGCGTGATTCTCTGGAATTGTGGCCACTCGGCAAACCGCATTCTCACGCCGAAATTTATTATGTCACAGAACGGTGCATTTCTTCACCGCTTCAAGTGGTTGGATGATTCCCAAATCGGTAAAATTCCCAAGGAATGGAATTGGTTAGCCACTGAATATCCGGATAATGAGGAAGCGTGTTTGGTCCACTACACTCTGGGAACACCTTGCTTCAAAGACTATCGGGACTCTGAAATGGCTAACCATTGGCACGATTGCTATCAACGAGTTAAAACCGGCATTGGTCACTAGCTGTAACCCCTAGGAATCTCGGAAACTTTCATGCCCGCTCAACTGATTCAATGCCGAAGAGGTCAAGATGAACCGTGAGTCCATCGTCAGGCGCCGAATCGTCTTTTGCTACAACCGAATTTCATACGTTATCGCCTGCGAACTAGCCAAGAAAGATGACCATATCAGGCACGTAATATACTATTCCTGCGACCGAATTGTTCCGAGCCCATCCGAAACGGCGCTAGGTGCTGTTCCTCTGCGGAGGAAGAAACTTTTAATTGGGGTGTTCATGGCAGTGTTCTTCAGGCCTGATGAGGTTCTGATCCCTCATTTTAAGATCAATCGACAGATCAACTACATCGCCCACCGTTCCAAAAAACTGTCATTATTAGATGATGGGTTGGATACTTTTCGAGAGACCCCACGAAACCTGACGCCCTCTAATTTCGAAAAAGGGACCTTCTACTACACCTTCTCATACGATGTTTCCTTGGCACGATGGCTCTCACCATTTGTGCTGAACAAGGTGTGTGGGTTATCGGAACTGGTTCAAGACAGACGTCCTCCCCGGAACCTCAAAGGAATGCCTTGTCTGGTCATTGAGTCGCCGGGAATAACACCGGCGTTCGTCAGAGATCTCCCCAGCTCAAGCACGTTGGTGAAGCATCCGAATTGGAACAAGAATACGCTTCGTGATTCAGGAATTGCGTCCATTGAAGGCGAGATTGCCCTCGAACGCTCGCTCCTCTCATTCAATGGACGGCTCATCGTCGGGGAAAGTATGGTTTTGGTTTATGCGCTGTTAATGAAAGACCGCTCGTTTCGAATCACGGCTTGTTTGGATAGAAAGACACTTAAAAATCTTCGGACGCTGCATATCCTCTTGGATGGTGATAAGGATGCAGAACTGATTCAATCATCCAACTGATAGTCTCTTCCCGCTTCTGACGCATGAACACCATTCCAGCACTCTCCCCTCGCGACTATTTCACTCGTATTGGACGCATGCCCGATTTCATCAAAACGGATATCGAACGAGCTGAAGCGGAAGTGATCGCCAGCATCAAGTCGAGCTCGGCTATCCAGATCACATCACTACCTGAGCTTGGAAGGCATGATTAAAAACAATCAATCTCGACTTGCCATCGTCATACCAGCTTGGAGAGCACTGCACTTCTCGACGGCACTGACGTCACTGAGAAACCAGACCGACCGCCGATTCAGACTCTATATCGGTGATGATGGCAGCCCGGACGATCTGCGCTCCATCGTCGAGTCGGCCACAACAGGATTGGATATCGTTTACCACCGCTTTCCTGAAAACCTTGGCGGGCAAGACCTCGTCGCCCACTGGCATCGCTGTATTTCTCTCACCCAGCATGAACCGTGGATCTGGTTGTTTTCTGATGACGACATCGCCGATCCCGAATGCGTCGCCTCATTTTACGAGTCCCTCGAACGCGATTCCGGCCGCACCACACTCTTTCGTTTCAATACCGAAATCATAGATGGTGACAACCGCGTCATCAGACAGCCCCCGCCACATCCTGAAAATGAGGAAGCTTTGGAAATGCTCATCAAGATGCTGGACAAATCCTCACGGTTTTGGGGCGCTCCCGACCATATTTTTTCGAAGGCTGCTTATGAGCAAATCGAAGGGTTTGTTAAATTTCCCAAAGCTCTCTATGCTGATATGGCCACATGGGTGGCTATCTCTGCAAAAGGAAATGCCCGCACGATCCCCAAAGCCCTGATCCGGTTTCGCAGGCATGAACATGGCACCAGTTCCGGCATGCTCGATAAATTCGCTCATGAGAATGTTGCCGCTCTCGGATTATTCTTGAAATTCAGTCTCGGCACCACCAAGCAAATCGCGCCGCAGCGACTCCCCTTCATTCGCCGGCTGGCCTGTCATTTTTTCTTCGAATACCTTTACCGTAGGCCAGAACTGCACTCTTTCCTGATTGACCCCCAAAGTATTGATTTCTGCTGGCGAGCCCTTGGTGGTCCTCGTTGGTCAGTGGCTCTGCGCCACCGTTACTACCGGCTACGCTTGAGACTTCGAAACTTACCGGGTTTACGGGCGATCTCATATTGGCGCTATCGTCGTAATAGCAGCTCCTCAGTTCCTCCATCTTTGTGAGAAACTGCTTGCGAAGCACTCATTTCGAAACCCGTTTCCGGCGTCAAAAAAACTTTCACTTCCTAACCCGATCACAACTTGTGCAACCACGGATGACCGACCTAAATGCCAAACCTGCTGGTTCCAGCAGGACGCTCTGCGCCATCTCAGTATACTCACTCGAGTATCAATAATTTATGCGCCAGCCGCATATCGCTGTGACGACGATACTCGGCTAACCTCAAGGACTTGAGAGGGAAATATACTCAGTCCACAATAAGGTCGTAGAAACGACCGCTTGTCACTTGTTGAAAAAATGGGCTTCGTCTCCCACGCTTAAATCCTCATACCATCAATTCCTTGAGTAAAGTCCCCCTATCGATCGTCATCCCGATTAAAAACGAAGCGGCTAATCTGCCCCGCTGCCTCGAATCAGTCGCTTGGGCTGATCAGATCTTCGTCGTCGATTCCAACAGCTCGGATCCCTCAATCGAGATCGCTCAATCCCACGGCGCCGAGGTCGTGCAATTTGAATTCAACGGCACCTGGCCCAAGAAAAAAAATTGGGCGCTCGAAAACCTCCCCTTCCGTCATAATTGGGTTTTCATTCTCGATGCCGACGAAGTGCTCACCCCCGAGGCCGAAGCCGAGTTTCGCGCCATCGTCACCGATCCCCAACACGCAGTGGACGGTTACTGGATCAACCGGCGCTTCATGTTTATGGGCAAATGGCTTAAACACGCGTATTTTCCCAACTGGAACCTTCGCCTGTTTCGCCACGCTCTTGGACGTTACGAAAAGATCACCGACGTCGATACTGCGAGCGGCGACAACGAAATCCACGAGCACATCATCATCAAGGGCGCCACGGACCGCCTCACCTCCTTGATGGATCACTACGCCTTTCCCACCGTTGATGTCTTTGTGGAGAAACATAACCGCTACTCTAATTGGGAAGCGCGCGTCGCCACTTCTGGGCACCTCGATACCGGAGAGATTCAGAGCTCGCACGTCGGCTGGCGGCGGCGACTAAAAACCATCAGTCAGCATCTTCCCTTTCGCCCGTTCCTGCGATTCTGCTACGTCTATTTCTGGCAACGCGGTTTTCTCGATGGTCGCGAAGGTTTCTACTTCGCCCGGCTCCACGGTTTCTACGAATTTCTCTCCCTCGCAAAAACGCACGAGCTCCGACAGCAGCTCGCGAGGCCAAAGCACTGACCCCGTCCTTTATGTCGAGTTCGCCATCACCCTCTCTGCGAATTCTCCGGGTTGTGCACACCCTGAGACGTGAATCCGGCGGGCCCTCCGAATCGATTCGGCAATCTACCGAAGCGTTAACCAAGCTCGGTCATCACATCGAAATCGCCACCGCCGATTCGACCGATACCTCCTCGCCTGTTTCGGATGCGACTCCATTCCACCCCCTCGGAGGTCATGATAATGCGACTCTCGGCCCGTGGCTGCAAAAGAACCACCAACGCTTCGATGCCGTCCTCGTCCAAGGACTCTGGCAAACCGGATGGACCGTTCGGCAGACGCTACGTAGCACGTCCACTCCCTATCTCGTCTTTCCTCACGGGATGCTCGATCCGTGGTTTCGTCACGCCTACCCCATCAAGCATCTTAAGAAACAACTCTACTGGTGGCTCCGCGAACGACACGTGCTCCGCGATGCCGCCGCCGTCTGCTTCACCTGCGAAGAAGAGCGCCGCCTCGCGCAACACACCTTCACCCCTTATCAAGCGAACGAAAAGGTCGTGGCATACGGCACCGCGGGACCACCTGCCCAGAGCGCAACCCAACGAGAGACTCTCGCTGTTCAATTTCCCGCCCTGACCGGAAAATCTTTCCTGCTTTTCCTCAGTCGCATCCACGACAAAAAAGGGCTCAGCGAGCTCATTTCAGCTTACGCCAAATTCTCGCAAAAAAAGCCAGGGGCTCCCTCCCTCGTGATCGCCGGACCGTGCAACGACCCAAGCTATTCCAACCAGCTTCGTAAACACGCCGACGATCTAGACCTCCCCCAACTCGATCTCACTGCCAACGCCACCGCCGAATCAGCCGATGCTAAACTCTTTTGGCTCCCCATGCTCGGCGACGATTTGAAATGGGGCGCGTTCCAATCCTGCGAAGCGTTTGTCCTCCCCTCCCATCAGGAAAACTTTGGGATCGCCGTCGCCGAAGCGCTGGCCTGCGGACGCCCTGTTCTCATCAGTAACAAAGTAAACATCTGGCGCGAAATCGAAGGAGACGGTGCGGGACTCGTCGCGCCAGATACGGAAGCAGGTGTTACCGAATTGCTCGCGCGCTGGACGAAACTCGATTCATCGGCTCGCGCGAGCATGAGCGATGCCGCTCACCAAAGTTTCCTCAAGCGTTTCGAAATCACCCACGCCGCCGAATCGTTGGTTGAAACCATCGCCTCATGTGTGTCGATTCGGGCGGCACGCTGAATCGCTTCTTTAGAATTCTCCAATTCGGTTCTGTAAGGCCTTGCGATACGACCGGCCGATCGGCACGCGCCGACGTAGGATCACAATCTCGTCACCCTCGATTTGATCGATCTTGGGCACCGCGACGATGAATGACTTGTGCACGCGCGCATACTCATTCGTCGGCAGACGCGACTCCCATTCCTGCATCGTTTGTTTACTCACGATAGAGCGGTCGTAGCACCAGATCTTCACGTAGTTGCCCATCCCCTCCAACAAAACGATTTCTTCAAGGTTCACCCGCACAGTGGTATGCCCGCTCTTCACAAAAAACGTCGCCCCGGTCCCATCCTTCTTCGAATTTTCCATCTCCACTTGAGATTCAACCGGCGCGAGCCGCCTCTGCGCTTTTTCGACGGCTTGCGAAAACCGCTCAAATGAAAACGGTTTTTTTAGATAGTCCACCGCCTCCAGTTCATAACTTTCCAAGGCGTGATCCTCATACGCCGTGGTAAACACCACCAGGGGCGGATGCTTGAGCGAGCGCAGAAAGCTCAACCCCGACAACTTCGGCATCTCGATATCCAAAAAGATCAAGTCAACCCCCTCCTCTTCGTGCAGAGCAGCGCGAGCCTCCAACGCATTGCGGCACTTTCTCACAATCTGCAAAAACGGCAGGTGCCTCGCAAAATTCTCGATCACCCGCCAGGCCAGTGGCTCATCATCGACGATCAGGCAAAGGACCGGTTTCATCGTTCGATCCTCAGGTTGACTTCGTAGCGGTCGCCCGCGTCGTGCAGACTCAGGTGATGGCGCTCCGGATAGAGCAAGAGCAGTCTTCGTTCCAAATTGTTCAATCCCACACCGCCTAAAGCTTCGCCGGTTTCTTCCGGCCCCTGATCGTCCTGCGGTTCTTTACTATTCACCACTCGCACCGACACCGTGCCGTGCTCTTCAGCCACGACCGTGAATTCCACAAACGAATCTTCCGGATTCACCTGCACCCCGTGTTTGAATGCGTTTTCCACAAATGGCAGCAGCAGCAAGGGCGCGACCCTCGCTTCATCCACCCCGGCCCCTTCTACTTTCAAGGACATGCGCACCGCATCCCCCATTCGGATCTCCTCCAGATCGAAGTAGTTTTGAACAAACGCCAGCTCCTCCCGCAGAGGCACCGTCTCCACCTGACTGTCGTGGAGAATATAGCGCATCAGCTCCGATAACTTGAGCACGTAATCCGGACCGAGATCCGATTTATCCAGCGCCAAGGCGTAAATATTATTCAACGAATTAAACAAAAAGTGTGGGTTCAGTTGCGCCTTCAATGCCGTCAACTCCGACTCCAGTTTTTGCCGCTCCAACGCCTGTCCCCGCACCCAAGACCGGATGTAATAGAGAATCGAGCTCAAGCTCGCAAACACCAGGACCTGATTGAAAAACACGGTCACCATCTTCCCCTTGGGCGAGGGATATCGGGCGGGACGACCGGTCAGTTCTTCCTGCACCCACCCATTCATCTCATAGACGGCATGAGCCGCTCCCAACACCACCAGAAATAACACGAGGAAATACAGCACGAAGCGTCGACGATGCATCAACAGAGGCACCAGCACCTTGAGATTCAAAAAAATGGTCACACTCGCGGCCAAACCCATCACTCCCATCCGCGCCAAATACATGGCCGACAAACGGCTGCTGCCCGGCGGACTAGGCAGCAATAGACACATCAGAATAATGCCGCCAACCATAATCAAGGCGTAGTGCCACCAAGGGCTGCGAGTCTCGCGAGAGTCAGGGGGGGGCATCCCCAGCATCTTCGAGGACCAAGTGGTTCGGGCAAGTCTACAAACGTCCAACTTCGGATAGCTCTCCGCCTTTTGCCGTGTGCCAGGATTGTTTTTTAGAAAGCTTAACATCGTCGAAAGGCAGCCAAGATAAGCACCAACGATACCGGTTCATCTCTTCGCTATCCCCACCATCGGTCTTCTCCCTCATCTGGAAATCACCTTTCGACCAACGACACCACCGAGCCCGTCAACGACCCGAATGGATCGTTCAACAACATCCGTTCCCCAAGCTTCTTTCCCTCCAGGCACTTTCTTTTCGCTATTTTCTCAGACCTCCCCCCTCGTCTCTCGAAAGCAAAATGCTGCCCCCTCCCCTCAATCCAATTTCCCCATCCGATTCCGAACCACGGCTTCTCGGTTCGCTCACTCCTCTTCGCAGTCTCCTGCTCGGCTCACTTTTGGTTCCGCTCTGCATCCAAGCTCAATCCACCGCTGAACCCCTCCAGCGGCTCCCCAGCTTATCTATCACCGCCACCACCCTGCAGGACGACGACAGCCCGCGCATTGATCCCACCCGGTCCGACCTCGCGCTCCCACCCAGTGAGAGCTTGGCCGATGCCCTCGCCGAGGCCCCGGCCATCACCTTCGCCCGACGCGGGGCCAATAACACCGAGCCCGTCATCCGCGGATTTTCCTTCGACCGAATTTCCACCCTCTTCAACGGCCTGCCCCTCCTCAACGCCTCGCCCACCCGCACCTCCGCACCCGTCAATTTCTTCCGCTCCGGACTCGTCGGCCAAGTCCGCGTGCAACGCTCCCTCCCCAGCGTCACCCGCGGGCCGATCACCACCGGTGGTCAACTCGAGATCAATAGCTTCCCCCAGGTGAGCTTCGCAGCTCCCGCCGACATCGACAGCTCCCTCAGTGCTCGCACCTATGGCAATCAAAATGGCATTGCGGCCGGCGCGAGCCATGTCGGCCAGACCGACCGCGTGAGCTACCGCTTCGCCGGTCAATACGTGAAACTCGGCGACTACACCTCAGGCGACGGTCGCACTGTCGATGCCGATCACGAAGGCTGGGGCGAAAGCGCCGCCCTGCGTGCCAATCTCACCGATCACCAATCGATTGAGTTCGCCCTCCACCACTACCATCAGGCCCTCGATCGCAACATCTCCCTGCCCTTCGACACCGTCGATACCGATTTCTACGCCGCCACCCTCAACCACACCTGGCACCACGACGACCACACCCTGCGATTCCGGGCTGGCTACACCAAAACCAACCCCTCCCTCTCCTCCAGCACCCGGCCCACCACTGCGGTGATAACCACGCCCACACCGCCTGCACCACCTCCCGGCGGTCCTCCTCCCGGTGGCGGTGGCGGCCCACCTCCAGCCCCTCCACCGGCGCGTCCCGTCAATACTGATTTCCAAGGCGACGCCATCGCTTACGCAACCGGCCTTTCCTGGCAAAAAGAATGGTCCCCCTCGATCACCACCACTCTCGGCACCGATACCACCTGGACCACCCGCGACGTTTCCCGCGAACGCCTCCTCTCCGATAATTCCATCAACATCGATCGCCTCTGGCCCGATGTGCTCATCCGCGACCTCGGTCTCTTCGGTGAACTCACTTGGCGAAGTAATACGACCCGTCTCCGCCTCGGCGCGCGCCTCGACCGCGTGCACCGCGAAGCTCGCGCCGCCGACGCCTCCATCGTCGGCATCCCCGGTGCCCGCGGCGATACCATCCGCCAAAACTACGTCGCCTTCAACGGCCCCGACGCTGGCATCACTACCCGCGAACACACCACCGGCGCCGCCAATCTCACCCTCGAGCACAACCTCACCTCCGCGCTCACCGCCCGCTTCGGCCTCGGTTACACCCGCATGGCCCCCACGCCCACCGAGTCTTACCGCGCCTTCCTCAGCAATCCCAGCGGCGTGGCCGATCTGGGCAACCCCGACCTCGCGCCCGAAAACAAACGCGAAATTGAAGCCGGTCTACGCTACCTCACCCCGGAACTTCGCCTCACCGCCCAACTCTTCTACGCCCACATCGACGATTACATCACCCGTCGCCGCATCCTCGTTTCCCCCACCCAAATCTTCAGCTTCCGCAACACCGAAGCCCGCTTCTACGGCGGCGAGGCCGCCCTCGCGTGGACGCCCACTGCCCTGCCCGGTTGGAGCCTTACCGCCAGCGGTGCCAGTGTGCGCGGACGCGACCTTACCACCGGGATCGACCAAGCCGGCCTGCCTCCCTGGAACGCCACCATCGCCACCCGCTACCAACACACTCGCGGCCAACGCCTTTACTGGATCGGCCTCGAGGCCGCCTATACCGCAGCCAAAAGCAATCCCAATCCGACTGAAGCCACGCTCTTCCGCGACACCGCCGACTACACCCTGATCGGCCTGCGATTCGGCGCCCGCCTCAACCGCCACCTCACGCTCGAACTCTCAGTCGAAAACCTCTTCGATCAAACCTATTACAATTACCTCACCGCCTACGCCGCGACCGGCCCCAGCGGCGCGCCCAGCACGACCACCGACCCACGGGCCCTCGCCCCCGGCGACAGCGTCCCCGGCGTCGGTCGCAGCATCAACCTCACCGCCCGCTGGCGGTTTTAATCGAGTAGCGAGTGATGAGTAGCGGGTAGCGAGTAGTCCAGCCCACCACCTTGCCTTCAGAAGGTAGGACGTAACCGCCTGATTGCCTGCCGTAGCCTTGGCGAAGGAAGGGCGCGCCGCCTCTGTCTGTCATTGCGTAGGTCGTAGTCGGCTTGTGCTGCCGTAGTCCCCTCCTTCGCCTATGCTTCGGCGGACAGGTAGGCCGAAGGAGTGAGCCATTAGTGTCTATTAGCGGTTAAAAAGACCAAACCAGTCCATCCTGCCTCCCCAGCTGTTATCCGTTCGGATATTTCGTGGTCAATACACCCGTCGTTGACCGGTCCAAATCCGTCGTTGGCCAGTCCAAACGTGTCGTTGGTCGAAACCGAGTCGCTAGGTCGCACGTGATACTCCACAACGCGCCCACGATGTGGAACCCACCCAACCCGCCCCGACTTGCCCGTTTTATCTCTCTGGCGAAATCCCGCTACGAACGCAAAGCACGGTCCCAGCGCCAACCGCAGCAGCGCCTGTCCATTTCAGCTTTTCAGCTTTTCTCCCTTTCAGCGTTTCTCCTCACCGCCCCCCCGACCATCGCCCAGACTGTCATCGACCAAGACGTGGTGGATGATTTCTCTGGTATCGCCAACAACACCTTCATCATTGGCGACAGCTCCGCGTTCGACGTGAGCTACAACAGTTCAGTGACCCTTTCCGCAACCTCGGCGGACAGTTCTCTCACAATTCAAAACGGCAGCGAATACGTCGCCAGCAACGACGACATAATTCTCATTTCACGCAACGGCTACAGTTCAACTCTTAATATCGACGGGGCGACGGTGGACTTGGGACGAAGCAACGGAGAAATTACCGGGCGCAACACGGGTTATCAGAACGGGACGAGTCGCAAAAACTACGTCAACATCACCGGGGGCAGCACAGTCGATATTCGGCGATTCAAAGCAGAAGCTGACTATAACTCCTCAACTATTGATGCCGAACTGACCGTGCTCATCAGCGGTGCCGAAACCAACGTCCGCAGTGATGACTCAGACGCCAATGCATTCGCCAACGATAAGCTGGACATTACGGTTTCAGATGGAGCCACCTACAGTCTTGCAGGATCGGGCGGATCGACTGGGACCAAAAATTACACGATCGGTGACGGTGGCACGCTGGAGTCCCGCGGCACATGGAATATCGGCAGTCTCAGTTCGTTTGACTTCGAATCCGGCGGCACCCTGATCATCGGCGGCACCTTGACCGGCCTCAGTTCAGTCGAAGCGGGACGAACGCTGACAATCTCCTCGGGAGGATCATGGGATGCCGGCAACAACGCCACCTTCGCCGGCACCGTCAACCTGACCGGCGGCACCCTTTCGGTGCAGAATTTTGACGCCGATGAACTCGCTACGTTCACGGCCGGCACTCTCGCTGCCACCGGCGCTCTTTCCAACGTGCCAACCATCGCCAGCGACATGACGGTCGATCTTTCCGGCGGCGGATCCCTCGCCACCGCCGCCACCCTCGACGGCGGCACCGTCGCCACCGGCTCCTTCGATTACAGCACGGGTAACCTCACCTTCACCACCGGTCTCATCGAGGCATCAGGCGCGCTCTCCAACCTGCCAACCATTGCCTCCGGTATGACCATCGACCTTTCCTCCGGCGGGTCGCTGGCCACTGCTACGACGCTCAACGGTGGAGCGTTCACCGTCGGCGGGTTCGACTTGAGCACAGGCAACCTCACGTTCACCTCCGGCCTTATCGAGGCATCAGGCGCCCTTTCCAACCTGCCTGATATCGGATTCGGGATGACGGTGGAACTGGCCGCGGGCGGAACGCTCGCCAACTCCGTGACTCTCGACGGCGGATCAATAAAAATCGCCGACTTCGACGCCTCCAACCACACCTTCACGGCCGGCACGCTCACTGTCTCCAGCACTCTCTCTAACTTCAACAATGGCAGTGCCGGGCAAACCATCGTCCTCGATGGCGGCACGTGGTCACCAACCGGGAATATCGATGCCAACAATACGACGGTTCAAAACGACGGCACCCTCAGTGTAGGCGACTTCGACGCCTCCAACCTTACCTTCACCTCCGGCACGCTTAATACCACCGGCACGCTAACCAATTATTCCAATTCGGCCGGCCAGACCCTCAACCTCAATTCCGGCGGCTCATGGGATGTCGGGGACAGCCCGACCTTCAACGGGGATGTCAATCTCGCCGGCGGCTCCCTTGATGTGCAGAGCTTCAACTCAGACCAACTCACCTCCTTCACTTCCGGCACTCTCAACGCCTCCGGCACCGTGACGGTCGGGGCGGACGACGCTTCGCCGACCTGGGGCGGTGCCATGACCGGCACCGGTTCCTTGTCTAAATCCGGCACCGGCACACTAACCCTCGGGGGCACCAACGACTACTCCGGCGGCACCACCGTATCAAACGGCACGTTGGCCATCGATACTACTGGGTCCATTACGCACGCCAGTTCCACTCTGTCTGTGGGCACGGTTGATGGAAACACGGCCACTCTCACCGTCGCCGACGGGGCCACGATCACCAACAATTACGGCTACCTGGGCAGCGCATCAGGCAGCACCGGCACCGCCACCGTCGAGGGCACCTGGAACAACGGCTCCCTCCGCGTCGGTTACAACGGCAACGGTTCGCTGACCATCGCGGACGGGGGTCTCGTCGCCAATGCCGCCAGCTTCGTGGGCTATTTCGCAGGCAGCACGAGCTCCATCACGGTGCGCGGCGACATGACGAATGACGGCTACCTACGTATCGGCTACGGCGGCGAGGGGACCGTAACCGTCGCGGACGGCGGCTCCATCTCCGCCGGTGGCTCTCTGGCCGTCACACTCGCCAACAACAGCGGCAGCACCGGCACGCTCAACATCGGAGACGGAGCCTCCGCCGGCGTGGTCAACGCTCCCTTCATCAACGGCGGATCCGGCACGGCCACCGTCAATTTCAACCACACCGACTCCGACTACCACCTCACCACCGACGGCACGGCCAACGGCACCGCCGTCGACCTCACCGGCTCCCTCGCGGTTAACCATATCGGCACCGGCACCACCACCCTTTCCGGGACCAATACCTACACCGGCGGAACTACCATTTCCGCCGGCACCCTCGTGGCCAACAATGACACCTTGCCCGGGACGACCACCCTCAATGGCGGCACCCTTTCCGTGCTGGGAGCCTACGACGCCACCGACCTGACCTTCACCTCCGGATCTCTCAGCGTGTCCGGAGCCCTGACCGACGCGCCGGATATCACCGCCGGCCGGACAATCGATCTTTCCGGCGGCGGCTCTTTCGCCACCACCACCACCCTTGATGGCGGCACCGTTGAAACCGCCGACTTCAACGCCAGCGGCAGCAACCTTACCTTCACCTCCGGCACGCTCGAAACCTCCGGTGCCCTCACCAACCTCAACAATCTCGCTGCAGACCAGGCCGTGGTCATCAACGGCGCGGCCGCCACGTGGTCCCCCAGCGGCAACATCGACGCGGGCAACACCACGATCCAAAACAGCGGCACCCTTTCCGTCGGCAACCTCGACGCCGTCAACCTCACCTTCACTTCCGGAACGCTTAACGCTTCCGGCGCGCTCACCAACTACACCAACGCCGCTAGCCAGACGCTCAATCTCAACGGGGGCAGTTCGTGGGATGCCGGCAACGGTCCGACCTTCAACGGCACAGTCAACCTCACCGGCGGCACCCTCGACGTGCAGGCCTTCGACGCCAGTCAACTCGCCTCCTTCTCCTCCGGCACGCTAAACCTCTCCGGCACCCTCACCAACTACACCAGCGCCGCGAACCAGACCCTCAACCTCAACTCCGGCGGCGCGTGGGATGCTGGCGACAACCCTACCTTCAACGGCACCGTCAACCTCTCCGGTGGCTCCCTCGGCGTGGACGCCTTCGACGCCAGCCAACTCAATTCCTTCACTTCCGGCACCCTCACCGCCGCCGGTGCGCTCACCAACCTCAACGACGTCGGCACCGGCCGGACCGTTGTGATCGACGGCGGTTCCTGGTCGCCCACCGGCGATATCAACGACGCCAGCGTCACCGTGCAAAACAGCGGCTCCCTCTCCGTGGACGCTTACGACGGCACAAACTTCACCTTCACCTCCGGCACCCTCGCTGCCTCCGGTTCGCTCACCAACCTACCCACCCTCGCCGCCAACACCACCGTCGACATCACCTCCGGCGGTTCCCTTGGTGACGCCACCACCCTCGATGGCGGCACCCTCTCCGTTGGCAGTTTTAATGCGAGCAACCTGACCACCACGTCCGGCACCCTCACCGCGTCCGGCACGCTCACCAACCTGCCCACCATCAGCACCAACGTCACCGTCGACCTCACCGCAGGCGGCTCCTTCGGCAACGCCACCACGCTTGACGGCGGCTCCCTTCAAACGGCCGCCTTTGACTACACCGGCGGCAACCTCACCTTCACCTCCGGTTTCCATCAGGCTTCCGGCGCTCTGTCCAACCTGCCCACCATCGCCTCCGGGATGTCCGTCGATATCGTAGACGGCGGCTCCTTCGCCACGGCCACCACGCTCGACGGCGGCACCGTCTCCACCGGCGCCTTCGACTACAGTTCTGGCAATCTTACCTTTACCTCCGGCACCCACCAACTTTCCGGCGCGTTAACCAACCTCGACGCCATCGGCGCGAGCCAGACCCTCATCCTCGACGGTTCCTCCGCCACCTGGTCCCCCTCCGGGGGCATCGAGGACGGCAATGTCACCCTGCAAAATAACGCCAAGCTCAACGTCGGCGACTACGACGCCAGCAACCTCACCTTCACCAACGGCGACCTTACCGTCACCGGCACCCTCACCGGCTTGGATGCACTCTCCAACACGAATCAAGATATCATTCTCGACGGCGGCACGTGGTCACCGAGTGGCAGTCTTGAGGTCGGCAGTAATCCCACCCTCGGCAACAACGTCACTCTGAAGAACGGCGGTGTTCTCTCCCTTCACGACTACACCGGTTACGTGGCCAACGGCTCATTGACTGGCTCGGGTGGCGGCACGTTGACCGTCTCGGGCACGCTCACGGCGGGAATCTTCGAATCCTTTAATGACGCCGACCTCACGATCGACCTCACCCCCGGAGGCCAGATGGTTAATCCTGTTTTCGGCTATATCTACATCCAATCGGGCCACCTGATCATCAACGACGGCACGGTGGGAACTGAAGAAGGAGATTACTATTTCGATCCCACCAACAGTAGTAGTGCCTCTCTCACGGTGAAAGGCACCCTTTCCGGCACACTCAGGTCGGAATCCACGATGACCTTGGTGCTCGATGGGGGTTCGCACACCACGACCTCCACCAACATCAATAACTTGGCCAGTGTCGTGATCCAAAACGACGGCTCCCTCGGCGTCGCCGCCTACGACGCCGACAACCTCACCTTCACCAACGGCACCCTCACCGCCACCGGCAGCCTGACCAACCTGCCCACCATCGCCTCCAACAACACGATCGATATTTCCGGCGGTGGTTCCTTCGGCGACGCCACCACCCTCGACGGCGGCACCCTGCAAACCGCCGCCTTCGGTATGAGCAACCTCACCTTCACCTCCGGCACGCTCGAAACCTCCGGCACCCTCACCAACTACACCAGCGCCGCCAATCAGACTCTCAACCTCAACGCCGGCGGCGCGTGGGATGCTGGCGACGCCCCCACCTTCAGCGGCACGGTCAATCTCTCCGGCGGATCCCTCGATGTGGACGCCTTCGACGCCAGCCAACTCAATTCCTTCACCTCCGGCACCCTCAACGTCACCGGCACCCTCACCAACTACACCAACGCTGCGAGCCAAACCCTCAACCTCAACGCCGGTGGTGGGTGGGACGCTGGCGACAATCCAACGTTCAACGGCACCGTCAATCTCTCCGGCGGTTCTCTCGACGTGCAGGCCTTCGATGCCAGCCAACTCAATTCCTTCACTTCGGGCACCCTCAATGCGGCCGGCACCCTCACCAACTATATCAACGCCGCGAGCCAAACCCTCAATCTCAACTCCGGCGGCGCATGGGATGCCGGTGACGCACCAACCTTCAACGGCACGGTCAACCTCTCCGGCGGATCCCTTTCCGTCGCGGCTTTCGACGCCAACCAACTTGCCTCATTCACCTCCGGCACCCTCAACACCACCGGGAGCCTGACCAATTACACCAACGCCACCAGTCAAACTCTCAACCTTAACGCCGGTGGCTCTTGGGACGCTGGCGACAACCCGACATTCAACGGCACCGTCAATCTCTCCGGCGGTTCTCTCGACGTGCAGGCCTTCGACGCCAGCCAACTCGCTTCCTTCACCTCCGGCACCCTCAACGCCTCCGGTGCGCTCACCAACCTGAACACCCTTTCCGCCAACCAGACGATCGTCCTCGACGGCGGCAGTTGGTCGCCTTCCGGCAACATCGACGCCGGTAACACCACCCTGCAAAACAGCGCCACGCTCACCGTCGGTGCCTTCGACGCCACCAACCTCACCTTCACCTCCGGCACCCTCAACGCCTCCGGGAGCCTCACCAACTACACCAACGCCGCGAGCCAGACCCTCAACCTCAACACCGGTGGCACGTGGGACGCTGGCGACAACCCCACCTTCGGTGGCACGGTCAACCTCACCGGTGGATCGCTCTCCGTTCAGGCTTTCGACGCGAGCCAACTCGATACCTTCACCTCGGGCACCCTCACCGCCTCCGGCGCGCTTTCGAATCTCAATGCCACCAGCGCGGGGCAAACCGTCGTGCTCGACGGCGGCACCTGGTCCCCCACCGGCAACATCGACGCTGGCGACACCACGATTCAAAACAGCGGCGCTTTGTCGGTTACCGGCGCCTACGACGCGACCAACCTGACGTTCACGAACGGTTCGCTCACCGCTACCGGCACGCTCACCAACCTACCCGCCATCGCCGCCAATAACACCGTCGACATCTCCGGTGGCGGTTCCCTCGGCAATGCCACCACCCTGGACGGCGGAACGCTCATCGCCGGCAGCCTCAACGCCGCCAGCATCACCTTCACCTCCGGCACCCTCGAATCCACCGGCACGCTCACCGGCCTCACCACCCTCGGCAGCGGTGCCACCACCCGGGTCAACGGCAGCAGCGCCGTGGCGCTGCAGCTCAACGAGACCCTCACCCTCGATGGCGGCACCCTTGAAATTCAAAACGGCGCCAGCGCCAACCCCATCGGTTCCGGCACCATCGTCTTCGACGCCACCAACGGTGGAGAGATCGCCCTCGATAACGGCACCCTCAACGTCGCCTCCATGAGCACCGCTCTCACCCTCAACGCCAACGCCAGCATCACCGGCAACGGCTCGATCTACGGCACAGTTAATCTCGGCGTGGGCGGAATCATCGATGGTGATACCACCGGCCTCGAAGTCTTCGGCGATATCAGCGGCACCGGCACCCTCGCCGACCTCACTCTCTACGGCACCCTCGACATCGGCAACAGCCCCGGGGAAATCGATCTCCAAGGCGTCACCCTCGGCAGCGGCAGTGAAGTTCTCATGGAAATCATGGGCACCGAACCCGGTGAATACGACACCCTCATCGGCGATGCCGATACTTACGTCACCGCCGCCGATCTCACCATCACCTTCAGCTCCCTGACTCCCGTCGGCACCGAAACCTGGCAACTCATCTCCGGCGACATGAATCCCCTTAGTTTTGCCAGCATCAACACCCCTGAAGGCTGGGCCCTCAATAGCTCTGGTGTCCTCAGCGCCGTCCCCGAGCCCGGCACCTACGCCCTCCTCGCCGGCCTCGCCACCCTCGGCTTCGTCGCCCTCCGCCGCCGAAAGAACAAGGCGTAAATCTAAAGCCGAGGCTCCATGTATTCCGATTTCCGTGTTGTTCCGTGTCTTCCGTGGGCAAACCACATCAGGCTGACGGCTCCGTGTATTCCCCTTGTCGCGCAATAGTTCCATTTCTCGGGACGACGGCGGATGTCGTTGACCAGTCCAAATCGGTTGTTCACGGGTCGATCCGTGTCGTTGGTCGAAAGGAATTTGGCGTGCCCGCCGCCTTTTCGCAGAGTCGGCGGCGTCGAACGAATCCCGCTAGTTCGACCTTCCCGTCAACTGTCACCGATTATCCAGCAAACTCATGCCCACTCGCTTCCGTTTTCTTACCCGCTCGGCCCTTGCGTCGCTCGCCCTGTTCGCCGCCCTATCTACCGCAGCTCATGCTCAGCTCGTCCTCAACGTCGATTCCGATAGCAAAACCTTTTGGTTCACCGGCTCGGACACCGGCACTCCCTTCGACAACGGATCGGTTGGTATTGCTCGCTGGGTCACAGGATCCGGGGGACAGGACAGCCACGATATTTCTTCCGCAAACCTGCTCAGCGGGTCACCCGGTGACGTCGCCAAGTTTGAGCTCTATATTTCTTCATCGGGTGATAAAATATTTTTCCGGATCGAATTTGACTCAACCGCCGAAACGCTGATCACAGGAGCAGGCCCGACCTCCGTTTACAACTACGGTAGTCTGCTGAGCGAATACAAAGGCAACTTGTTTGAGGCCTCTTCGCTCACCTCGATCCCGACATGGGACGGAGGGGCTGAAACCTTCAACGCCATTAGCGTAAATCATGTCTCCGCCGTTCCCGAACCCGGAACCTACGCCCTCCTCGCCGGTCTCGCCACCCTCGGCTTTGTCGCCATCCGCCGTCGCTGTCGGATTGTCGGTAGAGCGTGACCGCTGGGCGCGCCGCTCGTGCCTCTCGATCAGCCAGACAGTTTTACATGAGGTAATGGAGAAAACAGAGCCACTCCACGCAGGAGTGTGTTCCGATTAGAGAACTCTGCTCCCTCCTGTAAAAAATTATCCCTTGTCGCGCCATCGTCCCATCGGAACGACGACGGGCCTCTCAACTTCAGTGCTCTCCGTGTATTTCGCTTGCCGCGCCGTAGACTAGTCGAAGGCGGGCGCTTAGATCGCCATCCCGCCGGTTCCGTCCGATTCTTTTTTATCGCCCAACTTCGTGCGCAGTTCACCGACTTGAGCCGTTAGCAGCATCTGCATCGCCGCGACATCCGCACTTTGCAGAAACAGATTCAGCCCGTCCTCCTGAGCCCAGGAAACAGCCTGATCAAGATTAGTCCCCGTCTGGATACCGGCCGCCACCCCATGTTGACGCGCCTTTCGGAAAATCGTCCGCGCCGCCGCATCAAACTCCGGCGAATCATATTCCTCCGGGATATCCAAGCTACAGGATAAGTCGTGAGGTCCGATCAGCACCCCGTCCAAACCTTCCACCGACAAGATCTCATCGAGATTATCCATGGCCGGTTTGCTCTCCACATTGATGATCAAAATGTTTTCACCGGCGGTGCGTTGCAGGTAATTCGCCAGCTTGGGAGCGACTTCCTCTCCGTCCAATATACGTTGAAGACGCTCGCCTTTGATCGGTCTCAATTTGACCGCTCCGTGCAACGCCTTCACCTGCTCCACGGTTTCAACATACGGAACCATCACCCCGGCCGCACCAGCATCGATCGCGACACTCGCCAAGTAAGGATCTGGAGAAGTAATTCGCACTATCGGTGGCAACCCCATCGCCGCGTAAGCCTTACACATCCACGACATTTGCTTCCGATCCAGCGCGATATGCTCGGTATCGATAAACACGTAATCCAATCCAATCGTCCGCACATAGTCCGGCCAATGCGGGGCATCAGAGGAAACGAGAGTGCCGTAAACACGACGGCCGGAGCGCATTGCTGCGCGGAGTTCTTTTTGGTTCATATATTTTGAAGGTAAGGTTTCGCTCTTAGCTAAGAAAATCACGCACCGGCACGTGTCCGTCTGCATCGAGATAGTCTTTCAACCGCTCAACATAATAGTCGCCCGGATGAAATTCATCGCCAGTCGCACACATCAGATCGCGCATCTGTCGATCGAGTTTCTCAATCAGTTCTTTCCTCGCCGGATCGTCGACGAGATTCACCTGCTGATGTGGATCTCTTTCGTTATCGTAGAGTAACCACGGCCCATCGAGACGAGCCGCATAAGTATATCGATCCGTTCTCACTCCACGATATTCACGGCCTCCTCCTTCACGCGTAAATTCTCCGAATGGACGGTAACAGGACAATAGCACCCCATCTGCTGGAGCTGATCCCTGCCCCTTTAAATAGGCGGTGTAGTCGACCCCATCCATCGATTCGGGAAGGGGCAGATCACACAAACCCAAGAGCGTGGGCATCAGATCGGGAGTGTTGATCAACGCCGGCACCTTGCGGCCTTCGCGACCGAACAGCTTGGGATAACGAATCAGGAGCGGCACATGAATCGACTCCTCCCAAGGTCGCTGTTTCCGACAATGCCCCTGCGAATGCAGCATATCTCCGTGATCTGACCAGAAAACAAAGATCGTATCATCCTTGAGACCCGCCTGTTCCAAAGTCTGATTCAATCGATCCAGCGCATGATCCAGCGCGAGGATATGCGCGTAGTAACCGGCAAGCTCCTCCCGCGCGACATCCTCTTGTTCTGGTGGCACATTGGGCCGTAATTTGAGCGCAGCCGGTTCGACTTGATCGCGAAATTCCTGAGGTGCGGTTTTGTAAGGGTCGTGCGGCGGTCCCCACGAGAGCATCATCATAAACGGCTCATCTCTCCCCCGACGTGAGTTGAGGTAGTCGATCGCATCATCCGTTTGGGCAAAGGCATCGTAGCCCTCCCAAGTCCGCTGCGTCTCATCGTCACCCGCGTAAAAAGCAGAGTCATTGTAATCATGCGTGCATTCCAATGCCTTCCAATATTGGAAGCCGCATCTATCCTCGGGTGGAATGTAAGCCTTGCGACCGCGACCATTGAGATGCCACTTCCCAATGTAGGCCGTATCATAGCCTGCAGCGCCAAACTGTTCGGCCAACTTCGGAAATTCATCTTCGAGATGCACATCATTCACCAACACCCCGTGATGATGGGCATAGAGTCCCGTCATCAATGAAGCTCGTGCGGGGCAACACACCGGCATCCCGGAAATCGCATTCTGAAAATCCAGACTCTCCCCCGCCAGCCGATCCATGGCCGGCGTCGCAATATTAGGATCACCGCCAAACCCCGTCGCACAACGTCGCAACTGGTCAGGAAAAACAAAGACCACATTCGGCTTTCTCGAACTAGCAGTATCCAAATCCATGACCCAATGGTAGGATCGCTTCTTCGCGCAACAAGATCACAATCCATGTTGTTTCCACCTCTATGAAAATCGAACGCCTCGATATCTATCACGTCGCCTCTCCTTTACTGCAGCCCTTCAACACGGCATTTGGCGACACCTACACCGTCGAGAAGATACTCGTGCGGCTCGAAAGTGAAGGCCTCGTCGGCTGGGGCGAAGGAGCTCCTTGGTCGCCACCGTTTTACTCACCTGAATATGGAGCAGGAGCCTTCGATGTCGCGAATCGCTACCTCGCACCTGCGTTCATGGGAAAAGAAATCAGCAGCGGTGAGGAATTGCAGCAGTTGCTCCATCCCATCAAAGGAAATCATTTCGCGAAAGCCGCTTTCGATCTGGCGCTGTGGGATTGGCAGGCCCGACAAGCCGATGTTCCATTATGGCAACATCTCGGGGGCAACGAAGGGGTGGCCGAGGTCGGTGCAGATTTCGGCGTGGTCGATGATATCAATGTCCTCTTCAAGCAAATCGAGAGTGGGCTCGCGGAAGGGTTCCCTCGCACCAAACTGAAAATCCGACGCGGCTGGGACGTCGACGTCATCCGCCAAGTGCGTCGCGAATTTCCCGAAGCGGTTTTTCATGTCGATGCCAATTCCGGTTACACGCTCGACGACGCCGATATCTTTCGCGCGCTCGACGACCTGAACCTCGCGATGATCGAACAGCCCCTCGCCCACGACGATTTGCACGATCACGCTAAACTCGCAAAGATCATCAACACCCCGATCTGCCTGGATGAATCCATCACATCCACTCGGCGCGCCGAACAGGCGATAGAGCTAGGCGCATGCGGTTTCATCAACATCAAGCCGGGGCGCGTCGGCGGCCTCACCAATGCGATGCAAATACTGCAAGTCGCGCGTGATCAGGCGATCCCGTGCTGGATTGGCGGCATGCTCGAATCGGCGGTCGGCGCGATGCATTGTGTCGCGCTCGCCACCTTACCGGGAATGGGCTACGCCAGTGATATTTTTCCGACTGATCGCTTCTGGGCGCGCGACCTCGCAGACAAAGCAGTCACTATGCTCGCGCCGGGCAAAATCGCGGCGTTCGCTGGCCCCGGCGTGGCCTGCGTGCCCGATGAAAATCAGTTGCTCAAAGAAACCGTGCAGCACAACTCGTTCGTCGCGAACCAGAGCCGTTAAAAACAGATAGCATAGCCACATTCGCGCTTGGCTGAACTCTCCACTATCTCCTATTCAAATAAGGTGTCCGTGTTAAAAATTCTAGGTCGCTGCAAAAGAGGTGCCCGAGCTCTGATATCTCCGGGGCGGCCTTCTTTCCTCATCCTCGGGGCGCAAAAAGCCGGCACCACGAGTCTTCATCGAATCTTACGTGCCCATAGCCAAATCGAAGCCGGTCGAAAAAAAGAAATAGGCTTCTTCGACAACGACCACTGGTATACAGGACGTTTTTTTTACCCCTACTCCCTTCGTTTCCCGGCTCGAAATCATGAGAATAGGGACCGTCTCTTCTTCGACGCCACCCCGGAGTATCTTTATCATCCCAAGGCTGCCGAGCGGATAAATGCGTTCAATCCGCAGATGAAATTAATCGTAATACTACGTGAGCCTGCCTCACGTGCACTCTCTGCATGGACCATGTATCATCATCATTTTGGAAAAGATGTTAACCCTCATTGGCAGGACCCACGACCGTTTGCCCAATGTATCAATGAGAGTATCGCTCGAGTGGACCGAACGGATATTGCCAACGACCACCGTGGATACATCGCCCGCGGCTTATATAGACGGCAATTGGCCTCCTACTTCAAAGTCTTCGCCCGGGAACAAATCCTCATCCTGGAAAATCAGGAGCTACTAAAGCAGCACGATCAAACCACGAAAAAGGTTTTGGACTTTCTCGAATTACCCAGCGAATCGCTCCCCTCCTCTCTCGCCCATCAAGGCATGGTTAAACCTAAACCAGCTGAAATCGAAGAACTCACCGCCCTGAGACAATTTTTTAGACCACACAACGAAGAGCTTTTTGAAATGCTCGGCCATGACTACGGCTGGAATCGGGAACAATGAGGGTAGTTTCACCAACCGTATTACCTCGGCACCTCTTCGAAGCACAATTTGGTTCAGCCACAAAAAAACCCGCCTTGAAGGCGGGTTGATTTTGGCGTCCCCACGGGGATTTGAACCCCGGTTGCATGGATGAAAACCATGTGTCCTGACCGGGCTAGACGATAGGGACAAAAACCAAAAGAGGGGCGAATGTAGGTATGCTCTTCGCTTGCGCAAGGGAATTTTTTCATTCCAGCGAAATCGCAGAATTGGCTTCGCTCTGAAGGCTATTTGCGTCCAAATCATTATTCATGACCTCCGCCGAGATCGCCGCTGCCCTTCCCACCGAAGCTCGCACCAGCTTTGAAGACCTGCCTTTCCCGAAAATCGCCTCGGGAAAAGTCCGTGAAATTTACGACCTCGGTGATGCCCTCCTTCTCGTGGCAAGTGATCGTTTATCCGCCTTCGATGTCATCCTTCCCGACGGCATCCCCGGCAAGGGTATCCTCCTCACGCAACTCAGTCTCTGGTGGTTCGCACAGACCGAGGAGTTGATCCAAAACCACCTCCTACCTGATCAAACCGCCGAATTCGTTCGTCGCGGCATCCTCGATCAGGATCTGCAGCTACGCAGCATGATCGTGCGAAAACTCACGCCGCTCACCATCGAATGCGTTGCTCGAGGTTATTTGATCGGAAGCGGCTGGAGCGCTTACCAAAAAACCGGCGAAGTCTGCGGGATCACCCTGCCGGCCGGATTGCGGCAGGCCGAGAAACTCCCGGAAACGATTTTTACGCCAACAACCAAGGCCGCACTGGGTGCCCACGACGAAGCGATCAACGATGAGCAGGGCATCGCCGCCATTGGCGCAGAACTCTACGAAAAGGTAAAATCCCTTAGCATCGCGCTCTACAATCTCGGTCACGATCGCGCCAGTGAGGCTGGGATGATCCTCGCCGACACGAAATTTGAATTCGGCACCGATGCCGATGGCTCGCTCTACCTGATCGACGAGGTGCTCACCCCCGACTCATCGCGCTACTGGCCGGCCGACAAATACGCCGTTGATTGCTCACCCCCGAGCTACGACAAACAATTCGTGCGCGATCACCTGCTGACCCTCGACTGGAATCAACAAGCCCCCGGTCCGAGTTTGCCCGCCGATGTCATCACTCGAACCCGCGATATCTACCTTGAGGCGCTCAAAAACTTGATGGGGTAAGCGATCATGCGCCACCTCACCGAGGCGTGAATAGAGAAACAGATTCGTCAACCCGTGGAGAGGGAATAACCCGCTAGTTTTTTCCCTCAGAGCTCGTCTCTCTGAATTCTGCACTTCCGTTCGGAATGACATTTCAAACGCCTGTAGTCGGCCTCTATTCGTAGGCTGCGAGCTTGCTCGCGCTTCGTATTTTCAGGCTGTCTTTGCGAGGAGACTCCGTGGAGCGGAGCAGACTCAACAATCCACAATGACGCGGGTTTACCTCCAACTGTGTTCGTGGGTTGCCACGCCCTTCAGAGCTGGGCTCGCCATGGCAAAGCAGGAGCGTTTCCCCTTCTAAATCGCGAGAAGAACGCCGTCTCCGGTCTTTCATAACCAGAGGGAATTCGACAACTGTTTCAAAACACACACCCATAAATCTTGGGTCACGTCGCTAAGACTCCAGCGGATCAGTCGGTGTTACTTCACAGCCGATGAATCGGCGCCACTCGTTTCAGCCAAGTGAGCATTAAGGATTACGGTGAGTTCCGCCTCTATGGCGGCATGCACGGGATCGCCGGCGCGATTTTGCATTTCTAGTGGATCGTTTTTCAGATCGTAGAGTTCGGGAGAATCATCGGCATCGAGAATCAATTTGTGATCGCGATAAATCACCGCATGTCGCGCTACACTCGGGCCGTTGTTGCCCGTGAATTGAGTGAACACCGGCATTGCGGTGAGTGGCTCGGTGCCCCGCAGGACCGACGCGAGGGAGCGACCATCTAAATTATCCGGCACATTATTTCCAACCAGATCGAGAACCGTGGGCATCAGATCGAGATGGGAGACCGGAGATTCAATTTGCTGATCAGCACACAGTCCCGGACCGCGCACGATCAACGGCACGCGAGACGCCTGGTCGTAGAGTTCCATCTTCTGATACATCGCGTGCTGCCCGAGATGATCGCCGTGATCGGAAGTGAACACCACCAGCGTGTCCTCGGCCACACCGTGTTGATCGAGAGACGCGAGCAGTCGCCCGATCAATCCGTCCACCAGGTGCGTGAGCGCCAGATGCGCCGACCATGCCTGACGCCATTCCGTCTCACCCACATCTTGCGCGAGCTGAGCAGCGACTCCTTCGCGACGATTCGCGGGTTCACCCCTCGCAGGCTGCCCCACATTCGACGGCAGCTCGATTTGATCCGGCGGAAACAGATCCATAATTTCCGGTGGCACGTAAAACGGCGGGTGCGGTGCCCAGAGATTCACAAACAGCGCAAACGGGTTCTCTTGCTCCGCGAATTCACCAACCGCAGCTTCGGCGCGCTTTACAAAAAACTCATCGCGAAAATCTTCACGCGGAAACGGCCACGCGGCGGCGTGCGGCGTGGAGTAATCGTTGAGTAATAGTTTATCGCCCACCTGCTCGCGCACGTTTTTACGAAACGGCCCGGAGGCTTCGAGTGCCGCCATATCGTGCCCGTTCGCCCGCAGGTGTTTCTCATGATCTTCCTCGTCCCGCCACACCGCGAAGTCGACTCGTTCGCTCAGCCGTTTCCCCAAGCGCACGTGGTCCATCCCGGTGTGTCCGAGCGTGTAACCAGCCGACGCGAGCTGTTCATGTATAGTCCTGCAAGGCTTCGCCTGGGCACCCGTCCAATCATTCCACGTCACCCCGGTTCGCGAGGGTCGCAATCCGGTCGCGAGTGCCGCGCGAGCGGGCACACAAAGCGGACAGGCCGAATAGGTGCTGGTAAAGCGTGTGCCTTGTGCGGCCAGCTTATTGAGATTTGGCGTCACTTCACACCCCGCTTGATTCATCGCGATACTATCTGCGCGTTGGTGGTCCGATGTGATAAAAAGCAAATTCATAAAACAGGAACACGATCCGTGATTTCACGATCTCATCAAGCCCCGAACAAATCCCACCCTTGTCGTGATCTGCCACCAACGCTATTCTGTGTTTTGCCATTCTCAGCCAACCACCACCTTCCCCTCATGCTATTCCTTATTCGCAAACTCGGAAAACTCCTTCGCGGTAACATCACTCCTTTTCAGATCATCGCGGGCTGCGTGCTGGGAGCGATGCTCGGATTCATGCCGGGTTTTTCTCATGCCCCCGGTCTGATCTTCGCGCTCAGCTTCGCCCTGCTCGTAATCAATGGTAATTTGCTGCTCGCCGGTTTCGTCGGCCTCGCAGCGAAACTCCTCTCGTTTTTGCTGCTTCCCGTTTCCTATTATGCCGGTCGCGCCTTGCTGGATGGACCAACGGAAGGCTTGTTTCAAAACCTCATCAACGCACCGATTTTCGCGCTCTTCGGTTTCGAAAATTACGTGACAACCGGCGGTCTTTTGATCGGCGGCTTGTTTGGTCTCATCGCGGGTATGTTGATAGCGCGCAGCATCACCGCCTTTCGCACCAAGATGGCCGGACTCAATGAGAGCTCCCCTCGATACCAAGAAATGATAAGCAAAAAGTGGATGAAGCTCACCACCTTCATTTTCGTGGGCGGTGGATCAAAGAAACCTGATTACGCTGCCCTCCTCGCGAAAAAAACCGGCAATCCTATTCGCATCCTCGGAGTCGTGCTCGTGGTGCTCTCGCTGATTCTCGGTGGAATCACCTATCAATTCTTCTCCGGGACCATCGTCACGACCGCCCTCCGCAGCGGGCTGGAAGAAGCCGTCGGAGCAACCGTCGATCTGGAGAGAGCGGAAATCGATCTGGCTGCCGGGCGCATGACACTGAATGGCATCGCGGCCGCCGATCCCAATGCGCTGGACACCGATATTTTTCGCGCCGAAAAAATCGAAGCGGATATCAGTGTAGCCAATCTGCTCCGTAAACGCCTGCAGCTTGATCGCGTTGTCGTCACGGGCGCAACCAGCGGTGAGCAACGTAAAGTTCCCGGTAAGCGCACCGTCGCCCCACCCAAAACTTCTGCGCCCATCCCCGTGCCGATTCCCGACACGAAGAGTATCGAAGATTACTTCGAGAACGCGAAGATCTGGCGAGATCGGCTGGCGCTGGCCAAAAAGTGGATGGATAAGATCAGCGGCCCTCCTTCCGAGGACTCCGTCGAGTCCGGCCAAGAAACCCTCGAGGAACGCCTGCAGCGAATCGCCGAGGCCCAAGGCTATGCCAGCCTGAATGCTTCCCATCTGATCGAGGGCGCCCCCACCTTCCTAATCTCGGAACTCCAAGCCAATAAAGTCACGGTCAACCAACTTCCCGGCGAAGTGCTCAACATTGTCGCAAACAATCTCTCCACCCAACCAGGACTCGCGAGCGGTTCGCCAAAAATCTCCATCACGAGTGCGAGCGATAAGGTAGCCTTCGAGGCCGACTTCGGAGGGATCAGTGCGAGCGGTGGCGATAACGCTCTCTCGTTTCACTACCGCGGACTCCCCGTGGATCAAGTGATGGGCAGTCTCAAATCCACCAAGACCACCCTGAAAGGTGGCACGATCGATCTCGCAGCCAGTGGTCGCTACTTCACCTCCAGTGGAGCCATCGATCTCCCGCTTGAGGCCACCCTGAACAACACCATAATTTCCCTCGGCGGACGAGACACCAAGGTCTCTACGTTTTCTCTGCCAATCGGTCTGACCGGACAGCTCGACAATCCACGGATCAAAGTAGATGCCAAATCACTCGGTGATCTCGCAATCAAAGCCGGCACCGACGCACTGAAGGAAAAAGCCACCGAACAACTCAAAGAAAAAGCCGGTGGTCTCTTCAACCAGCTGCTAGGGAACTAAAAACCACGCTTACCACACGAACCACATGTCACCTATTAAGTGACATTCTCGAGCGTTTCAAAAGCCCGCGTAAGACTCGTATTAACTTTTGAATGTCACTTAATAGGTGACATGTTAACTCAACCTCCTCAGCTCCAGCTTCCTTTTGCACTCGCGGATCTATTAGCCGAATCTGCCGACCTGATCGCTAAGGAATCAGTCAAAGCATATCGAATCGTCAAAAATTCTCGGCGTGTAGATCGCGGTCAAACGCTCCGTCCCGGAAAGCAAACCCCACTGTGGAACGCTCTTCGCGCGGAGCTAAGACCCCACTTACATAAACACGGCTCTCAGGCCAATCTGGGCCGATTGCTTGGACTCCCTCGCCAACGTATCAACTCATTTGTCACTGGCGGCGGACAGATGCCCGATGCTGAACGCACCCTCCAACTTCTGGCGTGGTTGATGGCAGAGCAGAAAAAGACATCCGCCAAGAAGTGAGTTTACCGAGCCTGCTCTTAAAACGAATGACACTTAATAAGTGACATGTTGATCTGGATAAACAGGTGCTCAGCGCGACGCTTACTCGTCGTATTGCGAAAGTTTGTTGCTCCGGATCATCGACTGAAGCTCGTTGATATAGGCTGAGCCGCGTTCCGAATAATTCATGAGCCCATTGGCCAGCGCATAACCGGAGATCTTCTGATTACGCGAGCGCAAGGTCGCGCGGATCTGGCGCAACTGACGGTAGCTCCCCTTCGTATTGAGGTTGTGAATATAGGCGTCAAGCGAGTCCTGCGGGGTATTATAAGCGGCCACCGTAAAGGTCTGCCCCTTGCCACGTCGCTTTGGCACCATCCCGCTGCCATCCGTCGCATGCATGCCGAATAAGTTATTTCCCTGTCGGGCGAATCGCGACGTGCCCCAACCGGACTCATTCGCCGCTTGCGCGAGCACCAGCGAAGGCGAGATCACATCCACGCGTTTCAACACCATGATTGCAAACGCTTGGTCCACCTTTTCAGGAATATCCTTAAAGGAATAGTAACGGGCCGTCTTCTTCAGAAAACGATCATCAAGAAACCCCGCCGAATCGCTATCGCTCAACTGATCGCGAATCTTCAACAAACGTTTTCTATCATTGAGAATCTCCGCGTTGACCGCCTGCACCTTGGGTAAGAGGTAACCAAAGAAAGCCGCCTTCTTTTCCTTGGTATTTGTATAATTCTTAAAATTCGGCAGCGATTCGTGCGTGGCCCAACGCCACGCCAACATCACCCCGATGACCACGACCGTGATCAGCAGCAGCCGGCGAACCAAAGGTGCCTTTAACACTCCACGAAACGCAGCTGCATTAATAATAGCCACGGGATTAGCCCTTAATTTTTTTCAGATGAAGGAAGAGTTTCCCGTCGGCCCAATACTCGATGTATTTCGCGGAGGTTTGCACCCGATCCGTCCAAGTATTGGGAGCGCGACCGGAGTTTTCCTGAGCGACTAGATCGGTATCTCCGGTGAACCAATTACGATACTGCGCGCCCTCCTGCATCGAAATGCGTAAAATCAGTTGGGTGTCGGTCTTATCGGCCTGAAACATGATGAAAATATTTCCTGCTCCATCCACCTGCACCCCTTGCAGAATATCATAATCATAGACGATGGCTTCGTAGGAACCGAAAACAGGATTGGCTTCCGTCGCGGAAGCGAAAGGCACAAAGCCGATAAAAACGAATAGAGCGAACAATCGGGATAGCTTCATCATAAACTCTTTCTAACGTCGCGGCGGAGACTGGCAAGCGCCGCGTTTCGCGCCCAACCAGGCACTGCACCGCACTAATTTCGAATTAAATCACGTATCGAAAACCAGAGACAACCGCTCGTCTTCAGAAACCTGAATCACAACATCTTCGTTATCCGACGGGTCGGTCCACTTCGTCCCGCTTGAGCCCGCACCAATTCACGCCGCAGCCAATCCAAGGCCGTGTTCACCGCCCTCACCATCACGGTGCGCCGGGGGCCGGGGTAACTGAGCTTTTTCGCCCACACGCCATGCGGCGCATGCAAAGCGACGTAAATTGTGCCCATCGGGTTCTCTTTTGAACCGGAGCAAGGCCCAGTGAATCCCGCAATCGACATCCCGTAATCCGCCGCCAGCGTTTCCGAAACCCCCGTCGCCAATGCCACCGCACATTCCGGACTCACCGCACCGTGTTGCGAAATCAAACACTCCGGGCAATCCAGCAACGTCATCTTGGCTTCATTGGAATAGCACACCACTCCGCCGGAAAAGCATTTCGAAGCACCACAGATATCGGTGAATGCACTCGCGAGCCGACCGCCGGAAAAAGTCTCCGCGACCGCCAAACTCTTTTCCTGGGCCCGGAGTAAATCGACGCACACCTTCGCCATCGAATCGTCACCGTAACACATGAAATCTTCGCCGAGGAGAGCCGCACACTCCTCCGCCGTCGCGCGGACCTGTATTTCAGAAAGCTCGCCTCCAGGTGAACTCAAACGAACATCGACTTGCCCTTGATGCGCGCAAAACGCCACGTTGAGCGAATCACCGTGACGATCGAAAACCGGTTGCAGTCGCGTCTCGAGCGCCGATTCGCCGATCCCCGAAGTGCGTAACTGCACGTAGGCCTCATGATTCAGCAATAAACCACTCGCCGCCAATTTTGGGAGAACCTGATCGGTAAACATCGGCTGCAATTCGTTGGGCGGTCCAGGCAGCATGCATAAAATCTTGCCATCCTTTTCTACCCATAATCCCGGCGCAGTGCCATTCGCGTTATGCAACACATCGCCGCCCTGAAACTTGTAGGCCTGTTTCAAATTATTGTCGGTCATCTTGCGCCCCATCCGATTGAAACGCTCTTCGATTTCGGCCACGATAACCTGATCAAGCACCAGCTCTTCGCCCAGCACCCCAGCGATGACCTCGCGCGTGCGATCATCGCACGTCGGCCCCAGACCACCGGTCGTGATAATCACATCGGCCTGCTCCCAGCTCTCCCTGAACTGATCCACGATCGCTTCCGCTTCATCGGTGATCGTCACGTTACGTGCCAATTGCACCCCGCGCTTGCCAAGTTGCGCTCCGATAAAAGTAAGGTGCCCGTTGGCCGTCAGCCCGAGCAGCAACTCATCTCCGAGCGTGATCAACTCGAAGCGTTTGGAAGAAGAAGGAGAAAGAGGAGGAGAGGGATTCGATGAAACCATACTTGCGAGAAACAAAATTAGGCCGATTTTGAGAAAATGCCAGCCGACGGTTCAGTTAACCTCAAAGAGAAAGTGCGCGCCCTGCCGAACAAGCCGGGCGTGTATCTCATGAAGGACCGTCTCGGACGTATCATCTACGTGGGGAAAGCCAAGATGCTCAAGAAACGCGTCTCGTCCTATTTCCAACGCGGCCGCGCTCGCACCATCGCTCAACCGAAGATCCGCGCCCTCATCAGTCACATTCACGACTTCGATATCATCGAAGTGAAATCCGAACCGGAAGCGCTCCTGCTCGAGAGCAATTTGATCAAACAGTGGAAACCGCGCTACAATACCGATTTCACTGACGATAAACGCTTCCTGCTCGTGCGCGTGGATCTCTCGCAAGAATTACCCCGCTTCACGCTCACCCGGATCCGCAAAGATCAACGCTCGCGCTACTTCGGGCCGTTTCCGCATTCGAGCATGTTGCGGAAAACCCTTTCCCAGATGCGGCAGAAATTCGGCGTGCTCCTCGCCGATGGAATTCCCCAGAAACAACCCGACGGGCGCTGGCAACTCTACGACGACGTGCGCCAGGAAATCTACGGGCACGATAATCTGGTCTCGACCACCGGCTACCGCCATCGCGTCGAAGAGGCCTGCGAATTTCTGCAAGGCAAGTCGCGCGAGTGGCTGGAAAGCCTGCGTAACGAAATGCAGACCGCCGCGACCAAACTGCATTTCGAAAAAGCCGCCGAACTGCGCGACGTGATCTCCGCCCTTGAAGGCACTCTGCACCGCACCCGCAAATTCGAACGGGATCAGACCCTCCTCCGCAGCGACCACGAAGCGCTCACCACGCTCGAAAAAGAACTGAAGCTTTCCGGTCTGCCGCAAAACATGGAATGCTTCGATATCTCGCACATCTCCGGAACTTTCGTCGTGGCTTCCATGGTGCACTTCACCGAAGGGCGTCCCGATAAAGATCATTACCGGCGTTTCAAAATCAAAAGCTTCATCGGCAACGACGATTACCGCGCGATGGAAGAAGTCGTCGGTCGACGTTACCGTCGCCTCGCCCGGGAAAACAAACCCATGCCCGATCTCGTGGTGATTGATGGTGGGCGCGGCCAAATCGCCGCCGCCCTCAAAGCCTTCATCGCCATCGGCGTCGAGCCACCCGCGCTGATCGGCCTCGCGAAGAAGCACGAGACAATCATCTTCCCCGACGAACGCGACCCGCTTAACCTTTCGATCAACGATCCCGGCCTCAACCTCCTCCAACGTCTGCGCGACGAAGCCCATCGATTCGCCAATACCTACAACGCCGATCTGCGCTCCAAGAAACTGCGTGAAAGCATCCTCGATGATTTTCCCGGCCTCGGCCCCAAACGACGCGGCGCCCTCCTCGCCCACTTCGGCTCGATCGACAAACTCCGTGCTGCCTCGGCCCTCGCTATCTCCGAAGCCGAAGGCATCGGCCCCAAATTCGCCGCCGAGCTCCACACCTACCTCCACGCCGTCAACCCCTCCTCCCCAGATAAAGTGTAACCAGCCTGGTTACACTTTAGGCCTGTGAACAAGGGGCAATCACCACCTCATGCCATCCTCTCAACCCGCCAAACCCATCAATCGTCATCTCTGGTTGGTGGAACCCTTGGATGCCGATCCGGCGTATCTCCTCAAATCGATGTTCGGTAGCAAGGCCGTCTATCTCGAAGGCCGCATGGTCTTGGTGCTCGCCGATAAACAGGAACCATGGCGCGGTATCGTCGTGCCGATGGAGCGCGAGCAGCATACTGCGCTCATCGAATCGCTCCCTTCGCTCGCGCCACATCCTGTTTTACCCAAGTGGCTCTATCTGCCGGAAACCACCGACTCGTTTGAAACCGATGCACAGTGGCTCGTGCAACAGATCAAGAAGCGCGATCCCCGTATCGGCATCGTGCCACCCGCTTCGAAAAAGAAACGCGCGCGCCAAGACTTTAATCCCTGATCGAACCTTCGAATCTGGTTATCTGCCGTTGCGAAAGAGTTTCGCTCTAGCGGAACAACTGCAACAATCCACGAGCACTCTTCGCTATCATCCGCCTTTATTCGTGGATCGCAGCGTCCTTCGGACTCGCGATGACAATACAAACTGGACTATCCTCCCTCACTCCATGCCCGCCCTATCCCTCGCCCCGCTTTTTCAAGACCACGCTATTCTCCAACGCGACCAAACGATTCCCGTTTGGGGTCGCGCCACACCGAACGAAAAAATCACCGTTTCATTTCGAGATCAAACAGTCAGCTCTGACGCCGACGCTGCTGGGCGTTGGACTGTCTCGCTCGATCCACTGACAGCTTCGACGGAACCGACCGACCTGACGGTCTGCGGAAACACGACCCTGGTCGTGCGCGATGTGCTCGTCGGTGAAGTGTGGCTCGCCACCGGCCAATCCAATATGCATCGCCCGGTTTCAAGTCTGCCGGACGCGGAGACCGTGATTCCTAAAATCGACCAGCCTCTCATCCGCCATATCAACATCGCAGCTTCTAACGCAGAAACCCCGGCCGAATCCGTGGAGACCAGCGGATGGTTAAACAGCTCACCCGAATCGGCGGGCGATTTTAGTGCAATCGCGTGGTTTTTTTCCGAGAATATTTTTCAACAAATCGGTGTGCCTATCGGCATCATTCATTCTTCCTGGGGAGGCAGTAATATTGAAGCGTGGATCGATGAATCCTCTATGCGGTCCACGTCCGCGGGTCCCATGATCAAACAACGCTGGGACTATCTCATCGAAAACTTCGACCAGATCAAAACGGATTGGGAAGCTTGGGTGGAAGCCGAAGAAGCGGCCAAAGCCGGTGGACCAATCAATCAGATACCCCGTCCTGCTCTCATGCCCCTGGGGCCCGGCACCCAGCGTCAACCAAGTGCACTGTTCAATGGCATGATCGCCCCACTCCAACCTTATGCCATCCGCGGCAATCTCTGGTATCAGGGCGAAGCCAATTGGGATCGAACCGCCGAATATGCGGAACTCTTTAAAGTGATGATCAACGCGTGGCGCGACCAGTGGGGCCAAGGCGATTTCCCTTTCTACTTCGTTCAACTCCCCAACTACACCGACGAACGTGATCCCTCCGGCACCGGCTGGCCCTGGATTCGCGAAGCCCAGACTCGGGCTCTCGACCTGCCGAATACCGCGATGGCCGTGACAATTGATTGTGGCGATAATAACGACATTCATCCGCAAAATAAGCCGGCCGTCGGGCATCGGCTCGCGCGACTCGCCGCAGCCCAAGTTTACGGTATCGATTGCGAATGGAGCGGGCCTGTTTTCAATTCAGCGGAACGTGAGGGCGCGACCCTGCGTGTGCGATTCGATCATGCGGATAGCGGCCTGGCTTTCGAAGGAAACGCCACCCCTTCGTTCGAAGTCGCGGGGGCTGATCGCCACTTCCATCCCGCCTCCGCCAGCATCGATGGACAAACGATTCTCGTGCACTCTCCCGCAGTGCTCGAACCGATCGCCGTGCGCTACGCATGGAACAATACCCCCGCCGCCAACCTCTACAATGGAGCCGGACTCCCCGGCGCCCCTTTCCGCAGTGACGAGTGGTGAATGTCACTTATTAAGTGACATTCACTTTTCTAGTTTCTGCGAAATTTCCTTAATTTCTAATAAACCTCGGATTCGCCCGTCGTGTTACTGTTAACCAAATAATGGCATGAAAAAATATCTAATCGTTACTCTCCTCGCCGCGCTGTTTCTCGCGCCGCTTTCCCTTTTCGCCGCTTCCGTCGATTCCCAGATCAGTGCGGTCACTGTTTACGCTGATCGTGCCGTCGTCACCCGGAGTAGCGATGCAAAGCTCACCGCTGGTATCAACGAACTCATCTTCGAAAACCTTCCCGCCGGTCTGTTGGACCAATCCCTGCAAGTCAGCGGCAGTGGCTCGGTCAGCACGACCATCCTCGATGTGACTGCGCGGCAAACCTACCTCGCCGCGACGCCCGATCCCCGCCGCAAGGAGCTTGAAGAACAAATCCAAGCACTCCGCGAAAAAGATCGCGCCATCATCGATCGCAACGTCGTGCTGCGCAGCCAGAGCAATCTCATCACCAAATTACAAAACAGCGCCGTCACTCTCGGCACCGGTGAAAAATCCGAACGCCCCAAGCTCGAAGATGTGAAAAGCGTGCTCGAGTTCGGGCAAAAGCAGCTCATGGAGCTCGCCGCCCAACAACAGGAATTGGATAACCAACGCGCCGATCTCCAAGCCGAAATCGCCGCCCTCCAAAAACAACTCAACGATCTGCGCGGCACCGGAGCGCGCAGCGTGAAAAATGTGATCGTGCGCGTGCAGGCGACCGAACCCGGCACCTTCAACGCCAAGCTCAATTACACCGTCCACGGCGCGAGCTGGTCGCCCAGCTACGACGCGCGAGTGCTCACTGGCGAGAAGGCCGTGCAGCTCGGCTACTTCGGCAACGTCCGCCAATCGACCGGTGAAGATTGGAACAATGTCGCGCTCACCCTCTCCACTGCCCGACCTTCGCTCGGCGGCGCTGCGCCTGACCTAGGTGTATGGAATTTGAATGTGTGGGAAAAACCCCAGTATGAGCGAATAGCGAAACTGGAACAATCAGAGCAAGAGAGAGCAGATAAAATAGCCCAAGTGCTGTCCGCTCAACAAATGCGCCGAACGATGAGAGCTCCAGCAGCTCAATACTCAGCAGATACGGCTCAAGCTACAGTGGATTTCGGCACCACCAGTGCTACCTTCAAGATTGCAGTCCCTTCAAGTGTGCCAAGCGACAACACCGCGCAGAAAGTGCCAGTCACCAGCGCACGTCTCAATGCGACCACTGAATACGCCACCACGCCAAAATTACAGACCACTGCTTTTCTCAGTGCGCGGGTGATGAACACCACCGACTATCCTCTCCTCAGCGGCCAGATGAACGTTTTCCTCGATGGCACGTATGTTGCCTCCAGTCGTCTCGACACCACGATGCCCAAGGAGAAATTCGAGCTCGCACTCGGAGCCGACGAAGGAATCAGCGTGGAGCACAAGCGCGTGAATAAGTTCACCGAAGAAACGGGCATGTTCAGCAAGGATCACAAGATCACCTACGAATATCTGCTCACGATACAGAACAACAAGCAGACCGCTGAGCGCATCATCGTGACCGATCACGTGCCCGTTTCGCGCAACGAAAAGATCGTCGTGAGAGTGCAGACGCCTCCCGTCAAGGAACTCAAGCCTGACGAAGAAGGAAAACTCAAATGGACGCTCAATCTCCAACCCGGCGAAAAGCGTGAACTGAAAATCAAGTTCACCGTCGAGTATCCCGAAGACGTCAAAGTCGACGGACTGGAATAAGGCTAATCATCAGTTCTGTTGTAGGGCAGGGTCTCCGAACCCTGCCTTTTTTGTGAATACAATCTTCACCGCTAAGAACGCAAAGGGCGCTAAGTAAATCCAGACACCCTCTTTTCGGTTTGGGCTTAGCGTGCTTCGCGACCTTAGCGGTTATTCCCTTCGTCACTTAATTTCTTAACCAGCGGTGTGGTGCGCCAGTTGAAGATGATGGTGAGCATGCGGAAGATAAACGTGAGCGCGATGGAGATGAAGGCGGCCGTGGTCGCGGCGATATTGGACTGAACCGCGAGGACCACAAACAGCACGGCTCCGGCGAAGGCTACGAGCACGTAGAATTGTCCGGGGCGAAACGTGAGTGGTTCTTCTCGTGAGATTACGTCACGCACCAAACCACCGCCCACGGCGTTGACCACACCGACAAAGACGGCCGCCGTTGGCCCCAATCCCACCATCAAAGATTTCTGCACGCCGAAACACGCGAATGCGCCCAACCCCAACGCATCGACCATCGCGATCACCCGATTGAAATGGTGCACCCGCTCACCCATCACGACCCCAATCAAGACCGCCGCACCGATCACGTAGAGATAGTTCGGATTCGTCAGCAGCGGAGTGATTCCCTCCTGTAAAAACATCCCGTCGCGAATCAACCCGCCACCGATTCCAGAGACCAAGGCGAGAAACACCACCCCCACGATATCGTAGCCTCGTTTGATCGCCGCCAGCGCGCCGGTGAGCGCGAATGCAAAAGTCGCGCCCAAATCAAACCACACCGGTAAGGTAAAACTAGTGGGATCGCTCATGATTATTTATCCACGGGTGCAAACAGCTCGCTCCACATCGGGAAGATATGATCCGCACCGCGTTCTGTCATCTGCTCGAAGCCTTCAATCGTTTCCTTGCCGTGAGCCCAGCCGCGATAACCTTCGCGGCCCTTGAACATCAAATCGGACACGCCGACCGCCATGCACTGTTCAAGGTAGCGACCCTCGGGATTGTCCGGCCAAAGTCCCAGCACTCGCATCGATGCCGCCGTGCCGAGCTGGATCATCACGCCTTCAAAGGCGTAGGTCAGACAACTGCGGATGCCATACCAATCGTTGGTTTCAAACTCCACGCACATCCCCAACTGCCCTTCCCATGGCGAAATCTTAGCCTCGGTCTCACGTTGCAGAAGCCGCGTGCTCTCTCCGGCTAGAGCCGCCACTTCCGTGCGGCAGGCTTTGGAAAACTGTCGTGTCGATTGCGTGCGAAAAATAGACCACGACTCGTCCAAGCCGAATCCCTGAAAGAAACAATCGCAGCGCACCCCGAGACCATGACTCGTCTGACCGCCTTCGGGAATTGGGCCCTTGCCGCCTGCTTGAAAATGAGAGCCACCCTCCATCACGAGATCGCGAATAAACGGACGATGCGTCCAGCAGCGCACGATATTGCGCAGCCCCATCCGATCGGCTTCGGCGATAAAAGCATCGAAATCAAACTGCTTGAAGAACGCGTTGAGCTCCGCTGCGCCGAAATACAATCCGGTCGCGATCAACACATCCACGTAGCCTTCGGTGATGTTGATATTCCAGCTCTTATCGTGGTTGGAAATCCCATCCATCAGCACGTGATAGCTGTTGGCATCGCTCATCGTGAAATGCCCCGCCACGGCCATGGCCTGCATAATCAGATCGGCGCGGTGGCGTTCATCGCCGGAAAATTGCGACCACACGGCGGGCATGCGTTTCGCGATCAGAAACGTGAACGCCGGCGCGGCATGCGTCCAACCACTGATCCCACCCTGCGCCTCGGGCTCGCGCGTGTTGCCCTCCGCATCGTCGGCCGGAAGTCCACCCAAAAGCGGGTGCAGTTTATCGATCAGGGCCGACGTGAGCGTCTGTCCGCCAACTTCGCGATCCGGTTCCGCGTAAGCCGCGAGCGCGAGGAGTTGCAGGGCGAAGGTCTGCGGCATCTCGCGATAGCGCGTGCCCGGAACGAATTTCCAGCGCGGTGATTCCTCCGCGATCGCAGCGGTTAGTTGTGGGTCGGTAAAAGGCATGAAAAAACGTTAGAGAGTGAGCAGGTGAAGTCGAGGTAGGCCGCCTGCTTGCAGGCGCATGGTTGCACAACGAGCGCGAGCAAGCTCGCGGCCTACAGGTATGATCTTCGACTTTTGATCACGCATCCTAGTAAGTCGTAAAAAGCTTTTGGAGCGCCGTGGGGTCGAGATCGCGACTGAGGCCGAGCATGAGTAGCACGCGCGCTTTCGCCGGGTTGAGTTCTTCAGCGACGACGAATCCGGCGCGATCGTCATCGATCTCGATGTTCCGCTCGACCACGCCTCCGCCCGTGCGCGAGCTGCGGACTACCGTGACTCCCGCTTTCACAGCATTGGCACAAGCGGCTCGCACCGCTGCATTCATATTGCCCGCGCCCACCCCGGCGATCACCAGCCCACGCGCGCCAACTTGCACCGCTGCATCGATCAAGTCGGGCCGCAATCCGGCATACGCGTAAACGATATCCACCCGCGGCAGCTCGGTGAGCGCACAGGAAGCAAACTCACTTGCGGCCGTGTGCTTCCGCACGGTCGGTCCAAAGAAGTGCAATCGACCGCGATTCACCAGACCGGCGAGCCCACGATTAGGAGACTTGAAGGTGCCGACCTGCGTGGTGTTGGTCTTGGTGATCTCTCGTGAAAAATGGATCTCGTCATTCGAAACCACCAGCACCCCACGCGAAGCCGACTCGTGATTCGCTGCCACACATATCGCGTTGTAGAGGTTCATCGGACCATCGGGGCTGATCGCAGTCGCCGGACGCATTGCGCCGACCAACACGACGGGTTTCGTGGTCTTGAGCACGAGATTCAGAAAATACGCCGTCTCTTCCATCGTATCCGTGCCATGCGTGATCACCACGCCTGCGATCGCGGGATTATCGAGGGCTTGCTGTGCGGTCGTCGCGAGTTTGAGCCAGAGCGCTTCGTCCATGTCCTGACTTCCGATTCGCGCGACCTGCTCTATCTCGATCTCGGCCAGCGAGGCCAATCCCGGCACCGCGGCGAGTAAGGCCTCGGCCGAAACCGACGCCGATTCGTAACCGCCCCCACCATTATGCGCTCCCGCAATCGTGCCCCCGGTGGCAAGCAAGCGAATGCGGGGTAGTGTCGATGAGGCGTGCATTAAAGCCGACCTTGGTGAACAACCCCGCATTTGGGAATCATGAATCGAACATAGAACCGTCTGTCATTGCGAAGGAGCGCCGCTCATCGACGGGACTACTGCGGCAATCCGCGATTACCTCAGCCAATGTTCGTAGATTGCCATGCTTGAAAAGGCAGGCTCGCAATGACAAAACAAAGAAAATTGCACTCCGTTCTGGAGCTTCTCATCCGAACCGAGCTATAACCAAACCTTCACCCTTAAACGTCTAATCAACATGAGCTCTTCTTCCTCCTCAGAAATTAAATTCGGCCTGATCGGCCTCGATACTTCTCACGTCGTCATCTTCAGTGAGGAGTTCAATAATCCCGATGCAGAGAACCCCATCGCAGGAGCCAAAGTGGTTGCCGCCTGGCCCGGGGGTTCGCCTGACATCGAATCGAGTATCGGACGCGTGCCCGGATACACGAAGGATCTGAGCGAGAAATACGGCGTCGCCATCAAGGACAGCATCGAAGAGGTCTGCGAAGCCTGCGACGTGATCCTGCACACTTCGCTCGATGGCCGCACTCATTTGGAGCAATTCAAGAAAATCGCCACATTCGGTAAACCCGTCTTTGTCGACAAGCCGTTCGCGCTGACCACGGCCGATGCCAAAGAGATTTTTGCGATCGCCGCCGCGAACAACGTGCCGGTCTTCAGCTCTTCTTCGCTACGTTTCACCGGAGCACTCACTCGACTGCTCACGCCGGAAAACAAGCCGCTCGTCACCGGTTTTGATGTGCACGGTCCCGTCGCCCTTGAACCGACCAATCCCGGCTACTTCTGGTATGGTATCCACATCACCGAGATGCTCTTCACCGCGATGGGCACCGGTTGTAAAAGCGTGCGCGCGGTGCACACCGAAAACTTCGAGCAGGTCACCGGTATCTGGAACGATGGCCGGATCGGCACGATGCATGGTAACCGCACGGGCAATTACGAATATCACGCTTTGATGCATTTCGCCGAAAAGAGCGAACACGTGAATGTGGCCACCGAAACCAAGGGCTTCTTCACCTTGCTCGGTGAGGAGATCCTGAAGTTTGCGCAAACCAAACAACCTCCGGTCTCCGCCGAAGAAACCATCGAGATCATCCGCTTCATCGAAGCCGCCAACGAGAGCCGGACCAACGGCGGCCGTGAAGTGATGCTCTGATCAACGAACAATCCGAATGTCACTTAATAAGTGACATTCGGCGGGCCTTGCGCCATCGCGCAGGTGTGACCCCGATCACGTTTTTGAACTGGCGGTGAAAGAAATACACGTCGGTGTAGCCGAGTGAATCGGCGATCTGCTCCAACGAGAGATTGGAAGTTTCCATGAGACGGCAGGCCCGATCAATCCTTGCGCGAATCACAAAATTTTGTGGACTGCATCCGGCCAGTTGGTGCATTCGCCGCGCGGTTTGCGAAACCGACAAGCCAGCGCAGGAGGCGATTTCAGGCACCGGCCACGCGTGACCGGGGTTTTCCCGGATCGCGAGCATGATCTCAGAGAGCTTGGTATCATCACTTCGCGTCGGTCGATGTTGCGAAACAGACGCGATGCTCAACATCACCAATCGCAAAGCCAGATCGCGTTGCAATTTTCCATTGTCCGTGGCCGCAGCATGACCCTCGACCACTTGTCGGGCCAGGGGTTCAAACGTCGTCAGATCTGCTACCACCGCGGGTAACATCGGTTGTGCGACAGCTGATGCTGGCAAGACCTCGCCTTGCGCATCGAGAAAATCGCAGTGCAGATAAAATACGCGCAATGGTCGTTTGGGATCGTGGGCCGCCGTCAGAGCAGAACCGGGTGGAACCAGCAGGCACGTGCCCGGCCCCAGCGCCATTTCACGTCCCCCGATCCACGCCTGCCCCACTCCATCCAGCACCCCAAAAAGCAAATAATCCTTCAGTAAATAGGGCTTAAATTCCCACACCGGTTCGCAGCGCACAATCCCCACCGGTTCGGCAATACGCACGCCTCCCCGGACCACAATCTCGGTGAGCGCGATCTGTTCCATGCGCGATTAATACAAAACTACGCCTAACCCGTCTATTATCAAATATCCTAATTTCAGCTATATTGCGCGCAGTGAACACAAAATCCCCCAATATCTACCCCACCCTGCCAGACCAACCGGATGCTGAGATGATCGCTCATTATCGGGAGGACGGCTACCTCGCTTTTCTCAATGCATTCACTCCCGAGGAAGTGAAAAAAGCGTCCGACGGGATCAACGAGCTCGTGCACAAATACGCGTTTGATGAAGAGCTCACTGAGCACGTGAGCAGCGGATTCAACGAGACTTCGAAGAACAGCAACGGCCTCCTCTTCAAGAGCCGCACTTCGGATTTTCATTTCCAAGCCGAAGGCGACTACGCAGCAAGTCCTGATAATCTCGACGAGCTCGCCGATAACATTCGCAAATTTCAATCCTTCACCGACGAGCTGCCGATCTATGACGAGATCGCGAACAAGCATCCCAAGTTGCGCGCGTTGTTGGGAGCAGTCCTGGGAGAAGACTACCTGCCCTACTCGAGCATGGGTTTATGCAAGCCAGCCGGTATTGGATCAGCCAAACCATGGCATCAGGATCTCGCCTACTTCTCCGTGAATCGCTTCGACGGAGTCGCCGGAGTATGGATCGCCCTTGATCATGCGAAGATCGACAACGGCTGCATGCACGTCATCCCCGGCGGACATCTCAACGGTGCGCGCGAGCATTACTGGTCGAAGATTGATTGCGAAATCACCACCGGCGATGTCGATCCCAGCCTCGCGGTGCCGATCGAGCTTCCTCCCGGTGGTCTGATGATTTTTGACGGGATGCTCCCGCACGAAACGGCAAACAACCGCTCTAACCGACGGCGGCGTGCGCTCCAATTTCACTATCGTAGTGCCGCGACCCAAATCGTCCCTCGCGAAGAGCACCGTCAAAAATTCACCGGCCCCGACGGCATGTTTGTCGGCTGCGATTACTCGAAATTCGAGAACGCGGGTTGATTGTGAGGCAGGGACTCCACCTCCCACTTTTTCTGAAATACATTTCACCGCTAAGAACGCAAAGCGCGCGAAGGAGCTTCAGATAAAATCCAGTCAGTTTGGACTTAGCGTGCTTCGCGACCTTGGCGGTTATTTCCTTCGGCGCTTCATCAGTCATTCCGCTCTATAATTGCGCGATGGTGCGCAAACACGCGGCGGCGCGTTCGTCGGGCGTGTAGCCAAGTCCCGGCTCAGTCGGCATGGGAAGCACGTCAGCTTGCGGGGAGATCGATTCGCCGAATAAGGAGTCGGCGAGAAACTGCGGGCCGTTGAGCGCGCAGGGGTGCTTGATTCCCGCCCAAGCAAAGAGATGCATCGCCCCGGCGAGCGAGTAATCGGGATCGGTCAGGCCGGAACCGAGCACGGTGAGTCCGCGCTTCTGCAGTGCACTGACGATCTGCACCGAAGGCCAGAGACCGGCATTGCGCGCAGGTTTCATCGCTATGCCATCGTGCATATCGAGCGCGGTAAATTCCTCGGCGACTTCGGGGCCGACAATTCCTTCATCCATCAACACCGGCAGCGCGCCCTGTTTCTTGAGCGCTTGATAACCGCGAATCTGTGTGGGCGGCATCGGCGATTCGAGCACATCGACGCCCACGTCGCGGAGCTTTGGGGCAATCGCCAGCGCTTCGGCCGGCGAGTAACCGGTATTGGCATCCGCCCAGAGGAATCCTTCCGGGGCATAGGCGCGGATTTTGCGCGCCAACTCGATATCGTAATCCGCCGACTGAGGCGCTCCGACCTTGATGTTGAAATTACGATAACCACGTTCGCGGCCTTCCGTGAGCTGAGCTTCCACCGTTTCCATCTTAGGCGAAGCAACGGTCCAACTAAGTAATACTTCTTCGCGAGCTTGAGCGGTCGGTTCAAATAACTGCCACGCCGGCACACCACGCTGTTTGCCGACCAGATCATGACACGCCAAATCAAGCGCGGCCTTGCAGAGCGGCTGGCCAACGGAAAACGCGGGACGAATCGCGGTGTTCATCGCGGCATGCAATCCTTCGAAATCAGCCGGATCACGACCGAGCACGACTTCGGCCAGATAGAGCTCCAGCGTGGTCATCACGCTCTCGACCGTCTCATAAGTCCACGTGGGCACGGGCACCGATTGGCCCCAGCCATCGATCCCATTCTCATCGGTCAATCGCACGAGCACCGATGGACGAGAGAGTTTTCCGTCCGGACCTGGTTTGAAAAACTTAAACTCTCCCGCGACCGCGTAGTCGAAGCGGCCGATTTCAATTTTGGTGATACGTGACATGATGACTTATTGTAAGGCGGGGTCTCCGAACCCCGCCTTCGAAAATCGAAAGACTCACAAGGCGGGGTTCGGAGACCCCGCCCTACATTTATGATTCAGGATGATACGGATTCAGCGCGGGGTTGCGTTGGTAACGATCGTAGACTTCGTGGATGTAATCGAAGGAACGTTGGGCGGTCAGGTAGGCATCGCCTCCGAGATCGTAGGCCTGGGTGATGATTGGGCCGGTGTAACCTCTTTGCCAAACGAGGCCGAGAGCCGCCGCGATATCAATATTGCCATCATCGATTGGACGCGTGCGAAACGGATCAGCGGGTTTCGCCCAGCCACTGAGCAACGCGAGGTAACCGAGATTTTCCATCCCGGGTTGATCCATGAGTTCGAGAAAATCGGGTTCTCCCTGATGAAAAAAAGCGTGAAAAGTTGCGATGCCGGGACGGATCGTTTTGGCACCAGATTCTCTAATCAACCGCAGTTGGGTCGCGGTCGTATCGCACATGAACCAAATATGGTTATAGAGATTGCCGCTCAGACCCAGCGACGCGATATGAGTGTCGATCTCGGTCATGATTTGCGCGGAGCGTTCCCAATGTCGCGCTTCGGCTTTGCCCGATCCCGCATCACGATAATCCGGCGTCGATTCGCCACCGGGGTTACTCATGATCGTGAAGTTAACGAAGGCCTTCGGGTCGATCTCCGCCAAGCGATCAATCATGCGCTTGCATCGATCAATCTCGGCATCGATCTGCGGAAATTCCTCATCGGTCACCCCTTTCGAGAGCACATACATCCCGGCGGAAGTGAGGCCGCTGGCACGATAGGCCTCGGTCGCTTCACCCCAAGTCGCGTCGTCATCGGGCTCGATCGGATGAAACTCGTAACCGCTATAGCCAATATCCGCGGCCGTCGCGAGTCTCGTGCGATACGGGTAATCACGACGATGCCCCATGAAGTGGTTGTTGAATAGGATGAGATCGTTGGGAATGGGCATGGTGTATAAAAGGTGTAGTCATACCACCGTGGGGTATGACGTGGTTATCTATGAGTAAGGCGTATCCTTCTGTCATGGCGAGGAGCGTAGTGACGTGGCCATTCACGAATTACACGACAAATTATACCCAATCGTGGATTGCCGCGGTCGTCCCGCCACTGCGGGACTCTCTCGCAATGACAGAGGTGAATGGTCATTCGGGGATGCGGACCGCTTGTTGCGTGCGGGCTGATTCGAGCAGGGCATCGAAAATCCCCTGGATGTAGAGGTAGTGTTCGAGTCGGCTGGAAGTCTCCCGGTCTTCGTTGATTGCGGCGGTGAGCTCGTGAATCGAATAGGTTAGGGTCTTGTCCCATTCCGGTTCGTCATCGGGCAGAATCGTTTCCTTGAGATCCTCGGCACCCTCAAAGGCGTAGTGATGAAGTTTACGCTTTTCGCCCATGCTCAGGAACGTGAGATCCAAGCCGGACTTGCTGCCCCGGATCTCGACATTGTGCCGCGCGGGGCCGTGCTCGGCGGCGCGACGCTCCCAATGGATCGTCAGACCGTTGTCGCAAATGATCTCAGCAGCCAAACGACCATCCACATCCAGACAAGGCGGGATGCGTTTATCGCTGAGCGGAAAGTAATTCCCCATCGTGCCGAAGACGACGCGTGGCTTGAACCGATCTCCGAGCACAAAACTCAACCAGTCCAAATCGTAAGGGCCCCAATCGAAGGAAATACCGCCGCCGTTTTTTGCCGGATCGTTCCGCCATTCAGGAAACACCGTGCCGATGCGATACCCTTCGGTCACGTGTTCGAAATGCACACGATAGACCTCGCCGAGTTCCCCACCCTCGATCATCGCCCGGGCTTTGCGGGCAGTGCCGGAGTTCTGATAACGCGACGAGCAACTGATCACCTTGAGATGAGGCACGGTCTTGTTCACCTCCATCACATCGACGACTTCCTGTCGTGTGAGCACGAATGGTTTTTCGCAGCACACATGCTTACCCGCGCGCAACGCATCAATGGTCATGGGCTTGTGTAGGAAGGGTGGTGTGGCGATGTAGATCGCATCGATCTCAGGATCGGCGAGCATCTCATGATAGTCGGCGTAGATCTGCGTAACGCCGACTGCAGCGGCCAATTTCTCGGCGGCCTCGCGATTCACATCAGCCACCGCCACGGCGACTGAATCGGGAGTTTCCTTAAACGCTTTCGTCATGGCGTTGGCGATCACGCCGGCACCAATAATTCCGTATCGAATAGGTTTTGTCATCTTGAAGGGGGGGTAAGGATTAGGGTGGGTTTTGGAGACCGCATGATCTCCCGCGAGAATGATTAACGTGCAGGTAGTTTAATCTGTTTCTTGAGTTCCATGCTGCGATCTCGGGCGGTGCGAATGCCCGCCGGTCCCGCCTCTGCTTCCAAGGCGGCTTGATTCTGCACAGCCGACTCATCCCCGGTTTCCGCCGCGATCATAAACCAAGCCAGGCCTTCGATAAGATCGCGCGGGACTCCTTGGCCGTCGTAATAACTCACGCCGAGCATAAATTGTGCATCCAACTGACCCTGCATCGCTGCCCGTCGATACCACTCCACCGCGGTCGCCAGATTCCGGTTCACGCTTGCTCCCTGCGCATAGAGTCGCGCGAGTTGATATTGCGCATCGGGCCAGCCTTGTTCTGCAGAAAGCCTAAACCATTTCACGGCTTCACCCGGCTCAGCCCGCCCCGCAGCATTACCTGAATACAGCACGCCAAGTTGATACTGCGCCGGGGCATAATTCTGTTCCGCAGCGACCATGAACCATTTTTTCGCTTCTTGTATGTTTTGTGCCACATCGCGGCCAACGAGATAGAGTGAACCGAGAAAAGTCTGCGCGCCGGGATTGCCCGAGGCGGCTTGCACGCGAAGCGATTCCAACTCCGAAGAGGCCTGTTTCACGCGACCTTCGGAATCGATGTAGATCATCGGGGCGTAATCATCGAGGTAACGCTTCGTCCAATAATTGCCGGTTTCACGATAAGTCGCCCAATCATTATATTCCAGTTGGAAGCGACGCATCCGAATCATCGTCGGCATGCTGTCCGGGAATGGATTTGCCGCGAACAGATCGATAATCAGCTGGTTTTGTTCCAGAAGCTGGAGCGCAATCAAGGAGAAGGTCGGCGTCCTTTCCTCAACCGATCCCATAATCTGGGCCGCCGCCTGAAAACGCAGATATCTCGGCGCGACATGCCCCACGATCTGATCTTCTTCCTGAGGAAGATGAGGGTATTGGTAAGCCCGCCAAGTGACTCCACCATCATTTGATCCCATGAACTCCACGCCTAAACGTTCCGTCAGGAAAGTGGCGTAAGGGGTGAAAGGAGTCACACTCTTGAAATCCGTGAAGGCGTATCGAAGCGGACGGTTCTTATCTTCAGAGAAATCGACCGCCCCCAGAGTCATCCAGAGAATAAACGTATAGATCGTTAATCCGAAATGCGTCCACAGCGCGCCGCGGAGCACCCATAGCTTCCACGGTTTGCGCGCGGGTTGAGGTTGCTTCACTGCGGTCGAAGCGAGGTATTTCCGGAGACGATCCAGGCGCAATCGTTTGGCCAACGAGATCAACATTTGATCATCGAGCAGCAGCAGACTCACTCCGATCGCCGCAAAGTTGAGCCATCCAAAATTCGCCGTGAATTGGATTCCACCCTGCAGCATAAACCAGGCGACAATCGCGATCCAGCGACCACGACGACCGCAGAATATCGCCAGAAGAGGACCGACCAACTCAGCGACATAGGTCAGGAAAATTTCCCCAAGATGGTAAACATACGGCAACTGGTGATCGACAAACGCCATGAACGTCGGGAACGGCGCCGTCTCATACATGACGTTCATCGCGGTGAGATCACGCCAATGCGGATCACCGGATAGAAATTTACTCATACCCGACTCGAACATTACGCGGAAGACCAACCAGCGCATCATGAAGGTCGCGATGGGCAATGGTGGTAAACCAATCCCCAACCCGGGGCGCAGCCCTCGCGGCGCGAATGGAATACAGAGCAAGGCGGTCTCCAACACCAACGGATCAATCACCGTGGGAGAGAACACCCCAAACACCGTGACGAAAGAAAGGAAGATTAGCCAACAGGCGAAGAGCGCCATGCGCGGCCACAGGTTCAACACCGTGGCCACCGCCGCGGCCATGCCCAACCAGCCCAGAGCCGTGATCATCCCCTCGCCAGAACTGATCCACAATAAACTCGGCGCTCGCAGGAGAGGCTCGATGGAGTCGGGAAACAATCTTTGCAGATGCTCAAACAACGAGGACGCGGGTAAAATACCTTGGGGGCCGATCAGTGCCTTCGCTTCCTGGATGATGTTCAAAAATACGAAAATATAAACCACCCCCACTGCTCTGAGCACAATCCAGCGCGGCCACAGGTAAGTCGCTTCCCCGCTGAGTCCGGAAAAATCCTTCATTCGATTCCAGAGGCCAGCTGCGCATCGCTGGGGCCAATTGCTTGGGGCTTCGATTTGAGTCTCAGACATGCGATCTAATTTATGGGACTAATATCAGACGCGTGACAATCCTGTGATCACTCCGGATCGGTTTAATCGGCCACTTTCTCCAGCCGCAAACTCACGATTTCATAGGGCGCAAAACGGAGGCGACTCGTCCGAAGTGGTTTGCCCAAGGCCTCTCCGAGCAGGTTGATTTTCTGCGCCCGCCAACCGGATGCGAGGCGGAGTTTCGCCTGACCGCGCTGCCCGGATACTTCGTGCAACCGCAGCACCCAACTGTCGCGGCTGATCGGCTGCGCCCAATGCGGGATCAACGTAGCGCCACCTTCGATACCCTGAAAGGTGCTCTCGAGTGGTTTGCCGCGATACGAAACCGGAGCCGTAAACAGTGTGTCCGCCAGGACGGCCGGTTGCTCCGCGCGAGGTGCGGTAAGCTCGTAAAAGCCGAGTGCGAGTTCGATGGTGTGCTTGCCCTGATCCGTATACTTCGTGCTCGGTTGAGGCAGTCGGCTGAGGTGCGCCTCATAGCATTTCGAATGCTCTTCGAATCCGACGTGGAGCGGACTCCGCAGCAATGTGACACCCAAATTTCCATCGCGACAACTCACCCCGTATTTCGCTTCGGTGACGACAAACAAGCCCTCACGTTCGCCCTCGTTGCTCACGGTGGCCCAGCGGCTCATCGGCCATTCCCACATCGCTTCGGCTTGAGGGGTCGTGGCGAGTTGCGGGCGGAGCACACTTCCGAATGGCGTGCCACAGCGCACCTCGCGGCCCCGATATTCGGTGGGGAAATGGAGTTTCAACAACACATCCTCTTCGTGCCAATCCACCTCGACCGTGAGACGTAAAACCGAATCGTCCGGCTGCAGCGCGTATCGCAATATAGCGGTGCTCGCGCGACCTATTTTGCGTGTCACCACAATCGAGTTGGCTTCCGTCGTAAACTCAACGGAACCGCGGGCGGGTTGGCCCAGCGCCAGTGAACTCCGATCAAAATCCCACGGATCAAAACTCGCCGGTTTATCCGGATAGAGCACGAGTTCACCCGCGTGTTGATCGAGCGCGACCTCGCGGCCATCCACGCGCAACAGCGCCAAACCGCCCTGCGCATTGAGCCGCGCTTCCACGCGACCATTCGAGAGACTGCTTTCGCGCACAACCACCGGCGCAGCTTCAATGACATCTGCATCGCGAATCGACACGCCGGAAAGAGGTGGCAACTCAATCAACTTCCGGCCTGCCATTACGCGACGCGACACCGGCAGTGGATTGAAGAGACAATGTTCACCTGATTTCGACGCGAGCGAATCGATGGCTGATTGCCTTTGTTCCTGGGCCAAAGCCGCGAGCTCGGGCAAGCCCTCTGCGTAAACTTCCGGGATCGCACTCCCCGGAATGTAATCGTGAAACTGGGCAAACACCAGGCGACGCCAGGCGTGATCGAGGCTCGCGTCTGCTTTGCAATGATTGGCGACCAGCACCGCCTCACGCACTTGCAACGCCCGCTCCAACGCGCGGAAGCGCCACTTCACTTCACTCTGCGTGGTAAACGTGCCGCGATGGTATTCGAGGTAAATTTCGCCATCGAGCGACGGGAGTTGCGCCCGCTTCGGCGCGAGCCGATCAAAGAAGGCTTCCGGTTGATCCCACTTGAGTTCCGGCAGACCGCGCAGTCCGGACAAACGACGGGCGCGCTCACACATTTCTTCCGTCGGGCCGCCACCGCCGTCGCCCCAGCCATTGGGCATGAGAAACTCGTCGTGGAGATCCGCCTGCTGATTATGATGCGAGGCCGCGCGTAATTGTTCGACCGACACCGTGTTATTAAACTGAATCCCCTGCGTCACATGGCTGACCACGCTGTGTCCGCCCGGTCCGCGCCATTCGAAGCTCGAATGCGGAAAACGATTCACGGTATTCCACGTCGTCTTCGTCGTGAAGAAATAATCCACTCCACTGAGCTTCATCAGCTGTGGCAAACACGCGCTGAATCCAAACAGATCCGGCAACCAGAGAATGCGCGACCGCTGTCCGGTTAGTTTCTCAAACGAATCCTGCCCAATCATGAAGCTCCGTGCGAGCCCTTCACCACAAGCGATATGCGAATCGCTTTCCACATACATGCCACCGGTCGCTTCCCATTGACCGGAACGCAGACGCTTTTTCACCGCCCGCATCAACTCCGGTGATCGTTTCGCCACGGCTTCGTAGCTCGCGGGTTGCGAGTAAGCGAAACGATACTCCGGATAGCTCTCCATGAGCCGATTCGCATTGGCAAACGTGTGCACCGCTTTGCCCTCTCCCGCTTGCTCCGTCCACAACCAAACCAAGTCCAAATGGGAATGCCCGGTCAAAGCCGCCTTCGACAAGGGGGCCGCATCCCGCATCTCGGCGTAGAGTTTTCGTAATGCTAAGCGCAGCGCAGACAGCCCCTTCGTATCCAGCGCATCCAACGCAGTGTCCAACCCGCGCAACAAGCGCCGGTAAAGCGGGGCGACGTTGGTGAGGGCGGGTTGCACAGTTTGATCGAATAGCTCGGGGTTTTCGTTGGGAAATTCCTTCGAGCGCAATTCCAGCATCCATTCGTAGAGACAGTTGATATCGTGATACGCCTCCCACGCCTCGTCGTCGCGATACTGAATCTTCGCTCCTCTGAACCGGCATCCTTCGGGCGACAGCCCTTTTGCATCCGGGTGCCAAATCGCAGCCTGGACACAGAGACTCTCAACCCACACCTCGTGAATTCCATCCGGGATCGCACAGACACGATGCGCGACATCGAAACCATAATGCGGCACGCCCTTCACATAGAGCGTCGCCTCACCCTCCTCATCCCATTCCAACCAACGCGACTTACCTGCCGGTAAAATGATACGACACCAGCGTTGATCATAGAGCCTACCCCAGCAGTCTCCCGCCTTCACTTTGGATCGTGCGCGCTTCCGAGCTGCGGCTAGGCTCACATGTTGAGCGCTCGTCTTCGTCGCTTCGATTCGGGGCACGTCACCCGACGTCCAAATCATATCGTGAACACGAGAAACTGCACGGCGCACCCGCAGAGGGGTGAGTGGAAGCAAAGGGTTAATCGGCAACATCGAACTCAGTTTATAATCTTATCAGGTGATCGCAACCTCATAGACCTGACTCTGCTCCTCATCAGCGAAAAACGCCTCTTTATCCACCCGCCTACCTAAATTTAGGTATATTGATTTTTTTATGTAACCAAAACCTATGGGCGACGTCAGAAGAGCCAAAGCCGGACTGCTGCATTGATAATTATCAGCATCATTTTCGGCAAGATTCACATGCCTGCCCTATCTCCTGCGCCTTTTATCCGTGTAACTCGAAAAATGATTTCTGAGCCTTGTCGTATCATCATTGCTAAGTCCGATCAAACTTACGCCGAGTCACTCAATTCAATATGCTCACGAGTCTTCCCTGATGCCGAAATTCAATCTTTCACCAAGGGTGGCGACGCGTTGAGCGAGCTCCTGAACACACAAGTTGAATACATCATCTTAGGACTCAGTTTCGCCGATCAAGATGGTATCGAATTACTCCAGCAAATCAGCCAACAACGACTAGCGAACAATGTAATCGTTGTCGCCGAGCAAAAAGATAGACCGCTCTTGCCCTGCCTTCATACCATGAGAATTGATGCCATCATCGATACTTACACGGAATCGATCAACGAAGTTAGAAACGCCCTGAGACTGGTCAGTAAGGGGCAAGTATATGTCAGCCCCGCTCTGCGACCTTATTTGGTCGAAAGGCATTCGTCCCAGCCCCTTCGACAGCTTCTGACTCCGGGGGAACTTCGCGTATTGCGAGTCATTGGAGACGGCAGTGATAATCAGCAAGCGGCTAAAACCCTCGGGTTAAGTGAAGCCACGGTGCAAACCCATCGGCGCAGCATTATGCTGCAAGCTCAAGGTTTCAACGAGTCCCAAGCTGGTTTACGAAGCACTCCGGTTGGGCTTTGTGCGGGTCGGTTCAAGCGATTTCCTGCCAGACCTACCTTAATTAGGGTAAAGAGAACTGACGGGCCTCTTACAGAATACTGGGTAGTCGCCGCGGGTATGAAGCCATCGAGCTTTCCCCTATACTAACTGGCACAGTCAATTTTCAGATACTTTCTCTGTGTCTGCCTCACTAGACTTTTAGACATTATTCGAGCGGTCATTGGTTTCTCCGCGAGGTTTCCACCATTTGGGGGTGGTTTGTCCTATAAAGTTTCCCGTGGGGCGGACACAGAGTCCCCCATTTCCAACCCCTTTGATTCGGTCTAATGCCGAATCAATCAAGTCCGGCTCCCTTTTAGGACCCGGCAACTACAAAATAACACCAACATAATACATGAAACCAGAACCTAGCTATACCAAGCACAGGGCCAAGTTTACCTTGGCAACCTGTTTGGCCGCATTGTTCGCCGTTGCTATCGTGCCCGTAAAGGCACAGGACGCCGAC
>JAXMOJ010000004.1:0-321293 GCA_034669935.1 Cephaloticoccus sp.
TGGTGGCTCCGGTGTAGGTATTTTGCACCGGAGAGATGAGGGTGACGGTGCCCTGGCCTTCTTTGGTGATGCCACCGGTGCCGGAGATCACGGAGTTGACCACGATGTTGCTGGGATCGAGCAGGTAAGTGGGATAAGGAAGGTAGACCGGCGTGACGTTCGCCGCATCGGGCGTGTTGAAGGTCAGCGTGTGGCTGCCGAGGTTGAGCGTATCGGTGAAGCCACCGGAGGCAGCGCCGCTGCCCACTGTCAGCAGGTTGTCCGCCGCGCTGATCGTCGAGTTGCCGGTCAGCGCGATGTCGCCGATCCACTGGCTGCTCGTGCCGGTGCCGCCGCCCGCGTGCAGCGCGCCCGTGCTGGCGGCCGCGCCGCTGCTGTTGAGCGTCAGCGTGCCGGTGGTCTTGGTGACGGTGATGCCGCCGTCCAGGCTGATCGTGCCGCCGGTGTTGACCACGGCGTTGGCCGTGGCCGCGCCAAGGGCGCTGTTGTGCGCGGCGATGAGCGTGCCGCCCGAGACGGTGGTGGTGCCCGTGTAGGTGTTGGCGCCCGAGAGGGTCATCGTGCCGGTGCCTGCCTTGGTGAGACCAACTGTTCCGGAGGAGGAGACGCCAGCGGTGACATTGAGATTGGCACCACTGTCCACGGTGAAGTTGTAGTTGGTGGCGCCACCGTCATCACGCAGGTTGATGCGACCGGCGATGGTGGACGTGCCGGAGGTTGCTTGAACGGAACCGCTATCTCCGAAAGTAAAATTGGAAATGGCCGTGGTGCTGCTGACGCCACCATTGGAGGACATCAACGCGCCGTCACTGAGGGTATAATCAACCCCCCAACCCAAGTTCCCATTGCCGCTGGGAATGCTGTTAATAAGCGTGCCACCATCGATGGTGACATCTGTGACTCTGGCACTGCCGCTGTAGCCAAAAGCATCAGTGGCCGTGGCGTTGACGGTGCCACCAGAGTTGATCGTGAGATCGCCGCGAATGGCTCCCGTGCCACCACCGGTGCTTAAAGTCAGCGTGCCCGCATTCACGGTCGTGCCGCCGGTGAAGGTATTCGTGGCGGAAAGAGTGAGGTTGCCAGCACCTGCTTTGGTCAATCTGCCGGAGGTCGTCCCGATTACTCCGCTGATGGTTGTATCGCCCGCTCCGTCGACGGTCAGGTTTTGGGCCGTGCCCAGGATGTTGCCCGAAAGAGTGAGGGTGCTGGCATCGCTTTGGATTTCGGTGGCAGCCGTCAGAGTCGTGGCTCCGGTCCAAGTGTTGCTGCCGCTGATGTTGCGGAGGGCGCCGTTACTGCTGATACCGGTGCCTGCGAGGGAGAGAGATTCGCCGGTGACGGTGATTCCACCTTGCAATTCGAGTGAGGCACCGCTGGCCACGGTCGTCCCGGATCCAGTTGAGCCGAGGGCGGTATTGTTCTGGATATTAAGGGCGCCAGCAGTGATTGATGTGGTGCCACTATAGGTGTTCGCTCCTGAGAGGGTGACGGTGCTGCTTGTGGTTTTGTTGAGTGCGCTGGAACCGGCGAGGATGGCGGTGACGGAGCCATCCTGCATTTCGAAGGTGCCGGTGGTGGTGAGGGCGGAGGTGCCGGTGCCAGTGATGCTACCGCCGCCCGAGACGGTGACGGTGCCGACGGTATCGGTTTGGCTCGTCCCGAGGTCGAGGGTTCCGCCGCTGACGGTGACGGCTCCTGTCCCAATCACATTGCTCGCGCCGTAGGTGAGGGTGCCGGCACTGACGGTGGTGGTGCCGCTGTAGGTATTCGCTCCGGATAGGGTGACGGTGCCTGCAGTGGTTTTATTGAGGGCACTGGAACCCGCGAGGATGGCGGTGACTGAACCGTCTTGCATCTCAAAGGTGCCGGTGCTGCTCAGTGCAGACGTGCCCGTGCCGGTGATGCTGCCGCCGTTCGAGACGGTGACGGTGCCGACGGTATCGCTTTGGTTGGCACCGAGATCGAGGGTGCCTCCATCCACGTTGAGGATCCCTCCTGCGATGACGTTGTTGGTTTTATATCTAAGGATACCGTCACTGACAGTGGTGGTGCCGGTGTAAGTGTTGGCTGCAGTCAATTCCCAAGTGCCGGTTCCTGTCTTAGTGAGGCCGCCAGCGCCAGAGATGACTTTTGCGATTTCATTGGCCGTATTGGTGCTGGTGCCGCTTAGCGTCAGGAGAAATCCTCCATTACTGAAACTATTCAAATTGGCTTTGAATCGGGTCGCGCCCGTCGAATTCGTCTCAAAGGTGGCAGCTGCTCCAAGGACGATATTTAGATTGGCACTTTGGAAATCCTGAATCCCAGACGAATTATTCAAAACACCGCTTGATCCGATAGTGAGGGTTTCAACGCTCCCACCGTTTTTGCCTCTGATATTCCATTCACCACTATTTGAGGTGAAATCGATGCCTAAAACAGATTGGTTGTTCTGCAATCTGGGATTCTTATTGTTGATGTTGGCGGTGTTAAATTGAGCAATGTCGCTTCCGGTGGGAAAGCTTCCGGACCAATTGCTGTTATTATCCCATCGGACATTATTGTCTGACCAGATAGTGGTCGCAGCCGACAACTCGAAAGCAGACCCATGTGCGAGTAGACCTAGCGCGGTAACTTTCGCGGCCAAGCACAACCACCGGACAATCCGTAGATCTGATACGGAGAGCAGAGAGCCTTGGTTGTGACCAACTTGGTTCATGCGAAGAGGATTTACCCGGGACTGATACCTTAAAAAAGCAAGCTAGGGAGCCTGCTAGGATTTTCTTATAATGTTAGGGTGTAATACCTATCAAGGGTAATATCCGGGGGCATTTTTCATGTTAAGACGGACTATTTGCCGTGTTTTATTCGATTTTGGCCGATCTCATATCTCCTATATTTCTATCGTGAAGCAGGTTGCGATAGGCCTATTGGTAGTAAGTTTGCACCTATTCACAGTCTGGCGGGATGGTTTCCTGGTAAAAACTAGGGTATCTTACCTAACAGGTGTTGACTTTGCCTTCCCAATTTCACATCACTTTCGCAACTCGATCACATATTGCCTCACCCCGACCCATTTCTGATATGAAAAACACCACATTCAAAATCGCTCTCTTTGCGATGCTCAGCACGCTCTTTGGATTGGTAGCGCACGCGATTCCATCGCCGACCCCAGTCATCAATTACAATCCGGTGAATAAGATTGTGCAGGGCGACCAACCTTTACTCCGCTCGTATCCGCTGACCATCACGAGCCCCTCGACCCTCCCCGCGAACACTCCGCTGACCGTGGCACTGAACGTTTCAATGCTTTCGAAACCAGCACAGGTTTCTGATGCGGTTGCTCTGAGCTTTCTGACGCTTGATCAGACTATGACTTTTACCGGGCCCAACCAGAGCCTGACTACGACGGTCACGCTCGATGTGCCTCTGGGTGATGTGGCCGGTAGCTATGCCTATTATATTGAGACAAGCGGATGGCCCCAAGGTCCGACCTATTCCAATAATGGCGCGACGGTGAACGCGATCGTCGATCCTGCTGATACCACGAATAACGATCCTCCAACTGTGGTGTTGCAGACGCCAGCTGATGGCACGGTTTACACTTACTACCCAGTTACGGGAGTCCCGGTTGATGTGCCGATCACCTTTGAAGGAACCGTAGGTCCCGACGGCAAACCAATCACTGGTATGATTGCCTCAATCAATGGCATACCACTCACAGTTTCATCTACCGGTCTTGGCACACTTCTGGCCAATTCCACGACGAGCACCCAGCTGACGATTCCTGGCACCTACGAGATCAGCGTCGCCGCGACGAATCTTTCCGGCACCAGCACGGATAAGCACGATATTTCAGTGGTGATCGACGCCCCTCCTCCGATCATCACGGTCGCGAGCCCGGTCGTAAATGCGGCCTACACCTACGATGAGGGTGAGCCTGGCGCTTCGGTCTCGGTGACCTACAATGCCACGAGCCTTTACAGTAATATCGTTGCGACAGGTGCGACTCTGAATGGTTCTCCCATTACTTTGAATCTCAGCGGAGTGGGCACTGACTTGATTGCGATCGGTAGCGCCAACTTGACGGTTGCCGCTGGTAGCCACGTGCTCTCCTTCACCGCTTCCAATGAGTATGGCGACGCTGAAGTCGTCGAAGTTCCTTTCACGGTAAAAGAAATCGATGCCGCTCCAATCATCCCGACGGTGAACATCATCACTCCAGTTGATGGCACAGTGTTTGAACGGATTGAAGGCGATGCTCCTACCGCAGTTGATTTCACTTACGAAGGTGGCACGACTGGTGGCACGATCGAATCTGTCACTGTCATGATCGACGGAGTCGTCGTGAGTTCGACCGTTAATGGTTTGAATACCGCTGCCATCACTGGTTCCGGTTCTGAGAACTACAGCGAAGCAGGCAACCACACTTTGACAGTCACTGTTTCCAACGGACAGGCGACTGCCACTGACAGCACGACTTTCTCGATCAACGAGACGACCGACGTGGAAGAGCTTTGCGCCAACCTACGCTGGTTGCCACCGATCTCGCTGAATAAAGTGATCAATGGCGGCAGAATCATGCCGATTAAGTTCACCCTACTTTGCGACTGCGATTTTGTCCGTGAAGAAGGAGTTCTCATCAGTATCTATGAAGTCTTTGAAGACGGTTCGATGTCTGACCCTGTAATTTATCCTTACGGAGTTGGTAGCCCGAACGCTCCCGACTATGCCATCACTGGCAATAAGTATCACTTGAATTTCCGGACAGAAGTGGGTGTGCATACCTACCGGATTGAAGTTTACTATCCACTTAACGAGGATGGTTCTGAACTCCAATTACTCGGCACCAAGGATCTCCTGACCAAAGATAAGAAGAAGAGCTGTAAGAGTGACAAATCCGACAAGAGCGGAAAGTCCGACAAGAGCTGCAAATCTGACAAGTCAGGCAAAAGCTGCAAATCCGACAAGTCGGGCAAGAGCGACAAGTCGGGCAAGAGCGACAAATCCGACAAGTCGGGCAAGTCCAATAAATCGGGTGAAAACTGCGATTGGGATAAATCAGGTAAATCCAATAAATCCGACAAGTCCGACAAATCCGACAAGTCCGACAAGAGTGACAAGAGCGGCAAATCCGGCCAGTCAAACAAGTCCGCCAAGAGCGACAAGTCCTCCAAATCTGGTTCGAGCTCCTCCTGGAGCTGGTCTTCCTGGAGCTGGTGGCGCTGAGCTAGCCAACCCAGTTAACAGAGCAGTCGTAGAGATTGCTCTTTGAAAAACCCGGCATGATCTGCCGGGTTTTTTGTGCGTGGTCCAAGCCACGCAGGTTGCTGATTTCTAATCGTAAGCAGAACTGGATTGCCGGAAACAAGCCACACGCTCTTCATGGGTCACACCGCTGAGAGGGCCTGTTTCTGCCAGTGGCACGACTCCGTTTCTGAACCCATGAAAAGAATCCTCCAGACCACCGACCTTTCAACTGATGTTCTCGTTGCCGGAGGCGGGCTTTCCGGCGTGTGTTGCGCTCTTTCGGCCGCTCGCAATGGTGCTCAAGTGATTCTTTGTCAGGATCGACCGGTCTTGGGTGGCAATGCGAGTAGTGAGGTGCGCATGCATGTCGTGGGTGCGAATTCCGGACGTCCGTGCAGCGACCTCAAGCTGGAGCCGCGTGAATCCGGGATCGTGGAGGAGATTCGGCTGGAGAATTCGATGCGCAATGCTCAGCGCTCTCCGTCGATGTTTGATTTTATCCTCTATCAGAAATGTCGTGAGGAGGAGAATATCACATTGATGCTCAATACCTCCGTGGCTGGGGTGGAAAAAGAAGGGGCGAGGATTACGCGGGTGGAGGCTTTGCGACTTTCGACTGAGGATCGTTTTGAGGTCACCGCTGAGATCTTTGTCGATTGCACCGGCGATTCGACTTTGGCGACCGCGGCGGGCGCGGCCTGTTTTGAGGGGCGGGAAGATAAGGAGCTATTTGGGGAATCGCTCGCGCAAGATGAGGCCGACCATAAGGGACTCGGTTCGACTTTATTGTTTATGGCCCGGAAGCACGACAAACCGATGCCCTTTAAACCGCCCTCGTGGGCGCGGAAGTTTACCGAGGATGATTTTAAACTCCGACCGCATGCGACAGGTGGAGTGGATTACGGTCTCGAATATGGTTTCTGGTGGATTGAATGGGGGGGGCAATTCGATACGATCCGGCAAAACGAAATGATTCGCGATGAACTGTTAGCGATCGTGATGGGGATCTGGGATCATATCAAAAACGATGGTGATCATGATGCGGAGTATTGGGCTTTGGATTGGTTTGGGGCCGTGCCCGGCAAGCGTGAAAGTCGTCGGCTGATTGGTCATCACGTCTTGAATGAAGGTGATGTGATGCAATCACGGGCGCATGTTGATGCGATTGCTTACGGAGGTTGGCCGATCGATCTCCACCCTCCAGAAGGGGTGGATCGCCCCGATGAGTCTCCTTGTGTGCAGCATCCGGTGCCCTGGATCTTCGACATTCCACTCGGCTGCTGTATCGCGCGCGACTTGGATAACCTGATGTTTGCCGGGCGAAATCTTTCCGCGACTCACGTGGCGTTTGCTTCCACTCGTGTGATGGCGACTTGTGGCGTGGTCGGCGAAGGGGTTGGCGTGACGGCGGCGAAGGCGGCTTTGAGTGGGATGACTCCGAATCAGATCCGGCAGAATCCTCAAGCTATGGCCGAGGTCCAATCCCAGTTGCTGAAACAGGATGTGTTTTTGATTGGGAAACGCCTGAACGATGAAAACGACTTGGCTCTGCGAGCGACAATCACCGCTTCAAGTGAGACGGCGAACGGCGAGGCGGCCAATGTAGTATCGGGATCGAATCGGGCGATGCATGAAGAGCGCGGAGTGCCGGTTGATCGCGTGATCGCAGGCACTCATCGTTGGATCAGCGAGGTTGAGGACAAGGAGGCGTGGATCGAATTGCGTTGGCCGGAACCAGTCGCATTGCAACGCATCGAGTTGATTTTCGATACCGGACTGCATCGTCAACTTACTTTAACGCAATCCGATGCTTACAGAGCAAAGATGTGCTGGGGGAGAGGACAACCTGAAGCAGTGAAACACTACGAAGTGCAACTAGAAGCTGACGGCGAATGGGCTACGATCGCGAGTGAAAGCCAACAGTGGCAGCGCCGAGTCTCGCATTCATTCGAAGAGGCGAAGGCATACTCAGCCTTGCGCATCCGCGTGCGGGAGACTTGGGGGGGTGAGTCTGCCCGGATCGTTCGTATCGGCGCGTTCGCGTAAGAGCCACTTGGTCAAATTGCCGGTTCAGGCGCCCTTGATGGGCCTAGGTTCGTTCTCGCCCTGTTCGTAGATGTCTTTGGCCGAGCCGACGATAAGTGGATCCATGCTCTTGAGCAGGGATTTATCTTTGCCGTCGTATGGGATCTGATTGAGGAGGTATTTTATGGCGTTGAGTCGCGCGCGTTTTTTGTCGTCGGAACGAACAATCGTCCAAGGTGCGTCGGCGGTATCGGTGTAAAACAGCATCGATTCTTTGGCCTTGGTGTATTCGCCCCAACGCCCGAGCGATTCTGCATCCATGGGACTGAGCTTCCACTGTTTGAGGGGATCCCGAGCTCGGCTCAGAAACCGGCGGAGTTGTTCTTCGCGGCTGACCGAAAACCAGAACTTGAACAGATGAACGCCACTGCGCACGAGCATCCGCTCTAGCTCGGGGGCCTGCCGCATAAACTCCAGATATTCGTGGTCATCACAAAACCCCATGACTTTCTCGACTCCCGCGCGATTATACCAGGAACGATCGAAGAAAACTATCTCGCCACTGGTGGGCATCTGATGGATATAACGTTGGAAATACCACTGGCCTCGTTCGGTCTCCGTCGGCTTGGCCAAGGCGGCGACATGTGCGCCGCGCGGGTTTAAATGTTCGGTGAAGCGTTTGATGGTGCCTCCTTTGCCGGCTGCGTCACGTCCCTCAAAGAGCATCACAATGCGCTCACCGCTCTTTTGGATCCAGGTCTGCATTTTAACCAACTGAATTTGAAGCTGCTCGAGCTCTTCTTCGTAGGGCTCCTTCTTCATCATCTTCTTATACGGGTAGGAATTGCTGATGATCGTCTTCCTGCTCGGTGCGTTTTTTACCCGGGCCACCAGATCGGGCGGAATACCGGTGCGGATCTGTTCATCGATGACCGCCACGATGGGAAAGGCCGTCGCCACTTGTTTGGACTTTTGCTTCGGTGTCTTGGCGGACTTGGATTTTTTTGCAGACTTGGCAACCTTTGGGGGCTTGGCCGCCTTGGCGGGTTTCGCGGTCTGCTGGGGAGTAGATGTAACGCTCTTCTTGGTGGCTTTGGTAGCCGCTTTGGCGGGAGCGGGGGTTTTCTTGGGGGTAGTCTTCATCAGAATTGAGATCAGTTTGTTTACTGGCTGGGTAATAATTAGGCTTACTTGCGCCGACAAATCATGCCAGCAGATATTCCCCCTGGATGGTAACCTGAAGCCTTATTAATACGCCTCAATCATGTGAGAGGAAGTCTCTGGCCAAGGCACGTCTACGTTCTTCTTGGACTACGTCGCGGCAGCCTTCGCAGGAGGCGATCAAGTAGTCGGTGTGTCATTCGGTGGTTTTCTGGGGCTGGTTGGCCGAGCCGTGGCTCCGTAGGAGCGAAGCATGGTGCCCGGGGTGGGACTCGAACCCACACGTATTGCTACGGCAGATTTTGAGTCTGCTGCGTCTACCAATTCCGCCACCCGGGCAGGGCTGCGAAGTGCGGAAGTTAGAGGGCCAGTCTGGGTTGTAAACCAGAAATTTTGGAGCGGATGCGCCGTGGATTGATTTCTCTAATCCACGGAAGGCTACCAGATCTCTTCGCCACGATCGAAGACACCTTGAATCGCTTCGTCCCAGCCTTCCGGATCGCGTGCTTTCAGCATCTCACCGGCGGTGGCGAAGGAAAGCCAGGCAAGCCCGGAGGCGAAATCATTGGCGCGCAACCCATAGTAGAGCTTGCCGCCGTCACCGGCCATGAAGCGCAGTTGCTTTGCGGCAATGGATTCGAGCCAATGGTAGCTCTCAGATCCGCGCGCAGCGTCTAGGAGCAGCCAGGCAAGCCCTGGTTCGTAGCAACGGTAGTGATCATCGTTGGGATGTTCGAAGTTACCTTCGGCCATTTGGTTTTGATGATGCCAATCCGCGAATTCGGCAAATCGAGACTGCAGCCGTTCCCAGATCGTGTTACCCTGATTGGTGGACTTGGCCTCGAGTTGAGCTTCCGTGAGATTGGGCGCCATTGCCGGTAGTTCCTCGGGGACAGCTTGAGGGCTGAACTGGATGACGTTCTGCAACGGCACGTTGAGGCGTTGTTTCATTTCGGCATTGTTCAAAGCGGAGACAAGGCCCTCGGAAGTATAGAGAATAATTTGCTGGGGTGCGCTTTTCGTCCACTCGGCCCAGATCGTATTTTTGTAGTCGAAGGTGCTGATGAATTCGATCATTGGCACGGCGGCATCGTAGTAGGCTGTTTCTCCGGTGAGTTCAGCGTATTGGATGAGCGTGGATGCGAAGAGTGCATCGGCGCACCAGTATTCCCTCATGCCCTCGGGATTGATCTTAAAGTCGAGCACGCCGACTCCCATGACGCCTTTGTTCGTGAGGTAGTTGGCCAGACAGTGGTCGAGGTAGCGCTTAACACTGGCCAGAACCTTGGGGTTTTCGGGAAGGTGCGGAAACTGTTTCACTCCAGCGAGCATCCCATTCGCAGTCGATGCATTGTCGGCGACGCAGGAGCAATGGACGAGGCCATCCTCATTAATTTTATAACCGTATCCCATATCAAACATATCGGGATGATGGATGCCCTGATGATCCATCATGCGGTCATTGAAGCGACGGCAGATGGCGGTCATGCGGGCATCGTCAAGGAGCGCCATGGTGCGGGCGGCACCAGTGACGACATAAGATTCTTCAAAACAGGCCTGCATGGGATGGGCCATGCCGGGACTCGCGATGATGTGATGCGAGAAATAGTTCCAATGTTTGATGAGGCCGCGGGCAACGACGGTGGGATTGAGTTTCATAATGCTAGGTCTCTGGGAATTTTTGCTTTAGCCACATGCGGCCTTGGCCAGATTTCAGAAATTTATCTCGGACACGAGCTTCGGTGTGCGATCCCAATTGCTCAGTGTAGATTACGCGATGTGGTCCAATTAGTTTTGCCGAATGGGATGAGGAAGAGTGTTCCCGCAGCCGCCTCTCCAAATTATTGGTGATGCCAACATAGCGGCGTTTCGTGCCTTGGAGAACATAAACGATGACCATGGGGAGGGTGATCCAATGGAAGGGGAAATGGTCGGGCTGGTGAGATTCGAACTCACGACCTCTTGCACCCCATGCAAGCGCGCTACCAGGCTACGCTACAGCCCGAAACTAAGGAGTAAGGAACAAGCCTCACGGCCACACTCAACGCAAGCCCTTTTACCTAAATGTTTTAATTGTATCGGGTGAGACTTGCGCGCCTTCGGCGCGTTCGAATCCGCCAGAGGCGGACAAAGCTCACAACTTCTTGCACCCCTTGCAAGCGCGCTACCAGGCTACGCTACGGCCCGAACAAGAGCACGGTGACAAAGCGGGATGCAGGCGGTGGAGGTAGGTGGTTTTTTCGGAGCGAGCGAATGGGATGAAGTGTTCTGCGATCCCTGCTACGTAGCGCCCCATTTCTACGTATTTTTCAGTAGTCTATATATTTTGCATGTTGGAGTAGTTCAGTGCACATTGTCGCTTCGGATGAAACTTTTAGGGTCACGTTTCTTTTCAGGTTGTCTCCTCGCATTAGCGGTGGGAGGGGCTGCGCCAACACTCTTGGCAAGCACGGCAACGGATATCACCGGACTCTACTACACGGGGTTGAACGGCTCGGGCGGGCTTGGGTCTGGTGGGTCGCAGGATGCAAATTGGCAGGTCACTTATGCGGAAGTGGCGGGTAACGACTACAACGGTAATAGCACTTACACGGGTGACGCCTACGTGGTCGACAGTAGCTACATTCCCGGTTCTTACGTCGCGAATACCAGTTCGGCCCAATGGATCACGGCTCCGGGTGCGAAGACTTCATCAAGCTCTGGCAGCACAGCTAATATCGGTGGCACTTATTTGCCCGGCAACGGCACGACTGGGGTTAATGCAGCCCAATACATCTACACCTTGGAATTCACCATTCACGGCACCGGCGGCGGTAAGTTAAAGAGTGATATCTCTATCAGCCTCACCATTGCGGCCGACGATCAATACACCGTCTACGTGAATCCAAAGCTCAATAATGATGGGAGTATCAAAACGAGTAAAAGTGATCCTTCCGCTTCGGGCACGAGTGCGTGGAACAATACCACGGTCAATTATCTCCAGAATTACGATGACTCGAATTCAGATAAAAATGCCAAGTTCAAGCTCGGCACGAACACTCTTGTGATCGTGGTGGATAACACCAACAGCAAGACGGGCTCAAGTAGCAGCACGGGACTCAATGCGAGCGGTTTGCTCGTGTATCAAACCAGTGCGGCGTTGATTGACGGTAACCCTATTCCTGAGGCCGGAGCTGTGCTTCCGATTGTGGGGGCGATCGGACTATTCGGAGTGATGGTCTGGCGCCGTCGTCGCGGCACCCAAGACTCACTTCAGCAGTGATTCTACCATCTCGACTTCCTGCAACGTGAGGGTGTCGGGGTTGATGGTATAGAACACTTCACGCGCGGCGGTTTTATTGCCGTCATGGATTAGAAGGAGGCCTTGGATAAACGCGATGGAAGGGACTTCCCGCCATTTACGGAGGATCGATTGAATCACCGCTCTGGCCTGTGAGTGTTTTCCGCTTTTGATCAGGAGGAAGGCATAGGTGGCTCGGTAATTATCGTTATTCGGGAAACGTTGGAAATTGTCCTGAGCGATTTCATCTGCTCTGCGAATTGAATTGCCGGTCAGACCGGCAAAAAAGGCGAAGTTATTAGCGATGTCGGGATCGCTCGAACGAAGGTTATGCAATTGTTGGAATACTCGAAACTGCCCCTCGGCATCACGGGAATTCTGATAGTGTCGAACGAGCGTGCCCAGTGCTTCATAGCCATGTCCGGGTTGCTCCGAAGCGCTCCAAAGTAACTTCACGGCCTGCTTTTTTAGTCCCCAGGCGTAAATGGCGTTGGCTACAAATAAAGCCCTACCGCCGTTGCTGTTGGTCTTTCGTTGTAAATTGAGCCATTCAATTTCGGCCCGCGTGGCCTGATTTGATTCCAAGGCGGCGAGGAGGGCATAGGCGGTGCGCAGTGGGTCGAGATTGTCACCCCAATCGCCAGAGCTCGTCCACGATTGTAAGGCATCCCATTGGTCATTCAGCCGAAACGTCTCTGCGATAATCGGCGGCAGTGGCAGTGAGCTTATGAGATCGTCGGGCAGCGTCTTGACCCAGGCGATTGCTTCGTCGCTTCGGCGCAGTCGATTGAGCCAACCGATCAGTTGAGCCGCATCTGTGGGTGTTGCGGCGTGGCGAGCCTTCATTTGTGTGATGACTTGCTGAAAGCGGGCTTCATCCGCCACGGAAAGTGCGGTGAGGCAATTGGCAATATCCGTGAGGGTGCACTCCGGATGAGCGCGTAAGAGGTCAGCCCAACGCGCCATGGCGGCAGAGTCATCTCGCTTAATCGCATCGGCCAGGAGGGTGCGCATGACGGGGGCGCCCCAATCGGGATCCTCGGTCCATCGGCGCAAGAGTTTGCGAACCTGACTTCGTTCTGTCTGCTCATCTGAGTTGAGCAACAAAGTGGCCAGCGGCACCTGGTTCACCGGGAGAGGGCCATCAATCGCGATCGCGCGCTCGAAATGGATTTTCGCAGTGGCGTAGTTGTGATTTCGTCGCGCTATTTCGCCGGCGATTCGTTGCCCCCAGGCTGTGGTTTCAAGGACTTCCTCCGGGAGGAGATCAAGTGCGCTTTGAGCGATTTCAGTCTGATTACTTAAGAGGGCATCTGAGGCCCACTGTAAAACCAACTGCGTGTTTTCCGGAGCGAGCCTGGCCGCCATTCCGGAGTGGTAGAGCGCGCGTTGTTTATCGTTGCGACGACGTGCGACCTCTGCGGCGAGCTGCCATGTTTCGGGGCTATCGGGAGATTGCTCGATAGCTTGCTGGGCCGTGAGGGTAGCGTGTTGCAGCTTGTTGACCTCCAACCATTGTTGGGTGATGCGAGTGGCGTTCTGCTTGTTCCACTGTGGATAAAAGCCCCATCCGATGACCGCCCCGACAAAGATCAAGCTCAGCAATGCATAGCTCGTGAACCGCAGCGTCCGATGCTTTTCCCAAGCGTCCAGAAATGCCCACCAAATGTCTCGGAAGCTGGTCGTTTGGATCCATTTCCAGAAGCGGTCAATTCGTGTGAGAATTGGTTTGCCGGAGGGTGTCGGTTCTTCGGGACTGGATGGGTTCATATGAAGATGAAGCGAAAACATAGTTCGATCGGTCCTGATGTCGAGACACCTACCCGGCGCTGGGGCCGAGGGGGCTATGCGATTGCTTTGGCTGTTGTGATCGTGGTGGCTTCGGGGCGAAGCAGCGTGGCATCACCGAATATCGTAGATTTCGACAAAGCCGCTCATTTTGCGGTGTTCGGTTTGTTGGCCACCCTGGTCGCGCGGAGCGGGTTTACGCCATCCCGGATGGGGTGGGCGGTAGTGATCGTTTCCATATTCGGATTAACGGATGAATGGCACCAAGGCTCCACGCCAGGCCGCTCGATGGAAGTTTACGATTGGGTCGCCGATACCCTCGGCGCGATTCTCGCGGTGGTGATATATCGTTACCTCGGCTGGTATCGAAGTCTGCTCGAAAAACCGCTGTTCGGACGCAACGCGCGGGTTGAAAAGTGATCCAGAGTCGTCCCCAATGAATTGAGATGATCCCTGCCGAAGCTCAGTCAAAGATTGCAGAAATGCGCCGCGAGGTGGCCCATCATGATGAGCTTTACTATCGCGAGGCTCAGCCCGAGATCGCCGATGCTGATTACGATAAACTCAAGCGGGCGCTCGCGGATCTTGAGGCCGATTTTCCGGAGCTCGCGTCTGCGGAATCACCGACTCAACAGGTCGGAGATGATCGATCTGTTGGGTTTGAGACTTACCAGCATCGTCAACCGATGCAGAGTCTCGACAATACCTATTCCGAAGCAGAGTTACGTGAGTTTCATGCCCGACTCGGGCGTTTGCTTGAACGCGAGGAACTCTCCTATGTGGTCGAGCCCAAGATCGACGGTCTCGCCGTGAGCCTGACCTACGAGCGTGGTGAACTCGTGCGCGCAGTCACGCGGGGCAATGGAATCGAGGGGGATGATGTGACGGTGAACATCCGCACGATCACATCACTGCCGACGAAGTTAGACGCATCGACGACGATTCCGGATATCATCGAAATCCGAGGCGAGGTGTTTATGCGGTTGGAGGAATTTGCGCGTATTAATCAGGAACGGGAAGAAGCGGGGGAACCACTCTATGCTAATCCGCGTAATTTGGCGGCCGGCACCTTGAAGATGTTGGATCGTGCCGAAGTCGCATCGCGGCAACTCGACATCGTGCTTTACGGTCTGGGCTACTGTGAACCGATGGAAGCCGTCGGCGAAACGCAGAGTGGATTCCATGCTTTGGTGCAAACGTGGGGACTGCCGACTGCGGAAAAACTGTGGTCCGTGCAAGGGATCGATGCGGTGTGGGAGGCGGTGCAAGAGCTCGATCAGATGCGCGATAAATTTGCATACGCGACAGATGGCGCGGTCATCAAACTGGATTCGATCAAGCTGCAACGTGAGGCGGGCAGCACGAGCAAAGCACCGCGTTGGGCGATGGCTTATAAATTTGAAACGGAGCGGGCGGAAACTTTGCTCAAGGCGATCACGATTCAGGTGGGCCGCACCGGCGTGTTGACCCCGGTCGCGGAACTGGAGCCGGTGCAACTCGCGGGAACCACGGTCGCGCGAGCGACTTTGCACAATCGCGATGAGATCGCGCGGAAGGATATCCGGGTGGGCGACAGTGTTTACGTGGAAAAGGCCGGAGAAATTATTCCCATCGTGGTCGGCGTGAATCAGACAAAACGCACGCCGGAATGCATCAGATATGAGTTTCCTTTAAATTGTCCGGAATGCTCTACGCCGGTTGAACAGCTTGCAGGTGAAGTCGCGTTGCGCTGTCCGAATTACGAATGTCCGGTGCAGGTGCGACGTCGATTGCAACACTTCGCTTCCAAGGCCTGTCTTGATATCGAGGGTCTGGGGATCGCGATGGTCGACGCGTTGGTTGAGAACGGCTGGGTGCGCAGTATTGCCGATATTTACCGGTTGAACCGTGAGGACCTGCTCACGCTGGGTAAGAATGTTGATAAATCGACGGACAAGCTGCTTGCCGCGATTGAAACGAGTAAAACCGCTGAGTTGTGGCGAGTGATTCACGGATTGGGGATCACGCATGTGGGGGCCGCCGCAGCGAAGGATTTGGCGAAGCATTTTCAATCCCTCGAAGGATTAGCAGGAGCGACCATGGCGAGTTTTCTCGGCGAGAAAAAGACCACGTTGATTAACGGGATCGGCGAAACGATGGCCCGCGCAATCGTGGGCTATTTTCAAAAACCGGAGCATGCCGCGCTCGTGGATGAATTACTCGGGCTGGGCTTTGATCCCGTGCCGCCTCAGAAAGCTGCCCCCGTCGGCACGACCTTGGCCGGGCAGACGTTTGTGCTCACGGGAACATTGCCCACGATGACCCGCGACGAGGCGAAGGCGCTGATCGAGCAAGCGGGTGGCAAGGTGACGGGAAGCGTGAGTAAGAAAACCAGCTTCGTGCTCGCGGGCGAAGAAGCCGGATCGAAACTCACGAAAGCGGTGAGCTTGGGCGTGACGGTGATTGATGAGCCGGAATTGCAGCGAATGCTGGGCGAAGATTGAACTCTTACCGGTCTTCTTGCTTTGACCGAATCAGTCACATCTGGTCGGGTGATATTATGTTTAAGTCGCAACAAATTTATCTAGTCGGATTGTTGAGTATTCTCCTCACCAGCCCGCTCTGTGCCCAGAGTGAGCATGTGGTTTTGCCCCAAGTTGATTGGGATAATCCGGTGAAGTTTGAGAGCGGTGGGCAGATGAATTACTTTCATCGACATCGGCAGGAGGTCGAAGGTGTGCCGGCGGATCGACAGGCGATCTATCAGAGCTCCTGGGCGGGAGAAATGGATGTGCGCGTGAGTGGATTGGAGGCCAAACCGTATCGGGTGCGTCTCGAATATACGGAGATGGATATGAATGCGCCCCGCCGTCGAATCTTTGATATTCTGATCAACGGTGAAGTCGTGAAACGCGATGTTTGTATTTTTAACGAAGTCGGAAATCGGCATGTGCTGGGCTATGATTTCGTGGCGACTCCGGTGGAGGGCGTGATCACCTATGCACAGCGAAACCGTATTGCCGGGACCGACGTGCCCAGCTTTACGGTGATGCAAGTTTACGACCTGCAGGATCGTCTTGTGGGAGAGTATTCGGCTTACGAAATTCGTCCGGCGGATTGGGATTGGCGGGGGTATCTCGACAAAATTTATTTCGGTGCGATCAAGGATGATCACGACACGCCACCGTGGGAGGGCACGTATAAGATCCGGGCGCACGAAACCGAGAAACTCACGGCGGCCGATGTGATGGGGCCCGATGGGATCGCTTATCCGAACTGGACGCAGGTGGGGCTACCCGACGGCATTCCCGAGTTGAAGAATACGATCTCAGCGGCGGATTTTGGCATGATTCCCAATGATGAGGGCGACGATACTGAAGCGCTGCAGAATGCTGTGAATGCCTTGCAGCAACAAGGCGGCGGTGTGTTATTCATTCCGGAAGGCCAATACTATTTGGACCGGCCAGTCACAGTTACGGGCGATAATATTGTGTTGCGTGGAGCGGGGATGAAGAAGACGCGTTTGATTTCTCGTTTCTCGATGAAGGGTAAGAAACCGGAACTCCACGGGGTGGAGAAGGAAGGCGCAATCGGCCCGACGAATTTTGTTTATGGCTGGGTCGATCCTCAGGGGATGACCGAAGTCAAGTTGGAGGCCGGAGGTAAGCTCGTGAAGAGCACGCCGTATCAAGGATATTGGGATAAAACGGTGCTGCATCGTTACACCGGGATGGAGCTGTTAAAAGCCGCCGGTCCGGGAAGAACGCAGCTAAAACTCACCGTGACCTATCGCGATGGATCGCACCGGACCGCGACGCAAAAAATAAAACTTACAGCTGAGACGACTCCCGGTGCGCGCGCCTACGGCACGCAAGCGGCAATCATGTTTCGTGGCAAAGGCGTGCAGGGGGACCTCATGCGGTTAACGCGCGATGCGCATCGCGGAGACATGAGCCTCGAAGTGCCTGCAGGGCATGGCTTGAAGGTGGGCGATCGCATCATCGTGAATGCCCCGAATACGCCGCGTTGGCAGAAGCTCATGCGTAACGATCACAAAAGAGGGAGCTACCGTCGTAATATGTATGAGATCAGCGCGGTGCACGGGAATCGCATCGAGATTCCCGAAGCCTTGCGACTCGATTATCCGATCATCGATGGTTCGACGGTGCAAAAATTTCGTCCGCAACTGCATTGCGGCGTAGAAGATCTCGGCGTGGAACACGCCACTGATACGAGTTTCCACAGTGTGGTGTTTGAGTATGGTTGGGAATCCTGGGTGCGTGGTTTGAAAGTCGTGGGAACTCCTTACAAGGCGCTTTACATGCCCAATTCGAAACGCTGCGAGGTGCGTGATTCGGTGTTTGATCGTGCGCAGAATAACGCCGGCGCGCATGCCTACATCGGTTGGGAGCATTCCTATGACAGCCTGATGGAAAATGTGACCACTTACGATATGCGCCACGCACCGGTCTACCAGTGGTCGTCATCGGGCAACGTGATTCGCAACAGTGTTTTTCTTAACAGCGATGCGCAATGGCACGCCGGTTGGACCAATGAAAACCTTTTCGAAGGATTGATCGTCGAGTCTTCGCAGGATGGCGGCTCCTATGGCAATGGCATGTGGTCGTCCGGTCCCGAAGATGTCGGGCACGGACCCAATGGGCCTCGTAATGTGATCTACAACTGCAACATCACCTCGCCCAAGGGTGGTGTGTGGATGGGAGGGATGAACGAAGCGTGGTTGTTTCTTTATAATCGTTTCGTGGTTGGACGCGGCCCGGCGGTTATCGCGAAGGCCGCCAGTTTCGATCACATCATCCAAGGCAATGTGTTTGTGATGCTCGAACCGTATCCCTCGGCGATCTATCTTGGCTCACGCGACTGCATCGGCATCGAGCTCATCAATAATCGTTTTTATGGCGATGTGGATCAGTTGATCGGCGGCACAGCGCGTCCAGCCTTCGAAAGTGATAATCGGATTCTTCAATCGGGTAACATCACGCGTCCCCATCCCCCCGTGCGTTCGATTTACGAATGGCAACAGGAGCACCGTGAAGAGATCCGCGCCGAGCAGTTGAAACGCGCGAAGGCGCGCGGCCGATGATTAGACCTCGTTGGTGCGTGGTTTGACAGGTAGGGCGCGACCGCTGGGCGCGCCGTCAGGGATTCAGCAGGACAGCAGGACGGACGGCCCAGCGGTCCGTCCCTACCTCAATAAATCAGCGACCTGAATTCACTCACGCGGTGAAACGTGATCATGTTGGTGTCGTGTGGGTTCAGGCCATGCTTGTCGCCGGAGCGGGACAGCACGACGAGGTCGTCGCCATCAATCGCCATGCTCGCGTAGTGTCGGGAACAGTTTTCAGTTTCGCCGATGCATACCATGCCGGCGAAAATCCAATCGACCATGTTGGTTGAGAAATGCAGTTGCAGGCGGGAGCGCTGATTGTCGGGCAGCCCGTAGCGATCCGGAGGCATCCGGTCGATGTTTCTCATGCTATCAGTCGATTGAGAACTCAGCAGCCAATAGGTTTTGGTCTGCTCGTCGTAGAGCACATGAAATTTCATGTGTCCTCCGGGCATGGGGAGATAGTGAATCGGCACTCCGGAGGGAGCGGATTCGAATGATAACTCCATGTCGCCTTCACCGGGTTGCGATCCATTTTCCTGCACGCGTGCCATCATGGCGTAGTTCGTCAATCCCGTATGGGCCCGTAGCCACAGATGGAACGTCTTACCGGTGGGATCGTGCCAAACATGGTTGGGATCAAGCAGTTGGATCACATTGGCCTCCAGCCAACCGATCGGAGCCGCTCCCCGCTTGCCATCTTTTGCCATCCAGACTTCTGGATAGCGACCGGGGTAGAACGGGATACCGAAACCGCCATAGCCTTGATCGCTAACCGCTTCATGAAAGACCGGGGTCTTGGCCATCGTCCAGGATTCACGGCGCGTCAGATCATCCGAAATCCGACCCCGCATGAGAATGGGCTCCAACTCACTGGGATACCATCCCTCTACATTGCGATCTCGGCGTCGCTCCATTACCAGATAAACGCAACCGTTGGCATGCCAGACATTGGCGGGTGCCTGATGCCAAAATTCGCCTTCGGTGAGGATCGCAACTTCCGACCATGTCGTGCCGTTATCGGTAGAGCGAGAGATCCGCAGATCGCCCCGGTGTCCGATAATGTAGTGGTTGTCGCCGGCTTCGAATGGGCGCGCATGATAGAGATCAAGGTCGGCGCGCGTGACCCATTGTTCATCGCCATGATCGGATGTCATCACGCGACAACTGAGGCCCTCATAAGCAGGTTTCGGAGAACCGTCGGTGCGGGGTTTCTCGTTTTGCCTCAGACTGCCGATGTCCATCGTCGCGAGCAGACGTCCGTTCGGGCATTTCCAGATGCCGGGACTGTAAGCGCAGATATTTTGCGGGTCGTCCGATTTGTAGAGTGCGACGTAGTCTTGGGCGAGCGGGGTCATGCAGGGGTGGACGGTGGGGACGCACCGGCAATCAGACGATGCAGAAAAGGGCGTCAGCCGATTTTATTGGCGACCTTGCGGGTAATTCGCTTGTTCCAACCCCGGAGCACCAATCTGGCGTTGGGGTGGTAGTTATTCGGTTCTATTTCGTCATCACCGGCATGCATTTGTGCCAGGACCGTCTTCCGGAGACGGCGTGATCGATTATGCTTGGAACCGTGCAGGGTGAAATAGTGAAAGAAAACGACATCGCCCGGTTCGGCTTCGAGAATCGTGGCTTCTTCCAACGGGTATTGATCCAGAAACTCGCAGGGTTCCTGTCCGCCGGTGTGGGGCACGCGACCGAGTTTATGCGATCCGGGATATACGCGGAGGCAGCCCATCTTATCTGTCGCGGGGGAAACATGAATCACCGCGGCGATCATCGAATCTTTTACCGAAGGAAAATACGACCAGTCCTGATGCATGGTGAAGGGCATGCCGTTCTCGGTGGGTTTCTGAAAAAGCTTGGTATGATGCAGGATAATATCGGGACCGAGAATCGCTTCGGTGACATCGAGAAAACGCTTGGATTGGAACGCGCGCATCCACTGCTCCGAGAAGCATTGCACATTGTGGGTGTGAGTAATGGTGCTGGTGGCACCGCCATCTTTCTTCTGTCTTTCGCCTTTCCATTGATCGCTGTTCAGATCACCGGTATGGGCGAGTTGTTTCACGATACGATCAAAGTCGCGTCCCAAGGTTTTCATTTGAGTGGCGTTGAACAAGCCACGGGCCACGTAGTATCCGTTTTCGTCGAAGAAGGCTTTTATTTTTTGAGGGGTAGGCATGGGGTAGGAGAAAAATCGATGATACCGATAAGGTGAAGGAAATGGTGTTGTCGGAATCATGTTATTGTTGTCCGATTTCAACACAAATGAGGAATTCTACATTCGTCATGTCGTGGCCGCGAGCCGCCGTTCCGGTCATACGAAATGGGGGGCGGTTCCCCATGATTGCGCACAATGCGCCGCTGCAGTATATCACCCCGCAGACGACAGCTCTGCACTTGCACGATTATGCTGGAAAAATGTGGATCGGGAATCGATTGATTCGACTTCGCCCCGGTGACATTACGCTCACCCCAGCAGGCATCATATCACGCTATGATTTGGATGCGCCGGGCGATCATTCCTGTGTGCATTTCGAGCCAGAGGAGGCGGAACGTAGTGCGGTGAAGTTGCCTTTGCATTGGCGGCCGGGAGTTTACGAGCGTCGTTTGCGGGAACAGTTGCAGGGGATTATTGATCTGCGGCGTCAGGTGGAATGGGGGCGGTCAGATTTACCCCGATTGGCGGCTGGCACAGCCTTGCAGAGTTTGCTGCTTTGGGTGGTGGTCACAGCGAGCAACTCCAGAGGAGAGCCTACTTCGAGCAAGGTTGGCGACAAACTGGATCAAGTGCGACGGCATCTGGATGAGCGCTTCCACGAGAACGTGGATGTGGCGGCCTTAGCCCGGCGCTTTGAGGTGAGCCAGAATTACTTGGCCCGGCGTTTTAAGGAACGCCATGGCATGACGATGCAGCGTTACTTGCTTCGCAATCGCGTGGAATTGGCCCGGCACTTACTCACGGCGACGCAAATGCCGATCAAGGCTGTCGCGATCGAATCGGGATTGAGTAATCCCCAATACTTCCACCGGCAGTTTCTCTCGGTGACGGGGCATAGTCCTTCGGAAGAGCGAGCTGCTGCGGGGATTAAGTAGGCCTGAGTTTGATGGGGGGCCGCTTCTGCTTGATTGTAGTCGGCCTCATTGAGGCCGGTCCGGGGGCGGCGACCCCGGCTACGTGGGACGGGAGTCCTTCGCAATGACAGAGAGAGAGACCCTTATATGCCCTTCTTCTGCAGAGCTTGGCTGAGCTCTTGCATGAAGGCCTGACCATCTTCCGGGCTAGGGCGATAGCCGGGTTGGGAAATTTCGGTGAAGCCGGGGCGTCCGCTGTGATCGACGATCCATTTGCCGGTGACTCCATCGCTGAACGTGACATCGCCACTGGCCAGCGCGTTGGGATCGAGCGTCGCGTGATCGACATTCACCGTCACATTTCCGACGGGTTCAGGAGCGATTTCTTCGGTCGCGGGAGTCTCGCCTTCAGTGGCTGCTGGTGGAGGCGGTGGCGGTGGTGCTTTGCTCACATCGCTGGCATCCACCTTGGGAGCGGCATCCTTCAGGGTGAGTTCAAGATCATCGACGAGAAATCGCACATCCATGTAGGTCATGGTGATTTCAAACTCTTCGAGGAGTTTCTTTTGGACTATGGAAAGATTATCTCCTTCGGTCACCCATTGGGCGACGACTTGCTTTTGCTCAGGTGTAAGGCTCATCTGATTCTGGAGTTTAGATTTTCGATTTTGGATTTCAAGTGCGTAGCCGATACCTAGAGGAACGACGATCGAAAATGCTGAATCGCAAGCCTGATTACTTAGAGAGCTGGTTGCGGAGAAATTCAATGCTTCCGCGCATGCCGGCATCTTGCTCCATCATGTTATCCACGGCCTTGCAGGCGTGAATGACGGTCCCGTGATCGCGTCCGCCGAAGGCATCACCGATATCCTGCAATGAGTGCTTCGTGAGCGTGCGGGTGAGGAACATCGCGATTTGGCGGGGGATGGCGATATTGTTGGGGCGACGCTTGCTGGTCATGTCGCTCTGGCGAATCTGAAAATGCTCGGCGACACGCTTTTGGATCGTTTCGACCGTGAGAATGTTTTGGGCCTGCTCCATGAGCACGTCCTGGAGGAGCTGTTCCGTGGTCGCGAGATCGAGCGGTTTGCCGGTGAGCGCCGCGTAGCTGCTCACTTTGATCAGCGCGCCTTCGAGGCGACGGATGTTCTTGGAAATATTTTGGGCGATGAAATTGATGATCTCATCTGGGATAATGGTATTCAGGCTCGCCGCTTTGGAACGCAGGATCGCGGTGCGGGTTTCGATATCGGGCACTTGAATGTCGGCGGGAAGACCCCACTCAAAACGGGAAACGAGGCGCGATTCGAGTTTGGCGATTTCGCTGGCGCGACGATCACTCGAAAGGACGATCTGTTTTCCGGATTCGAACAGATCGTTAAAAGTGTGGAAGAATTCTTCCTGAATCCGCTCTTTGCTGGCGAGGAATTGCACATCGTCGAGGAGCAGAATATCGGCGTTGCGGTAGCGCTGGCGGAATTTGGTGAGACCATTTTCCTGCAGGGCTTGGATAAACTCGTTGGTGAATTTCTCGGTGGAGAGGTAAGCCACACGTGCACCGGGGTTATTCTGGAGGATGGCATGCCCAATGGAATGCATCAGGTGGGTCTTGCCGAGTCCGGTGTCACCGTAGAGGAAAAGGGGATTGTAGGCCTGAGCGGGCGATTGTGCGACCGCAAGGGCGGCAGCGTGGGCCATTTGGTTGTTTGAACCGACGACGAAGTTTTCGAAAGTGTTCCGTGGATTGAGCGATCCGGTGACGGCGCCGCTATCATCATAACGGGTGGTCCGGCGAGGAGTCGTGCGAGCCGGGGCTGCGGGTGTCGGTTCCGTTTCTGCGGTCTTGATTGGCTCGGCGGAGGTGTCGGTCTTGCGTAGGATCACGTTAACCATGCTGCCCGTATTGAGACGTAAGCGTTGGGTGATCAGGTCTAAGTAGTTATCGTGAATCCAGATCGAAGCAAAGTCGTTGGGCACCCCGAGGGTGATAGTCTCATCGCTTGATTCGAGACACATCATGGGCTCGAACCACATTTGGAAGACATCATCCGGAAACAGCTCTTTGAAATCGCTTTTGACGGTTTCCCAGACGCTGGGTGATAGGGACAAAGAAGGCATTATCTAGGCAAAGGTAGGGATTTATTCACATTGGTCAGGTTTTGCTCTCGAAACACGCCGATGACCCGTAATCCATGCCTCTTGTCAGCGAAAATATTATGTCCAGCGCGCACTCGGTTTGGGGGTAAGAGTAAATGACACGTAAGTCATTGCAGGCTAGGGGGTAGTGTGTGGTGCTACCAAAAGGAAGGAGGGGAGTCGAAATCAACGTGGGAAAGAACAACCAGCAGAGGGAAATCAAACTGGCAGGTGAGCAGTAACTGTGAACCTAAAAAGCATTTCAAGATCAACTTCCTGACAAGTTGTTCACAATTGTTTTGAGGATAACTTTTTCGATTTTTTTGTTGCGTGAGATGGACGGGTTTCCGGAAGGAATTCTCCGGTTAGGGTGTAGTTTTTTCCTGATTACGCGCCATTTCTAGGGTGTTTCATAGGTTACGGTAGGGTGACGGAACGGTGACAACGTGAAATTTTGAATACGCTTTTGAAGCCGTTTTAGGCCTGCACGGGATCGCTCCATTTGCCGTGTTCTTTAATCAATTCGATCAGGCGATCATCCGCTTCGATCTGCGGAATATTATATTGGACGCACTCTTTGCCGACATAGAGGTTGATCTTGCCGGGAGCTCCCCCCACGTAACCGAAATCCGCATCGGCCATTTCGCCCGGGCCGTTGACGATGCAGCCCATGATCGCGAGCTTCACGCCTTTGAGGTGACCGGTTTTTTCGCGAATACGCTGGGTGGTGGTTTGCAGATCGAAAAGCGTGCGACCGCAGCTCGGGCAAGCGACGAATTCTGTTTTCGAGGTGCGTGCACCCGCGCCTTGGAGGACGTTGTAAGCGAGCTTGATCGAACGCACAGCATCCGCTTCGGTTTCGATGCTAATCAGGTCGCCGACGCCATCACAAAGCAGACTGCCGGAGAGGAACGAGGCCTCGAGTAAGCGCGAGAGGAAGCTCGGCTCGGGTTGCACGGCGGTCAGTGCGGTGTTGCGAATCCAAATCGGCGCACGCGAGCCAATCAAATGGAGCTGCTCGACGAGCTTGCGGTAGGCTCCGACAGCGTGGCCGGTGGATAGATCATCGTCGGCAACGGTGAAAAGAAAACCGGTGTCACCGAGTTCGCGCAGGGTGTCACCGAGTGAGGCGAAATCGGCCGCCGCAATTTGGGCCGCGATCAGATAGTGGTGCTCACGGGCCCACGGGGTGAACGTGGTGAGATCGGCTCTCGCGTCGGCTGTAAATGATCGTCGCAGCACGGTGCCAGGAGGAAGTTGGCCCGCATGTTTGCGAAGCGTTTCGAGAGATACTTCAGCGGCGAGTTCGAGCACGAGAAACGTGTTTTCCTCGGTCGTGAGTAACTCAAGGTCATCCGCAGTGGTGATCGGCACGGCGATGCCTTCGGCGGGAGTATCGATGAGTCGAGCTGCGGCGATCTGTTCACGCACTGCGGCGAGTTCAGCAGCCGATGACGCTCGCGTGATGACGACCGGTGGTTGCTCGGGACCGACGGTGGTCTTCTCGGTGAGCTGGATGAGATTAGTATCACGCCGGGTGAAATGATACGGATCGATGGAATCAGACGTCGCAGATCGGAGATCCTCCTTCGTCCCGCGCGGCGGGACTTCGGAGGACAGGTCTGAGTTTGGAGATTGGGTCCAGAGGTGCATCGCTTTGTCGGCGATGGCTCGTGCGACGGGCACTTCGTAAACGGAGTCTTCCGTGAGAGAGACTCGGATCGTGTCACCGAGTCCATCCAGCAGAAGCGATCCGATACCGATAGCGCTCTTAATGCGTCCATCTTCTCCATCGCCCGCTTCGGTCACACCAAGATGCAGGGGGTAGTGCATGTCTTCTTCTCCCATTCGTTGCACGAGCAGACGGTAGGCCTGGATCATGACCTTCGGATTGGAGGCCTTCATTGAGAGAATGGATTGGTTGAACCCATGCGATTCGGCGATGCGGAGAAACTCGAGGGCGCTTTCGACCATGCCGAGCGGCGTGTCGCCGTAGCGGTTCATGATGCGATCGCTCAGCGAACCGTGATTGGTGCCGATGCGTAAGGCGCGACCTAATTCCTGAGCCCGCAGGACGAGGGGAGAGAAGGAATCATGGAGCCGCTGCAACTCACGCTCGTATTCCACATCGGAGTATTCCTGAACGGCAAATTTCTTTTTATCGGCATAGTTACCCGGATTCACGCGGACTTTCTCAACGTGTTCGATGGCTTCCATCGCAGCGGAAGGCAGAAAATGAATGTCCGCCACGAGAGGGATATGTTCAAAGCCAGCCGCGGTGAATTGTTTGCGAATCGGGGCGAGGCACTTGGCGGCGGTGACATTCGGTGCTGTCACGCGAACGATTTCGCAGCCGACCTCAGCCAGCGCGATGCATTGCTTCACGGTCGCCGCGACATCCTGCGTATCGCTGGTGGTCATCGATTGGATGCGCACCGGATTGGCTCCACCGACCCCGACTCCACCGAACACAACTTCGTGAGTGGGACGGCGAACGGTTTTAAAACGTGAGGCACAATAAGACATGACTTCCTTATTGGTCATTTCTTATCGCCGATTGAGCAACGCCATTTCCGAAATGGCAGGAAAATCTTTGCGACGGTTCTGCTGGCTATTCAGCGGCCTGTTCCTTCGGCGCGGGATCGTCGGGGAGGTTGTCACGGACGATACGACGCACATCGAAGAAGCTCACGTAGAGAATCATCGAGAAAAGAAGGATCACGAACGTGCTCTGGGTCGCCATGATGAAATTGACCGGCAGGGCGCGGCCCCGAATCTTAGCGATGGTGGCGAAGAGCATCTGTCCACCGTCGAGGACGGGGATGGGGAGCAGGTTGAAGATCGCGAGGTTTACGTTCACCAGGATTGTAAACATCAGGATGGTGATGAAACCGGCTTCGGCGGCGCTGTGAAAGATCCGGAAAATGCCCACGGGCCCGGAAACCTTGGAGAGTCCGATATCAGAGCTTGGATTGATGAGGCTACCCAGCGTGCGCACGGTCATCACCGCGTGATTGGCAATTTGTTTGAAGGGGGAGGGATAGGTGCGGGAAAATCCCGTGGTCAGACCGATACCAAGTGGGGCTTCGATGGCATCACCGGTGCGAGCGGGGACGGTGAGTTGGGTCGATTTGCCATCGCGAAGCACGACGGCCGCGATGGGCGCACCTTTGGATTCTGCAATGATGTTTCGATACACACCCGCATTGATCACAAGTTGGCCGTTGAGGGTGCGGATTTCGTCCTGGGCCTGAAAGCCAGCTTGCTCAGCGACACTGCCTGCGGTCACTCCTGTGACGATTAACTCGTAACCTGCGTCGATACCGACCCGGCGAAATTGTTCATCACCAGAAAGGCGGGGATAAACCGCGAGAGTCAGGGTTTCCCCGGCGCGATCAATGGTAAATACGGTCTTGGGATTTCCGGTCGCGGTGCGATCAGAACCGGTGACAATCGTCTGCACGATATCCATCCACTCGCGGACTGGCTGTCCGTCGATTGCGAGGATGTTGTCGCCGATTTGAAGCCCGGCTTCCGCGGCAGGGGAAATGACTTTGCTGTCATCAGCCAACGTCAGAGTGGGGCTCACATACCCGACGCGGGTGCTCGCGCTCATGCTGCTGGCCGGTTGCCCGACGAACCAGATCACGGTGGCGAGAGCGAGGGCGAACAGAATATTGAAGGCCGCCCCAGCGACAAAGACCAACATCTTGGTGCCGTAGGTGATGGGTGGCATCTCATCGACATCCACATCACTGTCTCCCTCGATCCCACGGAGGTCAGCGAGTTGGGGGAGAGTCACGTAACCACCGAGGGGTAGCCAGGAAATGCGGTATTCGACGCCATCCTTGCCCTTCCAGGAAAACATTTTCGGACCGAATCCAATGGAGAATCGTTCGACGTGCACTCCGCGGCGTCGTGCGGCGAGAAAGTGCCCGAGCTCATGAACAAAGATCGAGCCGCCGAAAAACAGGACGACCAAGAAGATCGACCAGACGTTGGAAAGAAGAGAAGGGAGAATGTCGGGTGACACGGTTTAGGAGGAAAAGTTAGGAAGGGCAGCCGTGGCGATGCGCCGGGCTTCGGAATCAATGGCCAAGACATCAGCCAAGCCTTTCGGTTCACGAAAAGTGATTTCTTGTAACGTGGTATCAACTAGCTGCGGAATCGCAAGAAAGGGAATCTGTTCTTCGAGAAAGGCGGCGACGGCGATTTCATTGGCCGCATTGAAGACGGCGGGGGCGCATCCACCTGCCGCCATCGTCTCTTTCGCGAGGCGCAACATCGGGAATCGCGTTTCGTCAACCGGGCGGAACTCGAGCGAAAGGAGTTTGGTGAAATCGAGCGCGGGCTCCACGCCGGCCGCGCGATCCGGATAGAGTAGAGCGTGCTGAATAGGAAATGTCATCGAAGGGGGACAGAGCTGCGCTAGCATCGCGCCATCCTGATATTCGACGAGGCAATGCACGATACTCTGCGGGTGCAGGACTGCATCACATTGTTCGGCGCGAAGATTGAACAGGCACTGGGCTTCGATCAATTCGAGGCCCTTGTTGGCGAGCGTAGCGGAATCGACGGTGATCTTCGGACCCATGTCCCAATTGGGATGCTTGAGCGCATCGGACACGGTCACGTGTTTGAGTTTCTCAACCGGCCAATCGCGAAATGCCCCTCCGCTGGCGGTGAGCATGATCCGGCTGACGTCGGATTGCGAATGGCCTTCGAGGCACTGAAAGACGGAGTTGTGTTCGCTATCCACCGGCAGGAGTTGCACGCCGTGTTCTTGGGCCGCAGCCATGACGAACTTGCCGGCCAGCACGAGAATCTCCTTCGAGGCGAGCGCGATGGTTTTCCGGGCGCTAATCGCAGCGAGCGTTGGTTCCAGTGCGGTGGTCCCCACCACGGCCACGAGCACGATATCGGCCTCGGCAAGTTGCGCGAGCTCGACCAATCCGGCCATGCCAGCGTGAAACTCGGTGCCGGGGTTGAAGCGATCTGATTGTTGTGCGTTGGTGCAGGCGGTTTCGTCGAACAGACCGACATGGCGCACCTGGTGCGATTGGGCGATGTCGGAAAGTTTCTCCCAGCCGGAGCGGGCAGCGATGCCCACGAGTTCGAGTTTGTCGGGATGCGCGCTGATCACGCGCAGGGCGTTTTCACCGATCGAGCCGGTGGCGCCGAGTATAACGACGCGTTTGCGGGAATGTGAAGTAGGTGCGGCCACGAAAACGGGGAGCTTGCCGGAGTAAGCCCGTTCTCGGCAAGCGTTTGTCTCTACGACGATCAGCTAACGTGTCGAATCGGTGTCACGACCATGGGCAAAGGTAGGTCGCGAGCTTGCGATTACAGAAATGGTTCCAAAGCGCAAAGTATCAGTTCGTAGGCGGCGAGCTTGCTCGCGCCTGAAAACGTCTCTGCGCGAGCGAGCTCGCCGCCTACCTTCGGAGATATGAAACCGAGATTTCGTATACAGAGTGTTTGAAGAATTAGCTCACGTAGAAGGGCTGGGTCCACGCGGCTTGGAGGCCGTGACCGAGGCATTCGAAGCGCACGTATTTGGATTTCTCGGAAACTTCTATTTCGAGTGAGGTGCCATCGGTGTGCACGATTTCACGGCCCACATGATGGAAGGCGATAATGCGATCAGCATTGGCGGCTTCGACTTTGATGCGGTTTCCGGTCACGGTGATATTGTCGATCGTGACGCCGGTGGAACCGTAGAAACAGCCGCGTCGAAATGCATCCATAATGCCCGCGACACTGCGGTCGGTGGTGCAGACCATGTTGTAGCCGATGTTGACATCCTCGCTGATCAAGTGGCTGTCATCATTGGCAAAGCCCCAGACGCGACGTCCGGATGAGAGGAGGCGATCCCATTTGTCAGTGGCGAATTGGCTGCCGTCGAGACGGCCGATGGTGGCGTTGAAAATTTCCATCCCGAGATAATTTTGCCACTGGGCGAGATTCTCGAAGCTGCAGTGATTGAAGTCCTGCAACCAATTGGGGTGATTAATAACCGCGAATCCGCCGACCGTGTTGATGTTGTCGATGATCTCTTGGCGATCTTCGACCGGCTCGACGACGGTTTCCGCGCCAACGTGGAGAAGGTGAGGTCCATTGCGTGTCACTTCATTGCCCGGAATCAGAATCAGGCCGCGATTGTCGATCTTGGCGTAGTCCTCGCCCTTGGTGACGATGTCATGATCACTGATCATGAGAAAATCGTGGCCGGCATCGGCGTATTTGTTGATGACATCTTGGATAGGCGATTTGCCATCACTCGCCGTGGTATGGGCGTGAAGATTACCGCGTAGGGAAGATCCAACGGATGCGCCAGAATAGGGGTTTTCAATATTCATCGGCTTCAGTGTTGAGGAGTTATTCGAGGTGAAGCGAGCCTAGGCGTGCGGAGACACGAATTTCACTGATTTTCACGAATTTTATCCGAGTAGGTGTTGGCAGGATATTAGCTGCATGTTCGTGAAAATTCGTGGAATTCGTGTCTATTCATGTTAATTCCGAACCGATGAAACGTCCCCGACGCGTTGAAACCAAACCCAGTTGCAAGGGGAAGCGCCGCTACCGCACGCAAGGCGATGCACTCGACGGCGCGATGCTGGCCGGAGTGGAGCGCCAGCGGAAAGCTTATGTCTGTCCTTGGTGCGGGCTCTGGCATCTGACGAGTGTTTATGAGGATTGAATTGGGACTCTGGACTCGTGATTCCCGGTGCTTGGCTCTATCTTTAGGATTGTCGTCACTGGATCGCTCATTCCTACCAAGAGTCGATGCATTGGAATTTTGTTCGCCACCCTCGCAACCCTATCTTACCAGCTGTCCCGGAGACTTGGATGGAGGCGCAGACGGCCAATCCCGATTTACTACTGCTGGGCGATACCTATTATCTTTATTTTCGCGGCCAACAGGGAGGTCACGACAGGATCGGTGTGGGAACGATCGAAAAGAAAAGATTTGATGGGATTTCATGGAATATTCGATCAACTCCGGTCATTGATGTGGGTGTCCCGGGCGATTGGGACGAAGATCACGTGCTTGATCCTGCAACAGTTGAGGTGGGAGGTCGGGTGTTTCTTTATTATTCGGCGGTATGCCCGCGGGTTCATCGCAGTATCTGTTTGGCTACTTCTACTGATGGGGTGAACTTTCAGAAGCATCCCGGCAATCCGGTGGTGATGGGGGGAGGTCCGGAGATTGTCTGGCGCGACGGCGTGTTTTACCTCTTTTATTGGAAAGACGTGCTCGGAAGCACGGGATTTCAACTGCACCTCGCGGTCTCCGACAACGGCTTCGATTTTAAGGAATTTCAGTCAGAGCCGATTTTGCCGATTGGGCCAGCAGGCAGCTGGGACAGCTATACGGTCGAGACCCCGCGCATCACCGAGTGGGATGGCGTTTACCATATGTTCTACTGTGGGTCTGATCGCTTCAGTGATTATCCGGCCCACGCGGGATACGCGACTTCCACGGATCTCATTCATTGGCAGAAGCATCCCCACCCGGTCTTCAGTCGCGGAGAAAAAGGCACGTGGGACGAGGGTGCCATCTGGTTTACCACCGTGGAGAAGATCGGTGGCAGATACTACCTATGGTATGAAGGTTATGGAGGGGGTGAGGCGCGTGAGAAGGAATACGGCAGCTATCTGGACGGCGGAAAATCACAGGTCGGACTCGCGGTGATGAATGCCGAAAACGAGTGAATCTGGCCTCTCTCCTCACGGGTTGTCACCGCGTCGATGATCGAATCACTCATGGCTTGCCTTGAGTGGTCTATTGCAGGATTCGTCTGGTCATGAAATCTCTGTCGCAGCAATGGGAAGAGGAAGGGTATATATTAATTCGTGGGTTTTTTGACCTCGAACGGACGGAAAAGCTCAGGGTGATCTGCGATGCGGTTCTTGAGCAGTGGAGAAAGAAGTGCCCACTCACCGGAAAAGCGGGAATCGACACACCCGATGCCACCAACATGCGGCACTTGAATCATCCGGGCTACGCAAACGTATATCCTGCGGCCGTTCAGGAGATTTTGGAAACAACCTCCGACCCGGAGGTCCTGAAGGTCTGTCGAACGATTCTGGGTGATGAACCGATGTTTCGCAGCACGAGTCTTTTTATGAATCCGCTCGAGACCAGCCAGGACGGAAACTGGCACCGCGATGCACAGTTTCTCTGCCCCGATGAAGAGGATGAAAAGAAGATGGTCGCGGAGCGCGGACCGGAGGGACGCAGCATCCAGCTGCAAATCGCGCTCGTGCCATCCAGTGATATCGAGATCGTGCCGGGCACGCATCTGCGGTGGGATACCGACGAGGAATACGCGATCCGCTGCGCCGATGGCCGGGTGAACAATCGCTCCAATCACATGCCGAATGCACTGCGGGTGGAAATGGAGGCGGGAGATGCGGTGGCATTTAACCCGATGGCCTTGCACCGGGGGCGTTATCACACCGATAAATTGCGGCGCACGTTTATGCTCACCTACACCAGCGCGAGCTACCCAAGGTCGGATTTCTTTTCCTATCAGCCTTGGTTTTTGGAGAAAAACTACCTCACGGGATTATCGGAGCATGCCAGGCAGTTCTACCAACGCTTTATTGATGAGTATCGTGAGTATTGGTCGGAGCTGCGCGAATTTGGCAAATAAAGGCAGGTTCGTTATAAATGATTCTACTTAGCTCTGATTTGGCATCGAGGGGTAGAACGTCAGCGGACCGTCCTGTGGGTCGATGCCCGTAATTTCGTCGCCGCGCCATTGGAAACGATAGCTTTTTCCTGAGGGCATGCGCTCCTCTGTCATCCTCGTGGGCAGTTCATAGCTTAAGACGGCTTCACTGTTTGCTCTGAGCTTGTCCCGCGCAATGCGTGCGAAACCGCCTTCGATCCGCAACGGTGACTTTGTGCCATCGACTGTGATCTCGATGGTCTCTCTTGGAGCCCAGCGGGGGAGGCGAATCTTGAGATCACACGGCTGCTTGATCCGCACCGAAAGTTTGGCGCGGTGATCCCTTGTGCTGTGGATCGTCACATCATCATCTTCCTGGTCGAAGTGCAGATTCACGGAAATTCCAGCTTTTGATTTTGTGTAAATGTGGTTGTAAACATCGCAGAGGGTATGGGCCACCGAGGCTACGATATCGGGGGTGCAGCTCTTGGTGGCATGAGAAGCCACACATATACCCCAGGCGCCTATTTCACGCTCGGTGAAATCATGCTCGGGATATTTCTGAATATCGTCTTCCGTGATCTGTGAGGGGAGCAGTCGCGCTCGCACGATGCGTTCCACATCGTCGAATAGGTCCACGGCCCCGGTGTGCAAGGCGAGCCAGAGCGCGAGCTGTGCGGAATCGCCGGAGCTGGCGGGATCGTTGAGAGGATCGCCTTCGTCATTCGGAAATCTCAATTTACCGAGATCATGCGGTGTCCAACCCGATTCCATGACGATGTGCTGACGCACGGCATTGCGGTAGGTGGCTTCCACGAATTTCACGTATTCTTCTTTTTTGGTCAGCAGACCGAAAAGAAGAAGACCTCTCAGCGTGCCGAGATAGGAATGATTATGCCCTACATTTTCCGGATCGATGATTTCGCTGCGCATTGAACCGTCTCGATTGGTGGTATGCTCCAAATGGTGTTGGGCGATGCGATCCGCGAGATGGTGAATTTCCGGTTCATGCGTTGATTCGAAAAGCCAGACCAGGGCCTCCAGCGAGCGTCCGGTCGTGGCCGTGCAGTCGAACCATCCTTCGCTGCTGCCTGCCGCATGGGACGGATCGGTCGTGAGTGGAAGGCCTGACCATGATTTGATTTTAGCGACGTCGAGACTCCCGTTTGGTCTGAGTGCATCGTTCATGGCCCGCACTAATTTCATTGCGGACTCCCGCGCCCACGCATTGTCCCGCCACTTGATGAGTCCACCGAAGGCGATCAGCGATTCACGGAAGTTGTGCAGAGTAAGTTGGCACTTTCCCTCGAGTTGGGGGATGGCCGGGTTGTTGATCAGCATGCTGGCGGCATTGTCGGTCAAGGTCCGCAGATTGCGAAGTGAAGCTTGTTCCAGCTCGGGAGGAATCTTGAAGCCGATACTATCTTCCAAGCGAAGCACAGCATCCCACCATCGACCAAGGTCGTGGGAAACCTGCCAGCCTCCGGTCGGGAGAAAATGCGTTTCGCGATCCAGAATTGCCAAGAGCGATCGACCAGCGAGATGCAGACGGTGTCGTAGATCCATAAACGAATTTAGCAGTATAGATTGATTAGGGTTCTTGTCGGAGCTCGAAACCATTGCCTTCGCTATCGACGAAACGGGCCACGCGCACCGGCACGCCGCCGCGAGGCTCGATGAGTTCGAGGAGCTTGCCTCCGAGGCGTTCGATATCGGCTTGGATTGATTCGATATGATCGACCTCAAGATTCAATCCGGCGTGGGGGAGCGGAGCTTCATCGTCTGAAGGCAGAATGTGTAGCGCGAGTTGGATCGCGCCAAAATCGAGCGTGGTCCAGCCGGACGATTCAAACGAGGGCTTTACGGTAAATGATTCCGTGTAGAAACGCTTCGCTCGATCCATGTCATGGACATAGTGGATCACCATGGGGTTTCGTGCTCTCATTCTAGCTCTTTGGTAAGTCTATTTGTGAGAAGTAACAATATTCAACCTGACTCTGTGGGAGGATTGAGTTAGACTCCTGTCATGATTGAAGATGTTGCACCGATTGACCAACTCGAATACTGCATCGAAAATAAGGATGCGGCGGGTGCAGCGGAGTTGTTGGAGTCGTTTCCGGCCACGGATCGATCACGCTTGATCGATCGTCTCGACGATGATGAACAGGAACAGTTAATGGTCCTGATCACGCCGGAACAGGCGGCGGAGCTCCTAGATGAAATGGCTCCGGCCCAAGCGGTCGATATTTTGGATGGGATCGATCCTGACCGCGCGGCAGATATTGTGGAGGAATTGGATAGTGATGCCGCGGCGGACATGTTGGGCGATCTCGAAGATGATGAGGCGGCGGCGATTCTCGAAGAGATGGAGCCCGAAGAAGCGCAGGAAGCTCGGGAACTGCTGGCCTACGATGAGGACACGGCGGGTGGTCTCATGCGAGCGGAGTTTTTAGCCTATTCGTTGACGGCAACCGTCGGAGATGTGACCGAGGATATGCGTTCCAACGCACAGACCTACACGGATTACGATGTGCAATACGCATACATCGTGGATAACGATGAGCGTCCGAAGGGGGTGTTGCGTTTGCGTGATTTGCTTCTCTCCACTCCGGAGACTCCGGTTACAAAGATCATGCTGAGCGAGCCTTTGGTGGTGAACCATGGGATGGAGCAGGAAGAATTGGCACGGTTGTTTGCGGATAAGGGGTATGTGGGGCTGCCCGTGGTGGATGATGAACAGCGCTTGATTGGTGTCGTGATGCGTAAATCGGTGCGCGAGGCCGCCGCGGAGGATGTAACGGAAGACTTTCTGAAGGTCAGCGGTTTGGGCGGTAAGGAAGAACTGCGCTCAATGCCCATCGCGGTCAGGTCGCGCCGACGGTTGTCCTGGTTGAGCATTAATATCGGGCTCAACGTGATCGCCGCGAGTGTGATTGCGGCTTATCAGGATACGCTCGCGCAAGTGATCGCTTTGGCGGTTTTCCTGCCAATCATTTCCGACATGAGTGGTTGTAGCGGGAGTCAGGCGGTGGCGGTAAGTATTCGTGAGCTGGCCTTGGGTTTGGTGCGACCGGTTGAAATGTTTCGGGTGCTGGCCAAGGAAATGGCCGTGGGCGTAATCAATGGATTTGCGTTGGGAGTGTTGCTGGGAGCGGTGACTTTTTTTTGGCAGGGAAATATGTGGCTTGGGGCAGTGGTCGGAGGAGCATTGATGATCAATACGATCGTGGCGGTAAGCTTGGGCGGTTTGATCCCGCTCGCGCTCAAGCGGATGGATATGGATCCGGCGCTCGCGTCGGGTCCGATCCTCACCACTGTGACCGATATGTGCGGCTTCTTTTTCGTCCTCAGTTTGGCGACGATGGTGCTACCGCACTTGGTGTGAAGAGCTAGCTGATCAGGAGCAGACGGGGAGATTCGCCGGGGGCTGTTTCGGGTGCCCGGTGAATGCAAGGCGGCACGAGACTAGCGGGATGTTGGAGTGCGATACGCCAGAGGTTGCCCAAGCCGAATGAAAATGGCTGGGCGTGAGGAAGGGGAGCGTAGTGGAGGTCGTAACAATGCTCACCAAGATAGGCGCGAAAGGCATCGTTATCCTCACCGCCGAATTGTTGGAGGAGAGCGGCACGTGTTTGCGGGAGATCGACGTGTCTGATTGCCTCGAGATTGGGCAGTCCTTCCGAGGCAGGGCCAGCGTAAGTGCACAGATAGGTATCGGCGGAGATTTGTGCGCTGTCGGCGTGGAAGGAATACACATCGGTGGGCAAGATTTCGTCTTCGTCGTCGCGCGGATAGTCTCGAATGCAATCGAGGGAGGGGGCCAGACCGTGTTTGTGAAGACGTCGCAGATCTGCGATAAGGATGTCGCGCGCGATCGCGCCATTCGCACTCAACGCCAGCGCGTGTAAACGCGTTTCGTCGAGCGTCGTGATCGCTTCAGCGGAGTGTAATCGGGTTACGATTTCTTCGAAATCGCCGGGCAGGTTGCGCTGCCAGCACAGGGCATTGATGTCGTTAGCGAAGGGCGTCGAGACCAGTTCGTCGAAACTGTTTACCAACTTAACGCTCATGGTTGGGAGGTTCGGAAAGCGATAGCTTGCCCAGGCCACACCCTTACATTTCCGGCAGCTTCCAGCGCACCGTGGCCGTGGCGATGCCGCCCTTGTTGGCGCATTGCGCATATAGGAAGAGAGCGGAGAAGTTTCGCCGGAGGTGAAACTCAGTGAGCTCCGGATCGTCTTTCCAGATGTAATCCTGATAGCGTCCCGCGTAAGTGCGTTGCATCGAAGCGTAGTGATCGTAGGTCACTTCATCCATGTAGCCTTTGTTGTTGGCTATTTCGAGGATCTCGGGATCGATTACGGGATAGGAAAAGGGCGTTAGCAAGAAGCCGTCGAGCGTGGTGATGGTGTTGCCGAAACATCCGGCGTTGCGCATCGCGTCGGGGGTGCAGTCGTCGATTACGATGACATCTTTGCTGAGATCGAAATCCATGGTGCCATCGGCTTTTTCTTCGACGATCACGGCCTGCACTCCGACTTTGGGGTGGATCGATCCGGTGCCTTCCGGTGGCACTTCGCGCACCGTGAAAGTAAACAACATCTTGTTCTCACCGATGAGTTGAATCGAAGGATACATAAGGGAAGGGAAGCCCACCGCGCGAACTGGTTCCCACGACATGCCCTCGTCTTTGGATTCAAACAGCACCTCGCCATCGAGATTGTCCGAGTCGGTTTTTTTCCCATAAGCAGGATGGAAATCCAAAGGCGCCTCGAAGGTCGCAAAACTGTAGTCCACCCGGCTCAACATCATTAGCCGACCGGTAGGAGAGCGAAACGGCACGGATTCGGAAAAGAAGGCGCGATTGGTTTCCAGATAATGACAACCGGGCAGCGCGACATCCTGCATCTCCCAAGTCTTGCCATCATCCGCCGAGATTGCTGCCCGGTGAGTATTGCCCACGCCGATCGCCATGTAGAGTCGACCATCCCTGAGTTGAATAATCTCCCGCGCGCAGTCGATGACATCGTCTTTTTTCGCTCCGGTGAATGCGGCATCGATGACGAAACGATCAAAGGTTCTGCCCCCATCTTCCGATCTCGCGAGCACCGCATAGATATGGTCGCGCTCGGCATAAGGGTCGGGATACCAACCGCCGCCATGGGCCTGCACTTTTACGAAGAGGGTATTTCCGAAAACGCTGACTGAAGGTTCGTGGCCGCTAATGAGTTCGCGCACATGCCGGCCCACGGACCATGTTTTACCGTCATCCGAAGAGCGATACATCACGACGTGCGATGACAGGGCACGTTCGGCCTCTACTGCGTTATCAGAGGTGATTTTTTCTTCCGCATGGGCATGCGCGACAAACATCACGATTTCGCCATTGGCCAGTATCCCGATGTGCGGCTTGAAATTAAACGTTCCTTCCAGACGGGTGATGGATCCCTCCAACGCATTGGGCAGTTGATCAGGGTTGGCGACTCGAAGGTGATAGGGGGTGGGATTCATTTGATATATTTCTAGTTCGCTCAAGCGGCTGTTTTGTGACTTCGAACATGATGAGCTCAATCAAGAAACGGATACTATCCCAAACTCTCAGCGAACGATTCCCTGAAATTTATCCGTTTCACTTCTATCTGTTCGGATAGATCCAATACAGGCGTTTCTGTTTTTTGAGATCGGGGAGATCGGTGATGGAGTCGAAAACGCCTCCATTGTTTTCAATGACCTTTTTTGATGCGACGTTGTCGGTGTCGCAACTTACCAAGGCTCGCTCGATTCCCAGTTTATTGCAGAGGGGTAGTGCCTGCCTGAGCATTTCACCTGCGTAGCCTTTCCTTCGTTCGCTGGGAATAACGCCATAGCCGATATGCCCTGCATACTTTTTTAGAAAACCATTAAGGGTATGTCGCAGTGACAGCCGACCGACGACCCGTCCATCGACGATACCGACCAAAAACGAATTCGCCACGAACCTGTCTTTGCTACTAATGCCGAGAGGCCAGCCGTTCACTTTGGTGACATAACTCGCGAAGTCTTCCTGAGGGTCAAAATCAAACGCGAAATTCCACGGTGGTGTCTCGTTCTTGAATTCCAAAACAGCATGCCGAAACGACCGCTCATCTTTGATCGTTAAGGGGCGTAGCTCTAAGTTGCTCATGAGGTTTTCCTGATGTTGAGACGAGTTGGATCGACTTAGACTGCTACCGTTTGGCGACTTCTCTCACCTGCCAAAAGGCTGCAGGATTGAGATCTGAGAGGATATGTTCCGCGCCGGCAGCGCGGAGTTTTTCTCTTCTTTTACCGACTCCGATAAAGGGGATGCCAAGTTTTCGGCAGGCTCGAAGATCCCAAGTGCCGTCGCCGACGTAGATGGCTTGATCCAGTGTTTGATTCGCTTCGGTGACCGCCGCCGCAATGATATCGGCTCGGCTATAGTATTCGGATGAAGTTACCAGTGGGATACCTGCAAAGGGAATACCCGCGGATTGCAGTTTGAACGAAATGGATTCGCGCCAGTCACCGGTAGCAATCGCGATGGGGATCTCTTTTTCCCGCAAAGCGTGGATCAGATCGATCGCGCCCTCGGTGGGAAGGAATGATCGATCATCGCCAAGGTGAGCCGCCTTTAAGCGCTGCAAGTAGCCTTGGCTCACCGCCTGCTCTTTGGACTTTCTTTCCTCGAGAGGAAGATCTGCGAGTGCGTGGTGAATAATGGCTTGGGCGGTGATCTCTTCCAGGCTCAGGAAGAATTCCCTGGTAAGGGCAAATCCCGCGACTTCTTTAAAAGCCGCTTCGAAGCTAGTCCAATCGGCGGCTTCACCACCGACCAAGGTTCCATCTACATCAAATACGATCATAGGTATGGGGTGACGCTAGGTATGTTGAGCAGGCAAGCGAGCTGAGTGTCAGCCTCATAGAAATACGCTCGAGTTCAGGACATTGGATGGGTCTGTTCCAGCTTTCCTGAGTTCCATATTAAAAGTATTTAAGGGCACTTCTGGTGAGCAAATCTATCCTGACGAACGATAAAGATTACGAGAAAGAGAAAGAATCTTTCATCGGCATTTCCTCTTGGTGTTCATTGCGATTCCTCATTGGATCAGGCTTCCAGCTGGATCCCGTCGTATCCGAGGGTGATCCCGGCTTCGGCCATGACGTCGACCAGATCGTCGTGAGGTTCCGCGTAGGCCAGAGCCATGTGCGATGCCACGACCTTGGTGTGATCATCGAAAATCCCGGTTTCGCGGAACTCGGCGATGGTCTCCTTGATCATCGGAATGTTGTGGTGGCCGGATTTTACTGGATCGATTTCTCGTCGACCAAAGGTCACATCCAGCACGGCCACATCCATCTTGTAGCGACGCAGGAAATCCAAAGTCAGCGGCAGGGTGTAGGATGAATCCATGCCGTAAAAGATCGTGCGACCGTCACGTTCGAACACGTAATTGAAACACAGATCCTGCATGATCATGTGATCTGACTTATCGAGACTGTGATTTGCGTGCACTGGCGTGACCTTCGTTTCACCGATGTCGTAAGTCTCCTGGGCTTCGAGAGTGTGATACCCAATATCGGTGCGAGTCTCACGGGTGAGAAAACGTCCGGTTTCGCGGTTGAAGTCGTAGGTGTCGGCGAACTTCAGCGCTTCAATCGCGTTGTGCGATCCGTGGATTTGCAGTTGATGAGGAAGCGAGGCGGCAAACTCCAGAATCTTGAGCGGTCGGAAATGATCCCAATGGATATGGGTGATGATAAGGTGTTTGATCGATTTGGGCGCGATGCCGAATTTTCCCAATTGGTCACCATCGTAAAAATCGACGAGGATATCCGGGAAGACCACGGCCTGGCAGGGACGTCGGAGATTCCGACCTCCCAGTTCTCGAACTCGGGGGAGTGACTCGAAGTCATCTTCCGGATCATCGACGCGGAGAAAGTCTCCGGCGGCCGTGCCTAATAATTGGATTTTCATGGTGGGGTAGTTCTCTCCAAGGGGATCGAAAGTGGGGACGGGTTGAGGGTCAATTTCATACCAGTCTTACCATTCGATTAGCATGAGTTAGAAGGATAGTGAGCTGTAAGTATCAATTCGACTTCCACTCCCGTGCTGAGTGGCTAAACCTGTTAGGGATGAAACCCTACGACGTCGCAGCGTATATTTGGCCTTCGTATCACTACGAACCACGGATGGAGAATTTCTGGCCGGAGAAAGATGGCGAATGGTATACGGTGCGACGGAGCACCCCGCGCTTTCCCGGGCATGATATGCCGCGGATTCCGCTCTTGGGATATCAGGACGAAGCTGATCCGGCGGTGATGCGTGAACACGTGGAGTTGGCGCGCGCGCATGGGATCAACGTGTTCATCATGGATTGGTATTGGTATGAAAATGCGGCGTGCTTCGAACGGCAGTTGAACGAGGGGCTGATTCCTGCGCTCGAGGGCACCGACAGCAAATTCTATATCATGTGGGCCAATCATGATGTGAACAATCTCTGGGATATGCACACGGATACGATCAATGATCCGTCTTCGCAGATCATGAGCGGTCAAGTGGATCGTGTGGTGCTGGAGCCCATGTTTGATCGTTTGGTCGAGAAGTATTTCGGGCTCGAGAGCTACTACCGGATTGATGACAAACCGGTGTTTTCTATTTTTGCCTATGCGAATCTGATGGCGGGTCTCGGTGGGGTGGCCGAGACGAAGGATGCGTTTGATTGGATGAGGCGCCGTTGCATCGAGAAAGGTCTGCCCGGACTCGATATCCAAGCGATCGCCCGTTTGGGTGAAGGAGGCACGGAGGCAGGAGCTGCGCTGGAAAGCGGCACGGAATATCAAACGGCTCAGACCTTGGATTTCGATAGCGCAACTACCTACCAGTATGTCATGGATTCGGATCAGGACGGTGATTTCGTGCCCTGGGCCGACAAGGCGATTTCGTCATGGGAAACATTTGAGAAGGCTTATGGGACATACTACCCACATGCTTCGATTGGTTGGGATAACACTCATCGCAATCCGGGGATGAAGACCTGTGTGACCGGTGCTACGCCCGATGCGTTCGAAGCCTGTCTGTGGAAGGCGAAGCGCTATTTGGACGCGCACCCCAATCAGGCACCCTTGGTGACAATCAACAGTTGGAACGAATGGACCGAAGGGAGCTACCTCCTGCCGGATATGCGGTATGGCTATCGCTATCTACAGGCCGTGCGTAATGTGTTCGGCCCGCGCTAGGCGCGACTTATTCGAATAACCTGATCGCTACTTCGTTTAACTGGTGAGCGTTTCGAGCCGCTCCAATAGTTCCGGCTTGAGCACGCTGATGCCACCTTTGCCGTCGCTCCTAATCACGTCGTTGGTTTCATAGAGAGTCATGCGGGAGAAGATTCCGGTGTTGCGGATTCTTTCGAATTCGGCTGCGAAATCCCAGTAAGCGTAGCGCTCGAGAGTGAGGGGCACATTTTGTTGCTGTGCCCGGGAGATCAGGTTCTGGCACTGGGGATCCGTGAGGAGAAAATCGATCGAAGTCTGATACATGCGGATGTTGATCTCGTCCGGCTCGATTTCATCAATCCAACGTTCCCACTGCCACTCGACATTCATCGGATAGGCGCAGCGCCGGGCGAGGGGAATGGGATTCCGCAGCATGTCGGTATTGAGCGTGAGCACGACTTTCTTGCCTCTGGCTCGCGTGCGTTTCGCGCCTTCCTTGAAGAGTTCTGTATAGGCATCGCCGCGGATTTTGGAAATTTTGCCGAGCTCCATCTCCTCTTCGCGGCAGGGACCGTAACGCTTGAAATACTCTTCCTTGATACAGTCGTTGTAGCCATAGGCAAAGGGCTCATCGACATGCACTGAGTGACATTCGATCCGGTTGCCGATCAGATCGTAACCGTCGTCCATGGCCTTCTCCAGCCACTTGAGCCAGTAGGCCTGGACCTTCGGTTCGCACTCACACATCGCGCCGTGCACGTATTCGTCCTTGCCCTTGCTGATCGCGAGGTAGCCCGTTTCTCCATTTGGGTCGAGAGTGGTCGGCCAGCTTTCGCCGAAACCGTCATTGAAATTGAAACCCGCCTGGAGGTGGGGTTCATTGGTCGGTGTTTTCCACACGCTGGATCCGGGAGTCGCGCAGATTTCGTCGCCTTCTGCCGTGTAAATCGCAATGGCATTGAACGCCGTCGTGGTGAAAAGCGTTTCTTTTGCGGCTTCTCCCTCGCAGGAGACCCCCACGGCCACATAGCGGTCGCTGATGTTCAAGCCACTGAGAGTGATCACTTCGATCGGGTCGCCTTGGCGGGTGATCGTCTCAGCCGCATAATTGACGGCGTCGAATCGCGTTGTTTGCACCTCGTGTTTCGCGGGCTCGGTGGAAAAATCGAAACTGAAATCGCCCTCATACTTCCGGTAGTGGGCGTTGTCCGGAGAGGTATAGATCGTAAGGTTTTCCTTCCTGATCCGACTGTGGACTTTGTTTTGCTTAAATATTTTCAGGCTCGCGATGGTCTTGTTGAGCGCGTCCGGATCGATATCCCATGAGCGGCGTTTGATTCGCAGATCGGGATTTTCGAAAAGGAACTTCGAAGCGATCATGATGTTGCCACCGGTGTGGGGAATGCCCGGATTTTCCCGGGCCTCTTGGTAATAGGGAGAATAGGTGAGCCAGAGACCTTGTTCCTGCGGACGCATCACGGCGACCGTTTCGAGACCGTGAGCTTTGGCGGCTTCGACGAAGACTTTGCTGTGCTCGGGCAGATTGTTGGCCGTCTCGATGAAATTACGATGAGAGGGCGCCTGATGATCCCAGAAATGCCCGTAATCGCGGTTGCCGTAATATTGGAGATAGACGCGGGTGACGCCCGCTTTTTTCAACCGGGCCATGAGGGCAAACATGGTGCTCTCATGGTAAATATGCAGAGCGTCATCGGGAAAATCGGAAAGGGCGGAAAGTAGCATTCGGGGGCTAGTTGGGGTTGGGAATACGATTGATAATCAACCGCGCGATACGTTCTAACTCATCGAAACACTTGGCGAATTTTTCTGGATCCTGGGCTCCCTTTTTCGCGTCATAAGTGTCCACGAAATCTTTGGTTCCCTCGCCGATATATTCGTAGAACAGTTTGATCTTGGTCGGCGCGACCTGATCTCCGAGTATCGTGATTAGCTCGCGCCGACGATTCGCGTCCGCGGCGAGGATGACATCGGAATCGAGCAGCAGCTGCGTTGAATCTGCATCGAGGACGTCGCGCTTCACATGTGTTTCGAGGCCGCGTCGTTCCAACTCGGTGCGCACTTCCGCGAGGAGGAGATCCGCATCAGGGTAAGCTATTTGGGGCGCGGTGCCGCAGGAGAACACATCGAGAGTCAACGAAGCGCGATTCGCATATTCGGCTAGATAGTGGTGGAGGATCTGGCTGCGGGCGATATTCCCATGGCAAACGACGCTGATTTTCATGAATAGAAGGGTTAACCAACAGCGGGAGTTTCCGCAACTTCGGGGCTCAACTCAATCGATTCTGCGGTGTTTATTTTCGGGTAGGACACCACCTGCACGCCGGCTGAATAATGGCACACGGGAGCAAGATCGAGAGGAGTGAAGCCGGCCGCAGAGAAGAGGTCACATGATTCAATCTTCGCTTCGGCCGGTTGAAGCGGCCACGGCACATGGTGGACCTCCACCCGATAAACGTCTCCCTTGCGGGATTGTGAATACAGACAGTAGCGCTCGGTGGCCCATGCTTCGAAGGTGCCGCTTTCAGCGATGAAAGCCTCACCAATCGGACGATAACGCCCTTTGAAACCGACATCGCTTTTGCGACGCGAGCTGGTGCATTCGAACCAGCCGTCGTTCTTCTCGAGCTGCATATCAGCTTTAAAATAGGGTAGATTATATATACCCTGCCCACCGAGAACGATGGGCCAATTGTCGGCATCGAGACTAAAAAACCAGACACCGGGCACGCCATCTACTTCCACATAAGTGCGTAGATTCAATTCGGGAAACGAAGGCAGCAGGGTGAAATTCGGAATTGGCCTGCGCCCGATCCCAGTCATGCGAAACGGCACCACAGCCACCCACGCCGATCCATCGAATTCCTGCAAGGTGACTTCAGGCGGGAGCAACGGGCGAACGTCCCAGCGAGATACTCTAAAATGCAAGAATGCCAGATCAAGCCACGACTGCTGCCAAGCCCATGCCTTGATCGGCAAAGGCCAGGGACGGTGATCAATCGATTGGAAAGCCGGGTGCATTTTCTAAGAACCCATCGTCCGAATTTCGTGACGATTCTTCCAGCGAAAATAGTGCGCTACACGATTATGTTTCGGCCCTGCGTTCGTCGATCCTCAATCGATTTCCGTCCGGATCGATCAGATGCACCTCGCGTGCCCACGGTTGGTCGATTTCGGGCGGACATTTACACATTTTCGTATGGCCCCATTTTAATAAGATTAATAATAACTCACAGAGCCTAGGGTTTGCCAATGGGTGTAGGAAGCGCCGCGTTCCAACTTTAGACGGATACCGGGTTGTTTGAGCTGGAAGTTTAACAGTCGGCTTCCGGGCATCACATCCGGGAGCTTTGTGCTGGTTTCATTCGGTGTCAGAGTGCTGCCAAAGGATTCACTGGAGCCTTCCTTGCCGGATACTTCATTTGTGGCGTAGATCTTTTTGGTGACCGCCGCGTCAAAGATCGTGCGACTCGACAAGTTGGTCAGCCGCCAAGCTACGTTCACATAGGGTTCGTCTCCAAGACCGGTAGTGATTCGGATTCGATATTCCAGACGGAGCAGAGGGCTGGCACTGCCATCGCGGACCTCGGCGTAGCGGGTCCAGGCTGAGTAGCCGCGTTTGGGCACTTCGGGCAATCTTCCCGGTGGCGGAGTAAGTCCCGTGGGCGCTGGAGGACCGGAAGGTTTCACCGCAGGATTAGAGGCTGCTTTCCTGGCTGCCATTTTCTCTTTTTCCGCTTGAGCGATCTCGAGCCGTTTCTTTTCAGCTTCCTCGCGGCGTTGTTCCTCAACGGCACGTCGTTGGGCCAATCGTTGTCGCTCTGCTTCCTCACGTTGTCTCTGAACTTGAATCTGCCGCTCTTGAGCCAGCTGCTGTCGCTTTGCTTCTTCGCGTTGTTTTTGGAGCTGGGCCTGCCGTGAGCGAGCAAGCCTATTTCGTTCGGCCTCTTCTCGCTGTTTTTGGGCCTGCACCTGGCGTTGCTTCGCAGCCTTCGTTTCTTTAAATGCCTGAGCAAGGTTGCGATTGTGCCGATTCACTTGGCGGTTGAATTGGTTCATCTCCTGCTTGCGTTTCGCCTGAGCTTGATTCCAGCGATCCGCCTTGGCGGCCGCTTTGTCACGTGAGCGTTGGCGGAGGGCGTTGCGGCGGGCTAAATCCGCCTGCCGTCTTTCGCGGTCGGCCCGCTTCTCGGCAAGTTCCTCCGCGCGCTCAGCGGCGCGTCTGGCTGCTTGGCGGGCTTCGTATTGACGTTGTCGCTCTGCGTTCTGTCTTCTGTGGTAATTTGACCGTGTATTGAGGGCGTTGTGAAAGCTGGTAGAGCCGATTGCCTTGCCGTGTTCATAGACTACGTTCTCCAGATTCTGATTATCATAGATCAGTTGAGAACTGCCGGAGGCTATGGTGACTCGTGATTGCCGTCCTTTGCCATGCTTGCGTCCATGATCATCGACCTCACCGACATAATAGAGCTGATGAGTGGGATCTGTTACCTCCGCTGAGACCAAACGGCCCGCTTCCCAAGTGGTGCTTTTCAGTTCACGGAACAGCTGACGTTTAGCTCCTACAACGTTATTAATTCGTCTTTTGGAGAGACCTCGGATGCCCAAATCGACTTCATCCATGCCTCCGATGAACAGGGCGGGGGCCGTGCCGTCGGCTCTGCCCTGCTTGTCACCCTGTGTTCCTAGATATAGGGTGTTTGGATCCAGGGAATAGGCGCTGAAGTCGCTTCCCTCGGGCCATTCGGCGCTGCCTCGCTTGAAATGGACACCTCTGGGCACACCTCGAAAATTAGTCTGGGGATAGATCCAAGTAAATTGTTCCATGTTTTTATCATCCTCGTAGATAACGACCGACTTGGTTGATCTGCCGCTGTATAGACCTTGCGGAGATGGATCCACCGTTAACCATGATCCTGATTGCTTGCCATTTTTATAGCGACCAACACGGAGATAGCCATTCTCACGGCTAAAGCGAGACCAGCCATGACGCTGTCCTTCGGAATTGTATCTGCCCTCATCTTTGGTGGCTCCCAATTTACCATGAAGATAATTCATGACATAGTATTTGGGTTTACCGGTCTTCGAATCCCAGATTCCCGCCTTGATCAGACGGCCCTGAGAATCGTATTTTTCACCCTGAATGAATCTGCCAAAGATATATTTTTGTTGGCCATCGCGATATTGAGTTTTGGTATCCCAGAACCCCTTCTCGACTGACCCATCAGGAAAGGTTCTGACTCCGGAAGATAGCACGTTTTTGGCGAACTTACCTTCTTCTCGTATGCCATTGGCATAAACTCTCGTGCCTTCGATCAAAAACGGGTGATCGCGAAATTTGCCTTCTTCCCGATGTCCGTTGGATTTATCCACGATGCCTTGGTAAAACTTATCCTTATACCATAACCCAACGGCATTGCTTCTTTTATCCGGGAATGTGAGCACTCCCTTTCCATTCTTTAGATCTGCTCGCCACAGTCCCGAGTAGATATAGCCTGACTTGTAGTGCATGAGCCCAGTGCCGTTCCGCTTGCCCTGTTTCCATTGGCCGCGGTAGATCCTTCCGTCGGCATATTTCATGACGCCCGTGCCGTGGGGTTTACCGCCGAACACCCCTCCCTGATAATGATTGCCTTGGGGCCATGTTATATTGCCCTCGGTTTTAGAAGACATTTTGATGGACCGGTTATCTGGGAACTTCGGGACGGTTTCACAGCCGGTGAACAGGAAGCTAAGGAGCAGAGTTAAAACGCACAGCAAACAAGCGACGCGCCTAGGGGATCGGGCGGTGGACATAGTTATGGGATTTGGACAGGGGAGAACTGTTAATCATTTTTGCATACGAGATAATGCTAACGCAGGGCAAAAAATGAAGAAATGGACGCCGGTATTTTGCGGACTCAGGTGGGACGTTGCCAGCCTCATTAAAATTCAAATTTATGTCCAGTGGGGTCTCCCTTTGATTAAGTCTTTGTCCCTGGGGTTTTGGGTGGGGTGGGTTGCACTTCAGGTTGAGAACCGTGGCGTGCTGACGGTTGTATATGGTGGAGGAAAGATGTGCTCAACGCCGATTGCATAACCTGCAGCTAAGTTTTGCCCGCACCGATCCGTAGCCGATTTCCATCAGGATCAGTCAAATGCACCTCACGGGCCCAAGGTTGCTCGATGATCTCCACTTCGAATTCCGTGGCGATGGAATCCACTTCCTGAAGGTAGAAATAGAGTAGGGTTCCCGGTTTCGCATCTCCCGTGTGTTCGGACAGGTGTAGACGATTCGTTCCGCGCACCAAGAAGAGATAGTAGGGCAGGCCGGGCTTAAACTGGTGCTCGCCCTCGACCTCAAATCCTAAGCGCTGATACCACTTCGCCGAAGCATGAGCGTCCTGCGAGTAGAGGATGGGGATAAGTTCTTCTGCCATCTTGATTTCGCTGGGCGTGGGAACTCACTACCTCTGAGCGCTCAGGCGAGGTCATCTTTACCCTCAACAAGGAAGTGATGATTGGTCGCACCGTCAGTTCGGGCCTTAAAGTGTGGGGCGTATTCCGGATCATTCATGAAACCTTGGGCTACTTCTTTTGAAGGCCACTCGATTATCACACGCAGGGCGGCTTCTTGTCCTTCGCCTTCGAGGGTTTCATGGCTGGCGGTGCGGGCGAGGTATTTTCCGCCATGCTTAGCGACTAGGGGTGTCACAGTTTGGATGTAGCCAGGGATCCAAGCTTCGCTTGTAGGGGTGAGTGCGATGATTGAGTAAAACGACATGAGGTATTTGATGGGGTTGGGAGTGAGAATTAAATGAGTCCCCAAGCTCTCAGAAGCTCAGATTAAGTGCGAGCGTTGAGTTGAACGCGACCTTACCACTCCTTTCTTGATATCTCGGTTTCTCTTACCGATAGAAGGCGACGTAGAAACGCACCTCGCCCGTGAGTTTTACCTCATGCGGAACCATTGGTTCGATCACGCCAGGCTGGGATTCCGAGAGTTCGATTTCTTCGAGTTCAGGTTCTAAAATGCGATAGGTGAGGGTGCCTTGGATGATGATGATTTTCGCCCAAGTGCCGGTCGGCGTAGTGTGCCGGCTTTGTAATCCCTCAGGCAGAGTGTCTTCAGTGAATTCAGGTGTTCTTTTGAACTCAGACAGATTTTCGGGAAGCGCTTTCATATTAGCAAAAAGGAGACTCGGTCAGGTAGTGATGCAGCGTATTACCTGTTGGGTGAATTGCCAATCGAGCAAGAAGTCGGTGGCGAGAAATTGGTGAATCAGCACGATGAGCCAAAAGAAGAACTGAAACGAGCGTTTGGAGATCTTGTGGCGAAAAATGCGATGCGCCAAAAACGCTCCCGGCCAGCCACCGATGATATCGGCCAAGTGTAAGGTCGATTCAGGAATCCGCCACGCTCCTGCTTCCGCACGGCGCTTGTCGCTTCGATAAGATAAGAACGAAAAAAGAGATAACGCGAAAGGGACGCCGACCAAAACCCGCCAATCCATCCAACCCGAGAGCCGGCTGATCGCAATCGATGGTAGAATGAGCAGGAGGATGAGTAGGGAAAGGGTCGTGGCATTCACACCACCTCGTTTCTTGCTTCTAGCAGTTTGGTTCACACGCTCCATGCTTCCCTTAAGTCATCACAGGGGTGGTTTGCTTTCAACTTCAAGAATAACGCATTGATCCTTTTGGGGGCGCTTCAATGAACGGCGCACTTATACAGATAGAAAGAAAACGCTTAAGGCGGGAGAGCCGTCCAAGTCTGATCTGCGAGGAAATGGGGAGATCTGATACCAGATCAGTCCGACCGTGTAAGAAATAACCTCAGCTTCCACCCAGGCTCTCCAAGCGAAGAACCAACCCGACCTCGCGAACAGCTTGAGATAATGATCTCTGATTTACCTCATGCTTTCGTGGCTTTCGACTCGTGGAACATGATTCGGTTTCCATCTGGATCTTCGACGATCCCGCCTCGGCAAAACTTCGCGTCCACTGGCCCTACTGTCCATGCAATGCCGTGTTCTTCGACGAGCTCCATAATCGCGGACAAGTCATCGACTTCGAACGAGACGACAGCGCCGTTTGAACCCGGAGTGCCACCTAACTGCTCCTGTCTATTCGTAATAACGAGCGTGCCGGGCCCCACACTTAGCTCGAGCCAATTTCCTTCGTAGCAACTCAGTTCGATGCTCAATCCGAGCTTATCACAATAGAACTCCCGCGCTCGCTCGATATCGCTCACAAGAAAGAGTGTGTATGCAATAGCCGTGATCGAGTGCTTCATGCTCTGCACAATGTCAGAGGTCGGACACGACGGGGCACATTCTCGTCGTTGTCTGTGCGACTTGGCTGGGCTCTTTCCTTTATAGTCGCTCATCGAAGCAGTAGGTAAGGAGACTTGCGATATGTAGGTGATGCTTAGCTCGCTTAGCATCGATCGTGAGATTCGCATGAGCTTTTGGGTTTCTGATCCCGACCATCGCTCCGGCATAGAGTTGCATGTAGCCCTGCTGCACATTCCTTCCGGATTCGGTCGTCAAATCATCTAGAACAATGATCGGAGCCTTTGGTGAAAAAGCTGTCTGCATCAGGGTCGCACCATCAAGCTCTTTGCCGGTCTTTCGTCTCACATGATCCTTGATAATAGAATTCACCTCCTTGAGCGCAGCTTCCACTGCATCGGCGTAATTCTGAGCCTCGAAACGTGGTTTAGCAGTGCGAACTACAGCTGGATGAAGATCAGCCCAGAAATCATCTACCTGTGGAGTAGTTCTAGGCGGCGAAACGAAACCAATTTCCAATTCAAGCTGATCGACGAGAGACTGGAGCACCGTGCATTGCCGATCTATCGCTTCCGCATCCCGTTGCTCTTTGTATTGGTCATAACCTCGACTAGAACCGTCAGAATACTCCACGTGTATAGGTCCGACAAAAGTATTTTGATGATTCGAATCGGATCCAAAGATGTTGCGGATCAGTCCTAGGCAAGCCTCTGACCAAACATCTCCTTGTCCTTCTTTCAACGGGCGTGCATCGAGCATCGCACGTCCTCGAGTTTGGACGACCTTTAGTCGACGCACACCCTCTTCTTTTGATAGTGAGGGTGGGTTGGGCATGTCCCGTGGATTGTTTCTTGGCATAATTTATTGGGTGCGATTTTTGATAGTCTGTAAACAGGTCCGATTCGCTTGTTGGTTTGAGTGCGATTCAGCATGTATTGGCTGGAGGTATTATTCCAGCTTTCCTAAGTTCCACATTGAATCAGATTGGAATCCTTCACGTTCTTCTGAAAGGCTTTCCTGCTTATGAAACAATTTCCGGATAATTTTGTATGGGGCTCGGCCACAGCGGCTCACCAGATTGAGGGCGGTCATGATCAGGGCGGACGCGGGCCGAGTATTTGGGATGCGTTTACGCATACACCGGGGAAGACGAATTTGGGGCAAACCGCGGATGTGACTTGCGATCACTTCCATCGCGTGGAGGAGGATGTCGCGTTGATGAAGGCGATGGGGCTCAAGGCTTACCGGTTTTCATTTTCATGGAGTCGCCTGCTGCCTTTGGGTCGCGGCGAGGTGAATGAGGAGGGCGTGGCGTTTTATAATCGGTTGATCAATGCGTTGCTCGCAAACGACATCACACCGTGGGTCACGCTTTATCACTGGGACTTGCCGCTGGCGTTGCAGATGGAGAAAGACGGGCTGCTCAATCCCGAGGTGGCCGACTTTTTTGCGAGCTATGCAGAGGTATGTTTCGAGCGGTTTGGGGATCGGGTGAAGAACTGGATCACGTTGAACGAGGCATGGTGCAGTGCGGTGCTGGGGCATGGGATCGGGTATTTCGCGCCGGGTCGTGTGAGCACTTCGGAGCCGTATATCGCGGCGCACAATTTGATCCGTTCACATGGCAAGATCGTCGATGTGTATCGTCGGAAGTTTCAGGCTGAGCAAAAAGGCGAGATTGGGATCACCAACAATTGCGATTGGCGCGAACCGAAGACGGATAGTGCGGCCGACAAAGCGGCGGCGCAGCGGAGTATGGAGTTTTTCATGGGCTGGTTTGCCGATCCGATCTATCTGGGGGCTTACCCTGAGGTGATGCATGAGCGGGTGGGTGATCGTATGCCGAGGTTTAGTGATGCGGATATTGCGGTGATCAAGGGCTCGAGTGATTTCTGCGGTCTCAACCACTACACGGGTATGTATGCCGCCGAGCCGAAGGAGGGTGAGGATATCACGATCGGTGCGCCGGCGGGTAATGGCGGGATGGCCGAGGATCAACGGGTGGAACTCTCTGAAGATCCGGCGTGGGAGAAGACGGGGATGAACTGGAATATTCTACCGTGGGGTTGCCGCAATATGCTCAACTGGATCAATGAGCGTTATGAGCACCCACCGATCTACATCACGGAAAATGGCTACGCCGCCAATGATGAGGATGATCTTTCGGTGGCGATCAACGACGACCGCCGGATCGGATTGGTGAACGGCTATCTCGAGGCGTGTCACCAAGCGATCAACGAGGACGGCGTGGATCTGCGCGGTTACTTCCTGTGGTCGCTGATGGACAATTTTGAATGGGCGATGGGCTACAGTATGCGCTTTGGAATTCATCACGTGGATTTTGCCACAGGCAAACGCACGCCAAAAAAATCGGCCGGTTGGTATGCGGGGGTGATGGCGCGGAACGGGTTGGAGTGATCCTGGTTCGCCTAAGGCTACGCAGGACACGTCCTGCTGATGCTGTTTTACAGGAGGACGCAGTGATAGCAGAGAGATCGCAATTCTGATGGGCCGCAAAAGGCGCAAAAGTCGGAGCGCGGATGAGGCGTTTGAGGCGTCTTTAGACGCGCGGGAGAGCTTCGAATAGAGAGTAATTCCTTTTGTGACTTATTGCGGCCAATAATCCTGGGTTCGGTGGGACTGTGCTCACCCGATGCTGTTGGGTTGCTATCGAGCGCTCGTGTCGATCCGCTCGGGCGATGCCGGTGCGGCCACGATTACTGACCTATCTTTGTTATGCGGGGATGATGAGCCTTTCACTGGGGCTCAACTTGCTGCCGGTGTTCCTGACGACTTTGAGCGCGACCTATGGCGGGGTGGATGGGCTGACGCAGGAACAGCTCGGCCGATTGGGGGCGATCTCCTTTGCGGGATTGGTGATAGGGATTCTGGTCACCGGACCGCTGGCGGATCGATGGGGAGCGAAACCATTTGCTCAATTGGGCAACGGTTTGATCGCGGCGGGTCTGGTAGGGGCAGCCTTTGCCCCGAGTTATGCGTGGTTGGGAGTGGCGTTGTTTTTTCTCGGGATGGGCGCCGGGGTGTTGGATATGATTTTGAGTCCAGTGGTCGCGGCGCTCAATCCCACGCGTCGGGCAGCGGCGATGAATTGGCTGCATTCTTATTTTTGCGTCGGGGCCGTGTTCACGATTCTGGTGGGCACGTTGGCATTGTCGCTCGGGTTCGGCTGGCGCGCAGCCTGTTTGGTTTTGACGCCACTCCCGCTGGGGTTGTTGCTGGCGTTTGCCCCACTGTATTTTCCGGCATTGAGCGTGGAGGGAGGGCGTTTAAAACTGAGGGCTTTGGTGAAGCGAGGGTGGTTTTTGGTGGCACTGATTTGCATCGCTTTGGGAGGAGCTACGGAGATCGGGATGTCGCAGTGGTTACCGGCCTATGCGGAGACTTCGTTGGGTTATCCGGTGTGGATGGGTGGTTCCGCGTTATTGTTCTTTTCGGTCGCGATGGTGATCGGGCGGATGGCGGTGGCGGCGCTGGGATCGCGCTGGGATCCGTATATGATGATGGCTTGGGGCTGTGGTGCCTCGGTGGTATTGTTCGTGATCGGGGCTTTCTCACCGGTGCCTTCGATTGCGCTGATCGCGTGTGTGCTCGTGGGATTAACGGGGAGTTGTCTGTGGCCGACGATGCTGGCGGTAACGGCTGATCGCTACCCTGATGGTGGCGCGACGATGTATGGGGCGTTGGGAGCGTTTGGTAATATTGGAGGGATCTGCATGCCGTGGGTAGTCGGCTGGGTGGCCGACTTGAGCGACTTGCATTGGGGCATGGTGATTTCTGCGTTCGCGCCGGCCTTGATGCTGCCGCTGGTGTTGGGGTTGCGCGCTCGTAAGGCCAGTTGAGTCCAAACGTGTGCTTGTAGAGGTTGCTTAGGAAGGTTTACTGAGCGCCATGTTTATCGGTCATTTTGGTGCGGGTTTGGTAGCAAAGAAGTATGCAACGCGCGTCTCGTTGGGGACGTTGTTTCTGGCGGCGCAGTTGATCGATTTGATTTGGCCTACGTTGCTTTTACTCGGATGGGAACGAGTGAAAATCGCGCCGGGGATCACGCCGGGGGTGCCGCTGGTTTTTGAACATTATCCGATTTCGCACAGTTTGCTCGCGGTGGTGCTATGGGCGCTGGGCTTGGGTGCTGTTTACTATTTTCTGAAGAAGCAGATTCGTGGGGCGGTGGTGATCGGCTTGGCGGTGCTCAGTCATTGGGTGCTCGATCTGGTGGTGCACGTGCCCGATTTGCCGCTGTATCCAGGAGATAGTCCCATGTTCGGTCTGGGGCTGTGGCAATCGGTGGCTTGGACGCAGGTGGTGGAACTCGCGATTTTGGGTCTTGGAGTGTGGTTCTACACGCGCATCACAAAGGCGGTGAATGGGAAGGGGCGTTGGGGCTTCGTGGGATTGATCGCATTTCTGCTTATTATTCATGTAGGCAACGTGCTGGGACCACCACCGCCGAGTGTCACCGCGATTGCGTGGGTGGGGCAGGCGCAATGGTTGTTGGTGTTGTGGGCTTACTGGGTTGATCGGCATCGGGAAGTGCGTTAGAAACGAGGATGACTTCGCTGGAACTAGATAAAGGTCGCCTCTCACTACCGTCCGGATCGGAAACGATTACGCTCCACTTGGCCGCGAGCTTTGCCGATGGCGACTGGCATGAGTTGCCGTTGAGCGCGGAGGGTGAAGAGAACTATTCGTTCGATGCCCATGGCGTGCGCGGTTCGCTGGAGTGGACTGAAGCAACGAATGAACGGAGCGATTACGAACTGGCATTTACCTCGGATGAGGCGGTGCGCTTGCGATTGGAGTTTTCGTGGAGTGGCGAAGCCCAGGGTTTCCATTTGATCCCCGCGTGTATTTTCGGAGATAACAATCACGAGCTGGTGCGCCCGAATGAATTTCCGACTTTGCATGAAGCGGTCGAAGGCAATGAAGCGGCGGCACCGTTGTGGGAATTTCGAGCTGATCGCGCGGCGTGTCCAGTGTCGATGTTGTGCACCGAGGGTGGTGTGCTCGGTTTATCGATTGATCCCTATTCCGATGATGCGAACGCGGAGGAGGGATTTATCCGCAATGGTCTTTATTCGGCGTTGCCGAATAAGGGCGGAGTGAGTCTGGGCTACGGGAACGATCCGCTGACCTACGTGAATAAGATTATGTTTCGCGAGCCGACAGCCCATCGTTCCGTGGGTGCGACTGCGACGGGTTCGTTGTATTGGTTGAGCGGTGCGGATCGCAGTGGAGCGCATCAGATCGTGCGTGATCTCTATGAGCGAATGCGTGAAAAGCCGCAGCATCAGAAGTCGATAGAAGAAGCGACGCGCGCGTTGGCTGAGGGATTCGCGCAGGTGAATTGGAGCGAGGAGTTTGGCAATTACACGAACATGGCGTGTCGGGTGCCGACGGATAATGTGCTCAAGGCGTGGCGACCGGTTTCGGAAATAGGGTGGTCGGGTGGCGGGGTGTTTGCTTATCCGCTTTTGATGGCAGCCGCACGCATGCCGGAAATCAAGTTTCCCAAAACCGGCGGTGCGATTCTCGATCAGATCATCGGAGTATGGAATGAGAAGGGTGGTTTTTTCAATGATGTCGCAGGTCCGAGTTTGGTCGGGGTGCCGGGTGAGGGTGGCGAAATCAAAGAGGGCGGTATCAACGGTTGGTGGTCGGGTTTTATGCCGCATACGATGAATCGGCATACGGCCTACACGAATGGGCATGCCGCATATTACTTGATGAAATGCTCGCGGCTCGTGCGGCGAGCCGGAGGCGATCCGACCACGTGGGAAGATGCCGCGTTGGATGTATGCGATACGGCGATCGAACTGCAGCGGAATGATGGAGCGTTTGGTTTTTTATTCAGTGCGGATCACCGCAAGGTCGTCGATTGGGATGGGTTTGCGGGCTGCTGGTTTGCGGCGGCATTGCCCATCGCCTACGCGATGACGAAAAACGATTTTTATCTGAAGGCAGCCCGTCGGGCGCTGCGTTATTACGGTCACGCGGTGGCGCAACTGAATTGCTACGGCACACCGATGGATACTTACAAGAGTGTCGATCAGGAGGGCATTCTGGCCTTCGTGCAGGCCACGCGATTGATGCATGAGGTGACGGGTGAGGAAGAATGGCTCAAACACCTGCAGGCGGGAGCCGATTACGAATTGCTCTGGCGTTATGCTTACAAGGCGCGACCGGAATACGCACCGCTCAAGGGCACGGAGTGGAACTCGTGCGGAGGTTCGGTGACCTCGGTTTCAAATCCGCATATTCATCCGATGGGGCTCGTGATTACGGATTCATTGCACTACCTCGCGGATCAATTAGGCGATGACTATTATCGTCAACGGGCGGAGGATGGCGTGGCGTGGGCGTTGCAGACTTTGGAGTTGTATCCGGAGGTTTCGGGGTATGGTCCTTACGGGGTGTTGACCGAGAGATATTGTCCGAGTGATGGACTGACGATTGAAACCTTCGACGATACCGGTGAGCCCTCGAGTATGTGGTGGAGCTACAATGCGTGGGCGGCGGCCAACGTGATGGAAGGGCTGCTCGATACGATGAATCGGAACGAGGAATCTGAATCTGGCACCACGAAAGACACGAAATAACACGAAAGGACTACCTTTGTGGAGGGGACTGAGTCTGTAACCACGGATGAACACAGATCAACACGGATGAGAGCTTTAAATGTCTGTGATCGCGAATCTGAGATATCCGTGTGGATCAGTGTTCATCCGTGGTTGAAAAATGATCTTACGGTTTTCCCGGTTCGAGATTCGGCAGAAACGCGGTGAGCAATCCGAGAAGCGGGAGAAAACTGCACAGATGAAAGACGTAGTCGATACTGGTGTGGTCAGCGAGTGAACCGAGTAGGGCCGATCCGATCCCCGCCACGCCGAAAGCGAAGCCGAAAAACACACCGCTGATCAGACCGACTTTCCCGGGCATGAGCTCTTGAGCGTAAACTAGAATCGCGGAAAACGCAGAGGCGAGAATCATGCCGATGACTACGGAGAGAATAGCCGTGCCAACCAATCCCATGGAAGGTAATAGCAGGGTGAAGGGAGCGGTTCCGAGAATAGAAACCCAGATGACTTTTTTGCGTCCGTAACGATCACCGATCGGTCCGCCGAGAATCGTGCCGGCTGCGACCGCGAACAGAAAGAGGAAGAGGTAGAGCTGCGCTTGTTGTGCGGTTACGCCGAAGCGACCGATCAGATAAAATGTGTAGTAGCTCGTGAGGCTGACGAGGTAGATGTATTTGGAAAAAATCAGCAGCGCCAAAACCGTCAGCGCGAGGATGATGCGGTTGCGCGGAAGAGGAGAGACCGCGACAGAATTCATCCCGGCCCGGGCGACTTTGATGAGCGCGAGACGGGCCCGATACCAGTGGCCGACCTTGATCAGCACGCCGATTCCGATGAACGCGAGGAGGGCAAACCAGAGCACGTGAATCTGTCCACGGGTCATGATGATCAACGCCGCGAGAAGCGGTCCGAGCGCGCTGCCGAAGTTTCCACCGACTTGAAAGAGCGATTGGGCGAAACCGTGTTTGCCACCGGAAGCGAGTCGTGCGAGGCGCGAGGCTTCGGGATGGAAAATTGAGGAACCGCCTCCGATGAGAACCGCCGACCACAGGATCACGGCATAACTCGGTGCGAACGCGAGCATGATGAGACCCGCCAGCGTTAATCCCATGCCGACGGGGAGCGAGTAGGGCATGGGTTTACGATCCGTGTAGTGGCCGACCAGCGGTTGCAGGAGCGAGGCGGTGCATTGAAACACGAGCGTGATCAAACCGATCTGGGTGTAGCTGAGCACGAACTTCGATTTCAACAACGGATAGATCGAGGGCACGACGGCCTGAATCGTATCGTTGAGCATATGCGAAACACTCAACGCCACGAGCACAGTCATCGCGGTATCGCCGGAGGTGTGGTCATGGTGGGTTCTCTGTTCGCTGGCGGACATCCGGCCAAGGTGAAGGGATCGCTTCGCATCGCAATGCAATCGGTTAGGAAAAATGCACGTCAACTAATAGATGACTACTTTGTTTTGCGGTGAGAGTTTTCGATGCCAAAGGGGAGATGCGGAGGAAGATGCGAGAATGACGTTTGCTCTGTTCTTTCTCTCGCATCGTCGGTCTATTTTGGCTGGTTAGTTTCTCTCAATCGTTTCCCTATTTATATGAGTTCCGTTTCTCGTTTTATCCGAGCTACCCCGATTTGGTCTGCAGAATTGGCAGATGAGATGAATGTGTGGCTAAGTTTTCATGCTCGAGTGGAGTTGCCTGCACACAAGGGCGGGGTGTTGCACCTCTCGGCAGCGCAAGCGTATCGCGTCTGGGTGAATGGGAGCGTAATCGGACGCGGGCCCGCTCGCACTGCACATGGGCACGCCCGGGTGGATGAGTGGTCTGTGACTGGCGAGGGAGCGGGCCCGATCGAATTGGTGATCGAGGTGATGGACGATGGGGTGTCGACGTTTTGCTCAACGAACGAACCGGCGTTTGTCTGTGCGGAGTTGACCGTAGATGGCGACGCGGTCGCGTGGACGGCGTCACGGGGGGGAGGTTTTACGGCGGAGCGACGTGAAGAGCGGGCACAACAGGTGGAACGCTACAGTTACCAGCGTGCGTTTGTGGAAGGCTACCAATTGGGAGTGGATGGACTTACGTGGCGGAAACCGGGATATCAACCGGCCAAACCACTCAGGATGTCGCGGGTGAAACATCGGCGCAGATGGTTGGAACGCACGGTCGCTCTACCTGACTTGTCGGTCTTGAAAGCGCGCCCTCAAGCGGTGCGAGGGAAAGCCTCGTTCAGCGCGCGCTTGGCCAAGCGCGCTCCAAAGTGGAAGCAAATCCATCAAGTGCCGGAGGTGCTGAAGGGTTTCGCGATTGATCAGGTAGCCTGGCCTTTGTTTGAGACATTGGCGGGAGCACGTTTCACGGCTACGGACAAGGTGCGTTTGCGAAAGAGCGAAACCGCAAAGCTCAAAGCTCGTGAGTGGCTTCGCGTCGACTTCGCGGCGAATCATACCGGGTTTCCGGCATTGCAGGCCGCGGCGATTACGAAGACGCGACTCCTGCTGGTCTTTGACGAGATTCTCGTCGATGAGCAGGTGAAGTTTAATCGGGCGGATTGCGTGAATGCGATATGGATCGAGTTGGAGGCCGGAGCTTCTATCGATTTCGAGGCCTTCGAGCCCTACACGTTTCGTTACCTGCAAGTGATGGTGTGGAGCGGCCAGGCTGAGGTATCGGATATTCGGCTCCGTCACTACCGCAATGCGCTGCCTTTGCGGGAAGCGCCGGTGGGGATGGGGAGGACGGCGTTGAAGGTGCGGGATGCGGCTCTCTTGAGCTTCCGTCAGAACGCCTTGGATGTGTTTATGGATTGTCCGGGGCGGGAACGCGCCGGGTGGTTATGCGATAGCTTTTTCACGGCCCGGGCCGAGTGGTATTTGTGCCGGGATAATCCGATCGAACGCGCGTTTTTGGAGAACTATCTGCGTCCGACGAAGTTCGCCGATCTTCCCGCTGGCATGGTGCCGATGTGCTATCCGGCGGAAGTGTTGGAAACTCAATTTATTCCGAACTGGTCGATGTTCTTTATCGTGGAGCTGGACGAAGCGGTGCGGAAGCGTCGCGTGCCGTCTGAATGGGAGCCGCTGATTCGCCGTCGGGTTCGGGGGTTGCTCAAGTATTTTAGAAAATTTGAGAATGAAGTCGGGCTGCTCGAAAAGCTGGAGAATTGGGTCTTTGTCGAATGGTCGAAGGCGAACGAGCTGGTGCAGGATGTGAACTTTCCTTCAAACATGCTTTACGCGGCGACGCTTCGCTCGGCTGCGAGATTGTTAGGTGAGCCGACATTGGCCCTGCAGGCGAAAAAGATCGAAGCGACGATTCGCAAACTCGCGTGGCAGGACGGTCGGTTTGTGGACAATGCGGTGCGCAATCAGGCGGGCGAGCTGGTGGTGACCGATCATGCCAGTGAAGTCTGCCAATACTACGCGTTCTATTTCGGGACGGCATCGCCCCGCCGTCATGAAGCGTTATGGCGACGATTGGTGAGGGCGGACTATGGTTCCCTCTATCCCGCGAATGCGTTTATCGGAAAAATCATGCGGTTGGAGTTGCTGATCCGTCAGGGGGAACTCACTGCGGCGCGCCGTGAATTGTTGCGAAGCTACTTGCCGATGGCGAAATCGACGGGGACGCTGTGGGAACACCTCAACGAAGCCGCGAGTTGTAACCATGGATTTACGGCCTACATCGCGGTCTTGATTGATCAACTGGAGAAGGAGAAAAAGAAACTATGAACGACGCGAAACTGCACACCTACGCGACCGCTTGGTCCCTCCGTGAATACCCCGGCAAAGAAGCCGAGTGGTCGTGGGATCGTAAATTCGATGCAATTCGCGAAGCGGGGTTTACCGGCATCATGTCACCTCCACGTGAAGAATTGAGTGGTCGGGGCGACTTGGTTTATTGGGCGATTGGGAGTCTGGGTGTGGAACACGATCCGGTGCCGTATTTCGCCGAAGTCAAAGCGCTCGGGGCGACGCATGCGACGATTCAGCCCTGCGATGTGGATACCCCGTTGGCGGATGCGATCAATGTGATCGTGGATGTCTTAACTGCGGCGAAAGCAGCGGGAATTCCCGCGACGATTGAATGTCACCGCGATACGTTTACGGAAACGCCGGAAAAGATGTGGGCCCTCTACGATGGGTATCGCGAAAAGACGGGAGAAACGATGCCGACTTGTTTCGATCATTCGCACTTCGCGGTGGTGCGGCATTTCGCGGCTCCGTATTGGCCGAAGCTCAATGAGCGCCCCGATGTTCTTGCGGATTGCCCACGCTTTCACATGCGCCCTTTCAGTGGTCATCACTGTCAGATACCAGCGACGTTTGATGGCGTGAAACGCACACCGGAATACGAAGATTGGAGCGCCTACGCGAAAGAGTTGATCACTTTCATAAAAGCCGAAGGCACGGCGACGGATATCCACATGGTGCCGGAATTGGGCAATGCGTCCCCGGCTTATGGCTTGTCGTGTTTCCCTGATATTTGGGTAGACGCGAAGGTGATCGGAGCAGATCTACGACGCTGGTGGAATAGCTAAGCCGTGATGATGCAGTAGAATTTCAGTTACCAAAAGGTGACTGAAAGGGGTGGCTGGGCACTGGGAATTGTTCTGTGTTTCTCCGACTCATGCCGCTAAGCTCATGGCATGACGGAAAAAGACTGGGACCGACTGGCGACCGTTTATGAGAGTGAGGTTTGCGATATCTTCGTGCGGGATCGACGAAAGGTTATCGCAGGTTGGTTGGAGGATCGTGGGTTGCTGGATCGTGATCGCACGGTGCTGGATATCGGCTGTGGGATCGGCTCGTTTTTCAAGAAATACGGATCCCGCTTTGGCGAGAAACTGGGCACGGATCATTCTCCAAAAATGCTGGAAATCGCCGCACGAATTTGCCGTCGGCAAGAGACGATCAATTGGCAGCAGGCGGATGTGAAATCGCTTCCGACAGACTTGCATGCGCGGGGGGATCTGGTGGTCTGTTCGAATGTGATCACGTTTGTTACGCGGTCTGATTGTCGAAAGGCGATGAGTGAGGTGGTGCGATGTGCTCAGAAGGGTGGTTGGGTGATGCTCGTGCAACCGGCGCTGGAAAGTCATGATCGCGTAGCGCGATTTGAAGCGCGACAAGCGCGGGTCCGACGGGGAGATTCGGCCGTGGTGCAGCGCGATGATCGACGGCAGAGGTTTTTTAGCGAAAAGGGTGCGGCGACATTAGCTGCTTCGACGGGATTGAAGTCGGTCGAGGTGCGGAAGGTCTGGTATCCGTGGATTGATGAAGGAGTCGTGCGACCACCGCGGGGGGAAGAACTGCCCTGGGATTGGCTGGTTACAGGGCGGTGTTAAACGGCGATGACAGGAGAGAGCCACTCGTCGCCTATGGTGTCTTGATCAGGCCTGGGCTCGGGTCGGTTTTCCTTCACCGACCTCTTGTTCCAGGGCGACGCTAATTTTCCAATCAAATCGAGTGCGCTTGACGGTTGATGGCGGGTCGTTGCAGATGGGAGGAATATGCAATGGATCAAGACCAGTATCGGACGTTTGAGAGTGATCGGCTTTTGGGAAGGGGGGTCCTTTCTGGTGCTGCTCCTGATCGCGATGCCCTTGAAATATATGGCGGGGGATCCTCGAGCGGTGCAGGTGGTGGGGATGGCGCATGGGGTGTTGTTCTGTCTGTATGTGTGGGCGGCGATTCAAGCGGCGCTCGAACATGATTGGACCTGGAAGCGCACCTTGCTGGTGCTGATTGCGAGTTGCTTGCCGGCCGGCCCGTTTGTGGTCGATGCACGGATTCTGAAGGAATACAAAACGTCATGAGTGGCATGTATCCGCAGGTGATCGCTCATCGCGGGGCGTCGGGCTATTGGCCGGAGAATACGTTGGCGGCGGTCGAACTGGGGCATCAGCAGGGCGCGGATTGGATCGAATGCGATGTGGTGCTGACCAAGGACGACGAGGCTCTGGTGTTGCACGATTTGGAATTGGATATGGTCACGGATGTAGCGACGAAGTTTCCGGATCGAGCCCGGACGGATGGACGTTTTTACGCTCTGGATTTTACGCTCGAGGAAATCCGGAGTTTGCGGAGCGGCGCCCGGCTGCGTCACGATTTGAACGGCCCGCTTTATGAGGGGCGTTTTGCCACGCCAACCGAACCGCAACCGTTGCTTTCACTGGAAGAATGGCTCGAGGCGATCCAGCGATTGAACTCGGAAGCCGGACGCGAAGCGGGAATATGCGTGGAACTCAAGGGACCGGTTTATCACGCCAAGATGGGGCGTGACCTGCCCAGCAAGGTAGCGAAGATTCTGACGCAATATGGTTACAATCATACGGCGGCGCGTTGTCTGGTGATGAGTTTCGAGCCGCCGGTGTTGCAATGGATGCGGCGCGAACTGGATTGGCAATCGCCGATGCTGCAGTTGATCGGTCAACCGGAATGGGGGGAGAGTGATTTCGATTACGCCCGGTTATTGACGCCATTGGGTTTGGAGGAAATTGCCCAGTATGCGACGTGGATCGGCACGCACCTGCCGCAAGTGATTACGTTGGAGGTGAACCAGCCGCCATGCTCGACAGGTTTAGTTGAGCTCGCGCAGGACTGTGGCTTGCGGGTGGCCTCCTTTACGTTTCAGCACGAAGGGTTACCGGAGGGGAATAGCTTGCCTGCACTATTGGATTACGCCGTTGGCTCCTTGGGATTGGATATGCCGATTTGCGATTTTCCGGATGAAGGAGTGGCCGCGGTGAAACGATACCGCCAGGCTATTCCCTAAGAACTCGATTGGCGAATGGGCACAAAGAAGTCATTCTGGGGTCATGTTGAAGATGCTTTTTCGAATTGGGTTAGGAGTTTGGTGCTTGGGCATGATCGGCTACGCTCAAGCTGAGGAGGTTACCGCGTATCAAGCCGAGGTGGAATCATGGCGGGCTGATCGGACGGCGAGACTCACAAGCGAGCGAGGTTGGTTGACCTTGATCGGACTGCATTTTCTGGAGGACGGGGCCAACACCGTGGGCCGCGCGGAAGACAATGATATCGTGTTGGCGGCGGGGCCGGAGCATCTCGGGGTGGTTCACTTGGGAAAATACGCCCGGGCGAAGATTCAGGTGAATCCGGGGCTGGATGTGAAGGTGGATGGAGTGGAAATGCTTTCGGCTGATTTGTCGGATGGGAGAAAGAATAAGCCGACGATGGTGACCTGTGGCACGATGAGTTTCTACGTGATCGAGCGTGGAGGGAAGAAGGCGTTGCGGGTGAAGGACAGTGCTTCGGCCCGGCGGCGTGAGTTCCTGGGGATCGACTATTTTCCAATTGATCCGACCTGGCGGATCGAAGCGGATTGGGTGCCGTTTACGAAACCGCGCACGGTGTCCATAAAAAATATTCTTGGCCAGGAATCGTCCGCGATGGTGTTGGGCAAGGTTGTATTTGAACGTGAGGGGCAGACTTTTGAGTTGCTGCCCCTGCAAAACGATTTGGGGTCGCCGCTCTTTCTGATCATCGCAGATGAGACGAGTGGCGAGGAGACTTACGGTGCGGCGCGTTTCGTCTATACGGATGCGCCGAAGGATGGGAAGGTGGTCATCGATTTTAACAAGGCGTTGAATCCGCCCTGTGCCTATACGCCGTTTGCGACTTGTCCGTTGCCGCCGAAAGAAAACGTGCTCCCGATCGCCGTGCGGGCAGGGGAGAAGGACTATCGAGGATCGCATAACTAATCACGGAATATTCAATCCACTACCCACTCACACCTATGATGAAACTTACTTTATTATTACTATCCTGTATCTTGACGTTGCCAGTTCTAGGTGCTCCGAACTTGGCTTCCTCCGCGGAATCCGCGGAGCCATTGGCGGTCGGCTCAACGGCACCGCAGGTCTCTGCTTTGACCACTGATGGTGAGTCATTTGACCTTGGCGCTGCGGTGCGCGAACAACCGACGGTGTTGATCTTTTACCGGGGCGGTTGGTGCCCGTATTGTAATCGACACCTCGCGGCGCTACAGGAAATTGAGAGCGAATTGATGGAGCTGGGTTATCAGATTATTGCGATCAGTCCGGATAAGCCCGAATCGCTCCAGCCGACGACCGAGAAGAACGACTTACACTATCAACTGCTATCCGATCGCGAGATGAAAGTGACGGCAGCTTATGGAGTGGCGTTCAAAATGTCTGATGCTCTACGCACGAAATATATCGGACATGGTTTTGATTTAGCGCCGGTGCCAGGAGATTCCGAGGCGAGTTGGTTGCCGGTTCCAGCGGTGTTTATTCTCGATGCTGAAGGCGTGGTGCGCTACGTGCACACGAATCCCAACTACAGGGTTCGGTTGAATCCTGAAGACCTAGTGCAGGAAGCTGAGAATGCTTTGGAAACGGACGACTAATACCAACTGCTCGTGATAGAATGACTGTCATGGCGAAGGAGGTGCAGACGACTGCGGCAATCCCCCGTGACATATTCGCTCACGCTTGCTCATTGGTGGATAGCCAAGTCGCTACTCTCCTCGCCATGACACAGGCTAAATTTTAACAGAGGATGGTATAAACTCGTCCTCTCGAAGGGTGGCTCCCGACATTTCCGAATCCTCCGCAAGATTAGCGCAAAGATTGGACACGAGGAAATCGTGATAGGGCGCTGGCGAGTTCACGGGCTTCGGGCTTTCAGTTTGAGGCTGAGTGGTCCGGCTGGAAGGCGCAGGTGTCTTGAGTCTCTTCGTCCGTCGATGACGATGAGGAGGTTGGGCGAGGATGGGATGCATGGTGTGTGGTTGGTTTGACCACTCCAATGCTTCGACCGGGGCATAAAAAAACCTCCGGTGGAGCACCGGAGGGGAAAGATTCGAGTTTAGTTACGATTCAATACCCTCGCGGCGCGGTGATAACGGCAATGGCGGAGACGACGACCACGGAGACGTGGACGGAGGCAACTGCCAGAATCGATTTACCGGAGAGGATCATGTAACGGAGTTGGAAAAAGGAGAATCGATGGCGCGCTGTCAAGATTTGGAAGCTCAAGATTTGGGGCGGTTTAGGATTGAGGTGGACCGGCACGTCCCTGCGACGGTCTGGCGTGCTCGACGGGCACCGGACGGCCCATCCAACTTTGATGCGGTGTGAATAGAAACCGACGTGTTTCATCGCTTCATTCACTCAAATCCGAACGGCAGGGTTTGCGTCCTCGCACCGACAAGCCCGAGGCGCCGCTTATTACTGATCAGCGATTCGCGACCAAGTCCTGATGTTGACGGTGGCGTGCGATGTAGGTTGCCACGTAAGAACACTGAGGAATTACGGTCAGGTTTTCTTTCCGCGCATCGGCCAGGGCTGCCTCGACGAGTTGCGCCGCGACGCCTTGGCCGCGAAATTCCTCCGGGACGAAGGTGTGATCGTAAACGATCTGCTCTCCGTCGCGTTGGTAGGTAAGGATCGCGTGGGCTTCTCCCTGACGGAATTCGTAACGATTTTCGGCCGGGAGATGCTGAACGGTGGGAGCGCTCATGACTCGGAGTTATTTATCGAGCACGTTGTCGGGCAGATTAGGCACGAGCAATTTGGGACGCTTCATCGGAGCCTTGATGCTGACGTGGCGACCGCTGCCAGAGGATTTTTCAAATGCGGACATCACTTCGATCACGTGACTCACAAGCTCACCGTTGCAGCGATAGTTGCGGCGGCGACGTAGCAATGAATAGGCCATATCGGCGACGCCGGTGCCGCGTAATCGTTGATCGGAATGGGTGAGCGGTCGTTCGGTGAACTCTGCTTCACCCGCGAGTTTCACGCTGACGGGACCGCCGAATCTATTGGGGTCGGGAACGAGCATCGTGCCTTTGTCGCCATAAAGGGTGATCGGCGGTTGATCAGGACCGCGAATAATATCGAAGCTCATGATCATCGTGACGATCGCGCCGTTGGCGAATTCGAGGGTGCCGCTATAGTGCGTGGGCACTTCGACTTTCACGCGTTTGCCGTTGAGTGGCTTGCTCGTGATCGTGCGGTGCTTGAACGAGGCTTTTGTGCTACCGCTCACGCGAGCCACAGGACCGAGGAGATTGACGAGCGCGGTGATGTAGTAAGGGCCCATGTCAAACATCGGTCCGCCGCCATGCTTGTAATAGAACTCGGGAGAGGGATGCCACGATTCATGTCCAGGGCCCATGCAGTAAGCCGTGCCCGCGACGGGTTTGCCGATCAGACCGTCGTCGAGAAGTTGACGTGAGGTTTGGATCCCGCCGCCTAGGAACGTATCTGGCGCACCGCCAATGAGGAGATTCTTGCGTTTAGCGAGTGCGATCACGCGACGAGCTTCTTTGGCATCAAGCGCGAATGGCTTTTCCACGTAAGCGTGCTTGCCAGCCTTAAGGATGCTCTCATTGACCGGCGCATGGGCTTGGGGAATCGTGAGGTTGATCACGATTTCGATTTCTGGATCGGCGAGTAATTCATCGACGGTGCATCCGCGCACGCCATTGACCTTGGCCACTTGCTGGGCGCGTTTGACATCGAGATCGGCGCAGGCGACGACTTCGAGGATATCGTAGCGTTTGCAACCAGCGAAATAGGCTTTGCTGATACTACCGCAGCCGATGAGACCGATTTTTACCTTACGGGGCATAATATATGTGGGGGAGTTTTGAGTTGGAAAGTATTCGAGATCAATTGGTGGGCATGGGCCCGAATTGATCGGAGAAAGACTGATAGCCTTGGTTGTCGGTGAGCATGCTGTCGAGCGTGTTGACGAGGGTTTCGCGATTTATGACGCCGGAAAATACCGCCTTGTCTCCAATTGAACTGGTGATGACGAAGGCCGGGCGTTGGCTGAGTTGGTGAGCGTGGAACTCCGCCGTGCTGGCTAGGATTCGTTGCCGCACGGGATCGGAGGTTGCGGCAGAGCGTAGAGCGGCGGGATCGAGATCGAATCGATCGGTGGCGATGTTGATCGCCGTGTCGAGATCACCTACTTTTTGACCTTGCTGTAAGGCGGCGTGGGCGAGCGTGCGGCGGAGCCGATCATCGGTGAAACCGAGGTCGCGCGCGGCTTCGGCGATGAGATGAGGCGCTTCATAGTCGCCATTTCGTTCAGCCTCAAACCAATCCGGCGTGAGTTGCGGGGTCTCAGGTTGGAGACTTTTGCTGCGGGCGTAGAACCACGCGCATTGCTTGGCGGAGACAGGAAAATCCTCGCGATTCATGAGCGCGATTTTCCAATCGAAATTCACACGATCAGCATAGGTTTGCTGTAATTCGTCCCAGGTGGTTTCGACGTAGGTGCACCACGACGACATGATATCGAGGTAGTAGGTCATACTGATTTTTGCCGTGCTCATCGGGTTAAGGGTTACGCGAGATGGACGTTGGTCAATCCATGGTTAGCGATCAAATTTCACGAACTTGCACTTTATATAGATTATACCAGCATCACGCGAGATGGATGTCAGCCTAACCACTTTTGCTACGGCGACCGGTTCCGAGGTCGCACCGGGTTTTACGGTGGCGTGGTATGCGATGGTGAGCTTTTCAGTCTTTGTGTCCTTCTACTTGTGGCGCCGCTTAGAAGACCGCACCTACCTCTATTATGCGGGCTACGTCGGGTTGGTGGGGATGATGAGTCTGATTAACCATGTGTTGGAGCCATGGTTTTCGGAACAATGGGGAGAGCGTTTCGTTTTTCTGAATAATTTCATGCATCTGCCCTATGCCTTTTCTTACCTCCTGTTTGTGAAATGGTATTTCCGAGTAGAGGCCCAGGGAGTGGGGTGGCACCGGTTTTTGACCGGGCTGCAGTGGGCTTACGGGATCGTAGTTATTTGGTGGGGCGTGGCTTTCCTCTCAAACGAAACGCTGGGCAGCGAGTGGGCGATCTTAACCTGTAATTTGGTGAATCTGATCAGCTCGGTAGTTTTGGCCAGTATCGCGACCAATGATCGTCGGCCGGGGGCGAAGGAATTCCTTTATGCGAGTTTGCCGCTCACGGTCTGTGGCATGGTGTTAGTCGCCGTGTTTTTAGCGCAGGCCCCAGCGGTGGGGCCGGGCTTACTCGCTTTTCGCACCGGGTTTCTCCTTCACGTGATGGTGTTCCTGATTGCATTGAGCGTGCGCTATCGCGACTTGCGCTCCCAAACTGAGGGGAGCAACCGTCCCTTTTGAGGAGGAGGTTCAGTGATCTTGATTCGCAACTCTATCGGATTATTTGCCGAAGAGTTTTTTGATGCCAGCGCCGGTCTTTTTCACGGCCCCTCCGGTGGCATCGGCGGCACCAGCACCCACGGTTCCTCCCACTTTGAGAGCTGCTTTACCCGTGGCTGAAACAATCCCGCCCAAAACGTTTTTCATCACCGCACCCGCGAGTTGATCAGGGGTGATTCCGCCTTCTTTTACCCCCAAGTCATCCATGGAAATCGGGGGCAGTGGGATGGGAATCGCACCCGCACCCACGCCGAGTTTAGCTTTACCGTTGGTGAGGCGAAATTTCTTCACGATAAATTTGATCGGCTCACCGCTCTCGGTTTCTGGTTCTTTTCCGCCACTTCCGGCAAATTCCTCAATGTTTTTGAGCAGGTCCTTAATGTTGCTGGAGATGAGCTTGGTTTCGTAGTGAAACTCCGGCTGATCGATGATGATTTCGTTGATCACGATGTGATCGCCAAAGATCGAAAATGGCTGCACATCCACGTGGATTTTTCCGAGGTAAAGTGCGTTGTTTTCGCTCCAACCTTCGGGGTTGCCGACGGTGAGACCGGAGAGGGAACCTGATCCGGAGAAGGGGGAGATGTGAGCGCCGTGGAGTTCGACTTTCGTTTGGGTGAGTTTAGGGGCGAAGCCGTTGACGCCGTGTTTAACGACTGAGCCAAGGAAAAAACTAAGCCCAAAGTAGACGATGAGGAAAATTCCGACAATGGAACCGAGAGTGATGAGCAGTTTTTTATTCATGGGGATGCAGAAAGGTTGCATCAAGGAGGGGTGTAGGAGCAAGCCTGCGATCAGCAGTTTTGGCTCGATTCGGCAATTTGGCCGAAACCCTTCAAGCGAGTGATTCTGATTACTTGTGGTCCTCTCCACACCCTAAAATCATGCACGCACCGGAGATTCTGCTCCAAGGCCTGATCGGCAAGGGGGAGGGTGAAAGGATGATTTGGGAGTTTCAGGATCGGTCCGAGGGTTTGGACAACGGGAAAATTTGATCATGGAACGCCCTTATCCGCAGGTTCTGAAGGATAAGGCTGGTCAGTGCAGCGGGACCGATTTCATATTCGGGTCGAATTTCTCTCAATCGAACCTTTCTGACGCATTCCGATACCTAAATGGGCAAAGCATACACCGAATCCAGCATCAAAACCCTTTCCTCCACGGATCACATTCGCTTGCGACCAGGGATGTATATCGGGCGATTGGGAAACGGCGCTCAGGTAGAAGATGGCATCTACGTGTTGATCAAAGAGACGATTGATAACTCCATAGACGAATTCGCGATGGGAAACGGCAAGCGCATCGAGCTCCATATCCATGAACGCACGGTCGCGGTGCGCGATTACGGTCGCGGTATCCCTTTGGGAATGCTCGCGGAGTGTGTTTCCGTGATCAATACCGGTGCAAAATACGATAGTAACACTTTCCAAAAGGCCGTGGGGTTGAATGGCGTCGGCCAAAAAGCGGTTAACGCGCTCTCGCTCGAATATCGCGCTCAATCGGTGCGCGAAGGTAAAACCAAGGTCGTCGAGTTTAGCCAGGGCAAGATTACGAAGGATCACCGGATTGTGAAATCCACCGAGCGCGACGGCACGATCATCGAGTTTACGCCCGACGAATCCCTCTTCGGCAAAGACTTCCGCTTCCGGTTAGAATACATTGAGGACATGATGTGGAACTACGCGTTTCTCAATCGTGGCCTGACCCTTACCCTGAACAGTAAGTCGTTCAAATCGGCCCATGGCCTCAAAGACCTCCTCGAGAAAAAGCTCACCGGCGACACGCTCTATCCCATCATTCATTTAGAGGGTGAGGATATCGAAATTGCGATGACTCACGGCGCGCATTATGGCGAAGAATACTTCTCCTTTGTGAATGGCCAGCACACCACGATGGGCGGCACGCACCAGCTCGCGTTTCGCGAAGCAGTCGTGAAGACGGTGCGCAATTTTTATAAGAAGGATTACGACGCGGCCGATATCCGCCAATCGATTATCGCCGCCATCTCGGTGCGCATTCAGGAGCCGGTCTTTGAGTCGCAAACCAAGACCAAGCTCGGGTCGAGTGAGGTCGCTCCCAAAGGCCCGACGATCAAAGAATTTATCGGTAAGTTTGTGCAGCAGGAGCTCGATGTTTATCTGCACAAGAACAAGGAAACCGCTGATGCGATCCTCGCGCGGATTCAAGAGAGCGAACGCGAGCGCAAGGACCTCGCGGGTATTCGCAAGCTGGCGAAAGATCGCGCGAAGAAAGCCAATCTGCACAACCGTAAGCTGCGCGATTGCCGTCAGCATCTGGGACAGAAAGGGAGCCGTAGCGAAGAGAGTTCGCTCTTCATCGTTGAGGGTGACTCCGCCGCCGGTTCGTTGACTTCCTGTCGCGATGTGCAGACGCAGGCCGTCTTTGCCCTGAAGGGTAAGCCGCTTAATACCTTCGGATTGAAGAAAAAGGTGATCTACGAAAACGAAGAATTTCACCTCCTCCAATCCGCACTGAATATCGAGGACGGGCTCGACGGTTTGCGCTATAACAAAGTCATCATCGCGACGGATGCCGATGTGGATGGGATGCACATCCGCCTGCTGCTGATCTCATTTTTCGTCAAGTTCTTCCCCGATCTCATCACGCGAGGCCATTTGTCGATTTTGGAGACGCCGCTCTTCCGGGTGCGCAATAAGAAGGTCACGCATTACTGCTACTCCGATGAGGAGCGACGGGCGGCGTTGGAGAAGCTAGGCAAGAGTGCGGAGGTCACGCGATTTAAGGGGCTCGGCGAAATCTCGGCCGGGGAGTTTAAGGACTTCATTGGCGAGAATATCCGACTCGAGCCGGTATCGCTTAGCAATCTGCACGACAGCGACGACTTGCTTTCCTTCTACATGGGGAAAAATACACCCGCTCGTCAGAATTTCATTATCGATAATCTTTACGTCGAGAAAGACGTCATCGAAGCATAACCCTTTTTCATCGCCTCAATGGCCAAACGTAACTCTTCCCATAATTCAGATCAACCCGAGCTCCCTCTCGATGCAGAGGCAGTGCCGTCTTCGGAGATTGTTTCCGAGGGAAACGAGGTCGCTCCCGAATCGCTCGCGCCTGATGATAATTCTCAACCTGAGGAGAAGGAGAACACGGGCACCGCGCCACTGGAGGGGCATTACAAGAAGTGGTATCTCGAATATGCGAGCTACGTGATTCTGGATCGCGCGGTGCCGCACATCGATGACGGGCTGAAGCCGGTGCAGCGTCGCGTGCTGCATACGTTGTGGGACATGGACGACGGGCGTTTCCATAAGGTGGCCAATGTGGTCGGTGCGACGATGCGGTTTCATCCACACGGTGATGCCTCGATTTGCGCGGCGTTGGTCGCGATTGCGAAACGCAGTTGGCTGATTGAGCCGCAAGGTAATTTTGGTAACATGCTGACCGGCGACGATGCGGCGGCCTCGCGATACATTGAAGCGCGACTCACGCCTTTTGCGCGCGAGGTGCTGTTTAATCCGAAGACGACGACGTGGCAGCTGAGTTACGATGGTCGTGCCAAGGAACCGGTCACCTTACCCGCAAAATTTCCGATCACGGTGCTGGAAGGTGCGGAAGGCATCGCGGTCGGCCTCGCGACGAAGATCCTGCCTCACAATTTTAACGATATTTGCCGCGCCTCGATCAATCACCTGCAGGGGAAGACGTTTCGGATCTATCCGGATTTTCGCACCGGGGGCATCGCGGATTTTTCGGAATACAAGGACGGTGAACGCGGGGGTAAGGTAAAGGTCCGCGCGAAGATCGAGACCCGCAGCAAGACGTTACTGGCGATTACCGAATTACCCTTTGGCACCAACACGGTGTCGTTGATCGAATCGATTCTGTCGGCCAATACCAAGGGCAAGATCAAGATCAAGAAGGTCGATGATAATACGGCCGATCAGGTGGAAATTCTGGTGCATCTGCCGCCGGGAAGTAAGCCCGCCAAGGTCATCCAGCAGCTCTACGTGTTCACGAATTGCCAGATGAGCATTTCACCGGCGGCGTGTGTGATCGAGGACGATAAGCCGCACTTTATCGGGATCAAAGAAATCCTCCGTCGGAGCGTGGATCGCACGCTCGGGCTGCTGAAGCTCGAGCTTGAAATCAAGCTCGGGGAACTCGAACAGCAGTGGCATTGGGATTCGCTGGAGCGTATTTTTATCGAGGAACGCATTTACCGACGGATCGAAAAATCCAAGACGTGGGAAGACGTGCTCAAGGAAATCCGCGAAGGATTAAAACCGTTCATCAAGGGGCTGAAGCGCGAGGTGACGGACGAGGATATCACCCGACTGACCGAGATCCGGATTAAGCGCATCTCGGCCTACAATCGCTTTAAGGCCGACGAGCAGATCAAGAAAATCGAAGCTGAGATCAAGGCGGTGAAGCACGACCTTAAGAATCTGATTCCTTACGCGATCAAATGGTTTGAGACGATCCAGAAGAAGTATGGCAAGGGGATCAAACGCCGCACGTCCTACGATGAGATCGAACAGATCAACGCGGCCGATGTGGTGGCCACCAATCAGCGACTCTATGTTGACCGGAGTGGGGGCTTCATTGGCCTGAACTGGCGCCAACACGACTTCGTCAAGGAGTGCACGATCATGGACAGCGTTCTCTGTTTCATGCGCGACGGCTCACTCAAGGTGACGAAGGTCGCCGACAAGGTGTTCATGGGGCGCAACATCATCCATATCGATATCTTCCCGCAGGATGGGGACACTCACTTCTACACGATGGTTTATCAGGATAAGGCGTCGGGCAAAGCCTTCGCTAAACGTTTCCAAATCGGTGGACTCTCCCGGGATAAACTTTATCCGCTCGTGAAGAGCGAGGGATCCAAAGTCGTGTATTTCAAAGTCAGCAAGGACGAGAAATCCATGCCGCAGAATCTGCACATCGGTCTCGATGGCCGGGGCGGGGCTCGCATCCGTGAGTTCGATTTTGATCTGAGCAAGGTCCCCGTGAGCACCCGCAGTGCGAAGGGTCTGACCGTGACGAAATGGAATATCAAATCGGTGAAGGTGATCGATTGAGGTCGGGACTACTTTTTCTGCGCATCGATCCAGCGATCCACGGCGGCTTCGAGCACACTTAAGGGCACGGAACCATGGGAGAGGATTTCGTCGTGGAACGTGCGAATGTCGAAATCGTTGCCGAGAGTGGTTTCCGCCTGCGCGCGTAGTTCGCGTAGTTTGAGTTCGCCGATCTTGTAGCTGAGGGCTTGGCCGGGGATCGCGATGTAGCGCTCCACTTCTTGAATCGCGACGCCTTCGCTTTGCGGAGTGTTCTCCAGGAAGTAGGCGATGCTTTGCTCGCGCGTCCAACCTTTGGCATGAAGACCGGTGTCGATGACTAGACGGCAAGCGCGCCAGATCTCCGCCGAGAGGCGTCCGACCCATTGATACGGATCGGTGTAGAGCCCCATCTCTTTACCGAGCATCTCACTGTAGAGTCCCCAACCTTCACTGTAGGCCGTCTCGCCGCCAAACCGGCGGAAAGCAGGGAGTCCGGCTTGTTCGGAAGCGAGGCTGATTTCAAAGTGGTGGCCGGGAATTGCTTCATGCGCAAAGAAGGCTTCGGTGGTGTAGCGTGAACGGGTCTCGGGTTGATAGGCGTTGTAATAGAAGATGCCGGGGCGCGAGCCATCGGGCAGGCCGCGATTGTATTGGGCGGGAGGCGCGCTCTTTTCACGAAAGGCTTCCATCGGTCTGATCTCGAAAGGGGTTTTTGGGGTGCGCCCGAAAAATTGCGGCACGGCGGAGACGACGCGTTCGCGCATGCTTTCGTAGGCCGCTTGCATTTCTTCGCGGGTTTGAAATTTCAGCGCAGGGTCTTGATCGAGGTGCCGATAAAACTCCGCGAGTGTGCCGTTGAATCCGACGCGTTCCTTGGCTGCTTCCATCAGGGCGCGGATTCGCGCGACCTCTTTGAGGCCGATCTCGTGAATCTGTTCGGGGGTGAGATCCGTGGTGGTCGAAGTGCGGACTTTATACGCATACCATTCGGATCCACCGGGCAGATCGCTTAGTCCGACGGTATCGCGGCAGGCGGGGAGGTATTCGTTTTTCAGGAAGTCGTGCAGACTCTGATAAGCAGGCACGATCACATCGCTCACCATCACGTTATAGGCGGCGGTGAGGCGGATTTTGTCATCTTCGGAGAAACCTTCCGGGAACTGATTTACGGGTTTCATGAAAACGTTTTTTGTGAGATCCGGCGTTCCGATGGCGGCGAGTTGGGGGATGATCGGCTTGGCCAGGGCCTTGGGAAGAACAATGCCTTGCTCGATTCCCGTTCGCAGATCGGCGATGATGCCATCAACGTAGGGCGCGAAATCAGCCACGCGGGAGAGCCAATTCTCGTAGTCCTGCACGGTCTTAAAGGGCTGCGCCATTTGACCCGAGCCCATTTGTGCGAGAAACAGATGCATGCTCGACATCTGATTGATCGGGAGCAGATGCGAAGGGAAGTTCAGTGACTCAAGGTCCTTCTGCAGTTGATAGCGGAATAGATCGTAACTGATCCGGTCTTCCGGGGGGAGCGAGCTGGGATCGAGATCCGCTGCTAAGCGGAGATACTTGTGGGTAAGTATGCGGGTGGCTTTCCGATCTTCAGCAGAAGTAGTCGCCCCAAACTGATCGTTGAATCGATTGTCGCCGACGAAAGTCGCCATGATGGGATTAGCTTGGAGGAACTCCTCCCAGTAATCGGCATACAGCTGGTTCATGCCAGCAGGTGAGGCCACTTGTGCGCTCAGAGAGGTGGCACACAGGCTGGAGGTGCATGCCCCGATGAGCAGGATGCCGAGGAGGAGCCGGGGTAATATTGACATGGCCTCAGGACACTCTTTTCACCGAGGCGACTCAAGCACTGTTGCGTGGTGCGCTGAGACATGCCGATGGGATGTGCGCTTCATCAACGGCTCGAACCGGCTACAAACTCCTCGTGATAAAGTGACTGTCATTGCGAAGGAGGCGCAGCCGACTGCGGCAATACCCGACACCCCATTCGGTCACGTTTTCTCAATGGTGGATGGCCACGTCGCTCCACTCCTCACCATGACACCGCCTGAAATTTCACAGACGTTAGTATTTAATGCAGATCAGATCGACGATCCAATCGACTGAGAGAAAATAAGATTTCTAGGAAGAGAGGATCTTTTCGCACTGTCCGATCTCGTCAGTGGTGAGAGGTGGAAGTTGCACGCCTGCGTGGATATCGTCGAGTTGGCTGACTTTGCTTGCGCCGATCAGCACCGTGGTGATTTCCGGACGACGCAGTAGCCAAAGCACCGCGAATTGGGCGAGGGTGGCATCTCGGGCGATGGCGAGATCGTGGAGCGCGTTGACTTGCTTCATCACTTCCGGGGTCACGCTGTCGGATTGGAGAAATCCCGAGGGCTTGGCTGCCCGTGAATCGGTGGGGATGCCATCGAGATAGCGATTCGTGAGCAGACCTTGAGCGAGTGGCGAAAACGGAATGCAACCGGCACCGACTTCCGTCAGCGCGGGCAGCAACTCGGGCTCCACCCAGCGATTGAACATGTTGTAAACGGGTTGATGGATGAGCAGTGGCACGCCCATTTCACGCAGCAGTTTGGCCGCCTCGCGCGTGCGATCGGCATCATAGTTGGAAATGCCCGCGTAGATGGCCTTGCCGCTTTGCACCGCGGTCGCGAGTGCGCCCATCGTTTCCTCGAGCGGAGTTTCCAGATCGGGCCGGTGATGATAAAAAATATCCACGTAGTCCAACTGCATGCGCTGGAGGCTCTGTTCCAAAGAAGTGAGCACGTATTTGCGCGAACCCCAATCGCCATACGGCCCCTCCCACATGCCGTAGCCGGCCTTGGTCGAGATCACGAGTTCGTCGCGGTATCCGGCGAAATCCTGTTGGAGAATCCGGCCGAAGTTTTCCTCGGCGGATCCGGGAGGAGGGCCGTAATTGTTGGCGAGGTCGAAATGGGTGATACCGAGATCGAAGGCGCGGTGCAGCAACGCACGTTGATTCTCCAGGGGATCGACTCCGCCGAAATTGTGCCAGAGCCCCAGGGAAACGAGAGGGAGCTTCAGGCCACTCTTCCCGCAACGGGCATAGGGTAGGCGTTGGTAACGATCAGAGGCAGGCTGGTAGGGCATGCCTCGAATCACAGGAGCTGGGAGCAGAAAGTTCAACTCGTTCCTGCGGCAATTCGCTACTCCTGGGGCAGGATATAACCGACGGTTTGCGGGTGGCCGATCCAGCCGACGTCGATCTCAAGGGCCTCAATCATGATGTTGCCTTCGATGGCGGAATCGGGGCGGGGGAAAGTGAAACCGAGTTCGTTGTCGCCCTGAAATGGAGGGCACTTTACGAGATCGATTTCGTAAGCGATATGCGGTGGAATGTGCATGCCGGGGCACCTGCGTTCGGCCGCGACATGGATGTTGGTTTTGCGTCGCTCGATGATGGCATCGGTGGGAATGGCCGTGCCGTTGAGGTCGATATTGAGCCCTTCGGAATCGTGCTGATTGTAAACGCGGAAACGGAGTCGGCCGGTTAACGGTTCGCCGTGGCGACCATCGGCCAGGCGAAAGGCGATGGCGGCACGGGATGGATCACCTCGCGCGAGGCGGATCGTTCGCTGGGTCTGCTTCCCGCCGGAATGCGAATGCACGCTGCGCCAGATGGGGAGAAAGAGATAAGAGGCATTTTTCTGCTCTCGATCCGATGCGGATTCGATCGCGATGTCGTGGGTGCGTCGGGTCCAGTCGGCATTGTCGATTGTCTCGCAGCAGAAGTTAAATGAGTAGATTCCGTCGGCTCCCCAAGCGTGGTAGTTGCGCATGAGGCCACGGATGTGCTCCTCAGAAAAGAAGACGCGCCGATTGAAATTCACAGGGTTGGTTGCGTATCCATTGATCGCACGGTGATCGACCCATTCCGCGGCGAAGGGATTGAGACAGGGATAGACGCCGCAATCCGTGTCCGCGCATAGTTTTGCGAAGTCCTCCACGCGCGTGCCGTAATCGAGCCACATGAAATCCGAGGGCGCCACATAATCAATCCAGCCCGCCTTGATCCACGTCTCGGGATCGAGTCCCAGGGCAGGACACTCCGCGAGACTCGGCGGCATGCGCACCCCCAGGATGAATGACTCACGACCTCGTTCCTGCGCCACGCGATCCAGCATGGCTCTGATCTCACCCACAAAGTCAGTGAGGATGCCACGCTTGGCCTTTGCTTCTTCTGGTGCGAAGAACCGACACGACCGCATGAAATCGAGTTCGAGCCCGTCGATATCATAGTTCTCGGCCAGCTCGGTGAAGATCGCGAGCCGGTGAGCGCGGACGCCTTCGTGCGTGTAATCCATGGCGACATCGGGCGAACCATCCGCTTTTCTGATGCGCCACTCGGGATGATCACGCATGAATTGAGGGCTGAGGAATTCGTAGATGCCTGACGCGTGGTGAACATCCGACATGCGGATTGAGGCGAGGGTGCGTTTGCCACGGTGCCGGACTTGATCGCAAACGACGTGGAGTATGTCGGTGCCGGCGTCACGAAACTCATCGAGGATCTGCTTGTAGTGGAGCTGGGATTGGGCCGGCGCGACCTCCAGTTGAGAGAAGTCGCGTTCGCCGACTTGGGTTTCGTGATGCGTCTTATCGGGTCGCGCCGTGCAGAAGGCGAAGATATCGACATGGCAGTCCTGCAGAAAGAAATCGACCCAGTTGCGAACCGCTCCGTCAGCGCCACCAATCGGGCAGCTGTGGATCATCTGAATCCCGTCATCATTACAAATGAGAAGCGGCTCTTTCATGGAAACGCAGAGTTTCACCACGAAGAGCACGAAGCCAGACGAAAGAGCCCATAGGCTTACACTTGCGCCAATTCGGAGCTCTCATTTGAGCGAACGATTAAGCTGAGACGCGGCGGCTTGCCGCCGTTGGCTGCGGCGGTTGGTTAGCCCTTTTTTGCATAACGCTGAATTGATTGGATAAACTCTTCTCTCGTAATGCCCTTCAGTCCGCCCTCCCTGATGCAAAACAATGTGCTTCCATCAAGTTGCTTCACATACAGCCATGTGTCCTTCTTTACCTTCATGAGAGCTAGAACTGCGGAAAGCATTGCGAATCCGTAGAGCACGAAACCGATGCGATTCAGTATCCACTGATCGAATCCAAGGTGGAGCACCAAGCCTAGAATTAGGTAGACCGCCAGTGAGCGGAGGGTCGTTTTAAGGCCATAGGCGAAGGTAGTCTGTTCTGCAAATTGACCCGATATATTCGATATTGGATAAACCTCTCTTCCGCTTCGAATGATGACCTTCCAGTCTCGCTCGATACGATCGTCGAAGAAACGATAGGTGTTTTGGCTATTGTAGCTAAATTCCTGAAAAGTGACGAAAGGCTCGTTCATGTATTTTTCGTCTATCGTCAAAGGTAGGCACGGAGTGTAGTCGCGAAGCGACGTAATGGAGTTGACCTATCCTGCCTTGTTCGAACTCAGGGTAGCAAGCTAGATTACTTTTTCGAAAACCATTGTAGCTTGTATTTTATCGCCAGACAAGAATCCCTTAGATCCTGACGAAGTGGTTGAAATCGTATGTAGTCTATATCCGTTCGCTACTTCCTTGTTAATTGCTGCTTGTAAGTTGGTCAGGCTGCTTCCTCCAGATCCAGTTCCGAGAAACTTTTCTGTTAAAACAACTTGGCGAACAATATACATGTCACCTGCCTTACCTTGAGCTGCAATAGCTTCTGCATCGAATCCGAATCCTGCCATATTTTATCCTTTGTTTGAGTTATCGTGTAGAAAATCTTTCGCCGAACGTTTAGCTCAGACAGGGCCACTTGTGGCCCTTGTCTGAGGCGGTTGGTTGGGGTTATCGGTTGGCTCAAACTGGTCTCGCTGCTTTCGCCACCACTTGATCAAGTAGACCATGCCAACAGTCTGAATAGACCACCAAATCGCGGTCCCAATATTTGACCAGGAAGACCAAAGAATCACCGGAATACACACTACTGTTACGGCGACCACCGTGACCATAAACACCAATGTGATATGCCAACCAAACTTCCTTCTCTTCCATACACCAAAAGCAGCAAAAGAGGATGCTACTCCGAACAGAAAGACTGTCGCTCTTCCGATCGGCTCATAACGGACGATTTCAGTCCCGGTTCGCGTAGAGTGACTATATTGCCTAACTCCAGTTATCCCACCAACAAGTCCGCTGAAGGCTCCGATCAAAAGAATTGCTAGGATATATTTCATTTTCTCTCCCCAACCGTCTAATGGAGACATGCGAGCCAATGACTATCGCACAATACCGGAGGCGTAAATCGTATTGTCTCCCACGATTTGTTAGCCGGTTGTTAGATCCGGCAAAAGACCGCGTCGGTTGCTATCTAAACTGGCCTATGATTCACGCTCGAACATCCTTCCAAGATTCACGCTTACTTCGTCCATCGCTTTATTGGCTTCCCGATGAGCTGTATCGAAGGCCTTTTCGGATTCTCTCATGGCGACGACGCGATCTTCATCGGAGATATCCTCCGCATCTGCCAAGGTTTTCGCTGTTTTTACTTTCGCTTCGGTCAGGGCTTTATCGATCACTTTTCGGATGTTCATTTCTTTCGTTCCTTTCTGATTTTAATCTATTTTCTTTGGCTAACGTAAAGCTGAGCCGCGACGGCTAGCGAATGAAATGTGGGGTTCGCTTAGAGGACAGCGGAACGGCCAATGGCGGCCATGGCAGTCATTGGCTCCGGCGATTGGTTCGATTCTTTCTTTATGGAGCGAAGCGCAAGGCTACCCATGTCACAATGACTATGGCCATTGCTTCCGGTGTGCCGCTTCTGAAACAGCTTGCGGGGACGTGAGTGGGCGGGCAGGTTGCGCGCAGTGAAAATCGGACTTTTAGGTGGGAGTTTTGATCCCGTGCATTTCGGCCATCTGATGGCGGCGCAGGATGCGTATGAGCAGCATGGGTTGGATCGTGTGATCTTTATCCCGGCGGCGCAGGCTCCGCTAAAACCTCACGAGGTGCAATCAACCGGCGAGGATCGTTTGGCGATGTTGCGCGAGGCGACGGCGTGGGATGAGCGTTTTGAGGTGTCCGATTATGAGGTCGCTCGAGGTGGGGTGAATTTTACGATCGATACGGTGCGGCATTTTAGAACGCTCTATCCGGAAGATACGCTGTATTGGATCATCGGTGGGGATCAACTGCCTCAGCTCCATCGCTGGGGCGAAATTGAGGCACTGGCTTCGTTGATCGAATTTATCTTTTTGGAACGTCCCGGACATGAGGAACGAGAGCACCCGGAGATCCCGGGATTGCGGTTGCATCGTTGCGATGGGCATTTGCTGGCGATTAGTTCGACCGAATTGCGCGACCGATTGCGGAAGGGTTTATCTTTGGACTATTTTGTGCCGCATAAGGCGATTGTGTATCTGCAGGAACACTGCCTCTATCGCGACAGTAACGCATGAAAGCCAAAAAAACTGCCACTTTAGAGTTAATCAAAAACTGTTGTCGCGTCCTTGATGACAAGAAAGCCGAGGACTTGCGCGTGCTCGATGTGAGCGAGCAATCGTCAGTCACCGACTACATGGTGGTTGGCACCGCGACTTCCGAGCCGCATCTGCGCGCTCTGCGCGTGGAGATCGAAAAGGTGCTGGATGCAGCCGATGCGGTCATCGTTGGTATGGATGCCGCGCAGTTTAGTGGTTGGATGGTCATCGATGCTTTCGATGTGATGTTTCACCTGTTTCTGCCGGAGCGCCGCCAGAATTACGCCCTAGAAAACTTGTGGAAAGACGGGAAGCAGCTCTCGGTTGCCACGATGCTGGCACCTCCGAAGAAGGTCGCGAAGAAGCGGGCCGCGGCGCCGGCCAAGAAGAAAGCGGTCGCTAAGAAGAAAACTACCGCCGTGAAGAAGAAGGCTGCCCCAGCGAAGAAGAAAGCGACACCGGCCAAAAAGAAGGTCGCGGTGAAGAAGAAGGCGGCCTCCAAAAAATAAGACTTACTATTATAAGTCTCTACTAATCAAAGGGGATCACGATTCGTGATTTATCGCTGAAGGGGTGTTGAGCCGAGTTTGGCATGCCTTGGGACTCCCGTATTAACAAACTTTTGACCTTGCCGCGCTCATGCTAATGGCCTTGGCTCCAAAGGCTCACTTCTGAGCAACGTTAATCATAATACATATATACATCCCATGAAGAAGCATACTTCCAACAAGGGTTTTACCCTCGTCGAAATCATGATCGTGGTTGTCATCATCGGTCTCTTGGCCGCGATGGCGATTCCTGCGTTCCAAAAAGTCCGTGCCAGCTCCCAGGACAAAGCCGTGTCGAATAACCTTCGCCAGTTGAGCTCTGCTGCTGACCAATACTTCCTCGAGAACGGTGTTAGCGCTGTAAACTCCTCCTTGCTCGTTGGCACAAACTCTAGCCAATACATCAAGCAGGTGCAAACCGTCGCCCAGGAAAGCTACAGCAACCTCCAACAGGGTTCTGCTGTGACCGCTTCCGGCGTGGCTGGTGCTCGTAGCATCACTTACAGCAACTAAGCTGATTTCGCTTACGTTTCTTACGAAAGCCGTCCATGTAAATGGGCGGCTTTTTTTTACCTATGTTAGAAACAATTCTTAAAGATCGGCGACTCTGGCTCCTGGGGTTGCTGGGAATACTGGCTTTTGCAGTGGCGCGATGGGTGGTAGCGGCCGACACGGCGTTTGCGTGGGTGGCGAAGGGAGGCTATTGGGTGATCTTGATTTGCTTTCTGCTGTTTATGGCGGCGGTTTGGCAGGTGGCGAAAGAGGCTTGGGTGGCGGACAACACCAAGCGTTCCGAATATGTGGGTGTGGTGATTCTGATTCTCGCGGTGGGGTGCTTGTGGCAGGTGCATGAGACCCGAGGGTTTAAGATTTTGGCCGATGAGGTTTTGCTGCTGGGAACTTCGATGGACATGCATCTCGAACGGGAAGCGACCTATCCGATCAGAGCGACCGATGTGCAGGGACCCTTTCAGATTTTAACGGGCGTGTTGGATAAACGTCCGCTGTTTTTCCCGTTTGTGGTTTCGCTGGTCCATGATTTGACCGGCTACCGGGCGACGAATTCGTTCTACGTCAATGCGGTGTTGGGCTTCGTTTTTCTGGCCCAGATCTACCTCGTGAGTCGTAAGGTGACGAAACAGCATTGGGCGGGTGTGTTGGGCGTGTTACTTTTTGCGGGATTGCCACTGATGGCGCAGCAAACTGCCGGGGGTGGGTTTGAATTACTCAACCTGATCATGCTGTTAGCCGTGCTGTGGTTGGCCTGCCGTTATGCCGAAAGACCGGACAATACATCGGCGATAGCGCTCTGTTTGGGCGCGGTGCTCTTGGCGCAGACTCGCTATGAATCTGCGATATTCATTGTGCCGGTGGCGGGCTTGATGATCTGGGGATGGTCGCGGGCGAAGAAGGTCATTCTGCCGTGGTCGATCTGGCTTACACCAATTTTTCTGATGCCTTATGTGCTCCAGAACCGTCAATTCGGGAGCAATGAAAGTTTATGGGAATTGGCCGGACAGGGAGGGGGCGCGACGGTGCCATTTTCCCTGGACTACTTGCCCGCGAATCTTGGTCATGCGCTGGCGTTCTTTTTCGATACATCGGGATTTCAGCCCAATTCGATTTTCTTTGCCGTGCTCGGGTTGCTCGCGCTTCCGCTGTTTGGAATTTGGATCACGCGGGTGATGCGCGAGCACAAGGAGCAATCTCCGGTGACGATGGCGGTGGCGATTATCAGCCTCGGCCTGTTCGCAGTCGGTGGTCTTTTCATGGTCTATTTCTGGGGCCAGATAGACGATCCAGTTATTCGCCGCCTGAGTTTGCCGATGCATCTTACGATGATGCTGGCGATCGTCGTGGTGGTTTCGCATTGGATCCGCTGGAATCGCATTTGGCAGATTCTGTGCGCGGGTGCGGTGGCGGCGTTGTTAATTCAAGGACTGCCTTTGATGGCGAAGCGCGCGTATGAGAAGGAATATACGCCGGGTATGGAAATGGCGTGGCGGCAGGAATTTTTGGAACGCTACCCGGAACGCGACTATTTGTTCATCGATCAGGATTCGGTTTTTTGGATCACACAAGAAATACCCGCCACGCCAATCAAACAGGCTCAGGAACGGAAAGACGGGCTGATCTATCATCTGCGCAATCGCAGTTTTTCCGCGATGTATGTTTTTCAACGCTACCGGATCGATGACCAGACCGGCGAGATGAATTTGGACCCGGCGGACGATGTCGGTGAAGGTTTCGGGCTGGAGCCCGTGTGGGAAAAACGGATCGCCACTTTGCTGATCGGTCGAATCAGTCGGATCACTTCGATCAGTGATGAAGAGGAAAAAGTTGAGGCGGCGGATCACATCACACCGTTTGGCACCGAGCACCGAACCGCGGAACAAATGGAAAAAGCCCGCGCGCTTTATTTGGAAAACTGGATCAAGCAGCTGCCCTGAAGATGGGAGATGCGACTCAAGCTAAACCGGGTGGGGCGCCCACCGAGCGCGCGCGTTCGTTTCCGTTTCGCTTGTTATTGTTTGGCTTAGTAATCGTGGTGGCGGTGGCATTTGGCTTCCTTGCGCACACGGTTAATGAGGCACGGATCCTCGTGCAGACGTATGGCTATTACACGATGGCGCTCACATTTGCGTGGGCTGTGGTGGCATGGGTTCGGGTCGCGCCGGGTTTGCTGAGGAGCTGGCCGCGATTCTCGAAAAGTGAGATCTGGGCGACGATTGGGGCGGTGGCGGGATTGACGCTCATCGCTGTGCTCACGGTGCCATACACCTACAAGGTGCTATACGATGAATTCGTGCTGCAGTCCACGGCATGGTGTCTCCATGAGCTACGCGAAGTGGGAGCCACGGTGTTGGGCTACCGAATCGACGGGGTCTTTTCGACGATGCAGACCTATCTCGATAAACGACCCTTCTTTTTTACGTTCATCGTTTCGCTAGTCCATGACTTGACGGGTTATCGGGAGTCCAACGCCTTCGCTTTGAACACCGTGCTCATGCCAGTCGCGTTAAGTTTGATTTATCTGCTCGCGCGTCGTTTTGCCGAGCATCGAGCCGCGTTGGGAGCCTTGGTGAGTTTCGGCGCGTATTCTCTCCTCGCGCAAAACGCGACTGGAGCGGGTATGGAAATGCTCAATATCGTGATGCTGCTACTCGTGATGCATTTGGCGGTATGGTTTCTGCGCGAACCGGATGAACCGCGATTGGCGGCACTTGTTCTGGGCGCAGTTTTGCTCGCTCAGACGCGATACGAATCAAGCCTCTATGTGCTGCCCGTCGCCTTGATTATTTTGGAGGGATGGCGGCGAATGGGTAAATTGATCCTCCCCGCCGCGGCGGTCTTAGCCCCGGCGTTGTTGATTCCGTATGCACTGCACAATACCTACCTTTCGGGGACACCGCTACTCTGGGAATTGCGTGAAGGAGAGGCATCGCGTTTCGGCTTGGACTTTTTTGCGGGAAACCTCGTGCATGCCTTCAAATATTTTTTCAGCTTTTCGGGGTCGTTGCCGAATTCGTGGTGGCTGGGTGTGGCTGGTTTGCCGGCGGCCGCGTTTGCACTGGCCGCGAGTTTGAAGGGTTTGCCTCGTTGGAAAACGGCGTCCGCTGAGATGATCACGATGGTGCTTTTTGGGGGAGCGATCGCGGCTAATCTTGGTCTGTTGCTATTTTACTACTGGGGAAATTTGGATGATCCGATCGTCTCTCGATTGAGCCTGCCCTTTACGGCGCTATTGGCGTTATGTCTGGCTTGGATCGTGGGTCGATTCCCGATGCGTTGGCACAAGATGGTCGCAAGCATTGTCATGGTGGGGGCGCTCTTCTCCTACGTTTCGACGGGGTTGATGGCCAATGCTTCTCACTGGGAACTCAATATCCAAGCGAGGCGTATCGCTTGGGAGTTGGAGCAAGTTCAGGCGATGGAACAGCGAGCTCCTGGCGAACGACTGATCATCACGAACAAGTCGGCCCTGTTCTGGCTGACGCATCATATCTCATCGATTCAGATCGTGCGGGCCCGAGTGCGTGGGGAGCAGATTCGCTATCATATGGGACAGCATACTTTTCGCGAGATTCTCGTGATGCAGAGTTTTCAACCTTTGGGCGCGGAAGGCGGTTTTCAGATGGAACCGGCTGATCGCCTGCCGGATTCTTTCATTCTCGAACCGGTGAAAGAGCGTCGATTCGGAACGCGACTGACGCGGATCAGCAGATTGGTGAGAGTTGATGAGCCAAAGATCGAGACGCCGGAAAACGAGGGAGAGCAAAAGGAGGACTCGGCATGATGTCGTCGACCGCGGAAAGTGCAAATCCGGTGCGTTGGTCTCCACGTGAGTATCGCCTTCTTTTTGTCGCTGTGTTGGTCGGACTGCACGGGTTGATCGGTTGGTTTCCCGAGATCCTCCATATTTTTGGAGTCGCGAAACTGGGGCCGTGGTTTCGCGATTCCTATGCCATGCTCGCGGCGAGCGATTCGGCGCAAGCGGGGTTTAATCCGTTTGTGTTCAACCCGTTTGATTTGATCGGAGAGCGTCACATTTATTCGGACTGGTGGTATCTTCTGGGGGATCTTGGTCTAAACCGATCTCATTATCTCTGGGTTGGCGGTGCGGTGGTGGTGGCGTTCTGGACAGCGGTGGTGCTGGTGCTTCCTTTTCGATCACGGAGTGATTTCTGGTGGTCATTGGCCATCTGTGTGTCGCCGCCTTTTTGGCTAGCAGTAAATCGGGCCAATCCCGACATCCTGCTTTTTGCGATTCTCACAGTCACCGTTCCGCTACTTCTGCACCGTCGTCTCCTCGTGCGATTGTTATCTCCTCTGCCAGTGGTTTTGGCGATTGGGTTGAAATATTTCCCGATTGTGGCCGGCATCGTTTTACTCAAACCAGGCCGGGATAAACGGGAGAATATTCTGAGAGCGACGGTGATCGTTGCGCTGGGGATTTTCCTGACTTGGTCGCTTTGGGACGCGATCAATAACTACCTTGATGTTTCGTGGATTGCGCGGGGGCAGTTTATCTTTGGGGCAGCCGCGATTCCACGGAATTTTGTGATGAATATGGATGTTTGGCTCTGGGTTGGTCGCGCGGTGGGAGCGCTATTGGTGGTTTATGCTTGGTGGCAATCAGCGGGAGAGGAAAGCAAAACGCGTCAGAGCGAAAGACTTTATGCGCTGATGGGCACGGCGGTATTGGCCGGGAATTTCTTTCTGACGATTGGGTTTCTCTACAAAGTGATCTTTGCGGTGTGGGCCTTGCCTCAATGTCTTCGATTGAGCGGTTCGGATGAGCCATGGGCGAAAACATCGCGGTGGATTCTGGGTGGACTGATCGCCTTGGTCTGGATTGAGGGGCTGGGATGTGTGAGCTCGTTTCAATGGTTACCCTGGGCTGGTCCTCAAGCGGAAGCCCCGGTGCGACGCACCATATCCACGTTAGCCGGACTCTTGGCCTGGGGAACTGTGGTTCCCTTAGTCATGATGTTTGGGCATAACCTTAAGTCGCTCTGGGTGTCCTCGAAAACCGTATCAACAACATGAAAGCCTTTTCGGGAGATTCCAAATTTTGGAAAGAACAGCGCTGGCCTCTGTTGTTGGGCTTGGCGGTCCTGATCGTTTTTGCGGGCGGGGTTATTTCCCCCGGATTCTTTTTGGCATTTGGAGTGCATGCCATTCATCCGATTTTTTCTGATCTGATTGCGATTCTCGCCGCCGGAGAGGCGGCTCAGCAGGGGTGGGATGTTTACGCGAGTAACCCCTTGGATCCACTGAACCGACCTCATGTTTACGGACCTTGGTGGCTGGTGATGGGTGAGCTGGGTTTGGTGCGAGCGGATGCTTGGTGGCTTGGACTCCTGCTCGCTTTGATTTTTGTGGTCGCGGCGGTGAAGGTGCTCGCGCCGCATAATTGGCGCACGGCATTCGTGGGGGTGTTGCTGCTCGTTTCACCTCCGGTGCTGTTGGGCATTGAGCGGGGGAATAACGATTTGATCATCTTTCTGCTTCTCACTGCAGCGGTCTGGTTGGTGACGCGTGTTTCGAAAATCGCTCCGGCGCTAGCGTCAGGATTGATCATCGTGGCGGCCGCGCTTAAGCTCTATCCGGTGGCTGCGTTGGCGGGATTGGCCGCGAGAGATGTGCCCCGCCGACGGATGTGGCTGCTTGTGGTAAGTGCTGGGTTGGTCTGCGCAGTGGTGATCCTGAGTGCGTTTGCGGATTACCAACGGGTGGCAGAAGTCGCACCGATGCCGATGTCCATTTTTGGCTACGGCGCGAAACTTAGCTATTTCCTTTTCACGGGTGTCCCGGGGAAGGGTGTTTGGATGTTGATTGGCGGTATGCCGGTCGTGCTGTTTTTCCTCTGGGTGTGTTGGAGCCGTCGCCGTGAGTTGTGGAATCTCGTGCCCACGACTGGATTCACCGCGGGTGCTTATGTGGCCGGAGCGCTTTGCTGGTGCCTCTGTTATTTATCGACGATCAACTATGCCTACCGGATGGTGCTACTGCTGTTATCGGCGAGGCTTTGGCTGCGGAAGGAATCGGCACCGGGTGCAGGTCTCGCCGTGCGCGCACAATGGATCGGAGCGTTACTGCTTTTTTGGACGCCCCGTGGTCTCGATCTCTTGCTGCAGTGGCATGACGTGGGGGATTATTTTGATGGTCCGCCGCTGTCGTGGATATTGATCGGAATCGAACAAGCCCTCGCGCTGGGAGTCACGGTCACCTTGCTATGGGCGTTAATCGGATGGGGCTGGAGACGGTTGTTTGCGGCTGAGTTGTAGCGGTGAGTTCAGAGCGTAACTGATCTCCTCGTCGCTGAGCCTGTAGATGAAGAAAGTGTTTCCGACCAATGCATCGGGAGATCGTTGCTCCAAGTAGTGACAGAGCCGGCCGAATCGTAATTGGGCAAAGGTCTGGAATTGCTCCACCGAGGCGTCAGTTGTGGCGATGATTTTGGCAAATTGATGGTAGGCGTTTTCGTATTCGGCGGACCAAGGACCACGGACTTGCGTGTAAACCCGATGGAGCATGGTCGCGCTGATGCAATAGATGCCGGCTTTGAGTTCGGGTAGAATCCGTCGATTGGCCGTATCGAAATAAAGATCTCCGATTCGGGTGGCATTGATGGGAAAGCGCAAAGGATCGTCGGAGCCAAAGGACGAAAGATAGAGTGGCTCGTCATCGCGATTTTGCTGCAGCCACGAGTGGAGATCAGGCAATCCTTGTCCCCAATCGAGAGAGCTATCCACGAAGTAGCGGTGTCCCCCTGAGGAACCACCGGCCAAGACGTTGAAATAGGTGAGGTAATGGGGGCGCGCGTGGAGCGATACACCTGCGTGGCAAAGGAGGAGCACGACGGTCAGACCGCCGATGAGTTTGCTCCGCTGCCGGTAGAGTTGTGGGCCGATGAATCCCGCTCCAATATAGAGCGCCGGATAAATTGGCAGAAGGTGGCGATGTCCAATGTTGAGATGGCTCGTGATCGCGAAGACCCAATAGATGGCGACAAAGATCATCAGAGGCGCCAGCCGATAGAATTCACGTTTGCGAGTCGCCGGGGTCGCGCGCAGGTAAACAAATCTCGTGATCCCGAGTAAAAGCAGCGCAGGCAGAGTAGTCTTGAGAAGAAAGGCCATCGGGAAGAACTGCCACCAACCAGTCTCCCGATAGTCGCCCGCGTAAAATGCAAGACGGCCACGCGAATGCAGATCGGTAAACGCGAGACCGTAGAGGTAGGCCTCGGGTAAGAGCCGATTGTCGCGAGACCATCTGACGAATGATTGCACCGGCCCGGCTTTGAGGTGCACGGGATCGGTGAGAGGCTCTGCGTCGGCCATTAACGACCCGGCGATCTTTGATTCTTCGATTAACACCTCCGACCATGGCTTGACGAAATGGTGCCCCGGTTGATCAGTTGCGGCGTAGCGGAATCCGTAGGCGCTCCAGATCAGAACGATTGCGACTATGGCGGAAGCAGCCCCTGCTCCGAGTAAGGCCATGACCCTGCTTTTCCCATGCAAGCGACCGCGATGCGCACCGAATTTCCAAGGCAAAGCCGCTGATCGAAAGCTGCGGGCAATCAGAACCACGATGGCCACCGGGGCGAAGAGAGCGGCGGAAAATTTTGCGAGGGCGAGAAATCCAGCGGCGAACCCTAACGCGATGATCCGCCAGGGTGTGATGCGATGGCAAAGCTTCCACCATGCTCCTAGGGCGAGGAAAAACCCGAGCGTCGCCGCGATATCTGAAGTGATGAGGGCGGAATGTGCGAGCAGATGGGGGCAGAAGGCGGCCAAACCCAGAGTGACGAGTGCGCCTGGGGGGCCATGGAGCTGGTGTGACCATACCGCGCAAAGCAAAACCAGAGCCATGCCCAACACTACGATCATCGCACGACCGGAAAATAGAAGGTCTTCAGTAGGGTTACCCAATGCGTAGAAAAATTCGCGGCCGAAAAACCAGACATCCGCTTGCTCCCAGGCTTTAGATTCAAGGGCCGGATAGGGCGTGTCGCTCAAGACTAAAGGCAAGGCGGCCCAGCGCTGGGGCAAGTTGCCATTTTCTGGTTGGAGACGGTAATCGCCAGCCGTCCAATACGAGTAACCTGCCGTCAGGTGAGCGGTTTCATCGGCCGTGACTCCCACTCGTGCGGAATCGCCCAACGCCATCCATCCGAAGAGGAGAAGTAAAACGAGTGTAACGATGCGGGGCAGGGTGAACATTGGCGTGGACACAGCTTCGGGGCGGCTCAATTTTCGTCAATACGCAGTAAGTATGGATGCCGCCGAATACACTAATCTGAAACGAGTCGAAGGGAAGCATTGGTATTACGCGGGTAAACGCGAGCTGGTGAGGCGTTGGTTGCAGAAAGTTCGCCCGATTAAATCGGAGGAAACGCTGCTGGATTGCGGCGCTGGCACGGGACGGTTTGCCGCCGAGATGGAGCCGCATTGCAAGGTTATGGTGCTGGATGATCACGAGGAATCACTCGAACTGCTTCGTGAGCAGTTTTCCTCAGAGCAAGTCATCGCTTTGGCTGAGAATGGCATCCCGTTGCCGGATGAATCGGTTGATTACATCACTGCGCTTGATGTGCTCGAACACGTGGAACACGACGCGGTAGCCGTAGAAGGTTTTCATCGTGTGTTGAAGCAGGATGGAATCGCTTTGGTGACAGTTCCCGCAGGGATGGCGTTATGGAGCGATTGGGATGTTTCGTTGCATCACTTCCGTCGCTACTCACGAAAAGAATTGAAAGGGATTTTCCCCGAATCGGAGTGGGAGATTCTCTATGTCAACTACACGAATATTTTGGCGTTTCCAGTGGCATGGGTATTGCGGAAATTGCGTAAGCAGAAACCAGCCGGTGACACTGAGAATCGCATGGAAGATCGAATCCCTGCCGCTGGGCTGAATTCCTTGCTGCGGCGAATTTTCGTCGGCATGGCGTTCTGGCGCATCCCGTTTCCCTTTGGGCTCAGCTTAATTCTGGTCGCGCGCAAACGTGGCTAAAGAGGGCGGGTTACTGTGCGAATTGCAGCGAATCCAGAACTGCTCCTGAATCATCTTTGATGACGATTTTGAGGATACCTAATTCGGGTAGATCGCTTGCGGCGGAAAGGGGAATAGAAATCCGATTGATGCCTTTTAGAGTCGTCGCGTTCGTCGCCGCAATGGTTTCAGCTGCGGCGGAGTTGTCAGCATTTAGGGGGGTGATTTTCCAGGCGAGGTCGGTGGTTAAGGCTAGCTCCCTCACTCGATTGTAAGGGTAGAACAGTCCTCTGATTTCTACCGTGGTAGCCTGTCCCTCGGCATCGGTGACAAGTTGAAGTATCGATTCACTTGATTCGGCGTCACATCGGATCGTTGCCGTGGATAGAGGCGCCACGTCGCGTCCTTTCTTCGCCCAGAATTGGAAAGTATCGAGGGTGAAAACCGGTTCGAAATTTTGAACGAGATAGCGTTGGAGTTCGCTTCGTGGTGGAAATCCGTGGTGCACCAAATAGTTGACCAGGTAGCTTTGCACGACGATCACGGCACGATCTTCGGATCGGAGTTTTTCGAGGATCGCGTGCTGCTTGGTGTCATCGAGGAGCGAAAACCAATGCGTGACGTTGTGGGCCGTGGGGGTGGGGCGTTCAGTCCAGATGTTTAGACTGTATAGGCCCGGGTAGCTGAAAAGCATATCCCCGTGCAGGCGGATGTTTTTATAGAGGATGCGATAAACCGAGGTGATGTCGTCGGTTAAACGAAGGGCGCGCGCGCCGTGGAGCTGGAGCGGTTCACCGAGGTGAAATCGTAGGTAGCTCACGTAACCTAAACTCCACAACACGGAAGCAATGGTGGCCACGGTGATGATCCCGGCGGCGGGTTTGATCACTTTGCGAAATTTTCCTAATCGCTCCGCTCCGTATTCGATCGCTTCGTAAATTCCGGTGACCGCTAGCGGCATCCAGAGAAAGGCACCCCAACCCATCTGGCTTCCGGCGACGGGATAGGCGTGCAAGGTTTGCCAGATAAACACCCACGCGAGCCAGAGTCGCGCCGAGTTTAATGCGCTGGAGTTCGATCGGATCGGAAAGGCCATCAACCACGCGAAAGGGAGCCCGAATTTGAAACTGAAAAACACCAGACTGCTATCGATGCTGCTGAACGTCAGTTTCAGAATCCAGGCCGCGACCAACAGACGCGCGATCGCGATGACTGGGTTGACCCAAGCGGGTTGGCGGGAGTGGGCGAGCAGCGCGAGGCCAAACATCACCACGATGGTGATTGGAGTAATGGCGGGCCAAACGACACCGTGCGCATAGGCGATGGGCTGGCCGAGAGGTGCGATTACGATCCCGTGCCACAGCGCAGCCAAGCTCGTGCCACGTGCCCAGACCGAGCCCAAAATAATTACGCCCGTGAGGGCGGTGATTCCGACCAGCAGTAGCATGGTCTTAGATTTTTGGGATGGCCGGTGTTGCTCTTTGATGAGCAGAAGCAAGGCGAGGGCTGCGCAGGTGAATCCCAGCGCGAAAATCGCCACCCATGGTTCCGGCCACAGTTTGTTCATCAGCCACAGGGGAAGCAAAATGCTGCCACCCGCGGTGAACCAGAGCAGGGCTCGCGCTTGTTTTTCCTTCGCCCAGTGGATGGCGAACCAGCTTCCCGCGGAGATGAGGAAAAATGCCCCCACATTGATTTTGGTGAGTAGCATCGCGGCTCCGCAGACTCCGCAGAGAATCGCGAACGCGCGGTGATTCCCTTTCTCCCAAGCCAGCGCTCCTCCGATTGCGCCGATCGCCGTCAGCATGGCCAGAAGGCCTCCGGGATGAATCGGTTCATTGATCATGACCAACAGGCTGCCGAAAGTTAACGCGATCGCCGCGAGGGTGGCAATCGTGCTGCGTGTTTGTCGCCAAGTGAAAACACCAGCAAGGCCGGTCGCGGCGAGCCAATAGGTCAGGGTCAGCACACGACCGGTTTCATTATCAAACGTGATCCCACCGAGGGTATGAATACCGTGGTAGAAAGCGTAGAGGAAAGGACCGTATTGGCTGTAAACATTCGTGTAGAGCCCGCCCTCCTGAAAGTAGTTGTGCAGCGACCAAAGCACGTAACCTTCATCGTCATAGACCATGAACTGCGTGAACAGCAGCCAGTAGCCGCAGGTGCCCAATCCCGCAAGAAGAAGGCCAGCTAGCAACGTGCGAAGAAGCCCCTTATTCAAAACCAATGCGCTTCTTGATGATGTAGTTGGGGCGACGTTTTGCCTCATCGTAAACCCGCCCGAGGTATTCGCCCAGTATGCCGATGCCAATCAGCTGCATGCCACCGAGAAACACGACGAGCGTGGCCAAGGTCGTGAAACCCACCTGGGCAATTTCGATTCCCATGAGTCGACGCACGATAAAGAATACGCCTACCGCGAACCCCAGACCCGCAATAAAGGCACCGACGATCGTCAACAAACGTAAGGGCAACCGGGAGAAACTGAAAATGCCATCGAAGGCATAGTGGAACAAGCGGCTGAGATTTTGCCCGGGTTCACCGGCCACCCGTTCCTGACGATCATAGACCACATCGCGTCTCTCGAACCCTAACCACGAACGCAGTCCCGGGAAAAATCGGTGTGATTCCGGTAGTCGCACAAACGCGGCGACCGCGGCTTTATCGAGGAGGCCAAACGTTCCGGTATCGCTTTCCATCGGGATATCCACGAGCCGCCCGAAACAGCGATGAAAGAGATTGAAACCGAATCGACGTAGCCCCTTTTCCTGGCGTGATCGGCGCACTGCGAGGACCACCTGGGCACCGTCCTGCCATGTTTGCACGATCTCTGGAATGACTTCGGGAGGATCTTGCAGATCGGCATCCATCGTCACGACGGCGTCAAACTCCGTGCAGTGATCGAGCCCCGCCATCAGCGCGGCTTGAAATCCAAAATTGCGCGAGAGCGCGAGCATACGAAAACGACCGTCGAGCTCACATTGGGTTTGCAGCATGGCCGCAGTGCCATCGCGACTGCCGTCATCGATCATGATCACGTGCCACGCGACGTCTCTGTTCTCGTCAAAGATCGCATTCAACCGACGAAACAACTCCGGCAGGACCGGGGTTTCATTGTAGGCGGGGATGACGAGGGCGACTTGGGGAAGACTCACAGGATGGAAAAGGTGAGGGAATTCTTGCTGCTCGAAAAGACTCTTCTTGTCGCGCCTTTAGTCTTCGGGCCACTCGATGATCAACCATTCTCCCAGTTCCCACTGGCGCGGATTGGGCTTCGCGAGGTTTCGGGCCACCCCCCATTGCATGTCTTTTCCCGGAAAAGCCATCGCACGAAATCGAGGAGGTAAATGCGCCATCGCTTGCTTTAGGGATACCGGATTTCCGGTGATAAATCTTACGTAAAGCCCGTCCTCTGAGTGGTAAAAATTCCCCTCGGCGTAATACGAAACCAGTGGGCTCCATGGTAACCAGACCTGCTCGGGAAAGTGGGCTTGGATCGTGGCGGCTTCTTTGATTTTGAACAGGGCCGGACGCACTGGTGTGAGCTCGGCGTGTTGCACGCGAAGACAAAGAATCACGATCACAAACGCGCTCGTCAAAGGACGGTAAAAATTACCGACTCGTGTCGAAATCGCAGTCAAGGCGACCAGTAATAGGGGAGCGGCGAGCAGGTGAAAGCCTTGCAGGTTATTCGTGCTTCCGCCGATGGTGAGTAGTCCAATGATGCCCAGAGGCAGGCTGCAGACCCACGCGATAAACGGGAGCCGCAGCGGATGGGATGTTTTGAAAAGAGGTTTCCCGATTATGAACATCGCTAGAATCGGCACGCCCCATTGCACTGCTAGGATGAGCGTGAGCGAATGGAAGCGTTCCCACACCTGTTCCACCCAGGGCAGATGCGACGCGATCCCCACGACTCCAAACCACAAGGGCTCAAATCCGAATTGCCAGATAGCGATCCCGGCAAAGATCGCACCCAGAGCCAAAGTTCGGCCCAAGTGAATTAGGGCGGTTTTGCGATCGAATTCCAGTGCCAACCAAATCAGCTGAGCGATGAGAATTCCCAACGAGGTTTGCTTGCAGCCCAAAGCCAGCGCGGTGGCCGCGGCAGCGATCCAGCCGCGTCGCGTCGCATTTTTTGACGAAGCCGTGACCAACAATAGATGAGCCATCAGGCCCAGCGCGACCGCGAGATTGTCCGCCTGCAAAAATCGAAAGGCATGATCAGGCCAGACGGCGATAGCGGCGGCAAAGGTCAGCCAGCGCGTGGTGCGGTTGATTCCCGTTCCCGGCCAATACGCGCAGGTCAACGCGATGGCGGCGATCGTGATCGCGAGGTTCACGAAATCGGCGATGAGGATCGCAGTTATAACCGAGGAACCAAGTAGCGCGGGACTCCAAAGCCAGAGGGGGATGGGCCCATACATCCAGGTCGTGATGACTCCTTCGCCGGGTAGAGTGTAAACCGACTCTCCCGCCGCCGCCATGAAGACAGGAACGAGCCGGATGTCATTCCACGACGAAAAGGGAAAGCGACAGAAATTGATCCAGAGCCAAACTACAGCAAAGGCGACGGCAAACCCAGTCCACACCCAGTGGAAACGACTCGGGTTCAGCGGGGCAGGCATCCTTATCGAAATAGATTATATTTGATAATCGCGTAGAGCGCGCGGAAGCCATCGCGCCAGCCGATTTTCTTTCCCTCATCGTAAGTGCGGCCGTAGTAGCTGATGCCCACTTCGTAGATCGGCACATTCAATCGGGATACTTTCGCGGTGATCTCCGGCTCGAAACCGAAACGGTTTTCTTCGATCACGATCTTCTGCAGCACCTCGCGCCGGAACAATTTGTAGCAGGTTTCCATATCTGTGAGATTCAGATTGGTGAGCATGTTCGAGCTGAGGGTGAGAAATTTGTTGCCGATCATGTGCCAGAAATAGACCACACGGTGGGCGTCGCCCCCGGTGAAACGCGAGCCGAAGACGACATCGGCCTTCCCCTCAATCAGGGGTTTCAGGAGCTTGGGATATTCGTCGGGATCGTATTCGAGATCGGCATCTTGGATGATGACGGCATCACCGGTCGCTGCGGCGAATCCCGTGCGCAGTGCAGCGCCTTTGCCCTGATTCGTTTCGTGGTAGATGATCTGGTCGACCAACGGGGCAATTTCCTTCCGGAGCACATCGGCGGTGCCATCGGTCGAGCAATCATCGACGATGATGATTTCCTTGTCTTCGACCGGCGCATTACGCACGCGCTCCACCAAAAGTTTGATGGTGTGCGGTTCGTTGTAGCAGGGAATCACGATTGAGAGCTTCATACGAGGAGGTGCCACCGTAGTTTACGATGCGATGAACGGAAGTCTTTTCCTCGTCATTGCGAGCCTGCAGTAGTGGCGGGTCTTTGACCCGATTCGAAGTCTGTGGTTTTTCCGAAGGCAGGTCAGAGACCTGCCTCTACTTCGATCCTGATCCAAGGTGGACGCATAGATCACCGGGCGCGTTGCCTTGTTTTTACCACCCCTCCTGCGACGGACGCGCAATGACAGGGCTGTGTAGTGTGTGATTGACGCGACGGAAGCGGTTTGGGCATCGTGACGCCATGAGCGAACCCATGCCACGGGAGAAAAAACAGATGCTGATCAAGCTGGCCGTGCTTGGTGTGATCATCGCGACGGTGGTAGTTTTCCTGTTGAGTGGGGTGGATCTGAAAGGGCTCCTAGATCAAGGGATTGAAATGATACGTGAAGCGGGGCCGGTGATGTTTTTCACCGCCCTGGCGGTGCTGCCGGCGGTGGGAGCGCCTCTGTCTATCTTTACTCTACCTGCCGGTTCGGTGTTTGCCCCCGAATTAGGTATGCCGTTGGTGCTGCTTTTGGTTTGTGCGAGTATCGCGGTAAACCTCGCGATCACGTATTGGCTGTCGCGACATCTATTCCGACCATGGTTGATCAAGCTCTTGGCTTGGCTGGGGTATTCACTGCCGGAAGTTTCTGCTAAAAACCACCGGGTGCTGGTGTTTTTGGTGAGAGTGACGCCCGGTCCTCCTTATGTGTTGCAGAGCTATATTCTGGGGCTGGCGGGGATCCCGTTTGTGACCTACTTTATCATCTCCTGGATCATCTCCTCATCCTATGCCTGCGCCTTTGTTTTGTTTGGCGATGCCTTGATGCAAGGACGGGGCAAGATGGCGTTGATGGCGATTGGATTGTTTGTGGTGCTGACGGTCGGCGTGCAATTGCTACGCAAGCACTACGCAGATAAGCAGGCAAAGTCATGAGCAAGCGCAACGAGATCACGCTCGACGATGATGAGATCCGCGTGGCGACGGTCGGTGAATTCACGCGTCAGGTAAAATCGCTGCTGGAAAACGGGATTGCTCCGGGGTGGGTGCGCGGCGAGGTCTCGAATTTGCGTCAACAAGCGAGCGGCCATGTTTACTTTTCACTGAAGGATAGCGAGGCGCAGCTCTCCGCGGTGATGTTTCGGGGTGACGCGATGAGACAGAGCACGAAGTTACGCGCGGGGCAGCAGGTGCTCGTTTACGGTGAAATCAATGTTTACGAAGTGCGCGGCCAGTATCAGCTGATCGTGCGCGTGATCGTCGAAGATGGCGTGGGGCGATTGCAGCAGGAGTTTGAAGCGCTGAAACAGCGGTTGGCGGAGGAGGGTCTGTTTGAGGCGGATCGGAAACAGGAATTACCGACGATGCCTGAGGCGGTGGGTTTCATTACTTCGCCCACCGGTGCGGCCGTGCAGGATTTCTTGCGGATTATGATTCGCCGTGGTTGGAAAGGCCGCGTGGTGGTGTTGCCCGCCAAGGTGCAAGGCGATGGGGCCGCTACCGAGATGGTGGAGATGTTAGAGCTGGCGCAAGAGCAGGGGATCTTTGATCTGATCGTGATTGGTCGCGGTGGAGGTAGCTTGGAAGATCTATGGGCGTTCAACGAAGAGCCCTTGGTGCGCGCCATCAGCGATTGCACCGTGCCGGTCATTTCGGCGGTGGGGCATGAGATCGATTTCACGTTGAGTGATTTTGTGGCGGATGTGCGTGCGGAGACTCCGAGCGCCGCCGCTGAGTTGGTTTCGAGCCACTTTGTCGAAGCGTTGGAGCGCGTAGATCAAGCCGCGCGCGATATGAGCACCGAATTATTCGGTGCGGTGGAAACCGCGCGTGCCCGGCTCGATCACGCGCAGAGCCGGTTGCGGTTGCTCAGCCCCCAGGGGCAGATTGAGCAGGGGTTTCTACGGATTGATGATTGTGCCAATCGATTGACCTCCGCGATGACCGCACAACTACAGGAGCGCCGTCATCGTTTCGCGACGGCGGGTGCAGAGCTCGCGCGACACTCTCCGGAGATTCGGGTGCAGCAGGAGTCGCAGCGTTTGTTGTCGCTCTGGAAACGCCTGCAATCCGTCAGCCCGAAATCGGTGCTCAAGCGTGGCTTCGCGATTGTGCGTGACGAACAGGGAAATCCGGTGGCCCGCAAAACTGGCTTAACTTCGGGGCAGAAACTCCACACGGAGTTCGAAGACGGCACTTTGCCGGTGCGGGTGGAATAAATCCGAAAGCCGGATACTCTTATTACCATGAAGAAATCACTTTTATCCCTGCTGGTCCTCGCGTTGACGTTGACGGTGGGAAGCCTGTTTGCCTCTACGATGATGAATTCCGAAAAACCTGCCGCCAAAGATGCCCTCGAATGCGAGATCGGCGAAACCTCCGCTTGCGGACTGCCCTCCAATGTCGTGATCGATATGAGCAAAAACAAGGTGCAGCGCACCGAGGCCGAATGGCGCGAGCGTCTCAATCCTCGCCAGTATAACGTCGCGCGCGAACAGGGCACCGAGCCTCCTTTTCAAAACGAATACTGGGACAACAAAGCCGATGGCATCTACTTTTGCGTGGGTTGCGACACCCCGTTGTTCGACAGTAAAACCAAGTTTAAAAGCGGCACCGGCTGGCCGAGTTTTTACCAACCGATCGAGAAATCATTCGTCGGCGTGAAGCGCGACACCAGCCACGGCATGGTGCGCGACGAGACGCGTTGCAAAGTCTGCGGCAGCCACCTCGGCCATGTTTTCAACGACGGCCCGCGTCCCACCGGTGAACGCTACTGCATTAACTCCGCGTCACTTCGCTTCGTCCTTCGCGCCGATTACGAAGAGTGGGTCGATCAGAACGACGGCATTGAGTGAGTGGATTATGTTGGGTCACGCTAAGACCCAAAGACCCCAAGGTTGTGTTTTTCTAATGAGCTGCTGCTGAGTTTGCTTAGGGTCTTTGCGGCTTGAGTCCGCGGAGCGGACGGGCGTGATTATCCTTCTGGAACAGGTGAATCGTATTTCATTCGGGTAGAGGTATCTTCTCAGGCTAATTCATTTCCATGCTTCGCACCTCAACTCCGCTCCGGCTGATTGCACTCGCGGCCATCCTCTTGGTCGCTGGATTGAGTTTCGGGTGCCAAAGTAACACCCTTACGGTGACGGTGCCGCGCATCGAACGATTGCGGCTCAGCAATCCCGACACACCTCGACGGGAGATCAATCGAGCCCTGGGGGAACGCGCCGAAGCCTACGCCCGCACGCGTCCCGACGCTCAAGCGTGGCGAGGACAGGGGCTATCGATGGAGCCTCTGATTCCACCCGATGCTTGGATCGTTTCTGAAATGCTACCCTACGAAACGCTGGAGCCCGGCCAAGTCGTGCTTTTCAACGGTAGCTCCGGCCGCAGGGTGGCCCATGCGCTGGTCAAGAAAATGCGCGACGGTTGGATCACGGTCGGCGTGAACAACGAGCAGGGCATCGATGATACCCGTGTTACTCGCTACAACTACCTCGGCGTCATCACCGCCGCCTTCGTGGCGGAAAAGTAGCTCCGTCGAGTGGACTCTGATTAGCGCAAGGGTGAAACATTGACCCCTTAATTAGGCCCTCCCCTTAATTCGGCCCTCAGGTCAAAATTTTACTATGTCAGGAGGCCGGAGTCAGGGCGTGACGTGAGCGGTGACTCCAACAGCTAGTGCATGGCCAAGTAGAGACTGCTGAGAAAAAGGCTGATCACCGTCGGAGCCCCCAGGAGTCGCTCCTTCTTGCTCGGGGTGATGAGATTGAGCACGGTGCTGACCGCAAATAGAACCGTGACAAACCAAATCAAAACGCGGGAGAGGGAATACCAGCTTGGCAAGATGAGTCCCGCCCGGGTGAGAGCCACGAGGACCGAGGCCAGCACGATCAGAAGTTGGATCCATGCGCCGATGCGTAGATGGACTGGGAAGCGTCCGCGCACCCTTCCACCCATCGCCCACTCTCCCCACGGAGCGCCCAACGTCAATCCCACTTGCAGCCCTGCCACGATCAAGGCGGAAAAACAAAAGAAGCCGACTGCAATTTGGATGTCATTCATGGTTCAAGGTGCGTCTCTATTTTGAGGGACGAAGGTTCGGAAGTTAAGAAAAGGAATGAGTCAGAATGATGCGCACTCGATCATCAGGTAAAACCGGAAAACGTATTCGATCCGGTTGTATTACCTCCTGAATAGATAGAGGTTACTGTTTTCCCGTAACGATGCGACGCGTGACTTGCCAAAATAACATCTAACGGCCTGACCCCTTTTCAGGCTGCCCCACGAAAGTCTCGAGCCCGGCCAAGTCGTGCTTTTCAACGGCAACTCAGGCCGTCGGGTCGCTCACGCGCTGGTCAAGAAAATGCGCGACGGTTGGATCACGGTCGGCGTGAACAACGAGCAGGGCATCGATGATACCCGTGTTACTCGCTACAACTACCTCGGCGTCATCACCGCTGCCTTCGTGGGGGAGAAATAGCTTCGAGTGAATGGTATCTGCCTACCTCAAGATTCAAATAGTGGCACCCCTCTGGCCTTCTTGAATCCGAAGAGTCAGGTAAGAGCTTTTAGTATTCGAGTGTAAGGTATGCTTAAGGCAGCAACATGCCGCGAATCGTAAAGAAGAGTAAGGCTGCCATCAATCCGGACAGTGGCACGGTGACGACCCAAGCCGTAACAATCTTTAATAAATGAGAGCGTTTCACCAAGTCCTGCCGATAGATTCTTTTCAGTTCTTTACGTTCCTTTTTATTCAGCACGGCGGATACCGTTTTCGCTTTCAGTGCTGCCAGCATTTCACCTTTTTCATGAAATGAGGCATCGTTGAATTTTCCCAGAAATTCTTCCACGGCCTCCTCATTTGCATCATGGTTTTGATGATGCATTTTGATTTCGTCGATCCGCTTCTGGTGGTTTGTTTTCAGATACTCGCGTAAAAACCCGACCCCAAAAATACCACCCACGGCGATATGCGTCGAACTGACGGGTAGACCGAGATTCGTTGCGATGATCACCGTGATCGATGCGGCCAAAGCGACGCAAAAAGAGCGGGTCTGGTCCAGTTCGGTGATTTCCGTGCCTACCGTGCGAATCAGTTTTGGACCATATAACGCCAGACCCAGAGCGATACCAATAGCACCCACCATCATGACCCATAGGGGTATGCTTGCTTTCGCGTTTATCGCGCCCTGCATGATGGCGTCATTGATCGCGGCCAGCGGCCCTACCGCGTTAGCCACATCGTTTGCCCCATGAGCAAAACTCAATAGCGCGGCGGCAAAAATCAACGGCACCACAAACAGCTGATTGATCCCCTGCTTGTCGTTCGAGATATGTGCGGCCTTGCGCGTAACCCAAGGTCGGGTGAGGAAATAACCAATCAGGCCAAGAATAGCGCCAATGAGTAGTGCCGTTGAAAAATCGGTGCGCCAGATTTTCTTCAAACCCTTGAGCACGATATAGGTGGAGAATGCCCATATCATGATACCTATAAATAGCGGCACGAATCTTTTGGCCGCAGTTGTCATTTGCTCACCCTGATAGGTGATGGTGCGCTTGATGAGATACAGAAAGATCGCCGCAATCAGGCCACCGAGCACGGGAGAAATCACCCAGCTCGCTGCGATTTTCCCCATTTGCCCCCAGTTGGCGATTTCAAACCCACCGGCGGCGATGCCGGCCCCGAGCACGCCGCCAACGATCGAATGGGTCGTCGAGACCGGTGCACCAATGAAGGTAGCGATGTTTAACCAGATTGCCGCCGCGAGCAGCGCAGCGGTCATCAACCAAATGAAGGTAGCTGTATCATTGATCAATGCCGGATCGATGATGCCTTTTTTGATGGTGCTCACGACATCACCTCCGGCCATCAGTGCGCCGCTGGCTTCAAAAATGGCTGCGATGATGATCGCGCCCCCGAGCGTGAGTGCTTTCGATCCCACGGCTGGCCCGACATTATTGGCGACATCGTTGGCGCCGATATTCATGGCCATATAGCCGCCGATCATGGCGGCGATAATGAGGAGGAAGCCGTTGGGAGCCGAACCCACGGTTTTTGCGGTAAAGAGCATGATCGCGACGACGAACAGCAAACCGGAGCCCATGCGGAATAATTCTGAGCGACCTTTGCTGGTCGCATTTTCAATCTGATTTATATTTTTAAGGTCCACGGCTCTTCCTTTCAGGTTTTGGTAAAAAACAGCGTGATATCCCTGCAACTAGCCTAAACCTTGAATATACCTTGGCGTGCCTTTTGCCCTTTCGTGTTGATGATCTCATTATGTTGATATCCAACGGCGTGTCTCGGAGAATGGGCCAGCCGGGTGCAATTAGTAGTTAAGTGAACGTGCGGTATCAAGGTATTGATTGGGTGCCGGATTCACCTTTATGGTCTTCAACCGGGAGAGCTGTTTCCCAGCGGGGCGGACGCGAAACCTAGGGCCAATCCCATGGAGTCCCGCTGACTGAGCCCTCATCTCAGAATTGTCATTGCGAGGCTTGCCCGCCTTTGGAGGGAGTCCCGCCTTATGGGACGACGTGGCAATCCACGGTCCCTGTTAGCTCATGACTGTCTCACGCGAAGACCCCAAGCCGCCAAGGTTTAGATCTTCGAATTTGCTGTTCTGCGTTTGCTTAGGGCCTTTGCGGCTTGAGCTCGCGGAGCGGACGGGCGTGAGAAGAGAGTAGCTGAATCACGGGCCCTATCCGGATCGGATTGGGATTGGCCTCGTGCCGACCTGCGATACCTTCTCAAGGGATGAAATTTGCGCCCAGACAGTTGCATCGCCGTATATCGCCTTGGTTGATCGCCCCGCTATTGATTGTTGTCGCGACGGGGATGACCTACCGCATCGGACGTTCCTGGTTTGGCATGGATCGGGACACCGGGCACCGTATTTTGGATATTCACACCGGCGCGGTGGTTGGTGACGGGTTTTCCTTGGTCTACACGGCCGTGGTCGGGTTGAGCCTGCTTACGCTTGCGCTCAGCGGTGCGTGGTTGCTGTGGCGCTCACGGGCCAAAAATGGAGCCCGCCGATGGCACCGGATGATCTCCTGGGTGCTGTTGCCGCCTTTAATTGCCACCTCGGTGACGGGGATGGGTTATCATTTTGGTGAACTGGTATTTGATTTTGAGAAGAGCACGCTGAAGCTGCTGATGACTATACACCAAGGCAGTTGGCTTGGTCCCAAGCTCCGCCCTTTCTATATTATTTTGGTGGGGGGTGGGCTGCTCATGCTCATCGCAACCGGAGTGTCGATGCTACGGGGCAAAAGCAAGCGCACGAAGTGAACTTCGCCACGCTTCCGCTATAAGCATCGGCGGTAACTCCCATATCCCCACGCCGTTGACTAGTGATAGTCTCACGCGAAGCCCCCAAGCCGCCAAAGTTTTCGAATTAGCGGTTGTGCGTTTGCTTTGGGTCTTCGGGGCTTGAGTCCGCAGAGCGGGCGGGCGTGGCAATCCACGAACCCCGTTAACTCGTGACAGTCTCACGCAAAGACCCAAAGCCGCAAAGTTTAGATTTTCGGATTGGTTGATTTTGCGTTTCCTTAGGGTCTTTGCGGCTTGAGTCCGCGGAGCGGGCGGGCGTGAGAATAGAAAACCTACCCATTTGGGTTTCACTGATTGGATAACGTTGAGTCGATTGGAACATCGCTCTTTTACTGCGACACAATTCCCTCAGCCCAATTCAATCTCATGCGTCGCACTCCAACTCCGTTCCGGCTGATTACACTGTTGGGGATCCTGTTGATGGTCGGGCTGAACTCCGGGTGTCAGAGTCAGACGATTACGGTTAAGGTGCCGCGAATCGAATGATTCAAGCTGAGCAATCCCGATGCGACCCGATTCGAGATCGACCGGGCTCTGAGCAACCGCCCGAAGCCTTCGCCCGCACTCGCCCTTACGCTGCTCAAGTCTGGCGCGGACAGGGCCTCTCGATGGAACCCCTGATTCCGCCCGATGCTTGGATCGTTTCTGAGGAGTTGCCTTTTGAAGATCTCAAGGTCGGCCAAGTCGTGCTCTACCACAGCAGCTCAGGCCGACGGGTGGCCCATGCGCTGGTGAAGAATACGTGCCAAGGTTGGATTACGGTGGGCGTGAACAACGAACACGGCATCGATGATACCCGAGTCACCGATTACAATTACCTCGGCGTCATCACCGCCGCCTTCTTGGCAGAGAAGTAGCCTCGGCCGAGTGGGGTCGACCTACCGCAAGATTCAAACATTGACCCCTTTTCAGGCCTTTTGACCCCTTTTCAGGCCTTTCCACTTAGATACAGTGTTATCTGCTTGAGTGTCGGTTGGGACATGGTCTCAGCTTCATGTAAGGTTCCTAGTAATACCGCATCGAAGTCCCTCACGCCTACTTGTAGCTTCCGAAAAAAAAGGCCCATTAGTTCCATATAGTCTTTTCCCCTGATCTTTTTGGAGTATATGCTTTCGAAATCCTCTCGAGACGCTTCTACAGCAGCGCAGACTACACTCTCTTCGCATGGAAGCCTTGGAGTGTTCTGGCACACAGTTCTAATCAGACGCGGCAGGTCGAGCTCTGGCAATTGCGTATTGATGAGAATGCAGCGCGATTTGTTGGTTTTCGTGATTCTCAACCTAAGGCTGTCTCGCTTTGAAATGAAGCGGAGCAAAGCAATGCTCGACGCCATTCGCATAAGAGCCCGGTGTAAGTCTTGGGCACCGGGCTGTGACAGGGAGAGAGAGACTCTTAGAAGCTTGTCGAGGTTGCGCTCTGAGATCACGTAACCTTCCATGTCTGGAAAGTCGGTCATGAACGTGTTACTTGGTGGTTGGACTCCAAGAATATCATCCATATCTGAATCGGCAAGAAATCGAAGATTGGTGACTCCTGAGACTTCGGCTTGAGTTGCGAAAGCAATGAGTCGACCTTTGGCCCCATCGAGAGTGACATTAGTCTCGACTGCGATGTCGATCGGCAGAATTCGGACATTACTACCCATCCTTTCTCGCAGAAGATACTCGAGGATCAGCTTGTCACTGACGCCTTCAACGTATAAATCCCGCCGTTTCGGGTCCATTAAGGCGGCGGAAATAATTGCTTCTGGAGTGCGGCGAATCATTCCTCAACGCTACCAAGGTGTTCACATAGGTCTGGATAGGATGCCGTAATATCAGGGGAATGGGTCGCGATGATGAACTGCGGCTGGGCACTAGAAGCACACTTCACGAGTGCTGGTATGAGTTTTCTTTGCCACGACAAATGCATCGAGATTTCAGGCTCGTCGATCGCGACAACGGTGCCACGACGCTGAGTAGTTAGGGCTATTACAAAAAGGTAGAGCAAATGATATTCACCGGAACTAAGCATGTGCTCTTCAAGCTCATCGCCTTCGCTTGTCGTCAAGGTGAGGCCTTTATCTGCATCAACAGATACTCGCTTGAGAGACAGGAACTCGTTGAGCGTATCTTCGAATGTTCTTAACCTGAACAGCAAAAGCTCCCTCTCAGCTGCCCTTGATTCAAGTAGCTCAATATACGTATTCATGACGGTAAGAGCATGGCTATCGGGTGCCTGGTTTCCCTTCTTACCAAGCACCGATTTCAACTGGCGATGATTCCATCTCTCGCCGAAGAGGTGATAGCGATCCGCTTGCTCGTCTTGTTCATTGAGAACAGTAATGCGTTTGGTCAAATCTTGGGGAGAAAGCTCTGCCTTTGCGCTAGCCTCTGTTAAACTTTCAAGAATACGCGAAAACAGTCCAGGATCACGACCTACGAAGAATCTTCGTGAGTTCAATTGTGCATCTCTAATGAATGCCTTAACCTTTTCAGCTAAAAGGGTAATTCGTTCTCTGCGATTAGGGAATTCAAGGTGCGCCATTTCGCTTTCGCTTATAGGCTCTCCTCGCTTGCGCTTAGCTGCCGCTCGGCGGCGTTCGTGCTCCTGATAGAGCGCCTGTAGACGACTCGTGGAAATTCGCTGAACTTCAAGCCCCTTTGCGAAATCGAAAAAGCGCTCTCTGAAGCCTTTAATCTTCTCGGACTCGTCATCAAAGAACGGACCAGTTTCTTCGGTGGCGAGATCAACATAAGATTTTCTGAAGGTTACCCTTAGAACACGGTGTTCCACTTTGTTTCGCACGCGCTTTGCGTATGAAACCTTGAGGGTTGAGTTATCGGAGAACTTCAAGGTCGCCGTATGAAATGGAACTTCCCGAAATGACGTGAAGTCGAGCGTGATTAATCCTTCCACCATACGTAGAATTCGAGTTTTCCCGATACCGTTTGGCCCGCATAGCAGCACTATCGATGGGTCGACACTATCTTCCGGTCTCGTTGGGAAAGTGACCTTGTGATTATATTCGCCGAACAGTTTTTCGACTTGGAATTGCTTTAGCTGCATATGATTTTGATTCTTTAGCTAACGTTGTTTAGGCACAGCAAATTGGGCCTAAATTTTTAGTAGCACACTGATTGGGCTATTTGCCGGATCTATTCGTCATTAAAGAGTTAAATTGACTCATGGCATGGAGACTACACCTTCGGAAACCTCACCCACTTGGCGCCGAGTTTAGAGGACTTCACGACGGTTTCGATGAAGGCCATGCCGTAGACGCCGTCTTCGATGGTGGGGAAGTCGAGGTTCTTGGGCTGTTTCTTGCCGGTGACTTCGGCTTCGATCGCGCGGAAGGCTTCGAGGTAAATATTGGCAAAGGCCTCCAAATAACCTTCGGGATGACCGGCAGGGATGCGGGTGAACGCGGCGAGATTGGAGGCCAGGTAGTCGTTGCCGCGACGCCAGGTCTCGCGCGGCTTGTCGGCGTATTTGACGACGAGTTCATTGGGGAATTCCTGCTTCCATTCGATCCCGGCCTTGGTGCCGTAAACGCGGATGTTGAGCATGTTTTCATCGCCGATGCAGATCTGCGAGGAATGGAGAATGCCTTTGGCGCCGCCTTTGTAGCGCACGAGCACGTTGCCGTCGTCGTCGAGTTTGCGGCCTTTGACGAAGGTGGTGAGATCGGCGCAGAGGGTGTCGATCTCGAGTCCGGTGATGTAGCGGGCGAGATTTTCGGCATGGGTGCCGATGTCGCCCATACAACCGGCGGCGCCGCTGCGTTTAGGATCGGTGCGCCAGGCGGCCTGTTTGTTATCGGGTGTTTCGACGAAGCTGGAAAGCCAGCCTTGCGGGTATTCGACGACGACTTTGCGGATGTCGCCGAGCTTGCCTTTTTGCACGAACTCGCGGGCCTGTTTCACCATCACGTTGCCGGTGTAGTTGTGCGTGAGCACGAGCACTTTTTTAGACTTTTTGACGATGGTCCGGAGCTTCTTGGACTCGGCGAGATCGAAGGTGGCGGGCTTATCGAGGACGACGTTGAAGCCGGCTTCGAGAAACAGCTTCGCAGGCGGGAAGTGCTGGTGGTTGGGCGTGACGATGACGACGAAATCGAGCCGCTGATCAGCGGGCATCTTCGCCTCGGCTTTCGCCATTTCAGCATAGGAGCCGTAGGCGCGATCAGGAGAAATGTAGAGATCTTTGGCGGAGGCCTTGGCGCGCTTGGGGTCAGAGGAAAAGGCTCCGGCGACGAGTTCCGCCTGCCCATCCATGTGGGCGGCGATGCGATGGACGGCACCGATAAAGGCGCCGCGTCCGCCGCCGATCATTCCAAAACGTAGTTTTCTGTTCATAGGTATAGCTTTCAGTTGTCAGCTTTCAGCGATCAGCTGGATTTCAGCGCGGCCTTGGTTGGGGCTGAACGCTGAAGGCTGAGCGCTGACTGCTTATTGATTCTTTTTATCGAAGGCGGCGTCGAAGGCCAGATTGCTGGAGGGGAAGTCCACTTGGCGGACGAAGGCGGCGGCTTCGGTGCCACCATGCACGCGATCCATGCGGATGTCTTCCCATTCGACGGAGAGCGGACCGGCGTAGCCGATGTCGTTCAGCGCGACGATGATCTCTTCGAAGTTGATATCGCCGTGACCGAGGGAACGGAAATCCCAGGCGCGTCGCGCATCACCGAAATCGGTGTGACCGCCGAATACGCCGACGGAACCGTCACCGTGGCCCCACCAGACATCCTTCATGTGCACGTGGTAAATACGGTCGGCAAACTCGCGGATGAATTTCACGTAGTCGACTCCCTGATACCCGAGATGGGAAGGATCGTAATTGAAGCCGAAACGTTTGTGGCCCTTCACCGCTTCAATCGCACGTTGCGAGGTGGCGAGGTCGAAGGCGATTTCGGTGGGGTGCACTTCGAGGCCGAAGTTCACATTCACCTTGTCGAAGGCTTCGAGGATGGGGCCGAAACGTTTGCCGAAATCGGCAAAGCCTTTGTCCCAGTATTCCTGAGAGGTCGGCGGAAAAGCATAAATCGAATGCCAGATCGAGGAGCCGGTGAATCCGTTGACGACGGCGGGAAAATCGTCGCGGTTTTTGCGGCCTGGTTTAGCGTCGAAGAATTTACGAGCGGCTTGGGCGGTCTTGATCATCTTGCGCGCGGCGCGTTTGCGCACACCTTCGGGCTCGCCCTTACCCCAGACATCGGGAGGAAGGATACCTTGGTGGCGTTCGTCGATGTTGTCACAGATCGCCTGACCCACGAGGTGACTGGAAATCGCGTTGCAGCTCAGGCCGTGATCGGCGAGCAGCTCCCATTTTGCGTTGATGTATTTTTTCGATTTGGCGGCTTGATCGACATCGAAGTGGTCGCCCCAGCAGGCGAGTTCGACGCCATCGTAGCCCATCTTCTTAACGAGCGGGGCGAGTTCTTCGAGCGACAGATCGGCCCATTGGCCGGTAAAGAGAGTAACAGGTCTTGGCATAATCAAACGGGGTTGAGGTGAGGCCGTGTAAACGGCGATAGCATGTTTCTTGAGCATTCACGGCGGGTCGCAAGAGCTTTGTGTGTTCGGATGGAATTCTGCGCTTCGACAATCCCTCGAGAGGCGGAGAAACTGAATTGGTCACAGAGAACGCAGAGCTCCGATCCAGAGATTACAGAGTCCCTAAATCCACTTCGTCTTTCTCTGTGAACTCAGTGTCATGGCTCTGGTTCGTTGTGCTTTCGGTCACCCAAAGGGCACCCGATCTCAAGCCCCCTTCGGGCCAGTCTTCGACTGACCATCTCCGCCTCTCGGCTCCATCTGTGGTTGATCCGTAAAATACCTGGATAAGGAATACTAGCTCCTCCATGCGCCTACCATCCTTTGCTAATCCTCCGGCCTTCGTTTAATGTGCAAAGACAAACCCGTTGAGGAACGCATTCTGCGCTTCGCAGGAGAGAGGGAAGCTGCCAAGTTGGCCGGATGAAACGGTGTTTTTCGACCTTGGGTTGTGCAGAAATGGAACTGGATGAGGTGATCGCGATGGCTCGTCGTCATCGGATCGATGTGCTTGAGCTGCGAGCGCTTGGCGGCTCGGTCGATCTACCGGCATATTTTGCGCAGCACTTCGGCACACCGGATAAACTGGCGGCCCATGTGAAGGCAGCGGGAATGCGGGTGACGGCTCTGGATACTTCGCTCAGTCTTAACGGATCGACGGATGAGGAATGGCAACGCGATGCGGAGGCGTTTTTACCGTGGGCTGAAGCCTTGGGTGGCGTGGATCTGCGTGTGTTCGATGGCGGCGAATCGAACGATGCGGCGGCGATTGCGACGATGGCCGCGCGGGTGAACTGGTGGAACGCATTGCGCACCGAGCGTGGATGGCAGAGCGATCTGATGATCGAGACGCATGACAGTTTGTTTACGGCCGAGGCCAATCTGGCGTTGCTCGCGGCGGCTCCGTCGGCACGGATATTATGGGATTCGCATCATACGTGGAAACGGGGCGGCGAAGATCCGGTGGAGACGTGGAGAGCGTTATCCCTGGATGTTGTCCATATCCACGTGAAAGACAGCGTGAGCAAGCCTTCGGCGAATCATCCGTATTCCTACGTGACGCCGGGGGAAGGTGAATTTCCGGCGGCTGCCATGATGGAGATTCTACGCTCTGAGTATTCTGGGCCAGTGAGCCTCGAATGGGAAAAGCTCTGGCATCCGTATCTCACGCCGCTGGATGGTGCGCTGGCCGCAGCGAATGAACGGCACTGGTGGTGAAGAGTTGCCCACGGAGCCAGCTCGGCATTGTGCTCGGGGCCTGAGCGTGTCGAACGGCACACAGAATGCACGGAAGGGCTAACTGTGCTTTGGGTAGGGTTCAAAGGACGGTTAGGGATAACCGTCCCTAGCTTTGTGCGGCAGTTCGTGAAAATCAGTGAAGTAGAGGCGAGTCTTTGACCCACCTTTGTAATGTAGGCCACGAGCTTGCTCGCGCGAGAGCTGCGTCCGCAAGCGGACCGCCTACCTGATCCCAATGCCATCGGAAATAGTTGATGCCAAGTAACTAACACTAAAGTGTAACCAGCGTGGTTACACTTTTCCGGAAGCAGGTGGGAGAAGTGCTGCGAATCAGATGATTCGCGTTTCGGCGTTCCAGAGGTCGGCGTTGGGGCCGAGGGCGTTTTTCAATTCGGAGGTGGCCTCGTCGAGGGCGGTGAGGGTGGCGGGGTCGAGCTTGAGGTTTTCCGCTTTGATATTGGCGGCGACTTGCTCGGGGGTGCGGGCACCGAAGATGACGGAACTTACTTGGCGTTGATGCAGGAGCCAAGCCAGGGAAAGGTCGGCCATCGATGCGCCGAGGCCTGCGGCGATCTTTCGAATGCGATCAATCGTGGCGAAGGTGAGGGCTTCATTGCCTTCTCCGCTGTGACGGCTCATCTCAGAATCGTTGGTGAAGTGACGGGTGCGTCGGCGAGAGTCGGGGACTTCGCTGGCGTTGGCAAAGCGTCCGGTGAGGAGGCCTTGTTGAATGGGGCTGTAGCAGAGGATGCCCATGTCGTGCGATTCGCAGGCATCGGTGATCTCATACTCGTTGGCTCGCCAGAGGAGGTTGTAGGCGAGCTGATTGGTGATCCAACCGGTGCCATGTGCGAAAAGATCGTTGAGGGATTTGGGACCGAAGTTGCAGACACCGAGTGCGAGCACCTTGCCGTCATCGCGGAGCTTTTCCATCGCGGCGACAACTTCATCGAGGGCGGTATCGTCGCGCCGCCAGTGAATTTGGAGGAGGTCAACGTGATCGGTTTGGAGTCGTTGGAGGCCTTTTTCACAGCAGGCGATGGTGGTCTCGTAGTTGAGCGGGGCAGCGCTAACTTTGTTGGCGATGAGCACTTGGTCGCGTCGACCTTTGATCCCTCGTCCGACGATTTCCTCGGAGAGGCCACCGCCGTAGCCGGGAGCGGTATCGATCATGGTGATACCGGCGTCCATCGCGGCATGGATTGTGGCGATGGAATTCTTTTCATCCTGATCGCCCCACATGGCACCTCCGGCAAAGGCCCAGGCGCCGAGCGAAAATTTCGAAATAGGAAGGGGGAGGTCGGCTAATCGTGGATTCATGAAAGTGATCTTATCAGATGAGGGAAGTGTGAGGAAGCGACTGCTGACCTCCACTAAAAGACTAAGCGATTCGACGAGATCAAATGGGCTTCGTGGATTGCGTCGTCGTCCCGCCTCCCGGGACTCCGCGCAATGACCCACCTTAAGGAAGCATTAGGTTGATTGGTCGAGGATCTCGGGTGTGATCACGGCGACGAGTGGTTGGTTGTCGCGATAAGCACGTAGGTTTCGCATAGCGAGAGTCCCGGCATCGGAGTAACGATCGAGGGTCGGACCAGCGATGTGTGGGGTGAGGCTGACATTACGCAATCCACGCCACGGGCTGTCGGGAGCGAGGGGCTCTTGCACGAAGACGTCGAGACCGACTTGGAGATCTCCTTCGCTGACAACTTTCAGGAGCGCTTCCTCATCGGTGATCGCAGCTCGCGCGACGTTGACGAAGACGCCGCCGGGGCGAATCGAGCGCAGGAGTTGTTCGGTGACGCTGCCGGTGGTGTGTGGATTGAGCGGCGCGAGCTCGACGATGATATCGTTTTCAGCGAAGAGGGATTCGAGCGATTCGGCTACGCGTCCACCGATTTGCTTGGCGGCGGCTTCATTGAAGTCGGGGGCGAAGACGGCTACATCGCAATCGAAGGGCTGGATGAGTTTCAGAAACTGTCGCGCGACGGAACCGTAGCCGTGGATACCGACTTTGCGTTCGAAGAGCGACTTTACCTGATCGAAGTCGTCTTCGCGCCAACCTTTATCCTGATGCAGCTTGAAGGTCCAGTGAGTGGATCGCCGGAGGCAGGAGAGGGTATGAAAGAGCGCACATTCGGCGACGGTGCGGCTGATGGCTGGGCCCCAGTTGGTGACGAGAAATCCGTCTTCCAATTGTTGGCGAGTGATCAGTCTCTGCACGGAGCCGGTGAGGTAGCACATGTAGCGCAATTTCGAGGGCAATTCGACGGGCAGGGGGAGAGTTTCCCAGCAACCGATCAGCACATCGGGATTGATGGCGGTAACTTCGGCAGCGAAGTCTTCCTGACTCATCCCGGTGGGGTCGATCAGACGAAACTCAGAACCAAGGGTTTGGATTTCGCTGAAAAGAGGCTCGGGGAGGAACCTTTCTTTTTCGCGAGGAGTGAGGACGGCGAGGAGCGAGGTGATGCTAGGCATAAGACAACAATAGGGTGGTGATATTATTTGTCATTGCGAGGAATTCGCGAAGCGGATGACGCGGCAATCTAGTTTGGGGGATCGCCGCGCCGGTCCTGTTCAGCGGGACCGACTCGCGATGACATGGGGCTATCGCATTACCGATTATTGGTAGAGCCAGTATTTGCGCGATTGTTGTTGGTAGATTCGCGATTTGGATTCCCATTTACGGATGAAACCAGCGACATCAACGCCAGCTCCATCGCGCTTGAGTGCTTCAAAAAATTCGGTCGACCCCATGTGGATCAGGAAGCCACGTTCCTGCTTGGAATCTGCGGCACTAAAAGGATTTTTCCCATCGTAGCGACAGGCGAGCTGCATGAGGTGGAAATTCAGTTCGGTGGGTCGCCATGCGTTGTAATCGATTACCTCGGCATAGAGTCCGGTGGCTTTCTTGCCGTTTTTTCCGGGCACTTCAACGACGCGGAAGTTCATGCCGGGCATTTTGCGGGCATTGAGTATTCTCGCGAGAGCAGCGCTGCGGATCTTCGGATGAGAGATGCCGCGGAATGCGTAGTGTTTACCGATCCCGTGGCTGAACTTTCCGAGGTAGGTGCCGAGTCCCGACATCGGGTAGCCGACGACGGAACCGAAATCTTGAATGTATTGCGAAGTAGGAACCCATTTCAGCCCTGTTTCGGGCCAGCGCATCGAGCGGCTCCATCCGCGCATGGGAATCACCGTGAGCTTGCCACGCAATCGATCCGCTTCGGAAACGTCCAGCGCCTTGGGCACTTGTAATACCCCCGGAGCTTGTTTGGCCATGCGGGCGATCTCGCCAATTGTGAGGCCGTGAACATAGGGTGCGCGAAACGCGCCAACGTAGCTTTTCCACTGTGGATCGAGCGGGGGGCCGTCGACTTTGAGCCCACCGAGCGGATTGGGACGATCGAGCACGATCACTTCCACACCGTTTTCGAAACATGCTCCCATCGTGTAGAGCATACAGCTCACAAAGGTGTAACTCCGCGTGCCGATGTCCTGCAGATCGATGATCATCGCATCGAGGCCCTTGAGCATTTCCTTGGTGGGTTTGCGATACTTGCCGTGAAGTGAATAGACCGGAAGTCCAGTGCGATGATCGATGCTGTCTTCGATATCCACGGCGGCTTTTACGTCACCGTAGATGCCGTGTTCCGGACCGAACAGCGCGACCAGATTGACGCCCTTGGCGCGCCGAAGCGTATCGATGGTGCTTGTGCCGTGACGATTAACTCCGGGGGGATGGGTGAGGAGGCCCACCCGTTTACCGAGTGCGGCATCAAATCCACGGGCTTGAAATACATCGATGCCCAGCATGACCGGATAGGGCACGGCGTTGCTTGGCGCAGTATCAATGACAGGAGCCGGACCACTGGGGGTGTTTGCAGGGCGTTGCGGCGAAGCGTTGGCCGAGCGCGCAGTGGATTGGCTCGAACTGCACCCGAGCACGCTGAGGAGCATGACCGCGAGAGTTAGAATGCCATTGAGGGGTAGAGGACGCGAGGTTCCGAGCATGAGCGGGGTTACTTTGGGGGACCGGTCGATTTCGTCGAGCGGGAACCTCGTCGCAGATGTAAATGGATGGGACCGAATCGTTCCGCCAGCAGACGCCATGAAAAATCGAGCAATGTGCCCAACAATCCGCCAATGATCGCGCCACCGATGACGAGAGCGTTGAACGCTGTGCCGATCCGCCGCGTCCAATGAACTTTCTTTTCTGTTTCGACCAGTGTTTCGATTGGTTCGAGATTTGGCCCGATAAAACTGACCCTTGAAGGGTCAATGGCATCCTTAACTTCCACGCCGCTACCAAAGCCCGACCATTCGATCACTTGGGAGCCGAGTTGATGAGTAGCGTAGTAGATGGGGGGGGCGGTAACAATCGTGGTGATGAATTGGAGCCCGCCTAAGACCATGAAATTGGCGCGCAACAGAATCGCTAGCACGAAGGCCAAGGGTAACTGGACTCCCATCACGGGCATAACCGCCAGAATTGAACCACTATAGAACGCCGGCCGCAGATGCTGAGGTTTAAATGACCACAGGTAGGCTCGTTTACGGGCGGCAGCAGCAAAACGTCCGACGAAGGGATAGCGGTGGAAAGCGGTGCGACGCGGAACATAGCGCAGAACCTTTTTCCAAATACGGAAGCGTTCGTGCCGGTCTTGTCGTGCGTGCTCCTCAGGTGCCATTGATTAGAACTTATCGTTAATCGCGAAAGTCAGCAACTGCGAAGCATTACGAAATGCTTCCGGGAGCGCCATCTCGGCCGGAGTGATGGCGTGAAGATGGAGTTTTTCAGGTGTCGAGCTCAGTTCGATTTGTCCGGCAAAAACATGGGCAGTTTTTACGAGTTCGATTGCGCGCGACGCGAGTGCACCGGGACCTTTTCCTCGGAGGGAGCTATCATCGAATCGGCCTTCGCCGGTGATCACGATATCGGCTTCCTTGAGATGCGCTTCCACATCGAGCCAAGCGGAGACGAAATCTGCCCCGGGCAGCAGTTGGGCATCGGCTGCGGTCATGAAGCCGAAGGCGATTCCGCCAGCGGCGCCGGAACCGTGGGTCTTCATCGCGTTGTGGGATTTGGAGACGTGATCGCAGAGTAGCGTGCCGAGTCGCTCGCTGGCTGATTCAATGCGAGGAAGATCAGACGCGAGCAGTCCTTTTTGCGGACCGTAAATAGTGGCGGCGCCGGTGGCACCAAGGAGGGGATTGTTGACATCGCAGGCGATGCGAATGGGAGGGGTGCTCGCGGGGATATTTCCTGAGAGCGAAACGATGCGGCTCCACCGGTTTGGAATCGGCGGAGAAATCGAGTCGCGGATCTCATCGAGAAAATTTAATCCCATCGCATTGAGCGCGCCGAGGCCGAGATCATTCGTCGCGCTACCGCCGACCCCAAGGAGGATGGCTTCAGCGCCGAGTTCAATGGCATGATTGATAAGCTCACCTGTGCCGTAACTTGTCGTGTTCCACGGATCGCGTTCGTCAGAGTTTAATAGTGCGAGACCACTGGCGGTGGCCATTTCGATGAGCGCGATCTTGCCAGTATTCGGAATCGATTGAGGTAGATCGAGTAACCTGCGCGCGGCTGCTGGAATGTTGCTTAGCGTGACGATGCCGAAACTCGCTGAGACTGGTTGGCTGAGCGGCCCCGTCACCGTTTGCTGATGCATTTGCCCGTGGCTGGCTCGTGTGAGGATGGCGGCGAATCCTTCTCCGCCATCAGTCAAAGGGCATTGCTCGATCTCCCAATCGGGTCTCTTCCGGTGCAGTGCGCCAGCGGCGATCTCACAAGCTTCGGGAGCTGTGAGGGAGTCTTTGAACTTATCAAAGGCAATGAGAACGCGCATCGCAGATCACGAAAGCAGGGAGCACGCCAGTGGCGAGAATTTTGCGTGTGAGGGTGCTTTTAGGTGGGAGGCGACCAGGGTTTGCTCGGAGATGCACGCAGACTCCAAGCGTGAGCGTCGGCGAGCTGAATTGTTCCCTGATTGGCTTTCACGGCAACGGTATTGGCCGTGGGATAGTCGACGACGCGGGTGTATGTGGCTCGGTCGTTGATGAAGAGCTCAAGCAGGGAGCGATCGAGTAACCAGCGGAAATGGATGGTCGAAGAAGAAGGCAGAGGAGAGGGGGCGGAATCGTCGAACTGAACGCCAGTGTGATCGATGACGATGGTCACGCCACAGAGATCGATTTGGAGCATCGCGTCGTCCGAAAGGGTCAGATTGATTTCGCCGTGAGATGAGGACTCGCCGGGCATGGTGAGTGAGTGCGAATCAGGGGTAAGCTTTGTTGCGGGATAGGATATCTTCTTCTTCTGGAGCAAGGAGAGCTCTTCGATCGGTGCACTGCAGAGCCGTGAGTCTTCACCGATCCACAGCCGTCGAATTACTCCGAAGCGGCCATTCCATCCTTTGTTTTTTGGAAAGGATCGGATCCAGTTGAAAACGAGGGGGCGGCCATCGGGACCGGTTTTTGGCTGGGAAGCGTAGCAGTTTTTACTCTCGCCGAGGAGACCGCTTTCTTTGATTTGGAAACGATAGTTTTCCAGATCGAGAGTGCCCAGATACCACTCCATTTGCCGATAGGGGGCATAAAAGATGACCCAATGTCCATCGACTTGAATGATGGACGGACATTCGAAAAATTTGGTCTCGCTGAGAGGTTTGCGCAGCAGGATTTCCCGATAGGTCCAATCACGGAGTTGACCGTCAAGATTTTCGTAGAGAGGTAGAACGGCTTCATCACCAAACGCGGCTCCGAGAATCATAAAGGTGCGACCATCGGCGTGGAACACATAGGGATCGCGCCACACTCCCGTAAAATTTGGGCCATCGTGGGTGTCGAGATCGAGCACCGGTTTGCTCGCATGTTGGGTCCACGAAAGGCAATCTTTGTCATCGGGTGTGGCGAGAACCTGCTTGAATATTCGCGACCCATCCTGTGGCACGCTCGTGTAAAGGATGCGGGGCTCACCTTCGCTATTGAGGACACAACATCCCGAGTAGCAGTGGAGCTCGCCATCCGCGAGTTGAGGGCGCAACGCGATCGGGAGGTGTTCCCAATGGATGAGGTCGCGGCTGCGGGCATGCCCCCAGTGCATGTCGCCCCAGATATCACCGCCGGGATTGTGCTGATAATAAGCGTGCCACCAGCCTTCGTGATGGATGATGCCGTTGGGATCGTTCATCCACTGCGCGGGCGGACCAAGATGCCACGTTGGGCACGCGGGATCGTCGATGCAGGCATCACCGGGGTATGGCAGTGACATGTGTGACCTACTTTAGCACGGCTGTGATTAACCGGTAGGCCGACTCACGCTGTTTTCCCGCAAAGTCGTGGCCGGTGTCCGGATGTTCGATGCGCAAGCGATCCGGTGGGCCGAGGAGCTTGTAAACCGGTCGCGCGGCCTCGGCGATGCGATCAACAGACTGCCACTGGAAGTTGTCATCATTGAGCGGCGCGCTGACGTAAACTTTGCGTGGCGCGAGTGCGGCGATGAGTTCGTGAAAATCGAAGGGAATTTTTTCGAGGCGTCCCGTGTAATCGGCGAGGAGCGGCATGTAGCGTTCTTGGCACCAGCCCTGACCATGATGCCAGAGATCAGGATTGCCGGGAATGTAATCGAGAAACGAATCAAAGCCACAACTGGAAACTATGGTGACGAGGCGTGGCTCAAAGATGGCGGTGAAGATGGCGTTATGCCCTCCGAGGGAATGACCGATTGCGGCGTAGCGACCGGGTTTCACGAAGGGCAGGGTTTCAAGAAGGTCGAGCGCACGCACATTGTCCCAGATCGCCTTCATGGTGCCACTGTCGTAATCCAGTCCCGCCAGATCGGGCTCGTAATTGCTCAAGTGGGGATAGACTGGCGCGATGGTCACGAAACCGCGTCCCGCGAGCTCGCTGGCATATTGACGGTTCTTCTTCCCACCGAGTCCGACTACGACCCCCGCGCCGATTTCCATTGAGGTGGGATGCAAGCACAGCACAGCGGGAAAACTCTGATCGGTTTTGGTAAGTGCGGCCTTGGGAATGCTGAGGAATGCGGGGGTGCGGCAACCGGGTTCACTTTGGTAGGTGATCCGGCGAATCACGTAGGTCTCGCGCTCAATCTCTTCTTCGACCTGTAGATCCAAATCAACGCGTTTAGTTGAATCCGCGCCGGGGAATGGCCCCATGATACTTTCCATTGCATGCACGATATCGTCGCGACGCAGTTGCCATTCTTCGGGGGTTTTTACCGGCTGGATGACACCTTCCTTATCACGATATAGAAGGAGGTTCTCACGGGGTAGGCGGGTTTCGGAATCAGGCATCGCATGAGTTACTCCTGTGTTCACTGACAGCGCAAAAACAAAACGGGGCGTTCCGAAGATCGCCCCGTTTTAAGAACTATTTAGCGGGGTTCGCTTAGAACGCTTTGCCGTTGGCCTTGGTGCCGCAGAGCGAGACTTCGAGGCCCAGTTCCGCCGCGAGAGCCGCTTTGGTATAAACGGCGAGATCTGCTTCCTTGGTGGAGTTGGCGTAGGCGACGTGAATGTGGTTGGCCTTGTGGCGTCCCATTAATTGATCGCGCGACACGCCGTAGGTGACGGCATGCATGATCGGCCATTCGGGGGAGGTTTCCTGCCAGCGACGTTCGGTCTCCTCGGGCGGGAGGCTGATCACCTTGGCGCGACCGAGATCCATCTTGAGTTTACCACCCTCAACAAAGACCCGGCTCCACACGATCTCGCCGGGCTTGGCGATTCCACGCACGGTGCCGCCGCCGAGGCGGAAATACATCTTGGGTTGGCGGAGCGAGTCGGTGCCCGCGTAGCCATCGATGTGATGAGCGGGAGGCGCGCTGCCCGAGATGAGGAAAACCCAAACATAATCGTCGGTCGATCCAGTTGGGTCGTAGTCGCCCCAACGCAAATCGTGGAGGGTATTTTCAACGGGTTGACCGAGCGCATTGTGCACGCGGTTCGTGAACAGACCGTCGAGTCCGGCGCATTCGTCGACTTCGTTAAAGTGAGTGAGCGGCTTGCCTTTTTTAATAATATTGCCCGAAGCGTTAGTGACGGGAGGACGGTCGGAATTGTTGAGTAAACCTTCGACCAGATCGGAGGCGGGAAGGAGATCCTTGAGGCCCTGTTGGTATTGGATGCCGATGGTTTCGCAGCCGAATTCATCAGCGATGCGAAGGGCGGCGACGTAGGTCTTGCACTGCCAGAGCACTTGCTCGCGAGTGAGTTCGTTTTCGGCATCTTTGCCGAAGCGAAATTTCATACCCTTATCCTTGAGCCATTTGAAAACGGCCTTGGCTTCCTTGTCACTGACCTGGGTCGCTCCGTAGTAGAGGGCGGATTGCGAAAGGCGTTCTTTATAGACACCGCAGGGAAAGAGCAGCTCGTCGGGGATAATCGCATTATACATGCCCATGCAGCCTTCGTCGAAGACACCCATGATCGATTTGTTTTGACGCAGATCGTCGGCGATCTTTTTCGCGATGGCTTTAGCCCTGGGCGGCACCTTGCTGCGAGCGAGAGATTTGACGTGATCGGAAGTGTGCTTAACGACCCCGGTATCAATCCACTTGGAGAGATTGTTGAGAAAGAACTCGTCGGTGAAATCTTTGCTCCAAAGCGTGGAGTATTTTACTCCTGCTTTCGTGAGTGAGCCATTCAGATTGAGCATGCCCACGAGTCCGGGAGCGGAGCCTGACCAGTTGGCAATCGTGAGGATGGGGGCTTGGTGTGAGATTAGGCCGTGAAGAATGTGCGACGAATATTGCCAGACGGCCTCGGCCACGATGATCGGAGTCTGCGGATCGATCTTGGAGAAAACTTCCATGCCTTCCTTTTGCGACCCGATGAAGCCGTGCTTGAGTTTCGATTTGTAGGGATGAGCGCGAACGAGCTTGTAGCCGAGCTTGGCGACGGCGGCAGTGAGTTGCTTCTCCATCGCCTTCTGGAAGGGCCAGGTGTATTCGTTGGCGGCTTGGCGGAGGTCACCGTTGGCGATGAGTTGAATGGTTTTTGCGGAGTTCTTTTTCATGGGGGCTAGATAATATCAGCAGTTGGGTGACGGCCGAATTTGAGTTTACGAAACCACTATTATGCACTGGCAAGGCCGGGATCAAAATGGATACTTTGAGAAAAGAGATGGATAATATCGGCACTGATAATCGGCAGGCACTACTTTCACAACAAGTCACGGGCACTCGCTATTTCTTTCTCGATCTAGCCCCGCCAGACCGGGGACCGCTCCGACTGGCTTTGGGCGGTCGCGAGCACTGTAATCCGGACTACGCCGTGAAACGTGAGGGGTATGCCTACTCGGGGCTGGAGTATGTGGCCGAGGGAGAGGGATGGATAAAGTTGGGCAAGGCGAAACATGAATTGGGCCCGGGATCCGTTTTCACCTACGGCACTTCGACTCGATGCGAGATTCGCACCAATCCCGCGAAACCTCTCGTGAAATATTTCGTCTGCTTGGCCGGAACCGGTGCGCCATCTCGATTCAGAAAAGCGGGGGTGACTGCCGGAGGAATACGGACACTGGCCACACATGCGGAAATGCGCGGATTGTTTGAAGAACTCATTCATGATGGACAGAGGCCGGGGAAGCTCGCGCGGTCGATTAGTGCGGCGCGGCTTGAGTTACTGCTACTCAAAATAGAAGAACACTTTGAACAAGGCACTCGGCGGAATGATCCGGCACGGGAGCGCTACCTGCTTTGCAAATCAATGATCGACGAGCGCGCGATAGAGTTGACGACATTGGATGAGATCGCGTCGGCGGTTTCGCTCGAGGTCTCCAGTGTGTGCCGGCTGTTTCGTCGCTATCATGATTGCAGTCCTTATCGCTATTTACTGCAGCGCAAAATGACACTCGCCGCCGAGGATCTGGTGGAAAATGGCGGGCTTGTGAAAGAAGTCGCGCAGCGCGTGGGATTCAGCGATCCGTATCACTTTTCCCGCTGTTTCAAAGCGATCCACGGAGTCGCTCCACGGGATTTGCTGAGGTAACGCTGCTCAGCTGCGATTAAAGGTAGAGGCGGTTATCCTTAACCGTCTTAGGTTGATGCGGGGTTGGTTAGGGATAACCGACCCTACCTCAACCGATAGCCGGAAGACTGCTGATTTGAGACGATGAGTGGCGCGGTTTACAACTGTTGCAGCGCGTAGAGGTCGGCTTCGCTGAGGGTGAAGCGAAGTCTGATCGCGCGTTCGGCCAGTTCGCTCCAACTGCGATTTTTCGACCACTTGATGGGATGGTGCACGCTATCTCCAAAGAGTTTGGGGGCGGCGCGTCCGGAAAACCCTTCGATGGGTTTATTGTCGGCATCGAGCACTTCGATGCGCACGGTGCCGACGGCACTGGTCGCGAAATTAAGGAAGAGCTGTTCGCCCTCCGCGGTGAAGAGTTTGGTGAGGACTTTGCCCTTTTTGTATCCAGCGCGAAGACGAGCAAACCCATCGGTGCGGAGAGTGTGTAGTCGTAGATGGCAACTCGCGGAAGCGTAGTGGTGACAGCGATAAAAACCGAGGGTGTCGGCGTCGAGTTGCACTAGGCCGAGTGAAATCATGTTGTTCCGTCCCACCCAATCCTGTGGGTCGATCCCTGGCTTGATATAAGCTTCAGGAAAATGGCGATCATAGACGGTGCCACCCCGACTGGTCATAAACACGGTATCGGAAACGTCTGCTTCGCGACCCTCCAATACGCCCAGTTCCTTGGCTTGCTTGGATTTCATCCAGCGGCGTTTCTGCACGAAACGTGATGGCATCGAGATGTAGATATGCGGAGCAAGCGGATAAGGCTCAGTGACGTTGGTGTAATACTCTTCTTGTGGCACGTCGCCGAATGACATCACTTCTGCGTTCGACCAGTTAATGAAATCCTGAGACGTAACGCGTGCGATGGTCCGCAGTCCGTGATAACCTTCGCCGGTCCAGACGCGAAAATAGAGCACGTAGCATTTCTCGGATTTAGACCAGAAAGGGACGTTTTGAGAATCGAAGATGCCATCGCGAAAAATGGCTTCCTCTCGAATTCTCCGCCACTGGATCCCATCGGCAGAGGTGAAGCCATAAAGGCCGTGTTTATCGTTTCCGGCGACGGCTTTAAATTTTTCGTCGGGTTTGACGTCAGGATTGGCATCGAGAAACGGCGTGAAGTTATGGTTTAACCGCAACTCTCCTTCGCTATCAATCGGGAGGATGTTGGTATCGTTTCGATCTTTGAAGGGCACCAGTCCGAGCTGAGGTTTTACCCAATTGATACCGTCCTCGCTTTCAGCGTAGCAGGTCGATTCAGTGTCCTTAATTGCACTTTGCCCACGGTAATACAGACGAAAGAGATCTCCGTCTTTGATGACAGTGCAGTATAGACTGTATGGTCCTTCCCAAGGTTCATCAAAGGGGATCGTGACATTTGTCGGAGTGGGATCGACGAGTTCGTGGGAAACGCGCGTGAGTTTCTCGATGAGATGGCCGTCGAAGAAGGGCTCGCGTCGCGTGCCAATAGTCAGGGGGGCGGGGTTGGGCATGGTGCGTTAGAATTGCGGGGAACGGGCGGAGGCCAATCCCAAAGCGCGTCATTTTAGCGCCTTTTAGAATTAGCTCCCTTTTTTGCCTTGGCGCAGATACGGTCTGCTATGGACAAACGCCTATTTTCAGAACTGGGACTTTCCCCGGAGACACTCAAAGCCGTCGACAAGATGGGCTTTGAGGAAGCATCTCCGATTCAGACTGCGGTGATTCCCGCTATTCTCGAGGGGCGGGATGTCGTCGGGCAGTCATCGACCGGCTCCGGCAAGACAGCGGCGTTTGCGATACCCGCGATCGAAAAGGTCGATCCGAAACTAAAAAAGGTTCAGGTCCTAATTTTATGCCCGACCCGTGAGTTGGCTCTGCAGGTGGCAGAGGAAGTGGCGAAGCTATCCATTTACAAAAAAGGCATCCACGCGGTGCCGGTATTTGGCGGTCAACCCTACGAGAGGCAATTGCGGGCCTTGGCGGCAGGAGTGCAGATAGTGATTGGCACCCCTGGGCGGGTGATGGATCACATGTCGCGCGGCACGTTGCGGTTGGATTCGCTGAAATTTCTGGTGCTCGATGAGGCCGACCGGATGCTCGATATGGGCTTTCGTGATGACATTGAAGAGATTCTGTCCGGCACGCCGGAGTCGCGTCAGTTATTGTTTTTCTCAGCCACGATGCCGTCGGCGATCAAGAACTTGATTTCCCGCAATGCGAATGATCCCCAGTGGATCAAAATCGAGGCTCAGGCTCAGAATGCGCCCCAGGTGGATCAAATTTATTTCGAGGTAGATCGGCGTTCGAAGCTGGAGGCTTTGACGCGAATGATCGATGTGAACGACTTTCGCTATGGCATCATTTTCTGCAGCACGAAGCTGATGGTTGATGACCTTGATGAACATTTGCATGCCCGGGGATACGCGGTGGATCGATTGCACGGCGATATCAGTCAGACCCAGCGGAACAAGGTGATGGAAAAATTTCGTCGTCGTGGATTTGAGTTCCTAATCGCGACAGATGTGGCGGCGCGTGGTCTCGATGTGGATGACCTTGAAGTCGTCTGTAACTTCGATTTGCCGAATGATGCCGAAGATTACACCCATCGGATTGGCCGGACAGGACGCGCGGGAAAGACCGGCAAGGCCTTCACTTTTGTCTCGGGACGTGAGCTCTACAAATTGCAGAGCATGGTGCGCTACGCGAAGTTGAATATTCGTCGCGAGCGGTTGCCTTCACTCGACGAAGTCGAAGAAGCACGCACGAATGTGTTTTTTGAACGTATCCGGAGCACGCTCGATGCAAAGGAGTTTAAGCCTCATGATCGCATGATTGATCGTCTGCTCGATCAAGGCTACGCGAGCACCGATATTTGTTCAGCCCTGATCCATCTTTTGCAGGGAAATACGAGCGGTAAACCTTCCGGCGGCGGTTCCGCCCCAGCGGGGAAGAAAGCAGCTGCGGTGAGTAAGAAAGAGGCTTCTTATAACAGTCCTGCGCCCAAAAAATCGACAGCCGCTGTCATGACGAAACCGGCTGCACGTTCGAAGAAATCACAGGGAGCCCCGGAATGGGTGGAGAAAAAATCTGGGGCGCCACGCAAAGCTTCGGAGGATTCAGGTGCGTCGCCTGAACCGAGTCGGAAATCCAAATACGATCGTCCCGGCCGCACTGGACGCGAAGCGGGGATGGTCACGTTATATCTCAATGTCGGTCGTAAACAGCTCATCACGCCCGCCGATGTGGTGGGCAAGGTAGCTGGAGTCACGCGTTTGCCCGCCAATGTAGTGGGTGCGATCGATATTCACCAACGCCACTTGCTGGTGGATGTGAGTGAAGAGCATGCTCCGGATATCACCAAGAAGCTTGCCGGAGTGCGGATGAAGGGTGAAGTGCTTAAGCCCTCTCTCGCGACCGACGCGCAGAAGACGGAGGAGTAAGTTTACCTATTCGTTTTCGAAGGGTGGGCTGCTCGCTTGCGAATGCGGACAATGTTCCCCGCGCGAGCGAGCTCGCGACCTACACTAGTTTGATCAGAAGGGTTCAATCGCTGCCCTGAATCGATGGTGATGCGGAATCGTGACAGGGCCCGCCTTGACAGCGGGTGATGAGCGCGGTTATTGCGATAGCCCCGTATGGAGATCGCTCTCGATCAACCGGTGTTAGTCTTGAACCGTCTATGGCAGGCGGTGAACGTGATCGGCGCTCGCCGAGCGTTTGCAATCCTTTCGCGTGGGCATGCGCAGGTGGTCCACCATGAGGAAGATAACTTTCAGACTTTTGAGCTGCTCGACTGGATTGATTTCTCTGCCAGCAATCCTCCGATCGAAGCGATGGAGGCCGTGCATACTCCCAATCACACGATTCGTTTACCCCGCGTGATTCTCTTGTCCTTTTTCGACAAGTTACCTTCCAAGGAACTCAAACTCACCCGCAATAACGTGTTCGAGCGGGACAAGGATACCTGCCAGTATTGCTCGAAGCGGATGCCCCGCGAGAAGCTGAATCTCGATCATGTGATCCCTCGGGACTTCGGCGGTAAGACGACATGGGAGAACATCGTCTGCTCGTGTATTAAGTGTAATACTTACAAGGCGAATCGTCTGCCCCATCAGGCTAAAATGAGACTGATCCGTAAGCCCACCAAACCGCAGTGGCGTCCTGTAATCTCACTCGTGTTGGCCCATCAGCATCGCAAGGTTTGGAAAGATTTTCTCGATGTAGCTTATTGGAACGTCGAGTTGGAAGAATGAGTCGATGTGGGAATTTCGATTGGGGAACTTTGATTGCCGGAGTCTCTGTAGCTATGGCGATAAACGAGGCGCTTCACCGATGAATTTCCCTGAGATGTCATCATGAAAGAGGCGCAGCCGACTGCGGCGATCCAGGATTTCCTCGGGGGTAGAGTTACAGTGGATTGCCGCGCCATCCCGCATAGCGGGATTCCTCGCCATGACATCTGCGATTAGCACACGAAGACATTGCTTCGTTCCGGTGAGCGCCTAGATTCGGGGCATGCTCACAAATTTCGTGATGACAATTATTGGGGCGGATCGCCCTGGCTTAGTGCAACTAGTCGCGTCGCGTTTGGCGGATCACGGCGGCAATTGGTTGGAAAGTCGGATGGAGAATCTCGGTGGTCAGTTCGCAGGAATCGTGCGCGTAGAAGTCGAAGCCGAGAGGGCCGACGAACTCGTAAAGGCTTTGCATGCGCTGGAGGTCGAAGGCTTGCGCGTAATCGTGCACTCCGAAACGGAGGCCGTGCCTGCGGCTGCCGGTTTAGCGGCCACCTTGAGTGTGGTGGGTCAGGATCGCCCGGGGATTTTGCGAGCTGTTTCCGCGGTATTCACGACACATGCCGTGAATGTTGAAGAACTCTCATCTGAACGCGTGAGCGCCCCAATGGGCGGAGGAACACTCTTTCAGGCTACGATCACGGTGTCGGCCGTTTCATCGGAAGCACTCGCTGAAGTGCAGTCTGATCTGGAAATGATCGCGACTGATCTGATGGTCGATCTGAAGCTGGATTCTGGAGAGAGAGGCGGGGTTTCCATCTAAGATGACTAGTCAACTATTAGTTGACTAATAGAGGAAGAAGATTTGTAGGACGGAAAACTCTGGTGTGAGAGAGCGTTTATTTGCCGTTGAATTTTTGTCGGCCGATGAGCCAGATGGCGGCGGCGGCGACCAGATCGATGAAACCGACGGCCAATCTTACCGGTAGCGGCAAAGGGATGGGTAGGAGCACAATGCAGAGTGCGCTTACGACCAGCCCACAGCACACAATTGTGAGCATCATTTTTTTGTTCGCGAGGTCGGCGGATCGGGGATCGTTGGGTGGGAGTGACATGAGGGGTGAAGAGTAAACAGTGAATGCTGAAGAGTGAATCCTGTTTCACCAAGGGCTTCGCAGGAAGCGTCCCTGACCTTTGGTCAAGGCGCGGAATAATGAGAATGATCTTTAGTGGGCGAGGGGTAGTGTGATGCGGAGCGTGGTGCCTTCGGGACCAGTGGATACGAGCTCGATGTCGCCGTGATGGCTGAGTAAGACCCGGCGCGCGATGGCGAGACCGAGACCACTGCCGTCGGGACGACCAGAAAGGAACGAATCGAAGATGCGTTCGCGAAGATCCTCGGGGATACCGCAACCGGTATCGGTGATATTGAGGCTGAATTGATCCGACCCAGCGGTTTCCAGGTTGAGGGTGATGCTGCCGCCATCGGGCATGGCATGCGATGAATTGAGCAGAAGATTGAGGAGGACTTGTTGGAGCTGACCTTGATGGCCTTCGATGATTGGCGATTGAGTGGGCGGATCGAAATGAACTTCGATTTTGGCCTGATCGAATTTTAGCCGTAGCAGGACAAGCGTGTCGTTGATGATATCGACGAAGTTCCAGCGTGCGTGCAGGTTCGCAGAAGGGGTGGCCCCAAATTGGAGGACACGGGTGACGATTGATTCGAGTTGATCAAGTTTCTCGCCAATCACGCGCATGTCGGTGTGGCGAGGGTCGTTGGAGGGGAAATCTAACCCGAGTCCACCGTGGAGGAGCTTGAGGACGGTGAGAGGATTACGGATTTCATGCGCGATTTCAGCGGAGAGTAATCCGAGGGTGGTGAGTTGGGCGTTTTTGCGGAGCGTGTCTTCGCTTTGAAATACGCGCGAGTAGAGTCGGGCGTTTTCCATCGCGACTGCTCCCAGACTGGCGAGACCGGCGGTGAGCCTTTTGGTGTCGTTATCAAAGCGCTGAATTGGATCAGCGAAGAGAACGAGTGCCCCGAGCACCTGGTTCTCGTAAACGAGGGGAGTGATTAGCACAGAGTGCAGGGCCGGATCATCAGGCAGATCGGCGAGATCAAGATAACCAGGCGATTGGATGTCGGCGAATTCGGTTTGCCGACTGGTGCGGACCGAGCCACCGATTAGACATGCGTCGGTGGGATGTTCAGCCTGGTTAATCGAGACCTCTCGGGAGGAGGAGAGGGAAACACAGCGCACGGTATCGGAGGGATTTTCGTAGAGATAGAGAGCGCAGGCCTGAGCGTTGAGGATGTGTTGCGTATCGCGGGTCAACGAATCGAAAAGCTCCTGAGGCGCGAGCTTACCCACGAGAGAATGCCCAATCGTGATGAGGCTTTCAAGCTGTCTGGATTTGTCGGTCAGCTGATCGAAGAGCCAGATACGTCTCAGCACCCGGGTGATCTCATCGGTGAGGACGACGAGGAGTTGGAGATCCTGATTTGAGAACCCTCCGATTTCCTCGTGATCCACGACCATGACACCGATCGAGTTTTCCTCGATCAGCATCGGAGCCGCCATTTGGCATTGGGTGTTTTCTCGCAACGGTCGATAGCGTGGCTCGGTGACGACTTCCGATGAGCGCACGGGTTGCCCATGCAATGCGGCCCAGCCGGGCAGGCCCTGACCCAATTCAAAGGTTGGGGCGGCAACTCCGGTGGAAAGACCGCATTGCGCTTCGACTTCGAGGCGGCCGGTATCAGGATTAATTAGCAGGAGAGTGCCGTGATCGACCTTGAGTGCAGCGAGAGCGGAGTTGAGAGCGAGTTGCGCCACATCTTCGCATGATTCCGCGGTGGCCAGCGCCGCGATCTGATAGAGTGCGGCGTAAGCGTGGGGAGGGAGAGAACCCCGCAAAGTAGAATTGATCGACACGTCGTGATCCACAAGAAGGAGTGTCTGGTTCGCGCGAAGCGGCGCAATCCGGTTTTACGATTCGGCAGTCTCTTCGTCCGGGGTAATGATTTCCTTCAGGACGTCGCGGAGGGCGTGAAGTCGGGTTTCATCGACGGCAGTTTCGCTATCAGAGTTTTCAATGTAGAACGTGTCGATGGCGATCCCGCGTTCGGTGCCTATTCGTGAGAAAGTAATATCGAATCCTTGGGCACAGATGGCGCGAGAAAGGAGGTAGAGCAGACCTACTTGGTCGATGGCCTGAATTTCCACGATGGTGCGGTTCATGGTGAGCTCCTGATAAACTTCCACCGACGGCGGGAAGGAGGTATGCGGCTGGTCGTTGTTTTTTAACGTGTAGCGACTGTAGTGCTTCTTCGCTTGATCAAGAATCTCTGGGTAGAGATCGCGGTTTTTAAGCAAAGTGCTGTTTACGGTTTCTTCGAAAAGCTCCTGTGCTTTCGTGTTTTGCACGACCCCACGCCCTGATTCGACAACGTAAAATGTATCGATAGCGATGTGGTCGGATCGCGAACTGACTTTGGCACTGAGAATGGATAGTCCGGCCACGTTGAATGCGCCGGCCAAGATATTGAAAAGCCCGGGACGATCCCAGGTGACGACATTGACGATTGTCAGTGAGCGATTGAGGTCGTTTTGCCATTCGATCACGGGGCGCAGTGAGCCGACCGAATCTGTGTTCGCGATCGTTTTCAACAGCGCGTGAACCATCTGGATGTGCTGCGAGATTTCGTCGTTATCCGTGTTGATAGAGTAGCGCTCGGGCAGCAGCTGGAAATGGGCAACAATCTCTTCTTCGGTGATCCCGGGAATGTTTCGGGCGATGATGTCCTGCTGGTTCATCTTAATGCGCTCCTCATGACGGGCATGCAATTTATCGCCAAGACGAAGTTGCTCCAAAGTGCGTCGATAGAGACTGGTATGGAGGGTGTCTTTATAGCTGTTCCACAAGGAAGACGCGGTTCCTCGTGCATCGCAAAATGTGTGGACGTATAAGTGGTGGAGCTTTTCAGGCTCCTCGATGATTTCAGCAAAAGCGGCGGCAGTTTCGGGGTCATCTACATCACGCTTCTGCCAGAATTGTGCCATAATGAGATGATTTTTGATAATATAGAAAATGAGTGAGCGATTACTGCTGGAGATGCCCATTCTTTCGAGGATGGGCTCGGCGATGCGCACGCCACTTTCAGCGTGTCCTTTGATGCCGACTCCCTTCCCGATGTCGTGCAGCAGGAGTATAAGGTAGAGGATTACGGGATCAGAAGTTTCGCGAAGAGCGCTTCGATATTTTAGCGTGATAGGCTCAGATTCGGAGAAAACGCGGTCCAGTTCGCGGATGGTGCGAAGGGTGTGAGCATCGGCCGTGTAGCGATGATAGTATTCGTGCTGAACCAAACAAGTGAGCTTATCGAATTCCGGCATAAATAACCCCAAAACGCCCAGCTCATGCATCAGTAATAAGGTGGGATAGACGGAGCCACTATCACTCAAAATGGCTTTGAAACTTGTGTTGGCCTCCTTCGAATTGACCACTTCCTGCGTGATCAGCTCGCGACAATCTCGGATCTTATGGTTGAGGTTGAAATCGGGTTGGCAGTCGAGTTGCTGGCAATGTCTGAACACGCGGATGAGACGAGCGGGGTCGGAATGAAACACATCCGATTTCTCAGCGGTTAGCTCGCGTCCGCGCAGAATAAAACCATCGATTCGCTTGGCGCGTTGCATGCGCTGGGCGCGGATTACCTCACGGAACGAGACTTTGCCGTCGTCGGGCCGATCGAGGGTCAACGCGAGGCGGTTTTCGATGATTTTGGAAATCCGAAAGATCGCGCGAGCGGAACGGTAATAGTCCTGCATGAAGCGCTCCACGCGAGCTAACTCGTCGTCCATCCGATAGCCGAGATTCCACGCGATACGGGTTTGAGTTTCGAGATCGAGCAGGTCAGTCGGTCGCGTGACCAAGAAGTGCAGCTCATTTCGCACGCGGTGCAAAAAGTCGTAGGACTCATTGAACCGACCCACTTCTGCTGCCCGGAGGTAGTTTTCAGTGGCGAGTTCAGTGATGGAACTTACGCCGACTTTCACCTTTGCCATCCACAGGGCGTTTTGATAATCGCGCAGACCACCCACACCATTTTTAATATCGGGCTCCTGCAGAAAAACGGTATCTCCATATTTTGCGCGTCGTGAGGCCTGGTCTTCCAATCGACTCGCGATGTAGGCCTTGGGCTTTTCGGAGGTATAGTAACTGCGGTAGGCTTGGTCGAAAGTGGCGAAGAGGGAACGTGATCCAGCGATCCAACGGGCTTCCAGGAGTGAAGTTTTGGTTTGGATATCGTTGCGCGCTTCGATGAAGACCTCGTCGACCGTTCGCGTCGAATGGCCGACTTTGAGATCGCAATCCCACAGCGGGTAGAGGATCTCGTTGGTGAGGTGCTCGATGAAAGGTTGGATGGCCTGTATACTGGTTCGGGAGGGAAACAGAAACATCAGATCAATATCACTCAGCGGACTGAGTTCACTGCGACCATAGCCGCCCAGAGCCACCAAGGTAACCGAAGTCTGCTTTTCACCATGTGAGACCTGATAGCTTTTGAGGGCATGATCAAAAAGTTGACGAACCAGTGCATCGATAAAATCAGCACGCGCCCTGGTGACTTCGAGGCCGGTGGCACCGGCATCGTGGGTGGCTTTGAGATGTGTCGTTTGGGTTTCGAGAAACGATTTGCACGCGGCCAAGCGTTCGGCGCTAGTGACGCCGACGGGAAGCACTAGTAGTTCGGAAGAGAGAGACGAAGTCGGAGCGACCATGGCCTGCCATCATGGGAGGAAAAATCGCTGGCGGGCGAGGGGATTTAACCACTTGCGTCAATCGATGGGGCGCGGTTCGCTCGGTGGTTCTAAATATTAGACTAGTCATGGCCGAAATCACTAAGAGTTACGAAGCACGCGAGATTGAGCAAAAATGGTATGCCGCATGGCAGGCCGAAAAGGCGTTTGCCGGTAAAGTCGAGGAGGGGAAGGACGCGTATTCGATCGTGATTCCGCCGCCCAATGTAACGGGCGTGCTGACGATGGGGCATGTGCTCAATAACACGCTGCAAGATGTGCTGACTCGTCGAGCCCGGCTTGAAGGCAAGTCAGCGCTTTGGCTTCCCGGCACCGATCATGCAGGTATTGCCACGCAAACAGTGGTCGAGCGTGAGCTACGTAAAAACAAGGAAACGCGACATGACTACGGTCGCGAAAAATTTGTCGAAAAGGTCTGGGATTGGCGTGAAGAAAAGGGCGGGATTATTCTCCAGCAGCTCCGCGCGTTGGGCGCCTCCTGTGATTGGGATCGCACGCAATTCACGATGGATCCGGCCTATTCGAAAGCCGTTCTCGAGGTATTTGTGGATCTTTTTCAGAAGGGTTATATCTATCGTGGGAAGCGGATGGTGAACTGGTGTCCGGTTTCGATGACCGCGCTTTCTGACGAGGAAGTCATTATGAAGCCCTCGAAAGGGTTCATGTATGTGGTGCGTTACGAATTGGTCGAAACCCCGGGCCAATACATCACGGTGAAGACGACACGCCCGGAGACAATTCCGGGTGATGTTGCGATTGCGGTGCACCCTGACGATCCACGTTTCACGGATTTGATCGGGAAGAAAGTGCGACGTCCACTCGGACCTGCCGCGGAGATTCCGATCGTGGCCGATGAAGAGGTGGATAAAGAGTTTGGTTCCGGTGCGCTCAAAATCACGCCGGCTCACGACAAGGTCGATTTTGATATTGGTCAGCGGCATGACTTGGAAGCCATTGATACGCTCAATGCCAATGGGACGCTCAATGATTTGGCCGGACCGGAGTTGGCCGGCATGGAGCGTTTCGCCGGCCGCAAGAAAGCCGCAGAATTACTCAAGGAGAACGGTGCGCTGGTCGAGGCCGAGGCTTACGAAAATAACGTGGGTTATTCCGAGCGTGCCAATGTGCCGATCGAACCACGGCTTACTCGGCAATGGTGGTTGAAATACCCTCGGGTCGAAGAGGCCAAGCAGGTGGTTCGCGATGGTCAGATCCAGTTTCATCCGCAACGCTGGTCGAAGGTTTATCTGCATTGGCTCGATAACTTGCAGGACTGGTGTATCAGCCGCCAATTGTGGTGGGGGCATCGCATTCCCGTGTGGTATCGCAAAGGGCTCGATGTTGATGCACTCACCGAGGACGAACTACGTGATCCCACGAAATTGCATATCTCTCTCGAGGGACCACCGGATCCGGAAAACTGGGTGCAGGAAGAAGATGTGCTCGATACATGGTTTAGCTCATGGCTCTGGCCCTTCGTGACCATGGGTTGGCCGGATGAAGAGGCGATGAAGCGATCTGGCTTCGATACCTTCTATCCCACTTCGACTCTCGTGACCGGACCTGATATTATTTTCTTCTGGGTCGCACGCATGATTATGGCGGGGCTGGAATACACGCGGCCTGGTGAATCGTTGGAACGCCGCATTCCGTTTAAGGATGTCTATTTCACCGGGATTATTCGAGATGCCCAGGGACGCAAGATGTCGAAGTCGCTGGGCAATTCACCTGATCCCCTCGATCTGATCGAGAAGTATGGATCGGATGGATTACGCTTCGGGATTATTTCCATCGCTCCGCAAGGTCAGGATATTCGTTTTCAGGAAGATCGGATCGAGACGGGTAAGAATTTTAGTAACAAGCTTTGGAACGCCTGTCGGTTCCGCCAGATGAGCGGTCCGATGAGCGACAATTCCTCATCGGCCGCCATCATGATGCGTCTGAAGCCAGATCAGTTCGATGCTGATGACCACGCGATTTTGGATCGTTTGCTTCGCACGACGCAGGAAGTGGATCGCTGCTTTGAAGAATTCGAATTTTGTCCGGCAGTGCAGGCGCTCTACAGCTTTTTCTGGAATGATTTCTGCGATTGGTATGTGGAAGTTTCCAAAGCGAAACTCCAGAATGAATCAACGAAGGAGAATTGCCTCGCGATCCAAGACTTGGTGCTGCGCCAGACGCTTATGCTCCTGCATCCGTTTATCCCGTTCATCACGGAAGAACTCTGGACACAGTTGGGCTATGCGGGTGATTCGAAATTTATGGAGCAATCGCGGATCGAGCATGCACCTGAAATCGAAACCGCGCTCACTGGGATAGGTCTCACGGTTGATCGCGATGCGGCTCAATCGGTCGAGAAGCTGAAGAATTTTGTGTCTTCGGCTCGCACTCTGAAAGCAGAGCGTGGCTTGGCATCACGTCGTGATACTCGATTTCTGATTAAGGCAGATGTGACCGAGTGGAAAATTGTGGAGGCGAACTTATCGAAGATTACCCGCATGATCGGCGCCGACGAAGTTGTGCGTCAGGAGAATGTTGAAGGCGCACCCGCCGTCGTAACACCGCTCGGGACGCTCGCTCTCGATCTGGCGGCAAATCTCGATGTAGGTGAGGAAAAAGAACGTCTTTCGAAAGAGCTCGCGTCTCTCACGAAACACATCGCTGGCACGAAAGCACGACTCGGCAACAAAGCCTTTACCGATAAAGCTCCCGCCGCGGTGGTTGAAGGAGCGCAGAAACAATTGGCGACCCAGGAAGCAAAACACGAGGAGTTGGCGCGCTTGCTCAAAGCACTAGGTTGATCCAGATCCTACTTATACATGAAAAAAGCACTTATCACCGGTATCACAGGCCAAGACGGTTCATATCTCGCTGAACTTTTGCTCGAAAAAGGCTATGAGGTTCATGGCATTATCCGTCGAGCCTCGACCTTCAATACGAGTCGGATCGATCACCTCTACAGCGACCCCCATGTGAATGGAGTTAAACTTCATCTGCACTATGGAGATTTAGCTGATTCGGTGCAGATGGTGAAACTGCTCTACGCACTGCAACCGGACGAGATCTACAACCTCGGTGCGCAATCGCATGTGCGCGTATCGTTTGATGTCCCCGAATATACAGGTGATGTGGTGGGCACGGGGGCAGTGCGTATTCTGGAAGCGATTCGTGAAGCAGGGCTGGTGAAGAAATGTCGTTATTATCAGGCCTCTTCTTCTGAAATGTTTGGGAAGGTGCAGGAAGTGCCGCAGACGGAGAAAACGCCGTTTTGGCCGCGATCTCCCTACGGTTGCGCGAAAATGTATGCCTACTGGCTGACCGTGAATTATCGCGAGTCTTACAACCTGCATGCTTCCAATGGTATCCTGTTTAATCACGAAAGCCCGCGTCGAGGTGAGACATTCGTGACGCGCAAGATAACGCGCGCGGCGACGAGAATTAAGATGGGCCTACAAGACAAGCTCTACATGGGCAACCTCGATGCTAAGCGTGATTGGGGTTACGCGAAAGAATACGTTGAGATGATGTGGGTGATGCTCCAGCAGGATAATCCTGACGATTATGTGGTTGCCACCAATGAGGCGCATTCCGTGAAAGAATTTATTCAGGAAACCTTCTCATTACTCGATCTCGATTGGGAAAAATACGTCGATTATGATGCGCGATACGAACGGCCTTCCGAGGTGGATTTGCTGATTGGCGATCCGGCCAAGGCGAAGAAGCAACTTGGTTGGGAACCCAAGGTGAAATTTAAGGAGTTGGTGAAAATCATGACGGAGGCCGATCTTGAGCTCGCTAAACGCGAAGCCCAGATCGAGGCGTTGCCGGATGTATCAAAGACTCCTTTTGTCTGATGAAACTTTTTATCGCAGGTCATAATGGGATGGTGGGCGCGGCGCTGGTGCGGCGTTTCCGGGATGAGTCCGGGGTTGAGCTTCTCCTGCGTTCGCGGACTGAGCTGAACCTCCTGGATCAGACGGCAGTCGATCAGTTTTACGCTACGGAAAAACCGGATGCGGCGATTATCGCAGCGGCGAAGGTCGGTGGTATTCATGCCAATAATACTTACCCCGCCGATTTCCTTTACGATAATCTGGCGATTGCGACGAATACCATTCACGGAGCTTGTCGCGCCGGAGTGGGGCGGTTGCTCTTTCTCGGAAGCTCTTGCATCTATCCCAAACTCGCGCCTCAGCCGATGCCCGAGGACTGCTTGCTGACGGGGCCGCTCGAACCGACCAACGAGGCTTACGCGATCGCGAAGATCACGGGATTGAAACTTTGTCAGGCTTATCGGAAACAGCACGGTGTGATGTTTCATTCGGCGATGCCGACCAATCTATATGGTCCGGGAGATAACTATCATCTGGAAAACTCCCACGTGATGCCGGCGTTGATCCGCAAGTTTCACGAAGCGAAAGAGGCTGGTCACGATGAAGTGACCGCATGGGGCACGGGTTCACCGAAGCGAGAGTTTCTTCACGTCGATGATTTGGCAGATGCCTGCGAATTTCTGCTCAACAGCGATAGCCCGCCCGATTGGATCAACGTGGGCACGGGCACGGATGTGACGATCAGGGAGTTGACCGAACTCGTCGCTGAGACTGTGGGGTATACCGGCAAAATCGTTTGGGATTCGAGCAAGCCTGACGGCACTCCGCGCAAACTGATGGATGTGTCCAAATTGGCCTCACTCGGCTGGAAGGCCGGAACAGAATTGCGCGATGGCATCAAGAAAACCTATGCGAGTTTTCTGTCTGAGCAGGCTTCGGGCACCTTGCGCAGTTAGCCCGGATAGTTGTCCTCAAGGTGGGGTTAAGAGCGTAGGGTGGCTTTTAACCGTTTGGGATTTTGCAGCAGATCCAGCGCATCGACAATGTTACTACAGATGACATCCGCGCAGCGCAATGTCTCGGCGGAGGCCCCTTCGCGCTGAATCAAAGCGATCCCGAGGGCCGAATGCTCCAGCATCTTGCGATCGTTTCTGCCATTGCCAATCGCCACGACATGCTTCGCCCCCAGTTGTTGGACATAGGCGAGTTTAGCTTCAGCCTGATTGTCGGGTGTCGTGATCGTCAGGGTGACCGGAAGGTCGGCCAGTTGGGCCTTCGCTAAGCCAAAGGTATCAGCCGTGATGACATGAATTTCCAATTGCGGTGCCAACGCCCGAACGGTTTTTGTCACGCCCGGGAGGAGTAAACCATCTACGGCCAGCGTGCCGTTGTAGTCGGTTACAATATACTGCAATTCAAGGTCGCCGTAATCGGGAATGGGAATGGGGATCATCGTCGGACTGGTGGTTGTCTGTCTGGGGCATGTTGTTTTTGAGTCTTGGAAATTGCCCGGGGATGGATCGAAGGCAACCCTCTCCGAGATCGTGATCATCAGTTTGGCTGCATGGCGGATATCGATGAGTAAACCTTCGAGCATGAGTCTCCCTCGCCGTATGGGTGGCGCGGTAGCCGACAGCGGCCGGTCAGCATTGTTTGCGAGGAGTCACCTTTGCGATGGGGGTTAACTCATTGCCCGCTTCTGCCTTCGCCTCTTCATGCGCCACAGTTGGAATTCAATTTTCCACTGATAGATGGGCCAGAGAATGAAGAGAAAGCGTCTCATCATTCGAAGGTTGATGAGCTTTAGCCCGACGACTTCCTCAAGTGCATAGAGATGTGTGCGCACAGTATGAGGTAGTTCCATCAAGTCTTCACAGCGTCGATATTTCAGGTCTTCAGACGTGCCATGGTAAAGATACATGTCAGCCAAGATTTTATCCTGAGATTCGGCATCACAAAACTCACCTCCCTCCCGTCCGATGTGCTGCACTCGGGCACTGATTGGCTGGAGAACATGAAACTGACGGTTGCTGATAACGTAAGCATGGATCGCGCAATCCCAACCGGCAATCTGTCGTCCTTGTGAGTCGACCAGCCCAAAAGGAAATTTAAACCAATTTGGGACGATGTGCTGATGCCATTGTCCCGCCGTGAGGACAAAACCAAGACTGTTAAACTGTCGGGTGGATATCAGAATCTCGGGGGATTCCGGCTGCGATAAAGGACCTCTGCTATTACAGGCAGCGACCATCAAATTGAGACATACCTCGTTGGGTCGATGGTTCCGGGCATACCATTGCGCTAAACGAGTCACATCAGGAGAGATGAGGAAATCTTCCTCCAAGTATAGGTTTAGCTCTGATCCTTGTTCGAAGACATGCTTTTGCGCGTTAAATGGATTCCGTTTCACGCCCTGCAGTTTTGAGTTGATCTGCAGCTGCCAGTCATGACCCGCGAGGATATCTTCAGCGAGTGCTCTAAATTCCGCTGCACGCGGACTTGGTTCAACAAAGATGAAAATCGTCCAACCTTCCAGCTCGTTGGAGATCAAGCTTCTCAGCAACTGCTCGAAGTAGTGTGGCCTGCGATATGCAGTGATGGTGATCGTTTGCACGGAGTATCAATCAATTCTTGGATACCTTTCTCTGACAACCTTTCTCTTGGTAATGTAAGGACCGATATTCTGACACTTTTGAGTTTCCGCTTGCGACCCACGAGGGGTTGGCAAAGTTAGCGAGCTATCATGATCGCTCCAGAGACACTAGACCACATCGAGAACATCAAAAAGCGCGCCGGGCACTTATGGAGGTTTCTTTGACTGCGAACAAAAGCAGCGTGAGATAGAGGCGATGGAAGCCCAGATGGGCGATCCGACTTTTTGGGACAATAACGAAAAAGCGCAAAAGCACATCTCCAAGCTCAATAGCTTGAAGGGAACAGTGCTGCCGATCATCGCCTTTCAAAAGAAGGTTGAGGATATTGGTGTGACGCTCGAGTTCGTCGAGATGTCTGAAGGCGCGGAAAAAGAAGGCTATGAACGCGAGGTTGAGACGACGGCGACAGCCATGCTTGAAGAGCTCGATAAGATCGAAATCGCGTCGTTTCTCACTGAAGAGTTCGATGCGAATAATGCATTTCTTTCAGTCCAAGCCGGTGCTGGTGGCACAGAGTCGAATGACTGGGCGGATATGCTCTTTCGGATGTATAGCCGCTGGGCAGAACGCAGTGGTTTCGAAATTGAGATTCAAGATATCCAACACGGTGAGCAGGCCGGCATTAGTAAGGTAACGATGATGCTCAAGGGTGAGAATGCCTACGGTTACGCGAAGGCGGAGCGTGGGGTGCATCGGTTGGTGCGTATCAGCCCGTTTGATTCGAACAAGCGTCGCCATACCTCCTTTTGTGCGGTCGATGTGGTGGCGGAAGTCGATGACGATATCGATATGGAGATTCCCGAAACGGAGATCCGAGTGGATGTCTATCGTTCGTCTGGTAAAGGCGGGCAGGGTGTGAATACGACTGACTCGGCGGTGCGGTTGACGCATCTTCCGTCTAACTTGGTGGTGATTTGTCAAAACGAACGCTCGCAGATCAAGAACCGTGCGAGTGCGTTGAAGGTTCTCAAATCTCGTCTCTACGAAAAGAAGCTCGATGAACAGCGGAGCGAGATGGAGAAGTTTTACGGCGACAAAGGTGAGATCGGCTGGGGCAGCCAAATTCGCAGCTACGTTTTCCAGCCTTACCAGATGGTGAAGGATTTACGCACAGGGGTAAGTAACGGCGATGTGCAGGGAGTGATGGACGGAGATTTGGAACCGTTTATTAACGCGTGGTTGCGCGCGGGTTGTCCGCGGCATCGAAACAAGGATATCCAGATGGATGATGAATAGAGGCCGCGTCGCGTCACTATTACATAACCCCGTTTGCGTTGTCGTCGCGAACGGCTATTAAGAAGGTTTCACGCCGATGTCCGATCTCTCCTACGAAAAGATTAAATCCGAACTTTCCTCGCAGCCTTTGTTTGAGGATAAGACTTGGCAGTTATCGCCAGAGGCATGGCGCCTTACTCCCGAGCAGTTGCAACAGTTGGACGAAATCGGCGTGGCATGTCTCGAGTTTCATCAAGCTCTGGAAACCCTGTATCTGCGTGCGGCGGCAGATAAGAATCTTTTGCGCAACAAGCCTCTCAAAGCGCCCTGGGTCGTGGATTATCTGGATCGCGGTAAACCAGCAGATCTGATCGCACACCAACGAGACGAAAGGAATCGCGGGAAATTTCCGACGGTGTTGCGTCCGGATCTTTTGTGGACAGAAGATGGGTTTGTGATGTCGGAGCTGGACTCGGTGCCAGGGGGGATCGGGTTGACCGCTTTTCTCAACCGATTGTATGGGGAGCAAGAAGGCGTGCTGGGGGGCGAAGATGCGATGATTGAGCTATTCTACCAATCGCTCACGGCGTTGTGTCCGAAAGAGAAGAATCCATTGGTCGCTTTAGTGGTGAGTGATGAAGCGGGGACTTACCGGCCGGAAATGCAATGGCTGGCCGAGCAGATGCAGTTGAGGGGGCGTCGCGTCTTTTGTCTGCATCCCGATGAACTTTTTCCGCTGGAGAACGCGCTGTATTTTGATGCGGATGGCGATCCGGAAAAGATCGATGTGATTTACCGGTTTTTTGAGTTGTTCGATTTACCGAATATCACGACCCAGAGGCATATTTTTGAGGCGTGGCAAAATGAGGAGGTCGTGATCGCTCCACCGATGCGCGCGTTTCAGGAAGAGAAACTGGCGATGGCCTTGTTTCATCATCACCGGTTGACCGATTTTTGGTCAGAAACCCTGAGCAAAAAAACGCGTAAGCTGCTCGCGAAATTAATCCCCTACTCGTGGATTATGGATTCGGCTCCTTTGCCTCCGGGGGCTGTCTTGGACGGGCCGCAAGCGGGTGGGCGTCCGCTCAGCGATTGGCGCGACTTGATCGGCGCATCGCAGAAAGAGCGAGATTTGATCATCAAGATCAGCGGTTATCACGAAACCGCGTGGGGTGCGCGCAGTGTGACTTTGGGGAGCGATAGCTCGCGCGAGGAATGGAAAGAGGGGGTCGAACGCGCGTTGGAGTTGTCACCCACGAGTCTGCATGTGCTGCAGGAGTTTCGTAAGCCCAGCCGGGTGAAGCACCGAATTTACGACCGGGAGCAACAGGTGCGTGAAGTGGAGGGGCGCCTGCGATTGTGTCCGTATTACTTCGTTGAGCAGGGCACGACCAAGTTAGGAGGGGCGTTGGCGACCTTCTGTCCACCGGATAAAAAGATTATCCACGGGATGCAAGATGCTGCCTTGCTCCCGTCTAGGGTTTTGTCCTTAAGTTGAGTTTGTGCGTAGCCCCTTAGCCGAGTATTCTCTGTTCCCAACAGTGATGCGTAAACCCGTGCAGTTTCTCGCAGCATGCGTGATCCTGATTTGTTGCGTGCCGTTACTGAAGGCTCAGGTCTCGCTTGATGAGCTTCAGGCCAGCGCAGCCGCGGGAAATGTAGAAGCGCTCAATGAAATGGGAAATCGTTTTGCGAATGGTCAAGGCGTGGCGCGCAATGATCAGGAGGCGATTAAATATTATACTCAGGCGGCGGATCGTTCCTATGCCCCGGCCAGTTTCAATCTTGGGATGATGCACGAGCTTGGTCGCGGGGTGGCGAAGAATATTGGACAAGCGTTTCGTTACTACCTCAAGGCCGCCGAACAGGGATTTTCTCCCGCCCAGTTCAATGTGGGCAACATGTATGCCAATGGGGCGGGCGTGGCGCAGGATTACTTTGAAGCGGTCTTATGGTTTCGGCAGGCGGCGGATCGCGGTGTGGTTGAAGCTCAGTATAATCTCGGCTTAGCTTATGAAGCGGGTCGGGGAGTGGCGCAGGATGATGAGGAAGCTCAGCGCTGGTATCGTCTTGCCGCTGATCAGGGCTACCAACGTGCGGCTTATAACTTGGCTCTCATGCTCGAGGAAGGACGGGGCTCTCCGGTCGACGAAGCAGGCGCAGCCGCTTTGTATCGAGCTGCGGCAGAAAAGGGATTTGGGCCGGCCCAGAATAATTATGGCATCATGTTGGCGGAAGGGAAAGGTGGTCTGCCCGTGGATTTAGTTGAGGCTTACATTTGGTTCAGCCTCGCGGTGGAGAATGGCGTGGGACCGCTCGGGCGCGACATGGTGATCGAACATTTGACACCGCAACAATTGGTGGATGCGGATTTACGATTGGCCAAGATGCGCGGCGTGTCTGTTGAGCCTTCTGCCAGTGATCCTGTAGTGTCGAGCAAGAGCAAGGAGGATAGCCAAGCTTTACGGATCCAACTGGATGCGTTTGCGGCGGAGAATGCTCGTCTCAAGGCAGCTTATCAATCTCTGCAAAGAGAACGCGCTGACTGGTCGGCTCAGTTGAATGATGCCACCTCCATTGCCGCAAAGCTCACGGCGGAAGTGGAAATGTTGAGTCAACAATTCGAAGCCAAAGACGATGAGACCACTGATGTCCGGATTAAGCAACTGACGGAGATCAACCGCCGTCTGAATCGGGAAGTGCGACAATCGACTTTGCAGCTTAGCAAGCTGAGCAGACAACTGCGACTGGTGGAATCTAAGGTTGGGGGACAGCCCGCCTCCAGTTCGACCTCGAGCGTTGATTCTCGGGAATTGGTTTCGTTGCGGGAGGAGGTGCAAGGGCTTAAAGCAATTAACACCAGATTGACGGCAGAGAATGCGCGCCTCGCGCAAAACAATGCTTCGCCAGAAATGCTTCAGCGCTTGCAGGAGCAAATCGAGGTTGCGAATCGGGCAGCCCAAGATGCGACTGATCGTAATACTGCTTTTCAGCAAGCGGTGAAAAAAGCGGAAGAGGAGGCCCGGCAAGCCTTGGCAGTCCGTGATGAGTTACAGCAGAAACTCGCGACCTTGAAATCCGCCAACTCGAGCGATGCCCAGGAACTCTCGCAGCTGAATGCGGCATTACGTCAGACGCGCTCAGATCTAGTTTCCGCCCGGCGGGAAACCGAGGAATTGCGCGTGCAGCTCATGGCCACGCAGAGCGAGCTAAAGCTTCTCGCGCGGCGTAGCGACGAGAGAGTTGAGACGGCGACATCGGAAGCGGCGAAGGCTGATCAATTTTCGCGTAGCCTGGAGGCCTCCAATGAGAAACTCGAAATGAAAGTGAGGTCTTTGGAGTCGCAACTCGCAGCTACGTCGCAAGCGAGTGGGGCGAGTGCCGAGGAAATCGCGCAAGCGGCTCAACGGGCGGCGGAAGCAGACACTTTTGCTCGGAACCTCGAATTATCAAACCGACGACTACACGAACAGCTCGAAGAGTTAAAGGATTCGAAAGTGACACTGACTTCTCAGCTAAATGAACTCACCAAGCGCGAGGAAGCGCAGGCTGAGGCATTGGTTGAGCTGAATCGTAAATTGGCTGAAAGCGATAGTCATATCGCGGAACAGAATTCGACCATTACGGATTTGATTGATGCGAATGTAGAGTTCGAAGCGAGGGCTGAAGCTATCCAGCGGCAGCTAGTTCAAGCGACCAAGGGAGCTGATCAGAATGAACAAGATACAGCTCACCGCGAAGAGTTGGCGAGTGAGCTGGCCGAGAGAGACGATGTGCTCGCGCAGAAAAACACGATCATTGCGAATCTCACTGGAGCCATGGCGGAGTTGGGGGGGGATAAAGAGGCCCTGCAAAGTCGGTTGAAGCGAGTGTCGGCTGAAGCAGATCAGGCGCAGAAAGAATTGACCGCGGCCCAAGTGGCCTTGGCTGAGCATGAGCAGCGTGTGCAAATGTTGTTGGCCCAGAGCAGCAACGAGAGCGCGGAAAACCAAGCACTGCAGAGCAAGGTCGAGGAGTTGACCTTGCGGGTGGCTGCCTTGGAAAAAACCAAAGCAGAGTTAGCTCAATCTCAACAGACGGTGCAGACGCTCAGGACTCGTTTGTCATCCGTGCAATCCGATCTGAAAACACTGAAAGCTGGCCATTCTGGCGATACCAGCGATCTCGCGACTCGACTGAGTGTGGCTGAAGCCAACGCACGAAAGTATCGGGAAGAAGTGCAGGGATTGCGGTCAGAAAATAGTTCACGGACCGATTACGAAAATGCCTTTCGTGCCAGTAATGAGCAGGTGAAGTCATTGCGGCGTGAGATCACAAATTTGAATCAGCGCATGCGGGTGGCTGAGTCTGCGAAAAGAGAAATCGATCAGATTCGGGAGCAACTTTCTGCTGAAGTGGCCACGCTGCAAAATGCATTGGCAGTGAAGGAGCGTGAGCACGCTGATCTTTTTTCTACGGCGACCCAGCAGGATGAAGCTTATGACGCGCTGCGAGTTCGCTACGAGTCTACACTCGTTCAATTGCAACAGCAGCAAGCTCGTGTGAATGAATTGGCGGCTGCGAATCAGAGGTTAGAATCAGCTTCTCGCCAACCGAACACGATGTCGTCGGCTGAGAAAAAGCGTTACGAAGATGAGATCGATGAAGCGGCGCGCGTCTTGGCCGAAAAGGACACTGCGGTGAGGAATCTCACTGAACAGGTTGCTTCGTTGCAGAAAGATTTAGAAAACTCGCGTAAAAGTGCATCGGCCGCTTTGGCTGCTCAGTCGAAGGCACTCGATGCGTTGCCCAATGCACGGGCGATGCTTCTGGAGATGCAAACTTTACAGGGTGAAGTTGAGCGCATGGAAAGTCAGCTTGCTCAGACCCGGGCGAATTCCGCGGAAGAGGTCGCGCAGTTGGCCGATCAGCTGAGCTTGGTCACTCAGACGAATAAATCCCTTTCTTCGGCTAATCGCTCGTTGTTAAACACGAAATCATCAGAGGTCGGTCTCGTGCAGGATGAATTGGCCGAGGCTCATAAGCAGCTTACGCTACTGACTGACCGTTTGGTGGATGCGGATAAAATCATCTCCCATCAGGAATCGAACGTGGCAGAATTAACGGGTGCCAATGCAGAATTGAGCAGGGAGAAAGAAGCTCTGGAGCTTCAGTTGGCGCGGGTCGTGGCCGATGAGAGTAGTGCCCAGCGAGAATTAATCGCTGCGCGCACGGCATTGTCCGAGCACGAGCAACGCGCCAAAATGTTGGTGGCGCAGAGCAGCAGCGAAAGTGCAACGAATCAGGCGTTGCAGAACAAAGTGGACGAGCTGATTTCGCTGGTCACTTCGTTGCAGGCGGAGCAGGCACGTCTGCGTTCGATCGAAAAACTATCCGCGGGCCAAGGCGATGAACTCGCAGAACTCACCCGTAGGCTAAGTAGTGGTGATAAGCTCATCGCAGAGCAAAATGCGACGATCTCCGAATTGACGGGTGCGAATACGGATTTGAGTGAAACCAAGCAGGTGTTGGAACTTCAACTCGGTCGCGTTACGGCCGAGTTTGATCAGGCTCAACGAGAGTTAGCTGCCGCCCGAATTGCTTTAAGCGAACACGAGCAACGTGCCAATATGTTACTGGCTCAGAGCAGTAGTGATGGTGCTGAAAAACAGGCGCTCCAGAATAAGGTCAATGAATTGACGGGCGCGAATGAGGAATTGAGTAAAGAAAAGGCCGCGCTGCAGACGCAGCTGGCCCGAGTATCGGATCAAAGCAGCGGCGCGCTCAGCGAAATCGATACGTTGCAAAAGCAGCTCGATGAGCAAGGTGCTCTGGCTCAGAGCCTGACGGAAAAACTAGATGAAGAATTACTTTCGAAGCGTTCACTGGAAACCCGACTTGCAGATCTGAATGGCGAATTGGAGGAGACGAAGGCCCGATTGTCTGCCGCAACTCAATTAGCCAAGGTCAACTCGTCGGAGGCCACACGTGAGACGGAGGCTAAGATCGAATTGATGGATCAGCTCGCTTTGAGTCAGGCGCGAGTGAGCGCGTTACAGGATGAAAATAATCGCCTGGCCGGAGTCGAAGCAGCGCGTGAATTGGCCGAACAGCAGGTCGCGAATCTTACCGGCGCAAGCGAGCAATTGGCCAACGCGCAACGGGAGGTGGTGAAACTGAAGGCCGAAAACAAAGAATTGGACAACACGATGCGCGCTTTGGAGCGTGATCGCTCATCGAGAATCGCAAGCCTTCAGCAGGATAACGCCGCGTTGTCCTCACGCTTACAGCAAGCGCAGGGCACGCTCGATCAAATCGCCTCCGCTGCCCGCTTGATTAATCCCGGCTCCACTAACAGTTCACCGCAGATTCGAGGTGGCAATACGCGCGGTTTGCCCGTGGCGCGACCTGCTGCTTCTCCACGCGAGCATATCGTGGTGCAGGGCGATTCATTATCGCGGATTAGTCTGCGTTACTATGGGACGAGCAATCGTTGGCAGGATATCTACGAGGCAAATCGTGATGTGTTGAGCCGCGAAAATGTGCTGCGACCCGGGCAGAGGTTGAAACTGCCCTAAAGTCCGCGCCGGTTCTCTTCGATGAAGTCATCGAGGGAAACGACCTGTTTAGTCAAACGCGCCTGTTCGGCGGCGAATCCCATGGCGTGACTTTCGAGCGAGCGTTGGATGGAGGATCGCATGGTCGCGGCGTCGGGTTTGGCCCACTCATCATGGAGTGCTTCGATTAATCCCTGGTCTCCTCCACCGTGGCCAACGTATTCACCGGATTCGGGTGTCAGATCGTAAGTGGTGTTTTCGCTGGTGAAGTGATTTGTCACCACGATGTCATGTTGAGTGATTCGTTTGGTGACACTGCCCGCGGACAAAATGCCTTTGGTGCCGCGAATTTCCAAACTCCGGCCCACGTCGAATGCGGTCATCGTAAAAGTGGCCGTTACGTTGTTGGCAAAACTCATGTTCACGGTCTGACGGTCCACCGCATCATTGTTGCAGTGGTAAACGCAGCGCCCCCAGGGAGAAGTGCGCAGCCAATCGAGCACATCGTCGTCAGGGGCTTCCACGCCTCCTTTAAAGACCATGCCCAACCATTTTCGCTCATCGGTGAGATAACGATGCGCATCATAGGGGCAGTCTGCGGCAGCCGGGCATCCATCGGTGCAACGCGCGGGCGCGCCGTCAGGAGCGTGTTTGGAATTGAAATACGAGAGGGAACCGAAGCTCGCGACCTGTTCGCATTTCGAATCAACCAACCAAGAGATGATATCCATATCGTGGCAGCTTTTCGCAATAATCATTGGGGAGCTCTTCTCGACGACCCCCCAATGCCCCCGCACAAATGAATGGGCCTGATGAAAGGGACCCACTCCTTCGATGGCGTTGATACTGGTGATCTCTCCGACGACGCCTGATTTGAGCAGAGATTTGATTTTACCGTAAAAGGGAGTGTAGCGCAGCACATGACAGATGAGCACGCGACGGCCCAGACGTTTTGCCTCTTCCTCAAGTCGAAGCACTTCTGGAAAATTAGTCGCAATGGGTTTTTCCATCAGCACATCGTAACCGAGCTCCATTGCCTTGATGCAGGGCTCGGCGTGAAAGGCATCCTGGGTGCCGATGATCATCACGTCGGCGAGTTTACCCTTCGCCAGCAGTTCGTCGGCTCCCGGAAAAGTAGGCATCGACTCATCACCCGTAATCTTGCGCATCAATTCCAATCGCTCGGGCTTGGGATCGGCGCAGGCGACGATCTTACTGGGTTGGGGGAGTGAGCAGATTAGCTTGGCGTAGGTGCTCACTCGGCTACCGCATCCGATCGCGGCGAAGGTCAGTGGTGTCATTGAATGATAAGCGTGCAAAAAAAAGCCGCACTTTCCAGTGCGGCTTTGGAGAAATGTGCGATTGTCGACTTACGCGCTTTGGCGGTGATCCGCAGTGATCCTCAGGAAATAGTAATCCTGAATTTGAGTTTCGAGCTCGCGTCGCGAAAATGCGCTTTGCAGTCCGGTCGCTTGTCCATCGGCTAAGACATAGGACCAACGCACGGGCGCGCCGTGAGCTGCGGGCAGTTCAATGATGTAGCCGGCGGGCACTGTTGCTTCGTCCACGCAGATCTCGAGTTGGATGAGACCATCGATCCACGTTGGAGCTGCGTTTCCGGGCAGACGGAAAAGCAAGATGCGATGGGGAGAACTCATGCGGCTGCGTCTTTACGCTCGTTGTCACTGACCGCCTTGGCGGCTTCGTTTGAGAGGTGGGTAAAGAACGAGTCGCGTCGTTCACGGGCCACTTCGAGATCCTTGGTGCCAAGAGAACGACGAATGCGCTCCTTGGTGTAAGGGGTCGGGTGGATCGTGTAGTGGAGGAACCACGTCCCATGGTTATTCCATAGGTGGTGATTGGGATTCTCCGAGCGAACACGGATGGAAGGGAGGTTATCGATGGTGGTCATGATGCGTGATGGTCTGTGTTGCAGGTTCGCGCGTCAGGGATTGAAAACAAAAAACCGATCTGAAGTGCATCAGATCGGTATCGTCTTCGGGAGCGTTCTTGGTTCGTCCCTCGGGTGAGAAACGCACATCCGAGGCCGTCCTCGATCCACCGTGGCCGCTCCCGGCCCGGTTGGCTGAATCGGGCTTTTAGGCCGATTCGTTCCTGATGCAGGGCTAAACTGGAGTATATGACGTGGTTTAGTCCAGTTCTTTTTGTCTTAAATCATGAAATGCCTAAACCATTGTGTAAATCGATCATAAACTACTGTTAATCAATGTTTAGTGATTACTGGTGTGACGTGAATTCGGATAGTGGCCTCGATAATTGGCTTATTTAGGCGCCAGCTGAGCCGGGTTGGAGTGGAACTTTCCTCGATAATGCAGTGGGAAAACTCGAATTCCCCTTGATCACAACTTACCTCGACTTCGATGGTCTCGCCATTGGCGGAGATACGTAGTCGACCATCTTCGAGTAGATGCCAATCCGCGTAAGTGATCAGAGCTGTTTCGTAAGTATCCGCTTTTGAGAATTTGACATGATCATAAACTTCGACCGATCCATCGCCTGTGCGATCGTAGCGAAAAGCGCGAATGAGGTTTTCCAGATGGCGGACTTTATAGGCGCGATCCATTTCGAGGATGACTTGATCCCGACCTTCGGTGAATGTCGTGTCGACGAGGACTGTGTAGGCATCACGCCCGTATCCGGTGCGGTGATAGGTTTTGTCGGGGAATTGTAGTTCACCACCGATTACCGGGACTGGGTGTCCGAAGGAATTGAGCAGATTGCCTTCGTAACGATGCACACTGAATGTGCGCTTGTCGTAAACCTCGGCTCCGGGATCGGTGAGCAGTTCCTCTTTGCCGCTCAGCACCGTGAAGGTGCCGAGGTCGTTGTGGTTGTGATTGGCCCCGTTATGACCGCCCTTGAAAGTTGCCGCTAGGCGCGACTGGGAGTTTTTACCGGGGCGACTGATCAGGAACTGCACGTCTTCGAACCAATCGCGGATCGCAAGACCCTCATCCACAGCATAAGCTTGGTTCGGGTCAATCTGGTGAAAGAGGAGCAAATGGATGATGGGAGAAAATTGGAAATGGATGGGATCAAAGGCATCGGACGGCACGGCTGTCTTACGGGTTTCACGATCCGGATCGATCCGGTTGTTTAACCAATTCATTAACCACTGCGAGGGGAGCACATCGCGTTTGCAGTCGGCAAAGGTGGGATAAGCTTTTTCTTGGATTTCCATCCGGTGTCCGAAGTGGGAGGCTTTCTCTACCCGGGGTTTTTTCATCCAATCAATCTGGCCACCGGTTGCACCGCGGACCAGTTCTGCCCCCAGCACATAATGGCTGTAGCCATAGCCCCAGTAACCGACTCCCTCGATGTAGAAACCACTGTGTTCGAAACTGTCCTCGGAGTGCTTAAGGAGTTTTTCCACGGTGGCGATATACCAAGCCCGCTCTTGCGGATCTTCTTTCAGTCGCAAGGCACAGCTGAGGATTTGGGAGAGGCAGACGCTGTTCCAATTGTGATTAACAATGAACCACCAGTATCCATCGCGACCTGATTTCACGCGCTCTTCGAAGGGTTTGAAAATCCGTGTTTCGATTTCGTCGCGGATCAGCTGACAGGTTTCCGGCTTCAGTCGATCCTCCAACAAGTGCAGGGTGCTGGTGAGATTGCCGGCGTAGTGAGTGGAGACCAGATCGACGAAGTAGGCTTCCCGATCATAGAGTTTTCGGCCCAGCTGATGCAGTGGAAAGGTCCACGAATTTACTGCGCACAGTTGCTGGATACCTTCTTCGATTCGCGCGAGATATTGACCGTCTGGCTCAAGGCACTCGGCGATGGGCAGTAAAACCTGTCTTGGGGCGACGGGCACCCGAAGTTGGTCGAAGCGGCTGCGATCCTGAGTCTCGATTACGTAGAGGCAGTCCTCGTTGGTGAAGCAATTGAGGGGTTCCAGCTCATTGGCTTTCTGTGCTTCGTCTAACAATTTCTGACCGATTGCACTATCGCGAATCTTTGCCCATGCTTCTCGATCCGTTGCTGGTTTGCCGAGATGAAAAGGTTCGCCGATGAGAGCGAGTAACTCCTGAACGCGTTTTGGATCGGGGGCAAAATTGTGATCGCCGGGTAGATTGAGGTTTTGGTCGCCGTGGCCCATGGGTGGTAGTGGTCTGTGGGTTTAACTGATGAGATAAAGTGAGCCCACCCTAGATAAGTTGGGCTGTTTGCCAAGAGTCTTACCCAAAAACCCCTTTGAAACTGGGTTGTGCTGCAGAAACGCGATTTTGTGAAAAGCTGGCTGGCCGACTTCCCGCCTATTCGTCAAGTTGTGTCCCCATGTTTGATATCACTGGCACAGTTAAGAAAATTTTCGACGAACAGACCTTCGGGAGTGGATTCAATAAGCGCGAATTCGTCATCACCGTTCCTGATGGCCGTTTTCCACAGGACATCAAGTTCGAGACCGTGAAGGACAAGGTTGGCCTCGTCGCCGATCTCAAGGAAGGGGACGAGATCAAAGTATCCTTCGATATTCGCGGTCGCGAGTGGAAGGAGAATTACTACGTCAATCTGAACGCTTGGAAGATCGAATCAGTCGGCGGGGCAGCTCCCGCTCCTGAAGATGATGGTCCGCCGCTCACCGAGCCCGAGCCCGGAGCCGGCAACATGGATCTGGACGAAGAACCGCCGTTTTAAGCAGATATAAAACAGCCGCGATTGGAATAATCCAATAGCGGCTGACTAATGAGGCGGTGGTTTAAGCTTTAGGCTAGATTCACGCCCTTGGCTTCAGCGGCACGGAGGAGGGCGTCGGCCATGTCGGATGGAGTATCGGCGACTTCGATGCCGCATTCTTTGAAGACAGCGATTTTGGCTTCGGCGGTGTCTTCGGCTCCACCGACGATCGCACCGGCGTGGCCCATGCGGCGTCCCGGAGGAGCGGTCGCTCCAGCGATGAATCCAGCGACGGGTTTGGTGCAGTTGTCCTTGATCCAGCGCGCGGCTTCGACCTCGGCATTGCCGCCGATCTCACCGATGAGGATGATTCCCTTTGTGTCGGGATCTTCGTTGAAGAGTTTGATCACATCGAGGTGATCGGTGCCGTTGACGGGATCGCCGCCGATGCCGACGGAGGTTGATTGGCCGAGCCCCTTGGAAGTGATTTGGAAAACGGCTTCGTAGGTAAGCGTGCCGGAACGAGAGACTACGCCGACGTGACCTTTCTTGTGAATGTAGCCGGGAGCGATACCGATGCGGCAACCGCCATTGGAATCTTCACCTTCGCCGGGAGTAACGAGTCCGGGGCAGTTCGGGCCAACCAAACGGGTTTTGGCGCCCTGCATGGCGCGCTTCACGCGGACCATGTCTTTGATGGGAATTCCTTCCGTAATACAGACCGCGAGATCGAGTCCAGCATCGACGCATTCGAGAATCGCGTCGGCGGCGAATGGAGGAGGCACGAAGATGGCAGAGACGGTCGCGCCGGTCGCTTTGGCAGCTTCGGCCACGGTGTTGAAGACGGGCACTTTCACGCCAGCGTGTTCAAAGGTCTGGCCGCCTTTACCGGGCGTGACACCGGCGACGACTTGCGTGCCGTAATCGATGGAGAGTTGGGCGTGCTTACCGCCAAAGGCACCGGTGATACCTTGAATGAGGATCTTAGTTTCGGAAGAGATGAGAATAGACATCGTGATATTCGATTTTGGAAATTTTGGTTTCGATAGTCCGGAGTTACGCGACGAGTTTGACGATCTTTTGGGCGGCGTCGGACATGGTGTCACCCGAAACGAGTTCAAGTCCGGAAGCGGCGAGGGTGGCTTTACCCGCGGCGACGTTGTTGCCTTCGAGGCGGACAACGAGAGGTAGCTTGAGGCCGACCTCCTTGACGGCATCGACGATGCCTTCGGCGATCACGTTGCAGTCCATAATACCACCGAAGATGTTGACGAAAATCCCCTGCACATTGGCGTCACCGAGAATGATCTTAAACGCGGCGACTACCTTTTCCTTGGAAGCGCCACCGCCAACATCGAGGAAGTTGGCGGGATTGCCGCCGTAGTGTTTGATAATGTCCATAGTGGACATAGCGAGGCCGGCCCCATTCACGAGGCAGGCGATATTTCCATCGAGTGCGATGTAGGCTAGATCGTATTTGGAGGCTTCGATTTCCTTGGGATCTTCTTCGTTGAGATCACGCATTTCGACGATCTCAGGATGGCGAAAGAGTGCGTTGTCGTCGAAGGAGACTTTGGCATCGAGTGCGAGCACGTCGCCTTCGGGGGTGGTGATGAGGGGGTTGACCTCGACCATGGAAGCATCGGTTTCCCAGAAGCAGGTGTAGAGGTTGCGGATAAGCTTGTAAGCGTTTTTCGCTTCGCTTCCGGTGAGCTCGAGGCCGAAAACGACTTCACGGATTTGGAAATCAGCGAGGCCATAGGCAGGATCGACGAATACCTTGGTGATCTTCTCGGGAGTCTCTTCAGCCACTTTTTCGATCTCCACGCCGCCTTCTGTTGAAGCGACGATCACTGGATGCGAGGTCGCGCGATCCAAGAGAATGGCGAGATAGTATTCCTTTTTGATGTCCCTCGCAGCGGTGAAGTAGACGGTCTGCACTTTACGGCCAGCAGGGCCGGTCTGGATGGTGACGAGTGTGTTATCGAGCATTTTGCCCGCGACTTCGAGAGCTTCGTCCTTGGTGGGGCAGAACTTGACGCCGCCTTGAAACCCATCGGTGAAAGTGCCTTTACCGCGTCCACCAGCGTGGATTTGGGATTTTACCATCGTGGGGCCGTCGGGCAAGCTGGCGAGCGCGGTGGCGAACTCGTCAGTGGACTTAGCGGCGGCACCCTGAGGGGAAGGCACACCGAATTTTGCGAAGAGGTCTTTGGCCTGATACTCGTGTATATTCATGGAAAAGTCTCATTGAGCCAGAGTTTCGGTCGGGAGGCACTCAAAAAAAGAATTACGTGAAAGTCGTGGGGGAATGAGTGTGGGCAGGATTGCGTTCAGCTCGTGATCAGTCATTTTCTAGAGATGGAATCGCATGAGATACTCCGAGAGGTTTTAAAGAACATTAGTGCGAAGCAGATCGCGAGTGACTTGGGTCTTTCGCTATCTCTGATCTACAAATGGGCAGAGCCACCAGCAGAGGGTAGTGGCGCGAATAATCCCCTGGATCGGGTGGAGCAGTTGATTACTTCGACCGGCGATGAGCGGTTTGCGCAATGGATCTGCGAACGCAGCGAGGGCTTTTTTATCCGTAATCCGGAATCGGTTAAACACACGGGGCAGCTCATCCCACTGACCAATGATATTGTGCAAGATTTTGCCGATATGCTGGCGACCATCGCCGCATCGTCGGCGGATAACGTGATCACCAAGCAGGAGGCGAAGAAGATTCGCAATCGCTGGGAGAGTCTCAAGAGCGTGACCGAGGGGTTTGTCCTCGCGGCGGAAAGCGGCAATTTTAAGGCGGTGGAAGCAGCAGTCCATCCATCGGAGTGAAGCTGAGAGAAACTTTCGTGAAGGATACCTACCGGGTTCAGCGAGCCTGGCGGTAGCCTAGCTCAGCAATTGCTTGGTGAGGAACGCAGTTTGCAGAGACGAGAGCTCTTCGAGACCTGGCTGGGCAATCTTGATGAGGTTTTGCAACTGATCATGGGAGAAGGTCGCTTCTTCACCTGAACCTTGCACTTCGACGAACTGGCCCTGACCAGTCATGACGACGTTGAAATCAACATCGGCATCCTTGTCTTCGACGTAATCGAGATCGAGTAATTCGCGGTTGGCGCACACGCCTACGCTGACAGCAGCCACGGAATCACGGAGAGGGTTTTCCGTGAGTTTTTTTTCGTCGAGGAGTTTTTGCACGGCCAAGCGAGTGGCGAGGTAGGCACCCGTAATCGAAGCGGTGCGGGTGCCACCATCGGCTTGGAGCACATCGCAATCAATCCAGAGCGTCTTCGCCCCGAGTTTCTGCAGATCGATGACGGCGCGGAGGGAACGACCGATCAGGCGTTGGATCTCGACGGTGCGTCCATCGATCTTACCGCGGGAGATGTCGCGGGACTTCCGATCCAAGGTAGAATAGGGCAGCATCGAATACTCCGCCGTTAACCAGCCGCCCTTCACGCCCTGGTGTCGCATCCAACCGGGGACTTTCGATTCAATGGTGGCGGCACAGATCACACGGGTATCGCCGAATGAAACGAGCACAGAGCCAGTCGCATAGGGAGCAATCCCTGCTTCGAACGAGATTTCGCGGAGTTGATTGGGACGGCGACCGTCGTGACGAGTAAATGAATCTGCCATATGAATCAGAGTGGAGAGCGTCGCTCATCCATGTCGAAGGGTTTGACTTCGCGAGTGGGTTTTTTCTTTGAGGATTTGGCCATGTGCGCGATCAGTTGATCGTTGAAGTCTTTCGCAGGATCATGACCGATCTTCTTGAGCGCTTGCGTGAGAGAGGCGACTTCGACGATGCGGGCCACATCGCGCCCAGGACGCACATAGAGTTCAATATGGGGCACGTCTTTGCCGAGGATCTCGAAAGTGTTTTCCTCCAGACCGGTGCGCTCCTCGACGACATCGGGAGTCCATTCCTGCAATGAAACAACCATGTCGATCCGCTTTTCGAGTCGGACAGATCGCACGCCAAACATTTCCGCGATGTTGATGATCCCAATACCGCGACACTCCATCCACCCTCGATTGAGTTCGCGACTGGTGGCCATCAGCTCGCGCTCGTCGAGCAGCTTGATCACCGTCAGATCGTCGGAGACGAGAGAGTGGCCGCGTTCGATCAGGGCGAGGGCACATTCGCTTTTGCCCACTCCACTCGATCCCATCAGCAACACGCCGATGCCCTTAATATCGAGGGTGGTGGCATGCACGGTGGTCGAAGGTGCGAATTCATTGTCGATGCATAGCGTCGCGAGATTCACGAAATTCATCGTGATCATTGGCGTGCGGAAAACCGGGAGTTTCATTTCCTGCGCTACTTTGATCAGCGCCGGGGTGGCGTGATAATTACGCGTGAGGACGAGGCAAGGGATGTGCTTGAGCACCATTTGCCGATAAATTTTGCGCTGCTCTTCTTCGGTCAGCGTCTTCAAGTAAGTCATTTCCGCTGCGCCCAGAACTTGAATTCGTTTGTTGGCGAAGTATTTGAAGAAACCGGTCAACGCGAGGGCGGGACGATTGATCGAACCTTCCTTGATCATCCGACGAGTGCCCTCGGAGCCGATGAGCAGCTCCATTTTTAGTTTCTCTCCGTAGATTTCGTGGAAATGGGCGACGGAAATGCCGGAAATCGCTTTCTTCATGGATGCTAGAGATTAAAATTATCGCCGAGGTAGAACTCGCGGGCTTGCGGATCGTTGATGAGAAAATCGCCGGTGCCTTCAGTTAGGATTTTTCCATCATGAAGCAGGTAGGCGCGATCCACGATGCGGAGAGTCTCGCGCACATTGTGATCTGTAACCACCACACCGATACCCCGACTCTTGAGCTGGATGATGATTTTTTGGACTTCGGCGACCGAGATGGGATCGATGGCGGCAAAGGGCTCATCCATCAGTAGAAATTTTGGTTTGGTCACCAACGCACGGGCAATTTCCAAACGGCGACGCTCACCACCGGAGAGAGTAAACGCTTTCTGCTTAGCAACGTGAGTGAGGCTTAATTCTTCCAGGTGGTGATGCACCAGATCCGCTCGTTCTTTACGCGGGACGTTAATCGCTTCGGCGATGGCGAGAATGTTTTCCTCGACCGTGAGTTTGCGAAAGACTGAGGCTTCCTGTGGCAGATAACCGATTCCGTGGCGGGCCCGTTCGTGCATCCGATCACGGGTCACATCCTGACCGTCGAGGCTCACAGTGCCTTTGGAGGGAGGCACGAGGCCAACGATCATATAAAACGTGGTGGTCTTACCCGCGCCGTTTGGCCCGAGGAGACCGACGACTTCACCGGCTTTGAAATTAAGATCGACGCCGTTGACCACATTGCGCGAGTCAAAGGTCTTGATCAGACCTTCAGTGCGGATTTCGGATTGGGCGACGGCGGTAGTCATCAGAAATTAGGGCGTGGTGGTTTCGGCAGGCTCGGCTGCTTCCTCTTCGAAACCAAGATCCTTGATTGCGGGGAGGGTGATGCGCGAACGTTCTTCAGTTGTGCCGCGAACCACGGCGCGACGTTGGCCGCGATAGAGTAAGATCTCGGGACCGGTGACGACGTATTGATCGTCGATGCTGCGCACGACGGGATTTTCGCTCAACGCGATGCGATCTTCGTTGGGAAAAACTTCGGCGCGACCACAAGTGGCCTCACGGTCGCCTTGCACGATGCGCACGCGGCCGGTGGCCACGAGCGACTTGAAAAAGCCATATTCGCCGAGAGTGGCAGTGGGATCGCCCTTGCGACTGGCAACGACCCGAAGGTTATCACAGTAGAGCTTCAGATTGTTTCCGCTTACCACGACTTGATCGGAGAAGGTTGCGATGGTCTCGGTATCAGTGCTGATCGTCTCGGCCGCACCCGCGCATTCGATGATGGTGGGTTCCAATTCTTCGGCAGCCCGGAGTGAAGCCGTGGCGAGGGAAAATGCAGTCAGCAGAAGGAGAAATAGGTTAAGGCGACTCATTTTAAAATATCGGGGAGCTGAGCGCGAAAAACTACCCGCGCGCTGGAGTGGATGGAAACTTTTTTCTCTCGATGATTGTAAGTCCAACCCCGGCCAGTGATTTCCACATCATCACGAATGATCCGCACCGAAGCGCCTCCTCGAACGGTGCCGGCGTCTGGATTCACCGACGCGAGCGGACTGAGAATAATAGTTTCTACCTCATTCGTTTCATCGCCGGTAAACAACGTGAGATTGAGATCAATGAGTTGGATGTGAGTTGACCCTACGATGGCCTCTGTGCCGACCAACATCATCGAACGGTGACCTTCCTTCGTGAACGTGGGTAGCCGGAATTGGCTGACGGGGGTCTGCGCCATCGGAGAAGGTTCGGCCCATAGTGCCGAGCCGCCCAAGACAAAAACGATTAGGAGGAATACTCTCACGATTCTTTAGCAGGACCGCGATGGGCGAGAATATGTTCACATATTTCACGCACGGCGCCGTGGCCGGCTGCTCGCGTGGTGACTAGGTCTGCCGCGGCGATGGCGGCGGGCATGGCATCGGGCACAGTGACTCCGATTCCGGCCCATTCCATGGCGGCGGCATCGATATCATCGTCACCCATGTAAACGCATTCTTCGGGCTGTAGTTTGAGGCGTGCGGTGAGTTCTTGCAACGCGGTGATCTTATCGGTGCGGCCTTGAATTAAATGAGGCACCTTAAGTTCGGTGGCGCGAAGGGTGCTCGCGTCAGAGGGGCGTCCACTGATCCACGCGACAGCGACTCCAGCTTTGTTGAGTCGCACAATACCCATGCCATCGAGTATCGAAAACACTTTGGTTTCGGTGCCATCGGAAGAAATCCGCACGGTGCCATCGGTGAGGATGCCATCCACATCCATCGCGAATAGCCGGATGCGAGACCACGAGCGATTTTCGATTTGGGATTTGGGATTTGGGATTTCTGACATGGCGGTAAAAGAGTTGAATAAGTCGGAGTGATCTGGGCTCGTGATTTGGAAAATCGGAATTCCGAATTCTGAAATCCAAAATCAATTCATCCCATCCACGTGATCAGCTTTTCGATCACATCGTCTTGGTTGGGGCGGTAGGCTTGTTCGAGTTCGGGAGCGAAGGGCACGGGGATATCCATCGAACCGATACGAAGAGGCGCGGCCTTGAGTTTATCGAAATTGTCTTCGGTGAGTTGCGCGATGATCTCTGCTCCGAAGCCGTGGGTGCGCCGTCCTTCATGCAGCACGACGAGTCGTCCGGTGCGAGCGAGTGAGGCTTGAATGGCTTCGAGTTTCATAGGCGCGAGTCCACGCAGATCGAAGAGATCGAATTCAGTTTCGTATTCCTCAGCGAGGTAGTCGCAAACGTCGTGCGCGAGGTGCACCATTTCGCCATAGGTCACGAAGGTGGCGAAGTCGCCTTTCTTGAGTTGTTTCGGAGACCAGACATCTTGATAATCAGGATTCCAAACGACGGGCTGTTTGCGGCGGCGATAAAGTGCTTTGTGTTCGAAGAGGATGACGGGATTGTTGTCTTCGTAAGCCGCGAGGATGGCATCATAGGCGTCTTGCGGATTGCTCGGATAAAGCCCCTTGAGTCCGGGCATCGAAAGGAAGAACGCTTCGAGCTCTTGCGAATGGAAGGAGCCGAAAGTCAGACCTCCGCCGCAGGGGAATCGCAGAACCAACGGGCACGCGGCTCCGGAACGGAAACGCATCGTGGCGGCATTGAGCGTGATTTGGGTGACCGCTTCGGTGGAGAAATCCGCGAACTGAAATTCTTCGATGGGGCGATGTCCGTTTACCGCCATGCCGATCGAGTAACCGGTGCAGGAGCTCTCTGCCAGCGGAGTATTGATCACGCGTGAACGGCTGTATTTTTCCAGCAGGCCGTCCGTCACTTTAAATGCACCGCCATAGGTGCCGATATCCTGACCAAGCACGAGCGACTCGTCGCGCTCAGCGAGAATCTTATCGAGACCCGAGGTAATCGCTTGCGCCAAGTGGAGTAAAACTGGCTCTGCGGGTTCAGGCTTCCAGTCGATCGGATCGGCGGGTGCGAAGACTTCATCGACCATACCAGCTGGATCGGGGGCAGCGATGGCCATGCTGACTTTGATGCACTGCTCAACGTAGTCGGTGAGAGTTGAGTCGATCTGATCGAGCTCAGAACCGTGACCGCTGGAGACGAGTTTGGCGCGAAATTTTGGTAGGGGATCTTGCGCAATGATCGCATCTGCTTCTCCCGGTGCCATGTAATCGCACGTATCGTAGGCTGCGTGGCCACGAAGGCGAAACGTGCGCGCTTCGATCAAAACGGGGCGCGAGGTTCGCCGGGCTTTGTCAATCGCTTCGCCGAGCACGCGCGAGCTGCTTTCGATGTCGGTGGTATCAATGGTGAGGCCCTCCATCTGGTAACCGGCCGCACGTTTCCAGAGCTCAGTATCGGGGGCGAATTGCTCACTGGTCGGGGTGGAGTAAGCATAGCCATTGTTTTCGATGACAAAAACAACGGGGATCGAAAGGAGTGACGCGAGATTGAGAGATTCGTGGATATCTCCCGTGCTCGAAGAACCGTCGCCAAAGAAAGTGAAGCCGACAGCTTCGTACCCAAGTCGACGCTGCGAATCGACGGAGCCCGCTACGGTGCTCAGCATCGCACCGAGATGGCTGATCATGGGCAGTGATCGATTCGCGGGGTCGCCATGGTGGATATTTCCTTCGTGAGCCTTCGTCGGGCTATCCGCATTGGCGAAATACTGATTGAGATGTTCGCAGAGATGTCCGCCCCAGATAAGATGGCCTCCCAAATCGCGGTGGGAAAAACAAACGACATCAGAGGCTTTATTGGCGAACAGGGCGAGAGGGACGATTAATCCTTCATTGCCCTGACCGCCGGTCACCGTGCCTTTGATCAGGCCTTGGCGAAAGAGATCGAGGATTCGGTTGTCCGTGGTGCGTGCGAGTTGCATCCACGCATAGATACGCAACAAGGCAGCATTATCCTGTTCGGCCAATTCGGCGGGTTGTAATGTGCGCTCCGACAGGAACGATGGAGGGGTCGGAAAAGCCATAGGTATTAAGGAACGGTGAAGCGTCGACTCCACGCGCGCAAGCGAGAGATTGAAGTTATAGGAACTCGTCGAGCAGACGGATCACTCGGCTAGTCTGATCTTCGCCAATCGTATTTCGGTCGGCACGCGGTAACGGCCTCCTTCGGTCGCTCCGTCGGAGCTAGTGTAGTAACTGACCCAGAGCAGACCCTCATGGTAAACGAATCCAGGATAGCTGGAATCGAAGCTGGCAGGGAGTTCGATGAGTTCGTGAGATTCGCCGGTGTCGGGATCTATTTCGAAAATCTTCATTTCGCCCCATTTACCGCCGCGTCCACCGACAATGTAGCGACCGTTGGGGAGGCCAAAGAGTTTCGGACCACCGATGTCACGGGTATCTACCCATTTCCAATCTGTATAAGGATGTTGCGACTGTCCGATGACATGCCCTTTGCGAAGATAGCAGAGCGCTGTGCCGTCGGATTTGAACGCAATTGAAGACTCGTTGCCTTCGTGAAGAGCGGAAACGAGCACATCCCAGTTGCGACCATCCTCACTTTTGTAGAGTCGGGTCTTCTCCAGCTTTGAATTCTGGTTGGGGTAGCCGATACCGTAGGCAACGTCATCGTGCCAGGTGACGCTCCAGATCCAGATGTCTGCTTCGCCGATTTCCACGGGCTCGCTCCAGTTCATGCCGTCTTGACTGAACCAGGCGTAGTTCCGGTGGAGGTCCGGATCGGGGTGATAAACTTGAATCGCTGAGTTAAGCATCAGTTCTCCTTCTGCAGTGATGGAAAGTTTGGCGTCACGAAGGTCGCCTGCGGGTAACACGAAATGACCCGCACTGGTCCAGGATTCGCCGTCGACCGAGCTAATGAGACGAAGCGAACCCATTCCATCGAGACCGCCGTGATGTTTTTGTCCCTCGCGTAATCCGACATACCAGCGATCCTGAAAGCGGATCATATCGGTAAACGCGTTGTGAGGTTGCCCGCTGTCTTTTTCGGTCCAGATCGTTTGGAGAGAGACGAGTTCGGCGGTGAGTTTGGGGGTATTTGCGGACATGGTTAACACGCAGGCGATGAGTCCGAGAAACACGGTTTTCATCACATGTTGGTTGAATGTGGTTTAAGGCAGAAGTCGCAGTTGGCTGTTTAAGCCATGCTATCGAGTTTCTCGATGCGCGGGATGTGGCGCGCGCCTTCGAACTCGGTGGCCAGCCAGACACGAACGATCTGCAGCGCTTCTTCTTCGCTGATCGTGCGCTCGCCGAGCGAGAGACAATTGGCGTCATTATGTGAGCGATTCCACTCCGCGACCTGCACGTTCCAACACACGCCACAGCGCACACCTTTCACGCGATTGGCCGCCATGGCCTCGCCATTACCAGAGCCACCCAGCACGATGCCGCGCTCCACTTCACCGGAGGCGACGGCGCGGGCGACGGGAAAACAGAAGTCGGGATAATCGCAGCGCTCGGTGGAATCGGTGCCCATGTCGCGGACGGTATGGCCCTCAGCGAGCAACATGGCCTTGATGGCCTCTTTGTAATTATATCCGGCGTGATCCGAACCGATGGCGATCGTGTATGTTTTCATAGGGGGGAGGGAACGGGATCAGAGTTTGCAGTTCTTGTTATCCGGGGCCAGTTTAAAGGCATCCCTCCTCTCATTATGAAAACTTTGCTTACTCTTCTTACGCTAGGTTTGGTGCTTGCGATCAGCGGCTGTGCGACGACCGAATCCCGTATCAGCAAAAACCAAGCCGTCTTCGATTCGTGGCCGAGTGAGGTGCAATCTTCGATTCGTGCAGGAGAGGTGAAGCTCGGGTTTACACCGGAGCAGGTGCGGGTGGCTCTGGGGGAGCCCGACCGAGTCTATTCGCGAGTATCAGCCGAAGGCGAATCGGAAGTATGGGCGTATTTTGATCCGGGCCCGAAGTTTTCGATCGGAGTCGGCGTGGGCTCGGGCGGCTATAATAGCGGTGTGGGTGGCGGTGTAAGTTATAAGCAACGGCATAACCGATCCGAAGAAGCCACCCGTGTGGTGTTTACCGACGGGAAGGTGGTCGCAATCGAAGCGCAGACGGAGGGATAGGCTTAGTTTCCATTATAATGTTAGGCTCCGATTGATCGTAGAAACGCTGTGGTGTCGCTCAAGTCGTTGAAGAGCACGGAGGGTTCGTGGGGCGCGAGCTCCTCCTGAGTGTGATGACCCGTGGCGACGGCGATGGTTTGAGCGCCGATCACTTTGCCGCATTCGATGTCGTGCGGGGTGTCGCCGATGATGAAGGTTTGCTCGGGAGTGAAATCGACGCCGTGGAGTTCTTTCGCGCGACGTAGCGCGTGGGGACCGAGATCGTTGCGGGTGGGACTGTCGTCGGCGAAGGCGCCGAATTTAAAATAATCCCAGACCTGATAATGGGTGAGTTTGGATTCTGCTCCACGCTTCTGATTGCCGGTGAGCAGGCCTTGCGCGACATCCTCATGGGTGTGGAGGATTTCAAGGATTTCGAGGACGCCGGGAAGGACTCCGCCCTTGTTGCCACTGGCCAATTCGATGGGGAGAAGTGACAGGTAGGTGTCGAGGTAAGCTTGGATGTTTGCCGAGGTGACGGGGAATTCGTAATATCGAAGCACCTCGCTGGTGATCCAGGTGTCGGTTCGTCCAGCCCAAGCGATTTTACTTAGGTCTGCCCTCATTCCGAATTGCTGCTCGAAGGCACGCTCCATCGCGCGAAAGCCGGCGCCATCAGATGAGATTAATGTGCCGTCGATATCCCAGAGGACTAAAGTATGTTTACTCATCTGCAGACAGTGCGAGTTGAGTGATGTTTGGGGCAAGCAGGATTGGGTGATGTGGAGTCGTGTTTTTCATGGCGGAGTAATGTCCGAAGTGCATGTTAGGAGCATCATGAACCTCGATGCTGCGAATACTGCTCCGGACTACAGCGCGTCCGCTAACTTAGAGCCCACGCACTTTCTGACGCCGGAACAGATCGCATTTTATCATGAGCATGGTTATCTGGCGATCGATGCGATTATGCCTGAGGCGGAGATCGACGATGTTCGAAAAATTTACGACCGCCTATTTAATGAGGATCGCAGCAAAGCCGAAGCCGATTATTACGACCTCAATGGTGCGAAAAAAGAGGGAGGGAAGGCTTCGATCCCCCAAATTTTGCAGCCCGGGAAATATGCCCCCGCCCTGTTGGAAACGCAGATGGTCGCGAATCTCAAAGCGATGATGAAGCAGCTTCACGGCGAAGACACTGCGATGGTGGGAGATCACGCGATCAATAAGCCACCGCACAACGCGACCCCCACGCCATGGCACCAGGATGAGGCGTATTGGGATCCGGCGGTGGAGTATTCGAGTCTGAGTGTTTGGATTCCGCTGCAACCCGCGACGAAAGAGAATGGCTGCATGTGTTTCGTGCCGGGATCGCATCGGATTGAAGTGGTGCCGCACCGTCCAATTGGAGATGATCCGACTACTCCCGGGTTGGAAGTGGAACCGGGAGCATTTGATTTTAAAGCTGCGGTCGCTTGCGAGATACCAGCCGGTGGGGCGACCTTCCATCATGGTCGCACGCTCCATTTCACCCCGGCGAATAAGTCTGACGATTTTCGCCGCGCTTATATTGCGATGGGCTCCGCTTACGAAAAGCCGCTTGCGACTCCGCGGCGCTTTCCTTGGAAGGAACGTCAGCTCGCGGCGAAAGCCACGGCGGAATAAGTTGGCTATGATGGGCGCAACTTCACTTGACGGCGAAGCGCCGGAATCGTGGTGCCGATGAGAATCAATGCGGCTCCCATGAACTCGTGAGGAGCAAAGCGTTCCTGGTAAAATAGGATTCCTCCGGTGGCGACGCCGAGAGGCACCAGCATTTGGATCAAGGCTCCTTCTCCGACCGCCAAATGACGAAAAGAGTGGGTCATGGTGATTTGCCCAAATCCGGAACACAGTCCAGCTGTAATCATCAGGATCCAGGCCATGGGTTTGTGCGGAGCCCAATTACCGAGGGCTGGAATCAAACATATGAGCAAGCCAAAGACACATTGGGCCGCAAAGATGGTCGCTGTATGTTCTCCTTCGGCATGAAGTTTGCGGATGGTGACGATAACGTATCCGGCAGTGAGGGCGACCAATACGGCGATCAAATCATGAAAGCTGATTCCCGCACCGGTGCCAAATGCGTTGGTGATTAAAGCCAATCCGGTTAGCGCCAATAATGAGCCTCCGAGCAGGGGAGCCCGAAAGCGTTCTCCTAATAGCATGACGGCGAGTAATCCCCCCATGATCACGTAGGTGTTGTTTATAAAAGTAGCCCGTCCTGCTCCGAGATGAACGATGGTGAAATAGAATCCATAAATACTGAGACCTCCCAACACTCCACGGATAATCAGATTTCTTTTCTGATAGAGATGTTTGGGTTGAAAACCACCGGATCCCATCGGGTAAGCGACTAAAATCAAACCCAGACCAATGACGAATCTCACACAACTCAACAGCCATACGTCGACATCCTGAGCCGTTCCGAGTGCGCGGATAAACAAGGCGTTGGCCGTGAAGCAGAGGGCCGAGATCAACATCAAGCTGATTCCGTGACGATGTTGATTGGGTTGGCTCATTTCTGCTTCGCCGCCCATGTGGTGGCGGCAATGATCAGGATGGCGCCAATGATATCAGAGCTGTAGAACTCTTCGTTAAACAGGATGATGCCTCCGATAGTGACACCCACGGGCACAAGTGTCTGAAATATCACACCCTTACCGACAGGAAGTTCGCGATACGCGCGGGTCATGAACAGTTGGGATGAAGTTGCTAACAGACTCGTGCCGATCAGCGCGGGCCAGAGCCCTGTGGGAATAACGGATCCGCTCAGCATAGCAGGGATGCCACAGATGAGCATGCCATAGAGGCATTGGGAACCGAAGATGGTGGAGGTGTGTTCTCCGTTATGGAGACTTCGAATCAATACGGCTACACTGGCTGACCCAAAGGCGGTAAGGAGGGCGATACCGTCGTAGATCCCCGGATTCATACCGGTGCTGAGGATTTTGGTCAGCAAGGCGAGCCCGACCAGAGTAGCGACGCAGCTCATCATGAGCCTTGGCTTCAGCTTCTCTCCTAAGAACCAGACGGCGAAGAGTGCCGCCCATACCACGTAGGTGTTATTGATAAAGGTGGCACGACCTGCCCCCAGGTAAATGATGGCTTGATAGAACCCGACGGTCGTGATGGCGCCAATCACACCGCGGGCGATCAAACGGGTATTGGTGAAGAGATGAGATGGCTGAAATTTTCGGCGATACAGTGTCGAGACGACGATAAACCCGATCATAAACCGGATGCTAACCAGAGTCCATGCATCCAGACCACGATGGCCCAGTGTTCGCACGATTAGGAAATTCACGACCAAGCAAGCGACGCCTGCGAGCATGAGAGAAATCCCGAGGGGATGATGCTCTGTCCTGCTTGCGTGGGGCATGTGAATAATGCCGGATGGCTTATCGATCAGAGTGCGTGGATCGCGCTTTTGCTGACGGCGAGGCCTGCTTCCTTGACGGCTTCACTCATGGTGGGGTGGGCGTGGATCGTGCGACCGAGGTCTTCGGCACTGCCGCCGTATTCCATGTGAGTGACGATTTCGCTGATCAGTTCGCCAGCGTTGCGGCCGAGAATCTGTGCGCCGAGAATCCTATCTGTTTCGGCGTCGGCGATGATTTTTACAAAACCATCCGCACCATCATTGGCGTGAGCACGGGCATTGGCCGCGAAATTGAATTTGCCGACCTTGATTTTGAGGCCCTTGGCCTTGGCGGCATCTTCGCCGATTCCGACAGTGGCGATTTCTGGATCGGTATAAATGATGGCGGGCATGAGGTCCCAATTGATGTGCCCCGCTTTTCCGGCGATCCACTCGGCGACAGCGACGCCATCTTCCTCGGCTTTGTGAGCGAGCATGGGACCGTCGATTACATCGCCGATTGCCCAGACGCCCTCGGCGGTGGTCTTGAGCTTAGCGTCTACTTTAATCCGTTTCTTGTCGGTTAGTTCGATCCCGGCTTTATCCAGATCAAGTCCGTCGGCGTAAGGTCGACGGCCGACGGCCACGAGCACTTTGTCGGCAGGGAATTCGAGTTTCTTACTGTCACGCTCAGCGGTGAGCACGCCGTCTTTGAATCCGGTGACCTTGGCATTTACTTCAATCTTGAGTCCCTGCTTTTGGAGGATGCGGGTGAAGTTGCGGACCACATCGGCATCGGAGGCGCCAGCGATTTGGGGGAGGAATTCAACTACGGTTACCTTGGCCCCAAGTCGGGCCCAGACGGAACCGAGTTCGAGCCCGATTGCGCCGCCACCCACGACAACCATTTGCTGGGGCACTTCGGTCAACGAGATCGCTTGATCGGAAGAGACGATGGTCTCGCCGTCGAATTTCATAAACGGCAGTTCGACGGGAGCGGAACCGGTTGCGATCACGATATTTTTGGCGGTCAACGTTTGGTCACCCACCTTGATGGTGTTCGCCTTGGATAATTTGGCTTCGCCTTCGATCACGGTGACCTTACGGGCCTTGGCGAGCATCTGGATGCCTCCGGTCATCTTATCGACGATCCCCTGTTTTTTCTTCAGCATCGCGGCGACGTCGATGGAAACGCCTTCGATCTTAATGCCGTGTTCGGCCGCATGATGTTGCGAAAAGGAGAAGTGCTCGGAGGAAGCGAGCAGGGCCTTACTGGGAATGCAACCGACATTGAGGCAGGTGCCACCGAGCGTTTTACGCTTTTCAACGAGCGCGACTTTGAGGCCGAGTTGAGCCGCGCGAAACGCGCAGACATAGCCGCCGGGTCCGGCGCCGATGACAATGAGATCGAAAGAATTGGAAGGCATGATTTTAGAAGCGCAAAGACGCGAAGAACGCAAAGGAGAAACAAAGAACACTAATGGGACTTAGCGTTCTTCGCGTCTTTGCGCTTTTGATTAGATATCAAGTAGAAGGCGGGTGGGGTCCTCGATGGCCTCTTTGATTTTCACGAGGAAGGTGACGGCTTCTTTGCCATCGACCACGCGATGATCGTAACTCACGGCGAGATACATCATGGGACGGACGACGATTTCACCGTTCACCACAACCGGCTTCTCATTGATCGAGTGGAGGCCGAGGATCGCGCTTTGGGGAGGGTTGATGATTGGAGTCGAGAGCATCGAACCGAAGATGCCGCCATTGGTGATGGTGAAGACGCCGCCGGAAAGATCGTCGAGGGTGATTTTTCCCTCGCGGGCCTTAGTGGCGACTTCGGCGATGTTTTTCTCGATGTCGGCCATGCCGAGTTGATCGCAATCCTTGATCACGGGAACCATGAGCCCCTTGGGAGTCGAGACGGCCACGCCGATGTCGTAATAATGGTTCTGGACGAGAGAATCACCATCGATCTGGGAATTGATGGCCGGAACTTCTTTGAGTGCGTGAACTACGGCTTTGGTAAAGAACGACATGAAGCCGAGCTTCACATCGTTTTTCTTCACGAAGCTGTCCTGATATTTTTTGCGGAGCTGCATTACGGCAGACATATCGACTTCGTTGAAAGTCGTGAGCATAGCGGCCTCGTGCTGGGCCTCGACGAGGCGCTCAGCGATCCGGGCACGCAAGGGGCTCATCTTCTTACGAGTCTGACGCTCATCTGATTTTGGAGAGGGGATTTCTGATTTTGGATTTTTCGCAGGGGCGGTCTTTTCGGCTTTCGCGGGGGTTGCCTCTTGTTTTGGACTGGAGTCGGCTTTGAGCATGTCACCTTTGGTGACGCGACCATCTTTGCCAGTGCCTTCGACTTGGGAGGGATCGATGCCAGTTTCTTCGGCCAACCGACGGACGGCGGGAGAAACGGCGGCGGAGCCGCCGTTCGGAGATGGGAGATCGGAGTTCGAAGATGCGGCGGTAGCTTCGGCTTTATCTTCGGTTTTGGCGGGTTTCGATTCACTTACACTCGCGCCTTCCTCGATGGTGGCGACGATGGCGCCGATATTTACTTCGGTGCCTTCCTCGACTTTGAGGGAAATGGTGCCGGCGACTTCGGCGAAACCTTCGGAGGTGATCTTATCGGTTTCGAGTTCGTAGAGCGTTTGATCTAGCTCGACCGTATCGCCGTCGGCAACATGCCAAGTGGCGAGCACGCCGGAATTGATGGATTCTCCGAGGGAGGGTATTTTGACTTCGTGGCTCATGGGATGAGAATGATAAAGTTGAGGTTAGCCGGTGAAGGCGGCCTTGAGTAAGGCATCCAATTCGATGCGGTGCAAGGCGAGTGAACCTACGGCGGGTGAAGCAGAGGCATCTCGACCGGCGTAGAAAGGGCGTTGGCCGATAATGGTCTCGAGAATCGGAGCGATGTAGTGCCAAGCACCCATGTTTTGAGATTCTTCCTGGCACCAGACAAGTTGAGCTCCGGGATACTGTTGAGCGACAACGGCGAGGCGCTCCTCATTGAGTGGGTAGAGTTGTTCGATTCTCACGATGGCGGCATCTTTGATGTCGTGCTGATCGCGATAGTTGCAGAGGTCGTAGTATACTTTGCCTGAGCAGAGAATGAGTCGCTGGGCCTTCGTGGGAGCGTTTTCTTCTTCGAGAATCTCGTGGAATTGACCACTGCTGAATTCGTCGAGGCGCGAGATCGCCTCAGGATGCCGAAGTAAGGACTTGGGGGCCATGATCACGAGCGGTCGCCGGAAATCGCGTTTCATTTGGCGGCGCAGAAGATGGAAATATTGGGCAGGCGTGGTCGCGTTGGCCACTTGGATGTTATCCTCGGCGCAGGCATTGAGGAAGCGTTCGATCCGAGCGGAGGAGTGTTCCGGGCCCTGTCCTTCGTAACCGTGAGGGAGGAGCAGCACGATACCATTGGTGCGCTGCCACTTGGATTCACCACTGGTGATAAACTGGTCGATGACGACTTGAGCACCGTTGGCGAAATCGCCGAATTGTGCCTCCCAGATGCAGAGCATGTCAGGGTAATCGAGAGCGTAGCCGTAGTCGAAACCGAGCACCGCTGCTTCGGAGAGGAGCGAGTTATATACACAGAAGAGTGCTTGGCCGTCTTTGACGTGTTTTAGCGGCGCATAGGATTCATGAGTATCGGTATCGTGGAGAACTGCGTGGCGATGGCTAAACGTGCCGCGTTGGCAATCCTGGCCGCTCAAGCGCACGGGAGTGCCATCGAGAAGGAGAGTGCCGAATGCAAGAGCTTCGCCGAATCCCCAATCTACCGGGCCGCCTGCTGCCGAGGCTTTTTCGCGCTGGCTGAGAAGACGTTTGATTTTCGGGTTCACCTTGATGTTTTCCGGAAAGGTGGTGAGGGCTTTCACGACCGTGGCGATATCCTCTTCGCTGGCGTGAGTCTTGGCCGGGGCGAAAGTGGATTCGGGTTGGAAGACCGCATTGGAACCCTCGAATTGTTTTTCTAAACTCGCTGCGGCTTCGACTTTAGCGGAGCGGTCGTCTTCACCCGCCTTGGCTTTTTCCAAGTTCTCTTCGAGGGCGGCCCGGTATTCATCTTTGATCGCGTCAGCTTCATCCGAGGTGATCGTGCCGTTTTGAATGAGGCGTTCCCGAAGGACCGCGGAGACCTGCGGATGTTTGCGAATTTTGCGGTAGAGAACTGGCTGCGTGAAGGCGGGTTCGTCGCTCTCGTTATGGCCATGTTTGCGGTAGCAATACATGTCGATGACGATATCGCGGTGAAACTTTGCCCGAAACTCCAGTCCGAGGCGCGCGGCCATACAGACGGCTTCCGGATCATCACCATTCACATGCAGGACCGGGGCTTCGATCATCTTGGCCACGTCGGTGCAGTAGTGGGTGGAGCGAGCGTCGATCGGATCGGTGGTGAAACCAATCTGATTGTTGATAATAAAGTGGAGTGTGCCGCCGGTGCGATAGCCGGGGAGTTGGGAGAAATTCATCGTCTCGGCCACGACACCTTGGCCGGCAAAAGCAGCATCGCCGTGGAGAAGGACGGGTAACACTTTGACGCGTTCGACATCGCCGCGAATGCGTTGACGCGCGCGCGCTTTACCTTCGACCACGGGATTTACGATTTCCAGATGCGAGGGGTTGGCGGCCAGCCGGACTTCAACTTGCTGGCCAGCAGTGGTGTCGAGGGTGGCTTCGTAGCCGAGATGATATTTAACATCTCCATCTCCGCCGACGGCATCGGGAATGTAGTTTTCCGAAAATTGCGCAAAGAGCAGATCGAAACTCTTGCGCATGATGCTCGTGAGCACATTGAGACGGCCACGATGGGCCATTCCCATAACGACTTCCTCGATGCCCACATGGGGGCAGTGTTCGATGACGGCATCGAGCGCGGCGATGATGGTTTCTCCGCCTTCAAGCGAGAAGCGCTTTTGGCCGACGTATTTGGTATGGAGAAATTTTTCGAACAGCTCCGCTTTGTGCAACCGACGGAGGATACGAATCTTCTCGTTGCGTGTGAAATCGGGCTGGTTGCGCGTCGATTCCATTCGTTCCTGCAGCCAATTGCGCACATCGATATCCTGAATGTGCGTGTATTCCACCCCGATATGACCGCAGTAGGTTTCTTTCAGAGCGGAGATAATATCCGCGAGCTTCATCTGACCTCCGCCTAAGTAGGTGCCGATGTCGAAACTGGTATCGAGGTCTTCTTCGCTCAGATCGAATCGCTCCAAGCTAAGTTTCGCGTGGGGTTCAGGGGCATCGCTGAGCGGATCAAGGTGAGATTCGAAATGGCCAATCGCGCGGTGGGCATCGATCAGATCATGCACATGCGACTGCTTGAGACTGTCGATGATGGGACTGTCGTCCTGCGCGGAACTGACCTCGCTGGGCAAGGCACCACCATTATGGCCGAGAGTGAATCCTTGAAAAAAGGCCCGCCAGGTCGGATCAACCGAATCCGGGTCCTCTTGCCAGGACAAATAAGCGGCTTCGATCGCCGCGGCATTGGCACGAGTGGGAAGGGAGGGGGAGCTCATTTATTTGATTAGGAAAACGCATAGCAGCGCGTCAGGTGAAGGCATGATTTGCTTGGTATGGTATTAGCTATAGTTGTTTTGTCTACGCAACACACCATATCGAAAGACACAAGATAACCTCGTGTGGAGGTGTATGATTGCAATCTAGCTTAAGCTCAGTCACTGCCGAATTAGTTTATCCATTTATCGTGATCGAATCGAATATCAAAACTTCCCTCACCGCCTTGCTTGCTGGCATCGCTCAATCGGATGGCGGCGTGATCGCCACGGAGATGGCTCGCCTCGACGAACTACTCGAACAAGCGAGGAATGACCTCCATCCACAACTGATCCATTTTCTCGAACGACGTAGCTACGCCAAGGCCGTGATGTTCCTCGGTGGCGAATCGGATATTCCGGTGGGGATATGCGGTGGACGCGCGGGGAGAGAAGCCTCGTGAGCAAGCGGGACAAGCGAGCAACTGACGGCGGAGATGGGCTCGGACAGAATCCGTTTGGGGCCTTGAGCGGGTTGGATTTGCCTCAGGGGCAAGCAGTTCAGCCACCTCAGTCTCCTGCACTGAATCAGGAGAAACAGCCTGCCAAGTTGAAGAATCGTGGGCGTGTGGATCTCAAACGTTCCACGGCCGGTCGCGGCGGTAAGACGGTGACCGTGGTTAGTGGATTCACCGGAATTGGACTTCCGGAGAAAGAGAAACTCGCCAAAAAGATGCGCAACAGCTGCGGCTGTGGCGGCACCGTGAAAGACGGCCAGATTGAAATCCAAGGCGATAAACGCGAGCAGATCGCGGCGATCCTGACCGAAGCCGGTTTCCGTCCCGTGATGGCGGGTGGGTAGACTCGATCTATTGTTCGACCGGTTTTCGGAGCACGAGTGAGACGTTACTGCCGCCAAAACCGCTACTGTTCTTTAGAATCGTAGTGGGCTGGGCGAAGAGATTTTCTCGAGGAAGATGGAGGTTGCCGCAAACCGGATCGGGCTCCCGAAGATGAGCATTGCCCGGAATAAAGCCTTCGCCAATCGCGAGGGTGCTGATCGCAGTTTCGAGTGCGCCGGACATTGAGAGGGGATGACCGGTCAGACCCTTGGTGCTGCTGATGGGGGGACGGTGTTCACCGAGTAAACGTTGCAACGCGCGGATTTCCGCGATGTCGCCTACCTTAGTTGAGGTAGCATGTGCGTTGATGTAATCGAGATCGGTAGGCGCGATGTTGGCGGATTTCAGGGCGCGTTCTATTGCGCGGCCGAGTCCACTCCCTTCTGGATCAGATTGGGCCACACTATGTCCATCGGCAGACTGGCCCCAGCCCGTGATTTCCGCTTGGATGGAGGCGCCACGATTCTGGGCGGTTTCGATATTTTCGAGGACGAGGGCGACTCCGCCGCCCGCGCCGACGAATCCATTGCGTTCGACATCAAAGGGGCACGATGCCAGCTGGGGATCTTGCTGGAGGGAAAGCGCTCGCATCCCATTAAAAGGGAGGAGTGATTCCCAAGTGGGTTCTTCCGCACCGATCACGATCATACGTTGCTGACGACCGAGAGCGATTTCGTCGCAGGCGTAACCGATCGCGTGAGTGCTGGCGGCGCAGGCGGAGACGAATCCGGTGACAGCTCCTTTGATTCCGAAATAGGTTGCGAGGTTGAAATTGAGGGTTCCGGCAATGGAGGTGACCACTCCCCAAGGATGAACGCGGCGTCCATCGGATTCTTCAGCTTCGCCCAAGTGATGATGGAGAAATCGAGGTGATCCGGCTGAGGCGCAAAACAGCCCCGTTTCTCCATCGGTCAATTGATCGCGATCAAGTTCGGCTTCGGCCAGAGCCTGTTCGGCAGCGCAGACTGCATAGACGCCATGAGGAGGTAAACTGCGCAGGGTTTCCCGGGAGAGTTCGTAGCGATCAGGCCAAGTCCAATCGGGGCGTTGGAGAGATGAGAGATCGAAGCCTTTAATCGTGCCAGCCAGTTTGACGACACAGTCGGGAAACCATGAGACGGGGGCCAGACCGTGCTTTTGATCGTGTAAGCTATTTAAGACCTCAGCCCGATCATTGCCGATGGGCGTGATGAAACCGAGGCCGGTGATGGCGATGCGAGAATTCATAGGACTGGGGATTCTTGTTTGCCGGGACGTTCGACGCGCGAATGAAGAGTATAACGCGGATCAAATACGAATCGCAGGAGTAACTTCGTCCACGAGGTTTCGGATTGAAGGGTGTCGTAATAATCGGGCGCGAGCTCACGAAGCTTTGGCAGTCGGTTCCATGGGATCGAGGGGAAGTCATGGTGCTCATTGTGATAGCCGACGTTGAGCGTCATGAGATTGGCGGGGCCATAGTAGCTCATGGTTTCCTGTGCTGGATCGTAAGTGTAGTGTTCTTGAATCCAACGTGCACCGAGAGGATGTAGGCCGATGGAAAAGAAGAATGAAAGCAGCAGATAGGCGATGCCGGCCAAGCCGAAGAAATACCAGATCAGCAGATCGTAGATAATGATCAGAGCGATATTGGCCAACCACCAACCCCCGACCATTGCAGATGCGCCAATGCGCCCCGGACGCAGCATGAGAATGATCGGCATGACGGCTAACCAGAGAGCTTTGCCGATCCAGCGATTTCCAAAGAGGCGTGCTTCCCAACGGCTCGGTAAATCGCCGTCCAGACCGTAGTCGCCTTGGTGCGCGTGATGCTTCAGGTGATAAACGGAAAATCCCATCGCGCCGGGAAAGAGGTTGGGTAAATCAGCGAACAGGGCGACGACACGATTCCACGCGCGGCGTTTAAAAATCAGATTATGGCAGGTCTCGTGAGTGATCACATACATGCAGTGATTGGCACAAGCACCGATGCCATAAGCGGCGATGAGAGTCAGCCACCAGAAATCGGCACCCAGATGTCCCATCAAAGCGGCCATGCCGGTTTGCACACTGAGCACAAAAAGCATGACGGCAGCCGTCCAGGGATTTCGGCCGACTAATTGCCGCACTTCCGGATGGGCGGCGAGGATTGCACGCCCGCGAGCGCGATGCGGTTCGTCTGCGGCGCTCTGGAAAAAATCCTGCGACATTGCGTGAGCTTCTACGATGCGGCGATCCCGAGCTGCCGTTGGAGCATTCGGTTCAAATCACCGAGCGTGCTGAGTTGGGAGAGTTCCTCATCGGGGAGTTTGATGCCGAGAGAATCCTCAACGAGAAAGGCGACTTCGACCATCGTGAGGGAATCGAGTTGGAGGTCGGCCACGAGTTCGAGGGATTGTCCTTCTTCGGAGAGTAGGGTCGCGTGTTGAGCATCGCTGGCCTGCGTGGATAGATAATTGAGCACCCCGGCGATGAGCGGAGTGAGGTGGGCCGGATCGCGCGTGCGTAGCAGGGCCTCCCCGGCATCGGCAGTGCCCGAGGGATAGCCGTGAAGGTTCTTTCGTAGACGGGCGATCAATACTTCGAGATCGTTGGCGGAATCGGCACTCATAATTGTTCAGCGAAAACATCCGCTAGGAGGTTAACTGTCACTTCGATATCGTCGCTCGTATGATCGCGACAGAAAAAGAACCGGAGACGCCCTTGGTTGCGAGGCACGGCGGGATAGACGATGGGTTGCACATTTATTCCCAGCTCCCTGAGTCGCGACGATAGCCGCAGAGCGCGACCGGAATCGCCGATTAACAAAGGCACAATCGCGGAGGTTTCTCCTGGGCCGATATCCCACGAATGAGCGCGGGCGAGGGTGCGGAATTGTTGGGCTCGCGCTCTCACTGCTGTGGCCCGTTGCGGTTCGGCCCGCAGTTTACGCAATGCGGTCAAAGCCGCCGCTGCGGATGCCGCAGGTAGACCTACACTGAACATAAAGCCGGATGAGAAATAGCGGATTGACTCGATCAGCTCGCTTCGGCCCGCGATGTAGCCGCCGCAACTCGCGAAGGCTTTGCTCATGGTGCCCATCCAGATATCGATTTCATTGGCACTGACTCCAGCGTGCTCGTGTAGTCCCCGACCGGTCGCTCCGATGACGCCGATGGAGTGGGCTTCATCCACCATCAAAAGAGTATCATGCTTCTTTTTAAGGGCGATGACGGCAGGCAGATCGGGCACATCGCCATCCATGCTGTAAACTCCTTCGATCAGGATCAGCGCGCGGCGGGCGTCGTTTCGATGTCGAGCTAACAAACGATCGAGTGCTTCCCAATCGTTGTGTGGAAAGGTGATTCGCCGTGCCCCGGAGACAGTTGCTCCGACCTGCGATGAATTGTGGCTGTGGGCATCAAGAAAAACGAGATCCCCAGCACTTACCAGATCGGGAATTACCGAGACATTGGTCCCGTGTCCGCTCACGAAAACCAGGGCATCTTCTGTGGATGTGAATGCGGCAAGTTCGGCTTCGAGTTCCTGATGAATGGGCCGTTCCCCTGAAACGATGCGGCTGGCGGAGACCGATGTTCCGTAGCGATCAATCGCGGCTTTGGCGGCCTCGTTGACATCGTGATCTCCGTTGAGACCGAGATAATTGTAGCTGGAAAAATTGAGCAACTCGCGTCCTTCGATCACGGTTCTGGCCCCAGCGGTCCCTTCATGAGTCAAAAAGTAGGGGTTGGGGATATCGCGGGATGCCAACCATGCTTTTTGTGCGTCGAGATTGCGTAGGGCTGTGAATGGATCGCCTTTGAGTGGCGAGCAGGCGGGTTCAGTCGGAGTATTTATCTTCGCGGCGGGCATGTGAGAGGTGAAAAGATGGCGAGACAAGATCAGGAATGTCGATGCTATAGAATTGCATTGGGCTTGTCAGCACGTGGAGGGTTGAAGACTTTGATAACACCCGACATAGGTGGAGTGAGAGGCTCAGGAGAGAGTTGTAAGACAATGGTTAATATTGAGATAGTTACTACTTCGAGCGCACGGAAGGAATTCGTGTGCTTGGCCGAGCGTCTCTACGCGGCGACATCGGCGTGGGTGGCTCCTTTGCGTTTCGATCTGCGGAGACAATTGGATCCGAAGCGCGGTGAGTATTTTCTAAATGGCAATTCAGGGGAGCTGTTTCTCGCGCGACGAAACGGCGAGGTGGTGGGGCGCATCGCGGCGTTTCGGAATGAATCGCATCTGCGCTACCATCAGGATGACGTCGGATTTTTTGGTTTTTTTGAATGCATCAATGATCAGGAAGTGGCAGCGGCATTATTGGATGCGGCGGCCTCCTGGTTGAGGAAAACGGGGTTGGTAACGATGCGTGGGCCGGCCAATTTTAATGTGCAGGAAGAGGCAGGGGTGTTGTTGGATGGTTTCGACCTTCAACCGATGGTGGGGATGAATTACACTTTACCCTATTACGCTAAATTATTGGAGGCCACAGGCTGCACGAAGGCGAAGGATCTCTTTGTTTTCAGAGTGGCCAAGGAGGATGCGCAGATGGATCAAGTGAACCGAATTGCTTCTTTGGCGGCTCGGAAGGAGGGCTTAGTCGTGCGCCCGATTAATCTGAAGAAATTGCCGGAAGAATGCGCCAAATTTGCGACTATCTTCGCCGAAGCTTGGCGGGATAATTGGGGGATGGTTCCGATCAGTGCGAAGGAGTTCCAAGAGGCCTATGAGCGCTACCGATTCTTTATTGTGCCGGAACTTACCCTACTAGCGGAGATCGATGGGGAGCCCGCGGGTTGCGCGTTGGTGATGCCGGATATGAATGTTTCGCTGAAGCGAATGAAAGGACGGCTGTTCTCACCGGGATTGTGGCATCTGTTGACCGGAAGATCGCAGATTGATCGCTATCGATTTTTCATGGCGGGTGTCCGGCCCGAGTATCGCCGACTGGGATTGCCCGTGGTGTTTTTAGCGCGATTCCAAGAGGAGCTTATTCGACGTCGCGCGGAGACGTTGGAGTTTTCCTGGGTCTTGGAGACTAATCATGAGGTGATCGCATTGATGGGGCGCATCGGTGCCAAACGGGTGCAGACCTTGCGACTATTTGAGCGGGCGATCGGTTGAGCTCGACTGTCTAGGAATTGTCAAATTGCTATCGTATTGCAACACAGGCCTTGCCCCGCACTGCATAGAAGTATCCTCTCACGCGACTCATGACTGAATACTTTTGGCTACTCTTGGTCGGCATTCATCTGCTGGTGGCGGTAGGATTGACTTTCTACGGCGTCCATCAGGTGGCCATGGTCGTGCTTTCTTGGCGCTCGTGGCCGCGGAAGCAAGCGGAACATCAGAACGAGAAAAAATCCAACTTGGATCGGGCGGACTGGCCCCGGGTCACGGTGCAATTGCCTCTGTATAATGAGCGTTTTGTCGCCCAGCGCTCGATTCGGTCGGCTTGTGCGCTCGATTATCCAAGGGAGCTTCTGCAAATCCAAGTGCTCGACGATTCGAGTGATGATACCGTAGGCATAGTCGATGAAGCGGTCGAGGAAGCGAAGCGATCTGGGCATGTGGTGGAAATCGTGCGTCGCTCGGATCGGGTGGGCTTCAAGGCGGGCGCTTTGGCCGCGGCGATGCCGACGGTTACGGGAGAATTTGTCGCCATCTTCGATGCGGACTTTGTGCCGGCACCGGATTTTCTCGAACGTATGGTCGTGCGGCATGGTGCGTTTGCCGACCCGAAGATCGGGTTTTTGCAAGGCCGTTGGGGACATTTTAATCGGGATGAGTCTCTGCTGACCCGAGCCCAAGGTGCAATGCACGACGGACATTTTTTGATCGAACAGGTCGCGCGGAGTTCGACGGGATTGTGGTTCAATTTTAACGGTTCGGGTGGCGTGTGGCGTCGCGCCTGTATCGAGGATGCAGGGGGCTGGCAGACGGATACTTTGACCGAAGATCTCGATTTGAGTTATCGCGCTTGGTCGCGCGGTTGGCGTGGGGCTTACACGCCGTGGGTCGTGGCTCCGGGGGAATTGCCGGTGACGTTATCAGCGTTTCGGCGGCAGCAATTTCGCTGGGCGCGAGGTTCGATTCAGACCGCCAAAAAATTGGCGACAACGATCGCGGGTGCTCCAGATCGACAGGTCAGGAAACTGGCGGCCTTGGCTCATGTGAGCGCTTACATGCTTCATCCGTTGATGTGGGGTTTTATGGTGACATGGCCTCTGGTAATCTTTGCTCGGGATTGGAGTCCGGGCGCGGAATTGCCTAAGTTGATCCTGTGGGTTTTGTCGATTTTCTCGCCGTCGTGTTTGGCTTTTTTGATTGGGATGGGGGTGGCGTTGCGGCGGCAGGATCGGTCGTGGAGGAAGATTGTCCCGGATGTCTTGATGGCAGCGTTGGTCGGATTGAGCATGGTGTCATCCAATACGATTGCAGTTTGCCGAGGATTATTTGGGCGGAGCACAGGAGTATTTGAGCGCACGCCCAAGAGTAAGGTGGGGGAACGCACGGTTTATCGAATTGGGCTCGATGGTCGCTGGTGGGCCGAGCTGGGCTTGTCGCTTTATCTATCCGGAGCTGTAGTTTACGCACTCAATTCTCCCCGTTGGTGGTGGGCGCTTCCTTTAGCTTTTTATGCGGTCGCGGCGTGGTTAGGCGTAGTCTTACAATTTTCCAAAGGGAAAGTAGAGTCAGCTCACGTTGATCCGGAAAAGGTTGAAGCTCAGGCGGTGGCCTAGTTATCCCGATGACTACTCTAGGTGTAATCATCGTGTGTCTCGCCGGTGGACTTACACTGGTCGAATGGATGGTTGCGATGGCGACGTGGATCCGGAGGCGAGTGGCGTTGCGACAATGGCGGGAGGAGCGTGGATTCACACCTTGTTGCGCTGTGATCATTCCGACGAAAGGAGGAGATGGAAATTTGGAAAGGAATCTGCGTGCGCATTTGCGGATGGATTATCCTGATTTTCACCTCATCCTCGCCGTCGAATCAGCAGATGATGAAGGCGTGCCGGTCATCAGGAAATTGATGGAAGAGGATGGTCGCGTGAAGCTAATCGTCGCCGGTTTGGCGACGACGTGCAGTCAACAAAACCACAACATGATCGCGGGGGTAATGGCCGCCGGTGATGTTGAGGTGCTGGCTTTTGCCGACAATGATTACGCCCCGGCAAAGGACTGGTTGCGGGATATGGTGAATCCTTTGTCGTCGTCACGAGTCACGGTGAGCAGTGGCTACCGGTGGGTGGTTGCACCTGAGAAAGCCGGAGCGGGGGCTTCAGTTCATGTGGCGGTAAACATGATGATGTATGCGCATTTCTCGGTGGTGAATCTGATGCTCGGTCGCGCCCTCTGGGGAGGGGCATTTGCGCTTCGTCGCCAGGACTACCTTGCATTAAAGGTTGAGGATCGCTGGCGGGTATCGGTCTCGGATGATATGACGCTTTCGGCGGCATTAGTGGAGCATGGGCGGAGATCTCATTTGGTCGCGAGGGTATTGGTGGAGTCCGAAGGGATTGCCCGGCCCCGCGAAGCCAGAGCGTGGTATGGCCGCCAACTGACGATTGTGCGCGCTTACGATTACGGCACGTGGATTGGATTAATGGCTCCCGGTTATTTGGGCACAGGTCTGGTGATGCTCTGGCCTTTAGTGGCGTGTTTCTTAGCGACGGGATTGGGTGGAACGTGGTGGCAATGGGGTGGCGTGGCCGGTTTAATCTTTGTCGCTGGAGAAATGGTTACGGCATTAATTTTGACGTCGTGCGGGCAGACGCGACGTCGATGGGTGCAGGTTGTGGGTGCGCCAGTTTGGCGACTGTTTGAGATTGCGGCGTGGCTCGGATCGGCGGGGCGCCGTGCGATCACGTGGGCTGGGGTGGATTATCAAATGGACCGTCGGGGGAAGGTGATTGGTCTGGAGAGAGACACTTCCATGAAGTGACCAGTAGAGAGCGAGCTTGCGCCGAGTGAGAATTTAGCTGTTCTCGGCGGAGATGCGCGCCCCATTTATTTCGATCTGCTTGGCCTTTGTCGCAATTTTGGGACTGGTAGCCAATTCCAGTGCCCAAAATATCCAGACCGTTCCGTTGACACTGGAAGAGGCGGTCACTCGCACGTTAAATAGCAGTCCCGGAGTCGAAGTGCAGCGGCAGCGGATCATCCAAGCGGAGTTCTCCGAACAGATCGCGGCGGGTGAATATGACTTCGCGCTATTTTCATCCGTTTGGAGTGAACGGTCGCTTCAACCTCAAGGACGCACGATCAACACCGCTTCCGGTCCGACTGATGTGGTTCGACAGGAAACCACCGGAATGTCAGTGGGCGCGGTGCAACAACTTCGCAATGGTATCACCTTGACGCCGAGCGCGACGGTCGTGCGCTCCTCCGTGAACACCAATGCGCTCACTCCTGATGCCCGATCTGATGTGCAATTGCAGATCAAGATTCCTATGCTCCGTGGCTGGGGACGTGATGCCGCAAATGTGAATGAGCTTGCGGCGAAATCGGCGCTGATTTCCACGAAAGAATTTGCCCGTCACGATGTGGCGGATCGGGTGGCGCGAACCACGGCCTCATATTGGTCGATGCGAGCTTCGGTGCAGACGTTGAAGATCTTACGTGAATCCGAAGAACGTGCCTTGATGCTCTCTCAACAGTTGGAGGACATGGTGCGGGTGGGAGAAATCGAAGCGGCTATTTTGGAAGAGGCCAACGCTGATTTACTTCGCCGCCGTGGCGATGTGGTCGGGGCGAACTTATCAGTGGAGGTAAATTGGCAACGCTTGGCGGCGCTCATGGGATTGAGTCCAAACGAAGTGGGGTCTCCACCTCCGATTTCCTCGGAGTTTCCTGAAGTGCCGAGCTCCTTCGATTGGAAGCAAACGACCGGTCTCTACTTTGTGAACATGGCCCTGGAGCGAAGAGGAGATTACCGCGCAGTCGTGCAGAATAAAGATACGGGTAACATTTTATTGCGAAAAGCGCTCAATGATTTGCGACCCGGATTGGATCTGCAATTGCGGGCGGGTTATCGTGGGCTGACTCGCAACACGGCGCAACTGGGGCTCTTTAATTCGCTCTCTGACAACACCACCGGCCCATCTGGAGAAATCGCTTTGGAGTTTGATTGGCCGGTCGCCAATCGCTCGGCGAAAGGCGAGGTGGGCCGACGTCGTTCCCTTGTTCGGGAAAACGAACTCTCGATTGAAGACCTCGCCAATGGCATCAGTGCCGAAACGCGGATCGCTTATGCGACTCTCAAGGCCGCGGCTGCTCAATACTCGGTCGCGCAAGGCACGGTCGCTGCGTTCTCCACGGTGGTCGCTAATATCAGACGCAAAGTAAATACGGGTGAGGCGTCGATTACCGCGTTGGTGCAAAACGAGGATCGCGCGGTGCAGGCGCAACAAGCATTGATCGGAGCCACGCGTAATTTTGCCTCTGCCTTAGTCGAACTCCGTCGTGTCACCGGCACATTGGTGGACGAGGATACGCGCGAATTTCAGCTGCAGGTTTCACATTTAGTCACGTTGCCACCCCTTCCTTTATCCTCTTCCCCGACTGATACGCCATGAGATCATTATCACGCATTCATACCGCCCAGACACGGTTCTTTTCCCGAACCGGTTTGCTTTCACTTTTATTGTTGGCGATGCCGTCATTGCACGCGGCGAGCATCGGAGCTATCGGTCATCTCGATCCTGCTGGTGGCGTGCACACGATTGGTGGCCCCGGTGGCGAGACGGTGACGGAAGTCTTGGTCGCAGAAGGTGACCCCGTCGCGAAGGGAGCCATGCTCGTTCGGTTTTCAGGTGAGGCGGGTGCACGTGCGAATTTTAAGGCGGCCCAGTTAGCAGTTCGCGAAGCCGATATTGGCGGCGAACACACGATTAAGTTAGCACGTCTGGCCGAGGAGGTTGCCGGCGAGGCCCACAGAGCGGCGATGGTGCGACTTAACCGCTATCTCCGACTAGAGCCGAGTTCGATTTCTTCTCAAGAGACAGAAATCAGAGAAACACAGGTAAAAGCCGCGGAGATGGAGTTGATGATCGCACGGCAGACGCGCGCCCAAGCTGAATTTGCCCGAGAGATGGCAATGGCAAATGCGAAGAACCAACTGGTGCAAGCTAGACTGCAACTGGAGCGTTCTCTGGCTACTTCTCCGATCGCAGGCACGGTGATTCAGTGTTCGGTGGTGCCCGGTGCCTCGGCTCGTGGAGCTCTGGTGCAGGTGGCAGACTTGAGCGAGATGATCGTTAAAGCCGAAGTCTTTGAAGGTGACTTGCTGAAAATCAAAGTAGGAGCTAAAGCCAAGGTGACGAGTTCCTCGCTGCCGGAATCGTTGACCGCAGCCGTGGTCAGTATCGGTCGCCAGGTTTCCGGTCAGTCAAAGGTTGCGGAAGTGCGACTACGTTTAGATCAAGCGGAACTTGCCGCCCAATTTATCGGGATGGAAGTCAATGTCGCCATCGAACAATAGTTCGAACGTTACCCCGGCGATGCCCGGGCGAACCCGCTTGCTGAGCACGGTCTTGGCGTGGCGTAATCTGATGCAAAACCGGAAGCGCACGTTAACGGCGTTGGGTGGCATCTCGTTTGCGGTGCTGCTGGTGTTCATGCAGCTCGGGTTTTTGCTGGCGGCGGAACGAGGTTCGACCCTGCTTTATGAGGATTTCGATTTTGATATCGCCCTGCTTTCAGAGCGCTATCAATCCGTATCGAAATTGGGTGATTTTCCGCGGGGACGGTTGGCTCAAGTAGCTTCAGTGCCGGGTGTTGCGGCCGTGGCTCCATTGCGAGTCAGAAATACAAAGTGGATGAATCTGGAAACGGAGGATGATTCGTCGGTCATGGTGTTGGGGTTGCCTGCTGATCCTTCATGGGTCCGCAATCCCGGTCTTCGTGACGGGGTGGCGCAATTGCAGCGGAATGACCAACTCTTGGCTGACTCCTTATCTCATGACGACATGGGGGAAATGGTGGTAGGGGCACCCGCTCAAATCGGAGGGAATTCATTTCAAATCGCCGGGCTTTTTGAACAAGGCATGTCGATGTTTTCGGAGGGAGCGGCCGCGGTCTCGGCAATCGGCTTTGAGCATATTTTCCGAGGCGGCACCTCGAAGGTTTCGATTGGCTTTGTGCGCGTTGCTCCGGATGCGGACACGGCGGTGGTGGTGCAGGCTCTACGCGATTCGTTGCCGCCAGATGTCGTGGTCTTTTCGAGGACTGCTTTGATTAAGCAGGAACAGGCGTATTTTGTAGAAGTGAAGCCGGTGGGGATTGTCTTTCAGGTCGGCGTGTTTGTCGCGGTGGCCGTTGGAGTGGTGATTTTATTTCAAGTTTTGTCCACTGAGGTTTCCAATCGCTTGCGGGAATATGCGACGATGAAGGCGCTCGGTTTCGGGAATGGTTTTATCTACCGAATCGGTATCGTGCAGGCGTTGATCTTTGCGGTGATGGGGTTCATCCCCGCGCTTGTTTTATCGGCGGGGGTTTATTGGGTGGTGCGTGTGCTTAGTCGCTTGCCCATGCAGCTTACCCCTGGGCTGATCGCGTTTGTTTTCGGGCTCTCCCTTTTTATGTGTGTGGTGTCGTGTGTGCTGGCTTTGGGCAAAGTGCGCCGCGCTGATCCGGCGGATCTTTTTTAATCGATGAAGGTGCGCAATTATCTCCGGGTCCCCCTTGCATGGCAGATGTTGGTTCACAAAAAGAAGCGACTGGCGCTCTCTATTTGTGGGATCACTTTCGCGGTGCTGATCATGTTCATGCAGCTGGGGTTCTTTAATGGATTCAACGATAGTCAGGCGTTGATGACGACGAAGTTTGCGGGAGACTTAGTCTTGATGGATGTGCGGCGCGCTCATCTGAATCGCTGGACAAATATGCAACAGATGCGTCTCGCGCAGGCAGCCGCCTTCGAGGAGGTCGCGCAGGTGATCCCGGTGTTGAATGGTAACTTCAATGTGCGCAATACGGAGACGGGACAATACCGTCGCACCTATGCCTTGGCGTTTCCGCCCAATACCAACCCGTTTGAAATCGAGGGCTTGGCGGAACTGACGCCTTTGCTTACGCGTCGCAACGTCGTGCTGTTTGATAGCCTGGCTCGGGATATTTACGGTGATCTGAAGGTCGGCCAATCGATAGATGTCAACGGTCACCTGCTTGAACTCGGCGGGCTCTTTAACCTCGGAGCCAACTTCACTAACGACGGCACGGTGATCATGAGTGAGGCCACGTTTAATATGATGGTGGGGGGCGATCGCAATCAAGTGTCGTGGGGTGTGCTACGGTTGAAGTCGGGGGTGGATGTGGAACGGTTCCGCCAGAAACTTCGCGATGCTTTGCCCATCGGAGTAAGCATCTTGACTCCAGAGGAGATGCGATCCCGAGAGATTTCCTACACGATGCGCAAGGCACCGGTCGGCGTGATTTTTGGCATTGGCCTGATCATCGGATTCGTGATTGGCACGATCATCTGCTACCAAATCCTTTTCAACGAGATCACCGATCATCTTACTCAATTTGCCACGCTCAAGGCGATGGGCTTTTCGGCGGGCTACCTGCGCGGAGTCGTTTTGCAGGAAGCGGCCCTGCTTGGAGTAGTGGGGTTTATCCCCGGACTGGGTGGTGGCTACTTGTTGTATTGGCTACTCGAAGACATGACGGGAATCGTGATGTTTCAGACTCCCGGTCGAGCGTTAATCATTTTTGTTCTCACCGTGATCATGTGCGTGATGGCGGGTTTTATTGCGGTGAAGCGAGTGGTCAAAGCTGACCCTGCCGACGTATTCTAATCTTCTGTATATTCTACCATGAGCGATCTACCACCGTCTTCTTCTCAACAGCCTGAGTCTGGTCAAACGGCGACACCCTTCCTGATTGCCGCCGAGGGTTCGGGGAAGATTGCCGCTGGATTCAAAGAACGGCCGAAGGAGATGAAGCCTTCCATCGTGATCGATAAAGTAAACCACTACTACGGCACGGCGGATACGAGGAAACAGGTTCTTTTCGAAAATCAGCTTACCCTTTGGCCGGGTGAGATTGTGATTATGACGGGTCCCTCAGGATCGGGTAAAACGACATTGCTTACCTTGATCGGAGGCTTGCGTTCGGTGCAGGAGGGAAACCTCCAGGTGCTGGGCAAGGAAATGAAGGGATTGGCTCCCTCGGAGCTGGAGGGCGTGCGCAGCAAGGTCGGTTTTATTTTCCAAGCGCACAATTTGTTCGATTCGCTGACCGGTTATCAAACGATGCAATTGGCGATGCAGTTACATCCCTACACGGATGAAGAGTTTAAGACGCTGCCGATCGAGATGCTCTCGGAGCTGGGATTGGACGATCGGGTGCACTACAAACCGGAAAACCTGTCAGGCGGCCAACGGCAACGGGTAGCGATCGGCCGCGCCTTGATCAATAAACCGCAATTAATTTTGGCGGATGAGCCCACTGCAGCTCTCGATAAGGATTCAGGACGCAATGTCGTGAAGCTCCTGCAGAAGCTGGCGAAAGAGCATGGCTCGACGATCCTGATTGTGACTCATGATAATCGCATTCTTGATGTGGCCGATCGCATTGTGAATATGGTGGATGGCCACGTGGTCGCTGATGTTGATGTGCAGGAATCACTCGCCGTGGGTGAGCTTCTCCAGAGTTGCGATGTGTTTAAGGATTCTCCGGCGCAATTGATCGCGGCGATTTCCAAGGAAATGAAACGGGAGCACTTTGAAGCGGGACAGGAGATCATTCAGCAGGGTGATTCCGGCGACAAATTTTACGTGATTCGTTCCGGCCATGTGGATGTGACGAAGCAGCAACCGGATGGGAGCTCCAAGCTGTTGGTGAAGCTAACCAGTGGTGCCTATTTCGGTGAATTGGCCCTGATCGATGATGCGCCACGAGCCGCGACCGTCACGGCGACGGAGCCGACCGAATTACTAGTGTTGGGCAAAGAGCGTTTCCTTGAAGCCGTGGAAACGAATTCCGATATGGTGAAGCAGCTTCGCAAAGCCTACTTCGGTTCATGATTCAGAGACGAGGCGGTTTTGCTTGTTGAGGAATCCATTCCGGTGGCTGACCTTACCCTGCATCAGATGTGACACGTCGCTCCGCTCCTCACTGTGACCAATCTGATTTTTAAAACGCGATTGGTTATTAAACTTCTTCCGCGACGGGTGCAGTAGCGCGAGCGCTACCAGGACGGTGTGATAATAGACTGGCGAGGAAGCCCACGGAGAAAAATTGCACGCCCATCAGGACGAGTAAAATGCCGAGCGAGAACAGAGGTCGCGTGCCGATCGGTCGCACACCCTGAAACCAAAGAATCGATAGATAGCCGAGGATGATCACGCCGGTGCCACCGGAGGCGATGCCGAGCCAGCCAAACAGGTGTCCCGGCCGTCGCGCATAGCGCGTAGTGGCGAGCAACATCAGCAGGTCAAACCCACCTCGCGCGTATCGTTCGATTCCGAATTTCGATTTACCATGAAGGCGAGGGCGATGTGGCACGGAGGTCTCCGTGACTCGATAACCAAGACTGTGGGCGATGATCGGTTGGTAACGGTGGAGATCGCTGGTGAGCTGCTCAGCTAGGTCTGCGGCGACGTTGGCGCGCATGAGTTTCAGACCACTGTTCATATCTTTGAGCCGAGTGCCGAATGCGAGGCGCGCACTGAGATTAAAGAGGCCGGAGGCCGCTCGCCGCGTCCAAGGATCTCGACGAGTGCTTTTCCAACCGGTGACTAAGTCCGCCCCCTGATCGAGAGTTTCTCGCAGGGTGGTCAACGCGGCGGGATCGTCCTGTCCATCGGCGTCGAGGGTGGCAACGAGTTCGGTGTTTACCCGAGACAGAGCCACGGCAAGGGCTGCACTTTTGCCGCAGTTACGACGCAGTCGAATACCAAGCACCGAGGCTGGGCTGGTTTCGGCAGCCGTCTTGATTTGCGGCCAGGTATCATCAGTCGATCCATCATCAATGATCAGTAGAGTGAGTGGACTTAATCCGGCAGCGGGAGCTACGGCAACGATCTCATCGATCAGCTGAGGCAAGCTCGGTCCTTCGTTGAAAGCGGGAAGAATGACCGTGCAGGATTGCGGGGGGGGAGCCATGAGTTCAGCAAGACAGCACCTAGGGTTATGGCAATGTCGCGCCGTGGGTTTTGTTTGGCATCAGAAATGAGCGCGACGATATGGAACTTGCGATTGAGGGAGCGACGCTATGCTTGGGCCCACTCATGCCTCAACCGTTATCCATGGACGTTGAATCACACGCCCGCGGCATCTTGCCCGAAAGGAAAACTGAGTTGATGGCGAGGGGGGCTCTGGGATTGGCAGTGCTGGGCGCGATTCTCGTCGGGGTGGCATGGCAGCTATGGCCGGAGGGGGAAAAGCTGCCGTTCGAAATCACTTTTTCGGTAGGTATGCTTGGTGTGAATGCGGCGTGGCTCCTCGGTGTGATCGTAATCGTGAGGGAATGTTGGCTTAAAAAGTTTTCCGGATGGCGCGGGAAAGTGCTCTGGTGGGCTGGTTTGGCCATCGCGGTCGCGGAAGGAGTTTTCTGGTGAGAATACGGCTATGGGAAATGGTCCTACTGGTGGGACTACTCGTTGGGGCGCTATGGCTGTTCACGTGGAATAATGCGTTTCCGATTACTCTGCATGCGGACGAGGGGAAGAAGGTCAGTTTTATTTTAGGCAATTCGCCGGACTTTCATCATCCGCTGCTTTTGATTCAAACCGGTCGTCTTATTCAATCGGTGACGGAGTGGGATGGGCCGGAGGGTGCTGCCTCGGCCGGACGTTGGGGGTCGGCTTTGGCAGGGGTGCTGCTCTTGGCGGGTTTCTATTTTTGGATTCGGCGGACGCAGGGATGGCTAGTCGCGTTGATCAGCACGGCAGTTTTGGCGATGACGCCACTCGTCGCGGTTCACGCTCATTACGTGAAAGAGGACATGATGCTGACAGCGGCGATCATGGGAGTCGCGTTGGCATTGCGTCGTTGGCGGGAAAGCAATGCAGTTTGGATTCTAGTCGCGTTGGGAGTGGCCTTGGGATTTGCGGCGGCGAGCCATTACAAATCGGTGCTAGTGTTGGTGATGATGGCTTGGGTCGCTCGCGAGAGACGTGGGCCAATCAAGCTTCTGCCCATATTTGCGGTGGCTGCGTTCGTTTTTCTGGCGATCAACAGCACCCTCATCACACATGCGGTGACTTTTCTGAGTGGGGCGGGCACCATGTTTACAAACGCAGTAGGTGGACAGGAGTTAGATGTCTATCCCGTGCCGGAGCTTTTCTCGTATCACTTGATCCACAGCCTTGTTCCGGGGATGGGCTGGGGAATTGTGATCTGGGCGATACTGGGGGGATGCCTGATTTGGAGGCTTGGCAAACAAGCATCGTTCGAAGACCGATTCGCCCTGATTGCTACTTTGTTGTTTTATCTGGTGGTGGAGTTTTTGCCAAAAAAACCACCGCCGGATTTTGGCCGTTACCTGCTGCCGTGTGCTCCCTTTGTGATATGGCTGGCATTGCGTGGAGTGCAGATTGTTTGGGCGAAACTCAATTTTGCATGGGGGCGTTCTTTCGTTGGTTTTGCTGTCTTGGTGACGGTTGCCCTCCCGGTTTGGAAATCGATTCGTATCGTGGCGAATATGGAGAATGATACTCGCGTCCAAGCACGGTCTTGGTTGGAAAACTTTAAGGACGCCGCGAAAGCTCGTGGGGAGAATTTCCGAGTGATGTCTGAAAACTACGCTACTGCGACGCCAGAAGGCGTGACTTCTGTTGCTGATAAGGACTTGAAAGCGGATCGTGAGAATGGGTTGACCCATGTGCTTGTGAGCAGTTTCCGCTACCAGCGTTACCTTGAAGGGACGGGGATGTCGCAACAGCGACCGGCGGTGCATAAAGTCGGAGACTTTTATCGGGAGCTTTTTGAACAACCCTATGAAGAATTGCTCCCATCCCAGGATAGCTATGCTTTTTTTAGCCCGACATTGAGATTGGTCGATATCCGCCAGATGGATCTGCCTGAGAAACCGTTAGTGCGCCGCAAGAATTAGCAATTCCGGCTTAGCTATTGAATGATACTGTATATCCGGGCGTCACCTCCATCGAAGATCAGAGTGAATCGATCATCCTCTGTCGGAATCAGCCAACCATCCTGGACGACATCGAGCACGTGAGTCGCCTGCCAACGGTGCAGTTGCCTGAGCGCTTCGACAGGAGAGTCGATGTCGGGGAAGGGGCGATTGCCGTAGTGACCCGCAGTTTTGACGTAAGGCTTATCGAGATACACTCCGGGCACCCATTTAGAAAGTAACAGCACTTTTCCGACCTCATCGTGCTGATTGAGCCAATCGATAGATTGGTGGTAGGGAACCTCCGCTTGGTGCCACGCTATCGTGCCTTTGGGAGTGAGGGTCGCAAGGATTCGATCCGTGCGGAAAACTACGAAACCGACGAGGCCGAAGATGATCGTAGCCAGTATGATTATCTGAGTAAGCCAGGCAACAGGACGACCGGCCCGGGTGAGCATGACGGGAAGAGACACCGCACTGATCGCGGTTAACAACGCAATCACGTGCGTGAGGAAGCGGGCATTTTGCTGGGTCTGGAACCACAGCAACGTAAGGAGGCCAGCCCAGACAAGATAACGTATCGCGAGACGATTCTTGCGAATCATCCAAAGCCCGAGTGGGGCCATTGCCAGGATAGTCCAAGTGCCGTGTCCGCCCCGAAAAACATCAGGGTAAAACGTGAAATGCCACGGCAGTAATATCAAATTTAGGAAACCACCACCGAATCCGGCACCCACTTCGAGTTGGATGCGACGATGAAATGCGGCGGTGATTTCGGTAGGCCAGCCCACGGCCGGCCAGAGCTCGCTGAGAAAGGGTGGTGGCGGAATGATCGGTGTTCCGAGCACCGCGATATTACGTAAATAGCAAGGAAGACCAATCGCTAAAGCAACGAGGAGAAACGTGCCGGCGTGGGCGAGTAACCTGCGCCATGAAATTCGGGCCGAAAGATATGACCAGAGAATGATGAGACCCGTGATGCTCGCGACCAGAACACCGGTGTATTTGGTGCCGATACAACCTCCGACAAAAATGGCGGTGATCACAGCCGTCTTCAATGACGGCTTGGTCACGGCAGCTCGCAGCGCGAGCAGGGAAAAAACCGCGAAGGGCACATCGACGAAATAATCATCAGTTGTGCTCACAATTACCGGCATCGTGGCAGCGATTCCCATGAGCCAACCGGCCGAGTTCCGGGTGGCCCCTAATTCACGAGCAAATCTCCCAATGAGAATCAGAAGGAGAGCGAGAAATACGACACCCAACACTCCGGCGGCTTCGATTCGCCCCAGCGCCTGCGCCGCCGCGAACCACATCTCGATGATCGCGGGGAAGGCGGTGTGGGAATGCTCGGGCAAGATCTCGACGATGCCATTTTGCCACCATTTCAATGGCCCCAATAAGTGATAGGAAATCCCGTCGTGCCCAATATCACCACCGATCGCCGACATCCCACTAAGCGTAAATAATCCCATGCAACCGAGTGCAAGCCAACATCCCGGGGAGATGATCATGTCTTGTCTCAGCGCTGACCACTCACTGCGCTCGCGCCAGAAAATACTCCCGCCCATTACTCCGGCTACCCCGATTAAGGGCCAGACCGTCATGGGTTTCCAGGCGACTTGGCCGATGAGAAAAAGCAAGGTTCCGCCAACGATAAGCCCGGTGGCTATTGACCAAACCGCTCGATCCACCAGTGAGAGTTTAACAGGGAATAAACCTTCAAATCGTGAACCGATTCCTCGTGCTACCACCATCAATATGGCGGTGACCACCAGCGTGTGGAGGTGTCCGACATAGAGTGAGAACCAAGTCATAGACTTTGGGAGAGACGAAACACCATGAAGATAAATCCGACACATATCGCTGCTAGCCAGAGCCCCAACAGAATCCGGGCGGGCATTGAGAGCGGTGCTTTATCGGAAGACGAATCGGCGGAAGGCGACATACTTGAGAAGGAGTGAAACTGCCTGCACGAGGGTGGCGAGCACCGTGTAATGTGTAGTCGTCGTATTTGCGAGGAGGGCAAACGCGAGCCATTCACCAGCGCGAAACGTGCATGAGGTGAGGACAAAGCGAAACGCTTGGCTTCGTTGATTTCCGGTGCTCTTTCGAAACACTAGATGTCGGTTGACGAGAAAATTGAAGGTAAGTGCGACCACCAATGCGATGGCGTAGGCGGTAGGCGTGGAGATTTTCGCGATTTCATGCAGTCCGGCCGTGACGCCGATGACGAGCGCGTAGCTCGCGCCTGAACCGATCAGGAAACGTCCGGCGGTGCTCCACGATGGTTGTTTACTCATGATTGCGAATCGCGCTGACGCATCCGTCGCTGCACGTCTTCGATCAGCCGACGATTGATTGAGATGAGATCGGCGATCACCGCGACCACCGCGAGCGTTAAACCCGAACCCATCAGCAGGGCGGCGAGAATCAGCGATTGGATTTTTCCGCTTCCGTCACCTTCCAGGTAGTAAATCAAGAAACGCAGCCCAATGAGAAAGCCTCCTGTAAACACTCCTGCTCCCAGGGTGGCGAAGAAGAACATCGGTCGGTAGATGATGAACATCCTGATCAGCGTGAGTGCTGAGCGCAGGACGTAACCGCTATTCGTACTCACCAATCGTGACGGGCGCACAGGAGGGTTCACGCGGATCGGCACTGAAGAAATGGCGAACCCTGCTTGTCCGGCCTGAACGAGCGTTTCGAGTGTGTAGGTATGGCGGTTAAACACGTTAAGTCGCGAGGCCGCTGATCGAGTAAAGGCTCGGAACCCGCTCGTTGCGTCTTTCACACGTGTGCCGCTGATGATTCGCACGACAGCGCTGCCCCAACGTTGGAGTCGCTTTTTCGAAGCAGGGAAACTGGAGATCGTTTCGATGGGGCGCGCTCCGACGACCACATCGGCACGTTGGTTGAGCAGGGGAGCGAGCAAGGCGGGAATATCGTCCGCGACGTATTGATTATCCGCATCGGTGTTCACGATGAAATCCGCGCCTTGTGCCAAGGCCGCTTCGATGCCCGCGCTAAATGCGGCGGCCAAGCCAGAATGTTGCGGGAGTTTGATCACGTGGTCTGCCCCCGCCGCCCGAGCGACTTCCGCGGTGCCATCGGTTGAGCCGTCATCAACAACCAGCCATTCGACTTGATCACATCCCTCGATCTCACGCGGCAATGCCGTCAAGGCCGCGGCTAAATTCCCCTCCTCATTATAGGCCGGTATCTGGATGACGAGTTTCACGTAGTGAAGTGGGAGAGAGGAGACGTTGGGAACTTGTTTGGTCGTAAGACCGGACAGGCCAAAGTAGGCGCAACGGGTAGCGCACCGTCAAGGATAGCCAATTCGAGATGCTAGGATCAGGTTTGGATCAACTCGCGTTCTTTTTCCGTTTTGAGGCGGAGTTGACCGCAGGCGGCGTCGATGTCGTGGCCCTTTTCGCGACGAAGGGTCACGGAAACACGAGCGCGACGGAGGATGTCGGCGAAGCGTTCCTGGCGCGTGATCGATGGGCGTTTCCACGGGAGTCCCTCCACGGTGTTGTAGGGAATGAGATTCACGTGGGCGTGAAGGTCTTTGGCGATGTCGCGGAGCCGTTCGGCCTGATCGAGCGCGTCGTTGATGCCATCGATGAGAATGAATTCGAGCGTGACCATCCGGCCGTGCTTCTCGCTGAAGGCTTTCACGGCGGGGATCAGTTTGGCGAGTGGGTAGGCCTTGTTGACCGGCATAATCTGCGACCGCACTTCGTCGGTCGCACCGTGGAGGGAGATCGCGAGTCGCACACCAATCGGCTCGTCGGCCAGTTTGAGAATGTTGGGCACGATCCCGCTGGTCGAAAGCGTGATCCGGCGCGCGCCGAAACCGAATCCCCAGTCGGCGTTGATAATTTTCAACGCGGTCGTGATGGCTTCGTAATTGGCGAGTGGTTCGCCCATGCCCATGACCACGATGTTGTCGAAAGAGGCGAGGCCGGTGTGGGCACGCGGATCGTGCGCGTCTTCCCGGTAGCAGACCTGTAAAAGTTGGGCGACGATTTCGCCACCGCTTAGGTCGCGCTTGAGGCCCATGAGTCCCGAGGCACAGAATTTGCAGCCCATGGCGCAGCCGACCTGAGTGGAAATACAGATGGTTTTGCGGGAATGTTCGAGGCCCACACCCTCTTGTGGAGCGCGGATAATGACCGTTTCAATCAGCGTTTGATCGCCGAGCTCAAGGAGGAGCTTGTCGGTGATATCAAGCGACTGTTTGCCGTGCACCAAGCTGATGGGGGCAAACTCAAATTGTTCTGAGAGCCACGCGCGCAGCGGCTTGGAGAGATTGGTCATTTCGTCCCATGAACGTGCGCGTTTTTTGTAGACCCAATCGAGAATCTGTTTCGCCCGAAACGCGGGCTCACCCTGCGCCTTCAGACGCGAGGTAAGAGACTCGAGGGTTTCGCCAGTGAACGGCGGTTTGGCGGGAGTGTATTTCATGCGTGGTTACGCCTGAATGGTGGGCACGTCGTAGCGAAAAATGGTCGCATCCGAAGTGACGAGTTTCAGATCCTCGATCAGCGTTTGGGCGATGAGGAGGCGGTCAAAAGGATCGCAATGATGTAAGGGCAGGGTAGCCGCTTTTTGCGCGTGAGTAATTTGCACACTTAGTTCTGTGAATCCGTCTGCCAGCAGTTTGTCCGGATAATCGTCAGGCAGGTGAAGGTGACCTTTGGCGATCTTAATTCCCAGCTCCCAGACTGTGGCCGAGCTGAGAAACAGGTTGTTTTCGGCATCTTGCAGGAAGTTTATGGTCGGTGCACTGAGACGTTGGGGAGTCAACAGCCACCAGATGACCACATGGGAATCGAGGAGCAGTCTCACTTTGGATCTTCGGCTATCTGATAATCGGGGGCTTGAGACTCATCAGGGAAGAGGGGGCCATCGGTCATTTGCTTGATAAGCTCCTCGTCCGGTTCCCAGCAATCGGGAGATTCCCAATAGCCTTGTCCGGCCAACAAACCGGGCGTGCGTGGTTTGCGGGTGGCTTTGTAAGGCACCATTTTTACCATGGGTTTACCGGCTTTGGCGATCACAACTTCCTCACCATTGGCGACTTGTTCGACAATGCGTGAGAGGTGTGTTTTCGCGGCCTGAATGTTGATTTGCTGGCTCATGATGAGAATAGATAAAACCAGACCAGACTAAGTCTGGTCTGGCAATGTTAATGTGGTGGGTCAGGTAGAGGGCCGGTTGTCACCAACTGGCTGCTGAATCGTGATTTTATCGAGGGCCGTTAGGGATAACGGCCCTTACCGGCGCTACCGCGCCAAACAGAAAGCGAAGGCGGGATGCAGCGATCCCGTCCTACAACTTTCGTGATATGGCTCCGGGCCGAATTGAGCCGGGGTCGTCGACCCCGGCTGCAATGGGCTCTGGCTGATTTAGCTGGAGAGCACGCGATTCAACGCGCTGACGATGGCCTTGATCGAAGCGAACTCGATATTGTTGTCGGAACCTGCGCCGTAGAGCGATTGTCCGGTAGCGGTTTCGATTTGGATATACGAGACCGCCTTGGCTTTAGCACCTTTGCCGAGTGAGTGCTCGGAATAGGATTGAACCTCAATTTTCGGGAGTCCGGTGCCATCCAGCGCACGCACGAAGGCATCGATCGGGCCATTGCCTTCGGCGGCGAGACGATGCGCTTGGCCATCGATGGTGACTTCGCATTCGCAACTGACGGTTTCGCCGGATTCGTCGCTGCGGAATTTAGTGATGGCGACGCGATCCTTACGGTCGAGGTATTCATCGAGGAAGGCCTGATGAATATCGTCTGCGCTGAGCTCCTTGCCGGTTTGATCGGCCATCACGTTGATCGAGCGACCAACTTCGCGTTGCATGAGCTTGGGCAGATCGTAGCCGAAGACATTTTCGAGGATGTAGGCGACGCCGCCTTTGCCTGATTGCGAGTTGATGCGGATGATCGCCTTGTAGTTGCGACCGACATCCGCCGGATCGATGGGAATGTAGAGCACATCCCATGGTTCATCAGCTTTCTGTTTCGCCCAGGATTTCTTGATCGCATCCTGATGCGAACCGCTGAAAGCGGTGAAGACGAGTTCACCCGCGTAAGGTTGACGCGGCGGCACGCGGAGGCGGGTGCAGCGTTCGTAAACGGAGCGAATGTCGTTGAGATTGGAAAAGTCCAACTGCGGATCAATCCCGTGAGTGTAGAGATTCAACGCGACGACCACGATATCGAGATTACCCGTGCGCTCGCCGTTGCCAAACAAAGTGCCTTCCACGCGATCAGCCCCGGCCAACATTGCCAATTCGGTCGCAGCGACGCCGGTGCCCCGATCATTGTGCGTGTGCAGGGAAATGATCGACTGCTCGCGGCGGGTCAGGTGGGTGCACATCCATTCGATTTGGTCGGCGTGAATGTTGGGGGTGCCGTATTCGACGGTGGCGGGGAGGTTGAGGATGATTTTGTTATCATCCGTCGGCTGCCAGACATCGGTTACGGCTTCGCAGATATCCAAGGCGAAATCGAGCTCGGTGCTGGTAAAGCTCTCCGGTGAATACTCGAAACGCACGTGGGTGCCGTCGTCGATGAGGGCTTGGGTGTATTGCTTGACCCACTTGGTGCCGTTGACCGCGATTGCGACAATGTCCTCCTTGCTCGCATTAAACACGTGGGCGCGTTGGGCGGGCGAGGTGGAGTTGTAGAGATGGAAGATGACGTTTTTTGCGCCGACCATCGCTTCACACGATCGCGAGATCAACTCCTCTCGGCATTGGCAGAGGATCTGGATCGCGACATCGTCGGGGATACGGTTTTCGTCGATGAGACGGCGAATGAAATCGAACTCGATCTGCGAGGCGGAAGGGAAGCCGACCTCGATTTCCTTGAAACCGATTTGGACGAGCATCTCGAAGTATTCGAGTTTCTCCTCCACGCTCATGGGTTGGGCGAGGGCTTGATTACCGTCGCGGAGATCGACGCTGCACCACATGGGTGCCTCGGTCTGGGTGCGGCTGGGCCACTGGCGATTGGGTAAATCGACCGGCGGAAAGGGTCGATATTTCTTAATAGGTGCGGATTGCATGACGAAACGAACTAGCAGGTTAACTTAAAGGGATGAACTGGCTCAACACTGCAAATGGCAGTGGCAGTTAAAGGCAGGCTAAGGCGCACGTTCCACCCGGCGGGCGATTCAGAGATCGTGCGCGGTGATAAGTCGTAGAGCCTGCTGCAAGTTTCGCATCAAGGTTGGCAACCTAGGTGGATGTTTCTCGGGTCGTCAAGACGAAGAATGTAACCTGTCGGCATAGGAGGCGTCTTGTCATGGGTGTATGAGAGACTATCCATTGCTCTATGTCAGATGACGAAACGTTCGACCTTCCGGGTTGCTTGGCGCTGGTGCGTTCAGGTGATCAAGCGGCGGCGCGCGAACTCGTCGAGCATCTTTACCCGCAGGTTATCCGAATCATTCGGCGACATTTGCCCCGGCGCGTCTTGGAAGAGGATCTCGCACAGGAGATTTTTATGAAGATGTTTTCCCGCATAGATCAGTATAATGGCACGGTGCCCTTACCGCATTGGGTCTCCCGGATCGCGGTGACGACCTGCATTGATCACCTGCGCGCGCAGAAACGACGTCCGGAGTTTCGCTGGGCGGATTTATCCGAAAAGGAAGCCGAAGTCTTGGACGCGGTGATTACCAATGAAAGCGAGGTCGCGCCCGACGATGCGGTGGAAGCGCATGAATTGGTTCACAAACTGATCTCACAATTAAAACCCGAGGACCAAGTGGTGATTCGCATGCTGGATCTGGAACAAAGAACTCTGGCCGAAATCAGCGAACATACCGGTTGGAACAAATCATTGGTGAAAGTGCGCGCATTTCGTGCACGTCGGAAGTTGCGTAAACTATTTGAAACCCTAGAACAGAAGGAACGATCATGAATCAGTCAGATGAAATTTGGTCTCGGCTCACCAAGGCCGCCCGACAAGCCCGCGACGATCGCGAGATCGAGATGCAGTCCGGTTTTGCTACTCGGGTCGCGGCTCGTGGGTTGACTGTGAATCAAGGAAACGGGTCGTTGTTTGAGCGTTTCGCCATGCGGATGGTCGGAGTCTCGTGTCTGGTGGCACTCTTCGCCGTGGTGACGCATTTCTCATTTCAAGGCTCCACTGAGATTGAAGATCCGACGACGGCATTTTTCCAAATGGATGATGCCGCCACGATCATCCTAGGGGAGGCTGGCAATGGATAAGCGTTGGAAGGTTATTTTCTCGTTTGTCGTCGTATTTGCGGCCGGAGCCGTCGCGGGCGGAGTGTTTACTGCTTCGCAGGTTGACGCCAAACGAAAGCAGTGGAGGGAACGGGCGAAGGATGCGGCACGAGACCGGGGCGAGTTCTCAGATCGCGTGATTCGTCATTACTCCAAGCGATTGGATCTTACGTCGGAGCAGATTGAGCAGATTAAACCCATCTTGGTGGCCGCTGGTAAGCAAATGCGAGAAGTCCGAGACGAGTGGTCGAAGAACACGGCGCTAGTGGCGGACGAGATGAACAAGTCTATCGCCGCATTGCTTACGCCGGAGCAGCAAATTGAATTTGCGAAGCATATTAGAGAGATGAAGGCGCGGATGGAACGTATGGGTAGGCCTGGGAAAAAAGACGGGCCTCCTCGACCACCTCCGCCGCCTGAGTCCTGAATGAATTTACTCGAACTGGCGGCTCAATGCGATCAAGGCCACTCAAGATCGAGCGCGTAGAGCGAAAATTTCAGTTTGCTGTTGATTGCGGCAAGCAGGCACCTACGTTCCGCATCGGCTAGGCGCCATGCATGGGTAGGCGCGTGAACCCCGCCAGGACCGGAAGGTAGCAACGGCAACGACGTTCTCCCAGTGCCGTGGAGTGCCTAGCCACTTTTCTTTCCTTTTGGATTGGCGATGAGCGCTTTTGGTTTTGGTCTATTAAACACGTGTCGAGTTCCTACCAAGTTATCGCCAGAAAATGGCGCCCCCAGACCTTTGAAGATATGGTGGGGCAGGATCACGTGGTGCGGACTTTGCGCAATGCGATCGCTCGTGATCGGATCGCGCACGCTTATCTGTTCGTCGGTCCACGTGGCACGGGTAAGACCTCGACGGCCCGGATTTTCGCGAAGGCACTGAATTGCACCGATGGCCCGAAGGCCGATTTCGATGTGAACGATCCGGTGGTGCAATCGATCGGTGAGGGGAGCTCGATGGATGTGATCGAGATCGATGGTGCTTCGAATAACTCGGTCGATCAGATCCGCGACCTACGCGACGATGTGCGCTACGCACCCACGCAGGGGAAGTTCAAAGTCTACATCATCGATGAGGTGCACATGCTCTCCAATCAGGCGTTTAACGCGTTGCTGAAAACTCTGGAAGAGCCACCGGAGCATGTGAAATTTGTCTTCGCTACGACAGACGTGCAGAAAGTGCTGCCGACGATTATTTCGCGCTGTCAGCGCTTCGACCTGAAGCCGATTGCGGCCGATCTGATCGTGGGGCGCCTCAAGCAAATCGCGGCCGAAGAGAAGATCGAAGTCACCGATGAGGCGTTGGCCTGTATCGCCAGAATGGCAGATGGGGGTTTGCGCGATGCGCAATCGATTTTCGATCAGATGATTTCGTTTTGCGGCACCGAAATTACCGAGCCGGATGTGCTTGATGTTTACGGTTTGGTCTCGGCGGAAACCGTATCCGGCTTAGCCGGAGCTCTCGCGGCGGGCGATCACAAGACGATCATCAAGGTGATCGATGAATGCGATGCGGCGGGGCGAGATTTGGTGCGGATGTTGGCGGATTTGCAGGCCCATGTCCGCACGGCTCTGCTCGACGCGATCGCTCAGGGCGGCCGCACATCGATGTTGGGCGACACCTCTTTGACCACCGAACAAGTGACTCGGATGCTCGACGCGTTGCGTGAAGGCGAGGGAGCGGTGAAACTAGGATTGGCGGAGAAGATCAACTTTGAGGTCACGCTATTAAAAGCGGTGGAAGCCAGTCGCTCGCGCGCGATTGATTCGTTGATTAAGGAGCTATCCAATCTCGCTGAATCAGTCCCTGAATCGGACGGCAGCGAAAAAAAAAAGACCTGATTGATCGTTTGGAAGGGCGGATTGCTGCCAGTCTGGCGGAATCCCAATATGCACCGCTCAAGATTGCGGTAAAAAAGGTCGAGGCGACCGCCCCACGCACCCGGATCGAAACGGAGGAGGATGCTCCGGTTGGACCGAGCGAAGCGGAAGAATCCGGTTATATGGCTTCCGAGGTGACTCCAGAAGAATCGAGCTGGTCCGCCGCGACGGAGGGCGACGATGATTTACCGAAGATGGAGGATCTAAATCCGCGGATTCCGCAGAAAGTGCGCGATCAGATCGAAGAATTGTTTCGGGCAAAATTCACCAAGGTGCAGCGTGTCTCTGAAGAAAACCTGAAGTGATCAACTCGTCGTGTTGGGTTGATGCCAGGTCGATCCGAGATGGCGGCAACCGATGAGCGGACGAAGGTAGAGATAGGACTCTGCGGCGAGGGAATCATGAGGCGCGAGCAAGGGAATGGGGATGCGCGCGTAGAGTTTCTGGGGAAGTCCTTCAAGTGCATCGAGATCAGCCAGACAGGTTTCGGAGACTGACCAGAGTTCGCCGGTCACGCCTTCGGTGTCTTCTTTCGCCCTCACCATCCCCGGGTAATCAGAGGGTTGGTAGAGCGTGTATCCGGCCACGGTGCACGCCTCGTCAATGAACTTTTGCGCGGCGAGTAGCTCGTGGTAGCGCCCGCCTCGTTTGAGGGTGCCATAAACAAAAACCGCGGGCATTAGTTTGTCGGTTGCACGGGTGGTGTGCTGGAGGCGCTACCGGTTTCGACGACAATCGCGGTCAGGTTATCCCTTCCCGATCGATCAAGTGATTCTTCGATGAGGAGCTGGGCCGGAGCTTTGCTCGAGTTTGCGGGGGAAGGCTCGCGGATGAATTCTTGGAGATGCCGATCCCACAATCCGTCGGTGAGTCCATCGGAGCAGATGAGGAATCGATCGCCGGGTTCGTAAATAACGGCCCCCACCTGCGGGTCGACGAACTGTCGATTTGCCCCCAAAGATTGGCCGAGCGCGTGCCGCATAGGATGCGAACGTGCTTCTCGTTCATTGATCTTTCCTTTGCGTTGGAGCCAACCGGCATGGGTGTGATCGTGGGTGAGTTGGTGGAGCCCACCCTCCCGAGGTAGATGGTAGATGCGACTGTCACCGACATGGCCGAAATACAGGCGTTCGGGAGTGAGCCAACACAGGCTTAGTGTCGTGCCCATGCCGTTGCATTCTTCGTAGCTTCGGCCGAGATTATTCAGCGCATCATGAATCGAGATGAAGATTTCGACCAGGATTTCGGTGGGGTCATTCGCGACGCCGAGAGCGGAAACCCGGAAGTTTTTCGGCAGCCATTGTGAGAGCTTTTCAATGGTGATACGGCTGGCAAATTCACCTGATTTCTCCCCACCCATTCCATCGCTGACCGCAAAAACATAATCGGAATCTATCACCCGCGCTTCGCCGATTTTTCCGAGATAGTTAACCTCGTTGCCGTTAAATCGAAGGGCGAGAAAAGCGTCTTCGTTATTCGTGCGGACTTTACCTTGATGGGTCATACCCGACCAACGCAGATCGGCTTTTTCAGGAGTAGATTCGGGTATACTGGTGGACATCTAGGATGATTCGGATTGTGCGGAGGATTCCTTCGGCTTTTCCTCGATGATAGTGGCGAGTTCGAAATCGATCAGGCAGAAGCGTCCATCGGAAACGCGATAAGTGACATTGCGTGTGTAGGGATCGTCGTGTCTCACTCCGTAGGCTTCGAGTTGGGCAAAGATTTTTCTGAGTCGATCCGGACTGATGCGCTCCACGCGTGTGCCACAACTGGTGGTAACAAGGGTCAGTGTTTCCGGATCGGCTTCGATAATTTTCGGCACGAAATCGCATCCTCTCGATTCTAAATGCCGTAATACCCGCACCTCATTGGCGAAGCGCTCACTCGCCTGCGATCCGCGAAAGGTCTTATGGACGCTTCCATCGTAGGTGATGTGGACAAGGGCACGATCTGAGTCTTTAACTTCAGGCATATCGAAGAAATTCCAGATTAGAATAGACGAGTTCGGAGGGGTGGCAAGAGTCAGTTGATGTTCATTGATCGTTGAAAATCAATTACTTAGATGTATAGCGTTTTTTTTGGCGTAATTAGGGTAATTTTTCAATTCGCTGGCATACAAGCTGCTTTATTATTCGTGATTTTACATTTCACTCGGAAACCTCATTAATGGTGTTTCTGGGTAAAAAGTAGCACCAAAACCCTGTTAATAGAACCTATCTGATATGCCAAAATTCAAACTCGAATACATCTGGCTCGATGGCTACACGCCATTGGCCGGCCTCCGCAGCAAGACGCAAATTAAGGAATTCGACAGCTTTCCGAAGCTCGAAGACCTACCCAACTGGGGTTTTGATGGTAGCTCCACGCTCCAAGCGGAAGGTAAGAGCTCTGATTGCGTGCTCAAGCCAGTCGCCGTCTATCCAGACAGCACCCGGAAGAACGGTGTGTTGGTGATGACGGAAGTCATGATGCCAGATGGCACGACCCCTCATCCTTCTAATTCCCGTGCTTCGATCCCTGATGATCCCGACGCATGGTTCGGTTTTGAGCAGGAATACTTCTTCTACGAAGATGGTGCTCCTCTGGGCTTCCCTCCCGGTGGCTATCCAGCCCCACAAGGTCCCTACTATACTGGTGTGGGTTACGCGAGTGTCGGTGATGTTGCCCGTGAGATCGTGGAGAAGCATCTCGATATCTGTCTCGACGCTGGAATTAATCACGAGGGAATCAACGCCGAGGTGGCCAAGGGCCAATGGGAATTCCAGATTTTCGGTAAAGGATCACGCAATGCCGCCGATCAGATCTGGGTCGCGCGCTACATTTTGCTCCGTTTGACGGAATCCTATGGCATCGATATCGAATGGCAGTGTAAGCCACTGCGCGGTCCCTTCGGTGGGGCTCTTGATTGGAATGGCTCCGGTATGCACGCCAATTTCTCCACCAAGTATCTCCGTGAGGTCGGTGGTAAGGAATACTTCGAAAAACTCATGGCAGAATTCAGCAAGAACCTCGACGAGCATATCGCCGTTTATGGTCCTGATAACCATCTGCGTCTCACGGGTCTGCATGAGACTCAATCGATCGATACCTTCAGCTACGGAATTGCTGATCGCGGCGCTTCGATTCGGATCCCACATGCTTTCGCCAATGATGGCTACAAGGGCTACTTGGAAGATCGTCGACCGAACTCGGCGGCAGATCCATATTTGGTCGCCGGTCGTATCCTCAAGACGATCGAAGCCGTGCCGACCGCATAAGCACTGTTTGAGACAATATTTTTTCGCAACGCCACCTCGTGCTGAGGTGGCGTTTTCTTTTGCACGAGTGAGGCGGCTGGTTTTGAACTGACCCTTGTGAATTCGGTTTCGACTGCCTCAATCCATCGCGCCCACTGGACGGAGTGGCTGCTCGTGATCTTGTTGAGCGGCAATTTGGTTTGGACGACGCTCTGCCTCGGAGGCTACCGCCCAGAGACGATGGTTATCACGAGTCTGTTGAATGGGTTGATCTTAGTCATTCATTTGCTGGGGCGAGCGTGGTCGGGTCAGGCTCCTCGAATCCATCCCGTGAGCTGGTGGTTTCTGCCGTTTCTGCTCTACGCGGCTATCAACACGCTTTTTGTCACACCCGTGCAGTGGTTGGGGTGGCATGATTGGCTGTGGTGGGCGCAGATGATCCTGGTGTTTTGGGTGGTGTTAAATGGGATCCATCATTCAAAAACACGAAATATGCTGATGGGCGTGATCTGTGCACTCGGTTTCATTGCCGTAGGCATGGCATGTTATCAGCGATTCAGTCAGCCGGATTGGTTGATGATGGGGCGCACCCAAGCGGATCAATTTCTAGGCAGGTCCGGTGGACCATTTGGGATTCCCAATAGTCTAGCCGCTTTCTTGATGCTCCTCATCCCAGCAACTTGGATTCTGGTGTTTCGGAGGCATGCCTCTGCACTGCAGAGAGTGCTGTTTGGCTATTTGGGAATTAGTTTTGTGATCGGGTTTATCCTGACAGTGAGCCGTGGCGGTTGGCTCGCGTTGGGTTTGGCTTTGATCGCGTGGCCTTTATTGGCGGTGCGCAAAAATTGGAAACTTCGGGTTGGAGGAAGCATCGCCACAACATTGGTGATTATGCTATTGGGTTGGGGGGTATACTCCCTCAACACGAACACCCGCGAGCGTTTCGATCAGATGGTGGTGGAATCCGGAGAGTGGACGCGACCGGTGATGTGGCAAGGAGCATGGAATCTCTTTCAGGAAAATCCTTGGTGGGGGAGTGGTGCGGGGAGCTACAATATCCTCTTCGAAAAGCATCGACCGGTGCATTATCAACACGAACCGCAATGGGCACATAATGATTACCTGAATACGCTGAGCGATTACGGTGCCGTGGGTTTCGTTTTGTTTTTCGGTGTCTCTCTGGGCGTGTTCTTTTGCTGCTATTTCAGGCATAAATCCAAGCCTGCGCCACGATCCGTATCTTCATGGGATGGCGTGCTATTTTGGCAGGCAATCGCGGTGGGAGTATTGGCTTTTTCGATCCAATTGGTGGTTGATTTTCATTTTAAGATTCCTGCGCTGGCCATGATTTTTGCGATGGTCACGGCCTTGCTTATTCGGCGGGTTTGGAGTGTTGAGCACTCGAGGAATCATCGCTTGGGCACGATGGCCAAGTGGGGGCACGGAGTAGGCGCCTTGGCTGTGATCGCTGGAGTGCTCTTTTTTGTGCTGCCCCATTATCGCTCCGAGAGTCATCGTTATTCGGCGAGGCAGGCGCTCGACAAGCTGTGGAAGTATGATGCTAGCGATCCGATATATCGGGAGAAATTGGAATTCGCTTTGAAGGGGCTCAGGCAGGCGACTCAAATCAATCCGGATCATCCTCAAGCCTGGGCTGATTTGTCGTATGCTACCGCGCTACGTTCTCACGTTGAAGGGGTTAATCCACAGGAACTGGGAAAAGAAGCAGAAGATCATGCCACGCGAGCTCTGGAACTCACGAAAGTGGTTTCCGAATTCTGGATTCGCCGCGCAGTCGCGAGAGATATGCAGCAGAAATGGTATCTCGCTGGAGATGATATGGTTAAGGCGATGTTACTCGCTCCTGCGAGTGCCACATTGTGGTATTATCAAGCACATCACCTGAGTTTGAAGCCCACCGGCATTCCTCAGGCTAAGGCTGCAGTGGCCTACTGCTTGCGCCTTGACCCCGGCAACCTTGCTGCTCAGCGTTTACGCCAAAGATTGGCAACTGGGAAATAGCCCTCAACACCCCTCATCATGTATAAGAAAATATTCTCTTGGATGCTAGTGATTGCATCAGTCGCGTTTGTTCCCGCTACGACATTGGGTCAAAATTCGACTCCAACAGATGGCGGCCTCATCCTTGTAGCCAAGGCCGTGGGGGATGTCACAGCGGTCGGCCCTGATGGTCTGACGATCAATTTATCGAAAGGGTCCGAAATCACTCAGGGCTATGTGGTGAACACTGGTGAGGATTCCAGTGTGATTCTGGCCTTTTCCAATGGTGCCACGATTAACTTGGCGCAGGATTCGTCTCTCTCAATCGACGAGTTTTTACAGGATCCATTCTCTGATGAGGTTTCTCTGGCGGAACTTACCGCTGAACCGACTACTTCGACGACAAAGCTAAATCTTAGCCGGGGCGAATTGGTGGGTAATGTGAAGAAGCTCAATTCCGATGCCGGATCGTCCTTTGAAGTGCAGACCCCGGTGGGTGCTGCTGGTATTCGCGGGACAACTTTCCGAATCATCTTCCGTCCTGATGGCTCCGGGCGCGCCTTTTTCTCTCTGACTACGGCTGAGGGTAATGTGGTGCTCTCTTCCGGCACGATGGATTTACCCGCAGGTATTTCAGTGACCGATAACAATGAAGTTGAGGTATTGGTTGATGTGCAAGTCGACGCGACCACGGGTGAGATTACGGTTACGAGAGCTCCAGAGACTCCTGTCACAGTGACTGAGACTCCGCCCACGACACAGGCAGAGGTGGCAGCAGTGGCACAGGAAGTATCGACGGCAGCTGCGGCAGTTGTCTTTACAACGGCGACCTCAGTATCCCGAACCACGACCACCACCACCACGACTGATGAGGAAGGTGAAGAGGAAACGACGACCACCACGACGACCCGAACGACAGACGAGGATGGGGAAACGACGACGACCACCACCACCACGACCAGTCCGGCGGCGACGCCAGCCACTCCTCGGACCACGACGGGTGACGGAGCCTGATCCTGATCAAAATCGAGTCTGCTGAAAATAGGGTGTCATCCCATTAGGTGGCATCTCTCTTCTTAGTCCATGAATCTGCTTCCGTTGGTCTCGGACGAAGCATAGCTTTGCGTTAGATGGCCCAGCCGAAGGCAAAAAAGTTATTCTCTCTGCGCTGGTTTTTACTCAGCCCGATCCCCCTGCTGTGGTGTGTGCTGAGCTACCATGGGGTGATGGATTTTGCGGAAGACAAATCCATTGATTGGCGATTCAAATATAGGGGAGAGATTCCTGCGCCGCTCAAAGTTGTCTATGTGGATATTAATTCACAGTCGATTGATGAAATCGGAGGTCAGCCGTGGAGCCGGGCCTACTATGCACGAGTTGCCAAAGCCCTGATCGAAGAAGGTGGGGCGAGTGCCGTGGGCTTCGATTTGGTGATGTCCGACAATGGAGTGGCGGAATCGGTGGACCGCAAGAAGCTTGTGCTGGGTAATCGTGAACTGGCGCGTTATTTATGGAATAATCCACCGGTGGTAATGGCGGCCGCCTATTCGGCTGCGATTTTTCGCGATATTAACGGGAAACTGACGAAGCGGGAGCTGCCTTTATTGGCGAAATATGCACCGGGGACTGATTTCTCTACATGGGAGCCTCCAGAGTTACCTGCGTTTGATGTTGGCCGTAGCTTACCGTGGAATCCGCCGAATATTGGATTGATCGATACAATCGATGGAGGAACGCGTTGGGTTCCGCTCTTTGCTCCCAGCAATGTGCGCACCTACTACCATTTAAGCGTGGAATTGGCGCGTCTGCACTATAACCTGAAACCGAATGCGATTCAGGTCGCTGAAGAGGCACTGCAGTTCATTGGTGCCGATGGCCAGGTGGTCGTGAGAGTGCCGTTGCGAGAAGGACAGCAGATGGAGGTGAATTGGTTTTCGCCATGGCGGTCCGATGCCAACAATCCGAGGATAGGGTTTTCCACAGTCTATAATTACGCGGAGATGCTGAAATCCGAGATCCCGGAGGAACGCGAGGTGGCCGTGGAGTTTTTTGCCCAGGACGATTGGAAAAACGCCGTGGTTTTGGTGGGCCCGACTGATCCTCTTTTGCAGGATTTGGCGATCACACCTTTTGATCCCGTGCCGGTTCCGAAAGTAGGCGTGCATGGTAATTTGCTCAAAACGATTGTCTCCGGAAAATTTCTTAAACACCCCGCTGATTGGGTTATTTACGCGATTATATTCGGACTCTCATTCATTGTCACGGGGCTAGCGGTCACGGGAGCAGGCCGAGGGTTGTTTTTTAAAACCGTGGCGGTTTTGGCTGCTGCGGTTTACGTCGGTGTGAGTTTCAAGGTCTTTGCGGAGGTGCATCTGATTTTACCCGTCATCACTCCGATCAGCGCGGCCTTTACGACCAGTTTTGGCGCCTTGCTCTGGCAAGTCATCGAGGAACAAAAACAGAAAGGCCGTATCAAGGGTATGTTTGGTGCCTACGTCTCACCTGAGTTGGTTGATAAGATGGTAGATTCAGGGGATGATCCTCAGCTCGGTGGGCACGATTCAGAGATCACAGCCTACTTCTCAGATATCCAATCTTTCTCAACCTTTTCCGAGGTCCTCGGATCCGGTCCATTGGTTGAACTGATGAATGAATATCTGACGGCCTGCACGGATATCGTTCAGGAAGAAGGAGGCACGTTGGATAAGTATATAGGAGATGCAGTCGTTGCGATGTTTGGTGCGCCGATCCCAGCAAAGGATCATGCTTTTCGCGCCTGTGTGACGACTCAGCGTGTGCATCACAAGCTCGGTGAGCTTCGCGAAAAATGGAAAGGGGAAGGGGAGAAGTGGCCGGAAATTGTTTGGAATATGCAAACACGGATTGGTCTCAATACCGGCGTGTGCATGATTGGTAACATGGGCAGTCGCACCCGATTCAACTACACGATGATGGGTGATGACGTGAATCTTGCCGCTCGCATGGAGTCCGGGGCGAAAGCTTGGGGTGCGTATACGATGTGTTCGGAAGCAACGAAGCTCTCTTGCGAAGAACACGGTGGTGATCGACTGGTGTTCCGTCGGTTGGGACGGATCGTCGTCAAGGGGCGCACAAAAGCGGTGCCGATTTTTGAAATTGTGGGTCTGAAGGAACACGTGACCGATCAGACGCGTGAGTGCATCCGTCTCTTTGAAGAAGGTCTCGAAAAGCATTATGCTCTGGATTGGGACGGCGCTCAGACTTTTCTTGAGCAGAGTAAGGAGATTGAGCCCAACCAGCCCGGAGTGACTCCCGGGGTGTCCAAGAATCCATCAACCGTGTATTTGGATATTGTCGCCGGTTACCGAGCGAATCCACCGCCAGCGGATTGGGACGGCGTGCACGTGATGACGGAGAAGTGATCAACAGCTCACGTGCTCGAGAGGATCAGTGTTTCGATTTTAATGTCAGCGCGTAAACCGTGGCGCGATTCAAATGGATGCGGATCAGGTATGGTCCCGCAGGCAAATCGCTCAGGGTGGTATTCTTCCAGCTGATTTCGTGGCGAAGATTGTCCCCCGTTATCGAGACCGCTTCCTCTTGGCTGAAGCCCTTGAGCCGATATCCTGTAGCGGATAGGAGTTCGACCTGGATACTACCTTCCGACGCATCGGCGTTCAAGGTGATCGCTTCGACTGAAGTGAGATTAATCGGCTTGAGCGTGACCTGTCCGCGATTTTCGAGCGGATGCTTCAAGGTAGGCTGATTGCTGGAAGCTAATGGTCTGATACCCGTGAACCGGTCTTTCGGGATCGATGCCATACCCATACCAGTGAGCTTGCCTCGACTAGCCTGTTTCGTGGCTCCTCCAGAGTAGCCTCCGTAGTAGAATCGTATCTCATCATCTAAAATCACCGGGGAAGCGTTGGTGAAAATTGAGCCGCTATCAAAACTGCCCTCTGTGCCGCGAGGGAGAACATATTGGTTTTGAAAGGGTCGCAGCCAGTGATCACCATCCTTGCTGATGGCGAGTTCGATCTCGATTACTCCATCTTCTTCGGCTCGGTCCATAATCTGGAGGAGAGAAAAATAGTAATCCTGATAGTGGAAAACCGGAGCAGCGTGAAACTCAACCGAAGGGGGATCATTGTCATCGGGAGCGATGAGTAGTTCAGGCTCAGACCAATGAATGAAATCCTCACTCAGAATTCGGCCCATGGCGTGTTTCCAAAACATATTACCATCGGGGGCATCGATCCACATTTTGCCGTAGATCGCATACTTCTTTTTCTTAGGATCATAGATGCAGTCGACTGCATCGGACATGGTCAGCGGACGTAGCCAAGGTGAATCGGTTGCGTCGGAGAAGGGAAGGGTCGGAGCGTATTTGCCCTGACCGTGACTCATCAACGACAGCGGACCTTCATGATGTTTGGTCCAGTGGACCCCATCGACGGAGAAGGCGACATGCAGTCCGGGGTTTTCCTGTTCCCCCTCTCCAGAGAAATCGAAATAACTCATTTTGTAGCGACGCGAGCTATCTTCCGGATTGGGATCCACCACGACCCAACAGCCATAACGGTAGGAGTAGCTATCATTCCCCAGCATCACGATGTTGTTGCGTGGGCTTCCTTTCAGCGGAAAGAAATCGAACATCGGTTTCTCGAAGTGAATACCGTCGTCAGATTCGGCGTAGCACACCGGATGGTCCTGTGTGCGAATGGCTACCTGATCTTTCGCATAACCCTGATACCACAGCTGATATTTACCGGTCTGCGGGTCGCGGTAGACGCTGGACCAGCCAATCGCTTCTTCCCACGGATGGTCCGGAGCTATCACCGGGTTGGCTGAGTGGCGCGTAAATGATGTAGCGATTCGTTCAGTGCCCGATCGATAGAGGATTGGACTTTCGTCAGCGAGAAGAAGGGTATGATCCTTTGACATGAGAAGTCGGGGTGGCGCTTTCTGCTGGAACCTAATCGGAAGCGACGGTGGCACTCGAGCTCATCAAGCGACAAGCCTTCCGGCTCTGGCTTGATGAGGAGATGATTATTTGAGCAACATTTCCTTCACGGACTGCCCAGCTGGGATCATGGGGATCACGTGTTCGGTATAAGGCACAATCACGTCGAGCAGGTAAGGGCCATCGTGATCGAGCATCTCTTGGATCGCTTCCTCGAGTTCACTCCTGTTGATCACGCGACGACCTTTCACGCCGTAACCGTCGGCGATTTTTACGAAATCGGGGTAGAGGGCCGCTGGGTTATCGGGGCTGCCGATATCATTTTCGTCTCCGAGAATTGTATTTCCGCGCACACTGTCGTAGAAGCGATCCTCCCACTGAACCACCATACCAAGATGCTGGTTATTCAGGATGATGGCTTTAGCTGCGATGTTTTCGATTTTCGCCGTGGCGAGCTCCTGGATGTTCATGGCGAACGAACCATCGCCATCGATATCGATGACTTGCTTGTCGGGACACGCGACTTTGGCTCCCAGCGCAGCGGGATAACCGAAGCCCATAGCACCAAGGCCAAGCGAGCTGATATACCTACGCGGTTCGTTGAAACGGTAGAATTGGGCGGCCCACATCTGGTGCTGGCCAACGCCGGTCGTGATAATGGCATCGCCCTTGGTGAGCTCGTATAGCTTTGCGATCACTTCCTGCGGTTGGATGTGCTTACTTGGCTCGTAGCTGAAGGGGTGTTCCTGCTTCCACTTGTTGACTTGGTCGTGCCAAGGCTGGGTGCCCGGAGCTGTGAATTTGGCTACTTCAGCCAGTTCGTTGAGTCGCTTCAGCGCATACTTGATATCGCTGATGATCGCGAGCTGGACGGCCTTGTTTTTGTTATGCTCGGAAGCATCGATGTCCACGTGGACGACTTTGGCTTCAGCGGCAAATCGATCAGTGTCGCCGGTAATGCGATCGTCGAAACGTGCGCCGAGACAGAGCAGGAGGTCGCATTGATCAATCGCCCAATTACCATAGGCCGAACCATGCATGCCAAACCAATGCATGGAGAGTTTATGGTTCTCAGGGAACGCACCAACGCCCATCAGTGTGGTGGCGACAGGGATGTTGGTGGTCTCGGCAAACGTGCGCAGATCAGCCGAAGCTTTGGCCGAAACGATTCCGCCACCCACGTAAAGCATGGGCTTTTTAGCTTCGGAGATCAGCGCCAGAATCTGTTTGAGCTGATCATCGGTCGCCTCGTGTGAGCAGGAGACATAGGGATTGCTGAAATGCACGGCTGCAGGATAAACAGGGCGAAACATCGCCTGTTGAATATCCTTGGGGATATCGATGACGACCGGGCCCGGACGCCCTGCTCGCGCCAGATGAAAGGCTTCTTTAAAGATCTTCGGCAGCTCAGTCACATCTGTGATGAGGTAGGAGTGCTTTACGATCGGCAGAGTCATGCCGTAAAAGTCGGTTTCTTGGAAAGCCATCTTGCCGATGTATTTCGTGTAAACCTGTCCCGTGATTGCGATCAAGGGCACCGAGTCCATAAAGGCATCGGCAATCGCCGAAACGAGATTGGTCGCGCCGGGGCCACTGGTGGCCATGCAAACACCTACTTTGCCACTCGCGCGTGAATACGCTTCCGCCGCAAACGAGCCGCCTTGTTCGTGCCGGGGCAGGATTGTGCGAATCTCATTTGTGCGTGAGAGCGCTTGGTGCAGTTCCAAGGTAGCACCTCCGGGGTAGGCAAAAATATCAGTGACACCCTCACGGATGAGGCAGGCGACGACGGCGTCGGCCCCATTCATTTCTGGACCGATTTCGTCCTTTGGGAATGCTGTTGGTGAGGTCGTGCTGGTTTTCATAGGAAGGAAAAAGAGGAAGCAGCAAAGTAGTTTATGCAAGACGGGGCAAGCCTCCGTCTCGTCCTAAATTGTCTCTCCTGTTTTTCGATTGCGGGAGACAGGTGCACGCTCACGTTGGGGGTTATGCTGAAATTGCTTTTCATCGGTGACATTGTGGGCCGGCCGGGCCGAGATATCGTAAACGAGCGTTTGGCGGGTTTACGGCGGGAATATTCCCTAGATTTCGTGATCGCGAATGGAGAGAACTCTGCGGCAGGTTCGGGCATCACCGCGGCTATCACGCGTTCACTCCACAGTGCCGGGGTCGATGCGGTGACGCTGGGCGATCACGTCTGGGATCAACGCGGCTGGGAGACGGATATCGTGCAGATCGAAAATGTGTGTCGCCCGGCGAACCTTCCTGCGGCTTGCCCGGGATGGGATCATGTGATTATCGAAAAGCGAGGGTTTCGGCTCGGAGTTTTTACAGTGCTCGGCCGGCAATACCTTAACATGAAATCCGAGTGCCCGTTTCTTTGCGCAGATCGGATGATCAAGCAACTGCGCGGGCAGACTGATGCAATCGTGGTTGAGATCCATGCTGAAGCGACTTCTGAGAAACAAGCGCTTGGTTGGTATCTCGATGGACGTGTGACCGCGGTGCTGGGCACGCATACCCATGTGCCAACTGCCGATTATCAAGTCTTGCCGAAAGGCACGGCATTCATGTGCGATCTTGGCATGACGGGTCCTTACGGTTCCGTGCTTGGTCGTGAGGTGGAGCCAGTGATCGGGCGTTTCCTCGATGGGCTGCCTCGACGTTTTCCTGTCGCGACTGATGATGTGCGGCTGTCCGGCGCGATCGTGGAGATCAATCCCACGATGGGGCAGGCTGAGAAAATCGAATTGCTGACCGTGCGCAAAGAAGCCGATGCGTCGAATCCAGTCGCGGCTGACTAGAAACAGTCCGTGTTAACTGGCAGCTTTGGTGGCAGCCGATTCCTGATAGGCGCCGAGTTTGCGGAAGCGTTCGTAACGACTGTCGAGTAGTTTAGTCATCGTAAGCTTTTTCAATGCCTTGAGATGCTTTTTGAGGACCAGCTCTAAGGATTCTGCAGTTGAGCTTGGGTTGTAGTGAGCTCCGCCCATCGGCTCGGGAATCACATCTTCCACAACTCCCAGCTTTTCGAGAGTGGCGGCGTTGAGCTTAAGTGCTTCAGCGGCTTGCGGAGCCGCGGCCCCATCTTTCCACAGAATGGCGGCGCACCCCTCTGGCGAGATGACCGAATAGTAGCTGTTCTCGAAAATTACTACACGATCGGCTACTCCAATACCCAGGGCGCCGCCCGAACCGCCTTCGCCGACCACGACTGCCATTGTCGGCACTTTGAGCATCGCCATTTCACGCAGGTTAACCGCAATGGCTTCAGAGACGTGTCGTTCCTCGGAATCAATCCCGGGATAAGCGCCGGGTGTGTCGATGAAGCAGATGACAGGGAGTCCAAACTTCTCCGCCAGTTTCATCAGGCGGAGGGCTTTGCGATAGCCTTCCGGTTGCGGCATGCCGAAGTTTCGGGCGATCTTTTCCTTGGTGTCGCGGCCCTTTTGCTGGGCGATGATCATGACGGATTGACCGGCAAAGAAAGCGGTGCCGCCTACGAGTGCACGATCATCCCGAAACTGACGGTCCCCGTGCAATTCTTGGAAATTCTCGCAGATCATCTCGACATAATCGAGGGAGTAGGGGCGCTTGGGGTGTCGGGCAATCTGCACGCGCTGCCACGGGGATAAATTAGTGTAGATTTCGCAACGGGTCTTCTCGATCTTCTTCTCGATGGCGACGATCTCTTTGCGGAGGTCGATATTGCTCTCGAGGGATTTTTGACGCAACTCATCCAACTGCTTTGCGAGTTCGCGGAGCGGTTTTTCGAATTCCAATACATACGCCGGGGTATCCATGCGGGGAAATTACGGGGGCACTAGGAAGGCTGTCAACGGGCGGGATTTCAGTTAATGCCATCCGATTGCTCTTCCGGATTCTTGAGCTGATCCTTCCAACTGAGGATCTTGGCCTGTGCTCCGTATTTCTCAGCGCTGGTCTTGTCGCCTCGTTCCATCCAGATGCGAGACAGCGTGGTGTTGATAAACAAATCCTGAACATCAATCGCATGGGCGTGCTCGGCAGCGTGAAGGGCTTCGTCGAGTTGGCGCGAGCTGAAATGGATTTCAGCGAGAGCGTGCCACGCGGCGAAAGATTTGGGGTCGGCCTCGGTCGCACGAGTGAGTTTGCCAATCGCGGCTTCGGTTTCGCCCATGGCGTAATCAAAGGTCGCGTCGTCGATGAGGGTTTGGAGTTCGTCGGAAGTCACAGGTAGTCGAAGAGTGAAAGTGAAGAGTGAATGTGGCGATCTACGAATTAGATGTGGTGCAGAATTGGTCAGAGCGTGGATGGCCGCGTCGCTCCACTTCTCGCCATGACATATGGATTGGAGCTTAGAGAATCAACATGGCGTCGCCGTAGCTGAAGAAGCGGTATTCATGCGCGATGGCCTCCGCGTAGATTTCTTTGAACCATTCGATTCCCTCAGTTGATCCGGGGGAGAGAAACGCGGAGAGTAAACAGAGTAGGGTGGATCGTGGTTGGTGGAAATTTGTGATGAGGGCGTCGACTCCTCGAAAGGTCGCGGGTGGGTAAATATAGATATCGGCTTCGCCAAAGTAGTCGCTGTTCCGTGAGGTGTGACCCGTGCGGAGGAAGTGCTCAACGGTGCGGACCGTGGTAGTGCCAACGGCGATGCGTCGGCTGGAGGTGTTCTCAAGGGCGTGTTGAGTCGCGGCTGGTATTTCGTAGAGCTCGCGATGTATGTCGTGCTGATCGACCGAGTCGGTTGTGATGGGACGAAACGTGCCGAGGCCTACATGTAGAGTGACGTTGGCGGAGGCGACGCCCTGCTGGGATAGGGTAGCGAGTAATTCCGGGGTGAAATGCAGGCCTGCAGTCGGTGCGGCGACGGCGACTTGGCGCGCGCGATCAGCGTAAACGGTTTGGTAGCGTTCGATATCGCCTGAGCGCTTCGTGGAATCTTTGCGCTGAATATAAGGGGGGAGCGGGACGTCGCCGAGACGATTGGCGACTTCGACGATGGGCTCACCGGTCGGCGTGGTGAGTTTTACGGTCGCGGAGCCGTCGGCCTCCTTGCCGATGACTTCGCCGGTGAATGCTCTGTCGTGATGCGCGAAGGTCGCACCGACGGGAAGGCGTTTACCGGGCTTGATGAGACAGCGCCAGATCTGTTCCCCATCGACAGGGCGGAGGAGAAAGCACTCCACCTGTCCTCCGGTGGGGCGCAGGGCCTTGAGTCGCGCGGGCAGCACGGCGGCGTTGTTGCGAAATAGGGTGTCTCCTGGATTTAGAAACTGCGGTAAATCAGAGAAAGTATGGTGGCTGATCTTGTGGGATGATCGATCCACGACAAGGAGGCGCGAGGCATCGCGCCGCGCGGCAGGAGTCTGAGCGATGAGATGATCGGGTAGTGCGTAGTTGAAAAGGTCGGTGGCGAGAGAGGTCACGGTTGGAAATGAATACTTGCGCTTGCCTTGGCGGCGAGTTTGTTCCGTTCTTCCGATTACGCCGAGCTAGCTCAGCTGGTAGAGCAACTCATTCGTAATGAGTAGGTCGTCGGTTCGAATCCGATGCTCGGCTCCATTTTAAGTCCCGTCTGCTTTTTAGCGACGGGACTTTTTATTTTGTAGGCGGCGCATTGGAACTCTCTCGGCGCGAGCAAGCTCGCGGCCTAAGGTTGCAGATAGAAGATCTTCTAGTTATTGAAGATAGAGTCGTCGGGCAGATCTCCTTGTAACTCATCCCGGAGGCTGAGCATTTCGATTTCTGCTCGAAGGTGCTGATTAAACAGCTCGAGTCGCGCGCCCACATCAAGGGTTTCAAGGAGTTTCTGCCGGATCGCGGGATTTTCGCATAAGCTGAAGGCCGCGAGATCGACGAATGTTTCGGGATCCTCGACCGTGTGCAAAAATTCAGCCATCTCGGCGGGCATGCGACCACCGATATCACGTTTGAGTGCGAGGAGGCGGGCGAGTTCAGAGCGAAGGTCTTTGGCTTCGACGGGGTTTTCGCAGGTGCGGCTGCTGAGAGCGCGAATGCGGATGAGTCGATAAGGCTCGTCGTTTGTGATGTCCGTGATTTCCGCACGGCAAAGACCCTGGAGCAGAAGATTGGAGGTGCCGTCGTCGTTCTTTTGACACGCGCGAATGATGCCGACCGTGGCGATACGGTGGGGTGGTTCGAAGGCCCCTTCGTCGTTGACGCGCTGTTGATCTAGCCCGGCGACTGCGAGCAAACGGGAAGACGCGAGCGTGTCATCCAGCATTTCCCGATAGCGTGGTTCGAAGATGTGCAGGGGGAGTAAAGCCTGCGGAAAAAATGCGACATCGGGGAGAGTCATTACTGGCACCTGATCTGGCACGACGATTTCCATTTCCATACGGGCAATTTAGGAATCGGTCCATGAAGGGCAAATGAATCGCATGAAATTGTGTCACAGGCGGCACATCGGGATGACTTAGGTGTGCCACGAGTGTGACACAACGGCTCGAATGAGGATCCTGAAAGATGACCTGAATATTGTGCTAAGTTTTTAAGTAACTGGTAAATAGAGACTAATGATTTCATAAGCCGTCGGGCATGCGGATTGCTTACTAGTGGGCATGAGCCGAATTTTAGGTATCGATTTAGGAACGACCAACTCGTGTATGTCCGTCATGGAAGGCGGAGAGCCCGTTGTGGTCCCAAATGCGGAGGGTGCTCGCACGACACCATCCATCGTCGCTTTCACCAAGACTGGTGAGCGTCTTGTTGGGCAGGCTGCCAAACGGCAAGCCGTCACCAATCCGCGCAACACTATCTTCTCTGCGAAACGTCTGATTGGACGAAAGTTCTCGGAGATTAACGAGGAGGTGAAGAGCCTCCCCTACAAAGTTGTGGAAGGCAAAAATGGCGACGCTTACATCGAAGCCCAAGTGGGTGATAAGACCGAGCAATTCGCCCCTCAACAGATCGCAGCGTTTGTGCTTGGTAAGATGAAGGCCGATGCGGAGTCCTATCTCAGCGATAAGGTCACTCAAGCAGTCATCACTGTCCCTGCTTACTTTAATGATTCACAACGCCAGGCGACGAAGGACGCCGGTAAGATCGCCGGACTCGATGTCCTGCGGATTATCAACGAGCCGACTGCGGCTTCGTTGGCTTATGGTCTCGACAAAAAGGCCGATGAAAAAATCGCGGTGTTCGACCTCGGTGGCGGCACGTTCGACGTTTCCGCTCTCGAAATCGGTGATGGTGTCTTCGAAGTGAAAGCAACCAATGGTGATACCCACCTCGGTGGTGACAACTGGGATGACGCAGTCATCAACTGGTTGGTCGAAGAATTTAATAAGGAAAACGGCATCGATCTCCGTCAGGATCCGATGGCACTCCAACGATTGAAGGAAGAAGCAGAGAAGGCGAAGATCGCTCTCTCCTCCACGCAATCCGTGGACATCAACTTGCCGTTCATCACGGCCGATGCTTCCGGACCCAAGCATCTCAACATCCAGTTGAGCCGATCCAAGATGGAGCAAGTTTGCGAATCGCTCTTCGAGCGTTGTGAGCCACCTTTCATCAACTGTCTCAAGGATGCCGATCTGTCAGCCTCCGATATTCAAGAGCTCGTGCTCGTCGGTGGGATGACTCGCATGCCTAAGGTGGTCGAAATCGCTGAGAAACTCGTGGGGAAGAAGCCTAATCAAGGCGTGAATCCTGATGAAGTTGTCGCGATTGGTGCGGCGGTTCAAGGTGGTGTGCTCGCTGGCGATGTCCGCGATGTGCTTCTCCTGGACGTGACTCCTCTCACACTCGGTATCATGACTGCAGGCGATGTTTCGACTGCGATGATTCCTCGCAACACCACGGTCCCGTCCAAGAAGACTCAGACCTTCTCAACCTACAGCGATAATCAACCCTCCGTAGAAATTATTGTTCTACAGGGTGAGCGCTCGATGGCTCGCGACAATAAGACGTTAGGCACATTTAAGCTCGACGGTATTCCGCCAGCACCTCGTGGCACCCCACAGATCGAAGTCACTTTCGACATCGATGCTAATGGTATCCTGCACGTTTCCGCTAAGGATCTTGGCACGGGCAAGGATCAGAAGATTACCATTCAGGATTCTTCTGGTCTCTCATCCGAGGAAGTCGAGAAGATGACCAAGGATGCCGAGCTTCACGCCGAAGAGGATAAGAAGCGCAAGGAATCCGTAGAGACCAAGAACCAACTCGACTCAACGATTTACCAAATCGAAAAGACCCTTACCGAATCCGGGGACAAGCTCCCTGAAGACAAGAAGGCTAACATCGAGACGGCGATCGCTGATGCTAAGAAGGAACTTGAATCCGACGATCCTGAAAAGATGAAGGCCGCTCTCGAAAATCTTTCGAAGGTCGGTGCTGAACTCTACGCGGAGGCTCAACAGGCCGAGCAAGCTGCTCAGGCCGCTGCCGGTGGTGCGGAAGGTGCTGCTCCTGAAGGGGAGGAAGCTCCGAAGAAGTCCGAAAAACAAGCTGAAGCAGTCGACGCCGATTTCGAGGTTGTCGATGAAGACAAAGACAAAAAGTAAATTTCAATCCTTTGCGCGCTGTGAGTCTCGGCTCTCGGCGCGCTTTGTTGAAAGCAATAGCGACAACATAAACCAAACTCCAAAATTCAATCAATATGGCTAAAGTAAAAATCAAACCCATCGGTGATCGCGTGCTGGTGCAGCACATCGAAGAAAAAGAACAAGTGCGTGGCGGGATCATCATTCCCGATAGCGCTAAGGAAAAGCCTCAAGAGGCTAAGGTCATCGCTCTCGGCACTGGCAAGAAGGACGAAAGCGGCAAGGCTGCTCCCTTCGAAGTCAAGGTCGGCGAGATGGTTCTCCTCAGCCCCTACGGTGGTTCCGAAGTTAAGCTCGACGGTGAAACGTATAAGCTTGTTCGCGAGGACGATATTCTCGGCGTGGTCGGCTAATCTGATCCCCTCATCTTAATCTCAAAATAATACATAAATACTATGGCAGCTAAACAATTAGTCTTCGACGAGTCCGCTCGTCAGAAATTGCTCCGCGGCGTCGAACTTCTTTCGAAGGCCGTGAAAGTTACTCTTGGTCCTAAAGGCCGTAACGTCGTCATCGACAAGAAATTCGGTTCGCCGACCGTCACTAAGGACGGTGTGAGCGTGGCGAAGGAAATCGAACTTCCTGATGCTTACGAAAACATGGGCGCCCAGATGGTAAAGGAAGTCGCATCGAAGACTTCAGACACCGCTGGCGATGGCACCACTACGGCGACCGTGCTCGCCGAGGGTATCTACCGCGAAGGTCTCAAGAATGTGACCGCCGGTTCCAATCCTATCTACCTCAAGCGTGGTATCGACAAAGCGGTTGAAGCCGCTGTTGCTGCTTTGGCCAAGGCTTCCAAGAAGGTGAACAACCGCGAAGAAATCCGTCAGGTTGCGACCGTATCTGCTAACTGGGATGCCACCATCGGTGAGATCATCGCTGATGCAATGGACAAGGTTGGCAAGGATGGCACGATCACGGTTGAAGAAGCCAAGTCGATCGAAACCACCCTCGACGTCGTCGAAGGTATGCAATTCGACAAGGGTTATCTCTCTCCTTACTTCGCGACCAATATGGAAGCGCAAGAAGCTATCCTTGAGGATGCTTACGTGCTCATCCACGAGAAGAAGATCGGCAACCTCCAAGAGTTCCTGCCGCTCCTCCAGCTCGTCGCCAAGAGCGGCAAGCCTCTCCTCGTGATCGCGGAAGAAGTCGAAGGCGAAGCCCTCGCGGCTCTCGTGGTCAACAAGATCCGCGGCACGATCAACGTCTGCGCTGTGAAGGCCCCTGGCTTCGGTGATCGTCGCAAGGCGATGCTCGAAGATATCGCAGTTCTCACCGGTGGTCGTTGCATCACGGAAGATCTCGGTCTCAAGCTCGAAAACCTCTCCCTCGATGATCTCGGCAGCGCCAAGCGCATCGTCGTGGACAAGGAAAACACCACCATCGTTGAAGGTGCTGGTAAGTCTTCCGACATCCAAGGCCGCGTGAAGCAGATCCGTCGTCAAATCGAAGAAACCACTTCGGACTACGATAGCGAAAAGCTCCAAGAGCGTCTCGCTAAGCTCGCTGGTGGTGTGGCCGTCATCAATGTCGGTGCTGCGACCGAACCTGAAATGAAGGAAAAGAAGGCCCGCGTCGAAGACGCCCTCCATGCCACCCGTGCGGCGGTTGAAGAAGGTATCGTCTCCGGTGGTGGTGTCGCTTTGCTCCGCACTGCCAAGGCCATCGACAAGCTCGAGCTCGAAGGCGACGAAGCTATCGGTGCTACGATCGTGCGTCGTGCCATCGAGCATCCGATCAAGCAACTCTGCAAAAATGCCGGCGTTGACGGTGGTGTGGTTTGCAAAGAGGTCCTCGAATCCAAGGGCAACAATGGTTACAACGTCGCGACCGACAAATACGAAGACCTCGTGAAGGCCGGTGTCGTTGATCCGACCAAGGTGACCCGCACAGCGCTGCAAAATGCGGCTTCGATCTCCGGTCTCCTCCTCACCACTGAGTGCATGATCACGGATCTTCCTGAAAAGGAATCCGCTCCTGCCGGTGGGCCTCCTGATGGTGGCATGGGCGGTATGGGTGGAATGGGTGGCATGGGCGGATTCTAACCCGCCTTCGCTCCTTCGGAGCTACGGCGCGGCAAGCCCGCCCCGTAAAGCCCCGCAACACCGATTTCACATTAATCAATTCAAGGCGCGCTCTCCGGGGCGCGCCTTTTTTTGTGGGTGTTTTTTATGAATTCCGCTTTGCAACGATTTCCGCAAAGGCGTTGATCGGACCTTCGGCGGCGCAGACGGCTTTGCCCCAGAAGGCTTTGCTGGTGAGATCCCAACCGAGGGTGTCTCGCACGGCATCCTCACAGGACGCGACGCCTGTGGCGCGGAGAAACGCTTCATAGCGTGGGAGGAACTCAGGACCGGTTTCTTTGAACTCGGCAAAGAGGGCCTGACTGAGAAGGTAGCCGAAGGTGTAAGGGAAGTTATAAAAGGAAACTTCCGTGATGAAGAAGTGGAGTTTCGAAGCCCAGAACCAGGGGTCTTCATCGCCCTCGGTAATCGTATTTCCGTAGATCTTGCGTTGGGTGGAAATCATGAGGTCTTTGATTTCACTGACAGAAAGCTCTTTGTCCTTCCGGAGGGTGTAGAACTCTTTTTCGAATTCATAGCGCATGGCGATGTTGAGCAGATAGGAACTCGCGTTGCCGCATTCCTGATCGAGGAGAAAGGCGCGTTGTTCAGTCGTTAGTGCGGGGTCTTGCAACATGCCGTGCATGAATAGCTTTTCGGCGAAAGTAGAAGCCGTTTCCGCAAGAGTCATGGGATAGTCCTGCGCGATCGGGCGAAGGTCTTTGATCACGTGGCTGTGCCAAGCGTGGCCGACTTCGTGCGCGAGCGTGTTGGCATCGTGCATGGTGTCGGCATAGGTCATGAAGACCCGTTGTTCACCGGTGACCATGGAGCCGGTGCAATACGCGCCGGAGCCTTTGTTGGCGCGTTTTTCTGATTCGATCCAGCCTTTCTGCAGGATTTCGCGGTAGTAATCGGACAGGGCAGGGTAACCATTAGCGAACGTGTGATCGACGAGACCGACGGCATCGCTCCATGAAAGTGGAGGCACGGGATCGAGTGGGCTGGGAGCTTCGAGATCGTAGAAGCCAACCGCGTCGGTTTGTTGGAGTTGGGCCTTTGCGCGCAGGGCCTGACGAGGGATTTCCAAATTTGACAGAATCGCGCTAAACATGGCATCGATCGTGGCGGCAGAGACGGCGGAATCGAAATACGGCTGATCGAGGAAGTGCGGCTGATCGCGACCGGAGTAGAGCGTGTGGCGGGTGCCGGCGATAGCGTTAAGCGCTGCAGCAAAGGTTTGGCCATGAGCTTCCCACGCTCGGTTCCCTTCGTGGAATGCCGACTTCCGCACGGCGCGATCAGGATTGGCCATGAGGGCGCGGCGTTGGGCCATGGGGATGCGTTCTGTGCGACCATCGGGCCAGATCATCTCGAAATCCATCTGCCCGGTGAGATTATCGTAGAGGCGTCCCCATGCACCGATTCCGTCGATGCCCAAATCGGCGGCGAGTGATTCTTCGGGCCCTGACATACGGTGTTTGGCTTCGGAGCGCATTCGTTCGAGCGAATGAGTGGCGCCCTCGAGGACGGTCGAATTGAGGAATGTTTTCCAATCTTCCTGCGAGGCAGAACCGAAGGCGCGCACCAGCTGATTGTGGAGTTTGGTCAGAGTCGAAAAATGGCGAGCCAGTTCGGCATTCTCACGTTTGTAGTCCTCATTCGCCGAATCGGCAGACGCGAGGTTGTGAAGATATGAGGAGAGATGTGCGATCCGTGAAGAGAGATCTTCGAGAGCCGCGGTGTGTTCGGTCCAAGCCGTAAGCGTGTCGGCCGTCAGATTTGAAATTGCGGTGGTGTTAGCCAGACGTTGTGCCAACTCCTGGAAGAGCTTGGATTTGAAGTCGCGATATTCCGATCCTCCAAAAGTGGGGAAATAACTGGTGAGATCCCACGTGCGGGGAAGGTCGGCAAGTTTTGTCATAAACTCATCTTCGAATCCGAAACGACGTCATGGCAATGCTATCAGCGGGAGATGTCATCTTCAAATGGACTAGGATCCCGTTGATTGGAGGGAAGGCCACGGACGAACATCCTTGGTCGTCGGTTTGGTGTTCGCGAAAAGAACCCGCAGCCGCATGTATTCATCATGATCGATTACCTTGTCAGGGTGCTGGCGGCTCATCACGAGAAACTCTGGTTCCGGTGGATAGCAGGCGACGTTTACTTTTTCGTAGAAATCAGGATCGGCCTCTCCTTGTGAGTCCACGTAGGCCGGTTCAATACCCGCATTATTGGGAGCCTCTGCTGACTTGTATCTTAAATCGAGGCTCCAACGTATGACATTGGAGGTATTGGGTGTAGAGCAATGCGGCGTGCGGCTGGTCATGAAGACAACCCCGCCTCGTGGGCACGGCGCGGTGATGGCTTTGCTGGGATCGTCGGGCAAATCTTCGTCGCGGATGACGAGGAAGTCCGCATTGCCGCCAGCGTGGTGTTTGACGATTTGGCTTTGATGAGTGCGCGGCAGGATTTCCATGCACCCATTCTCCAGAGTGGCATCAACCAAGGGCACCCAGCAGGTGATGATGAGTTCCTGATCGCAGTGAGAAGAGAGGTAGCCGCCATCCTGATGCCATGGCACATTACCACTACCGAGATTGGGTAGTTTAGGGCGAATACGATAGGTCGAGGTGATCAGTTCCTCAGAACCAAGCAGTGAGGCGACGGGTGTCATCAACTGTGGATTTGCAATCAGATCGAAGACGGCCGGGGAAAAATAACCTCCGCCATTTTCTCCAATCAGATGCTTTGTCAGCATGAGACCGACCTCCTTCGAGTCCCGGTAGATCGCACTTATCTGCTGATCCAGATCCAACTCTTCGTGGAGATCGGAGAGCAATCCTTCAGCTTGGAGCTCGCGAGCCTTGCGGTTTATCTCAAGGTGCAACTCCTGACGAACAGGTTCGAGCTCAGCTGGATCGAATACATCGGGGACGATCAAATAGCCTTCTTGTTGAAAAGTGCTGATCTCGCTGGGGGTAAGCGATCGGGGTATCATAGAATTCGCAGAGTGGGATCAATGCGTTAAACAGACAAGACAGAGTTGAAATCAGGCTGTGGTCAACTTCAGCTCGTATCGGCTGCGTGTGGCCTGTGCATACCCCGATTATGAAACATCCCAATATCGTTTATATCCTCGCTGATGACATGGGCTACGGAGACATGGAGTGTAATAACTCGGCTTCCAAGATTCCCACGCCAAACTTGAATCGATTAGCGGAACAGGGGATGCGGTTTACCGATGCTCATGCGGGCTCGAGTGTCTGCACGCCGAGCCGCTACAGCATCATGACGGGACGCTACTGTTGGCGCTCGCGTCTCAAGGAAGGGATCGTGTGGCAATGGGATGGTGCGTTGATCGAACCGGAGCAAAAAACCGTGGCGCAGCTCTTGCGTGATCAGGGTTACCAGACGGCTTGCATCGGGAAGTGGCACTTGGGTTTGGATTGGACGCTGCAGGATGGGAGTCATCCGGGTGATCACTTGAAATACGGCGAGATGGTGGGCGGCGATCAACGCGCTGAGATTGGTCAGAATATTGATTACACGAAACGAATCGGCGGGGGACCGGTCGATCGTGGTTTCGACAGTTACTTCGGCGTGGATGTGCCTAATTTTCCTCCATACACGTGGTTGGAGAATGATCGGGTGGCAGAGATTCCCAACGTGCAGAAACCAGATGAGCAATACGGGCATCCGGGGGCGTCGATTCAGGGGTGGAGTTTGGAGCAGATGGTGCCCGAATTTACGCGACGAGCGGTAGACTACATCGAATCGCAGTCTGCAGCCGAGAAACCGTTCTTCCTCTATTTACCGCTCACCTCCCCGCATTCGCCGGTGGTGCCGAACGAAGAATTCAAAGGCAAAAGTGGGATTGGAAACTACGGTGATTTTGTCTGCGAGGTGGATTGGGTGGTCGGTGAAATCGTCGCGGCGCTCGAACGCGGTGGACTGTCCGAAGATACGCTGGTGATCTTCACCAGTGATAATGGACCCGAGAGTATAACGCCCGACGAGGAAGGGGCCTATGAACGCTATCGGAATCATCAGCACTACAGCATGGGCGAATTACGAGGAGTAAAACGCGACCTATGGGAAGGGGGGCATCGCGTGCCATTTATCGCCAAATGGCCGCGCGAGGTGTCGGGGGGCGCGACCTGTGGTCAGTTGATTTCGCTTTTAGATTTCATGGCGACTTGCGCGGAAATGAGCGGCGCGACTTTAGCCAAGGGCGAGGCAGAGGATAGCGTGAGTATCTTGAAATTACTGCTTGGGGATCAAAACGCAGCACCGCGTGAGTTTGCCGTGCATCATAGTTGCAATGGGCGGTTCGCGGTTAGGAGTGGGGACTGGGTATATATCGATTATCCCACTGGCGAAGATAACGGGAATGGGATGGGCGAGCCTGACTGGTATAAGGAGGAGCGTGGGTATGTGAATCACGATCATCCGGCGGAATTGTTTCACCTCGGGGATGATCCGGCAGAGCGCCGCAATCGCTATGCCGATGAGCCGATACGGGGCGCGGAAATGAGAGGGCTCTTGCGTAAGATTCAAGGCACCTCAATCACCCCGCCGAGCACACTGGGCGACGAACTGCTGACGGAATAAAGTGGGCCGATTAAAAGGGCCAAACACGAGGAATCACAAACATCGCGATCGTGAAACACAGCGTGTTGAGCGGTAGTCCGATCTTTATAAAATCACTGAATCGGTAGCCACCGACACCATACACGTAGGTGTTGGTTTGGTATCCGATTGGCGTCGCAAATGCGGCTGACGCGGCAAAGGCCACCGCAACGATGAAGGGTCGTGGATCCATCCCCAGATTGACTCCCACGCCAATGGCAATCGGAGCCATTAGCGCGGCGACCGCATTGTTGGAGAGTGCTTCGGTCAGCACGGAGGTTACAAGATAAAGGCAGGCCAGCATGATGATCCCTTGGTGCGCACTGGGCACGAGGAGTTGCACGCCACTCACGATGTTACCGGCGATCCACCCCGCGGCTCCCGTGTATTCCATCGCCATACCCATCGCCAACATTCCATAGATGAGAAAGAGAATGTTCCACTCGATGGAATCGTAGGCATCTTTGGTTTTGATACAGTTGGAAATACAAACGATCACGGCGCCAGTGAGAGCTCCGATTTCAATCGGAATCCAGTTCATCGCGGCAGAAGTGATCACTGCCGCGATGACGCTGACGACAAAGAGAACCTTCGTAGTTTGCGGTTTGGTGGGCACGCGAGCGCGATCAAAGAAGACAAAGTCGTCGTTATTGCGCAGTGCGTCGATGGCTTGATCAGTGCCCATCATGAGGAGCACGTCGCCACCTTCGAGAGGGAGGTTGTCGATTTTGTCGCGCACATTTTCGCCTCTACGATGCAGAGCCATCACGACCATCCGATAGCGTTGGCGAAAATTAATGTCTCGCACGGTATGCCCTACCAGATCCGAATGCGGCGTGACGACAGATTCGACGAGCGAGCCCTCATGGGCTGCGATTTGCTCGACCTCAATATTGAGGTCGGAGACCAGATTGATCCCTCGCAACTGTCGAGCGTGAGCAATTCCCGTGGGACGGCACGCGAGGATCAGGCGATCTCCGGGACGGAGGCGAACTTCCTCCGGGTCAAGCTGGAGCGCGATGCCATCACGCACGATTTCGAGGACTCGGACGCCACGCTTTGATTCGAACCCAGCCTCTTTCAGGCTTTTCGCGACCACGCTCGATGTGGTCGGCACGAAGGCTTCGGTGATATACTCACGGCGTTCTTCGTCGGAGAGGATTGAGGTGAGCATTTCTCGGATGGGAAGCAGGCGATTCCCGAATATGGCCAAATAAATACCACCCAGAATGGTCGCCGGCACACCGAGGTAAGCGAATTCGAACATGCTGAAGGCAGGTTGGCCTTTGGTCGTGATGATGCCATTGACCACGAGATTCGTGCTGGTGCCGACGAGTGTGCAGGTGCCACCCAGGACAGCCGCATAGGAAAGAGGAATCAGCAGTTTGGATGGTGCTCGGCCCATCTTACGCGCCAGGTTGAGGATGACTGGCAGAAACACGACAACCACGGGCGTGTTGTTGATGAATGCAGAAATCGTCGAGACGATGATGACCATGATGATGATCACGGCCCAGTAAGGCAGTTTGGAAGAGCGCTCAATTAGTGACGAGAGTCGATCCACTGCTCCACATTTTACCAGTGCGGCACTGAGCACGAACATGGCACCGATCGTAAGCGGTGCGGGATTCGAAAATACGGAAAATGCTTTCTCGGTGGGGATGAGTTGGGTGCCCACCAAGATAAGGAAGAGTGTCAACGCGGTGAGATCCGGCGGAAACTTTTCCCAGATAAAGCTAGCCAGTGTTAGAACCAGCAGCAGAAAAACCAGAGCGATTTCCCATGTCATGCAAGTGATGGTATTTGGCAAAAAGCGGAGGCGCAAGCGCTCTGCGAGGCCTTAATCTTGGTCTAAACTTTCAGTGCTTTGATACCAGCGGTAGAAACTGACTCCCACCGCAGTCAGCGCTACGAGCATTCCACCAATTTTCATGATGACACCGGCCAGAAGTTGATCGTTGCCCGGATCGAGGCTGGCAATGATGCGGGGGGCGAATTCGTAAGTGGGATAGAGGATACTAGTCGAAAAAGTGATATAGGCGAAGACCGGAATGAGACCAATCACCACCGCGAGCTGAAACAGCATTTGCGTGGCATAGCCTCTGGGAGGAAAGACTTTGGAAGGGCTGAGTTGAGTCCACCAGTAGAGCAGTGAAGCACCGAAGAACATGAGATGCTCAATAATGTGCACGAATTTATCGTGCAGCGCCCATTCATAGAGGATTGGCGCATGCCAGACACTCGTCACGAGCACAAAGATCACCCCGCAGATCACCGGATGAGTGATGAATGGTCCGATGTTGCGCAGACCCTTCCAGCCTAGAACTTCGTCAACCATCCAGTGGGGTAACCCGAGAAGAAACAGAATAGGCACCGGAAACATCAGCAAAAAATGTTGGGCCATGTGCGCGCTGAATAGGAATCGCTCTGCAATTTGGTCGAGCGGCGAACCTACCGCCAGGTAAAATATAATCAGGGACGCGTAGAACTTGATCGCGAGGCGCGTGGGATAGGCTTCGTCGGGAGCAAGACGCGAACGAAAGGGGCCGGCGAGGATGGCATAGAGCCATCCGAGCAAAACCAAGCCCCCCACCAGGTAGGGTTCGTTATGCCAGTGGCTCCATTCAATCATGACGGTGCAAAGAAAAGGCGGCCCGCGAAGGGCCGCCAGTGAAAATTTGCGCAGATGATAGCCTAGTCAGATTGATTAACCGACGAAGTAGTTCGCGAGGGTTGAAACGGAATGTAGCGGCACGCTGTCATTTGCTCCAAAGATCGCAAGAAGGGCCCAGGTCGTTCCCCCCGCCAGCACCATACCGATGAAAAACAGGATGGTGCAGAACGGCTTGTCCCATTTCAGATGCATGAAATAGAAAATCACATACATGAACTTCACGGTCGAAAGCACGACGAGCGTGGTCACGATCAACCAGATGGGGAAGGGCAAGAAAATGAACACGATCTCGATGCCGGTGATAACGGCCAAGAGCATGGCGATCTTAATGTAGATCTGAAACTTGTTTTCTTCTTCGCCGTGATCGGCGGTAGCAGGTGAATGACTCATGATGCTTAGAGGTATTCGAGCAGATAGACTGCGGTGAAAATGACGATCCAGACAATATCAACAAAATGCCAATAAAGCCCCATTGATTCGACGTCGATGGCATTGGCTTCACCGAAAGCCACTGGACCGCGAGGTCGCGCGAGGTAGAAGCTCAAGGCGGTGGTCACTGCGAGGCCTATCAGCAATCCGAAGTCGTGGCTAAGAAATGCGCCGAAACCTTCACCCGCTTGGAGCGTATGAGTGAGACCGATGACGGCGAACATGGAGAACATGACAACACCGATCACAGCGGCGATGTGCAGCAATCCACGCCAGAACCAACCTTTATCGTTATTGCCAGCTGCAGGCTGGAAGGAACGCACATACATCAGGATGAGCCAGAAGACACCGATCGCGACGTGGGTGCCGTGGGTGCCGGTCAACGTATAGAACGTGCTGCCGAACAGGCTGTTCGTCAGGGTGAGGTGTTTCGCGTGCACGAAGTGCTGAAACTCATAAACCTGACAACCGAGGAAGATCGCGCCGAAGAACACCGTCGTGAGGAGCGACAAGCGCATACTCTTGAGGTTGTTTTTTTGGATCGCGTTGACTGCCAATGCCATCATAAGCGACGACATCAGGAGGATAAATGTCGAGAACGAGGTGAGCTCGATCGAGAAGATATCCATGGGATCCGGCGCGCCCGGAGGCGGGTGGAGTCGATAGATGAGATGGGTGGCGATCAGACAGCCAAAGAACATGCAGTCCGAAGCAAGAAACGCCCACATAATGAGCTTCTTGTTGGGAATACCTGTAGTCGTAGTATGATCGTGGTGATGATCGATAGTGCCAGCGTTGCTGCTCATGATTCTTCCTCCTTATCGGCGTGGAGATGGTAGCCCTCGTTGCCCTCATGGGCCCAGAGGAAGATGCCGGCGACGGTGATCACACCGCCGATGATGGTGACGATGAGTCGGTTTGTGTCGATCACGGCGATGCCGATCCCGGCTACCAGCAATCCGATGCTGGCGACTAGCGGATAGACCGAAGCGAAGGGCATATGAATGCCACCGTGGGCTTCGTCTTCCTTGGCATGTTCGGCATTTTCCTTGGCGATTTCTTCCTTGTGGTGCTTTTCATACCAGAAGGCATCGCGGGCGTGAACCGTAGGAGTGACGGCGAAATTATACTCCGGTGGTGGATTCGGAATCGACCATTCAAGGGTGCGTGCATCCCAGGGATCCCGCTTCACTTTCTCGCCCTTGAAGTAGGTGTAGATAATCACGATGAAGTAGATGGCTACGCCGACACCGAGAACGAGCGCACCAATCGTGGCGATGAAGTTCGGGGTGTTCCAACCCAGATTGGTGTCGTAGGTGAAGGTGCGTCGCGGCATGCCATTCAAACCAAGGAAGTGCATCGGGAAGAAGGTGACGTTGAAGCCTGCAAAAATGATCCAGAAGGAGAGTTTTCCCCAGAACTCGCTGACTTTGCGTCCGAACATGAGAGGGAACCAGTAGTGGATTGCAGCGAGCAGCGCGAAGAGCGAACCGCCGATCAGCACGTAGTGAAAGTGAGCGATCACGAAGTAGCTGTCTTGTTGTTGCGCATCGGCGGGAGCGGCGGCGTGCATGACACCGGAGAATCCACCGATCATAAACATCCAGATGAAGCCGAGAGCGAACATCATCGGGGTGCGCATTTGCAGGTGACCACCCCAGATCGTGCCGATCCAGTTGAAGATTTTTACGCCGGTTGGCACCGCGATGGCCATGGTGGCGAGGGCAAAGGCCGAGGTGGCAACGGTGCCCATACCGGTCGTGAACATATGGTGACTCCATACGGCGAAACCGAGGAAACCAATCGTCGCGCCCGAGAAGACCACGATAGGGTAACCGAAGAGGGGCTTACGGGAGAAAGTCGGGAGAATTTCCGAAACCACGCCCATAGCAGGGAGAATCAGAATATATACTTCGGGATGGCCGAAGACCCAAAACAGATGCTGCCAGAGGATGGGCATGCCGCCGTTGGAGATTTCAAAGAAATTGGTGCCGAAGAGCCGGTCCATCATTAATTCGATCAGGGCGATGGTGATCGCCGGAAAGGAGAGGATCAGGAGAAACGCGGTGAAGAGTGTCATCCAAGTAAACACCGGCAGGCGCATCATCGTCATACCGGGCGCGCGCATGTTGATGATGGTGACGATAAAATTCAGGGAGGCCGCGATGGAAGCGACACCAAGCAGCTGTAATCCCATCACCCACATATCAATGGAGCGATCAGGGCTGTAAGTGGTGGAAGTGAGCGGAGCGTAGCCGAACCAACCGCCATCAGGAGCGCCGTCTTTCATGAACCAACCGAGGTTGATGATGATCGCCCCGGCGACAAAGGTCCACAGCGAGAACGCGTTGAGACGAGGGAATGCCACATCGCGCGCACCGATTTGCAGCGGCATCATGTAATTGAAGAACGCCGCCGACAGAGGCATGATCGCGAGGAAGATCATCGTCGTGCCGTGCATGGTGAACAGCTCGTTGTATTGCTGCGCGGTCAACAGATCGTTGTTGGGCACTGCAAGTTGCAGGCGGATGAGGAGAGCCTCAACGCCACCGACGAGAAAAAAGAACAAGGCGAAGACTCCGTAAAGGAATCCGATGCGCTTGTGATCAACCGTGGTGAGCCAGCTCATCAGGCCGGTCTTGGAGGTGGGCCGCCAGAATACGGATGCCCGCTTAGGGGCGACGTGTTCGTCGTGGCCGGTGAAGTTGGATTTTGCCGTAGCGTCCATAGTAAATTATTTGAGGCTCTCGAGGTAGGCGACGAGTGCACTCACCTCTTCAGATGAGAGCGTAATGTTGTTGGGCACATAGCCGGTGGTATACATCTTGTTGCCGGGTTTCACGACTTCGGGATGCATCAGCCAGCGGGCTAGTTGATCAGAATTGTTTTCGAGCAAGCCCGCAGCAATGGTCGTGCGGGAGCCGAGGTGAGTGAGGTCAGGACCGGTGATGCCCATGCCTTCATGGCCACGAACCGTGTGACAGGCGATACAGGTCTTCGATTGGAAAAGCTTTCGACCCTGGGCAATCATTTGAGAGTTTTCATTCTTCTCCGGGAACTGCTGTTGTTTCCAATGATCAAGAGGAGAGACTTCCGCATTCGCATCCCACTTATCCGAATAGCCGTATTCGTTGCGTTTGAAGGAGGCAAATTGGGCTTTAGGAGTATCCGATACATCAGCCTCGTCGAGGGCGACGGTGCGAGCAGGTGCTTTTTCACGGGCGACCCAGGCGGCAAAGTCTTCTTCATTCAGGGCAATCACGCGGAAACGCATGACGGCGTGAGAATCACCGCAATATTCTGCGCATTGTCCCCAGAAGTAGCCGGGTTCATCGGCTTGTAACCAGAGGTGGTTGCCGCGATTAGGAATCATATCCACCTTGCCCGCGAGCTTCGGCACCCAGAAAGAGTGGATAACGTCGAGGGTGCGGAGATTAACCCGAACCGGACGCCCGGCGGGGATGACCAGCTCATTGGCGGTCGACAGATTGCCGACACCATCGATCTGTTCACTGGGGTAGCTGAATTTGAACCACCATTGATAACCCGTGGCCGTGATTTCGTAGGCGTTTTCTTTTTCTGCCTCCGGCACGTCGTAGGTGTAATTGATCGCGGTCAGAGTCGGAATGGCAATGATTACGAGTGAGAGCACCGAGAGGCCGATCAGTGAAATTTCGATCAGCGGATTGCCATGGCTCTGCTCAGGAGGTTCAGCATGTTCATCCGCCGCATTGCGGGCCTTAAATTTAATCGTGGCGTAGGCGAGGACACCTCCGACGATTAGAAAGATGACGAGGGTGACCCAGCATGTGACGTAAAAAACTTCCAGCTGTGATTTGGCCACAGGTCCGGAAGTTTCCATCGTGGTCTGATGGCCATCCATCTGCCAGAAATTGAGATTACATCCGGCTAGCAGGGCAGTGCCGCCCAATGCAAGGGCGGCCCGACTCCAGCGGGATAGTTTTGGTAGGATTGAGGACAAACGCATGGGTGCTGTCTTAGTAATAAAAATAGCGGCGACTCTGAGACGCCAAGCTTGAGAGATTTCGCGAACGGCTAGTCATTTCAAGCCATATTCCGGCAACTTTGGAAATTCCCTCTGCGAACGGCAATCCTTAGAGAGGGAATATAAGTAGAGAAATGGGTAGTATTAGGATGGGAGTTGAATCAAAATAGGCTTCGGATTGCTCATTGCTTAGCAAGAAGAAGGCGATACTTTGGGCATGTTATGAAATTTCGTATGCTCTTTACCTCCGCACTAGTAGCCATGCTGGCTTTTGGCTGCGCCAAGAAGGAAACCGCGACTGCTGCAGCTACTGCGGCTCCCGCCGAAAAATCTGGAGCCCGCGTGATCGAGATCACGGGCAATGATTCCATGAAGTTTAATCTCACGTCGATCGAGGTTGCGGTTGGCGAAGAGGTTACGATCAAGCTGACCAATGTTGGCACGATGCCAAAGCAGGCTATGGGCCACAATTTGGTGGTGCTCAAAGCCGGATCTGATGCGGGCGCTTTTTCGATGGCGGCGGCTTCTGCTTCAGCGACCGAGTATATCCCTGCTTCGCTCACTGATCAGGTGGTGGATCACACCAAGTTGCTCGGACCCAAAGAATCCGACAGCATCACGCTTACATTTAGCGAAGCGGGTGAGTATCCGTATCTCTGCTCCTTTCCCGCCCACTTTCAGGTCGGCATGAAGGGTATGATCACGGTTAAATAACCGATTACATCAGTTTCAAGAGGCGAAGCCGGGCGATTGAGCCCGGCTTTTTTATGGGGTGACCGGCCACCACTGATAGACGAACATGTAAATCAGGACCCCGGTCAGAGAAACGTAATACCAGATGGGAAATGTCCAGCGGGCCCAGGCGCGGTGACGATCATAGTCACCTTTGATCGCCAAAAAGAAGGTGCGGGGCACGAGATACACGATGGCAACCGCCAGGATGATGTGAGAAATCAGCATGGTGTAGTAAACCGTGCGAATCGCGCCTTCTCCGCCAAAGGGGGAGTGGACTCCTTGCAAAAGAATTTTGTGCGTCACGTAACTGACCATGAACACCGCCGAAACCGTCACGGCTGAAATCATGCATTTGCGGTGAGCTTCACGATTGCCACTCTTGATAAAGATAAAACCAATCGTGAGCAGTAACGTGGCGAGGCCATTGAGCGAGGCATTGATGGGGGGGATGTCGTTGATGCTCATGATGGGATCAGAAGAAAATAACGCGATCTGCCACGAGTGCGATTAAGGTGATCGGCAGATAGATGATCGAGGCGAAGAAGAGTTTGCGGGCGGCACCTTCGCGACCTGCGGGCCGCAAAAACAGCACCGCTTTCCAACAAAACCAAAGTCCGGCGATGCCGGCAACAATCCCATAGCCAATCGTCGTGAGTCCCAGAAAATAGGGTTGCACACTCACCACGAGGAGGAGGATCGCATTGACCAGCGACCATGAAGCGACCCAATCGCCTTTTTCATCACGCACGGGCAGCATGGGGAAATCCACATTCGAGTAGTCATTGCGATAGGTCCATGCGATGGCCATAAAGTGCGGAATCTGCCAAAAAACGAGCACCCCAAACAAGATCCAACCCAGCGGGGAGACACCATTTTCCGCAGCAGCCCAGCCGATCAGAGGCGGGAACGCACCGGCGATCGCGCCGATTTCGGTCGACCAGCGTGAGGTGCGCTTCGCCGGTGTATACCAACAAACGTAAGAGACGATCGTGAGCAGGGTGAAGATTGCGGCCATGCCGTTGATATTCACGAATAGGATGCCAAGCGAGGCGGCGCACATGAGGACTCCGAGCACAAAGGCAGAGCCGGTGGGGATTTTACCTGTGGGGATCGGACGATCCGCAGTGCGCTTCATCCGCGCATCGGTATCAGCCTCCAACCATTGGTTGAGCACGGCCACACCCCCGGCTGCGAGACAGGTGCCGATGATCAACGAGATGAACTCCAGGGGAAGCCAAGGAGGTCGCGCGGCGATGTAGCCGATCAGCGTCGTGAGCACCGAAAGCATGCTGAGCCGAGGCTTGGTCAGCTCAAGATAGTCACTGAATGCGGCTTTTGGTGCGTTCATGTCGAGGAAGTCTTAGCCGCGATTACATCGCGATAGGTCAGGCAGGTCAGCCAGAAAGTGGTCGCCATTAATAAGGCCCCACAAACGACATGGCCCGTGGTCACATGGGGCTCTCGGTATTGCCAGATCACATGGGCGCCGAGGAGGATTTGCATAGCGAGCAAACCCAGCATCAACGATGCACCGCATCTCATCAGCAGGCTCGCCCCCCGATCCGTCCACAATTTGATTGCATACCAGACGAGCGAAACCGAGAGCACGACGGCCATGAAGCGATGGGCAAAGTTGAGCGTCACGCGGTAGTCCCAACTGGCCGGGAGCCAGTTCCCATCGTGAGTTGAAGCAGGAAAGGTGGGGATCGCGAGACCGGCCCAATTGTGGCGCATCGTCGCGGCGATGGCGAGTTGCAGGAGTAGTAACCCCATGCTGATCGCGCCGATTCGACGGGTGGCGGCGGAAACGGGGATCTGGCGCTCTATCCATGGTCGCGAGAGGCCAGCGACGATGAAAATCAAAATACAAATATAGACTTGAGCGAGAATGCCATGCGGAATGCGTAACATTTGGCCAAACGACATTTCAAACCCGGGCACCTGCATCGCATCGAAAAGCACTCGTTTACCACCGATGATACCTTGGATCACAACGATGCTCACGGCCAACCAGCCGAGGCGTCGCATCCAGCCTCGCGCCTCACATTTATGCAACCATACCGCGATGCCGATGGTGATGAATCCCATCAGGGAGCCGCTCAGACGATGGGAGTGCTCGGCAAACATCGCGATGTTTTCGAGCCATCCATCGGGATTGAACGATCCATTCGAAAGGGGCCAATCCTCAAAGGCCATTCCCGCACCAATCGTGGTGGTGAATGCCCCTAGAGTGACCAACACAAAAACCCATGCTCCGCCGATGGCGGCAAACCAGGCGAGGGCGGGTTTGTAGGCGGCTGTGCGCCCTGATGTCTTGGAAGTGGTCATGAAAGAATGAACTGCGAGATAGAAGCTCACTCGCTACTTGCCGCAAACCCTTTGACAATTATTTCGTGTGGCGAATCCGTATAGGTATGAAATCTAATACGTTGCTCTGGGTCTTGGCCTTGGTCTTGTTGACTGGTTCGGGTTGCTCGCGTCAAGACGTGGCGAAAGAAACTCCGGTTGAACCCGAAGAGATCACCTACCCTTTGACGGGGGAGATTTTAGTGGTGGATCAGGAGAAGAACCGGTTGCTGGTGCAGCATGACGAAATCCCTGATTACATGCCGGCCATGACGATGGAGTTCATCGCTTCACCGGGCGATGTGGCCAACGCGAAGGTCGGGCAACGGATCCGCGCGGTGCTGGTGCCGAGTGACGATGGAGATTTTCTCCTGCGTAATATCTGGCCCGATGATCAAATATCGACCGCCAGTGTGAATGCGAGTGCGGATGCACTGCGGCAGGATACTTTGATCCGTGGCCGGAGTGCGTATCGGGAGGTGGGGGAGAAACTACCGGACTTTTCTCTCTACGATCAGACGGGCGAAGTCGTGCAAAGCAGTCGTTTTCGTGGGCGGCAGATCATGCTCAATTTTATCTTCACCCGCTGTCCGGTCGCCACGATGTGTCCCGCTGCGACGATGAAAATGATGGAAACGCAACGTCTTGCGAATGAGGCAGGAGTCGAAACGCTCGAGCTGATATCCATCACTCTCGATCCCGAATACGATACGCCGGGTGTGTTGCGCGATTATGCCAGCGCGCGCGGCATCGATACCACCAATTTTTCATTCCTCACCGGCCCCGAACGGTCAATCAAAGATCTGCTTAAACAATTCGGGGTGATCGCGAATTTTGACGGCAGCATTCTCAAACACACGTTAACGACACTTTTGATTAGCAAGGACGGAAAGATTATTCACCGGGCTGATGGCACGCTCTGGGAACCCCGTGACTTCGTGGCTAAGATGCGCCGACCATGAGTGAGTCTCTGGCAGAACGCCGACGCTGGTGGCGCGTCGCGCGCATTACGATTATCGCAATCGCGCTCTATGCGGTTTTTCGTGTTTTGCCCACGGGAACTAATCTAAGCCACATGGATTTTCGTGTGCAGGGTGAAAACACCTTGGAAATGTGCGATCCCGCCAATCCTCAATTTCTACCGGTGGTTAATGTGCGCTCTCCAGTGAGTTTAAGACTGCAAACAGAGGTCGCGCCCACCGCTGGGCGTGAAGTTGAGGTGTTACTCACCTTGGCGACCTCGGGTGGTAAGCCGATCACCACCGCTGATCTCCTGAGGGTGCACACTCGATTGCTGCATCTGATGATTATTGATCCGGAATTGATGGACTACCATCACGTGCATCCCATCCCAACGTCAGGGCCGGGCCAATGGCGTTTCCGCTTCACTCCAGAATACGGTGGCGAATATCGCTTCTATGCGGATTTCACTCCTGCCGCGACCGGCCTTGGCCTCTATGCCAATGCCAAACTTGATGTTGTGGGTGAGCCCCCGACCTCGACACGTATCACGACCGCCCAGCAACCGGGTTGGACGCAAGAATCGGGAGACTATAGATTCACCATCAGTCCGACCGGAGGGAAAGTTTTGGCCGATCAGGAAGCTCGTTTGAAACTGTCGATTACACATCGCGATGGCGGTGCCGTGCCGCTGCGTGTCGTGATGGATTCTTATGCCCATTTAGTCGCGTTTGATGAAAATCGCATGGGCTTTGCGCATTTGCATCCGGAAGAAAACGATCTGCAACATGCCCCCGATCCGATTTTACCGGAACTGTCATTCAGAGTCACCATCCCCCAGCGTGGACGCTATGTCCTCTGGGCGCAGGTGAACATGGACGAAACGGAGATGTTTGTTCCGTTCTGGTTTGAGGTGGAATAAGGCGCCGGATGGCGAGCTAAGGCTCGGCAAATTAGTAATATGCAAGGGATTGGCACTTTCCTCCTCGGATGATTCGCCCTTGTGTTGAGTAGGGAAGCGATTGAGCTGAGAATCCCTCTGGTCGTGTGCGTGACCATTTTTATCTGTCTCGCTCACGTATTACCTCACCACACGTTTTCGAATTTTCCCATCATGCAGCTACTCAATGTGCGCAAGTCATCCCGTCGTAGTAATAAATTGCGGCTGATTATTATCTTAGTCGTCATCGTATTATTGGTAGTGGGTGCGTTTTCCGTGAAACCTGCCCTGAAGAAGTATCGGGCTTGGAAACAGGATCGTGCGCTTGCTCAGGCAGAACTATTTCTCGACCAGAACGATCTACCCAAAGCCAAGCTCGCGCTTGATGTGGCTTTCGCTGCCGTGCCCGGAAATCCGGAAGCACTGCGAGTGGCCGTGAGGCTGTTGGAACAAGCTGGCTCGCCTGAAGTGTTACCGCTTCGTCGCCGTTTGGTTCGGTTGGATCCCACCTCCGTGGAGGATCGCGCGGCATTGGTCACTTCGGCGATTCGTTGGAAAGATCTGAATGCTGCTCGCGATGCTCTGCGTGAAATGACGCCTGAGCAGGCGAATCAGCCCATCGCGCTGAAGGCCGCCCTTGCTTATGCGATGGCCACAGGTAATCGGCCAATTGCGGATGCACTTTATGACCGGTTGCGTGAGGAGGAACCGGACAACGACAAGCTCAAGGTCATGCATGCGGTTCTTCGTCTGCAAAGTCCGAACGATGAAGTGGTGGCGAAAGCGCGACGTGAGTTGGACGAGTTGGCCAAGAAGCCGCAGAACACATTGTTTATCCAACGGGAGTTGTTGTTTAACGCCATCGCTTCGGCCGATTTCAAGGAGGCTCTCCGAATTAGCGACACGATTGTTCAGGATCCTCAGGCCAGCCTTACGGATCGATTACACCGTGCCAATCTGGCGATCAATCAGGAAAATCGTCCTTTCACAGACGTGTTTGCAGAGCTGACCGCTGAAGCTGATCTAGACGTGAGTCAGGCAATTGAATTAATTCGTTGGGCTCTTACGTTGGGCGAGCCAGTGGTGGTGGAAAACTGGATCGCTTCGCTCAATGAAGAGCTAAGTAACGATCCGATGATCACGTCGCTCGAAGCCGATGCGGTTTCCATGCAGCAGAATTGGGATCGGTTGGGTGGAATGCTTGAAGCGGGTGTCTGGGGAGCGATCCAAAAGGATACGGTAAGGCTCGCGCTTTCAACCCGGATTGAGGCCACGCGTGAAAACACGTCTTTGCAAAACCAGCTCTGGGATGAAGCGCTCTCTTCAGCCGGAAAATCGCTGACCGAATTGAGGATCCTGCACCGTTTGGCCAGTCTTTGGCAGGAAGACGATTTTATTGAGAAAACGCTCTGGGTAATCACTCGCGGCTTTAATGGTCAGACCTGGGCTCACCAAACGCTCTTTAATGTTTATCGGAGAAATTTGGATACCGCGAATCTGCGAGCTCTCATGAATGTGCTCCGTGAACGCGATACTTCGGTGCCACGTTATAAATACGATTGGGCGATCCTCTCGTTGCTTACGCAACGCTCTTCCGGCTGGTCACCCGCCAAGACTGCGATGGCCGAGTTGTATGAGTTGGATCCTAAAAATACTGATTACGTGGCGGGTTATGCGTTTGCTTTGGCGCAGTCGGAGAAGGCTGATGAAGCTCTCGAGTTGATTGATGCAATGTCCCCGGAAGATCGAGAAACAGCCGCGATTGCGCCCTTTTTAGCTTATGTCTACGGCGTGGGTCGTCGGGCTGAAGACTATGCGCGGGTCGCGTTGCTTGAGGCTCAACTGCAGCAACAACTTCCGGAGGAAAAATTTCTCTTCGAATTGGGTAAACAAATGCTCAATCGGCCGCTTCCGAAAAAGAAGTCCGAGGGGGCTCAGGACACTACTTCAGATGACAGTGTCGCCGGAGAAGAGTAATCCCACCTCGCCGTCGGGTTTCTTGCCCGTGGGGATGTTGCTCGGATTTGGCGTAGTGCTCACGGCATTGCTCCTGATTCCACTCGCTCGCGTGTGGGAGCTCGCGCCGGATTTGGGACACGGATGGGCGGCTCCAATTCTCATGGCTTATCTATGGTGGGAAAGGTGGGATTCACGTCCGGTTTTGAAATTGGAATCCGAGTCAATCGGTATGGGGAGTTGGTTGATCTTGGCGCTGTTGTTTGCGCTGATTGTTCCACTCAGATTACTCCTTACACCCTATCCTCTTTGGCCGCTGGCACTTACTCTCTACTTGGGCTTGTTGGTCGGATTGGTGCTCTACCTAGCGCACAGAGTATCGGGTGCCGCCGGGGTGCGCTGGTTGGCCGGACCTTTGAGTATTTTACTGGGAGTGATTCCTTGGCCGGGTGTATTCGAGCGGGTGATCATTTTGCCAGTGCGCGAAGGGATCGCGTCGCTGGTCACTGAGATCAGCAATTTGCTGGGCTCTCCTGCGCTGGCTTCGGGCACGAGTGTGCGATTGGCCAATGGATGGGTGGGGATCGACGAGGCTTGTGGCGGTATTCGTTCGCTGCAGGCGGCGATTACGGCGGCGTTGTTTTTTGGAGAGTGGCTTCAGCTATCCCCATCGCGAAGGGTGGCACTGTTTCTGGGGGGAGCTTTGGCGGCGGTCGTCGGGAATTTTGGGCGCGTGCTGTTTCTATCTTGGTGTGCCACGGGATCGGAGGGGATGCTGGATCGTTGGCATGATGCCGCCGGTTGGAGCGCACTGGGCTTTTCACTGGTAGTGACGGGGCTGCTCGGTTGGCTCTGGAGAGATTCAACACGACAGGTTGCAGAGAATCCTGTTCGAAAAACTCGTTTGGGCGTCAAGTGTGTCTCTCACCGATCACTATTGATATGGTTGGGGATCGTTGCGATCGGATTGGTCTTCGTTGAGTCTGGCACCCGCTGGTGGTTTGCGCACGGAGAGAGTCGTCAGCCTGCGCAAGAATCACGGTGGTCTGTTCAACTACCGGCGAATAATCCGTCATTTCGGGAGCTACCGCTGACCAAGGTTGCGGAGGAAATGTTAAGACCCGACGACTTCGAATCCGGCTACTGGTTTGGTCCGGATGCGGTTCAGCGTAGCGTGAATTATATTCAGTGGCATACGGGCCAAGTGGCGCGCTCGGCACCGTTTCTGCATAACCCCACGGTTTGTCTACCTTATGCTGGCTGTGAATTGGTCGAAGAATTGGGGGTGGTTGACGTGTCTTGGAAAGGTGGGAGCATCCCATTCCATACTTATTTGTTTCGCCGGATGAATGCAGACATGCTCGTTGCATTTACGATTTGGGATCCATCCCGGGGGCAACTCTTGGAAGGAGGGGAAGAGGGCTGGGGCAGTTGGTGGCGTTCGCAATGGCGCGATGTGCTCGATGCCCGCCAACATCAACCCGCGCAATTGCTTTCATTTGCGATTATTGGGGAGGGTGATCGCCAGCTCTTGATCAGCGAACTTTCTCAACTTATCGCTGCGGCAGACTCCATTCCCGGATCAAAAGCCGTGAAATAGACTAATCGCTACGTATTACTATTTAGTAAATAATAGTGGTAAAGTGAGGATAACCCCCTAGAAATGTAACTGACATGTCAAAACTACCCCGGATTCCCCTTATCCTTGCACTGCTTGCGATCCCTTTCGCCTCTGTCAGCAAGGCGGCGCCAGTGACGCTTGATACGACCACCATGAGTGGCGGTTTTAGCAATAACACTTCCTACAGCAATGGATCCCTTCTCGCAGATGGCACTGCATTGACGCAAACGTTCACGAATACCGCTAAGATTGATACGCTTACTTTTCGTTTCATCACGACAGGAGCTCCTTCGGTGAGCGCACAAACACTGGACGTTTATTTTTCCAACTGGTCCGGCAATAATGCGACGACCTCAATTGGCGTTGGCACGTTTGAGCTCCCTGCCACTGGATCATGGACCACTGATGGCGGCGAATCCTATTACGATATGGCATTCGACATGACATCGGTGGCGGGCTCTCTGACACCAGCCAATACATATGGACTGTCGATTGTCGGCAATGCCGCCACCTCTGGTGGCAACCTCAGATTGGGTGCAGGCGATACCGCTTATGCAGATGGAGCCACTCATTCAAGTGCCGGTGTATCCACCTTTGCGAATCTAACCAGCGGAGGAACGGCAGCAGGGGCTGACTTCGCATTTATCGCAAATTCTGCAGCTGGCTATGATGCTTTCGCTCCAGTCCCAGAAGCCAGCACGGTTGCGGTTCTCTTTGCCGGTGCATTTGTAGGACTGATGGCCGCACGCCGAATCCGTCAGCGCCGTCAGCAATCCGAGCTTCCTGCTCAGGCCTAATTTTCAGCTAGCTAATAGCTTTTACCCGCGCCTCACTTGGCGCGGGTTTTTTTATGCCCGATTACCATCTTCTCCAGACCCAGCCCTATGAATCCACTGACCCGAGAAACCTTGAAAGGAGTATGGGGCACCTTGCTCCTGCCTCTGCGTGATGACGATTCGATTGATTTCGAACTGCTGGAGCAGGAACTCCAGCACCTCGTCGCGGCTGGCGTCTCGGGGATCTATTCGAACGGAAGTGCCGGGGAGTTCTGGACTCAGACCGAAGAGGAGTTCGATCAGATCAGCGGGCTCTTGGCTGAAGTGTGCACGAAGGCAGATATGCCTTTTCAAATCGGAGCGAGTCACACCAGTCCTCAGGGAACCCTTGGTCTGGTGCGCCGCGCTCGTTCGCTGCAACCTTCGGGGATGCAGGTGATTCTGCCGGACTGGCTGCCGGTGGGAGTCGATGAAGCGATTACATTTCTCCGTCGAGTGGCACAGGAGGCCGATGGTATTCCATTGATTCTCTATAATCCACCGCATGCGAAACCACTGCTTAATTCATCCGAATTATTAAAGGTGATTACCGCAGTGCCCGAAGTGGTCGGCATCAAAGTATTGGGGGGCGATGCTGCTTGGTATGCGGAAATGAAACCGGTGCTGGAGAAAATCTCTGTTTTTGTCGCGGGGCACAAAATGGCGTCGGGCTGCCAACAAGGTGCCCGTGGGTGCTATTCGAATGTGGCGTGCTTGTCACCAATTGGTGCGCAACGTTGGTATGAGCAGATCTGGACCAATCCCGAGAATGCTTTGGCTTTGGAAGCGAAGCTAGTGAATTTCTGGATGACGCAGGCGGGTCGACTCAAGGAAGAGCGAGGTGTCTCCGGCACTGCGATCGACAAAATGATGGCCTGCGCCGGTGGCTGGCTCCCGGGGATGAGCGCGCGACTACGCTGGCCCTACCAATTCGTGGATGACGAAACGTCTGCCCAAGTAGGTCGCGCCGCCCGGGCAGAGCTCCCCGAACTGTTCGGATAAAAGAACGCGTGAGGTTGAGCGTTCTTCTCTCTGAGGAAACGGAGTGCCAGCCATGAGCTTTCGATCTTTCACATTGGATCCACTAATGGTCCGACTTGTTTTAAGTCATTGCTCTTTGCCGCGGCGTAAAAAGAGAATGCCGACCATATGAATCCTCCTTCCGCCTCTTCGTCGAAAGTCCGGACACAATTCCTTAAATACGCAGTGGGACTCACCAGTGTATGCGCGGCATCATCCGCATCTGCTCAAGTTATTTCTTGGGATAGTAATAATGCGACCGGAGACGGATTGACCCTTACTAGCGTCAAAGTCGGTTTCTGGCTGAATGGTGTAACCACCAACACAACCGACGGTGCTTTAACGCTTACAGCAGCCTCATTCGGGGGGATTCTGTATGGGACGTCTAATTCTGCCTACAGTTTCTTATCAGCAGGAGACACAACCGCGTTCACCTTTTACAACTTCGGTGAACTCATCACTGGCGGAGGCGACAATAATGCGAGCCTCGCGAATACCGCATCGTCGAACGCCCGTTACCTCGGATTTCAGAAGGTGGTTGGTGAAGACACCAATTTCGGCTGGGCAGAGATCATCTTTAATGATGAGGGCACTGTTACATTGAATGCGTTTGGTTACGAATCCACTGCGGGCGCTTCGATCACGGCGGGAGCCACTGCCGTTCCCGAACCTGCGAGTGCGGCTCTAGCCTTAGCGGCGGGTGCCTTGGGCTTCGCCGCGTTGCGCCGTCGAAGGGCACAGAAGCAGGCTGCTAAGTAGGCCTCCTTACTCGCTTCAACTTTTAGAGCCTCGCTCTATTAAGCGGGGCTTTTTTGGGCTCGCTGGGCAGGATCGATATCCCGTTGTCCCCAAATCTCTCGCAAGGCGGTTTTCATGTCTGCTTGAAATGTCTGCTCGTGACCGAGCGGTGATTGGAGAAATGTGTCGCGAAGTGTTTCCCTGACATCGAAGAGTCCGTCGAGGTCGGTGCCTTGGCTGCATGCGATGTCGATGTAGTCAGGAAGAGAGTCGGCGATCCAATTCGTCAGGCCTACTCGCGTGATCATGCTCGCGGAAACCCGAGAGCTGTGACGCTCACCGCGCAACGCCACCACGGGCACACCCATGAGTAGCGGCTCCGCTGTTGTGGTCATGCCGTTGTAGGGGAAGGGGTCGAGAGCGATATCGATCAGATTGTAGAAATCGAGATGCAGGTTTACTTTCTTTATCGAGCTGAATGCCATCAGGTCCACGCGCTCCATGGGCAGGCCGTAGTGTTCGAAGCGACGTATGTGCCGTTCGCGGCAATACGGGTCAGAGAAGTTATCGCGTCGCAGTCGCAACCGGCTATGCGGCAGGCGATGGAGGATTTCAGCCCAGGTCTCGAGCACGGTGCTGGAATACTTAATCAGGTTGTTTGCTGAACCAAAGGTCACATAGCCATTTTGCATCATGGGAGGAACCGATACGGGGGGATACTCAAACGGAGACACGTAGCAATGGTGTCCGTGGGGAAGTCGATACAACTTTTCTGTGCTGAAGGTGTCTGCATTCCCTGGCGGGTCTGCAATCGCATCGGTCAGGCGCCAATCGTAACAGCGCAGTCCCGTTGTCCCCGGCCAACCTTGCCATGATATTTGCACGGGAGCTACCCGCTGCACCATGATCTCTGGTCGGCCGGGAGTGAGAAACCCACAGAGGTCGATAAGCATATCGATCCGGTCGTCGCGGATTTGTTGAACGGCTTGATCGATCGAAAGGTGGCGGATGGGGCGCCATTGGTGAGCCCGTTTGCGGTTTTCATGGGTCATCGCACTATCCGGATTCGGAGAATCGTGGTAAAAATACCACTCAAACTCGGCGGCATTTTCCGAATCAAACGAGCTGTAGGCAAAGATGGCGGTGGGGTGGCGATTGAAATGAGGAGAATAAAGACCGACTCGGATGGGTTGATCCGGTTTCCGTTCGCTGATCTCCAGATTTCGTGACGTGACATTTTGAGTCAGCCACTCCCCGTGGGCCTGCAGGATTCCGAATACTTCGGCCTCGTTCAGTTGAGGGTGGTATTGGGCGTGAGCCGCTTCGAATTGCCGGACGGGCTGCAAATCTTCGGCTCCAGCGTGAGCCTTCGCTTTGGCTAGGACGTTCCAGGATTCATCGAATAAGCCCATTTGCATTAAGATATCCGCATAGATTATCAAAGAGGTCGCGTTGGCTTGGGGGGAGGCGATGTGATTCTGGAGAAGTTTCTCCGCTTTCGCATATTGGTCGGTTTGTTTCAGGTGTTGGAAATACACGACCGCGATGTCAAAATGGTCCGGATGAGTTTGCCATGCGTCATGGGCCGCATTTTCAAACTTAACCAGATTACCGTCGCGTTTCAGCTGTTCTAGCCGAGCCAATATTTCAGGTGCCTGGGGTGAAATATCGTCGGTCGCTCCGTAATCCATCGACAGCACCCCAAGCCAATCCTGTATCCTACGCGAATGCGAAATCCACCTCTATTCCGTTTAGTTTCCCTCTAGGGGCGTGCGATAACCTATGGGCTCACGTCAAACTGAACGACTTCTGTTGGTCGGCCTCGATGGGGCGGATTGGAAACTCATCCAACCTCTGATGGCGGTGGGACGAATGCCTTTTCTCAAAGCGTTTCTGGACGAAGGGATCAGCGGAAACATCGCGACACTGAAGCCGACCCTTTCGCCGATCTTATGGCAGAGCATCGCCACGGGGAAACGAGCCGCTCAGCATGGCATTCATGGCTTCACGGAGGTTAATAGCGACAGCGGCAAAGTTCAGCCGGTGAGTCGCTCCTCACGTAAATGTGCGGCGATCTGGGATATCCTGGCGAGCGAGGGTCTGCGTTGCCATGTGATCAATTGGTTCGCGAGTCATCCTGCTCGTCCCAGTAATGGGGTTTGTTTTTCCGATTTATTTGCCGCCAACATGCCTGCGGCCGGAGAGCCCTGGAAACTATTGGCCAATAGCTTTGCCCCGATGGCGGCTTCACCCGAGATCGAGGCTTTGCGACTGCACGCCAGTGAACTTCCGATTGAGTTTCTGCGTTTGTTCATCCCCAAGATGCATGAAATTGATTTTGCCCAAGATCGACTCGCTGATGATCTGGCCCGGGAGCTCGCCACGGCTTCCTCGATTCAAGCGGCCGCGTTGTGGTCGATGGAAAACCATCCTTGGGATTTCACCGCCGTATATTACCGGATAATTGATCTGATTGGTCACTACTTCATGAAGTTTCACCCTCCCCAGTATCCGGGGGTGGATGAACGACAGTATGATCTTTATCACGATGTCGTGAACGGAGCCTACCAGATGTTTGATCTGATGTTCGCCAATCTTCTCAAGCAGGTGGGGCCGGAAGATACCGTGATACTGGTTTCTGATCATGGTTTTCATCGTCCGTCTGATCAACATGCTCCCGATACACTCATTTCCGATCCCGAGTCCTGGCACCGGGATTACGGCGTTTTGGCGATGCGCGGGCCGGGGATTAAATCGGTGCCGAATGAGCCCATTTCAGGCGAGGCTATATTCGGGGCTGGTTTGTTGGATATCACCCCGACGATCCTCCAGCTTTTCGGTCTGCCAGTAGGGCAAGACATGCGTGGTCGGGTTCTCTCAGAGACGCTCAAGAATCCAGCTCCGGCTGATTTTATCGAGACCTGGGAAGAGCGCGTTGCTCAATCGGCTGCTCCAACTGGCGATGACTCAATATCGGCGGAAGAGTCGGTGTTGATTTTGAAACAGATGGAGCAACTCGGCTACATTTCACAGCTCAGTAAAGATCAGACCAAAGCAAGCCAGCAAGTGATCGAACTAAACAACTGGCAGCTGGCACTGGATCATTTAGATGCTCGAGAATTCGAAGAAGCCCTGCCGCTGATAGAATGTCTAGTGACGGAGCATCCGGGCAATCTTATGTATCGCATGCGGCGTGCTGTGGTGCTATGGCGCCTCGGTCTGAATGCAGAGGCGGGGCAAGAGATTAAGCATATCATGTCGGTGACGGAGGAGCTTCCTCTCCTTTCCTACCTGAGAGGTCAGTTGGCCTTGGAAAGTAAAGACTACGGGGCAGCGCTCACTCATTTCCGCAGTTCGGCTGCGACGCAAGATTCGGTTACTATCCAACTCGCACTCGGTCAGGTATTTCTTTCGTTGGAGCAATGGGGTGACGCTGAGCAGGCCTATAAAAAGGCGATGAAGCATGACGGTGAAAGTGCGGTGGCTTGCCATGGATTGGCCATCGTCTATCAGCGAAGAGGAGATTGGATGGAGGCCTCGCAGGCCGCGTTTCAGAGCTTACGCTTGGTCTACAATAACGCTGCCGCCCATTTTACTCTTGGTTGGGCTCTGGAACGCATGGATTTGACGAAACAAGCCATCACTGCGTTTGAAGGCTGCTTGAAGTTTAATCGCCACCATTCTGGAGCTCATCGATGTCTGGCCCGCCTACTGGCCCGCACCCCCGGAAATGAAACCAGAATCGAGTTTCACCGCGCCTGTATCGATCAACGCAAAGACATCTATACCAAGCAGCGCGCTCGAATCTCTCGATTGCGTGAGTCGATTCGTTCCGGGGCCCTGCTGGACTCGAAGTCGGATATTCCTCCGGTGAAGCCGGTTTCACCGGCGACCCCTTCGTCGTTCACAAAGAGCGCTCCCGTATCTGAGGAATTTGTCATCGTGACCGGCCTTCCGCGATCAGGGACTTCTCTGATGATGCAAATACTGGCTGCAGGGGGGATGAAGATAAAAACTGATCACATCCGGATCTCAGACGAGAACAATGAGGAGGGTTACTATGAATGGGAGGGGATAAAAGCACTGCCGGAAAACCCTTCGATTATACAGGATGCCAAAGGGCAGGTTACGAAAGTGGTCACTCCTTTGATTCCTTTTCTTCCTGCAGAGACTTCGTTTCGGGTGATCCAAATGTATCGGCCGATCAATGAAGTGGCACGGTCGCAAAACGCCATGTTGCAACGAATCAATCCGGAAGCGAAAGTGTTAGATGAAGCGCGATTGGCCCGAATGTTGGCGAGCCAGGAATCGAGCATGCAAACCCGTCTTAAAGAGAACCCGCTAGTGGATCTGCTGGTAGTTCCTTATCAAGAACTGGTCGACAGTCCTACGGCGTGGATCGAATCGATCCGCAACTTTATCGGCCAAGCTAAGCTTCCCCACGGTCAAGCGATGCACGATGCGGTGAAGCCCGGGCTCTATCGCATCAGGATCTGAAACTATGTTTGGCTACAGGAACGCGCGAAATTGCGCGCTCCTACACTCGAAATCAGTGTCCGTTTTTGCCGTGTTTGGCGCGGAAGCGGGCTAGGTCGGGGTAGGCTTTGGTGTGGTCGCCGTATTCATTTCCAGCGTGGTCAACGCCACGCGCGAGGTAGATATTGTGGTAGGCGCCGTTTTTCTCACGGTTCTCTTTCACGCGGGTGCTGATGTAGCGCATCGTGTAGCCACAGCGTCGAATATCGCTGGTATTGGGAGCGCTACCGTGAATGATCCGACCGTCGTGGAGGCTGCACTGATTGGGCTGGAGTTCGATCGGGAGTGCTTTGCTGGGGTCGCGTTGGACAGCTTTGATCTCATCGGCGAAGACAGCTGTGCCGGGTTCGACATCATCGTAATCGGAGAAGCCTTGTTTCCCGGTGGTGTGGGTGCGGGGAATGATATTCATGCATCCGTTTTCTTTCAGCGAGGGATCGATCGCGATCCACACGGTCACCACTTCCATCGGATCGATCATGTTGATCCAGTAATGAGAATCTTCATGCCAAGGCACGCGCTGGCCATTGCCCTTGGGTTTGCAGATAAAGTGACTGGAGAACAACGCGAGGTCCGGGCCGAGGATGGGCTGAACGAGGTCCAGAATTTCGTCGGCGAATAACCATTCGAACAATTCAGGGTGCTGAAAATGGGGGACGTCCATCGATTCGGGGCGCACTCCGGTATCGAGACCATCGAGGATGTTTTCGAAACAGTTTTTCAGTCCTTCGAACTTGGCCTCAGGCAAGACGGGCTCGCGGAAGATGTGATAGCCTTCTTGGCGATACGTGGCGACTTCTTCTGGGGTGAGTCTGCCGGGGTAGTTGGATGTAGGGGAAACCATAGTAGATGTGTTATAACATCATTTAGTGGGTAAATCTTGCCATAAAGCGGCATATTATTGTGTTTTGTTGATTAGATGCCCGCGCGATGTGCCCACTTTAAGCTCACTGACTTCATTCGGCCTGATGAGAGTTATCATTTTGCCCGCACTGAGCTGACTTCTGAAAATGGAGCGATCTATCACGATCATGATTATCACGAGATTTTTTGGGCTACGCGTGGAGCCGGTGAGCAGCGCTGGAATGGGCGTAGGTCTCCCCTACAAATCAACACCCTTTATTTGGTGAGACCGCAGGACCGCCACCGAGTGGTGGGCTCGTCGGAAAACCCGATGCGAATCATGAATCTCGCGTTTCCCAGTGAAGCGTGGCGGGAAATGCGCGCCCGCTATTTTGCGGATGATCCGGATTGGTTCGAGCGAGAGGAGTCGGAACGTGCTTGGTCGCTGGAGCCTCGAGCTCAGGTGATGTTGAATTATTGGTCTGACCGACTCTTAGCGGAAGCACGTCCACGGGTAGTGCTGGATGGATTCATAATGGAGTTTCCCCAACTACGCACGATGGCAGGGGCCGATATGAAGGGGCAAGTTCCTGACTGGCTGGCGCATGCGAGAAGAGAGATTGCTCGCCCGGAATACTTCATCGGTGGGGCTCCGGCCTTTGCGCGATTGGCAGGTCGCAGTCCCTCTCATGTCGCGCGAGCTGCGGTGCGGTGGCTTGGCGCGACTCCCACGGATATCGTCAATGCAGCAAGGATGGATTACACGGCCGAGAAGTTGGCAGAAACGGAACTCCCGATCATCGACATCATGTTCGACTGTGGTCTCACGAATTTGTCGCATTACTATGCGTTGTTTCGGAAACGTTTCGGGATGAGCCCAAGACGCTATCGACTGCAAGCGCATCGGACGGTGCGGGGGTGAGGGCAGGGCTGTGGAAGCGGTTGGATGTCAAATATTCGGTGAGAGCGTTTCTGATGTCTGTGCCGGTGTGCACGGAGTTTATGGCTCGGCCGAGGCCTGGGTTGCCGAGGCTACCGGGTTGACGTTCTAGGAGAGTAAGGTAACCCACCGGAATGGATTCTTGGCGCTTTGTTCATATCACCGACACGCATGTAGGGTCTCCGCGATCCTTTCGCTATCAACCGAGTTTTCTGGATCATTGGGAAACGGCTAAGCTACAGATCCAGGAGTTGAAGCCGGACTTGGTTCTAGTGGGAGGGGATATCACTCGGGATGGGTTTGTGCACGATTATGAATTTGCGAATAGCAAGGCGGGTTTGGATTCGTTGGGCATTCCGTGGCACGTCTTGCCGGGTAATATGGATGTGGGGAACAAGGTGGACGGACGGCAGGGATTGAGCGGCAAGCCGGACCGAATGCCTGATGTGGAGATGAGCATGACGCGGGATCGGTTGAAAAAGTGGCAGGACAATTTCGGACCGATCAATTGGACGTTTGAGCACAAGCAGGTGCGATTTTCAGGGTTTTGCGCGGCGGTGGCGGGTTCGGGATTTCCTGAGGAAGAGGTCATGTGGGAGTTTTTGGAAACGCTGCCGAAGGCCGGGGCTGGGCAACATCACGTGGTGATGACGCATGTGCCGTTGTTTGTGGAACAACCACTGGAATCCACGGCGGACATGACAGCGGATCCTTTTTCGTATCAGACTTGGTATTTCCAAATTAATCGGGAGCCACGGCTGAGAATGTATGCCGCGTTGGAGCGTGCGGGGGTGCGCACGATGCTCAGCGGACACATCCACAACCGGCGGATCGACGGGTATAAGGATATGACGTTTTACAAGGGGCCGGCGACGGCGTTCGGGCAATTTCAAGATCGCTGGCCAGACGGCGATCCGACGCTGGGTTTTCAGTGCTTCGAAGTGGACGAGAGAGGCTTGAGCTATCGGTTCATCCCATTGGCGGAGGAATCCTCGCGCGAGGGCTACGGTCCCGGGGGGCATCCCCGCCATGAACTCCGCGATTATTCACTGGCGGAGGAAAAAGAGTAGGCGAGATCCGGTGGGGATCGCTGGGAGGTGAGGATAACTACCGTGTGATTAGAACTGCAGATGCTTAACGGTCAGCCCTTTGTTGATGAGCTGTTTCAGTGAATCGATGCCGATCCGGATATGGTCGCTCACGTATTTGGTATCGACCGTCTTATCGCTCTCGGCCGTTTTGATTCCCTCCGGTTCCATCGGTTGATCGGAAACGAGGAGTAGCGCGCCCGTAGAAATTTCGTTATAGAAACCAGTCATGAAGATCGTGGCCGTCTCCATGTCGATCCCTAGTGCGCGGATCTTTTTCAGATATTTCTTAAACTCCTTGTCGTGCTCCCAGACGCGGCGATTGGTCGTGTAAACGGTGCCGGTCCAGTAATCTCGGGCGTGTTCACGGATGGTCGTCGAAATGGCTTTCTGGAGAGCAAAGGAGGGGAGGGCGGGAACTTCCGGTGGATAGTAATCATTGCTCGTGCCTTCGCCACGAATGGCCGCGATCGGTAAGATGAAATCACCCACTTGAGTGCGATGTTTGATCCCACCGCATTTGCCCAAGAATAGGACGGCCTTGGGTTTGATGGCGCTGAGGAGATCCATCACGGTGGCCGCGGTTGCGCTGCCCATACCAAAATTGATGATGCTGATTTTTCCCTTTGTCGCGTTGGGCATCGGCTTATCTTTGCCCTTCACCGGCACGCGATGCCACTGCGCGAAGACTTTCACATAATGATCGAAATTTGTGAGCAGGATGTAATCTCCAAACTTATCTAACGGCACGCCCGTGTAACGGGGGAGCCAGTTTTCGACAATGTCTTTCCGCGTTTTGAGCCCCTTCGCAGTGAGTTTGGAAACAGGAGTCGCGGAGTGCGGCACGGCGGCAGCGGCGGTGGTTTCAGGCTTCGGCATGAATAGAGATACGTTGAAAAAAACGGATCGGGCAAGCGCGCCCGTGAAAGGATTCTCTCCGTTCCCGAGGAGTCTTCCATCTACGGAAGGAAAAATCTTTAATTGCTCGCGCGCCGGAAAGTCCGCTGAGCGCCAGGGCCAAATGATGATTTCGAGTTAGGCCCTGCGCCGACGGTCGATGATAATTGCCAATATAATGATACCAAAAATTGATGCAAATGCCGCCGGCTCCGGCACCGCTGTCGCAGTCAGTTGGATATTGTCGAAGGAAGTGATTCCCGATCCTTGAGCCCACGACTGGAATCCCAGGTGAAAGTCATTCAAATTTTGGCCTCCGAAATGTGAGTCCCGGTAGTGGGTTATACCACTGGTGATATCGAAAGAGAAAGACTGCCACGTGTTCGCGGATGAAAGATCGAATTTCAAGTTCAGTCCACCCGCCGAAGGCGCGGTATCAGTTGATGATGCGAGGTAATACATCGGGTGGGTTTGGCTATTCGATAAGGTCCCAGAAGTCACAGATATCAATCCGGTGTGGTTGGTGGTCCCAGACGAAATCGCGTCGAATGACAGAGTGTAAGTGAAGCCGCTACTTGGGTTGTAACTGCTGAGATCGATCACGGTCGACTTGATAGCGTTGTTGTAGCCGGAGTTGGTGAAAGTCAGCATGTTCGAACTGCTATTGATGCCTCCCGTAACGCTGTTGGTCCCGACTTGGGCATAGGTCGTTACTGCTCCAGTGCCGGTCGTCGACCATCCTGTGGGAGCACTACTTAGTGTCTGACCAGACTCGAAATTTTCAGAGAAGAGTGTGGTTTGGGCATGCAGACCAGTTGTCAGAATAGTGATGAAAAGAAGGGTAAGTAATTTTCGCATGATATGATCTAATAAACTTGGTGAAGATTAACCGAATCTCGGTAGGTTGAGTCGAGTCCTTTTTCGGTGCGGGGGTCCTCCGCTAAACTGAAAATTAGTCGGTAGGTTGCGGCTTCAGATCGGTCGCGGAGATGTCGCGGGTCCAGCGCACCTCGCCGGTTTTGTCGATACAGGTGATGGTGAGCACACGGGCTTTCTTGGGACCACTGATCGTGAGTTGGGTGAAATTCTGATCGGCAACGAGAGTATCGTCGACGCGCTGCGGATCTTTGACTCGTTCGCTTTTGCCGACTCCGGACCAAGCGCCCGAACTCATGGGCGATGAAGTGAGCTCATAGATCCACTGCGTTTCGGTGACTTTCTTGCGCGCGAGTTCGGTGAAGTGCACATCGCCGGTTAGAAACACTACGCCAGTGATATCGTGCTTCACGATAAAGTTCAGGATGTCTTCTCGTTCCTCGGGGTAGAGGCCGAACGATTCGCTTTGGCCCCCGAAGTCCGTGATCATCTGCCCACCAGTCACGATGAACTTGAAAGTGAAGTGACGGAGCGACTTCGCTGAGAGCAGGGCCTGCTTTAACCATTCGCGTTGTTGCTTCCCGTATTGAGTTTTCATCCGTCCCAATTCTTCCGAAGAGAGTTCGTCGCTGTCGCGGTGGTAGCGGTTATCCATCAGAAAAAATGCGGCGTCACCATGAGTGAACTGTCCGTAAGTGCCGGGATTGTCCGGTTCGCCCCACGAAGGGTTGGCCCAATAAAGTGTGAAGGCTTTAAGCGTGGTATCTTTGAGCGAGAAGGAGCTATTGGAATTGTTAGGTCCAAAATCATGGTCATCCCATGCCGCGTAGTGAGGCATCGCGGCATAGAGTCGCTGCATGTCCGGCACGGCACGGTCGTGCGAATAGCGATACCAGATCCCACCTTCCGAATCGAAATCGACTTCACGCAGGTAGAGATTGTCCCCACCCCAAATCATAAAATCGGCCTCGGTGTCGGCCATGTGCTGGAAAATTTTCGTGCCCTTGCCGTAGGGCGTTCCTGGTCGATCATACGCGGCGTCGTTGATGTAGGTGCACGAACCGAAAAGAAACGAGAACTCCGGTGGCGGTTCGCGCCATTCCCACAGCGTTTGGGTTTTGAACGTGAGCGGGTAGTCGAATTTCTGGAGCACCTTATCGATGATGATTGAGTAGTCGTAGGATTGTCCCGGCTCCAAGAGCGGCAGGATAAACTTCATCGGCTGCTTGGCGATGGGCGTGGGCCGCAAACGACGTTTCGTGTATGATTTCTTTTGCTCGGGCTGATCGCTGGGCCAATAGGTGAGCGTGACGTGTTTGGCGCCTTCGGTTTCGAGCCAGATCGTGGCTTCGCGTTTAGCCTGATGTCCGAGCATCGGACCGGAGACCATATTTCCCTGAGCCGCCATAAATGCCGGTATCGCGACCAGCATGAGTATAAATCGGGGTATCCAGCTCATATTCATATGATCAGCCTGACCCAAAAGATGGCTAAAGGCAAAGCTGCAAAAAGTAGTCACAGAGGATCAATATTCGACAGTTTGCCGCTGGTGAGATAGCTTCCGTATCATGTCAGGTTCACCTACACCTCATTGGTCATTTTCGCAGCCCGACCAAGAGCAGGTAGCCGCTTTTCTCCAGCAGCAAAAGGGACAAAAGCTTTCCTATAAAGAAGTGAATCAGACTTATGGCGCTCCTCCGCGAGGTTACGATTATGATGATATCGAGATTCAGATCGGTGAGGGTGATGACGACTATACTCAGGCGCGTGGAGCACTGATGGCATGGCGCATGTTTCCTCAGGAATGGACTAAGATCAGCGTGTTGAATGACGAGCCGATCGCCCAAGGAACGACGGTTGCGATGCAGGTCCGGACGCTGGGCATTTGGTGGATGAATGCGTGTCGGGTCGTTTACATCATCGACGAGCAAGAACCGGTCCGGCGTTTTGGTTTCGCTTATGGGACTTTGCCCGCGCATGTGGAGCAGGGGGAAGAGCTCTTTTCGATCGAGCAGTGGGCTGATGGCACCGTCTGGTATCGCATCCAGGCATTCTCGCGACCGCGGTATTGGCCGGTTAAAATGGCGCAACCAATCGCGCGCCTTTTACAGCGAAAGTTTGTGCGCGATTCACAGACCGCGATGGTTAACCTCATGAGCAAAGCATGATGATTACATTTACTCGATTCTTCCTCTGGCTCTTGATGGCATTGATCAGCATAACGCCGGTCGGCGCGGTTGAGATTGGCGATTCGCGTGAAGTGGTGATCGCAGAATTGGGAGAGCCTCAGAGTTTCATGTCAGCCGGGAAGCGTGAGTTTCTGAATTACGTCGCAGGGCGCGTGGAGATCACTTCGGGGGTGGTGAGCGGGATGCGTGGGACGTTGACCCCAACTGCTCCGGGGGAGGCGCGAGCTGTTCGAACGACACCAAAAAGTGCTCCGGCATCCGGAGTCCCCGTGCGGATTCGGAGTGCGCATTGGTGGACTAATCTTGAACAAGCCAAGATGCGGGCAAAGCGGGAGAATAAACGCATCCTCGCGCTGTTCACCGGGAGTGATTGGTGTCCGCCCTGTCGTCAGTTTGAAGCTACGGTGGCGCACGATGAACAGTTCGCCGGGATCTTCGCGAACTCGTTTGTATTCTTTAAGAGCGACTGGTTACGCAATACGCCTCAGCCCAGAGAAGTGCAGGACGAAGTATCTCGCGTGGGGCATAAGTATGGGATCAGCCGCTATCCCACGCTTAAAGTTCTCGATGCTGACGGCGAAGTTTTGGGTGATGTGAAATGGACCGAGATTGGCGGCGGTGGGTCGCTCAAAGAGATCATGATTGAGGCGATCGATGATACCCGCAAAGCCACCCAGGACGGGAAAGCGGTAGAAAAGAGTTGGTGGCAGTTTTGGTAGAAGCCCAAAAAATATCCGCCACCCCAAGGAGTGACGGATAGTGCAGAATTGAATCTGTGATTGATCAGGCCTGAGCCAGTGCTTGTTCGAGATCGGCTTGGATATCGACGAAGTCCTCGGTGCCGAGTGACAAACGCACGAAGTCCGGAGATGTGCCGGTCGAAACTTGCTCGTCTGCTGAGAGCTGACTGTGGGTCGTGCTCGCAGGGTGAATCGCGAGTGACTTGGAATCTCCGATATTCGCGACGTGCGAGAAGAGCTTCAAGTCGTTGATCAATTTGCAGCCGCCATCGTAACCGCTCTTGAGACCGAAGCCGACCAATCCACCAAATCCACCGCTGAGATATTTCTTCGCGACTTCATGGTTAGGGCTGTCTTTGAGACCAGGATAGTTGACCCATGCCACCTTGTCGTGAGCAGCGAGGAGCTCGGCCGCCTTGAGGGCATTTTCGCAGATACGAGGCATGCGCAAGTGAAGGGTTTCGAGCCCTTGAGTCATCAGGAAGGAATTGAAGGGAGAGATACAGGCGCCGACATCGCGGAGGAGCTGCAAACGCATCTTCATGATGTAAGCGATGTTCGCGTCACCGGCTGGAGGGAAGGCCTTGAACGCTTCCCAATGCACGAGGCCGTGGTAACTGTTGTCGGGCTCGGTGAAGCCGGGAAACTTGCCGTTACCCCAATCGAAATTACCACCATCGACGACGATGCCGCCAATCGAGGTGCCGTGGCCTCCCATGTATTTTGTCGCGGAATGCACCACGACGTTTGCACCCCATTCTAACGGACGATTCAGCATCGGGCTTAGAGCGGTGTTGTCGATGATGAGCGGCACGCCTGCTTCTTTCGCAATAGCCCCTACTTCTTCGAAGGGGAAGACATTGAGGGCGGGATTGCCGAGGCCTTCACCGTAGAACGCCTTGGTGTTGGGCTTAAGTGCTTTCCGGAAAGCATCAGGATCATCAGCGTCGACGAAGTCCACTTCGATGCCGAGTTTCGGCAGAGTGTAGTGGAAGAGGTTATAGGTGCCACCGTAGAGTTGGGCGACGGAGACGATGTGATCACCTGCGCCGGCGATGTTGAGAATCGCATCGGTGATCGCGGCTTGTCCGGAAGCGTGTCCGAGAGCTCCGGTGCCACCCTCCATTGCGGCGACGCGTTGTTCGAACACATCGGTCGTCGGATTCATGATCCGGGTGTAGATATTACCGAGCTCTTTTAGGCCGAAGAGATTTGCGGCATGCTCCGTGTCGCGAAACACGTAGCTGGTTGTTTGATAGATAGGCACGGCTCGTGAGCCGGTCGTGGGATCCGGCGCTTGGCCGGCGTGGAGTGCTTTTGTTCCTAGTCCTTGGGGGTTCATAGCCGCTCAAATTGATCGGCTGCCGAGTCCTTGGCAAGAAACCAGTGTGTCTTGATTCTTATCTCAAATGTATGTGAAGAGCCGGCGATGACTCCGATTTTTCGAGACTAACGTTAGGGTCAATACAGCGGGATGCCACGAAGCGCGGAATCTCTTGAATTCTGAGCTCAATTTAGCTATATAGGCCTCATGTCCGTTGCGTCGTCAAAATTTGGTTTGCGGCAGAGAATCGGGGCAGTGGTCGGTCCGTTGGCCTTGATCGCGACTTGGGTGTTACCAGCCCCCGAGGGCATGAGTGCAGAGGCATGGATGACAGCGGGCGTGGCGTCGTTGATGGCCACTTGGTGGATCGCTGAGACCATGCCGATACCCGCGACGGCATTGCTGCCGCTCGTCTTGATGCCATTGCTTGGATTGGGGGATATCAAGACAGTCGCGGCACCCTATGCTAATCCCATTGTCTTTCTTTTTCTGGGCGGATTTCTGATCGCGATCGCTATGGAGCGATGGGAACTGCACCGACGAATAGCATTCGGGCTCATCGGGATGCTGGGACTAAAACCGAGTGGGATCGTCGGTGGTTTTCTGATCGCGGCGGCCGTGTTGAGCATGTGGGTGAGTAATACGGCGACGGCTTTGATGATGTTGCCGATCGCGATCTCGATTCTCGCCTTGTTGCCGAAGGAGCAAAAGGACGAGCCGTCGCAGCGAGCTTTCAAGACCGCCCTGATGTTATCGATAGCCTACGGTGCGACAACTGGCGGGATGGGGTCACTCATTGGCACTCCACCCAACGCCCTGCTGGCGGGCTTTATGGATCGCGTCTACGGTATTTCGATTGGATTTGGGCAGTGGATGTTGATTGGGGTGCCGGTGGTGCTGTTAGCGTTGCCGGTAGTTTATCTCATGCTCACCCGTGTAGTATTTCGCTTGGGTAATGAACCGCTCCCGGGAGTGGGGGATATTATTGCGACCGAGCGTGCTCGAATGGGTCGATTATCCGGAGCTGAGGCAATTGTCGCCGTGGTGTTTGGTCTGACTGCACTGGCCTGGGTCACGAGGCCGTTCTTAGCTGGGTTTCTACCGGGCATATCGGATACCACAATCGCGCTAACGGGAGCGCTGTCTTTGTTTCTGATTCCCGCGCCGGGTGGTGGCGGACGTTTTTTGATGAATTGGTCTGCGGCCAAAGCGGTGCCATGGGAAGTGCTCCTCTTGTTTGGGGGAGGGTTATGCTTGGCCAGCCAAATTCAGGTTACTGGACTGGCCGCGTGGATTGGGGAGCAGGCAGTGTTGCTCGATGCGTTTCCTATTCTTTTGACCCTAGTGGTTTTGAGTTTCGGCATCTTGTTGCTAACCGAATTGACCAGTAACACCGCCACCTCGGCGACGTTCCTCCCGGTGGTCGCGGTCGTAGCCGTGAGTCTCGGTCAGAACCCACTGCTTTTCTTGGTCCCCACGGCCTTGGCGGCGAATTGCGCTTATATGATGCCGGTAGGGACACCTCCCAACGCGATTGTATTTGGCAGTGGAGAGGTCACTCTGCCGCAGATGGCTCGGGCGGGTATCTTGCTCAATATTCTGCTGGTGCCCGTGATTCTCGTCGTGCTCTGGTTCCTTGGGCCGATGGTCTTTGGGATCGAAATGGACTTCGTGCCTGATTGGGCGCGGTGACCTTGTTCATCGTCGTTTAGACTAATCGTTAAACGCCATGCGTGAGTTGTTTTCCAGGTAGTTGGCGATCTCTTTGGCGAAGGTTGCGGCGTATTCGGCGCGTTTCTTTTCACCCATGCCGAAGATGCCAACCATGTCCGCTTCTCTGGCCGGATAATCACGAGCCATCTGGCGGAGGGTCGCGTCGCCAAAAATCACGTAGGCTGGCACTTTGCGCTCATCGGCGAGAGATTTGCGCAGGGTGCGTAGACGGTCGAAGAGAATTTCGTCGCAGGCGATTTCACCGGCGCGAGGCACGCGCTTTGCCTTGGGCGTAGTGAGTGGTTTCGTGAGCATGATCTCTTCGCGAGTGCGGAGCACATTCATGCCGTCTTCGGTGAGTTCTAGCACCGGATATTCGCCTTCGCTTTGGGCGACGTAACCGAGCCGCATCAATTCTCGGGCGACCGCCGCCCATTGGGGGCGCGCGAGTTCGCGACCGATCCCGTAGGTGGTAAGTTGATCGTGTCCTCGACTACGGATCTTGTCGGTGTTCGCTCCGGTGAGCACCTCGATCACGTGATTTGCACCCGCTCCGAATTGGCTGGCTCGTTGAATGCGGTAAACACACGAGAGGAATTTCTGTGCAATTATCGTGCCGTCGTAAGTTTCACGTGGTTCGAGGCAATTGTCACATGCGCCGCATTCATTGAGCGGGAAGGTTTCGCCGAAATAGGCGAGCAGCTCGCGCCGGCGGCATCCCGCACTTTCGGCATAATGCATCGTTTGGCGGAGTTGGGCTCGCGCGACCTGTTGCTCCTGTGCGTTGGAGATCTCTTCGATGAAATGCGTTTGCTTGGCGGCATCGCCTGCGCTGAAAAGCAGGAGGCAATCGCCGGGTAGTCCATCGCGGCCCGCGCGGCCCGTTTCCTGATAATAACCTTCAATGTTCTTTGGTAGATCGTGATGGATCACCCAGCGGACATTCGGCTTGTTGATCCCCATTCCAAACGCGATGGTCGCGCAGATGATCTTAACCTCATCGCGTAAGAATAGCTCCTGATTGCGGGCGCGCTCCTCCCCTTCGAGACCTGCATGGTAGGCGCGAGCCGAATAGCCGCGACCTGCGAGAGCCTCGGCTAATCGATCCGCCGTGGCGCGCGTGGCGCAATACACGATGCCACTCTCATCTTCGCGCTTCTTGATGAACGCGATGATCTGTTTGGAGGGGCCGTCTTTGGGGAGAACTTTATATGTGAGATTGGGTCGGTTGAAGGAAGCGACGAAGACTTTCGGCTCGCGGAGTTTAAGATGCGTGATGATGTCGCTACGCACGCGTTCGGTAGCGGTAGCGGTGAGCGCCATGATCGGCACTGCGGGGAGTAATTCACGCAGACGTGAGATCTGACGATACTCCGGGCGGAAATCGTGTCCCCATTCGGAGACACAATGCGCCTCATCAATTGCGATCGCTGTGACGTTCCACGCTTGAAGGTTCTCCGCCCACTGGTCGAGCATGAGTCGTTCGGGTGCCACGTAGAGCAGTCTCCATTCACCGCGATGAAGCCCCGCCAATCGAGTGCGTGCTTCGGCGGAGGAGAGGGATGAGTTGAGATAGGTCGCCGCGACACCTGCTTCTTGTAGCTGGTCAACCTGATCCTTCATCAGAGCGATGAGCGGAGATACCACGATCGTCAACCCGATGCTACGCACAATGGCGGGGAGCTGAAAGCAGAGTGATTTTCCCCCACCGGTAGGAAGGAGAGCAAAGGTGTCCTGGTCAGCGAGGTGTGCTTCAATGATCTCACGCTGGAGCGGACGAAAAGTATCGTATCCGAAAGTAAGGCGAAGCTGATCGACAAGTTCTGGCATGGAGGACGTTCGCGAGATTGGTAAGGGTGAGGGCAGGCACAACAGAGAACCGGAAGTATTCTTAAATTTATGGTGTGAGCCGCAAATTGTCATTGCGAGGAGGTATGGGCCGACGCGGCAATCCACGAATAAGCATGCGTGTCCCATTGGTTGACCGCGCAATGACAATGTGGGGTTCTGTTTAAATTTCAGGGTAGACAATCGGTATTCTGTGTGAAATGAACACCACCCCATCAAGTAGGGGGTATGTTCAAAATTTAATCTATGACTGACTATCTAAAAAAAGCACTGACTGCCCGCGTGTATGATGTGGCGACGGAAACGTCGCTTGATAAGGCACCACAACTCTCGGCGCGTCTTAACAATACCTTGCTGCTGAAGCGTGAAGACATGCAGAGCGTGTTTTCGTTTAAGCTCCGCGGGGCCTACAATAAGATGGCGCAATTGTCGGAGGCTGAATTGAAACGCGGGGTGGTTTGCGCTTCCGCCGGTAATCACGCTCAAGGCGTCGCGTTGGCCGCCAAACGCTTAGGAACGAAGGCTTATATCGTGATGCCGGTGACGACGCCTCAGGTAAAAATACAGGCTGTAAAAATGCGTGGGGGTGAAGTGGTCTTGTTTGGCGACTCCTATGATGAGGCTCAGGCCCATGCCCGCGATCTGGAGAAGAAAAAGAAGCTCACCTTCGTGCATCCCTTCGACGATCCGGATGTGATTGCGGGACAGGGCACGATCGCGTTGGAATTATTGCGTCAACATCGGGGGCCTTTGCATGCGGTATTTGTGGCCATTGGCGGAGGTGGACTCGCGGCGGGGGTGGCGACGATTCTCAAGCAAGTGCGGCCGGATGTGAAGATCATCGGTGTGGAACCGGTCGACTCGGACGCGATGTCGCGCTCTCTCAAGGCGGGGCGCCGGGTGAAGTTGGATCACGCGGGTCTGTTTGCCGATGGCGTCGCGGTGAAGGAAGTGGGGAAGGAGACGTTTCGTCTTTGCCGGAAAAATCTTGATGAGATCATTTGCGTTTCAAACGACGATATCTGTGCGGCGACCAAGGATGTGTTTGAAGACACACGCGCCGTGCTGGAACCGGCTGGTGCTCTGGCCGTAGCGGGGGCCAAGGCCTATGTCGAGCGCACGAAATTGCGCAGTGAGACGATGATCGCCATTTCCTGCGGCGCGAACCTCAATTTCGATCGATTGCGCTACATCGCTGAACGCGCAGAGATCGGTGAGCATCGCGAAGCCGTTCTGGCCGTAACGATCCCGGAAACGCCCGGAAGCCTGAAGAAGTTTTGCAAGCTGGTCGGGCGTCGCAGCGTGACGGAATTCAATTATCGTATCGCTGATCAGAAGGAGGCGCACATTTACGTGGGTATTCGCACGGCGGGGAAAGGTGAGAGTGAAATACTCACTTCTCATTTCACTCGCCATGGTTTCAAAACGCTTAACCTCACGCATGATGAGATGGCCAAAGCGCACATCCGACATCTCGTGGGGGGGCACTCGCCGTTGGCGGATCACGAAGTGCTCTATCGATTCGAATTTCCGGAGAAACCCGGTGCGCTCATGATTTTCCTCACGGAGATGTCGCCCAATTGGAATATCAGTCTGTTCCACTACCGTAATCACGGTGCAGATTACGGACGCGTGTTAGCCGGTCTGCAGGTGCCCAAGGGTGAACAGGCTGCTCTGCAAAAATTTCTGAAGCAACTCGGTTACCGTTACTGGGACGAAACGGAAAACCCCGCCTACAAGCTTTTCCTCCGCTGAAGGCAACATTCTGGCCGTAGTCGGGGGCGGTTAGGGTTATCCGCCTCTACCTGTTGTGGGTATGAAGCTCGGGCGTGACCGCTGGTCGTTTCGTCATGCGCTCGGTCGTGGCCTAGGTCTGTTCGCCATAGCCTTGGCGAAAGTGGCGGACCACCGCTGCCATCATAATTTGCGGTTCCGTATTAATTCTGATCAGAATTCACAATGTCACCTATTAAGTGACATTACCTAGAGTATTCAAAATTTAGAATGTCACTTAATAGGTGACATTGCGTGGATATATCAGGTGCGCAGATTGAGGAAGCAGGCAAGTTTCTTCACGGCATCTGCGGTGGCGTGTCCGCGTTTTACTTTGCGGGAGACGACATTGAGTTTGTTCTGTTTACGGTCTGCTTTCGGATCGATGTGACCAACCAAGTCATTCTTGGATAACACGGGCAGGGCGTAGTAACCGCGCGTGCGTTTGGCGGCCGGGGTGTAAACTTCCCAGGTGTATTTGAAATTCCAGACCTGTTGAGTGACGTTGCGATCATAGATCAGCGGATCGAGCGGTGCGATGAGGCGAACGGTTGTATTTTCGATTTTTGAATCCGGATTTTGGATTTCGTCGAAGAGGGGCGCGTCGCTGAGCAGACAATAGAGCAGGGGGCCGTCGTTGATATGGAGGGGTTGCACGAGATCTTCGATTGCGGCGAGCTCAGCCCGCTTGAGGGTCGCGAGTCGGCGTTGGCGTAACTTGAGTTTCGCTTCCCAGCGTTCTGATTCGGCGTGCGTGGGCTCGGGGAGATTGAGCACTTTGGCTGGTAGGACTCGCTCGGGTAAATCGTAGAAGCGGCGGATGCCTTGGCGTTGGGCGATGAGCAGCCGTCCATGAAAGAACAGTTTTTGCATGGTCGATTTGGGCAACGTGGCCATGCCCCAGACGCGCTTGGATTTTCGCGTATCCTTGATCGAATCGGAGCCGATGGGACCTTGTTCGCGAATGGCCTCGAAGATGGGTTTGACTAGGTCTTCCTCTGCTTTCGTCAAACGACCGCACCAGGCGCTCTTCAGGCGGGTGCGGGCCCTCATCTCGCGTTGGAGGTGTGGCCAAGCGTCATGCGTAAACGCGACCAGATTTCCCGTGGCGGGTTGGTGGTGCTCAAACGCGAGGCGTGACTTGGCGGGAAGAGGGGTGTCTTCGCCGTGTAAGTGTCGCATGAGATCGCCTTCGCGATAGTCCCTCACGCGGTTTCGCAGCATCAGGTCGTGCATGCGACCGCAGACGTTGATCGGATCGATCTGGACGAAACCGTGGTGATCTAGCGCGGTGGCGATGTCGGGTGTTGATTGATCGAGCAGTAGCGCCCGTTGCATAAAACGACGGGCGGTTTCAGGGGATACCTTGAGCGGAGAGGGCACGTTTGGATTCAGTTGGACCGGGATCAATAAAACAAGCGCAGGATGTTCGCGCCGAAGAACACAAAAGGACTCGCCTTCAAGGGAAAGGATACCGCAACCTCCGCATCGCATGTCGGAAACGTCATCTCAACCCCAAAGTCATCCCGTCTGGGAGCAACGTTGGCACCCGCTCCGTGAAGAATGGGTGCTTTTTACCGCGCACCGCGGTGGACGGCCTTGGATCGGCGATACGCATCAGACTGCCGAGGTCGCGCCTCCGAAATACGATCCCAGTTGCGCGCTTTGCCCCGGTAACAAACGGGTGAAGGGGGAGAATCCTGATTACACCGGAGTCTACGGTTTCACGAATGATTTGCCGTGCTTTTCTTCTGAGGATCAGTCTGCGACGAAGGGTGATGATTTCTATCAAACGCGACCCGCTCAGGGCACGGCTGAGGTGGTGTGTTACAGTCCCGATCACAGTAAGACCTTCGTCGATCTGACTGATAAAGAATGCCGTGACGTGGTCAATCTGTGGACGGAACGTTATCGTGAACTCGGTGCGAGAGATGAGGTGGATCACGTGTTGATCTTCGAAAACAAGGGCTCGCTGGTAGGCACGTCCAATCCGCATCCGCACTGTCAGATCTATGCGGGGAATATGATTTATGGTTTCACGGCCCGTGAGGTGGCGAGCTCGCGTCGGCGGCATGAAGAGAAAGGTGATTTCATTGGACAGGAGATACTCAAGCGTGAATTTGCCGGATCACGCATCATTGCGGAAAACGAAGGTTTCGTTGCCTGTGTGCCGTGGTTTGCTCGCTATGCGTATGAAGTGTTCATTTTGCCCCGGCGGCAGGTGTCCTCGCTGGCTGATCTTACGCCTGATGAACGTCAGGCTCTGGGCCTGATGATTCGTGAGGTGACGACGCGCTACGATAATCTCTGGGAGATGCCGATGCCTTACGTGATGGCGATTCACCAAGCCCCGACCGATGGTGGGGATTACACTGCCTATCCGTTTCATCTCGAGTTTCATCCCCCGCTGCGAAAACCCGACACTCTGAAATATCTGGCGGGGCCTGAAATCGGTGGTGGCTCGATGACAAATGAATCCAACCCCGACGAAAAAGCCGCAGAGCTCAAAGCCGTGTCCTCGGTGCACTATAGGACGGAACGTGTGGATTAACCGCGAAGGACGCGAAGGACGCTAAGATGAATATCGAAGATATTGGAAATCAGATCGTTGATTCCGCGTTTACAGTGCATACTGAACTAGGGCCGGGACTGCTTGAATCTGCATATGAGCAGTGTTTGGCATTTGAGCTGAATCGACGCGATTTGCAAGTGGAGCGGCAGAAACAATTACCTCTGATCTATAAAGGAATGAAAATGGATGCCGGCTATCGGCTCGATCTGTTGGTGGAGTCCACGGTTATCGTTGAGGTCAAAGCGGTGGAGAGATTTGATCCGATTCACGAAGCTCAGTTGCTTTCTTATCTTAAATTGTCGGGACTTCATCTGGGTTTTCTAATCAATTTCAACACACGACTGATCAAAGACGGCTTGCGCCGACTTGTGCACAACCTTCCTTCAACAACTTAGCGACCTTTGCGTTCTTAGCGGTGAAAAATACAGACTTAGAAAAAGCCCGGAAATTGCTCTGCAAGTTGCAGAATCATATTCGCGATACGCTGATTACGGCGCGTGCGAAAAGCGGTCATACGTTCTCTCGGATCGCGGCGGTTACGGAGGCCGATACGATTTACGAAGTCGATAAGATCACTGAGGACGCGATCTTCGCGTGGTTCGAGAAAAACTGGCCGAAGTCGTGTCCGGTCGAGCTGGTGATGGAGGGGATTGAGGATGGAGATGATGTCACATATCCCGCGAATACTCCGATTAAGCAGACGGTGTTTAAGCTGATCTTCGATCCGATCGATGGCACGCGGAACTTGATGTATGATAAGCGTAGCGCGTGGATCCTTACGGGGCTGGCGTTGCAGAAAGGTAAGCGCACGAATCTGCAGGATATCGTGGTGTCGGTCATGACTGAGCTGCCCACGAGCAAGATGTGGCGTGCTGATCAGATCAGTGCGGTGAAGGGACAGGGTCTGATCGCGCAGGCGTTTAATCTTAGCACGCGACGTTGGTCCAAACTGGCAGTGCGGCCTTCCCGCATGGATAATTTTGAGCACGGGTTTGCTTCGATTGCGCGATTCTTTCCGGAAGGAAAGGAGCTGCTTGGCCGAATCGAAGAAGATCTATGGAAAGAGATCGGGCTGCACGGCAAGAATGGCGGCCAGTTGGTTTTCGATGATCAATACATCACCACTGGCGGACAGATTTATGAACTCCTGATCGGCCATGATCGGATGCTGGGTGATATTCGTCCGCTGGCTTATGCCAAGCTGGGCTTGAGCAGTGCTACGCTGTGCTGTCACCCCTATGATATTTGCACGGCAATGTTGTTGGAAGAAGCCGGGGGTGTCGTGGAAGGACCGGATGGGAAGGCTCTGAAATCTCCTTTGGATACCACCACGCCGGTTTCATGGATGGGCTACGCCAATGTGAATTTGGCTAAGTCGGTGCGCCCGATTTTGAAACGTCTCATCAAGGAGCATTGCTGAGGAAAAGCTTAACCATGGCACGGATGTATATGGATGGAGTTGTCTTAGGGCGGGATCGCCTGATCCTGCCAAAGCGTTCGCACTTACTCATTCGAGGCGGGGTCAACGACAACGCCCTCCAATTTACACCGACTTTACGATGAAAAAATCTACAGGCGAAGCTCCGGGACGGTTGGATTTCTTGGGCGGCGTGGCGGATTACAGTGGATCGCTCGTGCTGGAAATGCCCCTGCGATTAACGACGCGCGTGACGATTACGGAAATCCGAATCCCCGAGTTGGTCTTTCACAGTGAAGGACAGGAGTCCTGCACGATTCCACTGGGAATCGATCCGCAGGATGCGCCGAAATGGGTGCGCTATCCTTACGGTTGCCTCTGGTTGTTCTCGGCCGCTCAGCGATGGAAGCCTCAAGGTGGGTTGAAATTTCAGATCAGTTCGAGGGTGCCCGAATCGATGGGCGTGAGTAGTAGTGCAGCGCTGGAAGTGGCGACCTTGCGCGCGTTGGAAAAGCTTTCAGGCAAAGAATTTGTTGGCACGAAATTAGCCAAACTGGCCCAGCGCGCGGAAAACGAAATCGTGGGCGCGCCCTGCGGTTTGATGGATCAGCTCGCGTCGGCCTACGGAGTGCGCGGCGCATTGCTGCCGATTCTGTGTCGGCCGGATAAATTAGGTGATCCGGTGAAGCTACCTACCGGCGTGATCGCAGTGGGTTGGCCGAGTGGGGTGAAGCACGCGGTGTCCGATTCGCCTTATGCTACGGCTCGCGCCGGAGCGTTCATGGGGAAGAAGCTGATCGAAAAGGGCACGAAACGAAAACTTACCCACGCGACCGAGCTGTCGCCTTCGCAGGTGCGCTCTCTCTCGGAAGAGACTTTACCGGTCACATTGACGGGACGTGTGTTCAAAAAGCGCTGTGGTGGTGTGGATGATCCTCTATCTTTAATCGAGACCTCGCGGCGTTACGATGTGCGCGCGGCGGTGAGTTTTCCGGTGGAGGAAAACTATCGTTCCGAAGTCGCGGTGTCTTTGCTGCGGGGCATTTCGAAAACGAATCGTTACGAATCACTCAAGGTTTTGGGCGAGCTGCTTTATCAATCTCATGCGGGTTATTCTTCAATTGGGCTCGGTTGTCCGGAGACCGATCAGATGGTTGAAGGCGTGCGCTCGTTGGGAGCGCTCAAAGGATTTTACGGAGCGCGCGTGAGTGGTGGCGGCAGCGGTGGCACGGTTGTGGTGCTGCTTGATAAAACTTCGCTGCCTGCCTTGACGAGTCTGGCTCGTAAACTGAAGCGTCCGACGAGTTTTATCTTTTAAGGATGATGAACATTATCGGAGTAGATATTGGCGGGACGAAATGTGCGCTTAGTGTGCCGAAGGGGGAGGATCGCGTGTGCGAGGTCGCTCGGTTTGCGACAACGGACGTGCAGGGAACGTTGGAGCGGCTCTACGCAGAGATCGCGAAACTCGAACCGGGTGGTGAGGTGTTGTTTGGCGTTTCTTGTGGCGGGCCACTTGATGCGAAGAAGGGGTTGATTCTGTCACCGCCGAATCTGCCGGGATGGGATCGGATCCCGATTTGCGAGGAGTTGACGAAACGATTCGGTGGTCGCGCCTATCTGATGAACGACGCCAATGCGTGCGCTTTGGCTGAGTGGCAATTCGGAGCGGGGCGCGGAGTTCAGAGCATGATGTTTCTAACGATGGGCACGGGCATGGGCGCGGGCCTGATTTTGGATGGACGACTCTACGATGGGATCACGGGCAACGCGGGTGAGGTGGGGCACATGCGATTGGCTCCCGAAGGGCCGATTGGTTTTGGTAAACACGGTTCCTTTGAGGGGTTTTGTTCGGGTGGGGGAATCGCCCAGATCGCCAAGCAGCGTATCGGCGAGTTTACCGGTGTGAGTCTTTTGCAGGATGGACCGCTTGCGGAGGTCACGGCCCGCCATGTCGGTGAAGCCGCCGTCGCGGGCGATGAATTGGCTTTGGCCATTTGGAATGAAGTCGGCGCAAAGCTGGGCGAGGCTCTGGCGGTGTTTATCGACTTGCTGAATCCGGAGCGGATTGTGATCGGGAGTATTTTTCAGCGTTGCGAATCACTCATCGTGCCGAGCATGAATGCGGTGATTGCACGCGAAGCACTACCAGACAGTGCACGGGATTGCGAAGTGTGCGCGGCGGAGCTGGGTGACGAGATTGGTAGTTACGCGGCGGTAGCAATAGCGAGGTATCATCGGACGAATTCGTGAAGTGATAGGTTGAGGTTTCGTCGATTTATCTTAATTTTCATCTTAGATGAATTCCCTTTCTCTGCCTGCTTCGTATTATCAACAGTTTGATGCGGATTATTCGCGTGACGTCCCTGCCGAAGGTTATGGCGGATGGAAGAAATCCGATGTCGAATTAGCCCCCAACCACACCGCTCTGGTGGTGATGCATGCGTGGGATTGCGGTAAGGTGGAAGAGTGGCCGGGTTGGCGTCGGGCGGTGGAATACTACCCGCGTTCGGTGGATATCGTGAACAATGTATTCCCGCATTTACTCAAAGCGGTGCGCGCGACTTCGATCCCGGTATTCCATGTCGTAGGTTGGCAGGAGTATTATCAAGATTATCCCGGTTATCAGAAGACTCTCGAGATCGCCGGGCCTTCTCCGGAGTTCCCTCAAGTGAAACCGGATCCAGTCTATGAGCGAGCGGGTCAGTTTCGCTCCGATCACGTTTTTGTGGGGAAACACAATTGGCCAGATGTGGATGCAGGGCGAAAAACAATTAGGTTCCCCGGTCCGGCACGACCGGTCGGCGATGAACCGATTGCCAAGGATGCGCATCAACTTGCGGCATTATGTCAGGCGCACGATGTGAACCATCTCATCTACATTGGTTTTGCGATTAACTGGTGCCTGTTGATGTCGCCGGGCGGGATGGTGGATATGAGCCGTTATGGCATCATGTGTTCGACGATCAGCGAAGCAGTGACGGCGGTCGAAAATGCGGAGACGGCGCGTGAAGAAAAAGAGAAGCTCCAGGCGCTCTGGCGCGTTTCGTTGCAGTTTGGATTCGTCTTCGGGTTGGAGGATTTCACGAAGGCAATGGGGACATTGGCGGCGGAGGACTCCGCTGAAAAAGACTCATGACTAACAGGTCCTGAGATGAAGTTTACCTCACTTTCCAGGTCGAATAAGTTCAGAATCAACCACTCCATATTATGAAAACTAAAGCCAAGAAAAATACGCTGGCGATTGCAGGCGGTCCACGGGCCATCACCAAGGACGATGGGAATATCTTTCGCTGGCCGATCATCACCAAGGCGGATGAAAACGCCGTGCTGGGCGTGCTCCGCCGCGGCGCGATGAGTGGCTCCGATGTCACCAAGCGATTTGAAAGAGAATTTGCCGATTGGATGGGAATGGAATTCGGTCTGGCGTATAATAACGGCACCGAGAGCTTACGGGCCGCTATGTGGGCCTGCGGGCTCGGGGCGGGCGACGAATTGATCTGCCCCAGCATGACCTATTGGGCGAGTTGCACGGCGGCTTTGGGGCTCGGAGCTGCGGTGAACTTTGCTGATATTCTGCCTCACACGCTTTGCATCGATCCGAAGGACATTGAGCATCGTATCGGACCGCGGACCAAGGCGATCGTGGTGGTCCATTATTCCGGTTACCATTGTGATATGACGCCCATCATAAAGTTGGCGCGAAAGCATAAGATCAAGGTGATCGAAGACGTATCGCATGCGCATGGGGCCCTTTACAAAGGCAAGAAGGTCGGGACGTTTGGTGATATCTCTTGCATGAGTATGATGGCCGGCAAGAGCTTCGCGATTGGTGAGGCGGGCATGATGGTCACCAATGATCGAGATCTTTACGAGCGATGTATGGCCTACGGGCATTACGAGCGGACGGGGCTGCCCAGTAAATACAACCCCGTTGAACGGTGCATCTTTAATCCGGCTCTGAACAAGTTCGCGGGTCTGCCACTTGGCGGCTACAAGCATCGCATGAATCAAACCTGCTCGGCCATGGGCCGGGTGCAATTGAAGTCCTACGATCGCCGGATCAAGGAGATCCAGTCGGCGATGAACCGGTTCTGGGATCTGTTGGACGGAGTGCCGGGGCTCAAAGCTCACCGCCCGCCGGCCAAGAGTAAATCAACGATGGGAGGGTGGTATAATGCCCGAGGGCTTTACCGCGCAAAAGAACTGGGAGGTTTATCCTGCGAAAAGTTCTGTGCAGCCGTTCGGGCAGAAGGAGTCGAAATGTGTAATCCGGGCGCGAATGGGCCGCTGCATTTGCATCCTGTTTTTCATGATGCGGATCTATTCAACATGGGCAAACCGACCATGATCTCCTTCGGCCAACGCGATGTGCGCCAAGGGGCAGGTATGCTTCCAGTCTCCGAAGCGATCAACGATATCTGTTACGGTATTCCGTGGTTCAAACTTGATCGCCCCGCGATCATCAAGGGCTACGCGCAGGCTTTCCGCAAGGTGGCTGAACATGCCGATCAGTTGAAGCGGTGATGTGCCTGGTCACTGATATCGCGGTCTTCTGCCAGTGAAATGTCCGCTTACGTTTCGGTAGAATTCGGAACGGTTACTCTTGTGCATGGTTGTCTGCCTATGCCAGAAATGGGGGCGCTATGAAATTTGAGATAACCGATGAGGATATTCAAAAGTATCGAACCGAGGGATATCATATTATCCCTCAGGTCATTCCCGCGACGCTCTTGACTGATCTTCGCCGTGAGGCGACCAAGGCGAGGGAGCTGGCCTACCGTGATCATGGTCCGCAAACGCAGCGTCTCGGTTTTTTTAAGGACTACGCCGACGAATTGAACCTGCAGCCGTTTCGCGATTTTTCGACGATCGAGGGTTTGAACGAAGCGGTGCAACAACTGACTTCTCCCCATCATAAGGTGAAACCGGCCGAAGATTCCGGTATCTTGTTTTCTCCACAGACCAGACCTTGGTCGACAGAGTGGCACCGCGATTGGCGGGATCATGTGCTGGATGCAGAATTTCAAGAGCACGTGGGCGATGCCCGTTGGAAGGAGATTCTCGAAGATGGAGATTTCTTTAATCAGATCAATTGCCCGCTCTATGAAGATACCTCTACTTGGTATGTGCCCGGCAGTCACTTGCGCGAGCATAACACCGATGAGGAGATGGCAGTCTATCGTTCGACCAATCAAGAAGCATTGATGGATGAAGATAACCAACTCACCGATGAGGCGCTGGAGCTGAAGTGCCTTCGTTACTGTCAGTCGATGCCCGGAGCGGTCCAGTTGGTGCTCAATCCGGGGGATTTCGCGCTCTACCGAAATACCGGTTGGCATCTTGGAAACTACGTGCCGTATCGCACTCGGATGACGTTGCACACGCACGCGATTACCCCGGCGTTTAAGGAGTTTGGCGACAAATACCGGTTTCTATTGAAGCCACGGGAAGCTTCGCTGGAACGCCACGCCAAGCTAGCGAGCTAGGCTCCACGATGAGCACGCGTCCCCACATTATCTACATCCTTTCGGATGAGCATTGTGGATTCGCGATGGGCCATGCCGGCGATCCCAATCTGCAGACACCGCAAATGGATCGGCTCGCGTCGGAAGGCGTTTCTTTTGAACGCGCCTATGCGAATTGTCCGGTCTGCACCCCCTCGCGTGGGACGATTTTCTCGGGTCGCCATGCCCATGCTGGACCGGTGCAGGGCTTCTTTGATGTGTTCAAAGCGAGTTCGCCCAGCACGGCTACGCTGTTACGTGAAGCGGGTTATCACACGGCGTATTTTGGGAAATGGCACTGTGGTGCGATCCGCGATCAAGTGCCGCCGGAGATGCGCAACAATCCGCCGCCGAATTGCCACTGGCCGATGCGCACGCCCGAGTATCACCGCGGTGGCTTTCAGGATTGGTATGGCTTCGAGGTAAACAACGCGCCTTTTGACGGTTTCTATTACCAGAATGATGAAACCAATCCGCGCCGGATGACGAAGTATCAGACCGATGAGCTGACGGATCTGGCGATCGAGTATCTCAATAATTACGAGGGGAAAGAGCCGCTGTTTCTCGTGCTCAGTGTGGAGCCTCCGCATTTTCCGCTCGATGCCCCAAATGAGAACCAACGCTTCGATCCGACAGACCTACAGACGCGAGCCAATTTCACGGACACGCCCGAAATGCGAGAGCAGTTGGCGATGTATTATGCGATGATCGAAAATCTTGATCTGAACATTGGTCGCTTGCGCGAGAAGGTGGAAGCGTCCCCGAAGTTTAGGGCGAATACACTGACGGTTTATTTCTCCGATCATGGAGATTTCATGGGCAGTCATAATATTTTTCAGCGGAAGGAATACCCGCATGAAGAATCAGTGCGCATCCCCGCGATCTTTCATTGGCCTGATCGCATTCCGGCGAAAGGACTGACCCCTGAATTGTGGAGCCTCGTGGATTTGCTGCCGACGACGTTGGGTTTAGCCGGAGCGGAGGTCCCTGGGCATTTGCAGGGACGCGACTACTCGCCGCTGTTGCGGGGCGAGGATTTCAAAGCGCCAGATGATTTACTTTTGGAGATGGTGGGCAATCCACGCTGGAGTTTGGATCTGCTCGATTGGCGCGGGGTGGTGAACGATCGCTGGAAATATGCCTTTCTTGAGACGAGCCATGAATTGCTCTTCGATTTGGAGAACGATCCTTTCGAATTGAACAATGTGGCCAGAGAAAATCCGGAGGTGTGCGCGGTTTTGAAGGCGCGTTTACTCAAACTCTTAGCGGAGACTCGCGAACCGTATTTCGATGTGCTGATTCAGCACGGCGCTAAACCGCAGACGCCGGTGCGCGATGTGTCGCCAGCCGGTGCGAGTGTCTTGGTGCCTTGTCCGGAGAAGCTTTCACCGGCTTGGAATGATATGATTGAGCGAGCTCCGGATGCGGATTAGGACGATTCGGTTCGCATCTGTATGCTAACTCAGGCTAGTCGGTCATCTGCTCGCGGATCCAAACCGACAGTTCATCTTGGGATAAATCTGTGGGTCTTGATAGCACTTTCCAGCGCACGGTATTGCTCATCGTCTCACCCACTTTTGGCGTGGCATTGGCGCTGAGGGTCTCAAGTTCGACGAAGCCGGTGGTCGCGAATAGTTGCACGGAAACCTCGGTGGCATATTCGCCGCCCCGGGAGGGAGAAACCTCGTGGACGAGAATATCGTTTTCGTAAACTGCTGCGATCCAGGCTCCGCGAGTGCCAATCATGTTGGGACCCTCTTCATTGTAGCGGTAACGCACGCTTTTGGTGGGCGGAGAGATTGAGAGGTAGGGTAGCGGATCGAATTTGGGCCGCCGATTTACATAGGGGGATTCACCGGGTCTCGGGTGGCTGTCGAGCACAGCCCAGAGAGGAGGTGTAACTTGGGCGACGGTCCACAGTTGGAGTCGTTGTTCACTGGGATTCACGCGGGTGAAACTGTTTTGGATAACGATTTCCGCGGAGTCCGGAGCAAGGCAGATTGTGCGAGTAGCCTGAATGCCGACCCATCGGCTGACGACACTTCGGATAACGACTTTGTCTTTCGATTGTCTGATGACATCCCATGGGGTATCGAACGCTTCATCGGGAGGGAGGCGTCGTCCTTTCACAGCCATCCAATCGATCATTGGTCCCCACCACAGTTTATCACCACCGTAATTAACCCACCCATTATTGCGCTTCGGATCCGAGATAGGATCCGGGTTTACCCAAAGCAGATTTTCTTCTCCGGGCAGATTCAATCCCAAGATAAGCCCTTTGTGCGGATCGATGGTTACTTCGATGTGATCATTACTCAGGGTGATCGGCTCTGTCTCGGCATGCGCTAGGTCAGAAATAAACAGGAGAGAAGCGAATGCGCTGAGGAATCGGAATAGGTGCATAGTTCTGAAGTGGTCTTAATCAATAAGACGGCTTCAGAACGAAAATGGCCTACGCCGGATGCAAGTATAAGGACCCTCGTGCGCTCCGTATGAGGAAGGGCAGTGCGTTATCCACTTAGGCCTGAGAGGCTTCGGCTAAGACGGTGTCATCACCAACCGTTTCTCCGTCAATCTTGGGCACTTCCGGAATGTGGAAGTAAGTGTGATCTTCACGCTGGCGTTTCAGAATCGGGAGCATGCTCTTCCAGGTGGCCCAGAGCCCGTGAGTAGCAGGGGGGAGGTCGTCTTTAATCGCTTCGCGTAGTTTCGGGAGATTGTAAAATGGCACGGCGGGGAACATGTGATGCTCGATGTGGTATTGCATATTCCAGTAGCAAAAACCTACCACCGGCCCGGCGGTATAGCTGCGGCAGCAGAGACGGAAGTCGTTCACATTTGGCGCGAGACCGATGTGTTGAGGAATACCGCAGAGCGCTTCAAACCAACCGCTGTATTGGCAACCAAAAGTGAAGATGATGATCAGATACCAATGACCGGTAAGCACAAAGATTGTGGCGAGGGCGAGGTGTCCGAAGAGCACAAACCGCGCCCAGTTGCGATGTTCACGACGCAATGCTTGATTGGATTCTGGAGTGACTTTTGCGAGCCAGTCACCGGTGAAAAATCCGTCATGATTAGTGCGACCCGCGGCCGCGGAAAACCAAAAACCGACGAGGGTGGCTACTCTGACCGGATCGATGATCAGCTGCTTCAGAATAAAGCGGATGCCGTGCCAATCCAACCCTTGGGGCAGGACGACTTCGCCGTCATGATCAGTATGCACCGTGACTTGATGGTGACGGATGTGGCTGGCGCGAAAGCCGACGTAGTCAAACAGGCCGATAAACGCGAAAAGTCGCGTAAAGAAGGTGTTGAGCCAGGGCGATGCAAACGGTGTTTTGTGGCTGAGCTCGTGGATCGCGATGCCGCCATGAAACCGTGCAAAGGTGCCGTGCACGAACAGAGCCAACAGCACTAGGGGGAGAGCCCAGAGCCAGTTGTCGGCATTCAGTTTCTGGAAAGCCAGAAAGGCCAAGGTTCCTGTGATACCGTAGATAATCAGCGAAGGGATAGCCTGAGCCAAACCCTTGGCATCACTTTTGCGCATGAGCTCACTCATGACCTTGCGATCTACCTTACAACGATACCAACGGACTTTTACTTTTTCAGACATGGGCAGACATGGGAATGGAGAGGTGAAAACAAGAGAAATTAGACCCAGTAGTTAAGTAAATTATTGCGAGTGGTTGATGTATCTTACTGGAGACAATGAGAAACCACGTCGCTAGTTGAGTTTGCCGAAGAGTTCTCCGTCTGGATCGTTTTCATCCGAACTGCGACTGGATTGGTGCGCCGAGCAGTTTAGGTTTTGCGCCGAACTCGAAAAGCCTATGGGTAGACCGAGTTTAGCTATCTTGTCTGGTAGGTAGCCCAGATCGCTGTCAGATGGCCCGATAGAGCGCATCCCATCTCTCAAGAGCCTTTAGCGCTATTCTCATACTTTCGGGATTTCCCCATGCCAAGGTGTGGGGCACATAAGAGAGGATACTGAGCCGGTAGTCAGTCAGTAGATCGCGGTAGCTGTATTCCGATACGCCACGATTGGTCAGCACGCGATGATAGTGTTTTAAAGCGAGGGTCTCGAATCCGAGGAGGGAGGATTCGTCCCAGCTGGTGTGATAAACCAAACGAGCAAGGTCCCATGCGCCTAATCCTATGCATAGCCCTTCCCAATCGATCAGCAATGGGGGCGCCTGTTCGGGGTTGCGCGGCACCATGACATTGCCGAGATGTGCATCGCCTTGTATGAGGGTGAGGTTCTGAGGTTTTTCGCAACGCTTGGTGAATAGTTCCGCCCAATTTGTGATGATGTTCGGGAGCCAATCATCCCACTCTGGGAGAAAGCCATCACCCCATGAGTTTTTTTTCTGGGGAAGACACGTATCGAGAAAGTAGCTTTTACAAGCTTCGACGGTCGTCGCATCTGTGGCTTCATGGCTGACGGTGAGACAAGCGTTGAGGAGGAAGAAATCGGTCCACCTGTTTGTCTGGCCCCAATATGTGGAATGAAAACGGGCGTAGAATTCGATTACCGATATGAACTCGGACTCATTGATTTTGGGATTCGGAGAACCGGGGCAGAAATGGGTTTGGCTGACATCGTCTGTGACAAGATACCGACTTTCTTCATCTGCCCATGATGCCCGTAAAGGTGGAGTCAGTTGCGTGTTCATCTCCGGGATAATTCCTCGATGGATGAATAACTCCTTGTTGGCCACAGCTTCACCAAGCGCACACCTTTTAATGAATAAGGGATGATCGTTGCCGTGAAAATCGATTCCGGTGAGCTTGGCGTGATGTGCGTGCTCCGTAGATCCGGTTGAATAAATCAGATTCGACAAAACCAGGTTCCGGTCTGTCAGTCTCGCTTTAATGGTATGTCGATTCGGCCATTTTTTCAGTATCACTTGTGTCCTTGGATTTATTCGGGGAGCTGATTGCATTCCCAGATTATCACTCCGTAATCGCAACGTCACCCATGAAAGCTTCATCTTCTATCCACTCTTCTGTCGATGTGGAGTCATCGACAGAAGAGTGGATTACACCCGATTACATATCCGGTTTGGTGTCGGTGATCATCCCCACTTATAACCGGAATGAATTTGTGGTTGAAGCGATTGAAAGTTTACGTGCCCAGACGTGGAAGTCGCTTGAGGTTATCGTAGTGGATGATGGTTCCACGGACGACACGCTGACCGCCCTCAAAGGCATTCCTAGCTTAGGGGATAGTCGCACATTGCGAATACTTGAGCAACCCAATGCCGGAGTTTCTGCTGCGCGCAGTAGGGGAACGCGGGCCGCCACAGGTGAATTTTTCGTCTACCTTGATTCTGACGACACGTTGTTGCCCGATGCGATAGCGCACTCTATGGCTGCATTGCGGGCTTCAGGCAGTGATTTTTGTTATGGGGCAATTGAAAAGCAGGATCATCGGGGGCAACGAATATCTGATGGCAAGCAATGGCATCCGAAGCCAATCACGCCCGAAAATATGATCACAAATACGTGGTTGGTTCACGCGGGGTGTTACCGTCGATCTGTAATCATGCGGGTGGGGCCTTGGAATGAAACTTTGGTCGGCTATGAAGATATGGAGTTTCTTCTGCGCATAAAAGCAACCAGTAGAGGAGTGCCAATACCTCGAGTGTTAGGGATATATCGGATACATGGGATGAACCAAAATCACCAGTTGTATGATTCTAGTTGGTCTTTTGGAGAAGAAATGTGCATGCTGGAAGCCTTCATCTTTTGGCTGAAAAAACGTGGCCCAATTTCGCCGGTGATCAGCCGGCTTTTTGTGGAGCGCTACCGTTTCATTGCCTTCCGGCAGGCTTCGGTGGGAAATATGGAAATGAAGAATAGGGCGTTATCCAACATCGCTCTTTTACTCGAAGGTTCATGGTCACCACGACGGTTATATGCCCTCGGTCGTTGGATCAATTTCCCGGGATTCTATAGCGGTCTGGCCAACCTTAAGCGGCGATTGAAGGGTTAGGCTTTTTGCCGACTAGCCTCGCGTTAAAACGAGGCTTCTTACCATCCATTCACTGGCGAAGTAGAAGGAGCCACGATGGATGGGGCCGACGACGCTGAGAGGGTGGCCGGTGATCTTCGCGACGGGCTCTGTTTCTAGGGTGCCGGGTTTGATTTTGAAAACAGTCTCGGTGGTGGCACCATAGATCGTGCCGTCGGTATCAGTTCGGAGAATGTGGCCTGACTCAAAAGGGAGGGCGCCGTAGTTTTCGGGCAACAACGCCGATTCGACGACGCAGCGTTTGGCCGGATCGATCAGGCAGAGTCGGGTTGGGGCAGGTTTGCAATTGTAGTGGGTGACGAGGCGTGGGTTACGTCCGCTGAGGGCGTAGACGAGACCATTGCCAGCAGGGATCAACGAGCACACATCCACGAGATCGGGATCGTCGAAATCGCCGATGTAGGTGGCATTGTTGTTGGCGGTATCCCAGAGAGCGTAGCCGCCGCGATCTACTTTGGCAGCGACGCCGGTGCCGGGCTCGCTGTTGAAACCGACCAGGATTTGATCGAGCTCGGGCAACCAGAGCAGGACGAAAGGCGTGCGATCTGGCATGATGCCGCGCGTGCTCCCGCGTTGCCCCGTTTTGGGATCGAACCACGCGAGGGCTCCATCGTTGAGACCGTAGGTTGCGGCGGCTCCAATCCAAATTTTTCCGTCGGGAGTGGTGATCATCGCGTGAGGTCGCGTGGTGAGTTCGTCGGCCGAACCTACGTCGATGGGATTGGCTCCGGTCTCCGTGCCGAACTGATACGGAAGCTTCGGATCGTAGAGTGAAATGCGCGAAGCTGGGTAGGAGCCAATCGCGATTTTACCATCATAGTTAACCATCGAATAGGCCTCTCCGCCGGAGACGCTGCACTGACCGTGGTTGATCATGTTGCCTCCATCGAGATCGCAGGAGAAGAGGTGCTCGGGTAGCATGCTCGAACCGTAGAGCTTTTCATCGGGACCGAGGTGAAGCGTCCACAAGGCGGTGCCGCTTCCTTTCCAATCGAGTTTGATCTCTCGCGAATGATCACCAGCCGCGGAGGTGATGCGGATGCGGCGAAACTCAAAGCTCTTGTCATCAATGAAAGAGGCAAGGGATCCGTCGGGGAATGGCAGGATTTCCTGATAGCCGTGTTTATAAGTCGCGTGAACTCCGGGCATCTGCTCAGGCGCATTTTCGACGGGATGTGCATCGCCATTTTCCATCAGGAATTTACCCGCAAAACTATCAAGATAGAGTTTGCCATCCACGCCTTTGAAAAACTCGTAACGAAGGTCTTTGTTGGCCTGAGGTTCATCGACATGAGGTCCCACTTTTCGATGAGAACCCGTTTCCGGATCGATCGAGATCATGGAAAATTGGACGTTCTTTAACTGGGCGAAAATCTGTCCGTCATCACTGGCGAGTGGATAGAGGTATTTCTCCACTTCATCCATGCGTCCGAAACGTGTGAATTCGCCCGTTTCCGGATTGAAGCGAGTGAGGCTACCTCCGGGATAAGCACCGATCCAGATCATGCCATCCGCGGTTTCGGTGATACCGGTGGGGAAGGTAACCGTTTCCGGATCGATCGCGCCGAGGTCTTCCAATCCGCGATCAGGCTGGGTTGGATCATAGCGATAGAGGTGGCCGTTCCACGCGGTGCCCATCCAGAGCACGCCATTGCGGATACTGCGGATGCAAGCGGGGATGCCTTCGGGGCCGGCTTGAGGCACGAGAAATTGGCGGCAGTGGCCCGTCTCAATATCGATATCAATGACGAATGGACCGCCGTTGTTTTGCCCCATCGAGGCGATCAGGGAGGGTTTGCCTTCAGGGGTTTGGCCGGGATGCAGGCGCACCCAGTTGACGGCTTTGACCGGAATGCCGAGTTCGCGAATGGTGGGGGAAGTGGGGACGTTGGACATGTGTAAGGGAATTTCTTGAAACTGTAGGCTGCTCGCTGGCGAGCGCAGAATGGTATTACGCGTGAGCAAGCTCACGGCCGACAAACTGAGATTGAGACTACACCGGCAGCGTGAGTGAGCGTAAGCGCCAGCCGGTTGAGAAGTAAAATTGATCTCCGATGATCGGCCCCACACAATCGATTGCATCGGGAGTAGAATGGGTGAGCCAGACGGGATCCTTACGTGGCGGTGGTGGTTCGTCATTTTGCCAAACGCGTTCGACGTCGCAGTTGCCGGGTTCGATGCGGAACACGCAGTAGCCAGTGGCGCCGTAGACAGAACCTTGCGGACCGGCTTGGAGGGCATGGTGACCTTGCCAACCCAAGGGACCATATTCCTCGGGGAGCTCTTTCTGAGCAATGAGCTCGCGTTTGGCGGGATCTAATAACACGAGGCGAGGGCGAACGGCCGGTGCGCCTTGCGATAGAATCTGATCACCGTAGCCGAGGAGGGCGTAAACAAGGCCATCTGTGGTGGGGGCCATCGCGACTGGATCGGGGAGATCGTCGATCCCAAGGTTGCCCGACCAGATTAATTCGTCTTTGGCGGGGTCCCACAAGGCGAACGAAGCATCGAGGTGACGCACTTTGGCTCCGGTGCCGGCTTCGATACTGAGGCCGATCAGGATTTGCTTCAGATTGGGTAGGTAAAGAAGAGAAACCGGAGTCGTGTCTGGCAGGAGTGGCCGGTGCGATTTCGATTCACCAGTTTGGGGATCATACCACGCGAGGACGCCATCATGCATACCGTAGTCAGGGGCGGACCCCATCCAGAGTCTGTTGCGTTCAGCGGAAGTGTCGTCTGGATCGACATGAGGCACGGCGATGAGGGCATTGGGGCGAAAGGCGACTTTATCTAAACGCCCGAGATCGCGTGGATTGTCAGTGGGGCTTTCTCCAAAATGTATCGGTTGCTTCGGGTCGTAAACCGAGATTCGCGAGCCGGGGTAGGAGGCGAGATAGAGTTTATCGTCGATGATCGCGGTAGAGTAGGCCTGTCCTCCGGCGAGCGTGTGCATGCCGAGATCCTCGACCACGGAGCCATTCGTAGTCGCGTGAAAGAGACGATTGGGCAGATAGCTGGAACCGTAGAGGTCACCGTATGGTCCGCGTGCGATGACGTGCAGGTTGTTTCCACCTCCAACCCAATCGAGCTTCAGGTTGCGCGTGGGGATTGCTGGATCGCTATTCGTCAGTTCCAGTAGTCGCGGCGCACCGCAACCGTTGACCACATCTTGAGTAATGCAAGGCGTCCATCCTCCGGGCATTTCGGCAGGGGCTTGATAATCGTGTTGGTAAGTGGCGTGGATGCCGGGACGCGGTTCAGGCGGATTTTCGGCGGGCAGAGTCGCCATGCCTTTGATTCGAACGACGCCTTCGTGGGAATCGAGATAGAGCAAATCGTCAGTGCCGCGATAGATTTTGAGGTATTGGTTCTCATCCGTCGGATCCGTGATACTCGGGCCGATATGGCGATGTGCTCCAGTGGCTGGGTCGATGGCGATTGCCCGTGGGTTGGTCGCTTTGATATAGGCGGCGAGTGATCCGTCGAGACCGGCGACCGGATAGAGATATTTATCGTCCTGCACAATGCGGCCATATGGTGTCATCTTGCCGGTTGTCGGATTATACTTTGTGAGAAAAGCTCCGGGGTAGGAACCGATCCAGATCATGCCGTCGGGGGTTTCGGTGATGCCGTTGCCGAAAGTGGCATCGTCATCGACACTACCCAAGTCTTCGATGCCGCGTTCGGGATGATTGGCATCGAAGCGGTGAAGGTGCCCATCCCAAGCGGAACACACGTAGAGAATTCCGGTGGTGAGTGAGCGAAATGTTGCGGGTGAAAACGTGGATTGCTTGGGATGTTTGGTGTGGAATTGGGTGCAGTGGCCTGTCTCAAGATCTATATCGATCACAAAGAAACCGCCGTTGTTTTGGCTCATCGTGGCGAGTAGCGAGGCCTTGCCATCAGCGGTTTGACCGGGATGGAGACGTGTCCAGCTGACGGCTTTTACAGGGATTCCGAGATCACGGACTTGAAGGGGCATACGAAGAAGAGGGTTTGAGGAATCGCGGATTAGTTCGCCGCTCGAAGGCATGCGCACTAAACTTCGGCCACGCGTTAGCGGCAATGCGGTTTTCTGCTTTTTCGATTACAGATCGCTTGCGGGGCGCAGCAGTATGATGGCAGAGTATGGTGTAATGTCTGCTACACTTCGCCCCCGTCCTGTCCCTGGTCTTGGTTGCAATGCGATTGGCTCTGAAGAAGAAGAGCTGGTTCTCGATGTGCTTCGCCGCAAAGAACCTTTTCGCTACTACGGATTGAATCCGGATTCGCCACCACCGATGGCGGCGAATTTGGAGCAAGAGATGTGTGCCTACCTGGGCACAGATTACGCGCTTGCTGTCACGAGTGGCACAGCCGCATTGGAGGTCGCTTATGCGGCGATTGGACTCGGTCCGGGAGATGAAGTGATCGTGCCCGCTTGGAGCTGGGTATCCTGTTTCACGGCGATCGTGCGGGTAGGTGCGCGTCCAGTTCTTTGCGAAATTGATGACACGCTAAACTTTGATCCGGCTGAGATTGATCGTCTCGTTACGCCCCAAACCAAAGCGGTTTCGGTGATCCATTATCAAGGTGTGGCCGCGGAGATGGAGTTGATCCAAAAAGAAGCGCACCGTCGCGGTCTCTTCGTGGTCGAAGATTGTGCGCAATCGCTGGGCACGACCTATCGGGGACGACACATTGGCACTTGGAGCGATGTGGCGATCTACAGTTTTCAATACAATAAAATCGCGACCTGCGGCGAGGGCGGCATGGTCGTCACGCGAGATCAACGAATCTACGAGCGTGCGGTGCGTTTTCACGATCTTGGGAACTACCGTCCGTTTCATGAAGCGATTGTTCCCTCCCGAGAAACACCGTTTGCTGGTGGTCAATTTCGGTTGAGTGAAATTTCCAGCGCGGTGGCTTTGGCCCAAGTGCGAAAGGTCGATGCGATCCGGGAGCACTGCCGTTCCTTACAGGCTCGAATTGTGGCAAAGGTGAATGGCCTGTCTGGGATCAAGCTGCGTCGAATCCCCGATCCTGCGGGTGATTTCGGTTTCGAGATTTATCTGATGTTCGATAACCTGGACCATGTCGCTCCATTTCACGCGAAGCTCGATGCGCTCAATGTGAACTGCGGCGCCCGCACCGGCACTTACCCTCAATACAACCGCGATTACGTGAAAACGGGTCTGCTCCATCATCCGGCGGTGTCTCCATTCAAGGATTTCAAAGAATGGCCGACCGAAGGCTATCGCGCAGAAGATTTTCCCCGCACGGAGGATCTCACCAAGCGCTATGTCGCTCTACCAATCGGTTGGCTCTATACAGCCGAAGACGCCGACTATATTGGCGATTCGGTTGTGGCGGTTCACGCTGAGGTCTGCCGTTAGGAGCACAAAAAAGCGCAACCTTGAAGGGTTGCGCTTTTGATCGATTGGGAGAAAAGAACGCTTATTCTTTTTTGGCTGCTGCTTCCTCTTCAGCTCCGAAGGTCACTCCGGCTGCTTCGAGTTTCATGACAGTTTTCTTGCCAACGCCTTTCACGCGTTTGGAAAGATTTTTGAGGCTGGTGAAATCGCCATTGGCCTCGCGTTCAGCAACGATTGCCTTGGCGGTGACCTTCCCAATTCCGGGAAGAGCCTTGAGTTCTTTTTCCGTCGCGGAGTTGAGATCGGCGGAGGCGAAAGCGACTACCGAGATGAGTAGCGCGACAAAGAGAGCGAGTATTTTTTTCATATGATGGGATGTTTTTTTTAACGATAAGAAACATCAATCATCATAGGGGAGATTGGGGCGGTGGCAACCCTTGGTTTGTATCAGATCTGTGATCGTGCGAGAGGCATTATATTAATCAATATTGGTGAGCATTTTAACAACTTTGAAATATTCGAGCACGACTTGAATATTTTCGTTCAAGGGGATGCCGACGCGTGCACATTCTTTACCCAGATAGTCCCAGTGGACCTGTTGCCAGTAAGCGAGTGATTTGTCGCCTGCCCCTTCGATGGCGGCAAAGGCTTTATCAACTTCACCATAGAGGCGTATTTCGACCTTGGTCACTTCGATGATCGCGATGTCTCGGTCGTTGCTATCGCGTACGAGTGTATGATCACCAACCCGTGGAAGCGGTTCGTTGTCGAAAAGGTAGGCCGCGTGTAAACCAGTGGTGGCGCGTTTTTTGCCATTCACAATGTCCCGTGCGCATGAATCCATTGTTTCGGCATCAAGTCCAAATTGGATGACCGGCAAATCGAGATTCATGAGCGCGAAACGTGTTGCACGTAGAGCTTTTCGACCTTGGTGCGCGCCCAAGGCGTGCGGCGGAGAAACTGCAGACTGGATTTGACGCTGGGGTCGTATTTGAAACAGCGGATGTTCACCTGCTCCGCGAGCCGTTCCCAGCCGTAGTTTTCCACCAACACCGTCACGGTTTTCTCGAGGGTGATGCCGTGCAGTGGATCAGGAGATGAGCTCATTCGACAAACTTATGTCGCGATCTTGCCGCGGTCGAGCCTGCGTATCTTGGGCTGAGATTGAATCGAGAATTGTGGAATTGCAGGCCGCGTTGGCTACCTCTGCGCTGGAGGTCTCAACCGGCCCACTTGCGAATGAAGGCATCGACAGCATCCACATAGGCGTTGTCTGCTTCCTCATCTTTAAGCGCGATCTTCATGGCCTCTTTTTTAGAGATTTCTTTGCCCCGTGGTTGGTAAGCGTAAGCAGAAGTGATTTCTCCATTTGCATAGTTGCGCTCGCAGCGCACCTTGCCGTTCGGATAGTAGGTAAGCACGCTTCCTTGCCACCAGCCGTCATTAAATGATCCGCGCATTTTTAGTTTTCCGCGCATGCGTGGACCGGATGCGGAATTGTGCCACATGATGACCGCTCCCGTGAAACTCCCCATGCGATAGGTGATCTCGGCGACCTTGGTGCCCGCTTGATCCCAGAGCGTCCATTTGCCATCAGGTTCGCCCTTATAGTATTTTCCGGCGGTCTGGCGATAGTCAGGCGAGGTCCAAATCTCGACCGGGCCGTGAAATTTGCCGTCTAGTTTTTGACCGCGAGCTTCCGGCGCAAGTTTATCGGAGTCTGCTGCCATGGCCTGAGGGAGAATGGCAATCAGGCAGACGCAAGTGAGGAGGAATCGAAAAGGGGTAGTCATTCGTAGGTTGGGGTTTAGGGGACGAGTATCCAATAAAGCACGCCTAACACCGACAAGCAGGATTGTTGATTTCAGCGAAAATGCCAAACGATGGCGGCAGCGCACTCGGCCTGTTATTCCGCCTTACTCTGATCACGCTCCGCTTTCTTGCGGAGGTAATTGGGATTGATCACAAATTCATATTTTAGCCCGTCGGGATCGAAGAAGAAGGTGGCATAATAACCCTCTCCATATTCAGGGCAATCGACCGGCGGATCTTGAATAGTGCAGTGGCCGGCTTTTTCGAGCGGCACGAGCACTTCTTTGTAAAACCGATCCACGTCCTCCCGGCTTTCCGCGCAGAATGCCATATGGTGATGATTGCCCACCGCACCTTTCTGATGTTTTTGCGCGGCGTATTTGGGATCGGCCTTCACGATGCTGATCTCTTGCGGAGAATCGAGCCGCCAAGGTTTCCAATCTTCAAACTCGTGACCGTCGCCGTATTGGCTACCGGCCAGTTCGTAGCCCAGATAGGTAAACACCGCGCTGTAAAAAGGGTGCGAGGCCGACACGCTGCTGACGACAATCGATTGATGGTGAATCAGACCCCGGTGAAGTGGCATGGGCTTTGTTTCATCAGCGCTGAGTTGAGAGGCTATGGTAAGACTGGCAAGAACGAGGAGAAGACGAAGCAGCATGGTTTAGTGGGGTTGGGGGAACGTCCGACTAAACCATGCGGCCAACGCTGCGACAAGTAGCATCAACGGGCTGAGGCTCTGCGACTGCGTGTGGCCTTTAGTTCGCGCAGTTCTTTGCGACCGTGTTAATCGCACGCGCAACCTTCTCGATGTAGCTGTCACTCATGGCCTGATTGATGGGCAGGGTGACACAGTCTTCGAGAATTGCCTCCGCTACGGGGCAGGAGACCTGCTTGTAGTCCATCGTCGTGAGACCGAGATCGCGGATGGGCCATGTGCCGGAGAAGAAGTTGTGATTCTGGAATACCTTATAGTTGTAGACAGGCATCGGGATGTAACCGGCATTGGCGGAGGCTCCATGTGCGCGGAGTTGCTCGACGAACTCTTCCCGCGTGGCCTTGAGCGCGCTAAGATCTAGGCGCAACAGGTAGAACCAATACGAGTGTGTGTCGCCTTCCTTGGTGATGGGGGCGAGCACACCAGGTGTATCGGCAATCAGCGAGGTGAGTAGATTACCCGCATGAGTGCGGTTCGAGGTGATCTCAGTGAACTTGGTGAGTTGGGCGGCGCAGACCGCGGATTGCGGTTCGCTCATCCGATAATTAGGCGCGAGCTCTTCGGGGTCGCGCGTGCCTGCTGTTCGGTCGTAGCATTTGTCTCCCCACTTGGAGAGACCGTTACCGAGATCATCACGATTGGTGCCCACGATTCCGCCATCACCACATGCGATGTGCTTGAAGTCGTTGAATGAATAGCAGCCGAAATCACCGAGTAGACCCACGGGGGTGCTTTGGTGGCGAGCACCCCAAGCCTGCGCACAATCTTCGATCACGTAGAGATTGTGCTCTTTGGCGATCGCGTTGAGTGCTGTCATGTCGCAGGGATTACCTGCGAGGTGGATCGGCATGATCGCCTTGGTCTTAGGTGTAATTGCCTGACGAACGGCCTCGGGATCGAGATTGTAAGTGCGCGGATCGACATCGGCGAACACGGGCACGAGCTGCTGGTAAAGAATGCCGATCATCGATCCCATGTCAGTGATTGGTGCGAGTATGATCTCATCCCCTGGCTTGAGTCGCAGGGCTGCGATCGCGACATGCAAAGAAGCAGTGCCCGACGAGGTTGGAAAAAGGTGCTTCAGCGGGTAGTGCTTCCGGAACTCCGTATAAAGAGCCTCAGTTTGAGGCCCCTTCCAGTAGAACAGAGAATCTTGCTTCACTGTCTTAGTGAGACGCGAGAGTTCAGCATCACCCCAGCGGGTAAGCGAGGGAACCGGTTCATCAACGATAGGATTAAGAATAGGAGGATTAGAGCTCATATGAAAGGGGTCAGGCCGATAATTGTTGATTATTGGTCATAGGGTGGGATTAATTATAGTTGGGGTGGGAGGGTATGAATATTGAAAAATCAACAATTATCGGCCTGACCCCTTCTACTGAAGATTGAAGAATTTTTGGGCGTTGGTGGAGCTGATTTGCTCCATGGCCTTTTTGGTGATTTTGGAGAATCGCAGTTTGTCGACTTCACCTCGGGTGGAGAGCAACGGTGTGCAGGTGCCGAGCATGATGCGTTTGGCGGAGAGCAACTTTACCAGGTCTTCGACGGAATTGATCCACTCACAGTAGGAGATATCGATGGAGAAGTTCTTGGATTTCTTGGCGAGCTCGCGCACTTCGGGAATCATGATACCTGCCAGCAGCACGTGAACCTTCGGATTTCGTTTAAGAAAGAGTTTCACGTCGGCGAGGGGCAGTCCCTTGATATCGAGCGCGAAGTAGCGGTGACGCTCATCTTCGTAGCGCATATTGATCACCAGATTCAGCTTCGTTTCGCTCAAAGCGGTCATGAATTCGCCGACCACTTTATCGCGGAGTGAGTAATTGTTATTGGCCGGGAGCAACTTAACCGCGGTGGCCTTGGCCGTGACGCATTCGGCGAGCTGATCACGCCAGTTGGCCAGTCGCAGATTGATCACCGGTAGGGGGGTGAGCGCGCTGCTTTTTTGGGTCGCCGCGAGCAGTTCACGATTGCTCGGCATGGGGTCAGGTTGGAAGGCGGCTCCGAAATGTGAGACGATAGCGTGGTTGATGCCACTGCCGGCCAGATGCTTGGTGAGTTGAGCGGCGGTGCGATTTGGCGCGAAGGTGAAGGGCCACGAGCCGAGATTGACGTTGGTATCGATGAGCATGACGGAAATTAGTTCAGGTTGAGCAGTTGGGCGGTGTTATCGAAAAAGATCTTTTGGCGATCCGCGTTGGTGAGCTTAGCACCGAGCACTGCGCCGATTTTGACCGCGCTTTGGCGAATCGGAATATCCGTGCCGTAGAGCACATGATCAGAGCCGAGGTGTTCGACGGCGTATTCGATCAATCCGTCTTCGGGAAAGGCGCCTGAAATATCGACGTATATATTGTCCAAACCTTTGGCGGCGATCACGCCGCGATAGCCGATGCCTACGAGGTGGGCCATGATGATCTTCACGTCCGGATTACGGCGGGCAAACCGCGCAGTATCGTCGGGGTCGCTGTGGTTCTCCATCCCGGGGCGGAAATTTGAATTACTCCAGCTGTGTTGCAGCACGGGGATATTGAACTCCCGGCAGGCTTTGGCGACGTGGCGCATGCAGGGTTGCGATGCGTTGTTGGCGATCTCCAGCTTGATGCCCTTGGCATTATAGTTCGTCACGCAACGAGAGACTTCTTCCATCACGGCTTTTTCACCAAGGTTGGGATTCAGATAGCAAAATCCAACGAAGTAGTGGGGAAACATCTTCTGGATATTGCCGGTCTCATCGTTGATCAGACGCAACTGTTCTGCATCGGGGGTGCCTCCGTATTGGAGCACATCGCCGAGCACGATCATGCGTTCGACGCCATGGGACTTCCCATGGGTAACGAGTTTTTGTAGTTCCGATTTTTTCCGACCTTTCGTGAAAAAGACGGGGTGGGTGTGGACGTCGATGATACGCATGCGAATCAATTTATCATTAGGGTTGAGAGAACATCGTGACAAGAACAGGTGTGGCCGTTAGCAAACAAAAGCGATGGCCAAAGCATCCCCCACGAATCGAAAACCAGCCGAACCGGTGCGCGAGCGATTGTTGCGCGCCGCGACCAAGCGCTTTGCCGAGAGCGGTTACCGGGGCACGACGGTGGACGAGATCGTGGCGGCAGCCAAGGTAAACAAGCGGATGGTTTACCATTACTTTCAGTCCAAAGAGCGACTTTATCATGCCGTGCTGATCGAGGCATACCGGGGGTTGGAAGTGATCGAAGTGGATACTTTTACGCATACCGAGGGGATTGAGGCTCTCACGGAGAAGCTGGTGCGGGCCTATTTCGGGTTTCTGGAAGCTCATCCTGAATTTGTGCGATTAATACTTTGGGAGAACCTTAATGACGGACGGGGGCTCGCGTTGGCTGATTCTAAATTGAGTAAAGATCCGATGTTGCAGGCCTTAACTCATCTGTTGGACGAGGGCATCGCGGCAGGAAGGATGCGCAAAGACATGGATGCACGGCATTTGCTGATTAGTCTGATCGGGCTGTGCCTCGTTTATAGTTCGAATCGTTACACGCTTTCACAGGCATTGCGAATGGACTTGGGGTCGAAGACGGTGCGGGAGAAGGGGATCAGACACGTGACGCAACTCCTCTTGGATGGGATCAAATCGGGTGACCCTAAAAAGTAACTAAAGAGTTACTTTGAAGTTTGACCCAGCCCTTACGTCGGATTGATTGGGGCGATACTTAGGAAAATCTCCCTACTCCGAAATTAAACACTATGTCTGATTCCACCCTCCAAACCGACCAGGATATTGAACAATTGCTCTCGCAACCCACGCCCGGAGCGATCGCAGCGGTGAAAGAGCTCGATGGCGATTATATGGTGCTGGGGGTTGGCGGAAAAATGGGCACCTCCCTTGCGGTGATGATTCGTCGCGCGTTGGATGAGGCCGGGAAGTCCGCGAAGGTTTACGGCGTTTCCCGTTTCAGTCGTCCCGAAGCGAAAACGGATTTGGAAGCGCTCGGCATTATTCCTTTGGCCTGTGATCTCGCCGATCCGGATCAGGTTGCTCAACTACCCGAAGTAAAAAATATTCAATATCTCGCGGGACAGAAGTTCGGCACCGATGGTGCGCCGGATGAGACGTGGATTCAAAATACAATCGTGCCTTCGATTGTCGCGCGGAAGTTTACGAAGTCGCGGATCGTCGTATTTTCCACCGGTTGTGTTTATCCTTTCATGCCGCTCGATGGCCCCGGGGCGAATGAGGGAACTCCGGTCGCGTTTCTCGGCGAATACGCGAGCACCTGTGTGGGCCGCGAGCGCGTCTTCACCAATTTCTCCCGCAAGCACGGCACTGAACAATTGATCTATCGTCTGAACTACTCAGTCGAGTTGCGCTACGGTGTGCTCGTCGATGTGGCGACGAAGGTGCTCAATGGCGAAGCCGTCGATGTGACGATGGGATCGTTTAATCTAATTTGGCAGGGCGACGCTTGCGCTCGGGCGATCCAATGTTGGCAGCACGTGGCGAGCCCACCGAAATTTCTCAACGTGACCGGTTCCGAGAAAGTCTCGATCCGGCAAGTCGCGGAAAATTTTGGTAAGCTGCTCGGCAAGGAACCAGTCATTCAGGGCGAGGAAGCGGACAAGGCCTGGTTGGCCGATGCGAGCGAATCGATGCGCCTCTTCGGCCCGGTCACGACTTCGCTTGAAGCCATCATGAAGATGGTGGCTGATCATTTACAGGGCGGTGGTAAACTGCTCGGAAAACCCACTCACTTCGAATCCCGCAACGGAAAGTTTTAATCATGGATCTTCGCTCACATCTCAAAGACGGGTATGTCATTCCTGCTCAACCGCTGGCTCTCGATGCGCAGCGCAAATTGTCCGAAAAGCATCAGCGTGCGATCACGCGTTACTATGTCGCATCCGGCGTGGGCGGTCTCGCCGTCGGCGTGCATTCGACCCAGTTTGAAATTCGCGAACCGCAGCATAATCTGTTCAAGCCCGTGCTCGAGCTCGCTTCGCAAACCATCGACGGAGAACTCGCGAAGAACCCGCGCCCCTTTATTAAGATCACCGGTCTCTGTGGTCGGACCGAGCAGGCGATTGCCGAAGCCGAGTTGGCCAAGAGCTTCGGTTATCAAGCCGGGCTGTTGAGCCTCGGTGCTTACAAAGATGATACCGAAGAAGAGATGCTCGCGCACTGTGCTCGCGTGGCGGAAGTGATTCCGGTGATTGGGTTCTATCTGCAACCCTCAGTGGGGGGACGTCTGTTGGGCTACAGTTTTTGGCGCAAGTTTGCCGAGATTCCCAACGTCATTGCGATCAAGATGGCTCCCTTTAACCGCTATCAAACCATCGATGTGGTTCGGGCGATCACGGAAAGCGGACGCGACGACATCATTCTCTACACAGGCAACGACGATAACATCGTGGTCGATCTGCTCACGCCATTTACCTTCGATGTGGACGGTCAGAAAGTGACCCGCCGGATCGAAGGTGGCCTGCTCGGTCACTGGGGGGTGTGGACGCAGGCTTCGGTTAAGCTACTTGAGGACATCAAGGCCGCTCGGGCGAGCGACACGATTGATAAGCAGTGGCTCGATACAAATATCGCCGTCACCGATATGAACGCGGCTCTCTTCGATTCTGCGAATAAATTTGCGGGCTGCATTCCGGGAATTCTCGAAGTGCTGCGTCGCCAAGGTCTGGTGCCAACGATCAATTGCCTGAATCCGCACGAAGTGCTTTCACCCGGCCAAGCCGAAGAGTTGGACCGCGTCTGCAAAGCTTATCCCGATTTAATCGACGACGCCTTTGTCGCTGAAAACTTGGATACGTGGCTGGCGTGATGTGGAGAGGAGAGGCACGGAGTTATTTAATGTGGAAAGCTGGAAATAAGGAACGGATCCGGCGTCGCTCCGGGGGAGCTACGGCGCGACAAGACCGAGAGGCGCGGTTCGGATTGGTCGTTTTGGATATTTTCCTGATTTTCTGATTTCCACATTTTAATTCTGAAGGAGTGCTTGTTCCGGCTACGTTTTCAGAGTTCATGAGTTCGCTTCGACTCTGCTCTGGGCCTGAGCCCCTGCCGAACGGCCAGATTAATTATTGAGCATTTGGCCCCATCGAACACTGATACATCAATGATGCCTCCATCTGATCTACCTTTACCCCAATCCTGCGAGGAATTGCTTGCGCAGACGGTTTCTTTTGAAACGGTGAACCAAAATTTTGGTGGCCCCGAAGGAGGGGAAGCGGCACTGATCGCGTATCTCGAGAAACTGGGCAACGCGTGGGGGTTGTCGTCGCGCCGTCTGCCCGTGGAAGGTGGAGGAGAGAATCTGTTGCTGACTTGCGAGACATCAGCCGAGGCGCCTTGGATCCTATTCGAGAGCCATGTGGATACGGTGAGTATCGCGGGGATGACGGTGGATCCGTTGAAGGTGAATGCGGAGGGTGATCGTCTTTATGGTCGCGGCACTTGTGACACAAAAGGTTCGGGAGCGGCGATGTTTTGGGCTCTGCGCGATTACGCGCAACAGGAGGCACGCCCGTATAATGTAGGGCTGCTCTTCGCGTTGGATGAAGAAGCACAAATGACGGGTGCCCAAGCTTTCTCAAATGGAGCGCTCAAGGAATTTCTGCCGAAACTGATCGGTATCGTGGTCGGTGAACCGACGCTGATGCGTCCAGTGGTGGCGCATAATGGCGTGATGCGTTGGACGACAAAAACCAAAGGCGTGGCGGCGCACTCGGCGGATCCCTCGAAAGGGCGATCCGCGATTTCCAGGATGGTTCGGGTGATCGATGCACTGGAATCGCGTTACGTTCCAACTGTGACGAAGAGTAATCCGCTCACCGGAAAAGCTGCTTTCAGCATCAATGTCGTGCGGGGTGGCACCCAGATAAATATCATCCCAGAAGCCTGCGAAATCGAATGTGATCGTCGCACCGTGCCGGGGGAGGATGCCGAAGAAATTCTGCGCGATCGCGATGCGATTCTGGAAGGTCTCGAAGTTGAGCACACCGATTTGCATGTGGTGCCGGCGATGAGTGATGCGGGGACCGCTAAGTTGCTGGAATTGCTCAATCCCGTGCTGATCGCACAGGGGGTCGATGCAACACCACGCGGTGAGCCTTATGTGACCGATGCGAGTTTTTACGATGCTGCCGGTGCCCCCACGATTGTGATTGGCCCCGGCGATCTGGCGCAGGCTCATCGCAAAGACGAATGGGTGAGCCGCGAGCAACTCGCGTTGGCGGTGAAGGTCTATCGCGGATTGTTGGATAAGCGGTAGTAGTCTCGCGACGACCGCGACGTAGTAGTTTGGCATGTCGCGGTGAGGCAGGATTATTTTTGATGTGGAAAGCTGGAAGGCTGGAAACAGAGCCGAGAGGCAGTGCGGTTTTTTGCCTCAGATTACGCAGATCCGAACCGGATATCAGGCATCGGAGTAGATGTCTTTTCCCGCTTTCCACATTTGATAATTCCGTGCCTCTCGGTTTCTGATGCCGAGTTCCGGATTATTACTCGCGCTGCCTTTCGTATCCGATTGAAAGTAAGTGATGAAACCGTCCGATCCTGTTGTCGCTCGTGAAACTTTGGAATCTGCCCTCAAGGGGTTGCGTAAGGGCGATGAGAAGTCGCTTTGCGTATGGTTGCGCAGTCATCTGTTTGAGCATGTGCTGCCGTTCTGGGAAGAGCATGCGATGGACCCTCAGGGAGGCATCCTCACTTGCATCGACGATACGGGAGCAGTGCAGAGCACGGAGAAATGGCTGTGGAGCCAATGGCGCGCGGTCTGGGTTTACTCTCGGATTTATAATACGCTGGATCGCGATCCCAAGTGGCTTGGCTACGCGAAGAAGATTGCGGATTTTTGTTTAGCGCATGCTTGGCTGGAAGAGGAACAGGGCTGGGCGCTGCTCCTTTCTCAAAAAGGTGAAGTGCTGCGGCGTCACGAGAGCATCTACACGGATGGCTTCGCGGTTTACGGACTCGCGGAACTCTTCAAGGCAACGGGTGAGCAGACGTATCGTGATTGGGCGGTTCGCACGGCGGATGCCGTGCTCGAAAAGCTCGAACAACCTTACGATGGGATTCCGCATTTTCCGTATGACATTCCCGCTGGTGCGAAACCGCACGGGATTCCCATGATCTGGTCCCTCACGTTTGCTGATCTCGGCACGATCCTGAACGAGCCGCGCTATCTGTCGGAGGCGAAACATTTGTCGGAGGCGATCTACCGCGATCACTACAAAGCGGTGGATGATCGCATCATCGAATTTGTAAAGCTGGATGGTTCCGATTACGACGGGCCGGAAGGGGCGGTTACCGTGCCGGGCCATGCCATCGAAGATATGTGGTTTCAGTGGCATGTCTTTGCCCAAACGGATTGGGCTGACGCGCCTCGCGAAGAAACGCTGCGATTGATGTTACGTCATATGGATCTCGGCTGGGACGAAGAACACGGTGGGCTTTTACTGGCGGTTGATCGTCATGGTCGGCAAGACGTGGGCTGGGGGATGCCCGAATCGAAACTTTGGTGGCCGCAGACCGAGGCGCTTTATGCAATGCTGCTGGGCGGATTTGAAACCGGTGATCCGACCTATTTCGATTGGTATGATAAACTCTGGAAACTGTGTTTAGATGCTTATGTGGATTGGGACAACTGTGAGTGGCGGCAGAAACTGCAGCGTGATCTGAAGCCATTTACAGAAGTCGTGGCCCTGCCGGTGAAAGACCCGTTTCACCTACCGCGTGCGCTGATGTTGCAAATCGAATTGCTAGAGTCGCGTCAGCGTAAACAGTGAGGTCTGCGCATGAAACTCGGACTCGGACTTTACCGCCACCAACTCAACGACGAACACTTTCGCTTTGCGGCTCAGGCCGGTTGCGAGGCGATTGTCATTCATCTGGTCGATTACTTTAAGCAGGGTGATAATAACCAACCGGGTGATCAGCCGACGGGTGATCTTGATGGCTGGGGACGCGCGGGAGATCCCAATCAGCTCTGGGAACAGGAGTATCTCGAAGATGTGGTGAAGCGTGCGAAAGCGCACGGTCTGGAGATCGCCGCGATTGAAAATTTTGATCCGGCGCATTGGTCGGATGTGTTGCTCGATGGTCCGCGCAAGGCCGAGCAGTTGGAAAACATCAAGACGATGATTCGGCGGATTGGCGCAGCGGGTATTCCCTGCATGGGCTATAATTTCAGCTTGGCCGGAGTCGCCGGTCGCACTCGTGGCACCTACGCGCGTGGTGAGGCCGAGGCGGTCGGGATGGAAGGTCCGGTCGATGACCCGATTTCGGAAGGCATGGTCTGGAACATGCGCCTGCGGGATCAGCTTGGGCCCGGCACGATACCGACCTGCACGCACGAGCAGTTGTGGAAGCGGCTGCAGGATTTTCTCGAGGCAATTCTACCCGTCGCCGAAGAGAGTGGGGTTGCGCTCGCGGCTCATCCGGATGATCCCCCGATGCCGACGATCCGTTCGACGCCGCGACTCGTTTATCAGCCAACCTATTATCAGAAGCTGATCGATCTCGTGCCGAGCCCAGCCAATCAACTCGAATACTGCCTCGGCTCGCTCGCCGAGATGACCGAAGGCGACATTTACGAAAGCACGGAGAGTTATGCCCAGCAGCAGAAGATCGGCTATGTGCATTTCCGTAACGTGCGCGGCAAGGTGCCACATTACAAAGAGACCTTTGTGGACGATGGCGAAATCGATATGCTCCGCATCGTGCGCATTCTCAAACGTAACCATTTTCAAGGGGTGCTGATCCCAGATCACGCGCCCCAAATGAGCTGTGACGCTCCCTGGCATGCCGGGATGGCCTTTGCCCTCGGCTACATGCGCTCCGCTCTGCAAACCGTCGAACGCGAAACCACCGATTCAAAATGACAACCCCCTCAGCTTATTCTCTCTCTGGCCGCACGGCCTTAATCACTGGTGGCGGCACCGGCATCGGCTTAGCGATCGCGAAATGCCTCGCGGCCAGTGGCGCGAAAGTCGTGCTCGGTGGACGTCGTGAAGAGCCATTGCAAATCGCGGCAGCCGAAATCGGTGAGCTCGCGTCGATCCAAGTGATGGATGTGAACGACACCGCGGCAGCTCCGGCACTAGCTGAAACCCTGCGCGAAGCTCACGGCCCGATTGGCATTCTCGTGAACAACGCGGGGATCAACATGAAGAAACCTTTCACCGAGACATCCGAAGAGGAAATGCTCGGCGTATTCCAAACCAACGTGATGGGTGGGCTCGCACTCGCTCGCGCGCTGCATCCGCAGCTCAAGGAGTCCGGGCAGGGTTCGGTGGTTTTCATCAGCTCGATGGCAGCTTTGATGGGGATTCCATTGGTGGCAGCTTATTCGGTCGCGAAATCAGCCATGACAGGTGCGGTGCGAGCGATTGCGGTCGAGTGGGGCACTGACGGGATCCGCGTGAATGCGGTCGCGCCGGGGTGGATCGATACAGCGATGTCGCGTCGCGCGTTTGAAGGCGATCCGGCGCGCAAAGAAAAGATTCTGACCCGCACGGCTCTCGGCTGTTTGGGTGACACCGAGGATGTCGGCTGGTCGGTCGCTTACCTCTGTTCTCCTGCGGCCAAGTTTGTCACCGGCACCGTGATTCCTGTCGATGGCGGCGCGAGCATGGGATTTTGAATTATGGAAACTTCCGATCAAACCAACGCGCCTTATACGGGCCTCTTCGATCTGCAGGTCAACGGCTTCAATGGCGTCGATTTTCAACAGCCGGATATTGATCACGCGGCTTTAACTAAAGCCGTCGATGGTCTGCTCGCGCATGATACCGACCGCATCTTGTTCACTTTGATTACGGACCGGATCGATTCGCTCTGTGCGAAGCTCGCCAACATCGAAAAGCTCTGTGCCACCGATCCGAAGCTCGCGCGGATGATCGTGGGTTACCATATCGAAGGTCCGTATATGAGCCCCTTGCCGGGATTCCATGGCGCGCATGATCCCGAGCTGATGAAAGATCCGGATATTGGAGAGTTTCAACTGCTTCAAGAAGCAGCCAACGGGAAGATTCGCTTGATCACGCTTGCGCCCGAACATCCCAATTCCAGCGAATTTATTAGCCATATCACATCGAACAAAGTCGTGGCAGCGATCGGGCATTCCGATGCCAGCGAGACGCAAATCGATGAAGCGATCAAAGCCGGCATGACGATGAGCACACACTTGGGAAATGGGATTCCGGTGAACATGCCCCGGCACGACAATGCGATGCAACGTCAGCTCGCGCGTGATGAATTGATCGGCTCGTTTATCCCCGATGGGATTCACATTCCCGGTCCGGTGCTGAATAGTATGGTGAGAGCCAAGCCGCGTGATAAGGTGATCTTCACGACCGATTGTATGTCGGCGGCCGGCGCGGGGCAGGGCCGATTCCGGATCGGTCGATTCGATGTCGATGTCGGGGCAGACGGCGTGGTGCGTGAACCGGGTAAACCCAATTTCGCGGGTTCGTCTCTCACGATGGACAAGGGTATTGAGAACATTTGCCAGTTCCTCGGTTGGAGCGCAGCCGAAGCGCGCGAAGCCTGCTCGACACGGGTCGCGGCGAGCTTGGGGATGTAGGGACGCTCGATTTCACTGCGAAGAGCACGAAGAATCAGAAGGGGCTGGCTTTTGCTTCACCGCGAAGGTCGCTGAGGAGCGCACGGCCCACCTCGTGTTCTTCCTATTTGCGTCATCGGCGTCGCTTTCCTTTGCCATAGAGCCTCGTCTCCCTCTATTCACGACGCCCTTTGTTAAGCGTGGATCGATTCCTGCTTCGCAATGAAACAACGTCCCATGTTTATCCGACTCATTTCCATAACCTTAGCTCTATTGGCCTCATTGTCGGTCGCTCATGCCGCCTTGGCGGATGATGTCGTGCAGATGGATCCACTCATTACGGATGAGACTTGGCTGCAGGTGGATAGCGAACTGGCTCTGGCTGGTCCGGCGATGGATGCGCGCACTTGGACGCGATTGAACGAAGAAACGCTCAAGGCCTTTTCGATCGATAGTATTGAAGACATGACGTGGTTTGTCCCCGGCGCGACGCATTCGTCGGTGTTTGGAATCGTGGGCGTGCCGATTTTGCGAGGGGATCTCGGGGATGTGTTTCAAAACGGTCAGCGGCGCGGATTTAACCGCAATATGTATCCGCCATCATTCAATCACGTGGAGGCGGTTGAAGCGATTACAGGTGCTCCTCCGGCGGGATATGGTTATGCGACGGGCACGGGTGGCCTGGTTAACTTTACGACCAAGCAGCCGAACTTCGATCACGCTGAAACGACGCTCGAACTGACTTACGGTTCGTGGAACGAGTGGCGTTGGCAGGTGGATACAACGACCCCACTGGGGGAGAAGTTTGCCGGTCGCGTGAGCCTCGAAGGGGTAGAAGCGGACAGCTTTTATCGCGGAGTAAAGTCGACCACCTGGGATGCGTTTGTGGCGCTGGCATGGAAACCGGGAGGAGGCGGACGCTGGGATTTTACGGCGGAAGTTTACGATGCGCTTTTCAATGAAAACCCCGGCACTAATCGTCCGACCCAGGCGCTGATCGATCACGGCGAATATATCACCGGCACCTCGGTGGGGGCTCAGGGAGGAGTGGGCGGAAGTTATTTCGGTAACACCTTCACGCCGACGGGCACGCTGACGATTGATGGCTCCCAAGTTCTGGTCTCGCCTGAGGATGAAGCCACGGCCCGCGTATACACAGCTCAGTTGATCGGGAGTCATGAAACGGCTGGAGGCACCCGGATCGTGAGTCGCACCTATCTGGAAAACGGGCGAGCAGAGAAACATTCTTCGTATGCGTTTTACAGTGGGGTGCCACGCACTCGCACTCTGGAACAGCGTTTGGAGATCAGCCGTGATTGGGAAATTGGCTCGGTGCGTCACGATGTGTTGGGAGGATTTTCTGTGCGAGGCGAAGAGCGTCTGAGCTATGTCGATTTCTTCAACGAAGCGCTCAACGCTTTCGATCTGACTCTGGATCCGGCTACCTTTAAACTACCCGCGGATCAATTTTTTGCGGTCGTGCCAGTGCCGGGACGGCCGGACTATTTTGCAATTCCCGGAGCGCGTTATCCACGGCCAGGAGGTGGCACGACGACGGGGATAAGCCAAACGCTTCACTCAAAACTGCTCAATGGGGCCTTGTTTCTTCAGGATCGAATTTCGTGGAGCGAAAACGTTTCGCTACTGCTGGCGGCGCGTTGGGATGTCGTCAAAGTAGAGAGCGAAGATCCATTGCCCCGAGCGGGGTTTGATCCGATTGGCGACGAAATTACCAAGGCCTTACCGGCATCGCTCACGGCGAGTTTGCGCTGGAATGTTAATTCGGGGTTGGCGACTTACCTGACCTTGAATCGGGCGGCCGCGGTGGATGGTTCCTCCTCTTCGGGTGGATTCGGACTTTCCAGCAATGAACTCGCCGAAGAGATTTTTGAGAATCGCAGTGATCTGTTGGAGGTCGGCGCGAAGTTTACGAATGAAGACGGCAGCTTGGAGGGAAGCGCGGCCTATTATCGTCAGCACCGCGTGCGCACGAATCCGCGCTTTGCGATTCCGGATGAGATTTTTGTGCGAGGAGTGGAGTTGGCGGGTGGTTATCGTCCCTCCAGCTGGCTCAGCCTGAGCGGAAACTTTTTTTACATGGCGGCCAACTATATCGATGGACCATTGCCCTTCAGCATTGCCACGGCGCATGCTTACGATCCGTCGGTGCCAAGTGATACTTTCGGATCTTATCCGCAGGGAGATTATCGAGTGCCTGGTCTGCCTCGTTGGCAGGGGAATCTTCATGCGGTCGCGACGCTCCCTTCCGGTCTGAGCTTTCGTTCTTGGGGAGGTGTGCAGGGCGACAAGAACGTCGATTTATTCGGGCATGTGGTGATTCCCAGCCAATTTACGCTGAATCTCGGGGTGAGCTATCAACGGGCCCGCTGGGCGATCAGCGCGGATTGTTTGAACGCAACCGACGAATTTAACTGGCGCACAACGGAGAGTCCTTTCGCGGGAGGTGATCTCGTTTTGCGGGAGTTGCCGCGTCACTGGCGCGTGAAGCTCGCTTATCGGTTCTGAGGCTAAATCCTGCCTTACAAAATTGGATTCCCTATCCCAGAACGCAGGGGGTTCTCAATTCATTATTGCACATTCGTCGAGTTCAGAGCCCTCAGTGATTCATAGTTGTCGATACTGTAATCGCTTTGAAAGTCGGGCTTGAGGTTTAAAGCCTGGGCAAAGGTCGACCACGCCAACTCATTTTTGCCTTCTTGAGCGTAACCCCAGGCCAGACTGTCGTATGCTTGAGGTGCTTGCGGGTAGAGGTGCACCAACGTCAGGAAGAAATTATTGGCTTGATCGTATTGGGCCTCTGCGACCAATTGCATGCCGACTTCATTGATCACTCTACCATTGAATCCATCGTAGCCTGCGGCCGTGTAAGAGGCGGCAAATTGCTCCCGGAACGGGATTGGCCCCAAGCGTTGATATAGTTGGTAGGCAAAGACATTAACCTGTTGTTTGATTCGAGCATAGCGCCCGGTCTGAATGAAGGCCATGATTCGCCCGGAGATAATCTCGGCGACAAGTTTGTCCGTATTGGCCAGCACCGTGACGCTGTAGCCTGTGGCAAGATCGACTTCATACGCCGAGCTGATGCCCAGTCCGCCGCCAAACGCGCGCCAATAGTCGGTCTTTTTACCGAGGCGTTTGAATGTAGCTCGCCCTTTTTCGCTCAGCAACTGAGTGGAGTAGAACAAGCGGTCGTAAAATTGAGCCAAATCCCCCGCGCTGGCCTCGATGCCACCATCTGGTCCGGGATGCTCAGTGATACCGACGAATTCAAGGGTGCCGTCATACTTCAACGTATACCGCAGAGATTGTTCATCATCAGCAGGCTGAGGGCGGAAACGGGTGTGCTTCAAGTCGAGTGGCGCAATAATATTTTGCTTAAGTAGTTCGCCAAATGACTTTCCGGAGACCTGTTCAAGAATGATACCCAAGACAATGTAACCATAGTTTGAGTAGCGGCTTTTGCTGCCGGGTTCAAACCGCAGAGGTTCGTCCAACAGTAACGTCAGTTTCTTCGCCAAGCTATCATAACTGAGACGATTGCTCTGATATTCCGCAGTGAAGATGTCGCCAAAACCTGAGGTATGAGTTAGCAGATGCTCGACCGTAATCTTGTCGGCGATGTCTGGAGAGAATCCTAAATGAAACTGGTTGAGAGTGTCGTTTAAGTTCAGCTTGCCCTGTTCAATCATTTGTAACGCGAGCACGGCGGTGAAGTTTTTCGCGATGGAACCGAGATTGAATTTCGTGTTGAGGCGGTTCGGCGTGCTCTGTCCACGATCGGCCAACCCGACGGCTTGCTGATAGATGGGGCGACCCTGATATCGGAGAATAACCGTTCCACTGAACCAACCCATATCCGCATAAGCGGCTACGATTTTGGCGGTTTCTTCACTGATACTCTGTTCAGTGATGAGGCGATCTGAGGTGGTGTCTGTTTCGGACTCTGCCGCGAGGGAGGCAATCGTGAAGCCGAGCCAAGCTAGAGTAATGAACGTGAGAAATTTGAACGGGGAGGGGAGGAAGGTCATCATAGTTTTTCAGGGGAACTGGATAATTGCGGCCATTAGAAATTGATCCCGTGCCTAGCGAAGATAGCGCCGCCTTCGAATCGGGCTTGGTTGCCGAGTTGATTTTGGATGCGCAGGACTTCGTTCCACTTGGCCATGCGCTCGCTGCGGCTGAAGGAGCCCACCTTGAGTTGCCCGGCGTTGGTCGCGACGGCGAGGTGAGCGATAAAGGTGTCTTCGGTTTCACCGGAGCGGGCGGAAACGACGGGTAACCAGCCCGCGTCCTGCGTGAGTTGGATCGCCCGGAGGGTTTCGGTGACGGAGCCGATTTGATTAAGTTTGATCAGGACGGAATTGGCAGCGTTCGTGTCGATGCCGCGTTGGATCCGTTCGAGGTTGGTCGTGTAAAGATCGTCACCGATCAGCTGGCAGCGATGGCCGATGGTTTGGCGTAGTTTGGTCCAGCCCTCCCAATCATCCTCGGCGAGCGGATCTTCGATCGACACAATCGGATAGCGGTCGAGCCACGAAATCATGAGAGCGGCGAATTCGTCGGAGGTGAATTGGCGTCCTTCGAGTCCGAATTGATAATGGCCGTCGCGGTAAAGATCAGTGGCAGCGATATCGAGGGAGATGCCGACTTCCTTGCCGGGCGTGTATCCGGCCTCGGTGATCGATTCGAGCAGTATGTCGAGTGCTTGATCGTTGTGATCGAACATCGGCCAGTAGCCACCTTCATCGGCGAGTCCGGCGAGGAGTCCGCGTTTTCCCATCACGCGACCTGCGGCGTGAAAGACGTTGAAGGTGACTTCGAGCGTTTCGGCGTAGGTCTGGGCGGTCAGCGCCATGATCATGAAATCCTGGATGTCCACGCGACCATGGGCGTGTTTGCCACCACCAAAAATTTGGATTTCCGGCAGGGGAAGGAGATTCCCTTCGCCGTGGCCGAGATAGGCATGCAGTGGTTGATGATGGGCACTCGCGGCGGCCTGGGCGATGGCCATGGAAACGCTGAGAATCGCATTGGCGCCGAGGCGCGATTTGTTAGCAGTGCCATCGAGCGCGATCATGGTTTCATCGAGTTTGGCCTGCTCCAATACGTCTTGGCCGATGAGTGCGGGTGCGATCTCGTTGGTCACATTATCGACTGCCTTGAAAACGGAACGCCCGAGAAAACGAGTGCTGTCCTGGTCGCGCAATTCCACCGCTTCGTGCTTACCGGTGGAAGCGCCCGAAGGCGCGATCCCCGTGCCAGTGGCACCATTATCGAGGGTGACCGTTGCCTCGACGGTGGGATTGCCGCGACTGTCGAAAACTTGGAGTGCGTGGATCGAGGAAATTTTCATAGAGACTGTAACCCGTCGCGCCAAAGCGCGGTGAGTGAGGAAAGTTGAGTAGAGGGAAAGGGAAGATGTTGATGGCCGAAAGAGGTGATGAAATCACGCAGTTTCGATTCGGTCAGATATTCCACGGGCGATTTCCCGTAAACTCGCGCGAGTAACAAACAGAGAACCAGACGTGACGTGCGTGTTTCCAGATCTGCATCTGCCTGCGATCCGAGCGCGACGGTGTAGCTTTCCCAAAAAACGGAAACCTGATTCAGGATCGCATCGGGATTATCTGGATGGAGGAGAGCCTTGAGGTAGAAATGAGTGAGCAGAAACGCTGTATCGAATACGGGATCACCGAACCATCCGACCTCCGCATCGACCAAGACCATGCGATCGGGGGAGATAAGGATGTTCTTCGGACTGAAATCGCCGTGCACGAGACAGAGGGCGGTTTGGGCGAGACGTTCTTTTTCCGCACGGAGCAGTGAAGCGAGCTTAGGTAAACGATCGGCGGAGGTTTCGAGATAAGGTTCGAGTCGGAGTTGGCGGAAATTATCGAGGGTCGCGAACTCCTCAGCGATTTGCGGATCGCCCCAGGTCGCACCGTGGATTTGACCGAGGATTTCACCAGCGCGCTTGGCTTGGGTTGCGTCGACGCGATTTGCCAATAGTTCGCTCTTCCAGTTCACGAAATCTCCGCCGAGGAACTCCATCGCAAACCAGCCCTCATCGGCCTGCGAATGCAGCACGCGAGGGACGCTGCCCGGAACCATTTGCTCCGCGCGACGCAGATAGTTTTCCTCGACCTGATTGCGGGAGACATCGGCAAACCAATCATCCCGCACCTTTAGTTTAGCGAGGGCACGTTTCACGACGAAGGCGCGATCACCGTCGGTGACTTTGAGGATTTCACTCGAGACGCCGCCCGTGAGAGGATACAGAGTGGGTTTGCTGGATTGGATTAGGCCGGCCGATCGAAGAGAAATGAGGAGGTTGGCCTGATTCATTAACGTGCGAGAATGGATTTCCATTTCTTACCGGCTGCTTGCGCTGCCGGTATGTCGACCTCCTCCTGCCCAGCGCCACCGACCCATTGCCGCAAGTGCTCGGAATAGTGGCTGGGTTCGACAGTATTTTGCGGACGCACGAATGAAAATCGATAAGGACGATTGTTGATTATCACCTTCGCGCCTCCATTGAAATAATACCATGGAATCTTAAAGACGGTAACTTCGTCACGATTGACCGAAAATAGTTCAAGAGGGAGTTCTGTGCTCTGAATACCATGAGCGACCAGCAATTCGTCGATCATGTTTTGGCTGAAAGTGCCCGGATCGATGACCAGAAAGCGCAATCGCTGCCCATCAAAGTTCAGCAAACCTGGAAGACTGTTGATCGGACCATCTAAGAGCCACGCTTTGCTAGTATACGATTCCATCACGATCACTCTGAAGATCTAGCGCTATGTGGGTCAAGGGGAGTAGGGCATGAAGCGTTGGGCATCTCCCAGATCAACTACAGATAGTATTCAATCGATTTGCACAAAATATCCCTGCGGAGCGGGAGGGCTTTAAACATTGGGTGCAGGGCTTGGATTGTCAGGCCACTCTCGCTTTGCTCGTAGAGAACCAAGGATCCCGCTTAGTGGGATTCTGAGTCTGATCCTATGAACTCGCCATGCTTCTCTAGCAGCGGTTGGAGGTCGGTTCCGTCTTTTTGGCGCTTGAAGCAAGTTCTCGAGTCTCCGGGCTGAACCTAAATCCGAATGTGGGTGACGGATCAATTGCAGTATCCATGGGCCTCGGTATCGGGTCCAAGTGCTGACGCCCGAGTTGTGATCGTGCATCCGTTGATCAGCATCTTCCGATAGTCCGATGTAGCGACGGTCTTGAGGGTTTTGGATGAGAAAACGTGGTAGCTTATAGGCCCAAAAAAACCGTTAAGTATCAATAACTTAACGGTTTAATAAATTGGGTGCAGGGCTTGGATTTGAACCAAGGACCTTCAGGTTATGAGCCTGACGAGCTACCAGACTGCTCCACCCTGCAACAAGGGAGGGAGAACGTGCTAAGCGAAAATAGGCCTGTCAACGCCATTTTAAGTGGTTTTCCTAATTCACGCTTGCCAGAGGAGGACGGGATCTCTGTTTTGGACCGCTCTACTAGTGAGAACTAGCAACTAAATCCATCCAACTGATCGCAAGGCGGCCCACTGGTCGACCTGTGTTAGTCGATAAGAACATAGATCATCATGAACATTACACCTAAAGACCTCCTCGATGCCGGTGTGCATTTCGGCCATCAAACCAAACGCTGGAACCCGCGTTCCAAGCCATTCGTTTTTGATCACCGCCAGGGGATTTCGATTATCGATCTCGGCAAGACTCATGAAGCCCTTGAAAAGGCTTACAAGTTTGTCGAAGACACCGTCGCCAATGGCGGCAATATCCTGCTCGTCGGCACCAAGAAGCAGGCTCAGGAAATCATCCGGGAGGCCGCTACTTCCGTGAATATGCCTTTCTGCGTGGATCGCTGGTTGGGTGGCACGCTGACCAATTACGAGACCGTTAAGAAATCCATCGCGAAGTATAAGAAATATCAGCAGATGGATACCGCTGGTGAGTTGTCCAAATTCTCCGGTAAGGAAGAATCCGCGATCCGTCGCGAGATGGGCCGTATGGAACGCAATTTCAATGGCATTATCGATATGGAAGGTATGCCGACCGCGATGTTTATCGTGGATGTGAATCACGAGAAGATCGCCGTGGCCGAAGCGACCCGCATCGGGGTGCCGAGCATTGGTTTGGTCGATACCAATTCCGATCCTGCTGGTCTTACCCATGCGATCCCCGGCAATGATGACGCGGTGAAATCGATCCGCATCATCGTCGAGACGATCGTCGAAGCGATTCAAAGTGGTCTGGGGCAACGCGACACGCGTCGCGCGGCCAAGGGGGCTGCTGACTTAAAGGCTGCTACCGCCGCTGCAGCTGAAGCTGCTGGAATCGATACTGCGGAAGAGCCTCCCGCTGCGGATGAGCCCGGTGTCGCAATCAAGCCCGTTAAGGCCAAGAAGGCCCCGGTGAAAGCCGAGTAAGTTTCAACGCATTTAAAGATACGTATCAATGAGCACTAAAATTACTGCCCAAATGGTCAACGAGCTGCGCAAGGCAACTGGCGCTGGTCTGCTTGACTGCAAAAAAGCCCTTGAGGAATCCGCTGGTAACGTCGAAGACGCCGGCACGATCCTTCGCAAGAAAGGCGCGGCCTCCGCTGCTAAGAAAGCGGATCGCGATACCAAGGAAGGTCTGATCGAAAGCTATATTCACGTTGGCGGCAAAGTCGGCGTATTGATCGAAGTGAACTGCGAGACCGATTTCGTCGCTCGTAATGATGACTTCAAGGCCTTCGTGAAGGATCTCTGCTTGCAGATCGCCGCGGCCAACCCAACTTGCGTCACCCGCGAAGAGGTGCCCGAGGAAGATCTCAACAAGGAGCGTGAAATCGCCACGGCTCAAAGCGAAGGCAAGCCACCGGTTGCGGTTCAAAAGATCGTCGCCGGTAAGCTCGAAAAATACTACTCGACCGTAGTGTTGCTCGATCAGCCTTTCGTGAAAAATCCTGATACAACGATCCAGGCGATGATCACCGAGAAGATCACCTCAATCGGTGAGAACATTCAGATCCGCCGTTTCTCGCGCTTCCAACTCGGCGCTTAACGTCCGAATCACCGTGGCGAAACTTTCCGACGCTCCACTCATTGAGTGGGGCGTTTTTTGTGCTATGAGCTTCCCTGTTAACTTTTCTGTCTGTGGCCAGTAGGCTTGCTCGCGACTCGATGACTCACTGCGCTTGCAAGCGAGGCGGCCAGCCTTTGCGGAATTTCAAAGCGAGAACCCAAATCAACTGATGAAAGTCACCCGAATTCAAACCATCACCCGTGGGCTAGCGAATCGCTGTCCCAATTGCGGCGGACGCACTCTCTTTCGGGAGGGCACGCTTTTCGATCTGAACAAGGAGTGCCCGAAGTGCGGGCTGAAGATCGAACGTGACGAAGGTTTTTTCCTCGGGTCATTGTCACTCAATTACGGAGTTACGTTGGTCTGCTACCTCACGCCCGTGATGCTCCTCGCATATTACGATGTCATCGGCACGACACTGGCCATTATTCTAGCTGGAGTAGGGGCGATCTTGTTTCCCGCACTTTTTTACCGCTCCTCACGCAGCTGGTGGTTGATGTGCTACTACTTCTTTTTACCGCAGCACTTGCCGTCCAATCAACGCGAGATCGCAGACGACGAAGACACGAACACATGATCGTGGAAATCGAAGCCGTATCTGCGGCGACCAGTGAGGACTGGCACAGGTTGCGCTGCGCGCTATGGTCTCATCACGGTGCAGAAAAACATCTCGCAGAGATTGCAGCTTTTCTTGAAGGCGGGGCTGAAGAACCGGCGGCCGTATTTCTGGCACGGAGTGAGGGGAGGGAATACGTCGGATTGCTTGAACTTTCGATTCGCGCCTATGCTGAAGGTTGTGAGGAGGCGAATCCGGCTTACGTCGAAGGTATTTACGTCGCGCCGACTCATCGTCGGCAGGGGATTGCCCAACAGATGCTGGAAGCCGCTGAAGACTGGGCCCGGGGAAAAGGATGCAGTGAGATCGCCTCGGATTCATTGCCGGACAATGCGGCGAGTGCGGATTTGCACACGGTGTCAGGGTTTCGAGATGCCGGTTTGATCCAGTGTTGGATTAAACCACTCAAGTGAATCAGAAACTTTCTGCTTCCGTTTTTGAGAGGCACTCGTAGGTTCGGCACTTCGCAAACGGAGAGGTGGCAGAGTGGTCGAACGCGCCGCACTCGAAATGCGGTTTAGTCGCAAGGCTAACGTGGGTTCGAATCCCACCCTCTCCGCCATCCTTCGCTCGATGAGCTTCGGATGGCACGGCCGTGTGCGACTATCTGCGGGACTCATTTGCACGAAATCGTTTGCAGCGAAGGATGGGGCTTTCTTCCCCTCTTCCATCTTTCCACATTCAACCCGTATTTTGGATCACAGTTTCCAATTCAGATCAATCCCCGTGTATCCCTCGGTGTAGGGCTTCAGGTGGGCCGGAAGGCGATCGATCAACTTCTGGGCGGCTGCCGTGAGTTTCCATGGGACATCGACTTCGATGGATTTGGGACGGAAGGCCATGCCGCAGGAATAGCGTCGCTCTTTGGTCTCCATATTTACATGGAGGGTGAGGGCTGAGAAAATGATGAAATCTCCAGGATCGGCGATGACAGGAACCATACCCGGTGCATCGAGTTTTGAATAGGCGGTCTCTTCGCCATCGCGGTAGAGTAAGCGGCGTTCATCGTCCATGTGGAACCCTGCCGGAGGCTGCCATTCTTCGGTGTGGGAATATTCGATCACGGCAATGCCACTGCGATCAGGGTGGCTGCCATTCAGATAGAACCAACCACCACTGGGCATGGAGTAACGATTAAGGAAATCATTGGCGTGGGTCTTGGGGCCCTTGCGATGGCCGCAGTGGTCGGAATGCCATCCTCCGGCCGGATCGCCGGGGGTGCGAAGAATCGCTGCGGAACGATGCAGGCAGACGTTCTCATCGCCAACGAGGGATGTGCGAAGCTTCATGTATTCTGGATCGTCGACCAACTCCCAGAGCACTTCTGATTCTTCGGCGAAGGTGAGGTGATATTTGCCACTGGCGGGAGGAACGGTCCGCTCTGGATCGACGAAACGATCAATTTCATCTTTGAGGCGTGCCACCTGCTCCGAGGTGATCAATTGGCGCACGACGCAGTAGCCATAGGTGTCAAGTGCTTGGCGGATGCCGCTGAGGTCGTTCTTCTCGAAGTAGATATTATAATCCATGGGGTGGGGTTGAAAGAGTGAGTGTGGCGAAAAAAGCCGAGTGATGTCATGGTGGACAGATCAACCTGTTTGTCGATTACAGGGAGGAGGATAATCCGAGACGGCTTGGCGCTGCCACCGACATCATCACGGTGCATAAGATCGAGGCCCTTACTTACAAATCGTAGTGGCAGGCGATTTGTTGACCGGATTCTCCAACATCGCGCAGGAGCGGAACTTCGGCTTTGCAACGATCCGTGGCGTGGGGGCATCGGGGGTGAAAGGGGCAACCGCTTGGGGGATTGATGGGCGAAGGCACATCGCCTTGGAGCACAATGCGTTGTTTCTTCTTCGTTGGGTCGGGTTCGGGTATCGCGGAAATCAGCGCACGGGTGTAAGGATGCTTGGGTGCGCGATAAATCGTATCGGCATCGGCCGTTTCGACGAGGCGTCCGAGATACATGATAGCGATGCGATCCGAGACGTGTTTCACCACGGCGAGATTATGAGCGATGAACAGGTAGCTGAGATTCATCTCACGCTGTAATTCGAGCATGAGATTGAGCACCTGACTTTGAATCGAAACATCCAGAGCACTGACCGGTTCGTCACAGACAATCAGCTTGGGCTCGAGGGCGATGGCACGGGCGATCCCAATGCGCTGACGCTGCCCGCCGGAAAACTCGAAAGGGAAACGCTCGGCGGCATTCGCGGGCAGACCGACTTTATCGAGGAGCTCACGCACGCGCTTTTTCCGCCAAGCTTCGTCGCCCATCTTATGGATGACGAAGGGTTCGGCGATGATGTCACCTACGGTGTGACGCGAGTTGAGCGATTCGACGGGATCTTGAAAGATCATCTGGAGCTCGCGTCGGTGAGCTTTCAGATCCGCGCCGTGTTCGTGGGCGAGATCGTCACCCTGAAAAATGATTTGCCCGTCAGTGGGCTGATAGAGTCGCACGATGGTCTTTCCGAGGGTGGATTTACCACAGCCGGATTCACCGACGAGACCGAGTGTTTCTCCGGGCGCGACGGTGAGATTGACTCCATCAACGGCCCGGCAGCTTTTCTTCGCGCGGAGCAGAATACCTTCCCGCACCGGGAAGTGCATCTGCAGATCCTTAACTTCGAGCAGAGGAGCAGGAGAATGATCGGAAGGTGTGCTCATGATTGTGAATGGCCCTTCTTCGCCGAGGCTTCGGAAGGCGAGTTTCCGGTTGTGTCAGCAAAACTCGGTATTTCGCGCCAGCGGTGGCAGGCGACAGTGTGGTCGGGGCCGACTTGATCAACAGGCGGATGTTTCGCGCAGACCTCAGTGCGAAACGGACAGCGGTTTTGAAACCGGCACCCCGCGGGCATATCGGCCAGACTCGGCACCATCCCTTCGATGGTATCAAGTTGAGTTTTACGTTCATCTTCTAGCCGAGGAATCGATGCGAGAAGGCCTTGGGTGTAAGGATGGCTGGGTGAGGCGAATATCTTTTCGACCGGTCCGGCTTCGGCGACGCGGCCGGCATACATGACGACGACATCGTCGCACATTTCGGCGATCACCCCGAGATCGTGGGTGATGAGCATGATGGCCATCCCCATCTCTTGCTGGAGGCTCTGCATGAGCTCAAGAATCTGGGCCTGAATGGTGACATCGAGAGCGGTGGTCGGCTCATCGGCGATCACAACCGAAGGTTTGCAAGCGAGGGCCATTGCGATGACCACGCGTTGCCGCATGCCACCGGAAAGTTGATGCGGGTATTCGCCGACGCGAACTTCGGGCGAGGGGATCCCCACCTTGTCGAGAATATCGACCGACATGCGGAGCGCCTCGCGTTTATCCTTCGTGCGATGAAGCAGAAAGACTTCACTCAACTGGCGGCCGATGGTGTGCACGGGATTGAGTGCGGTCATCGGCTCCTGAAAGATCATTCCCATGCGATCACCGCGCACCTTGAGCATTTCCTCGGGAGGAAGCTTGGTGAGGTCCTTGCCTTCAAGCAGCACTTCTCCACCGGCGATGTGCCCCATCGGTTGGGGGAGCAGGCGCATGATCGAAAAAGCAGTCACGCTCTTACCGCATCCGGACTCGCCAACGATGCCGAGCGTGCGTCCTTTGTGCAGTTGAAAGCTGACCCCATCGACTGCAGTCAGGGTGCCGTTGTCCGTATCGAAAGTGGTGACGAGGTCACGCACTTCCAAAATCGGAGCGCTCTTGGTAAATGAATCTGGGGAAGGGGCGGACACGAACGATTAGTCGAGTTTGTATTGATCGAAGACCCGGACCGCCGGCTCGAATGATTCGCCGCTCTTACGGGCAGCCTTGGTGGCTTTCTTTAAATCCTGATCGACCCAGAACATGCGATATTCCTCGAACGCGGTAGCAATCTTCACGTTACCATCATCAGGAACCTTAAGCCAGTTCCACGCCCCGTGGCGCATGAATGGGATCACGAAGCCGGGAGCGAAGGAGGCGTCTTTATACATCAGTTCCTCCATCTGGTAGGCCATCTGCTTCATTTCCTCGAGGTCATCGCTGCGATCATAGGCATCGATAATTTGATCGAATTCGTAATCGGCAAAAATCTGGAGGTTGTTGGTCTGCACTTTGACTTTGCGATCGGGGTTAACCGAACCGTCTTCGAGGAAGGCTTGGTCGTAAGCGTTGGCGGAGTGATTGGTCTCCCAATAGCGCGGAAACATTTCCGGACCGACATTGAAGGCGACAAACGCCATGTCGTGTTTTTTCTCCTGCACCTTTTTCCACGAGGCGGTGCGATCGAGGATTTCGATGCGAATATCGAGACCGGCCTTGATGGCTTCTTCCTGCAGAATGGTGAGCACGTCTTTGTAGTGTTCGTAGCCCGTGGTGAGTTGGACCGAGAGGCGCTCGCCCTGATCGTTAACGAGAATTCCATCGGGACCGCGTTTGGTGAATCCGGCGCGAGCGAATCGATCGAGTGCTTTATCGATCGAGAACGTGCGGGATTTGAGGGTGGGGTGAGTGAAGTCTCCATACCCATCTGAGCTGGTCTGCATACGACCCCAGTCGCCGCGGGAGAATTTAGTAATCACTAATTCCCAATTGAGTGCGTATTGGATGCCAGCGCGGATGTCGCGATTATCAACCAACGGGCGGCTTTCATTCATCCACAGGCCGTAGGTGGGGCGAGGGATGTCGTTATAGAATTTGATTTTTTGGATATAACCTTTGGCGACTTCCTCCGCAGTGTCGGGGAGCTTATCATACCAATCTTCAGCGAGCCGAAGATTAAAGAAATCGATGTCACCTTTACGAAAGGCTTCGAAGGCTTTCGCATTGTCACGAATGACCACGAGTCGCACGCGATCGGGGTTGAAGCGATTGCGGTAGTATCTGTTGTCCTTGGCCCACCAGTCTTTATTGCGACGAAGCGTGATCGAGCGACCTTTATCGACGTCTTTCTCGCTCACGGTGTAGGGCCCGGTAGTGGGAGCGAATTTCCATTGATAGCGTTCGGGAAAATCGTCACCCAGCTCGGTGTAGAAATGGGCCGGGGCGGGAGTGGTGCCGAGGGAGAGCGAATAGATGTCAGGCCGTAACTCCGGGAAGTGCAGCGCGAAAGTGTAGTCGTCGAAACGAGTTACGCCCAAATATTTCGTGCTGTAGAAATTGTTATACCAAGGCGCCTTGATATAGCTGGATCGATAGAAGAAGAAATTGAAGAACACATCTTCGGTGGTGATGGGCTCGCCGTCGGACCAACGGGCTTCGGGATTGATGCGAATGTAAACCGTCTTGTTGGCACGATCGAGAGCCCATTCCTTGGCGAGCCCCGGATAGTATTGGAAGCCATCTTCAGTTAAGCTGGTAACATTGGGATGCCGGGAGGCATAGGTCATGACATTGTCATCAAGAATCCACGGACGGAAGCTGCCGTTGGAATCGGGGCCCACGATCCGGAGCGTGCGGGGAAAATCTTGAATCCAATAATTCACGGTGCCGCCTTTCTGGGCATCCGGTGAACCGAGATCGGGTAAATCACTACCGTTGTCCCATTTTAAATCTGTGGGAATATCGGCGACGGTTTTGGTGTGGAAAAACTCGGGATGCTCATCGTAAAAGGCTTGGGCTTCATCAGCCGTTTTGGTGGACGAGGTGGTCTCGACAGTTTCCTTTTTGCCGCAGCCGCTCAGGAAAATGAGGGTAGCGCCGCAGAGTAAACCGAGAGCGGGGCGGAAGTTTTTCAGTGTTTGCATGTATTTTATTGGTAAGTCGTGAATTTCTTGGGGTCGAAGGCCTCGCGCACGGCTTCACCGATGAAGGTAACGAGGATTAAAATGAAAACGAGTGCGGCGAATGCGCTGCTGACAATCCAGGGTGCGGTCGTGAGGGTCTGAGTGCCCTGTTTGAGCAGCTCACCCATACTTGGGGTGGGAGGTGGTAATCCGAATCCGAGAAAATCGAGCGCGGTAATTGCGGTGATGGCTGACACGATGGTGAAAGGCATGAAGGTGACCACCGTGGAGATCGTGTTGGGGAGGATGTGATTGAAGATGATCCGGGTCGGACCGGCGCCCAGCACGACGGCAGCCGCGGTGTAATCGCGAGCTTTTTCACGATAGGTAGCGGTGCGCATGTAGTAAGTCATCGAAGTCCATGAGAAGAGCACCATCACCACGAGCAGCATGCCAATACGTGCGGGGATGCTGAAGGTCGAAGGGATTACCGAGAACAGGATGATCACGATGTAGAGAAACGGGATGTTGGACCACACTTCGATCAGACGTTGCACGATCAGATCAAAGATTCCTCCGTAATAACCCATGAGACAGCCTACCGCGATGCCGATCAGGTAGGTAAGGGCCATGAAGGCGAGGGAGAAGAAGATCGCGATCCGGAATCCGTAGAACAGACGGGCAAAGATATCGCGACCAGTCGTATCGGTGCCCAGCCAATGCCCCTGAGGACCGCCCATCCATGATGGTGGTGCGGGTTTGAAAACTCCTTCGAAGGTATTGTTCTCATTGGGATCAAACGGCACGGGTGGCATCAGCATCCAATTACCGCGATCTTCGGTCTGAAACTTTTCACGCAAGTCGCGGTAGTCAGCTTCGTAGGTGTAATCGAGATCGAAGGTTTCGCCGGTCAGGTTGGCTCCATAGGTGGGAAAATACCACTTGCCCTCATAGCTAACGATGAGAGGGCGATTGTTCACAAACATCTCGCCGAACAGAGAAACCACGATCAGGAGCATCAAGAGCACAAACGAGTAGTAGCCCCGCTTGATGGAGCGGAAACGCTTGAGTTTGCGAATGGTGAGAGGATTGAGAGCCATCGGTTTACTTGAAGCGAATACGCGGATCGATCATCGCGACGAGTGCATCGGAAATGATGTTGCCGAGTAGCAAGAGCAGACTGGCGAGAAAGATGATACCCATAACCACGGGGTAATCGCGGTCGAAAATGGAGGTGAGTCCGAGCAGGCCAAAACCGTTGATATCGAAAATCGTTTCGATGAGAAACGAGCCGGAAACGAGCAGGGTGATGTTTTGACCGAAGGTCGTCGCGATGGGGATGAGAGAGTTGCGCAGGGCGTGGCGTAGCACGGCTTGCTTGAAGGACACGCCTTTGGCAATGGCCGTGCGGATGTAATCGGCCGCGAGGTTGTCCATCAGATGATTCTTCATCAGTAGGGTGGTAACGGCGAAGCTACCGACGAGGTAGCAGATCAGCGGAAGCACGGAATGGTTGAGCAGGTCAAAAGCCTGGCCGCCAAAGCTGAGGTCTTCGAATTCGTAACTGGTAAACCCTCCCATCGGGAACCATTCGAGTCGCGCGGCGAAGAACAGGAGGAGCAGCGCACCGAGCACATAACCCGGCACGGCGTAGCCCATGAAGATGAAAATCGAGGACACGTTATCCACGACCGTTCGGTGTTTGATCGCTTTGAGTATACCCAGCGGAATCGAGATTGCGTAAGTAAAGAATAGTGTGATTAACCCGTAATAGAGTGAAACGGGGAAGCGATCGCGGATGATGTCCCACACCGGTTCATTGTAGCGGTAAGAACTGCCCAGATCGCCTTGCATGACTTTCCAGATCCAGTGTCCGTAGCTGACGATGGCGGGTTTATCGAAACCGTAGTAGGCTTTGAGCTGCGCGAGCTGCTCTTCGGAGAGTGCCATGCTTTGCCCACCAGCTTGGGCGCGTCCTGAGGACATCTCTGCTTGTTGGGATTCCATGATCGCTCGTTCCAAGGGACCTCCGGGGACGACGCGGGTGATCAGAAAGACGATCAGCGTGATACCGAGCAGGGTGGGAGGAATCAGGAGAAAGCGGCGGATAAAATAATCCCGCATAAGAAAACAGACTTAGATGAAATGCTGTGTCGACGAAGTCAGCACAGTTGTTGTGGCGGTGCGTTGTTGTGGAACGTGACGAAATGTCATAATGACACACCCTGACGTCAACAACACAAGCCCAGCGAGTTCACTTACGCGATAAGTAGTAGTGGTTAATCTACGCAACCACTGCATCATCTCTTGAGGAGTGATTCCAATACCGCAGCGCGGGCCAACGCTGGCTTCCACCTTTCGCCATGACTTTCTGCGGACCAGCAGCCCGACAACCCGCTATGGGCCAAACACCATTTTGTGATCAACAAATGGTCCACCCTGAGTCGCTCGGCAATTTGATCGATGCGACGTGCGAGAAAATGTTTCTGGTCGAGATCAGTGGGTTGTCTGGGAGGTTGGCAGATGAATACGGCAGCGTCATAGAGCCGATCACCCACAATACCTTTGGGATCAATCGCCAGCCATGCGTCTCGCTGTGAGCTAAGGATATTTTGCGGATGAAAATCGCCATGAATGAGAGTCGATTCATTCTGGGGGGCGGCGAGTTCTCTGAACAAAGTTCGGGCGAGATCGACTAAGTGGTGAGGTAAACGGGTCGTTGGTGTTTTCGAGAAGGCTCGGTCGGCCCAACTACTGACTCCAGTGAAAGTGTGTTTGGCTGGAGCTGGCATGTGCAGCTTTTGCATGACCGAAATTGCCCGGTGAGTGATTTCCTCGTCGTTGCTGAGATCCGACAGAAATGTGCCGGGTTGTAAGCGCTCAATCAACATGACTCCATTTTCGAGATCTGCTTGGAGCAGCTTGGTCATGCCTTTGCCGGAAAAGACGGTCAGCGCTTCGACTTCACTCGTGAATTCCTGATGCGGCACGCCGGCTTTTAAAACGACGGGTGTTCCGTTTTCCGTCACTGCAGGTGTGACATAGTTGTAGTTCAATGCAGGGAACGGTGGATGGATCTGCAGCGACCATTTTTCCGCGCAAATCGTGATCGTAGCTGGAAGATTCTCCAGCCAAGCCCGCCCGATGTCACCGTGGACGTCCCGAATGTTCTCCGCCCAACTGCCAGTGGTGATTACAGGGATTGATGACATCACGAATGTAACTAAACTCTTGGTCTTCTTGTAGCGACCAGATGACCTTTTTCCAGTGGAAGCATGGTGGTGAGAAATTCGGGATCGGCTTCCATGGTGGTTTTGAATGCGTTCCATTCCGGTTCGGTTTCCCAACGCTCCAGACTTTCCCAGCCGTCGACGAAGATCATGGAGGCTGGAGCCATTTTACGGCGAATTTTTGGCCAGTAGGGAGCGAAATGGGGCACCCCGATATCGAATAGCACAAAGTCCAACGAGTCCGGTAGGCTTTCCACGAAGTCGGCGCATTCACCGGTGAAGAGCTCAACAGTGTATGCCAACTCGCATGCGATGAGATTCTCTCGAGCCCACGTGGTTTTCTGTGCTTCACGATCCAGCGTATAAACGCGTCCTTTGTTTTGGGCAACGGCAGCGGCCAGATGGATCGTTGAGTAGCCCGCGGATGTGCCGAATTCGGCCACGACCTTGGCTTGGCGTGAGAGTGTCGTCTGGAAGAGGAATTCCGCTACGGGGGTGCTGACAGCCTTGAGCCGCAATGGATCGGTCGATCCGGATTGTCTCTCTGAGTAATCCTGCTCTTTGATTTCGCGAAGCACGCGACCTTGGTCGGCCGTTAGGATATCCGAGATCTTCATCTACGAAGGCTCAAAGGCAGGCCTTCGCTTGGCGAGAGTTTCTCGTTCTACTGCGCAACTCTTACGGTAAAGGCTTCACGGCGGGCAGGTTCAGTGCGTCATCGGATTGCTTGACGTCGGCCGCTCTTTTCAGGGCGCTGGCGATGAAGTAATCGTGAACCGAGAAACCTGGTTCGCTTTCGCTCTTTGGTGGCGGTAAGTAGGAACCATTAGCATGGAGCATGCGTGAGTTCTCGTTATCCCTTCGCTCGTTCGGGAGGAGTTCTTTCATGATCCAGCGACGGGCGGCGGGATCATCAACGGGGAAGAGCACTTCGATTCGACGGACGAAGTTGCGGGTCATCCAATCCGCGCTACCGGCGTAGATCAGGGGCTTGGCGCGTGTGCTGCTCTGGAAATAAAAGACGCGTGCATGTTCGAGGAAGCGACCGACGACACTGCGCACGCGAATGTTTTCGCTGAGGCCTTTGACGCCGGGAACCAAGCAACAGATGCCGCGAATAATCAGGTAGATTTTTACGCCGGCTTGCGAGGCTGCGTAGAGACTATCGATCGTGGTTTTGTCTACGAGCGAGTTCATCTTGGCGATGATGCGAGCAGGTTTACCAGCGGCGGCATTGCGCGCTTCGCGAGCGATCAATTCATTGATGCGGCGGTGGAGGTTGAATGGCGCGACGAGGAGATGGCGGAAGGTCGGTGAGCGACCAAATCCGGTGAGCGTATTGAAGACATGCGCGACTTCGTTGGTGAGTTTCGCTTTGGAGGTGAAACAGCTCAGATCGGTATAGAGCTTCGCGGTTTTAGGATTATAGTTTCCCGTGCCCATATGGGCGTAGTGCTTCATGCGTTTGCCTTCGCGGCGAACCACGAGGCAGAGCTTGCAATGGGTCTTATGGCCCACGAGGCCATAAACGACATGCACTCCGGCTTCCTCCAGTTGGCGGGCCCACTGGATGTTGTTGGCTTCATCGAAACGGGCCTTCAATTCGACCAGCGCAGTGACTTGTTTGCCGTTACGGGAAGCCTCGATCAGGGCGCGAACAATCGGGGAATCGCCACTCGTGCGATAGAGAGTTTGTTTGATGGCAAAAACCTTGGGGTCGCGTGCCGCGTGTTCGACGAAATCTACAACCGGTGTGAACGAGTCATAGGGATGGTGAAGCATGACATCCTGACGACGAATCGTGCTGAACATCTTGGAAGTGTCACGCAGCACCGAGGTATTGACGGGAACGAAAGGCGGATACTTTAAATCGGGCCGATCGATGTCGAGGAGGCTCATCAACCGCATTGGATTGAGGGGGCCGTTGAGTCGATAGACGTATTCCTGTGATAGCTCGAGCTGCTCACAGAGTTTCTCCAAAATGTTATCACTTACATCGGCCTCGACTTCGAGCCGCACCGCAGCCCCGCGGCGAAGATTGAGGAGCTCTTCTTCGATTTTCTTGAGCAGGTTTTCGGTTTCCTCCTCATCGATGTAGAGGTCGCTATTTCGGGTGATTCTAAAGCCGTAGGCGCCGTTGACTTTATAACCGGGGAAGAGAGCTCCGGCACATATTTTAATGATGTCGCTGAGAAAGACGTAACGCTGGGCTCCGCTTTTGGCCGGCGCGAGGGCGACGAGTCGGGGCAGAATGCGCGGCACGGGCAGGATTGCGATAAGCGGCTCATCCTTCGGTGCATCGGGGTTGTCGAGCGAGACGGCAATGTTGAGGGTCTTGTTGCCGAGTTGAGGGAAGGGGTGGGATTGGTCGAGGGCCAAGGGGGTGAGCACCGGATAGACCTGTTCCTCAAAATAGGTGCGAATCCACGAAAGTTCGGAGCGCGTGAGATCGATGGCTGAGCGGATGAGAATGTTCTCACTCGCGAGTGCAGGCACGACTTGCTGCTGCCAGCATTCGCATTGATCGGCGACCAACGAAGCAGCGAGATCATGAATCTGTCGAAGTTGATCTTGGGGGGAGAGCCCATCGATGCTGGTTTCCGAGATACCGGAATCCACTTCCTGGATGAGACCGGCGACTCTGATCTCGAAGAATTCATCGAGATTGGAGCTGACGATCGAGAGAAACATCACGCGCTCCAGTAAAGGATGGCGATCACTCTGCGCCTGTTCCAGCACGCGGCGATTAAAGGCGAGCCACGACAACTCGCGGTTAAAATAGGCCGATCGAACGACCTGATTTGGGGGGGTGGTTTTTGTCGAAGCGGATTTTCGGGAACTTTTTGCCATAGGGCGTAACAATCACCCTAGGCGAGCATCGCCGCCTTCGCCAGTCTATATGTCATGCGTATTCCAATCGTAACAATCGCTAATGAGGCGCTTTAGATACTTCTAAACACCTGCTTCGGCATTAAGGTTTTCGGCCCATTCACCAACTTGGAAATGGGCTGTGCCGTAATCATGCCCGGTTCGGCGCGGGAGTTTCCAGGTGACTGCTTCACATCGCACGATTCCTTTGCGTCTTCCAGCGATGACGAGTCCCGTATCTTGAAATACTCGATCTGCTAGTTGCTCCGCATCATCAGCCCGGAAGGAAAACACGACTCCTCGCCGCGGTTGGCCTGATAAATTGGCCGGTGATCCATGGAGTGTGAGGCAATGGTGAATACTGATCGATCCCGCCTTGGGGGTGATCGGCACGACATTCTCGGGATTGTTTTCCCAATGCTCCGGCTCACGGCAACTGCCATCGAAATGCCCCTCGGCATCGAGGTGGTTGAGTGGCCCCAGTCGTTGACTCCCCCGCACCATCGACATGCAACCATTCTCCGGGGTGGCATCGTCGAGATAGACGAAAACGGAAAGTAGCGAGGTATTACTGTGCGGGTAGAATGTGATGTCCTGATGCCATCCGAATTCCCCCGTGCCCTTGGCGACAGATTTGGTCGCGAGCTTGGAATGCTGCAGTTGCACATCCGGTCCAAGGAGGGAACAGATTGCACCGACGATTCGCGGATCACGGGCGAGTGCGAGGAAAGCAGGGTGGCGTCTGGTGAGCTCGAGGAGATGCACCGTCTTATGCTTGATCCCTTTTTCATCCAGCGCCGTTTGTATCTCAGGAGAAGATTCCGCCTCTCGCAGAGTTTCGATTTCGTCGCTGGAAAAAACGTTTTCGATCACGATGAATCCATCGTCATGATACGCTTTAACTTGAGAATCGGTCAGTGAATGCTGGGGAGTAGTCATAACTTGTGGAGAATGAGGAAAAGCACATATTACCGATTGATGTCGTGTGATGCAATCGACACATTGCGGGAGATGTAGCATAAAACCATGAATCGTCCTGAACAAAGCTCCCAGACTGTGCCCGGAAGAGAACTGCGTTTTTGCTGGGGTGGCCGGTTCAACTCGTCGAACAATGTGGGCTGGCACGAGCACGAGGAAACGGAATTGGTTGCCGTGCGTAAGGGGCGATGTCGAATTGAAGTCGGTGAGCTCGGTCTCGAAGGGGAGAGGGGATCGTTGTTTGTTTTGCCTGCCGGGGTCGCGCAGCGCCAAGAGACACATGGACTGACGGGCACTACTTTCCTGGGGATCAAAGTGCCGGTGGGCTTGTTTGATGAAAGCGCGCGGGTTTTACCGTTATCTGAATCCGACCCGATCCTGCACTGGATCGAACAGTTATGCGATTGGCAGGAAGTGCGCCCGAAGATGAGCGAAGATGTAAACATCCGGTTGCTGGAAATTATCTTACGCCGAATCAGCGAATTGGATACAGTATTGGGCACCAGGTCACAACAGCACCCTGCGGTCGCGGCCGCGATTAGGCATCTGCAACAGAATTTAACCCAACCGCTTTTGCTGGAGAATATAGCAAGACAGGCTGGGGTAAGCGCGAGCCACTTGGGTGCGCTGTTCGCGGCCGACTGCGGTTGCAGCCCCATGCAGTATTTGCAGCGTAGTCGATTGGAACGCGCGTGTTGGCTATTGGATAACCCCTACCTTCGTATTCACGAAGTAGCGACGGCTTGCGGATACGAAGACGTGAACTATTTCGTGAGGCTTTTTAATCGCCGCTATGGGCAGCCTCCAGGCAAGTGGCGCAAAGCGCGAGTTATTCCACCCAAAGTGTCTTAATGTTTACGAATGCGCGGATGCCTTCGATCCCCAGCTCGCGTCCGTAGCCGCTTTGTTTGATGCCGCCGAAGGGCAGGGCGGGATCAGACTTGACCGCTTCGTTCACGAAAACCATGCCCACGTCCAGCTCCGGTGCGAGGTCACGAGCGTGACGCTTATTCTTGGTGAAGATAGCGGCACCTAAACCGAAGGGCGTATCGTTGGCGACCTTGATGGCTTCGAGTTCGTTTTTGACGCCGATCACGGCTGCGACTGGACCAAACATTTCATCATCATAGGCTGGCATACCCTTGGTGACGCGCGAGAGGACTGTTGGTGGATAATACCAGCCGGGTTGATCAAGGGGTTCTCCACCGAGTAACACCTTCGCGCCTTTGCTGACACTTTTGGTCACTTGAGCGTGCAGCTCGTCCCGTAAATCGTGACGGGCCATGGGGCCCACCTCGGTGTTGGGCTCGAAGGGCTCACCAACAATATATTCGGCCATGCAGGCGACGAGTTTCTTTTGAAACGCAGCCTTCACCTTATTGATAACGATAAAGCGTTTTGCGCTCACGCAGCTTTGTCCCGAATTGGTAAGACGCGAGGCCGCACAGACCTTCGCGGCGAGATCGAGATCTGCATCTTCTAAAATAATATACGGATCGCTACCACCGAGTTCGAAGACACCGGGTTTCAAGGCTGCGCCGGTCTGTTCAGCGACTTTACGCCCTGCCTCAGTGCTACCCGTCATCGTGACTCCGCTGATACGTGGATCCTTGATGAGCGATTCGACGTTTTTAGCGGGAATAAGTAGCGTTTGCAAAAGCCCCTCGGGCACCGCGGCATCGTGAAAGACCTGCTCAATCGCAAGGGCGCAACCACTTACATTGGAAGCGTGTTTGAGAACCACGGTATTACCCGCCATGATCGCGGGGATGGCGGCGCGGAAGACCTGCCAGAAGGGGAAATTCCACGGCATGATGGCGAGGATCGTGCCGAGTGGTTCATATAGCGCACGAGCATGGGCATGCGCACCGCGGGGATGTTCCTTGGCGAGAAAATCGGCTCCATGGCGCGCATAGTAGTCGCAGACTTTTGCGCACTTCTCGATTTCGGCACGCGATTGGGCGATGGGTTTCCCCACTTCGGTCGTGATGAGATCCGCCAGATCGTCGAGTTGGGACCGCAGACTGCGGGCAAGAGATTTGATGTGTTTGGCGCGGTGTTTCGGTGAGAGTTCTCGCCAACCGAAAAAGGCTTCGTGAGCCTGTTTAAGAGATGCCTCGATATGCACCGAGGTATACGAGCCGTAGATATGGATACGCTGACTCGTTGCGGGGTTAATCGAGATCAGGGACATGCCTGACAGTGTGTCCAGTTTTCGTGCATCGCCAATTACTATTCTGGTGATAGACTTCGCTATTAGATGAATGAAGAAAGGTTGTAAGAAATCATGTGCGGTGGCGACTAATAGGAGTAGATGAGCCTTTCTCCCGATCACGAATCCTTGTTCAAGACCTGGCTGGAGGAGCATCAAGGGATCGTCGTGAAGATCGCGCGTTCGTTTACCTCAACTCCAGTGGACTGTGATGAATTGCAACAGGAGCTCTTGTTGCAGC